>NZ_LGHS01000046.1 GCF_001202025.1 Pseudorhodobacter aquimaris
GTTGTCGACTCGAATTGCCTGAGGTTGTCCGCGCCATTCGATGATCTGGTTTAAGCTTCTGACAACTCTCTCTGCGGGCAGCGAGAAGTCCACTTCAATACATAAGCCTTCAAGATTAAAGTCATCCAGCACGTTCAATGTCCTGATCGAACGCCCATCTGCGAGCTGATCAGCCATGAAATCCATCGACCATGTCTCATTGGGTCTGTCAGGCACAGCCAATGGCTCGGGTTTATCACGCTTCAGGCGCTTCTTTGGCTTGATCCGCAGGTTCAGCTCCAGTTCACAGTAGATCCGGTAAACGCGTTTGTGGTTCCAGCCATAGCCTTGGACGTTGCGCAGATACAAAAAACATAGGCCAAAGCCCAGGTTCGCTTATTTCTCGGTCAACCGTTCCAGCCAAGCGGCGATCTCCTCGTTCTCGTCGCTCAGGATTGGGCGTACCGGTAGCACGTCTCGCTGATCTCAAACGCACGGCAAGCCAACGCAATGCTGACCCCGTTCTGCGCGACCGCATTCATGGCCATCTCCCGCCTTCGAGATGGCTTCAGCGCTTTTTTCCAAGGGCTTCCTTCAGCAAGTCGTTTTGCATGCTCATTTCGGCATACATGCGCTTCAGGCGGCGGTTCTCCTCCGCCATATCCTTCATCTCTGAAATCAATGACGCATCCATGCCGCCGAACTTCGCCCGCCATTTATAAAAACTTGCGCTGCTCATTCCATGCTCCCGGCAAAGCTCAGAAACCGGAACACCGCCCTCCGCTTGCTTCAACACCGCCATGATCTGCGCGTCGCTGTATCGTCCATTCTTCATCGTAAATCTCCTCAGATATCTTGCCGAGAAAATTCTACTTTTGAACACCACTAATTTTAGGGGGGATTACCCTTGGCACATTGCGATGCCGTTCAGGGGGAGGGCAGCAACCACCCCACTTTCAGTGGTTGCGATGAGCCAAGAATACTCTCTAATCAAATTGCCATATTTGGCCCCATAGGCGCTGACGTCAGACAATTGATCTTGAAATTGATACGATTATCCGAACCAAATTCATGTCACCGTACTGCGGCAGGCCATAGCTCAGCCTCAAAAAAAGTCGGGCGGGCGCAAACACTTGGCACAGGCACAATAGGCGTTGTTTGCCATGCTCGCCAGTCATACGCTGGCTTGACATGATGGATGCACGGATCGCGTCGGCCAAATTTCTCGGTGTGTGACGGGCTGAGGAGACCATTGATGACCCGACTGCGATGCTTCAGAATGCGTCGAATTCAGGAACAGACCCAACCCTGACGATGAAAGTCGGTTCTCCGACTTCACCCGAACTGGGGTCCTCTGTGACCATGTAGGCGTCAGCACCGACGCACGCCTCGGAACGGCATTCGCGTTCCGCTCGCTCCTTGGCCTGTGACGCTGAAGTGTATTGGAATTGTTTGTCGATCTGCAAACTGACCTGCCCACTGCGTCCCGCCTTCTTTTCGATGTATGTCTGGCAGATGTAATGCACCTTCGAGGTGCTTTCTTCGTCGGTCATGGCAGGCCTCCTGACCAGGTTGATGGGGCGATTGGGCCAAAATTTGCCGCAGCACTGATCCTGTATCCACGACGAGCTGCTGCCTCTTTGGGCTTACCGCTCAAAGAGGCAGGGTCTTTAGGCTTGCAATCTTGCACAAGGATTCGTGGGTTACTTTACCTTTTTGCCTCCGATCGCAACCGCAGGTTTACCCGCCAGAGAATTCGCTGTGGCGTGGACTTTCGGCTTTTCCTGTTTTGGCTTTTTTGTCTCTTTATTGCTGTTTTTGCCTTTGGCCATGGTCGTGTCCTTCCAAAATGCAGCGATCCGGTGCCGAAATGGCAGGGCTTGGCTGCGGTTGTCCAATGTTTGCCTGGATCAGGTACACACTGGTGTTGTTCTTGACGGGCGTTACATGGCGGTGGCCGCCTTGTCCGAAGCCTCGTCTATAGCCCGTTGCTGTCCACGCGAGACTGTCGTGATCGGCGTTCCGAACATTGCATTTGCTGCGGCAAAATCTTGCGCCGTATCAATCTCGGTCCAGTTCGATCCCGTGATATCAAGCGCATGAAAGGCAGCACCTTTCACCACGAGCCGTGCGTAGGCGTCTTCATAATAGTCCTGATACCGCGCTGGACTTTCCATCATCTCGGACAATTCCACGAAAAGAAGCGGGCCAGTTTTGGCACTGATCTTCTCGATCCCAATGGATTCCCCCAAAGCCACCTTGGGATCAACGGATTTACCGACCTCAAGCACCTGCATCTGGTCGTCAGTAATGACCTTCACTTCTTCATCCTCAAGCGCGATATTCTGATCGATGCACAAAACATTGGCACGGTCGTCATCGACAAGTTGACGTAGGATTTTCACATCAAACACAACGTCTGCATCGAACTTAATAAATTCAGCAGTGCCGATCACCTGCGATGCCAACATCAGGGAATACCCCGTGTTCGTCTCACGGTAGCGGTCGTTGATCACATAGGTGACACGGATTCCTCGAAACGTCTTATCGACAAACTGCCTGATCTCGTCTGCTCTGTGGCCCAGCACCAGAACGAACTGTGACAAGCCGCAGCTGAGGCAATTTCGGATCATCCGTTCAAGGATAACGGACCCGCCAACGGTCAACAGGCTTTTGGGGCAGTTGTCTGTCAGCGGGCTGAGCCGGGAGCCGATTCCTGCGGCCAGAATGACTACCATGGGAGGGCGGTTGATTTCGTTTTTCATATCATTATGTCCTGGATGAGCCGCGACAAAAGCGACTATTTCGGGAAGGGAAGTTTACAGTTTTCGCGGATGTTTTTGCCTCTGAGCCAAGATTTGTAGAGGCCCCAGAACAATTGGCTTGCGGCGAAAACCCAGAGCATCGGGATGAGCTGGTCAAATATCAGCGCCATCGACAGCATGAAGATGAACACACCCTCATCAAAGGCGAGAACTTTACGTTGCTCCTTTAAGAACCACGCCCAGTTTTTGCGCAGGCCAAAGCCCAAACCCGCCCTGATTTCGATGCGTTTCAGCAGTGCCAAGTCTGCGGGGTAGTCTGGGTTGCGGGCGGTTTCGATTTCAAGCGCGATGTATTTGGCGTATCCCCGCAATCCGTAGAACGCGATGCCGATCATCGCGAGGAAGACGGGGGTCACGCTGCCGGTTTGCAGATAGGCCGCGTATCCGGTTGCGCCAAACCAAAGTGTGACCTGCACCTGATCGGTCAATCGGTCGTAATAGCTGCCTACGGGGGACGACACATTTCGGTAGCGTGCCATTTGACCGTCCATACAATCTAGTATGTGGCTGAAATGGATCAGGATTGCTGCTGCGATGAATGCGCCAAAGCCTCCAACCAAGATACACACAGTGGCAACGACAGCGACCAGAAATGAGGCCGCAGTGATCCGGTTTGGCGTGATCCACGGGACATCAGCAGCGCCATAGTTGGCAGCGATGGCAAGGGGTGATGTGACAAACGATGACCACCATTCGTCATCACGGGTTTTGGTGGCCCAAAGCCGTTTCAGCTTATCCGTCATGACACCACCTTTGCCGGAAAACGGTCAGGCGTCGGGAGCATGACCAATCTTCCCGCCTTAGATTTGACAGGGGACACCAGTTCGGCTGCCTCGGCTTGCAAGGTCAGCAGCACGTCTTTGAGTGCCGTAAGGAAGAACCGGATATCGTAGTCCGACAATTCCCCGATATTACCCACCTGAAAAACCTTGCCGGCAAAGCAGCCCTTGCCCTCGTATACGATGATGGATTTTTCGCGCAGCCGAGCGCGCAGATTGCGCACAGAAATTGAAGGTGGCACCAGCACCGTGGTCAGGATAGAACACATGTCCGCCTCGTCGATTAAAAACTCAAGGTTGAGGCGACGCATACCGACACGTAATAGTTCGGCGCGGGCTTTTATCCGCGCATAACGTTTGATCACGCCTTCGCGCAGGATGTCCGCCAACGCCTGCTCCAACGCAAAGAACAATGGAACGGCAGGCGTATTGGGTGTTTGACCATGATCTTTCAGAAAGGCATAGAACGTCGCGAGGTTCAGATAGGTCGTTTTCGCCGCGTGATGTTTCAGCTGTTTGAAGTATTTTTTACGGCCCACGACAAAGGACAAGCCAGGGTAGGACCCTATCGCCTTGGAGCTTGAGCTGGACACAAACGCGATGTTGCACGCCTCCATGTCGATTACCTCCGCGCCGACGGAACTGACACCATCAACCACGAACAACGCGCCATTGGCCTTGGCCAAAGCGCCGATCTGCGCCAGTGGATTTAACATGCCTGAACAAGTCTCGTGATGGACCATTGCGATGACATCAATCTGGTGGGCCGCCAGATACAACTCAATCTGGTTCAGATCAAAAGGGGTTCCCCATGGAACCTCAATGAGGTGGGTCCGCTTGTTGTGGATATTGGACGTCTTGTGCAACCGTCCGCCAAATTCGCCGTTCGACAGGATCAGGATCGCACCCTTTCCCACGACAGAAGACAGGATGGCCTCGTTTGCTGCAGTGCCGGATCCGGTGATCACCACTGCACGATATCGCGCTCGATTTCTAATCTGAAAGAGCGAGATCAGTTTGTTCTCGATACTGCCCAGAAGGGCGTCAAAATCAGGTTCGCGGTGGCAGATATCTTTGTTACTGATGGCATCACGAAGGGTCTCGGCCACATTCACAGGGCCGGGGGTGAATAGCAGGTATTTGTCTAACATTAGGTCATTCTCCAACGACCACATGACGAAGGGTCATGAGATCGGGACGCCCATGATACGTCCGCGCACGTGGGCCGCACATGGACATCGAGAGGGCACAAATCGAATTCGAAAGCGCAGCCATCAAGAGAGGCTGTTGTCATGTCGTCCCACAATTGAACGCGTGCAGAAATAATCGAAAAACCCCAGATCCCGGCAACACCTGCGGATTAGATGCGCGTCTTGCGCTGAAAAGCGGCGTTTGGGCGGTAGTTTAGCAAAGTCGAGCAAATTCGCAGGCAACAAGAGGTGGCCAACGCGCAAAGATGTGGAGTGACGTTGAGTTTTGCCGGAAACGTCCGGCAGCAGTTCAGGTGTTCTGCTCTGCTACGATTGATCTTGAAAGAATCGGCGCACACTAGTTGGTGCGCCCTCAAGGCTTAGCCATATGGAGAATTCTGCCAGATTGCAAGGAGTGGATGCGATACTGACAATTGTGCCTGCGAACCGGGTAAGACCCGCATGTGCCCAACAGTTTCAAACCCGTCCTCCCATCGCGAGATTCTGCTTGACCTTGCGCACAGAAACCTGACCCATCTTATCCATGGGACACACCGGCCAGTTTTCGGATCCACCAGCCGGATTTACTCCGCTGAGTTATCTTACTGCAGGCTATGATGGCCTACTCTGCGACATCTGGGGTGTCCTCCACAATGGCGTTGCTGCCTGTGAAGATGCCGTTGATGCCTTGTGCAGTGTCCGTGCCAGTGGTCGCTTTGTCATTTTACTCACCAATGCGCCGCGATTGTCCAAAGATGTCTATCCGCAGCTGGACCGTCTTGGAGTTCCGCGAGAGGCGTTTGATACCATCATCACGTCGGGCGATGTGACTGCTGCGCTGATAGCAAAACAACCCGACGCGCCGTTGTTCCACTTTGGCCCCGCACGCGACCGTTCGATTCTTACAGGTCTGGCGAACCCGATTGTGGACTTGCCGGAAGCCAAAATATGCCTGCTGACGGGCCCGCTTGATGATGAGATTGAATCGGCTGAAGTCTATCACGGTCTATTGGCATCAATGTATGCGGCATCCGTGGAGATGATCTGCGCAAACCCCGATCTGGTTGTGCGCAGTGGCGACCGGATGGTAATCTGTGCAGGATCAATTGCCCAACGCTACGCGCAATTGGGCGGCAAAGTAATTTTTGCGGGCAAACCCGAGGCTGCGATATACGACGAGGCGCTGAGAGAAGCAGCGGATATTGCTGGCAGGAATATCCCGAAGAGCCGATTGCTGGCCGTCGGCGACGGGTTGCTCACAGATATCAAGGGTGCCGCTGACAACGGCTTTGACGCCTATTTTATTACGGACGGCATCCACGCCAAAGCGTTTGATAACCTGAGCATCGGAGCCAACGTGACGCGTGCGCGTGAGGTTATCGAAGGTCAATGTCCAGATATTAACCTCGTGGGCATGTGTGACCGCTTGCGGTGGGTCTGAGCCAATGAGGCTCTGGTCGCCAACGCCAGGGCATAAGTTAGAAAAATGTCTATCTCTTGCACAGAGATAGAATTCGTAAGCAGTGGCAACAAAGTTGAAGGGCTTTCCGAGAGTCCATCATTGATTTTGTCGAAATTGACGCTCGAGAAGTTGACGCCGCATTCGCGCTTTATGTATGGAAATTCTGTAGGTTTGCAAGGAACTGGGTTACATCTTTCGTGACACGTCCTAAACGAAGCACCGGAGCTTTAGTAGATTGCGGCGGTTCACCCTCCCGCAACCAGCTTTATTTGCAAAAGACCGTCCGGCGAAAGCTCGGCGGTCTTTTTTCTTATGTCGCATAGGCTCAGGATTCCAGCCAAATCGCCCTCAGTATCGATCCGAGGGTTTTGTCCTTATCAACAGCTTGATTTCAGGTGAGACGGCGGCGAGTGACAAAGACGGCAGTTTTTCGACCATCAATCGTCAGGGTTCACCTTGATATTTGGGCACCGAATGGCAGTCCAAAATGCGGATGTGCTGCATTCGGATATACTGCCCCAACATCATAGCGAGCACGCGCCCTTCGAGGAAGGGCATTTACCTGTTCGACAAACTTGGAAAATGGCATCATGTATTGTGGAACGGCCAGATAAATTATAGATATCCGCTGTATTTCTGCTGATGGGACCGATGACGCGTTACTTGTTCTCTCTTTTGCTGCTGGTTGCCGTCGCTTTGTTCGGCGCCCTTCCGCATGCGGTAATGGCATGGCAGGCTGAAACGATGTCGATTCCGTGTCATGCCGAACAAGCCGGCAGAAGCGGGCAATCTGGAGCTGAGCATTGCAGTGCTACCGGGCATTCTATGACGGGTGCCTGCGCAACTGCTTGTATCGGGTCAATAGCGGCCTTGTTTCCATCTCTGGACCCAGCTCCGGTGGCCTTACGATCAGCAGGGCACTTGGCAGCAATATCCCTTGTTCTGCACGGGCGCCTGATTGAGACCGCCGATCGCCCTCCCAAATCTATCTGAAGAGTTGACGAGCGGAACCGGGTAGCGGTTCCCGACTGACACCCCCCCCCTGGGGGTATGATGGATTTTTATGATGAAGAATGAACTGACACGCCGCGGCTTTCTGGCCGCATCCGCAGCTATGGCTGCAGCCACCGCCTTTCCACGCATTACATTTGCGCAAGACAGACCACTTTCCCTGACCGCAACGACACGGGTGATCGATGTTGGCGGTCGTGCCGCCACGGTTATGGGGCTGGTCAATGGCTCGGGCAGACAGGGGCTGGTCCTTGATCCCGGTCAGAGGTTCCGCGTGGACCTGACCAATGCACTGGATGAAGAAACAATCATTCACTGGCATGGCCAGATCCCGCCCAATGTGCAGGACGGCGTGCCGAACCTGCCGATGCCGCTGCTGCAACCGGGCGAGATGCGCAGCTATGATTATGAGACCTTAGCCGGCACATTCTGGATGCACAGCCATGTGCCTGTGCAGGAGATGAGCCTGCTCGCCGCGCCGCTGATCGTGCGGCGGCCCGAGGATCTGACGTCTGATCGTCAGGAGGTCGTGATGTTTCTGCACGACTTTTCATTCCGGCCCGCTGCTGATGTGCTGGCTGAGATCACGAATGGTGCAGCGCCACACGACATGGGTGGCGCGATGCAAGGCAGTGGCGCGATGGCGGGCATGGATCATTCCGGCATGATGTCGGGCGAAAGCGGCCATATGAATATGAATGGCATGACCATGGGCGGAATGGGTGCCGGTGGGATGCAGATGGACCTGAACGACTTCGATTTCGATGCCTACCTCTCTAATGACCGCACGCTTTCCGATCCGGAGGTGATCGCCGTTGAACGTCGGGGTCGTGTTCTGCTGCGGGTGATCAACGCGGCGGCGGCGACAACGTTCTGGATCGACACCGGCGGGATACCGGCACGTCTTGTGGCCGTGGACGGCCACGCCGTCGAGCCGATGGCAGGCACACGCTTTGGTCTTGCTATGGCACAGCGCCTTGATCTGGAAATTGATCTGCCGGAATCGGGAGCTTTTCCAATCCTCGCGCTGCGCGAAGGTGCGCGGGAGCGCACGGGTCTCATCCTCGCCACCACAGGTGTAGAGATACGCCGGATTGACGATCTGGGCGAAACAGAAAGTAGCGCTTTCGATATTGATCTTGCGCAGGAGGCTTCGCTGCGCGCGGCAAGACCGGAAGGCATGCGCGGGCTTGCGCCGCGCCCGGTAGATCGGTCGCACCAGATCATGCTGGGCGGCGCAATGCAGCCATACCTCTGGACCATTAACGGCGAGACGTGGGGTAATCACACGCCGATCACCGCCAAGAGCGGCGAGCGGGTGCATCTGACATTCCACAATATGTCGATGATGGGACATCCGATGCATCTGCACGGCCACGTGTTTCAAGTGGTGACTATCAACGGACGCGCGATTGATGGTGCGATCCGCGACACGGTTTATGTCCCGCCGATGACGATGGTGACGATTGCGCTGGATGCAGGCGAGGCCGCGCGCTGGATGCTGCATTGTCATCACATGCCGCATCTGGCCTCAGGCATGATGACCGAATTTTCTGTCACCGCCTGACACCCTGCCACCGGAGAGGAGCGTTCCTATCGGTGGCAGAACACATTCATAGCGGTGCGCTTACCGTACGGGCACCCCGCCAAAGCCGCAGCGTCGGCGAAAATAAATTGGAGATTTCATCATGAATAAAGGACTTATCGGCACACTCGCCGTCGTCGCCATCATCGCAGCCGCAGGTTGGTACCTGTCTCAGGGCCGAGGGACGCAAGAACCTGCTGTTGCGCCGGGCACCTCTTCGGCGGCACCAATGGTGGAGGTCACGCTGCCGGCGGAGTTTTCCGCGCAGGCCGTTCTGGGCCAGACATATTACAGCGCGGTCTGCGCCTCGTGTCACGGTGCGAATGCTGCCGGTCAGGACGGGATCGCGCCACCGCTTGTCCATCGTATTTACGAGCCGTCGCATCACAGCGACATGGCATTCGTTCTGGCCGCGCGGAACGGCGTCCGTGCGCATCACTGGAAATTCGGCAACATGCCACCGGTTGAACAGCCTTTGACCGATTCAGAACTCGGGGCGATTATTACCTATGTGCGAGAGTTACAGCGCGCCAACGGGATCAACTGATGGCAGGCAATCCAAGCGAAGTGGGTGGTTGCCTCCACGGCGATCCAGCATGAGGCCGCTTCTCCTCATTTCAGGTGCAGCGGCCCTCATGGGAGCCATCTGGGCCGCCGCCTACCTGTTTGCGCCACCCGATGCCGCCGTATCGCGCGGCCACGTTCTTTACGATGCACACTGCGCTTCGTGTCACGGAAGGAACCTCGAAGGTCAACCCGACTGGCAAAGCCCTGATGCTGATGGGCGCTTACCCGCGCCGCCCCATGATGCCACCGGACATACATGGCATCATTCCGACGCCGACCTGATTGCCTACATTACTCTGGGCGGCGAGGAGGCACTGGCACAAATGGGCGTGGATTTTGACAGTGGCATGCCCGGGTTTGGCGAGATACTGACGCTGGACGATGTCGATGACATCCTCACGTATATCAAATCCCGCTGGCCTGAACGTGAACGCGCCGTTCAGGCCGAGCGGAGCCGTGCAGATACTCAGTGACCCACAGGCGAGCAGTCGTCAGGCTGGCGAGGCAGGGTATCCGGCCTCTGCCAGCGCTGCGGTCATATGCGCGGCGTCAGTGCCGCTCTGAATCGTGATCTGCCGCGCCGCCATGTCGAACGCGATTTGCGCCGCAGGATCGAGGGCATGGATCGTTTTTTCAACAGTAGCCTTGCAGTGGCCACAGCTCATGTCGGGAATATGGTAGGTTGTCATTCAGTTCTCCTTTTATGTTTTGCTATAGATCCACCCGCCGCAGGCGCAGCGCGTTCGTGATGACCGAGACCGACGACAGGCTCATCGCCGCCGCCGCGATCATTGGCGAGAGTAGAAGGCCAGTGACAGGATAAAGCAGCCCTGCCGCGATCGGGACACCGACCGCATTATAGGCAAAGGCAAAGAACAGGTTCTGCTTGATATTGCGCAGGGTGGCGCGGGCCAGTTTGCGCGCCCGCACGATGCCCATCAGATCGCCGCCCAGCAGGGTGATGCCGGCACTCTCCATCGCCACATCCGCGCCGGTGCCCATGGCGATGCCAACATCGGCGGCGGCGAGGGCAGGGGCGTCGTTCACCCCGTCGCCTGCCATGGCGATCTTGTGGCCGTCGCGTCGCAATTCGTCGATCAGGTCTTTCTTGGCCTCGGGCAACACGCCCGCGCGCACCTCGTCGATGCCCAGCTTCTCCGCCACTGCCTGCGCCGTGCGTTCATTATCACCGGTCGCCATGATAATGCGCAGCCCCTGCGGGTGAAGTTCATCGATCGCCTGAGCGGTGCTGTCCTTGATCGGGTCGGCCACCGCCACAATACCGACAAGCGCATCATCGACAGCGATGAACATCGCCGTCTTTCCCATCGTGCGCAGGGTGTCCGCCTCGGCCTCTGCATTTGCCGTGTTCAGCCCCATCTCTTGCATCATCGCAGCATTGCCAAGCGCCACCAAGCGTCCGGCAACCTTGCCACGCACGCCCTTGCCGGTGATCGCTTCGAAATCCTCCGCTTCCTGACGCGTGGCGCCTTGGGCTTCGGCTCCTTCAACAATCGCTTCGGCAAGCGGGTGTTCCGAGCCGCGCTCCAGCGCGGCGGCGAATGACAGGAGGTCGCCCTCAGCCATATCGCCCAGCACAACTGTATCCGTCAGCTTGGGCTTGCACATGGTCAGTGTACCGGTCTTATCAACGATCAACGTATCGACACCCGCCATACGCTCCAGCGCCTCGGCATCCTTGATCAGCACGCCTGCCTGCGCGCCACGTCCGGCTGCTGTCGTGATCGAGATCGGTGTTGCGAGGCCCAACGCGCAGGGGCAGGCGATGATCAGCACCGAGACGGCGGATGCGATGGCAAAGACCAGCGCCGGTTCCGGGCCAAATATCAGCCAGACAATGAACGCGATAATTGAAACCGCCACCACAGTCGGCACAAAGATAGCCGAGACCCGGTCGGCCATCCCTTGGATCGGCGCACGTGAACGGCGCGCGTTCGATACCATCTCCACGATCTGCGCCAACACCGTATCTGCCCCGACCTTGCCTGCCTCGATCACGAGGCTGCCATTCTTGTTGATCGTGGCACCTGTCACTGCATCGCCCGGACCCTTTTCCACCGGCATCGACTCGCCGGTCAGCATGCTTTCGTCCAGATTGGACCGCCCGTCGATCACCACGCCGTCCACCGGCACGGCGTCGCCGGGGCGCACCCGCAACCGGTCGCCTTCCATGATGTTTTCCAAGGGTGCGTCATATTCCGTGCCATCGGGCAGGATGCGCCGCGCAGTTTTGGGCGCAAGGTCCAGTAGCGCGCGGATGGCGTCGCCGGTGCGTTCGCGGGCGCGCAACTCCAGCACCTGACCGACAAAGACCAATGTCACGATCACCACCGCCGCCTCGAAATAGTTACCGACAGCAGCCCCCGTCCGGTATTGCTCCGGAAACACGCCGGGCATAAATGTTGCGACCAATGAATAGAGATACGCCGCCGCCACGCCGAGGCTGATCAGGGTCCACATGTTGGGCGAGCGGTTCAGCACCGACTCCCAGCCGCGCTGAAGAACGGCCAAGCCGCCCAGAGCACAATCGGTGTTGCCAGCACGAATTCCAGATAGCTGGCCGTCTGATGCCCGATCCAGTCGCGCACCGGCAGGGCAACCATTTCCCCCATCGCCAGAATGATCAGCGGCACCGCCGACACCGACGAGATCCACATCCGGCGGGTGAAATCGGTCAGTTCCTTGCTCGGCTCGTCCGAGGGCAGCATCGGCTCCAGAGCCATGCCGCAGATCGGGCAGTCGCCGGGTTCATCGCGGATGATCTCCGGGTGCATCGGACAGGTGTATTGGGCGTTCGCAGGGGCCGCTTTGGTATGCCCGGCGGCACGCCCCGAGGCGTAAAACCAGGGATCGGCTTTGAACTTTGTCTGGCAGTTTTCGGAGCAGAAGTGGAAGGTCTTGTCCTGAAACTCGGCGTGGCGCGTGTCGGGCCCGATCGCCACCGTCATGCCGCAAACCGGATCCGTGGCCGTCTCGGCCCCGTCGGGAATATCAGATTTCGAGTGCTGATGATTGTGGTCCATGTCCTGCCAACTTTCTAATGATTTGCTTTAGTCTGAGGCTTCCAGCCACTGGAATCTCAAGCTCTTTTTTAATGGTGATCGTGATCGCCCTCGTTTACGGGATTGCGCGCGAGAAAGACGCCGACGAACGCGAACACCAGTGCCATGCCAATGACGCCAAAAACGACGATTAGCGGGTCGGATTGCCATTTCATCACCGCGAAGGCGGTCAGGACCACAGCGTCGAGCACAATTGCCGTCAACATCACCCACCCCCGCGCGCCGATTTCCTCGCGAAGGTTCCTGTAGACTCCTGCGTGAATGATCATGTCCATCACGAGGTAAAAGAACGCGCCGAGCGAGGCGATGCGACTGAGGTCGAAGAAGACAGTCAGGAAACCTGCGATCACGACGGTGTAGATCAGCGTGTGGTCCTTGATCGTGCCGGGCATCCCAAAATGACTGTGCGGGATCATCTTCATCTCGGTGAGCATGGCCAGCATCCGCGTGACGGCAAAGACGCTCGCGATCAATCCAGTGGCCGTGGCCACAAGTGCCAACGCTACGGTCAGATAGAAGCCGGTCTGTCCGAGCGCGGGCCGGGCCGCCTCGGCAAGGGCATAGTCCTTGGCCGCCACGATGCGGTCGATTGGCAGGCTGGAGCCGACGGCGAAGGCGACGAGCAGATACACCATCACGCAGATTGAGATGGACAGGACAATGGCCCGGCCCACGTTGCGGTGCGGGTCAGTGACCTCGGCCCCGCTATTGGTGATGGTCGTAAAGCCCTTGAACGCCAGGATCGACAGCGCAACGGAAGCCACGAAGCCGGTAGCACCCGTATCCCCGCCGGTTGCTTCGAAGGTGAAGCCGCTCGCCCAGAGGCCTGCGACTCCGAACAGCGCAATGCCGCCGACTTTGATAACGGCCATGATTATGGACAGAAGCCCGACCGAGCGGTTGCCTGATATATTGATAAGATATGCAACTATGATCAACCCGACGCCGATGATCGGGACCAGGACGCTTTCCGGGTCGCCGCCAAAAGCCCGCAGCGTGTAGGTGCCGAAGGTTCGCGCGACGGGACTTTCGGCAATAACCATCGACAGTGCCATCAGGAGCGTTGCCCCCGCTGCGACAGTTGTCGGCCCGTAGGCTTTCTTCAGGATCATCCCGATGCCGCCCGCGGACGGAAAGGCGTTCGACCTCATGATATGGGTGTAGGCGCTGAAGGCGGTCACGATCGCCCCCGCGACGAACGACAGTGGGAACAGGGGATCGGCAAGCTCCGCAATCTGTCCAGTCAAGGCGAAGATGCCTGCACCGATCATCACGCCGGTGCCCATAGCCACTGCGCCTGGCAGGGTGATGCTGTTTTTCTTGTAGCTTTCGGACATCAGGTTTCCTTCCCGGCTTGCCCCGCCACACGCCATTTGGCGCGACGGGCGGGAAAAAGGGCGTGTTAGTTATTGCCCATCATGCCGCGACCCGCACCCGGCATGTCGCCCTGCCGTTCGCCGCTGTGATCTTGCATCATCGCGGCCATTGCCGCCATTTCTGCGTCCGTCACCTGCGCGTCGCCGTCCGCATCATGCATCTGAAACGCGCGCACAGCCATCGGTCGTGTATGAGCCACGTGCATCACCGCAAACTCATCCAGCGAAAGCGTGCCGTTGGCGTCTGTATCATAGGTCGAGAGTTCGGCCTGAATGCCTGCTGTCATTTCTTCGGGGCTGAGCGTGCCGTCGCTGTCGGTGTCAAACGTGGCCATCGCGTAGCTCCCGGCTCCGCCCATCATCATGCCCATTGCGCGCCCCATCATGTTGTCATGGCCGCGCATCATTCCGCCGTGCTGCATTTGGGTCTGCTGCGCAATTACTGGCACCGCAACGGCGCCAAGGCCGAGGGTAGCAACAGCTGCAAAGGCGAATTTGGTTGAACGTTTCATTCTGTCTCTCCTAGATTTGATTGTGATGAGCCCAATCTGGGGCGCAGGTGTCCCACAAGTTTGTCAGCCGGGACGGTCTTTTGTATCAAACTGTCGCAAACAGCGGCGCAGGGAGGATTTGCGACAATCTTCTGTGCGTGCCGTCAGCAGGTTCGGCTAAGGTTGTCATCAGGAGATAATATGACGCCCCATCCGTCCAACATTCTGATTGTCGATGACCACCGCGAGATTCGCGATGCGCTGGTAAGGTATCTTGAAAAGAATGGCATGCGGGCGACCTCGGCCGCAGACGCTGTGGCGATGGACGCGGCGATGAAGGTCGGACAGTTCGACCTGATCGTGCTCGATGTGATGATGCCGGGCGAAGATGGTCTGTCGGTCTGTCGGTCTGCCGACGCTTGCGCGCGCAGGGCGGGGTCCCGATCCTGATGTTGACCGCCTTGGACGATGAAACTGACCGCATCGTGGGGCTGGAAGTCGGGGCAGATGACTACCTGCCAAAGCCGTTCAACCCGCGCGAGTTGCTGGCCCGGATCAAGGCAATCCTTCGCCGGTCCGACCGGGCCGAAGTCGTGGGCGGCAGTCTAGCCGGCCGCCGGCTGGCATTCGATCGGTGGGTGCTGGATACCGACCGTCGGACCCTTTCGGAAGCCGACGGCGCCGAAGTGGCGCTCACCACCGCCGAGTTCCGCTTGCTCACGACGTTTCTGAAACGCCCGCGCTTTGTGCTTAGCCGCGAACAACTGCTCGACCTGACCTCGGGTCGCGCGGCGCAGGTATTTGATCGAACCATCGACAACCAGATCAGTCGCCTGCGTCGCAAGATCGAGGCCGGCCCCGCCAAGCCCGCATTGATCGCGACCGTATGGGGGGGGGCTACAGCCTCGCCGCCGATGTGAGGGCGTTTCCATGAAACAGCGGTTCTCCTTGCTACGCCATATCTTCCCGCATTCCCTGGGGGGGGGCAGTTGCTCGCCATGCTGTTGCTGGCATTGGCTATCACGCAGGGATTGGGCCTTTTGTTGCTAACGGACGAGCGCAACCGGGCCGTGCGCGCGGCGCTGGGGTTGGAGGCGGCAGGACGTGCGGCGAATGTGGTCTTGTTGCTGGACGATGCCCCCGCCGATCTGCGCCCTTCCATCTTGCGGGCCGCAGATTCACCACTGGTCAGGTTCGAACTGGGGGCCGAACCGGAGGCGCCGCACACTAGCAGCAATTCGGATGTCGTTCTGCGCCAAATCCTGCAGATCCTCGGCGAACCGGAGCGGGAGGTCCGGGCCGATGTCCATGCCCTTGCAGGTGATCCATTTCCCACGCCCGACGGCATGCCTGAAGCAATGCGTCCGATGCACGAAGCAATGATGGCGGGACGAACCGACCCTGTCGAGATGACTCTGTCGATCCGTCTGGCGGGGCGCGAATGGTTGAACGTGCGGACGATGTTTCATCGGCCTGGCCTGCAGCTTTCACCGCAAGCCTAGTTGCCGCTGCTGCTGATGGCGGTAGCCGTCGCTTTGGTTGCATGGTGGACTGCGCGTCGGGTGATTGGCCGATGCGCGTCCTTGCAGTTGGTGCCGATCGGCTGGGCCGAGGGCTTGAAACGGACCTGCTGCCAATGACGGGACCGTCTGATGTGCGCGATACCACAAGGGCTTTCAACCAGATGAAAGACCGCCTGACCCGTTTCGTGAACGAGCGCACGCACATGCTTGTGGCCCTCAGCCACGACTTGCGTTCTCCCCTGACTGCGATGCGGCTCAGGGTCGAAATGCTCGACGAAACCGAAGGTAGTATCCGGCTGAAGGCATTGGTCGAGGAAATGCAGGCGATGGTCGAGGCCACGCTAGAGTTCGCGCGAGGCGTCGCCAAAGCAGAGGCCACCTCCGCAGTCGACCTCACCGCATTGCTGGGCGATCTGGTGAAAGATGTGGCAAGGGGCGGCGCAAGTTTCGCACCTAGGGAACCGCTCTACGCCACCTTCCGCCCCCAAGCCCTGAACCGCGCCCTGCGCAACCTGATCGACAACGCGGTCCGCTATGGTGGCGTTGCAGACGTGACCTTGACGCAAGAGTCAGGGACTGCCGTCATCTCCATCGCTGATAAGGGTCCGGGATTGCCGGATGATCAGCTTGAGGCCGTCTTTGAACCTTTTGTGCGGCTCGAGCGGTCGCGAAGCCGCGATACCGGGGGCGTCGGACTGGGTCTCGCCATTGCCCGAACCATCATTCAGGCGCATGGTGGGACCGTGGCTCTGCACGATTTGCCAGACGGCGGGCTGGAGGCTGCGGTTCGCCTGCCGATCGGAGCCGTTTGATCCATTGACCACTTCGCTGCGTGCTGCAGGATAGGTTTTTTGTCTGATGTCGCTTCGCGTGCGGCTAACCCAATATATCAACTCTGCCTTATTCGAACCACACGGATGAGTGGCCTCCTCGTCCATAGTTGGCGTGAAAAGCCCTTGAAAACATGGTCGATTTGGCCCTTCGTCCAATTCAGAGCAAACAATGCAGACTGGGTAGGCAACGGCGGTTGCACCCTCCCGCAACCATAAATACTACACTTTCTTCAACCTCTTGTTCGCAAGAGGTTTTTTGCTGTCCGGGTTTGCGCTGATCCCCAAGGCTCAGCCTCAGAATGCTTGCCAGAGCGCCATGAAGGTGCAAGCGCGGTTCCATACGCTTGCCACCGGTGGGCACCGGGGTGATGACAATCTTTTCGATCAGGCTGCGGATCTCATCGCGCGCTTCCATGGTGCTGTCAGGCTCGGTCAAGCGCGCGATTAGGGACTTTATGCGGCTGTGATAGGTGTCGGCCATCTTCGGATGGACGCGCAGAGTGGCGTCTGTGGCAGGGGCTTTCGCCAATTCCTTCACCAACTGCTTTTGACGCGCTTCCAGCTGAGCCATACGGTCTTTGATCCGGTCCGCGGGCGTGCCCGCCAAAAGGGCGTTGACGAGGATGTCCTGATCCTTGACCACCTTGTTCAGTTCCTTTTGCTTGATCGCCCGGTCGTCTGTCGGGTTGAAGCGAGGCGGTTGCGTTCGGCGATGTATTCATCCGCAAAAGCCTTCACCAAGGCGGGGTCCATCAGGTTGCCTTCAAGCGCTCTCAGGATCTGTCTTTCCATATCCTGGCGTGCCATGGTGGTGCGGTTGGTGCAAACCGAGGTGCCCTTGTTGCGCGAGTTGCTGCAGCCGAACCTGTCCATCGACACTGTTGAGAACCCGCCGCCACAGCATCCGCATTTGATCAACCCGCTGAACAGGAACCTCGGCTTACGGCGTTCCCATGCCTCAGTCTGCGTATGTTCGATCTTGCGACTTTGTTGGCGGGCTTTGGCTGCTTCCCACAAATCTTGCGGAACGATGCGCAGATCGGGCACATCGGCGTATTTAAAGTCCGCTTGCGAATTTGGGCGGGCCTGTCGTTTGCCGGTCTGTGGGTCTTTGACAAACTCTTGCCTGTTCCAGACACGGCGGCCGATGTAGAGCTCATTGTTCAGGATACCGATGCCGCGTTTGGGATTGCCGTGGATCGTGGATTTGTCCCACGCAGGGCCGCGAGGCCCCGCAATGGCCTCTTGGTTCAGCATATCGGCGATTTTGTTGGATGACATGCCATCCACATAAGCCTCAAATATCCGCAAAACGACGGCCGCTTGCCCCTGATTGATGGCCATATCGCCCCGGTTCAGCTCGCCATCATCGCGCAGGCTGCGGATGATGTCATAGCCATAGGCTTTACCGCCCGCGGATTTACCCTTTTGAATGCGTCCGCTAAGCCCCCGGTGGGTTTTGGCGGCGAGATCCTTCAGAAAGAGCGCGTTCATGGTGCCCTTGAGGCCGATGTGCATCTCGTTGACGGTGCCCTCGGAGACGGTCTCGATCCCCACACCGGCAAAGGCCAGGTTCTGGTAAAGATGGGCGATATCTGCCTGATTGCGCGACAGGCGATCAAGCGCTTCAGACAGGACGATATCAAAACGGCGGTCAGATGCATCGCGCTGAAGTCGCTGAATGCCGGGCCGCATCATACTGGCCCCGGAGGTGGCGTGGTCTTCATAAGTGCCCACGACCTCCCAGTCTTCGCGTGCCGCCCGGGTGCGGCACAGCCTGATCTGGTCATCAATGGACGCCGCATTCTGAAGGTCTGACGAAAATCGCGCATAAATAGCAACACGAAACAGTGGCTTGGTCATGTGGTCTCCCCCCGAGAAATATTACTGATCAGATGAGCGGTGGCGTCGGTTTGCTGCAATATCGCGCGCGTGGTCGGCCCGCGCTTCATCCCGGGCCAAGGCGCGAACCAGAGCCAGAATCTGATCTTGATGGTGAGCGGCTTGGTGCGTCGCGGCAATAGGGGCGTTTGGGGGTAGCGTTGGAGAAGATAATACCGCGGCAGGCGGCGCGGCCATCGCTGGCAGCTCCCCATTCTGCGCATGTCTCTTCCGATCCCGTGCCATTGGCCGAGTGCTCCTGCCCGTCCTGACTATGCGTCAGGCGGGGTATACTGATGTTGATTTGACCGGCTGTTGGTCCGGCGCTATGATGATCAATATAAAGCATCGAGGGACTCATCGGGTTGTTAAAAGAGCCTGAAGGTGGGCCAGATCGGCCTAAAGATGTTGATAACCTAGAGTTAAAAATAGAGCGTAATTCTATTGAAGCGGAAGCAACGCAAAGAAATAACCAAAGAAATGTAAAAACAGAAAAGACGAAAAAATCCACATCGTCCCTTTCTTGAAAAAACACAAAAACCGAATCACTACATCTCCCTGACTTTGAAAAAACGGAAAAATATTGCCCTGAATAAAAATGAAGAAACAAAAAAATCCATAAGAAATGGGTAGGAAGCGCTTCTTAAAAGTGAATCGATCAGCATAAAAAAATTCGACATGCCTATTACCCCTTATCGCACGACCCATTCCCCGTTTGCGAAAATCAATTTGCAAAACAGGGTGAACCTTAGTCAAATACCGGAGGCGCCTCAAAACAGTTGCAAGTCATTCGTATAGCCTGCGCCGGTGATGCTGTTTGAGTTAAGATACCATTTTTACAGGTTAAGAAGCGCGCATGATCTATATGGTCTGCCTAACTGTGCGTTGCTTTGGCATTTTCATTTATGGAACGTGCGGCAAAACAAGAATTAGCCACAGGTTCCATTTTCTTTTTCGCAAACAGATTTTGTCCATGTCACGAACGAAAATACGGTGATCAAACCGAAGACGGGTATTCGGTCCAGCCACGCGCAAAGCGCCACCACACCTCGGCATCAGCAAAGATCTCGTCCATTCGATATTTTCCGACATTGTAGCGGAGGTGCATCGTAGCGTCGCGTTTGACTGTCAAATGCTGACGAAAGGCTGCTTTGACGTCCATGCGCCTAATGTCAGCGGGCCGGACCCATTGGCGACCGTCTGAGCCTTTCATCACCAGCAATCCGCCAATTTTTTCAGGAGTGGATCGTTGCCCGTGACGTCTAAGGGCAGTCTCGAACCACGCATTCTCAGTTAGAGCCGCCGCCTGCGCCAGATTGCAGGCGGCAGCGATCTTCAGGAAATCGAGGGTATTTCCAGCAAAATAGCGCCATCTGAGATTCGCGACGCACATCCAGCCAGAGGGGCTGACGCCGACGATAGCATGTGAGCCGCCGTTGGCCTGCAAGGTCGGCCACGTGCCCTCAGGCCCGAACCGCACCGCCGCGAAGACGATGGGCGCGGGATGATGCCGTGCGATAGGGGGCGCGTCCAGAAGCCAGGCGGCGAACGCGTCATGGATTGCATAGGGTGCAACGACGATCATGGGGTCACCTCATTCTCTGGCGCGGCGACGCCTTCTGCGACCTTTGCTGACAACACGACCCGCAAAAACGGCAATATCTCGGTGGCCCGCAGCGACCGCTTGTCGGCGAGCTCGCGTGCCAGCGCTTCCAAAGCATGGCGATTCAGGGTCAAAATAACGCCCGCCCGAGCCTCGGCCCGCTCAACCCGCTGGCGCACGCGGTCCCGGATGGCCGGTGTCGCTAGGTGGACCTTGTCTGGATTGGCGTGCCAAACAGGGCCGACACATCCGAGGCCATAAACCGTCTCAATATCGATCGCATAGCGCGTCGCCTTTGCCAGATCCGAGGTGTCTGGCCCCCCAGCGCCGCCCGAAACCTCGCCCAAGATGAGCCGCTCTGCCGCGCGTCCCGCCATGGAATAGGCCATTTCAGCCTCGATATCGGCCAGCAGGCTCTGATGAGGTATGCCTTGGCGGGTGATGGTGCCGCCCGCCGCCGTGATCTGCATGCTGTTGATCGGCCCGAGTTGCAGAGCAGCGCCCATAATAGCGTGCCCCGCCTCATGCACAGCCACACGCCAATTCAGCTCGGCATTCTCAGTCAATGCACCAATATTGAGATGTTTGCGCAGCATCGCCGGTGAGAGCATCTTGCGGCTGTGCCGTGCGTCCGACCTTGCGGCGCGGATGGCGGCGTCAAGCTCTGCAGCACTGCGCCCAACCGCCTGCCGCGCGAGATTGCGAAGCTCCAGATCGGCAATATCCTCGGTTAGGTGGTGGCGCAAAATCGAAAGCAGCGCATCTGCATCGGGCAGGGGCACCTCGATTTTGAGATCCATCCTCCCCGCGCGCAGCACCGCGGGGTCCATACGGCCAGGATCGTTGCAAGTTCCAACCAGCACCACGCCCTCCTCCCTTGCGATTGCATCCATTTCTGCCAAAAAACAGTTGATGACCTGCATCCGGTAGTTGCTGGCATGGCGATCAACATCAGAGCGAGAACCAACTGCATCAATCTCGTCGATGATCAGAATGCAGGGCGCTTTGCGCCGAGCCTCTGAAAAACTGCGTCGCATTTCACGAAGCATATCGCCCAAGTGCCCCGCCGCTTGCCACTCGGCGAAACTTGCACTGACGACGGCCAACCCTGCGCAGTTGCCCATTGCGCGCGCAAGCCAGGTTTTACCCGTGCCCGGCGGCCCAAAAAGCAACAATGAACGGCTCAACTCATGCCATCCTGTCTGGCCCTGTCGCCACAGCCGCAGATCGGCAACAACGCGGCGGGCGGCCATAAGTGCTGGGCTGTCTCCCGTCATGTCCTCTAGCCGTGGGCCGGCGGAGTTGGCGTCAGGTTTCGCAAGGTCTGCAAGTTGCTGCACCGCTGTCGCGAGGATCGTCGCGCGCAGGGCTGCACAAGTGCCTGTCGTTCCTAGGTCGGCCAAAACGGCGTTTTCGGGAAGTGCTGCGCGCAGATCATCCTCGGTGGCGATTTGGTCAGAAAGACGCCCGGCCTCCAGCAATGTGACAACAATATCGCGCGTAATCGGCGAAAGTGACAGGATGCGTGGCGCGATGGCGGCCAGAAAGTGCGGCAGCGATGATCCATGGATTTGCAGAACCAGGACGGGCTCGATCTTGTCGGTGCAGTCGTTGATCTGCTGGAGATAGCGTTGCTCGGACGCTTTTGAGATCGCGCCGTCGCTGATTTCGGGCGTGATGATATGCAGCTGATCACGGGGAAAGCAGATTTTGAGAACTTCTTTTAGCAAAACAGCATCTTCCACGGCCACATCCCGGATCACGGTCAATCCGCCGCATTGGCGACAGTCCATCTCGACCTGGATCGACCCGATGGTCGCTGCAAGCCGGATTGCGATCATGATTTGACGTGTCGGGACATAGCGCGATGGGAGTTCTGCGGATTGCGCAAAGCGCTCGACGGGAAGATCGCCCTCCATCTGTGAGAAAAGCTGTTCAAGGTCAGACGGTTCAGCATCTTCTGCTTCGGGCGGCGGCATTCCGTGAAAACGGCGCAAACGCTCTATCAGGACATTTGCGTAAGGGGTCCAGTTCGGTGAGGAGAAAAGTTGGGGCATGAGAGCGCCCTCCTGAATTTGGGATGTGTGGGGGGATCCCCGGACAGCGTGGCCCCGGGGTCATGTTCGAGTATCTCAGGCATTTGGTTGAGCTTAGGCGGCGCAGACCGACATACTGCGTTCGACCTCGGTGAGGTGATCGAAGATGATTTGCGTCAAGCCACCGTCATAAATCTCAGATTTCACGCGGATGTGTGCCGCAAAAACAGATGGGTCGACAATCGCTGCAGGATGATAATACCGCAGCTCGGCATGGATGCGCTTTTCGGCGATGATTGCAGCATGCCCCGTCGGCACCGCAACAACGCGCAGGATCGAGCAAGGCATTTCAGGATCGCGCCGTAGTTGATACTTGAGGCGACTGTCAGGATCCTTGGAATAGCCGAGTTTGACAAGCTCCCGTCCATTCTCCATCGTGAACCTCATTGCATATAGAAAACTGGGGGCAGCGGGCCACTCGACGCCACATCCGCCACAGGAATGCCTACCCGTTTTCATATTGGTGCGCGCCATCCGCTGTTCAAAGCCGCATTCGGTATGGCGATAGTAGCGATAACTCGGATCACCTTTGGGGTCCGCACCAATCAGTTCCCACTCCCGGTCAGTTGCTTCTGCCGCCTCAATCTGCGGCTGACACAATTCGCAGCGGATTTTGATCTTACCCTTAGCCACACGCTTAATCAGTTCGAATTGCCGGACGTATTCATGTCCACAGCGTGCGCGGTATACACCATAGTGACGATTTGCGGGATCGCGGTGGAGGAACCTGAGACCGGCAGATGCCGCATCATTTGCCCACTCCTGCTCGATGCAATGGCCACATGATGGTTGGGCGGACATCAGAGTGTAGCGTTTGACCTTGTTTATTCCTCCACAGCGCACACACCTAAGCGCGAAATGCAGGCGGTCGACGACGCGGGCAATAAAGTCAAAACCCTTCGTTTCGGCCATCTTGACCCAGTCAGGCAGAATAGCGCCCGTAAAGATTGGCATGTTAAATTCATTGATAGTCATAGGGTTAGATGTGTTGACCATATTCATAAGCAGTCCTCCAGAGGATTGGAAAAAGAATATCTATAGGGGGAGCAGCACACGGCATGGGGGCCGGAAGCTGAAACGCACGGGCTAGGCTCGGGCGGCGGGCTATAAAAAGACCACCGCCGTCTCGGTTCAGCGTGCGCAAGTAATGGTTATTAAAAACCGATCGCTGTCAGCTCTTGGCAATCTTGCTGATGGTAGATCGCGAGTGCGTCGTCCGACCACCGCTCATAAAGAGGCAATGCGACGAGGGCATCGACCGCCCGACGGGCTTGCATAAGCAACGCGTTGGTCGCAATTGCGGACGCGCCCGCGCCAGATACGAGAAAGAACGACGAAAAGGACAGGCGCAAATCGCGGTGCAGTTCTTTGAACTCCGTGACGTCATCTGACCAGACTAAGTCTTTGATGAGCTGGGTCATCCGTTTGAGTGGTTTGTCCGTCGGCTCAACAATCTTTTCTTCGCAAAGGTAAACCAGCGCGGAGACCAAGCGCTCGCGGGCAAGATCGGCATCGCGTTCCCATGCGTGATATGCGGGATCGTAAGAGCCTTGCACATCCTCAAGGTCGCGTTCGGCGGCGTTATACTCGGCAATCGCCGGCAACAGGTGCGCAGAAAAATAAGCCGCGAATTCACTGATACGGGACACTTTATTTGCCGCATGCGGCATGATAGGGGATTGGTCAGCCATGATGATCTCCTAAGGATCTAATTGGTTAGGACCTTGGTTTGAGTTACAGCTCTTGCCTTGGTCCGCTAATTTAATGACGTGAGATTATTCTCTTGCCTTAGCTTATGTATTTTGTAATATTGTAATCAATAAGTCAAGCAGCTTTTGGAGAAAATCGGTATGTCGGAGCAAAAAAAGAAGATGGGGCGGCCGCCAACAGATACGGAGCCGGTAATGGTGCGCATGAGTCCTGCCATGATTACCGCAATCGACGAATATCGCAGGACGCAAGGCGATTTGCCCACGCGTCCAGAAATGGTTCGACGTGTGATGGCCGAGTTTCTTGAGCGGGAGACATCGTTCAAGCCTTGAAAAGTTTCACTCCAACGCATCTTGGGAAGAGGTCTAACTCCTGCTGGTCAGATCTGAAACACGCCGTTGCTCACGCAGATCGCTACAGCATGGGTTTTGTTCCGGACCTGCAACCGCGCGCAGGCATTCTTGATGTAGAATTTGACAGTGGTTTCCGAGAGGCCGAGGACCTGCGCGGTTTCCCATGCCGATTTTCCACGCGCAGCCCACCATAGAACCTCTTTTTCACGCGGCGCGAGGTAAAAGGCGGAAGGTGGCGATGTTGACCGAGAGGTTTCGTTGCCGCCTTCCTTCTCGAAGGCGACCATACGGTTGACCAACACCAATTTGGCACTGATGGTCTGCGGACAAGCCTGATATCCAAAACGCGGATCATCGGAGTTCACCCTTGGGATATACCCTTCCGTTGATCCAGTGCTTATAAAATTGAAATTATTAAACATTGTTCTGCCCCCATGACGATTAGGGGCATCCCGGCATATAGCCGGGTGTTCGAAACCCTGCACACAGCACAGGGCGCCGCCACCTTTAGGCAAGCCCTGGACATACGTGACGACCACCCGGCCAAGAAATATCTCGACCGGCCTGTGTGCTATTGGAGTTTCGACGCCCCACGGGCAGAATTTGCTGCGCCGCACGTCATATCTGGCACGGCGACCCGTTCGGATCAATGGGATACCTGCTTTAGGTGGTATTTCGGTCCATGGAGAGATGTGCGAGTATCATATCTATTGTGCCTTTCTGCTAATCATTGGGTGTCGTTATGAAAACCAAATTCTGTCTTTCGATCCGCGCATTTTCTTTCTGTTTACTTGCTGCACTCCCGGCACAAGCTCGCCCGGCAAAATGTTTGATGGAGGTCAACGGCAAAGCCTATATCGACGGCGCCTGCGACTTTGAGGCTCTGGATAAAACTGGCAGCTTCAAGATCTCCGCGCCCGATTTCCTCTATTTCGCCTATGTGAATGTGGACGTTCCCGGCATAGCAAAAGGGTATTGGAATGAAGAAAAAGGGGCAAATCATGCGCATACCCCGCTCGGCACGCTCAAGCGGGACGGGGCGTGTTGGCGCAATAAGGCCGCCAAACTTTGCGCTTGGTAGATCGTCCGCTAGTATTCATTTCATCCTTGAAGGGACCAACCGCATGAAAAACCTTATCGGTGCCACCGGCATCTTGTTTGCCGCCATGACCGCTGTTGCGCAGGCCGAAACCCTTCCTGTCTATGGGGCGTGGGATTGCAAGATCATGGATTTTACTCTGGACGCTAACACTTATGTCGTCAGCGGGCAAAAACTTGCAGTTAAGAGTGTTGAGAAAATACTTGATGATGCCTACGGGGTCGAATTGACCGACGGCTATCGGGTTTCACTGTTCGATGTGAGATCAAAGAGCCTCACGTGGCACTCCCCAGCGAGCGGCGACACGTTCGATTGCCGACGGAAATAAACGCGGGCTGGCCGTGGTTCAGGCGACCTGATCAGTTTGGCCAAGTCGGCCTGCGTGCTCAGCGCAACCGCTGAAATTCAAGATTTTTGAGATACAAAAAATCCCGACAAGCGCCGCCAGCGGCGTATTTTTTTGCGCGCTTGTGCGGGGGTAATATTTTTTCCAAAGGACTGCAGTATGGCTAAACAAGCAAATTATGATCAAGGGTATGAAATCAAACAAGACGGGGATAAGCGCATCGTGACCTTCAGGGGCGATGGGGTTTCTTGGGCTGCGTATATTATATTTCCAATTGTTTTTTTGGGATTGTCGCCCCTTTTCTTCATGTCGGACACATGAAATAATGTCCATTGGAGGGAGTTTTTGTCCATTAAACCAGATGGTTATTGGCCGTCGCGAACGGGAATATTATATTTTACTATAATATCAATATCTTAAAAGACATGCTGATTTAGCAAATTTCCATCAGCCCCAGCGTGGCGGAACCGCATCGCGCAGTTGACGTTAGCGCCGCCATTCGCCTACCAATTTTGCACAGTGAAGGTGAACGCACCGCAGTCAGAAAGGCTTAATCGTGAAGAAACACTTTAGCCTGCCGTGGCGCGACTTACCGGGTGCTTTGCCCAGCGGCATCGAGTTCTTTGCGATCGGGGACGTCCACGGTCAAGCTGACCTGCTGGAAGCGGCCCTTGCGTCGATTGCCCAGACCCCGCGAACCGCCCCTCTCCGCCAGCTGGTTTTCCTCGGCGATCTGATTGATCGCGGCGCGAGGTCCATTGCCAGTATCAATTTGGCGGTGAACGGCCTTACGCTGGCTGCGGCCGATCATCTGAAAATCCTGCCGGGCAACCATGACCTGATGTTGCTGGACGCGCTCGAGGCCGAAGACGCGCTTGAACATTGGCTCATGAATGGCGGCAAAAATGTGCTGAACGAGGCAGGTTTGTCATGGCCTGAAAACAGCTGGTCAGCGATCAGCTACCTTCTCCAGCAGAAAATCCCGTCCGCCTATCTTGAACAAATCGCCAATGGACCGAGCCATCTCATCCTCGGCGATCTGATTTTCGTCCATGCAGGCATCCATCCGCATCGCGACATGGCAGCGTTTCTTGCACAAGATCGTCGGAATATCAGATCAGACGATCACTGGGCCACGATCCGCTATCCTTTTCTCGACCGGACCGGAGGATGGGACGCGAACGATCCGGATCCAACCCGCCAGCAGACCCGACCCACCGTTATCGTCCATGGCCACACCCCAGCCCTGCGGGAAGACCTGCAGCACGCCGCCCAGCTTTCGGTTTGCGACGGCGTTGAAGAGTTTCGTGCGGTTGATCTGGACATCGGCGCAGGACATCGGTCACAATTGGCATGGGCGCATTTTCGAATGGATGACGGACAGACAAAGATGCAGCTTAAGGCTTGGAGTGCGTAGAAAGCACAGGAATAATACGAAGCACAATTAGAAAAAGTGGTGGCACTCTGCGATTGGCCGGGCACCATTTTATAAATGTTATAGTGGGTAAATTGATGATCAGGCTGACCAGAATACATGTGCGCGGCTTTAGGCTTCTTGAAGATGTTGAAATGTCAGTGGAGGCCGGCTCGACGGTCATCGTGGGTCGCAACAATAGCGGCAAAACATCGCTGACTGAGGTGCTCGACCGTTTTATTGGCGACAAGGCGGGGCAATTCCGGCTTGAGGATTTCGCTGCATCGCTGCGCACCGCATTCATCTCATGCCGAACACAGCGTGTTCGGGACAATGCCCCGGCAAGTGCGTTGCTGAATGCTCTGCCCACCATTTCGCTGGAACTGACCTTCAGCTACGAGGCGGCCGGAGATCTCGGGCCGCTTTCACCGTTCATCATTGATCTGGACCCGGATTGCAGTGTTGCAATTGCAAGAATCGAATATGCGCCCGCTCTCTCTGGGGTCGGCGACCTCCTTGACCTACCGCTTAACGCAGAAGGCGAGGTCTTTGTAGAGGGCGCAGACCCAGACGCCCCTTTACCCGCCGATCCCCATGCCGCATTCTTCCAGCATCTCCGTGTGCAAATTCCGAAAGCCTACTCGCTGCGTGTATGTGCGATCGATCCAACAGATCCATCCAATCGCCGCATCTTCGCAAATTCCGCCGAGCTCTCGGCGCTGATACAGGTGGGCTTTATTGGCGCTCAGCGGATGCTGGAAGCTGGGAAAAAAGGCGACCCGGATGTAATCGGCAAGCTCCTGAGCCAGCTTTTCCGGACTGCAAATTCGCTCACCGCGGCACCGGAAGATCAGATGATTGTGTCACAGATGAAAGATTCCGTTGCGCGGGTGGAAAGCGCGATGCAAGGCAGTTTCGATACGCAATTGCGCGGTCTGTTGCCTGCTTTGAGCCTCTTCGGATTTCCCAGCCTGAATGACACCGAGCTGAGGCCGCATACCACTATCGATATTGAAAGCGTTCTGACGGACAATACCCGAATACTTTACTCTGGAATAGACGGTGTCCATTTGCCCGAAGGTTACAACGGGTTAGGAACCCGAAACCTGATTTACATCCTTTTCCAGCTTGAAGCCATTCATAAGTCATATCGCAACCTGCCCTCCCGACCTTTGGTCCATCTAGTCTTTATTGAGGAGCCGGAGGCGCACCTTCATCCGCAAATGCAGGAGGTGTTCATCTCGCAGCTGAACGCCGCCATAGGAAACCTCTCTGATAGGTATGCGGACGAACCTGCCTGGGCGGCCCAGTTCGTGGTCTCGACCCACTCATCGCACCTGGCAAATGCCGCTCAATTTGACGCCATCAGATACTTCCTGAACGTCCCCTCTCAGACGCCGGGCTGCCGAAAGACCAAGATTAAGGACTTCAGGAAAGGCGCCGCAACGATATCGAAGGAAGACCGCGCATTTCTGCAGCAATACATGACACTAACAAAGTGCGATCTTTATTTTGCCGACAAGGCCATTTTGGTAGAGGGTGCCACCGAACGGATTCTGATGCCACGTGTGATAGGTGTGATCGACGAGACACTTGATGTGGCCAACCGCCTCGGTCGACAATACATCACCACGATGGAAGTAGGCGGCGACTATGCCCAAAAATTCTTCCCCCTCCTCGAATATTTGGAGCTCAAATCCATCGTAGTGACGGACCTAGATGCGGTTCGGCTGGACGGCGGACGGTATCACAAGTGCCCATGTGAAGATGGGGAGCGAACATCCAACAATGCGCTGAAGGCCTGGTTTGAAAATCCGGCAATTTCGCTTGCAGAGTTGCGTGCCAAAACCCCGGCAGAGAAAACCCGGAATTTCTACCGCATCGCCTATCAGATACCGGAGGAAGGCTCCCCGCATTGCGCTCGCAGCTACGAGGATGCGCTAATCCTCGCTAATCCCGCGATGTTCGATATCGCAAACGATCATATGGCAGCGCGCGTCGCTTTTGATCGGGCTGCCAGCTTCGGTAAGTCCACTGAGGCAATCCGATTTGCGCTGATGCCGGAGAACTGGAATGTGCCACTTTACATACGGGAAGCGCTGGTGTGGCTTTCTGAGCCGCCGCCCGAAATTGGCCCCGCGGTAGCGGAAGCTGGCGCCCAGGCAGAGGTCGCGCTTTGAAGGGGGAGATCTCGCCTGCCGTTGCTGCAGCGCGAGCCGCGCAGGAGCGTGTCGAGGCCTGCTTGCAAGACGGTATCAACTTCCGTCTCGAAGCCGGCGCCGGTGCCGGCAAAACCTACTCGCTGGTTGAGGCCCTTAAAAAGATCATGGCGGAGCGGGGACCAGCCCTGATCCGCGCCGGGCAGAAGGTTGCCTGCATCACCTACACGGAAGTTGCCCGCAAAGAGATTGCGCAGGACATCGAGGATCATCCGGCGATCCTCGTGAACACCATTCATGGCTTCGCGTGGTCCTTTCTGTCCCAGCACCAGAAGGCGCTTCGGGAAAGGGTCGCCGCGCTGACCTCGGATCGAGAACTCGCGGCGATCGAAGCGGCGGGAGGGGTGAAGGATCAAGTTGTCGAATACAATCTCGGCTTCTTCGGGATTGATGAAAAACGTATTACCCTCCACCATGACCACGTGCCGAAGTTCTTCGCCAGTCTACTTGCGGTGCCAAAAATCAGGCGCTTGTTTGTAGGGCTTTATCCCGTTCTCTTCATCGACGAATACCAAGACACGGACCCTACCGTGATGAATGCGATATCGGAGCATTTCTTTGCTGCCGGTGAAGGCCCCGTCACCGGGCTGTTCGGCGATCATTGGCAGACCATTTACCGCAGCGACTTCGAATTGGCCGCCTTTCCGCACGTCATCGGAATCGATAAGGGCTCTAACTTCCGGTCCGTCTCGGCCATCGTCGATGTCCTGAACAAACTTCGCCCCCAACTTCCGCAAGCAGTTCGCGACCCGCAGGCACCGGGTGAGGCACGATTCTTTCATTGTAACGGGCTCGTAGGGGAGCGAAGAACGGCAAGCCCCTATAAGGATGATCTGCAAGAAGAGCTACATGCGGCGACGATCGAGCGGCTGAAAGATCGTCTGGCGCAGGATGGATGGGATTTTTCGCCTGCACGGACGAAGATCCTCATGCTGACCCATAACGCAATTGCGGCCAAACAGGGCTACCCTACCATTGCGGCTATATTCGAGCACAAGGAGGCCTTTGTTAAGAAGGAAGACCCGCTGATTGCTTGTCTAATCGACTTGGTTGAGCCGGTTTGCACGGCCTATATGGCGCGCCAATTTGGCGAAATGTTTTCCCATATGGGTCGCGCACCCACCATCCGATCACATGAAGACAAGGCCGCCTGGGCTACAGATATGGATCGACTTGTCTATCTACGCCTTAATGGCACCATCGGTAATGTTATCGACCACCTGAAGTCAACTGCCCGGCCGCGCCTGAGCGAGCGCGTGCTTGGCCGGGAAGCTGAAATAATGGCCATTGGACCAGATGAAACTCAGGAAGAATCCAGCTCTCTTAAGCGCCATCGTACCCTCCGCAATGTCCCTTATTCGGAACTTGTTGAGGTGAAAAAGTTCGTCGAGGGGTTTACGCCGTTTGCGACACAGCACAGCGTCAAGGGCGCGCAATTCGAAAACGTGCTCGTCGTCCTTAGTGGCGGCTGGAACCATTACAATTGGCCGCGCTTTCTAGAACAGCTGCACACTGGAAACATTCCAGCCAAGCAGGTCAGTGGCTTTCATCGGGCACGGAACCTGTTCTATGTCGCCATCTCTCGGCCAGAAACACGATTGGCGGTTTTGGCCACGCAGACCCTCAGCGAAGAAGCGCTGGCGGCCGCAGGGAATATGTTTGGCGCCGGGAACATTTTGGCGGCGCCGGCGGGGCCTTGAGGCCGCATCTGCGCGCTCACTCTGACCCGACTGCTTAAGCTTCGCACGAGAGGTTGCGTTGGCCGCTCTGTTGATTTTCGTGTAGGATTGATCCATTTTCCCATTTGACGCTAAGCCCTCTGCAACATGATAATCTCATGAAAAGGCGACGAAATTCTTGATGCCAGTGGGTCACGGCGTTTCGAAAAGCTGGATCAATTCCTCGCAGAATTCAACATCAAGTGAAAGCGATTGGCTTTTCCGGCGTGCAAAACTTTCCTACCGTTGGGCTTATTGGTGGCAACTGCCGAAAAAATCTTGAAGAGACGGGTATGGGGTTTGCCAAAGAAGTCGATATGATACGCATGGCTGCCGCTAAAGACATGCTTTGCACTCCCTATATATTTTCCGAAGATGATGCCTGTGCGATGGCAGAGGCGGGGGCTGATATCGTCGTCTGCCATATGGGGCTGACAACAGGCGGGGCGATTGGTGCAGAGACGGCGCTGACGCTTGACGACTGCATTCCGCAAATCAACGCTTGGGCTGCGGCGGCTAAATCTGTGAACCCCGAGATCATCGTTCTGTGTCATGGCGGTCCGATTGCGCAGCCCGAAGACGCAGCCTACATTCTAAGTCATTGCCTTGGCTGTCACGGATTTTATGGGGCGTCGTCAATGGAACGCTTGCCCGCTGAGGACGCGCTTATCGCTCAGACTAAAAAGTTCAAAAATATTAAAAGATAAGATGAAATTCACAGTTTGGGCCGCTGCAAGTGGGCCCAACTTTGGTTTGAGCCATGCAGGACACACCTATCGTCAACGCCTGAACGCTGTGTTATCCTGTTCCCCGCGCATGTGGGGATGAACAGGGCAAAGCCTTGTTGTGAAAGATTATGTGTGCCTGATGCTCTGATTGAAATACGGACTTGGAAATAGGTTTTCGCCTGCCCGCAGGTGTGGCGTGAGATTGAACGGGCGCAGCGCGGTGCGGTTTACATCGTGTCCACTGAACGGATGTTGTTGACGATGGCAAAATCTGGGTGACCGTGCATGTCGTGGAGTGACTGCTTACGCGGCGTGCCTCAACTAACGGAGGCAGAAACTCTTACTCCAACAACAACAGCAACAGCTAACGCATATTGCCCCGAACATCCCAGACGCGGGCACAGCACGGCCAGCAGTGTTGGTTGTGTGCATGAAATCAAGGTCGGGGGCTGAAGCTGGTCACAGCGTAGTCTTTCCCGACAGATGCTGCAGGGGCCGACGTTCCTAGTGAAAATCCCGGCTCGGGAACAGTTTCTTGGCCTGCTCGCGCGGATGGCGTGCGGACGGCCTGGCGCTGCCCCCAGATGCCCGTTTTGTCTCATCTGCGCGCCCGTCATTGGCGTCGATCATAATCGGGCGACCGAGGGTGGCCAGCAAGTGCGACACATCCTCGACGATCTCCGCAATGAGATGGGTCGTGGGGCCATCGTGTTGGACGCGGCCGGTCACGCGAACCAAGCGCCCGGCGATCACCGCTTTGCGGAAGGCTTCATAGACTTGCTGCCAGACAATCACATTGGCGGTGCCAGACTCGTCCTCTAGCGTTAAAAAGATCACGCCCGCAGCCGTGCCGGGGCGCTGGCGAGTTATGACCAGTCCGGTGATTGTGACGCGGCCTTTGGCTTGGCCGAGCCGATTATGCGGCAAGGACCCAGACAGGCGCGGGCGTAGAAGTTCCATCGGATGGGCGCGAAGGGAGAGGCGCAGAGACAGGTAATCCTCAATCACTTCTTGGCCGAGGGTCATCTGAGGCAGGGTGACAGTTGGTTCAATGCCACCTTCGCCATCTGGGCCGAACAGCGGCAAAGGGGCAGGGGCCTTCAGTGCTGATGCAGCCCAGAGCGCATCCCGACGGGTAAGGTTTATCGCGGCGAAAGCGTCCGCTTCGGCTAAGCGTTCAAGCGTGTCGGGTTTGACGCCAGCGCGCCGCCACAGGCTTTCGACATCGGGATAACCATTGCCGCGGGAGGCCACGATCCAGTCTGCATCCTCGGCCCGCAGCCCCTTGATTTGGCGGAGACCGAGGCGCAGCGCGAAACGCCCATCGGGGCGCAATTCAAGTGTGCAATCCCATTCTGAGTGATTTACCGAGATCGGGCGGACTTCTACACCGCGATCCCGCGCATCGCGCACAAGTTGCGCGGGGGCGTAAAATCCCATCGGTTGGCTGTTCAGTAATGCGCAGGTGAAGACCGCCTGATGGTGGCATTTGAGCCAAGCGGAAATATAGACCAGCCGCGCAAAGCTGGCGGCATGGCTTTCGGGGAAGCCGTAAGAGCCAAAGCCTTCGATCTGGGCAAAGCAGCGCGCCGCGAAATCCGCGTCATAGCCGCGCGACAGCATGCCGGAAACAAAGCGGTCGCGAAAGCTGCCGATGGTGCCCATGCGTTTGAAGGTGGCGAGGGAGCGGCGCAAGCGGTCAGCCTCGGATGGCGTGAATCCGGCAGCCACCACAGCGATCTGCATTGCCTGTTCTTGGAACAGCGGCACGCCGTAGGTGCGGCCCAGCACTTCCATCATCGCGGGGCCGAGGTCTTCGACCTTTTCGCGGCCCATACGGCGGTTGATGAAGGGATGCACCATCCCACCCTGAATCGGGCCGGGGCGGATGATGGCGACCTCGCAGACCAGATCATAAAATTTGCGCGGACGCATGCGGGGCAGGAAATTCAGCTGTGCGCGGCTTTCGACCTGAAACACCCCAATCGCATCGGCGCGGCAGAGCATATCATACACCGGGGCATCTTCTGACGGCACATTGGCCAGCGTTAGGTGTTGGCCGCGATGATCGGCCAGCAGGGCAAAGGCTTTGCGGATACAGGTCAGCATGCCAAGGGCCAAAATATCGACCTTCAACAATCCCAGCGCATTGATATCGTCCTTGTCCCATTCGATGATGGTGCGATCTTCCATCGCGGCGTTTTCAATCGGGCAAAGTTCATCCAATCGTCCGTGGGTAATGACGAAGCCGCCGACATGCTGGCTGAGGTGGCGGGGAAAGCCGATGATCTCGCCGATCAGTTTGGTGGCGAGTGTCACGCGGGTATCGGTCGGATCAAGGCCAGCATCGCGCATCCGGTCCTCACCGGGGGCGGAGGAAGACCAGCCCCAAATTTGGCCAGACAGCCGTGCGACCACGTCCTGACTTAATCCCATGACTTTGCCGACTTCGCGAATGGCGGCACGGCTGCGGAAATGGATCACGGTTGCCGTCAGCCCGGCGCGGTGGCGACCGTAACGCGCGTATATCCACTGGATGACCTCTTCGCGGCGCTCGTGTTCAAAATCAACGTCGATATCTGGCGGCTCGCCACGTTCCTTCGAGATAAACCGCTCAAAGATCAGGGTGATGGATTCGGGCGGCACTTCGGTAATGCCAAGAAGGTAGCAAACCACTGAATTGGCGGCTGAGCCGCGGCCTTGGCAGAGGATCCCTTTGGATCGTGCAAACTGCACAATGTCATGCACGGTCAGGAAGTAAGGGGCGTATTCCACCTCGCGGATCAGGTTGAGTTCCTTTTCAACCCGGTGGATGATTTTGGGCGGCGGACCCGCCGGATAACGCCACTGCAGGCCCGCGCGGGACAGGCGTTCCAGCCTGTCCTGTGCGGGCTCGTTATCTGTTGTCTCATCCGGATAGTGATAGCGAAGGTCGTTTAATTGGAAGGCACAACGGTCGGCAATCTCTAGCGTGCGGCGGATTGCGGCGGGGTGGCGGTGGAACAGCCGCGCCATCTCCGAGCCGGATTTCAGGCGGTGTTCGCCATTGGCAAGCCGGTGCTGGCCGATAGTGTCGATGGTGCATCCAATGCGCAGGCAGGTTAGCACATCAGCCAAAGGGCGACGAGACGAACGGTGCATCAGCACATTGCCCACGGCGACCATGGGCAGGTTCACGCTCTGTGCCATCATGGCCAGTTGATCGAGGCGGATCTGATCGCGGCCATCATAATGGGGCGCTGCCCCAAGAAAGCACTGGCCGGGGAAGGCACGCGCAACGGTTAGTAGATCACGGCGCGTGATCTTTGGCTGGGGATCCTCCATAGGGTCGGGGGGCAGGGCAATCAGGATAATTCCCGCGCCCCACGCGTTCAGATCGGCGCGGGTCAGATGACATTCTCCTTTCGGTGCGCGGATTTTGCCCAAGCTGAGCAGCCGCGTTAGCCGTGACCATGCCGCAAGGTCGGTCGGCAGGGCTAGCCATTCGACGGCCGAGTCCGTCAGGACCAATCGGGATCCTGCAATCAATTTTGGCAGCGGCGCCCCGCTGTGCATCGGTGCATCGGTTTTGCCGCTGAAATGCGGCACGGTCTGGCGGCTGGAATGATCGGTGACGCAGCGAGAGCGGATTGTTGGGCCATCCTGTGCGGCCTCGTCGTTTGCCTGTGCCTCGGTCCGCAGGCGCGTCAACTCCTTTAGCGCCGAGAAAGCGCGCACCACACCCGCAACCGAATTGCGGTCGGTGATGGCAATGGCCGCAAGGCCCAGTTCTGCCGCGCGCGTGACCAATTCCTCGGGGTGGGACGCCCCGGTCAAAAAGGTAAAATTTGAGGTGACGCCCAATTCCGCATAGCGCTCATTTGCATAGCTCATGCGAACTCACCCTGCGCATACCAGTCTGCACCACCCGAAGCCTGCCACGCCTGTGCCTGCGGTGTGGTAAACAGCCAAAGACGTGGTCCTTGCTGTGTCTCTATCCGCCAGTAATCCCGCAGGCCTGAGCGCCAAGCCGGATCATCAAACCACCATTCAGGCGTGATGCGTTCCGGCCCCATCGCCCGCAGCGTCGTAAAACGCATGCGCCGCCACCGAAAACTGGCAGGCGGGCTGCCACTGACGGCCATCACCGGTTCAGGTGGAAAGAGGGTGATCGGACGCTGCGGCCCGGCTTGGTGTCGCAGAGCCTCGGGCGCCGTATACACCGCAGGGGCGAGCAGAAAGCTGCGTTCGGGGATACGGCTGTCCGCTGGAAGCAGGCGCAGCACCCGGTCAAAGCCGATCCGGTTGCCGATGGAAGATAAAAGATCGGCCAGTGCATCCTCATGCCGGATAGTCGGGCCACCGCCGATCTGTTCTGGTGCAAGCGCCTCCACCACCGGCACGCTCAGCCGCATGGCGTCGATGCCGAAACCAGAGTCGATTTCGTCCACGCCTTTTGCAAAGAGCGCCGCAATGCGGACGGGATCGCGCATTGGGCGGGCGAGGCCAATCTCAACCTGCATAGCGCCATGATCAACGCGTCTGAGCTCCAACCGCACCCGCCGTGCGCCCATCCGGTGCTGTGCCAGCTTAGCGCAAAGCCGGTCCAGAAGCCGTTCCAACCCTACCATCACATCCGCTTGCAGCCCGATCGGCTCGGGCAGGGTCATCCGCACCCCGAAATGCGGGGCCTCCGGTTCGGCTGCGACCGGTTCGGCATATTGCCCCAAGGCTTGATCCAGCCGCATCACCAGCCCTTGCCCGAACCGGCGTGCCAGCGGGGCGCGGGGCAGGTTTATCAGGTCAGAGATGCGTGACAACCCGACCCGCGCCAGCGCCTCGGCTGTGTCATGATCAACGCGCAGGGCTGTGACCGGAAGGCGACCAATGCCCTCCGCCAGCCGCCCATCAGCCACAATTCCACCGCCATGGCGGGCGAGCGCATGGGCGGCCCCCCGTGTGCCTGCTATGGCGCTGATCGCCGCCAAACCTGCGCGTTCCAGCCGGGCTTGCAAGTCTTCCCGCAGATCTGCTTCGCCGCCAAACAAATGCGGCACACCCGAGATGTCAGCCATAAGACCATCGCTGCCATCACTTGCCACCATCGGCGCGTAGCGACTGGCCCAGCGGCGCAAACTGGCGAGGGCCGCTGCGTCCGTCGCAAGGTCAGCGGGTCGTGTCGCAAGATCAGGACAAATCGCGCGGGCATCGGCTAAAGCCATGCCACGGCTGAGCCCGCGTGCAATGGCCGCCAAGTTCACGCAATGCAGATGATCGGAATTGGCTGACCGAAGGGTCAGGGCAAACGGCCCTTCAACGGGCCGGTTCCGCAGGCTGGTATCGCTCGCCAGCCTCGGAAACCATATGGACAGCAGCCGACGCGCCATTCCAGTTCAATATCCAGCTTCTCAAAGTTCCCTGTTTGTTCTTTTTAAGAGTCCAGTGATGCAGAGTCGAGTCGGGATTGCTGGCCATCGGTTCACAATTCCAGCGGGTCTCAGTGGCGTTGCTGCCTGCATCGGTTTGGATCAGCATGAGGCCCGTTGTTTGCCCGGCCTCAGCGGCGAGTTGAAAGCGGCGACCGGCGGTCAGGGACAGGGGTTGAGAGGGTTCCGCGATGACCAAACCCACCGGAGCCGCCCGCAAAGCCTCCTCTATGCACCATAGCAGGTCGGTCTCGTTCACAGGGCGCAAAAGGTGCAACCGTTCGCCGACGCCCTTCGGCAAGCCGCGCAGCATTGGCACCTCGACCGCATGCGCGGGCAGGATCCAGACCAGAGGGCCGGAATGGCGCGCCGCCTGAAACAGCGCAAATGCGCGGCGGCCACGCCCCTCAGCCTCATGCACGCGCTTCGGGCGCAGGCTGAACGGATCAGGGGGAGCAGAGTCAACCCGCATCGTCACGCACACCTTCAGCCACAATCTGCAATGTTCCGTCTGGCAGAGGGCGCTGAAGCAGCAACGCATCCTGCGTCGGGGCAGTCAACCATTGCCGCCACTCTGCAGGCTTCGTCAGGATGACCGGCATCGCTTTGGGATGGACTGAGGCCACCTCCGAGTTGGGCGGGCAAGTGAGAAAGCCGAACAGCTCTGCCGTTATCTCGCCTTCCTTCAATTTGCGCACCGAGGTCCATTGCGTGCGGATGCCTGCGAAAAAGGCCAAGGGCCGGTCAGCGCCAAGGGCGAACCAAACCGGGTGGTTCCGCGGCGCACCGGTCCGCTGGTCGATCTCGGAAAAGCTGGTGAAGGGCACGAGGCAGCGATGCTCTACCCCCAGCCAACGCCGCCAATGCGGGGAGGCCACATTGCGGATATTGGTGACGCCGGGGTCGGTGCGCTTGCCCTTGAGGAACGTCTCCGGCGTTGGCATGCCCCAGCGGGCTTTGGTAAGTTGCCAGCCCCCTTGCGGCCCATGCCGGATGATCGGTGCTGCATAATCGGGCCAGATCCCGGTTTGCGCTGGTAGGTTGCCGGTCACATCCTCAAACGTCTCATTCTGCTGAAGCATATCATCAAACACATGCCGCATCGCATCCTGGCTTTTCGTCTGGGAATAAAGGTTGCACATAAGTTATTCCAGAATCGTTGAGACCAACGGGATTGAGGTATCCTGGAACTTTAAGGGAACATCATGTATAAGGGAACTAGCGAAATGGAGGGGCTAAGTTTCGATGAAGGCTGGGGTTTGCGATGGGACAAGCGAGGTTATCGCCAGATATCGGGTGGTGTGATGGCCGCCTAGTTGTATGATTTTGACACTGTGAGGAAAAGAATTATGACAAAGCTTGGCGGAACATGGTTGGAATATTTGATCTTTGTTCAGCTATGGCTAACGTTTGTTCGCCTGTAGAACCAGTTGATCTGACACTAATTATTTGAACTATTTCGGCCAATATTGGAGTTAAAATTAGTTTGTTTCGAGGGAATGTGAATGATCTGTGAGGGCCACAGTTGTCTCAGAACCCATTCGTTTTTTCGATATCTTCATTGGGGATGGTGTGTTTGACGCCGTATAGATCAAAGCTATTTTGTGGAGCTTTTGGCAAAATACGCGTGTTATTTGCGCGGTTTTTAGCCGTTTTCCTGCGCTTATCTTATTGGGACATTGCTGTTATTTTTTGAAAATCCTGTCATTTTCCTCAAAATTGCCAGCAATTTGGTCTAAACCCTATATTGTCGGATACCAAAACAGGCGAACTCTGTTTTACGGATTGTCATATTTTTTATCGATTATAATGGGTTCCGTCGGATTCCGGTCATTTATCTATGGCCAACCGCTGAGACGCGGAGCGGAATCAGAGGTTGCAGGCCGCCGAAATTCCGGGCGGAGGCATATTAAAAGCGGTGGGCCATCACGCGTCAGTGCATGCTATCGGGTGAGGCCGGATGGTCGGGCGCGCCGAAAGATGCCCATGACACGTCTTACCCCGAGCGCCTGGAGCGCAAAATCTTAGCTGCATTGTGGTAGTTCATTAAATTTATGCACTCCGTTTTTCCTACAATTCGGATCGAGTAACCCCCACCTTTGCAGATTCTGCGATGATCCCCACATGATTTGATTAGATCCAAACAACGTGTTGTCCACCCAGACGAGGTGTTTACGCCCGTCTGGATTGTGGACGCTATGCCGGATTTTGTGGGTGGCGAAGCCGACCGCTTCGACGCGCGGCTTTTGGACCCTGCTCGTGGAAGTGGCAACTTTGTGATGCGTATTTTGCAGTGGCAAGGTGGCCGACAGCGAGATGGAATAAGGTAATTCAGACTTTCAAAAATGATATTAAATCTTGCTTGGATTGATGTGCTGTTTTGGGATCGAGCTTCTTTCTGACAATATTTCTGAAGCCCGTGAGAATATTTTGGCGATCTTTTGCGGATATTCGAACCTTTCCTTGACCGATACCGCCGCCTTGGCTGTCAGTTTCATCCTCTCGCAGGGCCTGCTCCGGGTCAACGCACTGACGATGCAGGCCACCGACATCGCGCCCATCACGTTCGTCAAGAGGGGGTGTCTGGGCTAGAGCAATTTCCTACCTCGCGATTTCCGTATGAATGTTTTGACCTGACCATCGGCTTTCATTGCCGAGGGGACGCTGTTCGCGGGGCTGGGCCGACTTGAGGTTTTCTTGCTGGTCAGTAGCTATCCCGCCGTAACCATTCTCATTCTTGCCACACCGTAGGGACGCGCACTGCGCAGGCACCGTTCACCCTGCGAGGGACGCATCCCAGATGTGCAGTCCTGCATCGCGACCCTGTCGAATGATGAGTTGTTAACGCGCCACTACCTTGCCAACCGGATGCTCTATATCCTCCCAGAGGCTTTGGCGTGGGACAACGGTGTAGCAAGCCCTTGGCCTAACCGCGACACTGCAGCCTAATAAATGTGAGCTATAGCATGCTTGGCGGTGTCATCTCTTTTGAAACCACCGTATTGCTGTTGCGATAATAACGATCTGACTACGGGGGCGCGGCATGGCGATCAAGAAAAGCGACATATATCGATCCCTTTGGGAAAGCTGCGACCAGCTGCGTGGCGGAATGGATGCGTCGCTCTATAAAGACTACATCCTGACACTGCTGTTCGTGAAGTATGTCTCCGACCGTGCGGGGCTTGCGGATGCGTTGATCGAGGTGCCGGTGGGGGCATCTTTTACCGACATGAAGGCGCTGCGCGGGTCCAAGGATATCGGCGAGGGGATGGACACCATCATCGCCCGCATCGCCGAGGAAAACGATCTGTCCGGCGTTATCGACCTGAACCGCCCCTTGTTTGCCGGAGACCTTCAACCTGACTAAGGATGAGGGCTATGGAAAAGAGTAAGACATCAAACCGTTATTCACCCGCTGCCCGGCAACGCATGTTTACATGCGTGAGAGGGGGAGATGCGGGCGCGCGCTGTTCGCATGGTGCTGGAGCATCAAGGCTCCTATGAAACGCAATCTGCGGCGGTAGCTGCCATTGCCCCCAAGATTGGCTGCATCCCAGAGACATTGAGGGTCTGGGTTCGGCAGGCGGAACAGGACAGCGGGGCACGGGACGGTGCGACCAGTGCTGAGCGTGACAAGATCAAAGAACTGGAACGTGAGGTGCGCCAGCTTAGGCAGGCAAACGAGATCCTACGCAAGGCGTCGGCGTATTTTGCGCAGCCCCTTACGCGGTTTGAAGACAAACCGCTGCCGGGCAGCGGGAACTCGACCGCCCGTTCAAGCCATGATCGGCTTTATTCGTTGCCCGGCAGGGCATTGCGCAGCAATGGCCCGAGAGGGGATGATCATCGCGTGGTCCATGGGGTCGGGTCGATCTGCAGGGTGCTGCCGATTGCCCCATCCATTGCCCGGCAGGCGAATTGCATGGCAATTCGGCCGAGAGGGGACCTACTACGCCTGCCTCGCTGTGCGCGCCGATCCGTCCAAGGCCTCGGCACGCCAGCAGCGGGATGCGGTCTTGCGGCCAAAAATCCAGAAGGTCTGGGATGACAACTGGGAGGTTTATGGTGTCCGCAAAGCCTGGCGGCAGCTGTGCCGTGAAGGTGAAGCTGTGGCGCGCTGCACCGTGGCTCGCCTGATGAAGGGCATGGGTTTACGGGGTATCCTTCGAGGAAAGGCTATGAAAACAATGGCCCCCGATACCTCAGTTCCATGCCCTCGCGACAAGGTGAACCGCAAGTTCCGAGCGCCAGCGCCAAATTTGTTGTGCCCTCTCGCCGATACTGCGTATCGTCTGTCGGGTAACAGGTCAGCGACTTCACTTATGTCGCAACATGGCAAGGATTTGTTTACGTCGCCTTCGTGATCGACACCTTCGCCAACCGCATCGTCAGCTGGAAAGCATCGCGGTCTGCCAAGACCGACTTCGTCCTCGATGCACTTGAGCAAGCGCTTTATGCCCGCCGTCCAACCTATCAGGGCGGGCTTATTCACCATAGGGACCGCCCCTCTCGGGACATTGTTGCACAATGCCCTGCCGGGCAGTGGGCGGGCAGTACGTGTCCATTCGCTACACCGAGCGCTTGGCAAAGGCGGGTATTGAGCCATCCGTTGGCAGCGTCGGCGACGCCTACGACAACGCTTTGGCTGAGACCATCAACGGCCTTTACAAAACCGAGGTCATCCGGCGGCGCAGTTCATGGAAAACAATGGAAGAGGTCGAGTTGGAAACCCTAAAATGGCCTTACGGCGATGCAAGAGCATCGCCTACCGGCTTATAGGTCGATTGGTTCAACAACCGCCGCCTGCTTGAGCCCATCGGAAATATCCCACCCGCAGAAGCAGAGAAGGCCTTCTATGCAAACTTGAACACACTCGATATGGTCGCGTAACACGGACTAATTGGTCTCCGGTGAAACCGGGGCGGTTCATATCCATATCTTAAAGATATATCACTAAGTCGCAATTTTGGGGCTGAACAACCGGATCAGCCCCCGCAGTCCCTGTGGTCTGGTTAGGGACTTAGGGTTGCCGTGAGGTGGAATGCGGCAACATAGTCCGGTTCGTGGCTAATTCTAATATGGCTCTCGGTTCTGGTATTCACTTTTAGATGGCTGAAAGGGGTGTTGCGATAAGTTCAAAGAATCTTGCAGATTGAACCCATGCGGCGCTTGTTGTGGCAATAGGTTAGCAGCCCGGATAAAATCGCCCTAGCTAGCATTGTGGCGATCAGAACTGGAAAGAACCGATCCTAGCAATGCACTGGTGCTGTTTGTTTAACTGTGTTGTTATTGTATCGGCGCGCATTTGACGAAAGGTTTGTTTTTCATGCTTAATTCTGTGGATCGGTTGACGACAAGAGTTTTGGATGCCGCGCGGCGTAAGCTCTTGGAGACGGGCACCCGCAACAGGCTGATACATGTAAATCGGGCTAACCAGCGGTCGAACACGCTGAACATCATCAATGAACGGTCAGACGACATTTTCGATATGTTGCGCGATCAGGCCAAACGCATGCGGTTCAAGCCGATGGGTAAGGATCGCAAATCCGGCGAGGAGCAGGACGACGGACAGTTTAACCTTTTGCCGGATGAAAATGAGACGGCAGAAAGTGCGGGTCCTGAGCGGTTTACCGACCAGTTTCTTGAAACTCCACTTGGCCCCGAGGCGCAGGCGCGCCGGCTGTTGCGGCTTTTTAGCGATGCCCGCACAGCCGAGGAAGAGCAGGGGTTGAACATTCTTTACCTCGCGCTGGGATTTTTGAAATGGCGCGAAAGCAGCAGTTCCGATGTTTGGCGTGAGGCGCCGTTGGTGCTGCTTCCGGTTGAATTGGTGCGCAATGAACGGACCTCTACCTTTGATATTCGCGCGCGCGAAGATGACATCACTACCAACCTGCCACTGCAAGAGCGCCTGCGGCAGGATTTCGGTATCCTTTTGCCTGAAATTGACGAGGGCGAAGCGTGGCAGCCTTCGGCCTATTTTGACCAAGTAACTGATGCGGTCTCGGGCCAACCGGGGTGGGCGGTTGATGCGGATGGGATGCAGCTTGGGTTTTTCTCTTTCGCCAAATTGTTGATGCACCGCGACCTTGATCCTGCTGCGTGGCCTGACGGTGGGTTAACGGAAAGCCCTCTTTTGGCTGGGTTGTTGGCCGAAGGCTTTGATGGGGGCACATCGATTTTCGGGCCCGATGACAAGCTTGATGTGCTGTTGGACCCGGCGGATATCATTCAGGTTGTTGATGCCGACGCGTCGCAGACTAAAGTGATTGAAGAGGTTCGACGCGGGGCCAACCTTGTCGTGCAGGGGCCGCCCGGCACAGGGAAATCGCAGACCATCACCAATCTGATCGCGGCGGCGGCGCATGATGGCAAAACGGTGCTGTTCGTCGCCGAAAAGATGGCGGCATTGTCGGTTGTGCATCACCGCTTGGTGCGGTCGGGGCTGCGTGATATTTGTTTGGAATTGCATTCCCGCAGTGCGAATAAAAAGGCATTGGCGCAAGAGCTTGGCCGAACATTGATGGCCAGCGCAGCAGCGGTGCCCGATGTCTCTGATGTGACCAGCCTGCGCAAGAACCGCGATGCGCTCAATAAGATTTCTGACCTGCTCCACATGCCGGTGGGCGCAGCAGGTGACACACCTTTTCGTGCGATGTCCGAGATCATCGGCCTGATCGGGCGGGGCGCACAACCGCCGTCAATTCCGCTTGTTGGTCTTGAAAATCTTGGGCCGCCGCAACGAAGGGCCGCTCTGCAAGCCATTGTGCGATTCGTTGAGGCGCTAAAGGGTGTCGGTGCGCCAGAGACACATCCTTACCGAGGAGTAGCCGAATACAACCTTCAGCCAACCGACCTTGCCCGTTTAAGCGGAGAGTTGGGGGCCGCCGCCGCCGCATTGACAGCTGTTTCCGCTGAAGCCGCAAGCCTGGCGATGCCATTGCATCGGACTGTGCCAGGTTCACTTGCCGATGTTACCGCCTTGGTGGCCAGCTTGGAGGTATTGGCATCTGCACCCGATCAGGCGCAAACGTTTGTCACGCAAAGCCTGTTCAATCGGCTGGGCCAATCGCGCTTGAGCGAGGCATTGACCGCTGGTAGTGATTGGGCCAAGGCGCGCCGTGCAGCCGAAGGGCGGTTTGCGGCTGTTGCCTGGTCAGCTGAGGTTGGATCGCTGCGATCTGCCATTGCGGGCGGCCAGGCCTCATTCTTTGCGCGGCTCTTTGGGCCCTATCGCAAGGCGTCAGCTGCGTTGGCAGGGTTATTGTCGGGCCCGCTGCCAAAGCTAGCAGGCGACCGACTGGCCTTGGTTGATGAATTGCTGGAGGTGCAAACCCACAGACAGAGCCTTGCCGATGAGGAAGCTTGGCTGCAAGCCGCTTTGGGCGAAAATTGGCGCGGTGAACGCACAGAGTTTGCTGGGACAATGGTTGTGTCAACGTGGCTTGCCAAGGCAAAGGCGGCGGGTTTTACCTCCGCTGCCGACGTTATGACCGCATTGGGGAAAACGGATGCCCCTGGGCAAGCGGCCCAAGCGGTGGCTGCTTTGGCAAGTGATGCGCAGCAAAAAGCTGAAACGCCAATCGCGCGGCTCAAGCTTGATCTTGAACAGGCCGACCTTGGACCCGATATGGCGGACTCAGATATGGCTGATCTGGCCGCCGCCTTTGAACTAATGCGCGCGGATAGCGGTCGCTACGCTGATTGGGCGGCACTGGCCCGTGCGACCGCGCAGGCAGTAGAAAACGGGGCGGGCGGCGTGATCGATGCTGTTGCCGATGGTCGCACTGAACCGGCATTGGCCATGGATGAATTCTTCTATGCCTGTGCTGAGGCCCGTTGGAATGCAGCGCGTGTGGCAAAGCCGGAATTGGAGCAGTTGGCCGGAATGGATCGCCACGACCTTGTGCGGATGTTTCAGGCAAAGGAGCGCTCGCGTCTAAATGATGCCCAAGCGCTTATCCTTGCCCGCCATTTTACACAGATACCTCGGGGCAGCATGGGCGAGATGGGGGTGATCCGCGGCGAAATTGGCCGCAAAAGCCGGCACAAGCCCATTCGATGGGTGATGAAAAATGCGGGGTCAATGGTGCAACGCATCAAACCGGTTATGTTGATGAGCCCAATTTCGGTGGCGCAGTTTTTGCCGCCGGGAATGGTGATGTTTGACTTGCTGGTAATCGACGAGGCATCGCAAATTCGACCCGAGGATGCATTGGGCGTGATAGCCCGCGCGCGCCAAATTGTTGTGGTCGGGGATCAAAAGCAGCTGCCGCCCACGTCCTTCTTTGATCGCCTTGTTGATGAGGCTGACGACGAGGAGGGCGACGACGAAATGCCTGTGGGGGCAACGGCTGCGGATATGGAAAGCATCCTTTCGCTTTGTGAGGCCAAAGGTTTGCGGTCGCGCATGTTGGAATGGCATTATCGATCCCGCGATCCGTCGCTGATCCGGGTATCGAATGCCGAGTTTTATGACGATAATCTGGTTCTGCCGCCGTCGCCATTGCAGCTTGACCCGAATTACGGCTTGAAATTTCGTCGTGTGCCGGGCGTCTATGCGCGCGGCAAAACCACGACCGCGCGGGCAGGCACCAATAAAGTTGAGGCGCAGCATGTCGTCAAAGCCGTTGCCGAGCATGCCCGCTCTAACCCCGACTTGTCTCTCGGCGTCGTCGCCTTTTCCAAAGCGCAGTCCGATACACTGACCGAGGCGTTGGAGTATGAACGCCGCCGCGACCCTGTTCTTGATACCTTTTTGCGCGAAGGGCGGGCCGAAGATGTGTTCGTTAAGAATATTGAAAACGTGCAAGGCGATGAACGTGATGTGATCTTTATCTCGGTCGGCTATGGTCCGCAGGAACCAAACGGGCGATTGGCCTCTATGTCTTTTGGCCCGGTGAATGGGGAAGGTGGCGAGCGCCGCCTGAATGTGCTTTTTTCGCGCGCCAGAATCCGTTGCGAGGTTTTTGCCTCGTTCGACCCCGGCGATATTGATCCAAGCCGCTCATCGCGGGATGGTCCCCGTGTTTTGAAACGCTTTCTGGACTATGCAAAAACCGGCATTATTGAGGAGCAGGTCGCAACGGGCTTTGATGCCGATAGCCCGTTTGAAGAGGATGTCACCCGCGTTATTCGCGGCCTTGGCTATGAGGCAGATCCACAAGTTGGCACGGCCGGTTTTCGCATTGACATTGGGGTGCGTCACCCTGATCGGCTTGGTCAGTATATCGTGGCCGTCGAATGCGATGGGGCGTCGTATCATTCGGCACTTTGGGCGCGCGAACGTGACCGTTTGCGTCAGGATGTTTTGGAAGGCTTAGGTTGGCGCTTTCACCGAATTTGGAGCACCGATTGGTTTCACCGTCGCGACCATGAGGTCCGCCGCCTTGCAGACGCCCTTTTGACTGCAAAAGAGTTGGCCTCAGATGGAATATCAGTTCCTGGCGCGAATGCCGGAGGGATGCTGCAAGCGGCTACGGCCGCACCAGATGCTTCAGCACCGATTGAGATCGGGCATCTGGAGCTTACGGCCCCAGCTTATCAGCGTGCGGAAGTGTCAGTCCGCAGCACTGTTGAGCCACACGAAGCGCCTGTGGGGCAGATCGGTGATCTGATCATTAAAATTGTCGAGATCGAAGGCCCTATCCATATCGATGAGCTCGCGCGGAGGATTGCAGCAGCCTTTGGCAAGGCGAGGACAGGTGGCCGGATCGTTGATGCGACCCACCGGGCACTCAACGCGGTGCAAAAACGCAGCGACAGTAGTTTGATAACCGTGGGCAAGTTCGTCCTGACCGAAGGGCAAGCCACCGCTCCGCCAGTTCGTGACCGTAGGGCCGAAACAGGTGCAATCCTGAAGGCCGAATGCTTGCCACCAATGGAAATCTCTGCAGCAGTGACCCGCATTCGCAACGAAAGCGGCATCATGCCCCCCGAAGAAATGACCAAAGCCGTGGCGCGATTGCTGGGGTTCCAGCGGGTCGGGCCGGACTTGTCCGAGGCTATTCTGGCGGTTGTCATGGCGGATTAAGCGTTGCCGTGTAAAATGGACGTTTCGGCCCAAAGCTGCAGCTCAAACCTCCGAATTCATGCCGCACCCCCATTTTTCCATATGGCGCTGACCCCTCTGAAATATGACAATCTCATGAAACGTCAGCGGAATTATTGCGGTGGGTCACGGCGTTTCGGAAAGCTGGGGCGACTTCCCGCAGGATTCATCATCCTCGAGAGAGAAAGCCAAAATGACGTATGATCCTGCCTCCGTCTCTGTCGCCTAAGTGACGGGCGTGGCGGTTGAAACGCAAGACACTACCGTGTGGGATCAGATCCATCAATTTTGGTGTGCGGCAAGTCCGCACTTTACAGAAGCATATCGGCCCATTCATAATCAATGAAGAGTATAGGTGCTGGATACCTCGATCCGAGCAGTCCATCATATTCGATGACTGTTTTTAGTTAAGGGGGGCCGGGTGAAACGGCAGGGAAATTTTGTATGTGGTCCGACACCGAAAGTCGCATTGACTATTTGAACTACTCGGAAGTTTCGGAGATGATCGCCGAGATATTGTTAGACGACTCAATGTTACCCACATCAATCGGGGTGTATGGGAGCTGGGGGGTTGGCAAGTCTAGTATCTTACGTCTGATTTCTCAAGAACTGGCGGATAGTCGGTATGTGGTCGTCGACTTCGATGCCTGGCTCTACCAGGATTTTGACGAGGCGAAGTCGGCCCTGATGACCGTAATTGCGAAAAGCCTCTACGCAGCGGCTCCCGAAGGACATAAAGAGAAGGCCGCGAGCTTTTACCGCCGAGTAAACAAGCTGAAGGTTATGGGGATCGCCATGGACCTAGGCGCGCTGGCGATGGGCGTCCCGACCTTCGGTGGAATAACCAAGGGACTGGGCGCGCTTGGCAACGTCTTTCGCGGTGAGGGTGGTGCTGAGGATGTCGGTGATATCCGCGGGGCGATCGCCGAGGGGAACGAACAACTCGGCGGCTTGCTCCAAGAAAAAGAAAAGCGCAACCCGCCGGAGGAAATCGAAGCCTTTCGGGAGGAGTTTGCCAGCCTTCTTGAATCGATAGACCGAAGACTGGTCGTGTTTGTCGATAATCTGGACCGATGCCTGCCGCCAAATACGATTGCCACCCTTGAGGCCATGAGGCTGTTCCTGTTTCTTCCTAAGACCGCTTTCATCGTTGCGGCCGACGAGGACATGATCAGGCATTCCGTCGCGAAACACTTCTCCGGACCAGGGGACCGACATGTTTCAGATTATCTGGACAAGCTGATCAACGTGCCAGTTCGTGTGCCGAAGCTGGGGCTGCAGGAGGTCCGGGCATATCTTTTCATGCTTGCCGCCTCCCAAGGTGGCCTTGGTGAAGAGGTTGTGGAAAAACTCCGTGTCACGCTTATCGAAAGGCTGCGTCGAAGTTGGTCTGATGAGCCGCCGATTACGGTAGAAGAGGTGGCTGCCATACTGCAGCTTCAGCCCAGCCATGCCGTCCTGCGACATCTTGATACGATGGATCAGGTAGCGAGTCAGCTGGCTTACGCCGAGCGAGTGCAGGGTAACCCCCGTATTGTGAAGCGACTTCTGAATGTCATTCGCATGAGGGCTGCCGTAGCGCGGCGCCGGAAAATGCCTCTTGATGAGGGTCTGATTGCAAAATTGGCTTTGTTCGAACGTTGCACGGACGGGGATGCCATCCGCTCTTTCGGACGGCTGGTCAATAATGCGCAAAGCGGAAAAGTTGATCTGCTGAAAAGCCTCGAGGCCACACTCTTCGAAGACGATGAGGCTTTCGAGAGCCAACTCCCGAAAGAATGGCAGAAACACAAAGCGTTCATTCAGGACTGGCTGCAACTTGATCCGCCGTTGGGCGGTGTTGACCTGCGTGCCGTTTTCTATCTCTCTCGAGAGACCCTGCCGATCCAGCCCATATCGGCTGGCTTGAGTCTCGCAGCTGTTGCGGCGCTCGAAGTATTGCGAAAAACTGTTTCTATGACATCCAAAGTCTCACAGGATGCAATTTCCACACTCAACCCAGGCGAGATAGAGAGTGTTATGGAAGAATTGTGTTTGTCCATGAATCGAAATCTGGAATGGACCAAGATTAGGGCCGATTTTCGTGGAGCGGTTCTTCTGGCGCAAACGTCTGCGGAGGCTCACGCGCGCTTGGTGCGTTATGTCGGGTCTCTGCCCAAAGTGCCGCCGTGGATGGCGAGTCTTATGAAGGACAAGGGGCAGTAAAGTATGGGCACGTCAGCATCCTCTAAAGGATCCGGCAGAGATCAACCCCTGGTGCCACCATGGGCAGACGATGAACCCGGCAAGCCAGTTCCGCAGCCAGAGCCCAAGCGCTTTCAGGCGTTTCGTCGAAACTTCGGAAAATACTTACAAACCGGGGATCAGCAAGACCTCCAACGCTCCCTAGGGCATTATGCTCGCACCGCAACCGGCGGGAGCTCTGTTGGTCCGCGAAGATTCGGAAGCGTTTATACTTCGGGCGGCGATCTCTACTCTGTCCTATCCTCTCTCGGAGGGGACGGGATTCTGGCTGACGATCGGGGGCTTTCAAAGGCTTCGCTTACCGGACAACCACTTGACGTTGTCTGCCAAAGACTGAGCGAAGCGCTCGCGCCAGCCAATGGCGATGCGGACCGGATCCGAGAGTCAATCGATCAGGCGATGATCGAAGTGCTGGGTGAGGAGGAATTTGACCCTGGACGCCTGGATGATGAGACGATCCAAAGAATCCTTGGTGAGTATCTTTCGCAGGCTGTGTTTCAGGAAATCGTGGAAGAAGTCGGTGGTTCCTGGGCAAATGGAACGGCCACTAGCACTCCCGAGGCCGAGGGCGCGCTCCTCGAGACCATTAGAGCGGTTATTGAGGTCAATCTCAGTCCTCGGCTCGAAGGGAAGAGCAACATCGTGCAGGCCGATATTCGACAGTTTATGCGAGAGACGATCAACGAGGTCTGGGCGGCATGGGAGGCATACGGTGAGTAAGCTTGTGTTTCACCTCGACAAGATCACCCTACCCGCGATCACGGAGGACGGTCGGCTTGATGTCGTTTTTTATGGACCAAGGCCGATGCGACAGGCGACCGGGTCGGTTGGGAATCAACTTCCTTCGGCGATTGCCGGACTTGGGGTCAGGGTAGATGAGCGTGCGTTTGACTTTCTCTCGATAGCAATGGCAGTCATCGCGGCCGATACGTTTGTCGATCGCGGCCGGTGTGCTGCGAACGGCTGGTCCAGGAAAATTGAGATCGATATCCCGCTTGCCCAGCCTGCGGTCTGGGCTCCCGTGCTGCCGATCTTAAAGCGAGCGCTCGATTTCCTCAGTGGCGATCAATGGGCTATATCGGTTAGGTCTGGCGGCCCTCGTCCACCGAGTCAGGCTGCGATACTCCGGAAACGTAAGGCGGTCGGGATAGGGTCGGCTGACTGTGTGTCGCTTTTCTCAGGGGGACTCGACAGCCTTCTCGGTGTCAGTAAGTTGGTCGCCAGTGGCCGGACTCCGGTTCTCGTCAGCCACTCCTATCGCGGTGACAAAAGCTACCAGAGGAAGCTCGCTCCCCAGTTGGGGAAACAACTGCCATGGTTTGAGGCAAACGCCCACCCGGCAAAGACGGGTGGTGGCCCGAACGATACCAGCATGCGGACCCGTAGCCTTGGCTTTCTGGCCTACGGCGCAGTGGTCGCCAGCGCGGTGGCATCTAAGCGTGGGGCCTCAAAAGGAACGGTAGATCTGTTTGTCCCGGAGAACGGCTTCATCGCCCTGAATGCTCCCCTGACGCGCAGGCGTGTCGGGTCACACAGCACCCGGACCACGCATCCACATTTCCTCAGCCTTATCCAAGATGTCCTAGATGTGGTAGGGTTGCCGGTCCGGCTTGCCAATGAGTTTCGGCATCAGACCAAGGGTGAGATGATGGACGATGCCGCGCGAGCTGGGCGTCCAACGGCCATCTTTTCCGGGACCGTTTCCTGCGGCAAGTGGAAGCGGAAAAACACACAGTGCGGCTACTGCGTGCCCTGCTTGATCCGTAGGGCAGCGTTCTTCAGAGCCGGGATCGACGATCAGACCCGCTATCGCTATGATGTCATCAGTGCGTGGAAAGATCTGGAGATCCGCGACGACCTTCTCGCAATGGTGCTCGCCTCGAGGGAGGGCGCCGAGAATCTGAAGGCAAGGGCAATCGCAAGTGGTCCACTGCCACTCCAGATCGGCGAGCGGGACGGCTGGTTTGGTGTTCAAGAGAGAGGCCTTGCGGAGGTCCGCAACTACCTTAGAAGCAAGGGGATACCCGATTGATTGATTTTCACTGCCACCTTGACCTGTTTCCTCGACCAGCGGCTGTTGTGTCTGAGGTCGAGGCGGCAGGGATCTATCTTCTCTCAGTCACGACCACCCCTAAGGCTTTTGCCAAGACTGCCCGACTGCCAACCAAGTCATCACGAATCCGAACCGCGCTCGGCCTTCACCCTCAACTCGTCCATGAACGGCACCAAGAGGTCGATCTTTTTTGCCGCCTAATCTCAGAGACCCGTTATGTCGGGGAGATCGGACTCGATGGCGGAAATGAGTTTGCGCGGCACCTTGACCTACAAAACGAGGTTTTCAACAGGCTGTTGCGATCCTGCTCAGATGCGGGGGGCAAGATCTTGTCCATCCACAGCAGGCATGCGAGCGGTGAGGTGCTGGAGGCCCTAAAACAATATCCGGGTTGTGGAATACCAATTCTGCACTGGTTCACCGGTCCCATCCGTGATGCCGAGCGGGCCGTTGAGCTTGGTGCTTGGTTCTCGGTTGGACTGCCAATGTTGCGAAGCAAGCGGGCGGGATCATTACTGGCCAAGATCCCTAGAGAGAGAATTCTGACGGAAACGGATGCCCCATTCGCCTCAACCAAGGGCCACAGTTACCCTAGAGAAGCTCTGTCTTCTGCCTTTGCCGAGCTGGCAAAACATTGGAAATGCGAGCCGGAAGATGTAAAGCAACAGCTTTTGGGCAACCTTAGGCGCGTTGTCGAAACCAATCGCCCAGCTGGCACTGACGTTGCCGTTTCAGAGGGCAGATTGACCACCCAATCGGCGAACCGATATTGCCCAGCAACTCCACGCCGTTGAAAAGGCCATTGCACAAGCCAAGCGCACACTGATCCAAGACCATACCGACCATTGCCTTGATACCGCTGCGGGGGGGCCGGATGCCGGTTCGCCAATAACCACCGAGTTCAAAACCATCATCAAATATCTTTGAGGCCCCCATGCTCGCTGTGCTTGCAGACCGCACCTATCGTCACCTTTTTCTGGCCCAAATCATCGCCCTGCTGGGGACCGGACTTGCGACGATCGCACTTGGGCTGCTGGCCTTTGATCTGGCGGGGGACCGCGCGGGGCTGGTGCTGGGAACTGTCTTTACAATCAAGATGGTGGCCTATGTGGGTATTGCGCCCATCGCGGGGGCCTTTGCCAACAGGTGGCCGCGCCGCACCATGCTGGTCAGCCTTGACCTGATCCGGGCCGCAGTCGCGGTTTGCCTGCCGTTTGTCAGCGAGATTTGGCAGGTCTATATTCTGATCTTTGTGCTGCAATCGGCCTCTGCCGCCTTTACGCCCACGTTTCAGGCAACCATCCCCGACATTCTGCCCGAGGAAGACCGCTACACCCGCGCCCTGTCGCTTTCGCGGCTGGCCTATGACCTGGAGAATATAATCAGCCCGATGATGGCGGCGATTTTGTTGGCCTATTTCAGCTATCAGGCATTGTTTTTTGGGACGGTATTTGGCTTTGTAGGCTCCGCCGCTTTGGTTGTTTCCGTGCTGCTGCCCAGCCCAAAGGAAACGGCGCGGCGTGGGATTTACGACCGCACAACGCGAGGGATGCGCATCTACCTTGCCACACCGCGTTTGCGTGGGCTTTTGTCACTGAACCTTGCCGCCGCGGCGGCGGGCGCGATGGTGCTGGTCAATACGGTTGTATTGGTGCGGTCTGATCTCGGGCTGGGTGAGGCACAGGTGGCCTTGGCCCTCGCCGCATTTGGGGGCGGCTCCATGCTTGCAGCCCTTGTTTTGCCGCGGCTTCTGGATCCCGACCCGATCGACCTGTGATGATTGTTGGCGCTGTTGTGCTGGTCGTCAGTCTGCTTGGCCTCGCCGCGCTGACGCTGATAAGCGGCGTCGGCTGGTATCCCCTTTTGGCAGGGTGGTTGGTGATCGGGGTGGGCTATTCCACGGTTTTGACCCCATCCGGACGGCTGCTGAAACGCTCGGCACATGCCGAAGACAGGCCCGCCGTCTATGCTGCCCAATTTGCGCTGTCTCATGCATGCTGGCTGGTGGCCTATCCATTGGCTGGTTGGCTCATCACCGATTTTGGGGCGGCAACGGCGCTTGTCGCGCTCGCGGGTCTAGCGGCTATCGGACTGGCTGGCGGCATATTGCTTTGGCCGCGCAGCGATGATGTGGCGCTTGCGCATAGCCATGACGACCTGCCAGCAGATCATCCCCATGTGCAGGATGGACGCAGCCACAGCCACGTCATCATCATCGACGATTTCCATCAACATTGGCCGCGTTTGCGCGAGTGACGCAGCGGGGCAATCACCGCGTCAAGTTGTTATAAGGGCAGACATCATCCGCAAAGGGCACATGTCGTCTGCGGAACTGCGTGCCCTCAATGGCTTTGGGGTCGCTGATCCGATCCATTCGAAAATGCCGGAAGTCGTCGCGCGCCGGGTCCCAACCCACCCAATACCACAGGGGCGACAGGATCAGCATGGCCTGCGGTTCGACCTCGCGCAGCGTTTCGGCCCCTTTCGCATCGCGATATAAAAACCTGAGGTGGAGTTGCTGCAAAAATGCAGTCTCGAACGCTGGCAGCAACGCAGGGGTGATCGGCCCAAGATCGGAAAGATCTTGCTGCGGCGATAGCTGCCCAATATGCAAACAATCCAGAAACCGGCGCAGATCGCGCACTTTATCGGGTGGCAAGGACCGCTCAATCTTGGCCAGACCCGCATCAGCAAGATCAGAAAAGGGCAAGTTTTGCGCCGCCCGCATCGCAGCAACGCTGATAAGAAGCGCAAACACCTCGGCCACCGATAGCCGCGCCGTGGTTTGCATGGATTGCGGGTCAAGCTGCACACCGCCACCCCGCCCCGTTTCGGAATGGATGACAAAGCCCTGATCGCGCAATGCACAGATGTCGCGCAGAACCGTTCGTCTTGATGCGCCAACGCTTTGCGCCAGGGCGTCGATGGTTGACGTGCCGTTGCGGCGAAGGATGCGCACGATGGTATCATGGCGAAGGCGAATGTTCATGTTTACACACTACAGTTTTTGGTGACAAATTTTGGCACCAAACTATTCTAAGCAGGTCTCATACGTATCAACAAGGAGACTTTGAGAATGCAACGCACCGCCGTAAACCCTTGGGACTGGTCCTTGAACCTTGGCTACAATCAGGCTGAGATCATTACGGGGACATCGCGTCAGCTTATTTGTGCCGGTCAAACCGCTGTTGATGATACGGGCAAACCCCAGCATCTTGGCGACATGCGAGGCCAAATCGGCCTCGCATTGGACAACCTGGAAGCCGTGCTGGACGGCGCGGATATGGACCTGCGCAACATCATCCGGCTGGGTGTATTTACGACCGATGTGGATGAAGCGCTGAAGAACTTTGACCTGCTGGGCATGCGATTTGGCGCCATCCGTTGCGCCCCGCCGATGACGTTGCTTGGCGTGACCCGCCTCGCACTTCCCGGCTTGTTGTTCGAAATCGAAGCCACCGCCGCAGCGTAGTGGACCGGGGCATCATCGGCCATTCCGAGGGTTTATCGGAATGGCCGTTTCGCTCGTCGCGGCAGTCACAACCAGATGTGCATCCGTGCGCATAAAGCCCGACCCAACGTTGAAAGACGGCCAGATCTAGATACTCACTCCCGTTGGCAACTGAACAACTGCTTCTAGCCCCCTCCCTGCCAGATTTCGCAAGATTACCGAACCGCCATGCGCCTGAATGATGGTCCTTGCGATGGCAAGGCCCAGACCAACGCCGCCGGTATCGCGGCTGCGTGACGCTTCAAGTCGCATAAACGGCTCAAAAACAGCCTCAAGCTGATCATCGGGCAACCCTTGGCCTTGATCCGCGATGCGAATAACGACATGCCCTGGCTCTTGCGACAGGGTTATATTTGCGGCGCCACCATAGCGAACCGCGTTATCGATCAGATTGCGCAAAGCACGGATCAACGCTTGGGGCCGGATGGTGACGGGCATCGGACCGGAGGCTGCGAGGCTTGCGCGCCCCTCTCCGACATCGCTTGCCAAATCAGCCAGCAACGCGGTGAGGTCAACCGTGGTGGCGGGCTCTTCCTTGGCCGCACCGCGCGCAAACGCGAGTGTGGCCTCAACCATCGCCTGCATTTCCTCGACCAAAGCCTTTAACCGAATGCTGTCTTCGGTTTCATCTAACAGTTCGATCCGGAGCCGCATTGCCGTCAAGGGCGACCGCAAATCATGGCTCAGGGCTGCAAGCATATGTGTGCGCTCTTTCACGAAGCGGGTCAGGCGGTCTTTCATCTGGTTAAAAGCCCGCGTTGTGTCGCGGACCTCGGACGGTCCGGTTAACGGCAAAGGGTCTGTATCAAGCCCGCGTCCCAGCCGGTCGGCGCCGATGGCAAGGACGCGCATTGGACCAACCACCTGCCGCGCAGTCCACCACACCACCAGAAAAACCGCCATCACCATCAGCAAAAGCGGCAATAAGGCTTGTGGTGAAAGCTGAAGTGCGGGGCGGTGAAACATCGTGCGGACATTCAGCCATTCGCCACCAGCAAGGCGGATCGAAAGCGTCATCTCGATGGGATCAGTGCGGCCGGCCATCATCGCTTCGTGCATCGGGCGCATTGCAGCAGGCATACCTTCGGGCATGGCAAGTGGAGCGATTGCAAGGGCATGGACATCTGCCCGCACCTCGCGCGACGGATCAGCCAGAATTTGCCGGATTTGACCTAGGACAAAGGTAGCCTCACTGCTGTCATGGGGCGCTTCTGCCTGCGGCCCAACCGTAAACCTGACCAGTGGCGAGTCCGCAGACCGCAGGATAGACGAGCGTAGCGCGGGGGGTGCATCATCCAGCAGCAAGACCACATTTGCCGCGCGACCGGCCGCCTCTAGGCCCAAGGCCGCGCGCACAGCCCGGTTCCTCTCATCCGTTAACAACAGAAGGCCCAGCCCCTGTGTGATGGCGAGTGCAAGTAACAACATGGCCAGAAGTTGACCACCCAGCGATTGAGGAAATACGCGGCGTAGACTGGAGCGCTGGGTCATGAAACCGCCCTCACGTCGGCAGCAAGGCTGTATCCACCGCCCCATACGGTGGTGATCAGCGCAGGTTTGGCTGGATCGGCCTCAATCTTGCGGCGTAGGCGACTGATCTGGTTGTCGATGGTACGATCAAAGACCTGCGCCGCGCGCCCCGAGGTCAGATCAAGCAACTGCTCTCGGGTAAGAACAAACCGCGGGCGTTCGAGAAACACCGTAAGCAGGCGAAATTCGGCGGTGGTCAGGGCCACGTCAGCCCCATCACAGCCGGTTAGGGTTCGGCGGTCGGTATCCAATTCCCACCGATCAAATGCCAGTTTGTGCCCTGCAAGACTGCCCCCCACCACTTCGACCCGGTCGGACCGGCGCAGGATCGCCTTGATACGGGCCAACAACTCGCGCGGATTGAACGGTTTTGGCAGGTAATCATCGGCCCCAACCTCTAGCCCGACGATACGGTCTGTTTCGTCACCCAAGGCGGTCAGCATCAGGATCGGGTTTTCACCCTTTGCGCGCAACCTTCGGCAGACCGACAGGCCGTCCTCTCCTGGCATCATCACATCAAGCACGATCAAATCGAACTGCCCAACTTGCAGCAGTGCATCCATTGCGACAGCATTTGCGGCAGAGGTTGCACGCATCCCATTCTTTTCCAGATACTTCACCAGCGCATCGCGGATTTCGCGGTGGTCATCGACGATCAAAATATGGGGTGTTTGGGTCATTTCAGGGCCTCCTTATGCCGACCCTAGCCGAACCTGCTAGCACCGCGCACGAAAGATTATAGCAAATCGTCTGGATATCTCGCTTTGCGACAGTTTGATACAAAGTCCCTTCCCTTGTGACAAACTTTTGGGACATCCGGCGCCTAGATTGGCTTCATCACATATCCAATCAAGGAAATATAGAATGAAACGTTCACTGAAATTTGCCCTCGCTACTGTTGCCACTCTCGGCCTTGCGGCTGTTGCGGTGCCTGTCATCGCCCAGCAAACCCACGGGCAGCACGGCGGGATGTTGGGCGGTGGTATGGGCAAGATGGGGGGCCATGACAGTATGATGGGTGGCGGCATGGGGATGATGATGGGAGGTGCCCAAAACTATGCGATGGCTACGTTTGACACTGATAAAGACGGCACGCTTAGCACCGAAGAAATGACTGCGGGCATTCAAGCCGAACTCAAAGCCTATGACACCGACGCGAATGGCACGCTGTCGCTTGAAGAATTCGCCGTAATGCACGCGGCCCATACCCGGCCAATGACCGTGCGAGCCTTCCAGATGCATGATGCAGACGGCGATGCGCAGGTGACAGAGGCCGAAATGGCGGGCATGGCCGCGATGATGCAAGACCACATGGGCGAACAACAGAACGGCATGCAAGGCATGCGCAAAGGCATGATGGATAACAACTAAAGCGCACGCAATGCTTGCCAATCGGGCGTGGTCCGGTTGGCAGACCCAACGTAAACACAAATCAGGAGGATGTGATGATGGGGGGCTATGGTATGGGCATTGGTTTCGGCTGGCTTTGGATGATTGTTATTCTTGTGCTGGTCGGTCTCGCGATTGCAGCGCTGATTAAATATCTACGCAAATAGGTCCGTTTCCAACATATGTTTGCGCAAAGCGCCTTCAAATTGGGAACCGTCAAGGCCCAAAAACCGTTGGACTACAAAGTCATAATTGGGAGGTATCAGATGATCTATGGACGCTTCTTTGCGATGATCGCGACATCGACTGTCGTTATGTTTGGGTTGATGTATTTGAACACTTACGCACTTGACCACATCTTCTTTTCGCAAACGCGCATGTGGATGGCGATTTACATGGGCGCTGTTATGGCAATCATCATGCTCGCTTTCATGCTGGGCATGTATACCAATAAAAGGGTCAACATTGCGATTTTCGCCGGCGCCGTTGTGACTTTCGCGCTTTCGCTTTGGTTGGTCAGAAGCCAAGAGACGGTCGACGATCTATCTTGGATGCGCGCCATGATCCCGCACCATTCTATCGCCATCCTGACCAGTGAACGGGCCGATATTTCCGACCCTCGCGTCAGGGCACTTGCCGACGCAATCATTAAAGCACAGCTGAGCGAAATCGCTGAGATGAAAAGATACATCGTAGATATCGAGGCGAATGGCGAGGCCGCTCCGGGCACCCCTCGCAACCAAGGCAACTGACCTCTTCTTGGTTGAACAAGCGCAGAAACCCGACGCAAAAACCATCGCCGTGATTTGCGTCGGGTTTGTGCTTTTGCGATGTCACCCGTTTGTCTTTCTTCATCGCCAAGTGATGAAATTGGGTTGCCGCGCTAAAAGTTGAGAAAATGCTTGAGCTTCCAGTGACTGGAAGCCTCGGACTGGAACAAATCAAACGAAAGTCGGCACGTTATGAAACACGATCATCAGCACTCAACGCCTGGGATTCCCGAGGGGGCAGAGACGGAAACAGATCCGGTTTGTGGAATGACGGTAAAGGTTTGCCCCGATACACGAAACGCCAAGTTTGAGGATAAAATCTTCCATTTCTGTTCCGAAAAATGCCAAACGAAGTTCAAAGGCGATCCGTGGTTTTATGCGTCGGACCGGGCTGCGGCGGGTAAGAAAGCTGCCCCCGCAGATGCGCAGTATACCTGCCCGATGCACCCCGAAATTCTCCGCGATGAGCCGGGGTCTTGCCCGATCTGCGGCATGGCACTGGAACCAGTTATGCCCTCGGATGAACCCAGCCATGAGCTGACGGATTTCACCCGCCGGATGTGGATATCGGCGGCGGCAGCGGTGCCTCTTATCGTGCTGACAATGGGCGAGCTTGTCGGATTGCCCGTGCGCGACTGGCTCGGCCATCAGACGGCCAGCTATCTGGAGTTTGTATTGGCAACCCCAATCGTGCTTTGGGCCGCATTGCCGTTTTTCAAGCGGGGCTGGGATTCGATGACCAACCGCGCGCCCAATATGTGGACCCTAATCAGCCTTGGTGTGGCTGCGGCCTATCTTTATTCCATCGTCGCGACGTTTCTGCCGGGCGTCTTCCCCGAGGCTTACCGAATGGGCCAAGGTGTCGGCACCTATTTTGAAGCGGCGGTTGTCATTATTGCACTGGTCTTTGTCGGCCAAGTGCTGGAATTGCGGGCGCGCGAGCGCACGGGTGACGCGATCCGGGCGCTCTTGGATCTAGCCCCAAAGACCGCACGGCGGATTTTGCCAGACGGCACAGAATATGATGCGCCATTGGAAAACATCATGGAAGGGGATTGGCTGCGTGTGCGCCCAGGTGATGCGGTTCCGGTAGACGGCGTGGTGGTTGAAGGGCGGTCCAGCCTTGATGAGAGCATGCTGACGGGCGAGGCTATGCCAGTCGAGAAAGGTCCGGGCGATGCTGTGACAGGCGCCACAATCAACAAGAACGGCTCGCTGGTGATCGAAGCGGGCAAGGTTGGGGCCGATACTGTGCTTGCGCAAATCGTGGCTATGGTGACGAATGCACGGCGTTCGCGCGCGCCAATCCAAGGCATGGCCGACCGGGTCTCTGCGATTTTCGTGCCGACCGTAGTAGGAACGGCGATTTTCGCATTCATAGTGTGGATGGTGTTCGGCCCTTCGCCTGCATTGGTTTATGCCATCGCATCTGCCGTCTCGGTGCTGATCATTGCTTGCCCTTGCGCACTTGGCCTAGCCACCCCGATCTCTATCACCACGGCCGCCGGACGTGGGGCGCAAGCAGGCGTGCTGATCAAGGATGCCGAAGCGCTGGAACGCATGGCGGGGGTTGATACCTTGATCGTCGATAAAACTGGCACCCTGACCATGGGCAAACCAAAGCTGACCGATACCGTGGCGTTTGGCGATGTAAATGAGGCCGAGATTCTTTCGCTGGCGGCGGCGCTTGAGCGTGGCTCGGAACACCCCCTTGCCGAAGCGATTGTTGAAGGGGCCGAAGCGCAAGGTGCCACACGGCGCGAAGCTGCGGATTTTGAAGCGGTCACAGGCAAGGGCGTGCGCGGCACCGTTGGCGGGCGCAACGTGGCGCTTGGCAATACGGCTATGATGCAGGACATGGGTATTGCGACGACGCAGGCCGAAGAAGCGGCCAATAGCCTGCGGGCTGCGGGCAAGACTGCGATGTTTGTAGCGGTCGATGGATCTCTTGCCGGTATCGTGGCGGTGGCAGATCCGATCAAGGACTCAACCGCGCAGGCCATCAAAGAGCTGCACGCTCAAGGGCTACGCGTGATTATGGCAACCGGCGACAACGAACGCACGGCGCAGGCTGTAGCTGGAAAGTTAGGCATTGACGAGGTGCGCGCGGGTGTTTTGCCAGAAGACAAGAAGGCGTTAATTGACGCGCTACGCAAAGAGGGCCACAAGATCGCGATGGCAGGCGACGGTGTGAATGACGCCCCAGCCTTGGCCGCTGCCGATGTTGGGATTGCGATGGGCACCGGCGCCGATGTCGCAATGGAAAGCGCGGGCATCACCTTGCTGGGCGGCGATCTAATGGGCATCGTGCGGGCGCGTAAACTGGCCCGCGCTACTCTTCGCAATATTAAGCAAAACCTGTTCTTTGCCTTTGCCTATAATGCTGTTGGCGTGCCGATCGCGGCGGGGCTGCTTTATCCCGTAACAGGCCTGTTGTTGTCGCCCATGATTGCGGCAGCAGCGATGAGCCTGTCTTCGGTATCTGTCATCACCAACGCGTTGCGTTTGCGGCGCATAGATTTGTAAGAACATCAAAAGGAGAAAACCATGACCAAACTTCACGTTCCCGACATGAGCTGCGGCCACTGCAAAGCGACGGTTGCAAAGACGATCCACGCCCTCGACCCCGAAGCACGGGTTGATTTCGATATGGACGCACGCCAGATCACGGTGAACAGCGGGTCTCGTATGGCAGCGATACAGGCAGCGCTTGAGGTTGCAGGATATCCCACCACCCCGATCTGAGGCTTGGGTATGAACGTCATGCGGGTATTTGCAGTGTGCAGCCAAAGGGTTGCACATTTCTTGCAAGGAATAGCTGCACAACATCCAAGTCACAGAATTGTTAGAAACCTTCCAGTAGCAGGATGGCTTGACGGCTGTATGCCATTCGGTCAAGTGTAAAGAATGATAGCAAACCGCGCCATAACAATGCTGATCAAGGCTCTCGCGTGCCTTGTTTTGGTGTTTTCTATTGCGCTGTTTCCGCCATCAGCCGCGCATGCCGCCTCGGGCATGCACTCTAGTATTGATACCAATCATCGGCACGTCAACGCCGTGCCGCCGCACCACGCGGCCCATAACGACGCAACACATCATGCCGAGGCAGCAAAGGATGTGCAGGCGCAGGGTGGTCACTCTGATGCCGGTTCCAATCAGTGTTGCAGTGGCATTTGTTTGACTGCGATTTTGATCGAAGGGCCAATTTTGCGCGTCGGTCAGGTGTCAAACAGCCAATATATCGTTGCTCCTACACGGATGACCCATGTTGACCCGACAGGTTTTTTGCGCCCCCCAAAACGCTTGATCTGACCGTAAGCCCGTAATCGGGCTGACATTCTGCGCGCACAACGCGCACTCAGATCAACAATCGGGTTAGACATAATGAAATCCAATATCCTTGCCGGGGCATCTGCCCTTGCGCTTGGCGCCTGTGCGTATACGCCCACGCCGCTTCCGGTCACGCTTGCCCAAACTGCACCGACTGATCCCACAATTGTCTCCAAGATGACCTATGGCGACCCGCTTGCGGGCTACACCTATCGCGGCCCGACAGGCCCGCGCGATTGGCGCGAAGTCAATCAAGAACAGACGGAGGGCAATTGATGAAATCCTCCAAATTCCCGCTTATTTTTGGGTTTCCACTGGTTTTAGGCGCGTGCTCCGGATTGGTGCCAAGCGACTATACCGATGCCAAAGCCGGGTTTGCCAGCGTGTCGGGTCAAATATCAACGGCGATCGGCAAGCGCACGGTATTTGCCCAAACCCAAGCTGAAAACGCGGCTTTGTCGCGCGAAGTTCACGGCATGGTTCACCAAAAGACCATATCAGCGGACACCGCCGTTCAAGTGGCTTTGTTGAATAACAAAGGCTTGCAGGCGTCTTACGCGAATGTCGGGTTGTCGGCTGCCGAGGCTTGGCAGCAGGCGACCCCCGTAAACCCCATTGTGTCCATAGGGCTGCTGGGTATCGGCGCGCCGGAACTTGGCGGGTATCGCGCCATTGAAGGGCTGGTGCGCGCCAATATTTTGGATGCGACCACCCGAAAACAACGCATGGCCCTTGCCGAGACAGGGTTTCAAAAAGCGCAACTGACGGCAGTGAATGACACGCTGGCTTTGGCCAATCAAACACGGGCGGCATGGATCAATGCGGTTTCAGCGTTTGAGACTGTTGGCTACCTTAGCCGCGCCAAGCAGACCTCGGATGCAGGGTCAGAGCTTGCACGAAAACTGGGCGAAACAGGCGCGTTGAACAAAGCCGGACAAGCCCGCGAGCAGGCGTTCAATGCGGAACTAGCAGGGCAACTGGCGAAAGCCCGCCTGAATGCAGTGCGGACCAAGGAAGATCTGACGCGGCTGATGGGGTTGTGGGGCACCGAGGTGGATTACACCGTGCCCAACGCCCTACCCGCCCTTCCGCGTTCGGTTGGTCGCATCGCGGGTATCGAGGCAAAGGCGCTTGGCAATCGGGTCGATCTACGGATTGCAAAGCTGGGGCTTGATGCCCAAGCCAAAGCCTTTGGCCTGACCGATCAAACGCGCATCGTCAGTGATCTGGAGATCGTTGCCGGCGCCGAGTTGGAGCGTGAGGTCGATGCCGGAGGAGCTATCAAAACGGTTCCCACCCAGCAGGTCGAGCTTGAGTTTGCCATTCCGATCTTTGACAGCGGCAAAGCGCGGATGCGCAAGGCCGAGCTGATGTATCTGCAAGCCGCAAATGTGCTGGCGGAAAAGGCCGTGAACGTGCGGTCCGAGGCGCGGGTGGCCGAGACCTCCTATCACTCTGCCTATAAAATCGCGCGCCATTACCGCGATGTTCTGGTCCCCTTGCGGGCCACCGTCGAGGAAGAAGGCCTGCTGTCCTACAACGGCATGATCACCAATACGTTCGAGCTGCTTACAGATGTGCGCGAAAAACTGAGCGCCGAACTGGAAGCCGCAAATGCAAAACGCGAATTCTACATGGCTCAGGCCGATCTGACCGCTGCGATTTATGGCGGCGGCGTAGGCAGTGCGGGCGGTGACACAGGTGCAGCAATCGCCGCTGGCGGCGCAGGGCATTGAAAGGACTTATGATATGTTGAACAGACGTCAATTGATCGGGGTTGGTGCGGGGGCTGCACTGGTTTCCACGCAAGCTTGGGGAAAAACGACCAACATGGGCCTGCCGGACGCTGCCGAAATGGACAGCGCGGCAACGCTTATTACACCGCGCCCAAGCTCGGGGCCGGATTACACGCCGGTTGTCACCCTGAACGGCTGGACGCTGCCGTTTCGGATGAACGGCAACGTCAAGGAATTTCACCTTGTTGCCGAACCGGTGGAGCGCGAACTGGCCGATGGTATGATCGCGCATCTTTGGGGCTATAACGGCCAATCGACAGGCCCGACGATTGAGGCGGTCGAAGGCGACCGTGTGCGCATTTACGTTACCAACCGCTTGCCCGAGCATACCACAGTGCATTGGCACGGGCTGATCCTGCCCTCGGGCATGGATGGCGTGGGCGGCTTGTCGCACCCCGGTATCCCGCCCGGCAAAACCTATGTGTATGAGTTTGACCTGACCAAATCCGGCACTTTCATGTATCACCCGCATGCAGATGAAATGGTGCAAATGGCAATGGGGATGATGGGGTTTTTCATCGTTCACCCCAAAGACCCAAACTTCATGCCCGTGGACCGCGATTTCCTGATCATGCTCAATGCATTCGACATTGATCCTGGCACTTACGTTCCACGCATCATGACGATGACGGACTTCAATCTGTGGACCTGGAACAGCCGTATTTTCCCCGACATCGACCCGCTGGTCGTGAACCGGGGCGATAAGGTGCGGGTGCGGGTCGGCAACCTGACCATGACCAACCACCCGATCCACATGCACGGCTATGACTTCAAGGTGACCTGCACCGATGGTGGCTGGGTGCCGCCGTCTGCGCAATGGCCAGAGGTGTCCATCGACATTCCGGTAGGGGCGATGCGTGCCTATGAATTTGTGGCCGATCATCTGGGCGATTGGGCCATCCATTGCCATAAATCCCACCATACCATGAATGCGATGGGCCATGATGTTCCTACCTTTATCGGCGTCGATAAAAAGCCGCTGACCCAAAAAATCCGCCAGTTTCAGCCCGAATACATGCCGATGGGCACGGCAGGCATGGCCGACATGGGCACGATGGAAATGCCACTGCCCGACAACACCGTGCCAATGATGACCGGCTGGGGGCCATATGGCCCGATTGAAATGGGCGGCATGTTCTCGGTTGTTAAAGTCCGCGAAGGCATCGGCTCTGACGATTATTCCGACCCCGGCTGGTATGAAAACCCACCCGGCGAGCAAGCCTACGAATGGACAGGCGAGCTGCCGGAATTTGCCACCAACACCAACCCGAAAACCCAAATTACCCCTCGGCCTGCGAATACCACCGAAGGCTAACGTAACCACGGCGAAAAGCCGTATTGATACAGGATACCAAAATGAAACTGATGACACTTGCAACACTCTTTGCCTTGTCCACTGGTGCAGCTTACGCGGGTGGAACCCATGGCGGCGGCCACGGCGAAATGATGGACATTGGTATGGCAGGCCAAAAAAAATCAGGCATGCGCACCATCAACATCGAACTGTTGGAAACCGACGATGGCGAGATGCTGTTTGAACCCCGCGACTTGCAATTCAAGGCGGGTGAAACCGTTATTCTCGCGATCAAGAACATCGGTGAGAATGAGCATGAATTTGTGATGGACACGGTTCACGCCGTAGCAGAGCACAAAGAACTGATGGCGAAATTTCCTGAAATGGAACACGACGACCCAAACGCCGTGCGTCTTCAACCCGGTGAAAGCGGCCAGATCATTTGGACCTTTGCCAATGCTGGCACGTTCGAATTCGCATGCCTGATCCCCGGCCACTATGAGGCCGGAATGCACGGCGCCCTGACCGTAAACTGAACCTCAAAAAATCAAAGGAAAACGCCATGAAACTTCTGAAAACGCTATCGCTGGCAACAACTGTTTTGGTCGCATCATTGTCTTTTGCTTCGGCGGAGACTTTTACGAAAGGCACCATCAAGAAGCTGGATACCAAAGCTGGCAAGGTCACCATCATCCATGAGGAACTGGTGGATCTAGATATGCCAGCAATGACCATGGTGTTTCGCGCCGACAAGGACATGATTGCCAAAATGGCTGAAGGGCAAGCGATCGAGTTTGTGGCAGACCGCGTGAATGGCAAGTTGACCGTCACTGCCCTGAAGTAAACCCATTGGGGCGTTGGCACATGCCTGCGCCCCAATTCCATGCACGCGTTAAGATCAGGAATATCACATATGAAACGAGCAGCTATAATATTTGTAGCCATCGCCATTGCGGCCGGTGCTTATGCCTTTACGCAATTCCAAACTCCGAGAATAGCCGATCAGGCCGAAGCGCCATTGCCCGACGATGCCCTTGTCTTTGTCGCAGAGCCAGCCACCCTTACCGAGCAAGAAAATATGGGGAAACGCGGCTTTGATGCCGTTTGCGCAGCATGTCACGGGACAAATGCACAAGGCAAGGACGGCGTCGCGCCTCCGCTCGTGCATCGGATTTACGAGCCAAGTCATCACGGCGATATGGCATTTGTTCTGGCCGCCAAGAATGGCGTTGCCGCCCACCATTGGCCCTTTGGAAATATGCCTGCGGTTGAGGGCGTGACCGATGCCGATGTGTTGAACATCGTCACCTATGTGCGCGCCTTGCAAAGAGAAAATGGGATAGAGTGATTGAGGTTTTTAGGTGCCGATAACTTTGAATGACATCAGACTTGCACCATCGGTGCATCTGTTCGCCATTTGAGCTTATTCTTGATTGCCTCTTTTTGATTAGGGCAAGATCGCCATGGATAGCGTCTTAACCTCCGCACAGCCATGCTGGAGTTTTCACGGGGAAGGCTTCAAATTCGCAGGTCTACTCAAAATTGATGTGCGCGCTTGTATTGGCACCGTGAAAGCGCGCTTTGCCATGCGTCGGCGCCCATGATCGCAGTCGTGAGCATAAATTCAGCACGCTTTACCATTGATTTGCACTCAAATTTATCCACAATGATCCTGGCCCAATCCGCGATGCGCTTCGTCAACACATAATCGAAACGAAAGCTATCGCCACATCACACAAAATTATTGGCGTCGCTGTAAGCCGCAATCCCATAAAGCCACGGAAAGTAGGAAAACAGCAAGGCTTTGATACTGTCGGGTTAGCCAACTTTCGCAAATTGCTTCGGACCTGTTCCAACGATGTTAAATGTCGCCCTCGGGCGGTATTTTTCTTTGAACTTTCAATGGACAGGAACTGTGGGTTTAAGAAACAAGTTCGACGCCCACCGCGAGGTCGATTCAATAATTATATAATAATTACAGAAACATATAAAAATGTTCAACTTATGGAATGGTCATCTTTTAGTGGGCGCGGCACCTAATTTCGAACATCATATAAAGGCAAGTATTTATGAAGTCGAGCTCGCGCAACCAACACTATTTTTGTTTTTCGCTGGGAGGTTGTTCTTGAGAGCCGATATCTTCAGGATATAGATGCTCAGAATGCGGTCGCATGTTATTTGAACGGTTTCTTTTCAAAGTGCGCGCAAATTGCTACACAAAATGCTACTCAATTCGCTACAGGCATGGATGGCATAATTTTATAAGTGATTGTTACTTATGAGATATTATTTTTTTCTGCTTTAAGCTGACGAACTCTCGCTCCGCCACAAACCATTCGCGAACCCGAGACAAGGCCCCAGTGTGGGTTTTTTTCTTTTTGGTTCAAAGGGGTTTAACGAGGCCATCCGACTTTCGGAGACTGGCCGTTTGCCGGAAATCGGTCTCTGAACGCCCCGCGTCTCCTTTCACCCGCCCTTCATCCAAATTGAGACGCATTCGGAAATGTATTTCTTTTCAGGTGCTTACCGAAAATGGATTGCGCCGCAGTTGAGGCAGGTTCGACCGCTATCGAAACGGTCAGAGACACCCGAAGGCGGCGTGGTTGTGCGGGGTGGTGCGAATGACCGCGAGAAGTCTTTGATAAAAAACAGACTTTCCGCTCATAGCCTGGCGGGATGTCGAACGGGCCTTGGACAGATGAAGAAAACGACCTGATCGTCGCAGATTACTTTGCGATGCTGGCCGATGACATTTCTGGGCAACGCTATAACAAGGCTGGCAATGAGCGCCGCGATGTGGCCAACGCCACAGACCGACAGTTTCCGGAGCCGGGGCGGTGCCCGAAAGCACGAGAAGGGGTTGGACGGGATGGCCCGGGACTGGCCGACGCCGATGGCGACGGACGGGAACAAGCCGAGCGCAGGCAATCGCAAGTCGGCCGACCTGACCCGCGCTAGTCAGATGTGGATGACGCCGACGGCGCGCGATCACAAGGATGGGGCAAGGAGCTTGGCGAACACACCGGTGAACGGCCTGCTTGGCCGCCAGGTCCTGGTGACGCCGATGGCTGAGAGCGATACCTCAGAGCAGCGCCGGACGCTGAACCCGCTGTTCGTCGAGGCGCTGATGGGCTGGCCCACCGGGTGGACCGGCTTCGCCTCTGTGGCAACGGCGTGGTTCCACTGGTTGCGGCGCATGCGCTGCGAACTCTCGCAGCTGAACTGCTGGCCGATGGATGAGGCGACCGGCTGAAGCAGTCGCGCTTTATGTCGCTGGCCGAGGCCATCGCCACCGACGTTGTTAAACCAACCGCCGCCGCAAGAACTGGAGCAGATGTTGCATGTCGCCCTAAAATTCGACGTGGCGGGTCGAGACGAACGCAACCGGGCCCTTGGCAGGGCGGGAGAAGAACGCGTTGTTGCACACGAGAAATCCGCGTTGAAGGTGGCCGGTCGAGATGACCTAGCGCGCAAGGTGCGTTGGAGCCGATGCTGCCGTCGTTTTCGAACTGCTCACCGCAATAATGGACCGGATCCCCGCCCGAGAGCAGACATGCTCGTGGTAGGCACCTTCATCGGCGTCCTGAAACCGACCCCAGCGGCTCACGTCATAGATCAGAATGGCCTTGAAATCCGCTTGGCCGGTTCGGACCTCAGCCATCAGGTTCTGAAGCGCTTCGCGGCCGTCCAACCGCAACCCGGACCGCCCAGAGTCCTCGAACACGCGCAGGATCTGCAAACCCCGGGCGGAGGCGTAATTTCGAATGATGTCGAGTTGGTTCTCGGTCGAGTACTTCTGATGATCGGTCGACATCCGCACATAGGCGACTGCGGGCACATCCGTTTCAGGCGGCTCGTCGCTCTTGTCGGAATGGGCCACCCATCGACCAGTCACATGCGTATCTCCTCATAATTCCAGGCAAATCCATCGCTCCCGTCGGAATCAACGGTTGAATTCTGCGCATCAATGTAAAGCGAAGGAGTGTGGAATGTCGTTTCCAAAAAAGGGCAAGTTCTTTCCAAAAGAAAACGGATATAATCGAAATGCTGTTCATCAGACGAGTGGATGCTTTGCCGAAGAAATCGCATCGGCGTTAAAACGGTCACTCGGCGACAGTAGGGCGGGTGTGAAAACGGTGGCGGCTTGGAAGGGTGCCAACGAGAAGACGGTGAAGAACTGGTTCTCGGGCACGTACGGTCCCAGCGGCGCGCACCTGATTGCGCTGGCGCGGCACTCTGTCGAGGTGCTGGGCACCTTCCTGGCGATGGCTGGGCGCGAGGATCTGATGGTGGCCATCAAGCTCGCGGCTGCCGAAGACGCGATTTCGGATTTGCTTGACGCCGTGCGTCAGCTTGGTGGCGACGATGTGGGCGACTGATTGAGTCAGCGATTTGCAGAGGTCATACCGGAATTGCTTGGCTTGATTACGACTTTGCGATTGTGAATGGTGCTCGAAAAGTGGGCTCCATTCACAACATCATGAAGCTGTGCTTCTTTCGGAAATGCTTCGCAAGGTTTTTGGATTTAACCTGAGTATTGCACTCTGGGCATTCGATCATGTCGTCTTCGGGAAAGGTAAAGGTTTTCGGGAATTTGATTGGTGCCAGAATTTTGAATGAGTACATCTCATCCTCGATCCAGCGGACAAATGTACATGCGGAGTCAAAAACCGCAATCCGGCCGACCAAGAATCCTGCGCTGTTCTTTATGAGCAGCATAAAGTTATCTTATCCTTGGCGGTGTTGTCATGTTCTCTGGCGCCATGCGTTCCCATGTGTTTGTCTGGGTGGAATGGACGCCATATTTCTTGTACAAGCCCGCCAGCGTCATCTCTTTGCGGGTTGCTTCAAGCGCACCCTTGGCTTTGAGCAAGGGCGAATGGTTCTTGCGTTTCTGCATTGGGGATCACTTCTTTCGCCATGCGATCCACCTTAACAACCGGTCCAAATTTCAGCGACCACCTCTGACTGATCCGGCCTGCGCCCTTTATACCAAAGACCTGCAGAGTGCCGAGACACAGCTTTATCGATGCCTATCTGCTTGTTGAGCAGTATTTTCCGGTTGGTTAGAAGCAGCCTCAGCCTTGCAATGACTTCGATTTGATATGGACTTTGGAGCATCCGTCGACGCGCATCGCCGCAGCGATAGTGCGGGCATCGTTTTTGATCCGTCATCACCGGTATAATCTTCGTAAAGGCGCGATGCTTGCGCGGGTCGGCGCGAATAGCGTTCAGGCCTCCTTCGCGTATGGTCAGGCTCTCATTCTGAATAAGGGATCAGTGGGGGCAGTCATTATCTATGGCGCGCATCAGAACATGATTAACCGCAGTCTTGTCTATCCATTCATCATTTAGAAAATGGCAGACTTTGCTGATATTGCCGGTCCAAAAATCGGCCGCATAAATACTTGAGTATTTTGATCAAGATCAAATTACGATGCCTTGGTTCCTGTTAAGTGTATCGCAGGATTCGATAGAAGGGCATTGTTCGGCCAAACCATTGGAAGCAAGTCTGGTTGTTTTACGCCTCGTCTGACGTTGCGTACATCTGGATGAAGGGAGGGCAGAGCAGCCAAGCCAGCAGGGAGGCCACACCGCCCGAGCTAGCCAGCACAAACCGAGATTTCGGGCCGATAACGCGGGCCTGCTAGCGCTGGAGACGGGCAATAATAATGACCAAGCAAACCACCAATAGAGCAGGCTGCGTCAAGGCGCGCCTTGGTAGGACACTTATATTAACCATGGCATTTTCCCTTTGTGGCACGGCTATACTGGCGCAAACTGCCAGAGAGCCAAGCGATGCCGTAGCTGAGACAGCCACGATGACCGCCAAGCAGAAAAAACAGCAGCAGATGCGTAAGATGCAGGCGCAGATGGCGGCGAAAAAGCGCAATGCCACACCGCGCACTACGCCAATTTATAATCCCGCGGGCGGGTTTCAGGGCCACAACCTAAAACGCGCCGATACCGCGACCTGTCTGCAGTGGCGCGGCGGCCCACAGGGCACTTTGATGCCGATGGGCATGACACCGTCGCCGGTGCCGGTGCAAGGCACCCATGGCGTTGTTGGGCTGTCCTATAACGCGGGTTGCGAACGTGCTGAAGCCTTTGCCAACGTTTCGACCCGTGTCGATAATTTTTTTCTTCGCGGCACGATCTATTCTGAATCGCTCGGCAGTTACGACACGCCTGCCGGCGCAGCGGTCAATCAGGGCAGCGGCCGGCTTTCTTATGCTTTGGGGGCCGGTTATGTGGCCCCTGACGGCTCATATCTGACATTTGACGCGCGGCAGATGCGTCGCGACGAGATCCGGTTTCCCGGTGCCTCGGCCGATACAAGACAATTCGACGTTAACAGTTACGACCTTGCGGGAAAGCTGATGTTGAACAGCCCGGGTCTGAAATCGCTCAGCTTCACGGGGAACTGGTCGGAAATGGACCGGACCAACGACAATTTCACCTATCGTACAGTTGCATCCCCGCCGACCGAGGTGCGCTTGCACCGTGAAACTGCCGATGCCCGCGTTGCGCTTGATGGTGGCGACAATGCGGTTTCATGGGCGTTGGGGTTTGAATACAGCTTGGATCGGCGTGATGGGACCCGCTATCAAGGCGCGTCGCTTGTTGCACAATCGCCCAATTTTGCCGATGCCGAGGTATCCAGCTATGCATTTACTGCTGATGGTATCTGGGCCTTGGCGCAGGATCGGCGGATCAAAGCGGGGCTGCAACTTGATTATGTTGAGGCTTCGCTTGGCGGGATCGACCGGACCGGGCTTTTTACTGGCGGCGCAGCTACACCAACTCCGCGTCAGTTGTTTGCCGCGACCTATGGCTACACTGGCGACGGCACAAGCAGCGAAATCAACCCGAGCGCTTACTTGCGTTATGAACAAGATCTGGATCTGCAACAGGGCAAAGGGCAGTATTTCGCCGGGCTTTCGTACAAAAGCCGAACTGCCTCACCATTCGAGCGTTATTTCACATCTTTCACCTCCACTTCGTCACCCGCTGTTTTGAACAGTTGGATCAGCAACCCTGATCTCGACCCTGAGCGCCATCTGATGATGGAGACAGGCGCGGGCATCCGAGGTGGTGCCTGGACATTGGCGGGGAGAGGGTATGCAGATTACGTCAAAGACTACATCCTCTGGGATCGGGCGCGCGGACAGTCTGGTGTTGCACGAAGCGACGGCGCCAACATATTCCGCAATGTTGATGCTTTTATTGCCGGGATTGAAGCTTCAGCCAAATATGAGTTCGGCAATGGATACTGGGCGGGCGCCGACCTGTGGCTGACACATGGCCAGAACACAACCGACGACCGCGCCATTGGCCAGATCGCCCCCGCAGAGGCTGCGCTCAAGCTTGGATGGAGCAAGGATAAATGGTCGGTTCAGGCCGATCTCCATTTGGTGGCCGCGTCAAGCAGGCTTGACGATGACATAACGACCGGTTCAGGCGTTGATGGTCTGTCCAGTGGCTATGGTGTTCTTGACCTTGAGGCGACATGGAAACCCAAGCCCAATGTGGCCATCCGTTTCGGCGCCGATAACGTGCTCGACAAGGTGTACACGCCGCTCATCGAACGCCGCGACCTCAATGATCCGTTCTATGCCAATCTGGTTGCGCCCGGCCGTTCAGTTTGGGTCATGGCAACAATGCAGTTTTGATTTTTCCTGAGCCAAACCCAGCCGGGAACTTACAAGGAGAACGATATGAACCTGAACCTTATGAAGTGCATCTGCCTCGCCGCGTTTCTGTCGGCCCCTATTCTGGCCCTTGGCAAAGCGGATTAGGGGCGCGTAACAAGTGGCAAAGTCGAAATCACTCCTAATCCATCTGGGCATTCTCGTCCTGCTTTGCGCGGCGGCGATTGCGCTGGCGACATGGCGTGGCGGGCTCTGGCCGTTTGAGCTGCGCTACTCGGTATTGGTGGCCGGGGCGGGGCTTGTGCTGTTGGTGCATGGATGGGGGTTGGTCTGGCTGGCACCTGTTGTGCTGGCAGCTTTGGTGAGGCCGCTTTCTGCGCGCATCGCGCTTTGGCCATTGGGGGTCTTGGGCTTTGTCGCGTTGCATTGGGCGTTTGGCCCGGGGCGCGGTTTTGCACCACTGAACGCACTGACATTCTTTGGCGGGGTAATTCTGTATCTCGCACCCGTTGCACTGGCGCTGGTCGTTGGCTCAGCGGTTGGCACAGTTGCCCGCAAGACCTCATAGGCAAACGCAGGCCAAGCCTGCTTCGCAAACGTAAAGGACTAACTCATGACTTGTTTCCACCTGACACGCCGTAGCATCCTCGCAGGTGCCGCCGCCAGCCTTGCCCTTCCCGCCATTGCGCGCGCGAATATAGGAAGAATCGAAGCTCTGGGTCTTTGGGGGCCACCTGCCGGGCCCTCAATCACACTGTCGCACGCCGTCGCACAAGACATGTTCAAAGGCATCGCGACAGAGGCGACGATGAACGCCTGGCGCACACCTGACGAATTGCGGGCCGGGCTGACCTCGGGGCAGATGCTTCTGTCTGTGGTTCCGATCCAGGCGGCGGCTCGGCTCTACAACAAGGGTTTTCCGATCCGCTTGGCGAACGTCATGACCAACGGGTTGCTTTACATCCTGACAGGCAACGATAGCATCAACAGCATCTCTGACCTGAAGGGCAAGCATGTGGCTGTGCCGTTTCGTGGCGACGTGCCCGAGATCATCTTTGGCCAGCTTCTGACCCATCATGGCATTGAGGCTGAAGCTGACATCAAGCTGACCTATGCAGGCACCCCGATCGAGGCGATGCAACTCTTGTTGGCGGGCCGGGTCGATGCGGCGCTGACAGCGGAACCTGCCAGCACAGCCGGGATCACCATGGCCAAACAGGCCGGCAAGGCGCTGCGCCGCGCGATCAACCTGCAAGAGGCGTTCGGCGAGATGACCGCCGGCTCTGCCGCTTTGCCACAAGCCGGGTTGGCAGTGATGCAGGGTTTTCTGGACAGCCACGGTGATGCACTGCCTGCTATCCTTGATGTGATCGCAGCCGCAACTGCCGAGGTGCTCGCCGATCCGGCGGCGGCCAATCTTTCCATCGCAACAAAACAGCTGGGGATGCCTGCGCCGCTTTTGGCCGGCTCTATCCCGCATTCAAACCTTGTTGCCCGCCCCGCGGTCGAGGCGCGTGGCGATGTGGAACAAATGCTGACGGCCATGGGCGCACCTGATTTTGCCAATCTAGGCGGGGGCTTGCCGAATGATGGCTTCTATCTCTGAGCGCGGCAACACTTCTGGCCGCCTGCATTGCGGGCGGACTTGCCTCACTTGTCGTACGAAACTGGCCACGGTACTGACGATCTAATCTAAGGAAAATGGCAATATGACACGCGCACACCGTATATTGGAATTTCTCTGGTCTGGCTGGTCCGGTCTGGCGGCGCTTTGCTTGCTGGCAGCTGTCTGGCAGGCTGGGCACGAGGCTTACGGGCCTTTTATCCTCACCTCGCCTCTGGAAACGATACAAGCCATCGGCGTGCTGGCCAGCAGCCGTGAGGCCTGGGAAATCGCGGCGCTGACACTGCAACGCGCGGTCAGCGGTTTTGCCTTGGTGGCGCTTGCAGGTACGGCACTTGGCGTCGCTGGCGGCTATTCGCCGGCCACAATGCGGTTGGTCACACCGCTTATCACCGTGCTGATGGGGGTGCCGCCCATTGCCTGGATCGTCTTGGCGATGATCTGGTTTGGCGGTTCGGATGCCACGGTGCGGGTCGTGATCGTGATCTCGGCGCTGCCCACCGTTTTTATGGGGGCGGCACGAGGGATTACCACGCGTGACCCTGTGCTTGACAAGATGTCGGAAGCGTTCGGCGCAGGGGCGGTGCGGCGGTTCTTCGGCATCGGGCTTAGGCAGACAACAACCACGCTCTTCCCGGCTTTTGCATTGGCACTGGGCACCTCGTTCAAAGTCGCAGTGATGGCCGAGCTTTTGTCCAACGCGGGCGGCATTGGCGGCGCGCTGGCAATGGCGCGGATGAACCTTGATATCGCGCAGGCGCTGGCCTGGGTGAGCATTGCTGTGATCCTGCTGATCATGGTCGAATACACACTTGTCCAACCGGTCAAATCCGAAATTGACCGGTGGCGTCACGCGGCACAGCCATGGGGGGTCAAGCGATGAACGTGTTGGAACTTTCGAACGTTGGCCATGCTTATCTGGGCCGCACCATCCTGGAGGGCATCAACCTGCGCGTCGCCCCCGGTGAGATTGTTGCGCTTGTTGGTCCTTCCGGGTGCGGGAAATCCACCTTGGCCCACATCGCGGCGGGTCTGACCGCGGCGCGTTCGGGCCACATTACACGCGGCTATGCCCGCCACGCGATGATCTTTCAGGATTCCGCATTGATGCCTTGGGCGACGGCGGCAGGCAATATCGACTATGCGCTGCGGCTGTCAGGTGCAAAACGGCGCGACCGGCATGCGCGGCTGGTCGCGGTCGCGGACCATGTGGCGCTGACGTCCGAGGATCTGGCGAAATACCCTATTGAGCTGTCTGGCGGGATGCGTCAGCGCGTGGCCATCGCCCGCGCCCTCGCCATCCAGCCGGATTTCATGTATTTTGATGAGCCGTTCACGGCGCTTGATGTTGCGCTCAGACGCAGAATGCAGGATCTGGTGATCGAAACCTGCGCCGATGGAAACCTCTCGGGTCTTTTCATCACCCATGATCTGAATGAGGCCGCCCGTATTGCACATAGGGTTGCCATTCTGGACACGCGTGGCAACGGTATTCTTGGTCATCGCAGCCCACCCGGCAGCCCACGCACGCGAACGGATACGCAGGTTTTTGATTGGGTGCAGAACGCGTTGCAGGGTGACCCGATCTTTCGCCATATCCACGATGTTGATGAAAGGCAGATCGCATGACATATCCTTCGGCAGCCACGCGGCCATTTGACGCCAAGCTCCCCAATCGGATTACGGACCTTTCGCACGAGGGGTTCCGTTTGTTCTTTCCAATCTCGGCGCTCTATCTCGCGCTGTTTCCGTTGCTTTGGGTGCTGGCGTGGGATTTCGACTTGCCACTGGCGCGTACAGTGCCACCCGCGCTCTGGCATGCGCATGAAATGCTGATCGGCGGTTTTGGCGCGGCGCTTTTGGGGTTCATTACCACCGCAGCACCCGAATGGACCGACACCGAACCACCACGCGGTCGTCCGCTTTGGGCGCTGGCGGGGCTTTGGGCCATTGGCCGGATCGTGGGCCTGTTGGGCTGGGACGGGTTGGGCCTGTTGGGGGCGGTGGCCGATCTGGGCTGGATGGTGGCCCTGCCGGTCTGGCTTTTGTGGTCGTCGTGGCAAAAGCGCACCGACCGGCTGTTGCCCTTTGTCTTCTGGATCCTTGTGCTGATCTGTTGCACCGCAACCGCGCGCGCGGGCTTTGTTCTGGGTAAGCTTGAGATGGCAACGCAGGCTATTCACCTTGCAGGCTTTGCTTTCCTTGGCCTTTTGGGATTGGCCCTGTCGCGCATCACCGTGCCTGTCACCAACCAGATTCTTGACCCGAGCGAGCGTACCTCTCCCTTCCGACCCCACCCCGGACGTAAGAACCTTGCGCCGGGGCTGGTTCTGGTGGCGATGGCAGGCGATGTGGCAGGGCTTAGTCCGGCTGTCACGGCCTATCTTTTTCTGGCCGCTGGTGCCGCTTTCATGGACCGTGTGGCCGAGGCGTTCATCGGGCGCGCTGCACTACGCGCGGAAATCCTGATGTTGGCGGGATCCAGCCTACTGGCAGGCATCGGGCTTTTGATGGTTGGAGCGGCGCGACTTGAGGCGCCTTGGTCCGAGGTGGCGGGGCTGCATGTGGCGTTGATGGGCGGGCTGGGGCTGGGTGTTTTAGCGGTTTTCTGCATCGCGGGCCTTTTGCACAGCGGTCGCAGTTTGGGCGTGCCTGCGGTGGCACGCGCGGGTGCTGTGATTATGGTGGCGGCGGTTGCGCTAAGGGTGCTACCCGATCTGGGCATCGACCTGCCGGGGCCGCTGCATGCGCTGGCGTCACTGGCGTGGGGTGCCGGTTTTCTCATGTGGCTATGGACCTTCTGGCCCTTCCTGTCTGTGGTAGAAGAGGAGGACGCAAAAAATTCAATCACGCCCGATCTTAAAGCGCCCATTGTAACTGATAAGGCCGCATAGCGCCGGAAATGACAAGGCAGTCGCGTTGATCTGGCCTGATCGGTCGAGGGCGTTTTCTGAACGCGAAAAGGTGGATTGATAATAATGGTTCAGGCGACTGCGATGATCGAATAGTCTGGCGTGCCGTCCCAAACCAGATCCCAGGACGCGCCCGGGCGGACATTCTGGATGGCGCGGGGCTCAAAACACACGAGGCAGTTACCGCCCGGCGTCGGCGCGCGGACCGATGGATAGATCAAACCGCGTGAGCCTTTACGCTGCAGGTGGTGGGCAAGGCTTTGGCCCTCGGGATATCCGACATCGGGATTGGCACCCAGTGCCGGATGATCTGGTTCGTCGGTAATATCATCAAAAACCCCGATGAAGTCGGCCAGCAACTCGACATAGCGGGTGTTATCTTCAAAGCAGCCCGTGTAGCCAAGCTCTCGCGTCCTGTGCCACGCCACTTCACTTACGGAGACCATGACGTTCCAGGCACAATACCACGCACCACGATTGCCGGAGTTGAAGCGGTTCCCACCCGCCCGCGTGTAGGTGAAGGCCGCATTAACGTGGCTCTCGCCATAAATACGCAGGTCTTGACTTCGCCGCTGCCAGGCAAGCTCGCGCGGATCCAGATGTGGGTTCCGACCCCGCTCAGCCTGAAGACGCCCACTGGTCAAACCTTCGATCTGGGCGAGGATTTCAAGTTGATCATCCGTATCGACCAGACCCCGCAGCGCGGGTGGCTTGTGATACGTTGCGGGCAAGAGCCGAACGAGACCGCGATCAGAAATCTCGGTTTGTTTCATGCGCCACCGCGCAGGGCGTCGAGATAAGTCCGAATGACAAGGATCTGGGGCAAGCCGCCCTCGATTGCTGTCTCAACGGGACGTTGGCCACCGAACAAGGGGCCCGCGTTCGGCCGCGTAAACCAGCTTCTCGCGAGGGGTTCGGAAAAATAGAGCTCGAGCGACTTATAGATGCCGATCACCGCGCTGAGGCGCAGAAGCTGATCCTTGGTCAGTTCTCCCGCAAAATCGGGCTTCTTGGCGCGTTTCCATGTGCTGTCGGACATATCCGCAAGGCCTGCAGCATCCTTCAGGCTGAGGGCCCAAGCATCGACAATGCGCGCATAAGCTTTGAGCGCAACGGCGTTGATCTGAGCGGGTTCGCAGGTCTTGGCGACAACTTGCATCGAGGGTCTCCTTTGCATCAATAATAGCTCATATGGACTGAATGTAAAGATCATATGAACTTACTGGGCGCACAAGCAGACAGCAGGGCACTGGCTCGTTTTATCGTCATCCGAACCGGCGCCCTGCGTCAGAGATGATCGCGAAAGATCAGACCGGGCTAGGGCCGTCTTGCGGCCTCAGCGTTGCGTATTGGCGCAACTGACGGTGCAGTTCTGATCCACCGAATGCCACGGAATTCTCTTTTCAGCAGAGGTGATCGGTGCGCCTTGAGGTGCGACAATAGCGGCCATGTTCCGGGCCATACTCTTGCTGGTGCGTCGCACCATCGTAACTCATTGGGATTGAGCAAGATAACGCCGCTTAACACAGGCTGAAAAGTGAAAACCAAAGGGGTCTGACCCTTGGGGTCATCGGCTCTCGAAATAGTCCAGTGGGATCTTCAAGTAAGAGCGCCCGTTGTCTTCGGGCGGAGGCATGCGACCTCCACGAATATTGATCTGCAAGGCCGCCAGCATTAATTTCGGCAGGCTTAGCGTCGCATCGCGGGCATCGCGTACGGCACGGTATTCGGCCTTCGAAGGGTTGCCCTTCCAGTGGATATTGGTTGTGCGATGCTCGGCGACTGTCGCTTCGCACGCGGCTTGACGGTCTGGAGCGTAATCATGGCCGACAAATACCCGTGTCTTTTCTGGTAGATCCAGAATGGACGCAATGCTCTCATAGAGTTGTGCCGAGCTGCCGCCCGGAAAGTCAGCCCGCGAGCTGCCGCTGTCGGGCATCATCAACGTGTCATGCACAAAGGCCGCATCACCTGCGATATAGGTGATCGACGCCAATGTATGACCCGGGGAAAACATGACCTTTACCGGCACATTGCCCACCATGAAGTCCTCGCCATCGGCAAACAGGCGGTCCCATTGGCGACCGTCAGTGGGGAAGTCGTCTGGCAGATTGTAAATGCCCTGCCAGAGGGTTTGCACAGCGGTGACCTTTTCCCCGATGGCGGTTGGCGCCCCTGTCTGCTGCTTCAACCAAGGCGCTGCCGAGAAATGATCGGCATGGGGGTGGGTGTCGAGAATCCAGACCAGCGCGATCCCCTTTTCCTGCACATAAGCAAGAAGCCTTTCTGCGTTTTTGGTGGATGTCGCCCCCGCCAGCGGATCGTAATCCAGTACGGGGTCGACGATTGCCCCTTTCATGGTCTCGGGGTCGTGGAACACATATTGCCAGCTTCCGGTTGGTTCATCCCAAAAGCCTTTTACGATTGGATTACTCATTCATTTTCTCCTGATACTTGGGGGGTGGCCAAGCCCGCAGGCTTGGCCGTCAAGGTTCAGTTCCTGCTTGCTTTCATCATCCACAGCTCTTTCTCATGCCACTCAAGACGGTCGGTCAAGATACCGGCAGAAACCTCATCGCCTGCCTCCCCGTTCGCGGCGATCGCATCGCGAAGGGTCTTGGCAAGGGCCTCATGCCCCGCGATCAACTTTACTATCATCTCATCCGCTGATTGCGCGGCGGTGTCCTCGGGGCGGGCCAATGCCATCAGATCGGCAACCGTTCCGGGCGCATAGGCCCCTTGGGTACGGATGCGTTCGGCGATCTCGTCCAGTGCTGCCCAGAGGTTTTGATATTGCTCTTCAAACATCACATGCAATTGGCGAAAGTTCGGCCCCTCGACATTCCAGTGATAGCCGTGGGTCTGGACATAAAGGCGGAAAGTTTCGCCCAAAACGGCATTCAGGGCGGCGATGTTTGTTTGCGATGCGGTGGACATGAAAAGTCTCCTGTTGTTACACGCGAAAATGTAAGAAGTACTTGTTTTTGAACTAAGTATTGTTTGGCAGGCCACAAGGGCCTGCCCCCTGCGTCAAAGCGCGCGCGTTGAGAAATACCAATCAACCGTGTCATAGCCTTCACCGGCGCGGGCCATTGCCGCCTCGGGCGTGGCCGGAGTTGGCACGATCACCGGATCACCGGGTTTCCAGTTCTCTGGCATCGCGCATTTGTTCTCATCTGCTGTCTGCATGGCGACCAGCAGACGGTAGATCTCGTCCACCGAGCGTCCCGCGTTCATTGGATAATAAACCATCGCACGCAACACGCCCTCAGGATCGATCAAGAAGGTTGCACGAACAGCGGCCGTGTCGGATGCGCCGGGCTGGATCATGCCATAAGCCTGTGCAACCGCCATGTTGAGGTCGGCAATGATCGGAAACTTGATCTCAACGCCAAATTTTTCCTTGATGTTCAACATCCACGCGATGTGGCTGTAATGGCTGTCGATGGACAAGCCCAAAAGTTCAGTGTTGAGAGCATTGAAATCGGACTGTTTTTTGGCAAAGGCAATGAATTCGGTTGTGCAGACAGGGGTGAAGTCAGCCGGGTGGGAAAACAGAACAAGCCATTTGCCGCGGTAGTCTTGCAGCGTTTTGCGACCATGGGTGGTTGGGGCGTCAAATGCGGGCGCGGGCTCGTTCAAACGGGCGCCGGCGGCGTTGATCTGATCGGTCATGTTTTGTGTCCTTCTTGGCAACATTTCGATGACACATCGATAGCGGCTGCACACAAATAGGGGAAATTGAATATAATTATAAAAATAATAGGAAAAATCTATAAGTGCTTGCCTGAGGCAGAAGTGCCACGACCAAAAAGAGCGGGAATCCGGATACAGTCGACATCCCTGTGAAACCTTGCGAGGTTGCCATGTGTTGATGGTGCGCTTTGTTGCCCTTGCCGGTTTGACCATGGCGCATTCTTTTTGATACGCTAACCGGAGAAATCACCTCTTGAAAGGAGCACCCATGTGCCGTGTTTTTATCGGTGCTGACCCGAGCCTTTGGGAAAGCACCACGCGATCGTTTCGGATGGACGGCATGGTCACAAGTGTGCGCCTTGAGGCCATGTTCTGGAACGCGCTGGAAGATATTGCGTCGCGTCAGGATTTGAACATGCCGCAGCTTTTGCACCAGCTTTACAATGAATCCATTGATGAGGGCCATGATTTAGGGAACTTTACGTCGTTCCTTCGGGTCTGCTGCATGCGCTTTCTTGATTTGCAACTGACCGGCTTGTTGCCAACCGATACCACCACCGATTTCGAGGCGCTGCCAGCCGAGGATCTTTTGACCCGTGAGCGTGCCTTTCGGGCAAAAGCCGCCACCCATCGGGCGGTTCATTCCAAGCAGCACTGACGTGAGGCCCGGCATGGACAGCTCCACGCCGGGCCTTCGTTCGCTATGGGCAGGTCAAAGGTTGCCTTTGCCCATTTCCGCAGCAATGTGATCTGCCTGACGAATGGCCAGCGCGACGATTGTCAGTGTCGGATTTTCTGATGCACCCGTTGTGAATTGCGACCCGTCCGAGACAAAGAGGTTCGCGATGTCATGGGTTTGCCCCCAACGGTTCACGACACCATCGCGTGCATTTTCTGACATCCGGTTGGTGCCAAGGTTATGCGTCGACGGGTAGGGAGGTGTCGGCAATGTGCGCGTGGCCCCGACCGCGTCATAGATTGCCTGCCCGCGATCATAGGCGTGGGCGCGCATGGCCTTGTCGTTTTCATGGTCCGAATAATGCACATTGGGCACCGGCATGCCATATTGATCCAGTACATCGGTATTCAACTTTACGCGGTTGGTTTCCTGCGGCATATCCTCGCCGACGATCCACAAACCGGCCATGTTTTCGTAGTGGTCAAGGGCGGTGGTAAACTCACGCCCCCATCCTCCCGGATCAAGGAAAGCCGCCATGAACGGCAGACCAAGGCTAAGCGTCTCAAGCTCATACCCGCCGACAAATCCGCGTGACGGATCATGCCGCGCTTCGTCTTGCATGATGCCGGCCATCGTTGTGCCGCGCCACATTTTGACGGGTTTATCAAAGATACCGTAAACCGATCCTGTCAGGTGACGCATATAATTGCGACCGACCTGACCGGATGAATTGGCCATACCGTCAGGCTACATCGAGGATGCAGAGTTCAACAGCAAGCGCGGGCTCTCGATAGAGTTCCCCGCGACACAAACCACCCGTGCCTTTTGCATCTGTTCTTTGCCGTTGGCATCCATATAGACAACGCCGGTGACCTTGCCGGTCTTGTCATGTTCAATCCGTAGAACATGCGCTTTTTCGCGAACCTCAAGGTTGCCCGTCGCTTCGCCCGCCGGAATATCCGTATAGGCGGAAGACCATTTGGCCCCCCATTTACAGCCTTGGAAACAAAAGCCGGTTTGCTGGCACGCCATACGATCCTTGGTCTCGGCTGAATTGATTGCCATGCGCCCGGTATGGACATCCTTATACCCAAGCGCTTTGGCGCCTGCCTCAAAAACCTTGTAGTTATTGCTTCCCGGCAGGCCCGCATTGCCGTTGGTGCGGGTGACGTTCAACTTTTTCTCGGCCTTGTCATAATAGGGGGCCATTTCGGTCCCATCGATTGGCTAGTCCAAAAGGTTCGCACCCTTGACCTCGCCATAGTTCGTTTTGGCCTTCCATTCATGATCCTGAAACCGCAGCGACGCGCCCGCCCAATGGGTCGTTGTGCCGCCGACCGCCTTGACGATCCACGCAGGCAAGCCCGAAAAATCATTGGCCACGCGCCAGTCGCCCGATGTGGTTCTTCCGTCCAGCCATGCTAGCTGCCCGAAACTGTCCCATTCATCATTGATATAATCGTCAGGTAGGTACCGCCCGCCTGCTTCCAGGGCTACAACGCTGACGCCTTTCTGGGCCAGTTCATTGGCCAGAACGCCGCCGCCTGCGCCGGTTCCGATGATAACGACCACACTGTCGTCGGTGAGGTTAAAAGGTGCCGTCATGGTGCCGTCCCTCCCTTATATCCAATTGATGTCGTTGAAACCGCGATTGATATAGCCGCCCTGACTAAAGCTCTCGCCCTCATAGCCAAAGATCGGCCAGATTTCTTTTTGGTTATAAAGCCCCGTCACCAAACCGCCGCGCACCTTTTGAAAAAAGACCGTGTCCTCCATACTGGTCAAGATCGCCACGCGGTCTTTTTCTCAACCGGTTTTGATGTAACTGTCGAAGCCAGCAGCGCGCGCTGCCTCATCCAGCGCCAGAATGCCGGCCTCGGTTTCATCCACCGCCTCGGGCACATCATAACGTTTGACCGCAATCGCATAAAACTGGTCTGCGACCTGATCGTGCGGATAGATATCGCGCGCCATCTGGACCTATGTGGCCATTGTTTCAGGTTTCAGTGCATCCATGGTTTGTGCCCATGCCGCGTCGTGCCCCGCAATAAAGCCGGGTCCGACAACGATCGCGGCACTTGCCGCAACGCTTCGCGACAACAATTGCCGCCGTGTCATCGTCTTCAATGTTTGTGTCATTTTCGTCCTCCCTAAGTCGTCTTTATTTATAGCTTTATTTATAGCGGCCATGCCTTTGCATAACTTCTATCTCATATCCGTCCGGATCCTTCACAAAGAAGAACCGGGCCAGTAGCCCCCCATCTTTATTGAAATCCACGATCTTGCGCGGCGCCAGGCCGGCCGCTGTAAACCGCGCATGTTCTGCGTTCAGATCCTCGACGGTAACCGCCAGATGCCCGTAACCATCGCCCAGATCGTAGGGCTCCGTGCGGTCTTTGTTTATGGTGAGTTCCAGTTCAAAACCGGTCTCGGAGTTTGAAAGATAGACTAACGTAAACGTGTCAAAATCCAGCCGTTCCGCGACCGTCAGCCCGAGTGCTGTTTCGTAAAATTCGACTGAGCGCTTCTCTTCAAGAACGCGGATCATTGAGTGAATTGCCTTGGCCATCGGTTTCTCCTGCTATAAGCAACTGCCAGTCGCTCTTGATAGCGCATTGGAAACCGGAACGGGTATTAACGCGTTACTACGTCGGGCCTTGGCCGTTGCCGGATGACTGAGGCGCCGCTAGGTTTGTAGACGGTTTACTTGGTAAATTTTGGAGCCAAGGAAAGACGGATATGAAGAAGGGCATTCGGTTTACGAAAAAGGCAGGCTCAGAACCCCTTAATTTATTTGCGGTTATCTGGTCTGTATTATTCGAACTCTCAAATTGAGGGGGTTTGATAAGCAATCTTTACTGGCTGAACGAGGAACAGATGGCGCGGCTTCGGGCTTGTTTTCCGAAGAGCCTAGCAAAATACGGTGTCGTCGTCATGCAAGGGATGGTTCAGTTTGGACGTATGATAACCAGCTTTGATGAAGCCGCGGCTGGCCTACCCGCGCAAATACTGAGCCTTTGCCGCGCATACATTGGTCGGATCGCTCTTTTTGACGACAGGATTGGCGCGCTGGATCAGAGATCAAAGGCCGGGCAAAAACAGATGACGCAACATAACGGATCATGACGACCCCCAGGGTTGGGCCTATGTATGCCACGACCATTCCGGCCTTTGCGCCGCCGATAGAAAAATTTTCTAACGGCCGAGAATTTGCAGCCTGGGTCGCGGGCTTGTACCAAAGCAGACGTCGACCGGTAAGCGACAAACCTTGGGTCGAACCTCAAAAATGAGACAGTGCGATATAAGGCGATTGCTAATTTCAGGCGCGTCGTGCGAATGTACGCCTCCGGCGTGATAGCCGTCGTCCGTTTGGCCATCCGGAAAGCTCCACCACCTAAATCATGGCTTGCCAGGATGCTTGCGCGCAAGCGTGGTAACAACCTCGGCGAATGAAGGGTTGGCATATCAGTGCTACGGCCGCCGCATCTGAAACAAGGTGTCGATCACTGCGTAGTCCTGATAGCCAAGCCGTGTCAGCGGTTTGTAGCGCAACACATCAAAACGGCCTTCTTCGGTCAGGCAGTCATCGCGCAGATGGATCGCCTCGACGCGGGCAAGGATCATCAAATTCCCCTGTCCCTCAAGATCAATCGCCTGCGTCAGGCGGCATTCCAATACCGCCGGGGCGTCCTTGAGGCGGGGACAGTCGATAGTTTCGCATTCAGCGATCGTTAGCCCCAAAGCGTTGAATTCGCTTTGATCCGCAGGATAGCCCGCCGATGAGGCATTGAGTGCCTCGCGATCCGCAAATCCCGCGATGTTAATGCTGAACACGCCAGTTTCCAGTATGTGGCTATAGCTGTCCTTGCCCTTGGCCCGGTCCGGTTTGCCACCGATGGATGAGACAATGACTTGCGGTGGGGTATAGGCGACGGCGTTGAAAAACGAATAGGGTGCGAGGTTCGTCGCGCCATTCGCGCCACGCGTTGAAATCCAAGCGATCGGGCGCGGCGACACAAGCGCGGCGAATGGATCACGCGGCAGGCCAGAGCCCTCTTTCGTCAGATAGAACATCGCTTTCTCCCTTACAACGCCGGCCCTTACGCCATTATCTCACCAAGGCCCTGAAAACTCTGCGACCAGAGCAACAAGGAGCCCGGGCCGCCATTTACGAAACTGCCGACACTGAATACAATAGATGCGTCATCTGTAAATAGGGTGCGCGCAACCTATCCATTGCCAACCTGCGCGCACATCATTGCCGCAGCGAGCGGGTCAAAGACTGCAACCGCCAATGCAGTTGCAAAAAAGGGCGGCGCAATGCGCACGCCACCCTGATCAAAAAGCCCAACCCCAGAGTGAAGGCCGGAAGTGTTTACAAGTTGAATTATTGCGCGTTCTCAACGGCGCGTACAGAGAACTTGCGAGGGTCGTAGTCGTAAACCCAATCGGTGTTGATGCCTGTGGTGCGCGGGTCTTCTTTGGCGCGCCGGGCATATTCTGCGTCACGAATTGCCATCTCTTCTTCTGACGGAAGGTGATAGGTGCGGCCCCGCTCACGGGCCTCCAGTTGGACGCGGGCAGTGCGTGGCAATCTTTCACCCTCATAGGCGCCAAGCGCCACAGCCAGATCGTCAGGGCTTTGTTCCAGCGCTTTGGCCAGCACATAGGCGTCCTCAATCGCCATGGCCGCACCTTGCGACAAGAAAGGCAGCATCGGATGACAGGCGTCGCCCAAAAGGGTGACCGCACCCTTTGACCAGGTTTCCATCGGATCGTGATCGAACAGACCCCAATTGAACACCTCTCCGACGCCGGAAAACAGCTTTTGCAGATCGGGGTGCCAATCTTGGAAATCGCTCAGCATGGCGTCTACCGATGCGCGGGTGCTCCAGCTTTCATCGACCCATTCGGGGGCCTCAGTCACTGCCACAATGTTCACCGCATCGCCGCCTTTGACGTAATAAGTAACGACATGGGCTTTGGGCCCCATCCAAAAGGCGCTTTCAGGGGCGACATGATCAACAACACCCCCCGTCGGCACCAGCGCACGATAGCATTGATGACCCGTCCAACGCAGATTGTCGTCACCAAAAATAGCTTTGCGCACGACCGACCGGACGCCATCGGCACCAATCACAAGATCAGCGTCAAAGTGGCTTCCGTCTTCGAATGTTGCGCGGGCACCGTTTTCGGTTTGCTCCACCCCTGTGCACGCCATGTTGAATTTGCACACGCCTTTGGGCAACGCATTCACAAAAACATCCAGAAGGTCGGCACGATGCACGTGAATGAACGGCGCATCATAATGGGCGCGAAACTCATCGCCAAGATCAATGCGGAAGTTTTCACGCCCCGTTTTCCAGTGCCGACCCGTTACCGCCTGCGGGTAAAACGCGCTGTCGAACAATTTTTCCGCCAGGCCCAGTCCTTTCAGCGCTTTGACCGCGTTGGGTGTGATCTGAACGCCGGCGCCCACTTCACCAAAGGCAGGCGCCTTTTCAAAGATTGTTACGTCAAATCCCTTTTGGAGAAGGGCGTGAGCAGTCGCGGTGCCACCAATGCCACCGCCGATGATTGCGATTTTCATGTTAGTCTCCTTGATTTTTTGTCAGAGCCAGCTGTCAGTCGCGCCAGCGGGTCAGTCGCTTTTCCAGTCTTCCCAAAACGCCCAACTCCAGAAGCTGCATGGCAATGATGAAGATGATTGCGATGGCCGCCACTTCCCGCATCCGAAGCAATCGGAAGCTGTGGAAAATGTCGGCGCCGATACCGTTTGGCTGGCCAATAGCCTCCACAACAACGACCAGTTTCCACGAAAGAGCGAAGGAAAAGCGGATTGCCGTCAAGAGGGCAGGCACCATTTGGGGTGCAAGAACAGTCGTTAAACGCACATTGCGTGGCAGGTGGTAAATCTGGGCCATTTCATCAAGTGACTTGTCACGGGCGTGGATATTCGAGCGCACGATGTTTGTGACAAAAGGCGTCACAGCGACCGTCAGTGCGACAAAGCCAGCGGCCTCTCCGGTGCCAAGCGCCAGGATGGCAAAGATAATATAGACCGGATCGGGCACAGCCAATGCAAGCGCAAGAAGCGGTTGAAAGAAGGCTTCGGCACGTTCGCTCAGCCCGATTGTCAGCCCCAGTGCCGTACCGACAAATGTTGCACAGATGAAGGCCATCAAGATGCGACCAAGCGTGATAAAGAAACTGTCCCAGAACTGGCCTGAGCCAAGCTTGTCAACCATGGCAATTGCCGTAGCATCAATGCTGGGCACCCAAGGCCGAAAGTAAATTGACATGATATACCAAAGGACAAGCATGGTCCCCAAGGCAATCACGGCAGCCCTAAGCCTCAGTGAGCCTGTGAATCGGGCGAGCGGACCAACAGTCACGCCGTTCAGTTGCGGTGAGATATCCGAATTATGCAACGTCCCGGCCCTCGCTTTTGGCAAGACCCCAAGGTGTCTGAACGCGCGCGATGATATCTCCCTCAATCTCAGAAATACGCGGGTCATCATAGTCGCGGGGCCGCTCAAGCGGAACCTTATAGTTTTCATGGACACGTCCGGGGCCGCGTGACAGGATCAGGATACGATCAGCCAGATAGACCGCTTCGCGGATCGAATGGGTTACAAAAACAACCGTAACGCCAGTGCGTTGGCAAATGCCGGTCAGCTCTTGCCGAAGAGAGCGCGCAGTTACCTCATCGAGCGTCGACAGCGGCTCATCCATAAGGATATACGACGGATCGACCACAAGCGCGCGCGCAATGGAAACACGCTGACGCTGGCCGCCCGACAATCGCATCGGCCAAGAATCCTTGAATTGGTCAATGTGCAGGATGCTCAGAATTTCGTCAATTTTTGCATCCCACTCGGCGCGGGGCACCCCGGAAGGGGCCAACGCTATTTCAAGGTTCTGGCGCACGGTCCGCCATGGCAACAAGCGGTGCGACTGGAACACATAGCCAAGACGCGGCGCCTTTGACTGAGGGGTGAACAATTCCTCGCCTTCGACATAGACCCGCCCACGCGTAGGCGCCCTCAGGCCGGAAATCACATTCAGCATTGAGGATTTACCACAGCCGGATGGCCCGAGGATCGCGACAAATTCGCCGCGCTGGATGTCAAAATCCAGCTTGGAAACCGCTTCATATGTACCGTATGAAACACCGAGGTCTTCAACCTTCAGCACCGAGTTTTTTACTTCTGAAGTCATTGTATTGTACCTTATTCAAACAGTGAGGCCGCTTAGCGCCAGCGGAAGGTAAACTTTTCCAGATTACGGATAAGGCCGTATTCAGCGATGAGAACGATGAGCATGAAAACGAGCAGCCAGAGGTGGACTTCGATCATAATCATGTATTCCCAAGCGTGTTCGAACCGTGCACCGAACCCTGATCGCGCAGCGCCAAAAATTTCGGCGACGACAATCACTTTCCACGACAGGGCATGGGCGTTGCGCAGGGCCGAGAAAATATAGGGTGCCACAAAGGGAGCCAGATATTGCGCACCTGTGCGAACAGATTCAGATGATAGATCTGGGCCATCTCATCCAGTTCGTGATCCGCACTGTTAAGCCCATCCCGCATGCCGATCGCCATGTAGGGGAACGTGATGAACGCAACCACAAGGATGTAGCCCGCTTCGGAGCCTTTGAAAATTGCCAGACCAAGGATCGCAGCAATCGCGCTTGGCGTTCGAAGGGCTGCGATGACGTAATACGTCAGAACGTAACCCATGAACTTCGATCTGGACATGACGAAGGCGGCGATAACGCCCGCGACGATCCCTATGGCAAGTCCGATAACCACCCGCAGCAAAGTAATTCCAATATTGGTCCAGGTATCTCCTTGGGCCAAAAAGTGGGGCAGAGCGCGCAAAACATCATCGGGGCGTTCGATAAAAGTTGCGCGGTCGGCTGCAAAATACCATAGCGGGATGAGGAGAAGGAGGGCCGCTGAAGCCCAGGTTAATCTTTCTATCCGGGACATGGCTGCCCTCCTTTTTTGGCTTAGGGCCGCGGGCCGATTGCATCTTCGAGGGTGACCATGATGCCTTCGGGCACGTTCTGAATGACCGACCCCTCTTTTGCGAGCTTCTCAAGGAATGCCTGCGCAGCGTCGCGTTTGTCTTCGGACCAATCGTTGCCGAAGTAGCCATAGGTATTGCCATTCTCTATGATCTGATCGAGGACCGCTTCACTGGTAATTCCTAGCTTTTCAACGATATATGGCTTGCGAAGAATTTCGTAGTTGCTTTCTTCCAGAAGGGCAATTGCCTCATCATAGGCATCGCGGACGGCATAGGCCGTTGCCGGATTGTCCTGCATCCAGTCGTCATGCATCACGATATTGGTGATCCAAGGCGCAAAGCCGCCGGTGAATTTGGAATAATCCGCATAGGCCTGCAACAGGTAACGACCGTCGGTTGCGACCATCGCCTCGGAGATGAAGGACTCAAAATTGAAGATCGCGTCAACTTCGCCCTGTGCCAGCAATTGGACCAATGCCGCCGGACCAACTTGGGACATGTCGTATTCTTCCAGAACATCGAAGCCATACATCTCTTGGACGATCAAGCGAATGAAGGAGGTGGTGCCGGAATCCGCGCCGAAATGTCCGACACGCTTGCCGCGCAAATCCTCAGGGGTCTGGGCGTCTGATGTTCCGGGAACAACGATGCCAAGATAAAGGTTGCCTACAGGGTAGATTGCAGAAACCTCGAACCCTTCTTCGCGGGCAATGGCAACGCCGAGCATGTCGTTATCCATCGACACATCGGAATTTCCGATTAGAAAATTCTGAAAAAGGCCGTCGCTGGAGAGGTATTCGAACGTCCCCTCAAATCCATATTTTTCGTCAAGGTTCTCACCTTCGATAATCATCATTGGCACGCCGCCGATGCTTCCTGCGACTGCCTGAAGGGTCACAGATGTGTCTTCGGCGGCGACTGGCAGTGCGACCGCCACCAATCCAGCGGCAAATAAACTACGTTTTGAAGTCTTCTTCATGGGTCCATCCTGTTGTGTTGTTTCTTTTGTTAGGAATCACTTTATCGAGCGAGACAATTAATCAAGTGTATAATTAATATTTCTTCAAGGGCTCGACAGCTAGGCAAAACAGTCTAGAGAAAGATCGGTGACCGACGCGTCACGCGACTTTATCTGCGTGATTATTGAAAACACCGGCTTGGCAAGCCATGGTTATTATGAGGATTAGTGGGTATCATTATGTCCCGTTCAGCTAACAAAAAGGCGCTTGAAGCGCGCCGCCCCGGTCGGCCGGAAGGTCAGACAAACTTGTCCGAAGGCATTCTTGATGCCGCCGAAGTCTTATTTGCAGAGCGGGGATACGCCGGTACCACCTTGCGTCAGGTAGCAGAGCAGCTGGATGTCAATCCTGCGATGGTGGCTTACTACTTTAAAAACAAGGATAATCTTTTCAGAGAAGTCGTTACACGCCGCGGCTATGCCATTTCCGCCGAGAGGATGGAACGCCTTGCCACGCTAAAGGCGCGCGGCGGGTATGATGTGCGCGATCTGGTGGCGGCATTCATCGAGCCGGCGGCAGCTTTGTGGTCTGATGCGCAGGGGCGCGCGTTTTTGCGTCTGCACGCGCGATTGCACATGGAACCTGCCGAACTGTCATTTGAATTGCGCCGTATGGTTCACAACGAATCAACCCATGCCTATGCCAATGCTTTTGCAGAATTGCTGCCCGACGCGCCCCTGCGTAAAGTTTATCAAAGGGTCACATTGCTGGTGGGTGCCTATCTTTACGCATTTTCCGGAACGAGCCGCCTTGGCGAACTGTTGGTTGAAGGAGAAGAAACCCCGATGTACGATCTTTTGGAAACGACGATCTCCTTCGGAACCGCTGGCATGTATGGTCCTCGACCCTAGATTGATGTGGATACTCATAACGTAACTTTGCCAAGGCGCCGCCTATGACAAAACAATCGACGTCTTCAGATAAAAGCAGCGGTGCCAACACAGCGAGGCGGTCGAGAAAAGGGGATGCGGTTGCCACTGCCGACAAGCGAGGGCCCGGGCGACCCGCACAAGACAAGGACTTGCGAGCGGCGATCCTTGACAGTGCCGGCATCACCTTCGCCGAAAAGGGTTTTGCGGGCGCCCGCATTCGAGAGATCGCAGCACTATCAGGTGTCAATCAGGCGCTTATCAACTATTATTTTCATTCAAAACAGCAGCTCTTTGATCAGGTATTCCTGAGCTTGGGTCGCGAAATCACAAGTCAGCGGGAAAAATTGCTGGATGAATTGCTGACTAAATCAACGCCTCCAACGGTTGAGTGCCTCGTGACTGCCTATCTAAGGCCGCAATGGGAAATGAAGCACAGTGGCCCGCGGGGTGCAGCATTCGTGAAATTGCAGGCGCGGATGCACGCAGAGCCTGACGAACATGCGATCCGGCTGCGGCGAGAGGTGTATGACCGATCGACAAAGCGCTATCTCAGAGCGCTAAACGACAGTCTGCCACATCTGTCGGAACGCACAGTTGGTCTTCGGTTAGCGTTTATGATCGGAACATATCTGTTCATGCTGAACGACCTGGGCCGCATCAGTGATCTGACAGAAACGCGCGTGGACGTAATCAGCAAGACTGAAATGATGAACAATCTTATCAAGTTTCTCTGTACCGGTTTTGCCGCGCCAGAAGTGGATGATGCCTTCGGCTAGCCCTTCTATATGCGTACGCCTAATGGTTGGACCGAAAACGGCGCAACCAATGGGGCGCAGGCCGTCAAGCAGTATCCATGTCCCAGTTGCTTGACCGCTTCGGTGGGGCGTTCCAAAACACGGCGGATAGTGAAATCAATGGCCGCCGAGCCTAGCGTTGATGGCGCCATTCAGTTGGCGTCATCCCGCTTTGTCTGCGGAAGGCCGCGACAAACGCCGATGGGCTGGAGTAGCCCAAAGACACGGCAATATCCGTGCTGCCTTTACCCGCTTGCAACCCCTCCAAGGAGAGGACGAAGCGCAACCTGTCGCGCCAGTCCCGCCATGTCATTCCGGTTTCAGTCAGGAAAAGCCGACTGAGGGTGCGCTCGCTAGAGCCGATGGTCCGTGCGAGCTGGCTTAGACTGGCAGCCCTGCGCGGGTCGGCCATCACATGCGCCATCACAGCAGATACGCGTGCATCATCGCTGCCAGGTAAGTGGAGGTTCGGCCTTTCCAATCGCGCAATTTCGTCCAATGCGACCCAGCCTAGTCGGCGTTGCTGTGCGACGGTCAAAGGGGCGGGTTGTGTAAGCCGGCGGGCGATACCGCGGATCAAAGGCGTGGCGCGCAATACGGTCGGCTGCTGTGGCATGGCAATGCGCGCGTCGAACTTGGGGTGCAACTGAAACGCCTGAAACTCAATATCGTCAGATGTTTTGACCCGCGGCACAGTGCCTGCAGGTATCCAGATGCCGTAGCGGTCGGGGATAAACCAGCGATCCTCATCCACCTCGACCCGCATCAATCCGTCAAAGCAAAACAGCACCATTGCCTGACCGCTGTGTGCGGGCAGTTGAGTGTCCTTGGGCAAAGGGCCGGACCACGCGACGACAGGTAACAGCCCGTTTGGCGGAAAAGCGACATGAATTGGCATTATGTCGTTCTATTGCAAGCCGTCGACCTTTGGTAGCCCATAGAGCAATTAAACGGAGTCCCTTCTATGACCTTCATGAAAGAAACCATCTTTGCGCTGGCGCTTGTGTTGGCCACATGGGCGGCGCTCGCGCTTCCGGTTGGGATGTCAGCCGATCAAGGCCTGACCTTTGGCATCGTGCTGATTACATTGGCGCTTTGGGGTACTGGTCTTGTTCCGGGTTATGTGGCGTCAACCTTTCTGTTTGTCGCGCTGATCCTGACGGGATTATCCGGCCCGCAGGAGGTTTTCTCAAGCTTTTCATCCTCTGCGATTTGGTTGGTCGTGGCGGGGTTTGTTATAGGCGCGGCGATCACCCATTCAGGGCTGGGCGCGCGTCTGGGAACTTTGGCGCGTCCGCATCTTTCCAAGAGTTACGCCGCCTTGATTGCGGGGCTGATGGTTTTGGGGATGGCACTGGGATTTGTGATGCCGTCATCGCTGGGGCGTGCGGCGGTGCTTGTGCCGGTCGGTATGGCGCTTGCGGATTTGCTGGGATTGCAGAGGGGGTCGCTGGGGCGCACCGGCGTTGCTGTGATCATTGCGATCGGGACGAATATGCCAAGTTTTGCCATTCTACCCTCAAACATCCCGAACATCATCTTGTCGGGCGTGGCCGAGCAATCATTGGGCGTGCAATTCAGCTATGCTGACTATTTGCTGCTGCACTATCCGGTTTTGGGTCTGCTGAAGTCGGCGTTCATCGTTGGTCTTGTACTGTATTTCTTTCCCGCCCGAGTCTCAGCTTCTGTCGCCACGCCCGTTTCGGCCAGTGGGTCCAGCCGCCGCCAATGGGCGCTGTTGGTTATCTTGCTGGTGACTTTGGGATTTTGGTCGACTGATCAAATCCATGGGATCAATGCCGCATGGATCGGGCTGGCGGCGTCGTTGGTGCTGATGATACCTAAGCTTGGTTTTGTTCCACCACCCGTTTTCAAATCCTCGGTCGACTTTTCAATGATCCTGTTTGTCGCGGGGGCCCTGACGCTTGGAACAGTCGTTAACGCCAGCGGCTTGGGCGACATAATTGCGCATATGGTATTGGCAGCTTTGCCTTTTGAAGTGGGCAACGACTTCCTCAACTTCATTTCTCTGTCCTTGCTGGGCATAGGCACATCGGTGTTCACGACAGCACCGGGCATGCCTGCCGTGTTGACACCGCTCGCGGCGGAATTGGCCCAGACCACCGGTTTTTCCGTAAACACGGTTTTGATGACACAGGTTATCGGGTTTTCGACCATTTTGTTCCCGTATCAGGTCGGCCCATTGATCGTCGCGATGGGCCTTGCAGGCGAAAGCACGCGGCCCCTGTTAAAGATCACGCTGTCATTGTTTGTGGTCACTTTGCTGGTTTTGCTGCCGCTTGATTTTCTCTGGTGGAAACTCTTGGGCCAGCTTTGAGATAGGGTGAATGTGGCCATGTGAGGTGGCCCGCCAGATGCAGCGGTAGCGGCGCAAGTGCGGGCGCTGCATCTGGCGGGCAGCCAGGCATTTTCGAGCTTTGCAACAGAACGGGGAGGTCGGGGGAAAGTTCCGCTTGTAATTAATCAATCGTTTAATTAATCATGGGGACAGCAGCAACGGAGAATCAGCATGAAGACCTTTCGCGTGGGCCAGATTGTGCCCAGTTCAAATGTAACGATGGAAACAGAGATACCTGCCCTTTTGACTGCACGCGGGCAGGTTCATCCAGAAAAATTCACTTATCATTCATCGCGGATGCGGATGAAAAAAGTGACCGCAGAAGAGCTGAAAGCCATGGATGCCGATAGCGATCGGTGCGCGCTTGAATTAAGCGATGCGCGGGTCGACGTGCTTGGTTATGCGTGTCTTGTTGCAATCATGTCGATGGGCGAGGGTTATCACTGCACATCAGCGCAACGGCTTGGTCAGGTGACAAAGGATAATGACGCCGAGGCACCCGTCATTACATCGGCGGGTGCGCTGGTTGATGGGCTTCGGGCAATGGGCGCCAAGAAAATTGCGCTGGTCGCCCCCTATATGAAGCCGCTGACAGAGATGGTGGTGAATTACATCCGTGCCGAAGGGATTGAGGTCACGGTCTGGAAGGCGCTTGAGATCAGCGACAACCTTGCAGTTGCAGCGCATGATCCGATGAACCTGCCGGGAATTGTTGCCGAGATGGACACCAGCGATGTTGATGCCGTGGTGTTGTCTGCCTGTGTGCAAATGCCGTCTTTGCGTGCGGTCCCTGCCGCCGAGGCGGTGACGGGCAAACCCGTCGTGACCGCAGCCATCGCAACAACATGGGCGATGCTGAAAGCACTTGATCTCGACACATTGGTGCCCGGCGGTGGCGCGCTTTTATCAGGCAAATACTGAAGGAGGTCCCTATGTCTCGCGGTTACAATCTGCATGCAAATGGCATTCGGCAGCATTTGCTCCACTATGCGGGGGAGGGGCCCCAGATGCTTCTTATCCCCGGTATAACCTCGCCTGCGATCACCTGGGGCTTCATCGCGGAACACTTGGCCGAAAAGTTTGATGTCCATGTTCTAGATGTGCGCGGTCGCGGCCTTAGTCAGGCTGGCGATCTCGATTATTCTTTGGATGCTATGGCAGATGACGCGCTTGGTGTGATTGATGCCGCAGGTCTGGATAAGCCGGTCATTCTTGGCCACTCGATGGGGGCAAGGAATGCCATTCGCGCCGCGCGCAAAGACGGTGCGGCAATGTCAGGCCTGATACTTGTAGACCCACCTGTGAGTGGGCCGGGGCGGCGTGAATATCCCGCTAAATGGTCATGGTACGAAGATTCGATTATTGCCGCGACCAAAGGCTGTTCTGCCAAGGATATGCGGGCATTTTGCCCCACATGGACCGACAATCAGGTCGCTTTACGGGCTGAATGGCTGCACAGCTGTCAGCTTGATGCAATCAAAACGGCGTTTGATGGTTTTCATACCGATGACATACATGCCGACCTGTTGCACCTCAAACTGCCGATGCGACTGCTGAAGGCGGGCGATGCGCCGGTGATCGGCGAGGATGACATCGCAGAACTCAAGGCGTTGGCACCACATCTCGATGTGAAAACCGTCCCGAACGCGGGACATATGATCCCTTGGGATAACCTCGAGGGTTTTCTGGACGCTGTTATGGATTTTGACGCGCGCGCTTAAAGAAGAGGGAGTTACAAAATGGACCACGAGAGTTTCACGCAGATCTGCCTGCATCAGCTTAAAATGTCGGGCGTACATGAGGGCGAAAAGCTTGTTGTACTGACACAAGGCAATGAGCGCCTTGACTATGCAGATGCCTTTATGGCCGCCGGTGCGCGATTGGGTGCGAATATGTATCACATGCGCTTGCCCGCGCCTTCGGCGGCCGGTGGGTGGAATGTCGGCGTGACCGGCCTTGCCGCCATACCTGACGCTGTTGAGGCGCTCAAAGCCTGCGATATGCTAATTGACTGTGTATTCTTGCTGTTTTCACCCGAGCAGTTCGCCATTCAGGAGGCTGGAACGCGTATCCTGACCGCGGTGGAGCCGCCTGAACTGCTTGCGCGGATGCTTCCTTCACAGGAACTGCGCGAGAAGGTCGAGATCGGCGCCGAGCTTTTGTCCAAGGCCAAAGTAATGCGTATCACGTCGCCGCATGGCACCGATGTTACCTATAAGCTGAATACCTATCCTACGGTTGCCGAATATGCCTGCACGGATCAGCCGGGCCGCTGGGATCACTGGCCATCGGGTTTTGTCTTTACGGGGGGTGACGATGATGGCGTTGACGGCCAGATTGTTGTGGCACCTGGCGATGTTTTGTTGCCGCAGAATATGTATGTTCGCGACCCGATCATTTACACGATCAAAAAGGGCTTTATCACCGATATGCGCGGCGGCCTCGATTGCGAACTGGTCAAATCCTATATGGACAGCTTCAATGATGAGCGCGGCAAAGGCATGAGCCACGTCGGCTGGGGCATGAACCCGGACGCGAAATGGCACCGGATGACACCGGGTGAATTCCCCGGCGGCATGGGTATGGAACCGCGGAGCTTTTACGGAAACGTCATGTTTTCAACAGGCCCCAACAATGAGCTTGGTGGACCCAATGATACCGACTGCCATTTGGATATCCCGATGCGGAACTGCTCGCTGTTCCTTGATGATGAACCCATCGTGATCGACGGGGGTATTGTCGTGAAGGAAATGCAGATGGATCGCGGTTAACCGCACCGCAAAGAGGATAGTGATATGAGTCAGGATCAAACCTACAAAAATGCGGGTTTCGGGGGGCAAGTCCCCCGGGGTCCGAACCCCGCGCTGATCGTCATTGATTTCAGTTATGGTTTCACCGATCTTTCATACCCCACGGCATCTGATGCCGATGCGCAGATTGCGGTCACCAATACGCTTATCGCCGCCGCTCGCAAAAAGTCTGTTCCGGTGATTTTCACGGTTATCTCCTTCAATGAAAGAGAGCTGGACACACTTGCCTGGCTAAAGAAAGCGGCAGGAATGAAAGCGCTTGTTGATGGTAGCCGCCATGTCGAAATCGATGACAGGCTGGACCGGCAGCCGGGGGATGTGGTTATCGTCAAAAAAGGCGCGTCGGGCTTTTTCGGGACGAACCTTGCAGCTCATCTTGTCGGGGCTGGTGTGGACACCATTGTCTTGACCGGGGCGACAACATCAGGCTGTATCCGCGCTTCGGCGGTTGATGGGGTGCAAAGTGGCTTTAACGTTTTGGTGGCAAGCGATGCCTGCGCGGACCGTGCGCAGCCCCCACACGATGCCGCATTGTACGACATTCAGCAAAAATACGGCGATGTGGTCACATCTTCGGAGATCTTAACCTACCTTGAGTCTATATAATTTTTCGGCTCTGCCGTGAATTTCCTCGGGCGTCCGAATGTTGCGCATTGATGGAAAGAGGCGGTTGCGGAGTTTTAACTTTATCTGAGGTAAACCCGTGTTTGGAATGTGGGCTCCAACCTTTAGGAAACGGGTAACCCAGCTCTTACTATTTGAAAGAGCTGGGCTGTTGCTGGCCGTTAATCCTGTCATCCCTACTGCCCCCGAATACCTGCCACATCACTTTGTGATACCGACGATGCGTTATTGCCCCAGGCGGACCGGATGAAACTGGCAAGCTCGGCCACCTCAGCGTCATCCAGACGATCCGCGTAACCTTGCATAACCAGATGTGCGGGTCGTTTTCGCGTAGAGGGAATATCCGCCCCATTCAGGATGATCGAGATCAGGGGTTTGACCTCTGACCCTGTGACAAGCGGATTCCCCGCAAGTGGCGGAAAGATTTCTGGCGCGCCTTGCCCGGTCACAAAGTGACAGCCGGAGCAGTTATCGAGGTACAGACGCGGTCCCAGATCCATGTCCGGCGATGCTTGGGTAAGCATTTGCGCAGTTGCCTCGCCCGCTTTGTTTGCAGGCGCGTCGGGCATGCTTTTGAACTCGGCAGATTCGATCACCTCGCCGTCTTCACCCTTCAGATAGGAGGCGATGGCGATATTATCCTCATCCGTCAGGTATTGCAGCGAATGTTGCACCACGAGGCCCATTTCGCCATTTGCACCGGCATGTGTGTTACGGCCTGTGGCAAGGTAGTCGGCGGTTTCTGCCACGCTCCAATTTGCCACGGCAGAGTTATCGCCGGTAAGGGGTGGGGCGTTCCAGCCACCAATGACACCCCCGCTGAGGAAGTTCTTATCCCCGTCCTGCACGCCGTCTTGGGTCATGAAGTCGGTGCGCGGGCTGTGACACGCCGCACAATGGCCCGGACCTTCGACCAGGTATTGACCACGATCCTGCAACTCGGATGTGCCCGCAGCAGCAAAGCCGGGACCGTGGCGGAGCGCCAGCCAGTTCCATGCCCGAATGCCCCACCGCAAGTTGAAGGGGAAGGGCAGGCCTGTTTCCTGCACGGTGTTTTTCACTGGTTCAACATTGTTTATCAGATGGTGGTAGAGGGCAGCGATATCCTCTTCTGACAAAATACGGTAATTTTCGTAGGGCATCGCAGGATAGAGATGCGTGCCATCAGCGGCGATACCGTCGATCATTGCGCCCCGGAAATCATCCAGCGACCAGTCACCAATCCCAGTCTGGGTATCAGGGGTGATGTTGGTTGACCAAATTGTGCCCATGGGGCTGCTGATCGGGCGCCCACCGGCAAGCGGAGCGCCACCTTCGGCGGTATGACAGGCCACGCAATCCGAGGCATGCATCACATATTCACCCTGACCCTCGGCCGGTTGCCAGTCTGCGGCCAGTTGCTGGGCCGGTTGGCTGCGCTGCAGGGGCACAAAGATAAAGGCCAAAAGGCCCGCGATGCCAAGCAGCACCAGCCCGGTAATGATACGGAGAAAGGTATTCATTTTCAGCTCTCCTTATACCAGTGGACGTGGGTTGGACAAATATTGGGTCCTGATCGCGTTGACCGTATGATAGGCCAGCCCGCCAAGCAGGCCCGTGGGGTTGTATTGGGTGTTTTGCACAAAGTTGCCTGCGCCCATGGCAAAGACATTATGCGCCTTCCATGTCTGGCTGTACTTGTTGACCACCCCGTCTTGTGGCGCCTCGGACATGGAATGGCCGCCGGTGTTATGCGTGGTTTGATAGGGCCGCACATCGTAATGTGCGCCAATGCCCTTGAATCCTGATTGCATGATGTCGGGGTTCATAGAGGCCGCAAGCGGTTCCATTTGCGACTTCATGTATTCGTTCATGCGCAGGTCATTGTCTTGCCAGTCAAACGTCATGCGCATCATCGGACGGCCGTGACGGTCGGTATAGGTCGGGTCAAGATCGAGATGGTTGTTCCTATAGGCCATATGGGAACCGTGCGACCCGATCGACATCGCGTGGCCGTACCACTCGCCGACGCCTTTCTTCCACCCCGCACCCCATGACGGCGTGCCTCTGGGCAGAGGCATGTTGCGGATCGGCTGGCCATTAAAGGTACCCGAACGCCAATAGGACCCGCCGATAAACCCGAGCGCACCAAAATCGTTCTGGTTCACCGAGAAATCATCAATGGCAACGCCGTTCGCGCCGTGGCCCACAAAGGGGTTAAACTCCGCGTCCTTGAAGAACATCGAAACGCCACCGTTCATCTGATAGGCATAGTTCTTGCCCAAAGTGCCAGTGCCGGTCAGCGGGTTGTAAATCTCTCCCAGGCCCGAAAGCATCATCAGGTGGACGTTGTTCAACTGATAGGACGACAGGATCACGATATCTGCGGGCTGAAAGACCTCTTCCTGTGCCTTTTCATCCCAATAAGTGACGCCGGTTGCGGTCTTGCCATCGGCGGCCATTTCGACGCGCAACACTTCGGATTCCGTGCGGTATTCGAAATTCGGCATCATCTTTAGCGCGTCAAGGATCGTCGTTTGCGGTGAGGATTTGGAATATTGATAGCAGCCAAAGCGCTCACAAAAGCCGCAATAGTTACACGGCCCCATCTGCATCCCATACGGGTTCACATAGGCCGTGGAGGCGATACCCGCAGGCGCTTGAAACGGGTGATAACCGGCGGCAAGACAGGCCTCGCGGAACTTGGCGCTGTCATAGGTCGTCTTTTGCGGAGGCATCGGATAGTCTTCCGACCGCCAGCCCTCAAATGGGTTGCCGCCTTCTTGGATCTGCCCGTTCAGGTTACCCGCCTTGCCCGCGATACCTGCCACCTTTTCGAAGTAGGTAAAGAAGGGTTCCAGCTCATCGTAGGTGACGGGATAATCACCAAGGTCCATCCCTTCGGGAATAATCTCTTCGCCCCAGTTTTCGGTAACATAGGACCGCAGGCGCAATTCTTCGGGCTGTGGCCGCCAGTTCAGGCCGTTCCAGTGGGTGCCCGCGCCGCCAACGCCATTGCCGGGCAAGAAGGACCCAAGCGCGCGGTAGGGCAGGGCGGTTTCGCCGGCATTGCGCCGTACCGTCAGCGTTTGCTGCGACGGCTTTTGCATCATCTTCAACCGGACGCCGTATTTCAATTCGTCAATCTGGTTGGGGTATTTGAAGTCCGGAACCGTTGCCTGATCGTGACCGCGCTCCAGCGCCAGAACGTCGAGCCCTTCGCGCGCCAGTTCGATCCCCGCGATGGAGCCCGTCCAGCCAAGACCGACGATGACGACGTCTTTTTTCTTTTCCTGACGTGCCATGGTTATGCCCTCTCGCCGTTAATGGAAACCGGACCAAGTGGATACTTGATGTTGTGACGTTCCGGCCATTCGCGGTAGGCCGCGCGCGCGCCGGGAAACCCGATGTAGGACCAGGCCTGCATCTGGTGGTTGCCGCCATACATCGGGTCGGCGAAATAGCCTTCTTTGGTATTGGCAAGAAGGATCGTAAAGAAGTCCCGCAGTTCGGCATCCAGCGCGACGTCACCGGCCTGTAGCGCGGTCAGGGCCTCGTCTTGTTGTGCAGCGTCCAGCCGGACAAAGGCCACCCCATAGGTTTCTGTGCACCATGTGTCAAAGGCAGGGATGGCCGCGCGGTAGATCTGCGCAGGGCTCAAGGGGCTTTGCCAGCCAAGTTGAAAATCTGCATTCGCGTCATGCGGACCTTCCATATACCAGTCATCCGCAGTCCCGTAATCGCCGGCAAGCTGAAGGTCGATAAACACCGGAACGCGTGCCTCAAGGGCACCGGGGCCATCGCCCTCTGACGGGATCAGGCGTGCTGTTGCTGCCATGACAAACGCCCATTCCTCGGCCTTGAGGTATGCAGGGGAATAGTCTTCAAGAGCGGGCAGGGGCATCGCGTCCTGTGCAGTCGCAGCGCTTGCAATCCCCGACAATGCAACGCCTGCGGCGGATGCCTTCAAGAAGCCACGCCTGTTGGGATATTTCGGATGATGTGACATAGTTTACCTACCTTTATGGGTGGGGGACGCTGCCTGCGTCATATCCAATTCGTAGAACGTCGGGCTGATGAAAACAAGGACGTCGAAAAAAACCTTTTAAATTCAATAGGTTTTCAAGACCTTTCCTGACCGGCGAAAGCCGTGGCTGGCGATAGTCGATAACAGGCGGGCTTTGCGTTTTCGTTCCCACGGCCGTGCCGTCATGCGGGTTGACGGGCCGTCGGGCGTGGCTATAGATAAGGGCAGATAACCAGGGGTGCTCTGACCAGAGCTGAGATGCGCGATACCGCGTGAACCCTTCACAGCTGATCCGGATAATACCGGCGGAGCGAGGGAAAATGTTTATAGGCGCGCAAGTGTCACTTTATCCGATGACGTCTGATTTCGTTGGCGTTATCACTTCGGGGCTGGCAGCCCTTACACCCTATCAAGACAAGCTTCGGATCGAGACGGACGATATGTCGACCTTGATGGTCGGTGCGCCTGATCCGCTGATCGATGCGGTCCGTGATTTGTTTGCGGCGACCGCGCGCTTGCCCGATCATGTCACGATGCACGTTACCCTGTCGCGTGGTTGTCCCGGAGAGCCTGACGATCCAAGCTGCCGTTGTGACACGCTGGCCCGTGCGCAGGGCCAACCCCTCAAGGAACGCCAGGCGCTTGCGCTTGCGGCCGTTCGCGCGGCCCCTGATCTGGCCGCCCCGATCGATGTGCAGTTCTCGCTTTATGTGCTGGGGCAGGACAGGCATATGGATGAAATCTATGGCTGTATTGATTTCCTCAAAGAGTCGGGTACGTTCCTGAAATCCAAGAACTTCTGTACGCGCCTTCGTGGTGATGCGGGCGTGGTGTTTGAGACTGTGCGGCAAGCGTTCTTGCGGTTCGGTCCTGCCGAAGGTCATGTCACGATCGATCTGACGGCCTCGGCCAACAGTCCCAGCCTCGGTTAATTCCCAATCAGCCGAGTCTGGACCGCGTTCGGAGGCGTCATGCATTTTATGCGACAAATTCTGCCGACCATTCTGCTTGCAGCGGCGCTTTTGCTGGCGTGGCAAACCTATTGCCTGCTGGCCGCAGTGTTGCCGTTGCTTTTGCCCGCGCCGACTGATGTTGTGGGTGCGCTGTTTGCAGAGCGGGCCCAGATCGGTCCCCATGCGCTGAGCACGATCAAGGTCGCGACGCTTGGCTTTTCAACCTCTGTAATGTTTGCTTTTGTGGCCTCGGTAGCGCTGCATTTTAGTCCATGGTTGCAACGGGGACTGATGCCGCTGCTTGTCGTCAGCCAGACCATCCCGCTTGTCGCGCTGGCACCGCTTATGATCCTTTGGTTCGGTTTCGGTTTGCTGCCCAAGGTCCTGCTGGTCATTCTCGTTACGTTCTTTCCTGTCCTTATCAGCCTGCTTTCAGGCTACGGTCAGGTTCCGCAGGCCTATCTGGATCTGTTGCATTCCATGCGGGCGGGCAAATGGCAGATATTTCGCCGTGCAACCTTGCCGATGGCGCGAGCCTCCTTTTTCGCGGGGCTCAAGATTTCGGCGACCTATGCCATCGTTGCTACGATTTTTGCTGAATATGCCGGGGCACGGCAGGGCTTGGGCATCTATATCCTGACCGCCAAGAATAGCTTTCGCGCTGATCTGGTTCTTGCGGCTGTTGTCGTCTCTGCGGGGCTGACCTTGCTTTTGCTGGCGGGGCTGCGGCTGATTGAACGGCTGACGGCGCATGGTTATCGGGGGGGGCGCAATGCTGTGCGTTGAGAGGCTTACACTTGATGTCGGCGGACGTGTGCTGGTTGCAGGGTTTTCCTGCACGCTGAAAACAGGAGAGATTACCTGTCTGATCGGCCCGTCGGGGTGCGGTAAAACATCGGTGGTAAAGTGGTTGGCGGGCATTCTGTCTGCCGAGGTAGATGCGCAGGGAAGCGCCACAATCGACGGCGTCCCGATCGGCTGTCCGCATCCCGATATTGCTTATCAGCCGCAAAGTGACGCGTTGTTTCCCTGGCTCACGATTGCGGGCAATGCCGCGCTGGGGCTTGAGATGGCCGGGATGACCACGGCGGCGGCACATAGAGCGGTTGTGGCGCATTTTGATACATTCGGCCTTTCTGGTTGTGAAGGCCTTTACCCTGAACAGATTTCGGGGGGTATGCGACAACGCGCGGCGTTTTTGCGAACCATGGCACAAGACAGCCGCTTTGTTCTGTTGGATGAGCCGTTCTCGGCCTTGGATGCGGTGACACGTCTGCGGATGCAGGATTGGCTTTGCACCCGTTTGGCGGCAACACCGCGCGGGGTCCTATTGGTTACGCATGACCTGCATGAGGCCACGCAGATGGCCGATCGTATCCTTGTGATGTCGGCCGGGCCGGGCCCCCTTGCTGCCAATATCCCCATCACCACCCCCCGCCCGCACCGCACCGAGGCCGCGCTGGCCGATATTCGCACAACGTTGAAAACCCTGCTTTTGGAGAATTGATTATATGTTCCGGCCATTGTTGCTTGCTGTTTGCCTGACCTTGCCAATCGCGGCTGAAGCCCGTGAAAAGGTAACCATCGCCCTGGATTGGGTGCTGAACACCAACCATATCGGCCTGATCGCCGCGCGTGACCAAGGGCTTTATGAAAAAGTTGGGCTGGAGGTAGAGATACTGCCCTATTCCGATACCAGTTCCACCGCGTTGTTGGCCGCTGGCGTTGCGGATTTCGCCTATATGACCTCGCTTGGTTTCATGAGCGCACGCGGTGCTGGGGCTGATATCACGGCGCTTTGGGCCACGATGCAACATGAAAACGGACGGCTGGTATATAATAGCAGCAATAAAGAGATTACCCGTCCTGCCGATCTGTCTGGCAAGACCTACGCAGGTTTTGGCAGCGCATGGGAGGATGCGCTGATCGGCACGATGATCCGTAACGATGGTGGTGATCCGACTTATGACACGGTGACGCTTGGCACTGGTGCCTATGAGGCCTTGGCGGCGGGCCGGGTGGATTTCACCCTTGAGGTAGCGACTTGGGAGGGGGTGAACGGTGTTCTTTTGGGGCGTCAGCAATCCTTTTTCACCTATGCTGATTATGGCATTCCTGACCAGCAAAACGGCTATATCGGCACCCGTGCCGCTGTGTTGCAAGAAGATTCCGAAATGGTGAGCGCCTTTATGAAGGCAACGCAGCAGGGGTATGAATGGGCTGCCGACCATCCGCAGCAGGCGGCGGATTTGTTGATCGCGGCGGGCGAGTTTCCGAATCCGGCCCTGGTTGGCGCCTCTCTCGAAAGTATTGTCGCGGGTGGCTATTTGCGCGATGGCGATACGGCGGTCGGAAAGATTGATGCGGATCGTTTTGCCGCCATGGCGCGGTTCCTTTTTGACAGCGGTGTCTTGAAGGATGCGCAGGGCGCGCCGTTGCAATGGCCGGGGGATGTTTCGGCTTGGTTTGATCAAAGCTGGCTGGTTGAATAAAACCGCGCACGGCCCTGCACGCGCGGGGCCGTCCGAACATCGGGCGCGTCAGTGGTCCTTGTCACAAAGACCGTGGTCGGCCAAAGAGGCAAGCACATAGCAATTTTCCAGCGCGCCATCCCCGCTACAGCCTTTGGTAATCCGGGCAAGCTCTTTTTCCAGTGTCTTCAGCCGTTTGATCTTTTCGCGCACATGGGCAAGTTGCAAGGATGCGATTTGATTGGCGGCCTCACATGATCTGTCGGGATGCTCTTGTAGCTCGATCAGGGACAGGATCGCCTCTATCGAGAACCCCAGATCGCGGGCATGCCGGATAAAGCTCAGCCGTTCCAGACCAGCCTTGTCGTATCGCCGCTGGTTCCCCGCTGTGCGCTGGGCCTGCGTCATCAGCCCCATATCCTCATAGTAGCGGATCGTTGGCACCTTGACCTTGGTGCGTTTTGAAAGCGCGCCGATGGAATACACAAAAAGGCCCTTACCTATGTTTTATAGAGGTTTTAAGCGGGAATTGGTCCGGACTCAAGCCTGCGTCACTCCACGCAGTCGCTTTGCGCAATGAATGCTCTGGTCATAGGTTGGGCTGTCTGTGTATAGAGGTGCAAAGGTTCGTAAACTTGTGTAGACTTGGGTTCGGTGTATGATTTCCATCGCGACAGAAAGCCCCACGGGCAAGGATCTGGCATTGTTGATGTCCCGTCACACGGCGGATATGCATGCGGATACCCCTCCTGAGAGCAATCACATGATGGATGCCGACCAGCTCGCGGTGCCCGAGGTGTCCTTTTTCGTGATGCGTGACACGGGCGTTCCGGTCGGTATGGGGGCCTTCAAGCGGATTGACAGTACCCATGCCGAGATAAAATCAATGCATATTCTGGCCGAAGCCCGCGGTCGTGGCCTGTCCAAACGCATGCTGTCGCATTTGGTGGATGAAGCGCGGGCAAGCGGTTTTCGCAGGCTTAGCCTTGAAACCGGCATCCAGCCTACCTTTGTCGCCGCACGCGCCCTATATGAAAAGGCGGGCTTTGACCTGTGCCCCCCGTTTGGGGGTTATCGCGAAGACCCCAACAGCGTTTTTCTGACGCTTATGCTTTGATACATCAAAATTGAGGGTTTGTCTGCCTGCACCAAATTCAGGCTTGCCCACTCGCGTCCTGAAAAACTGTTACGCCTATGTTTCAGGGTTTAAGCAGGCCGCGACAGCGTTTGATTATTATGCGCATTTTTTTGCCATAGTTTCCTCGCAAATGTGCAATAATTTCCTATTACCCTATCTCTTGCGGGAAACGGAACAATCTTATCGAATCGTGCCGGTTGCGGCGATGAACTAGAAACCATGGACTTGTCAGGTAAAAAATATGGTTATGAATATGAATGGCGATTTCCAATTTGAGCGCCTTACCTTTGCCGACACGCCACAAATTGCGGAGTTGCTTAATAGGGCTTGGCCAACATTATATGGTGCAACTGGCTGTCCTGTTTTTACGCATGACTATTTGAACTGGCTTTATGGTGGGCCGCAAAGCGATCAACACATGATTCTCGGAGTGCGCCGCGAAGGGGAATTGATCGCCCTGAAGGCCGCACTTTATCGTAAATTGTCCGATGGCACCGAAACATATTCTGCCCACATCGCGACCCATCTTACAATCGAGCCCGCTTTGGACCTTGGCACCCGTTTGGCCCTGGCGTCGATGCTGGCGCAAAATCATACGCTTGGACGGGAAAATGAGTTCGATATTCTCAGTGACCTCTCGATTGCATTTTTCGAAAAAGATAAGGGCCTGTCGCGGAGCACGAAAAAACTGGCTGCTGCGCAATCCATTGTTGTGGACCAGCTAGAGTTTCGGCAGGCAATCGTGAACGCGCATAAGGCCAGAACGCTTGCGCAATCGGTTGAGGGGGTGGTGGTACGCCCGGCTCAAAAATCGGATATGGATGGGGTGCAAGGCTTGCTGCGTGACATGGGCGCCTCACTCTTTCTTGCGCCCTCCCCGGAAGCGGCATGGCATCATTTTTCAAATGCGCCGGACGCCGTTTGTCTGGTCGCAGAACGGGATTCGCAAATGGTGGGATTTATCTCAACCTATGTTCTGGACTGGATCAAGGAGGGTCAGGTTTCACGCAATGTTATTGCCGAGGTTATTTTGGGGAAGGAGCCGGACGAGCTGGCAATGCTTTTGGCCCATGCGCTGACAGCCGCGCAATATGCGGGCGCGCGCGGGATTGTACTGGACAATATCAATTACATAGATGATACGGTTGCTCGAAAGGCCGGCCTGACTTTGATCCCCAAAGAAATGACTATGGCCATCCGATCTGTTTCGCAGATGAGTTGTGTGAAGGGTTCTTTTCTGATTGACGTAAAGTAGTTGGTTATGCTGGATCGCGGAAAAGCTGATAGAAATAGAATTTCCTTTACAGATGTGACGCTTTTGGCTGCCGCAGCTTTCGCTTACTTTTGCCGAAGCTTTGTAAAGACTGCCAGTCGGGCATTTGCCGTTGATAATAATATGTTTTTCTGGCGCGCGATGGCGACCCGGTCTGTTGGTTTTAGTGGGGTGCGAATGTGAAGTCCGACAATCAACCCCCACCGATTTCTGGCACCGGCACCAATAGATTCCGCGCCGGTGCCACTGCGTTCTGGTCAGGATTTATTGAACTGTCCCGTGCAGCATTCGTGTCGATGATTGTTACGGCCTCGCTAGTGCTTGCGGCGGTGGTCTGGCTTTTTTCGCCTTCGGGTTTGACGGGCCCGTTGGGGGATTATGCGGCGCGCTCGGCACGGGATGCGGCAGCCTTTGCGACGGTCGAGGTGTTGCGCCTTGCACATAGTGAGCAGGAGCACCCGCGGTTGCTGTTGCTTGGCACCTCAACGATCGCACAGGCATTTGGCGACCCGCAGGCGCTTGAAAAACATCTCGACGGCAGCCCCTTTGCGGCGGATTGGGATGTTCACATGCTAGCGACGCCCTTGCAGACCAGGCTGGACCAACTCACCCTGATCGAGAACGCGGTTCGCAACCGCAGGCCGGACGATCCGCCCTTGGTGATTGCCATTGGTGTCGGGATTCACCGGCTGGCCACAAATGAGTCCAGATTGATAGAGCTGGAGCAGATGGGCCGTCTTGGTGTCCGGTCGGATTGGGCGGATGAGGCGATGCTGCAAATGGGCGCTTCGCCGCGGCCACGGTCAGGTCTTTCTGTTGTCGAGAACTTCAATTTCGTGGTGCAGCAAACGCCAGTGACCCTTGCGAGGATGGCGGTGTTGCGACCGGCCAGATGTAACTTTGCCAGCTACGCATCGGGGCCGGCGGTGCCTGTCGAGGCCCGCAACCGCGATGCTGCAAAGGCATGGATCGAGGCGGGCTATGCGGCACCGGATTATACGGAGTTTCTCGATGCGCTGTACGGGCGTTTGTCCGGCATGCCGAACGTGCATCTTGTACTGTTCGACGAAAGGCTCTCTCCTGCTTTTATTTCGGAATACGGGTTTGCGGGGCTGAGCGATGAAATTTATGCGCGTTTTGCCGATCACGCGTCACGGAATGGTTCGGTCTTTATCCCGGCGATGAAGAATGCCGCACTGGGGACCGAGGATTATCATGACGACTATCACATCAAAATTGGCGTTCCTCAAGAACGGGTCAGGGCCGCCTTTGCAACGCAATTCATTAAGTTTGCAGAAGAAATTGATGGCGTGGTGAAATGAGCGGAACCTTGGAGAAACCTTCGAAAATGCGTACGACCGGCAGGGTGACGCGTGGGGTGCTGATCGGGCTGTTCCTCGTGCCCGCCTGCTGTGGGCTGATTGCAATTCTCGGCAATATTTCGGCCTTTGCCTATCAGGGGTATTGATTATGTACAGCAGGTTGAGACGGTAACATGATTCAATATGAAATATGGTGGCTCTACCTTATTGCCGCTCCGACGATTTACTGGCTCATTCCTGCCGCCTACCGGGCATGGTTTTTAAGCGCCATTAGCCTTGTTTTGCTGGCATATTTTGCAAAGCTCGATTTGGTTTTGATGTGCGGCCTTGCGCTTGTCGTGTTTTACGGGCGCGGGCTGGATGAAAAGCGTTGGCCGGAATGGGCCGTCAGGGCGGGCAAATCAACCGCGCTGGCTTGGTTGGTTTTTATCTATTTCATTGTTTCCAAATACATTCCAACAATTGCTAAAATGGTTGCCGGGCAGGCGAGCTTTATCGATTTTGCAGTGCCGTTGGGGGTAAGTTACTTCAGCTTCAAGCTATTGCATTATGCGATTGAAAACCGGCGCGGGAACCTGCCGGCGCATGGGTTGGATGATTTTATCTCTTGGTTGTTCCTCGCCCCGATTTTCACTGCCGGGCCGATCGAGCGTTTTGATCATTTCCTGCATAATCGCGAAGTTGTGACATTTAAATTCAAGTTTATTCGCGAAGGGGTTGAGCGAATAGCCGTTGGTCTGGTCAAGAAATATATGCTTGGCATGCTGGTTTTGGAAGCGATGCAGCAAATGGGCAGCCCAAGCATTTTCGCGATGGCAAGGCACCTGGACGACTTTAGCGTTTTGCAGATCTGGGGGCTGTTGTTTCTGTCCTTCCTTTACCTGTATCTGGATTTTTCGGCATATTCGGATATTGCAATCGGGTCGTCGCGGTTGTTCGGCCTAAGAATTATGGAGAACTTCAACCTCCCGTTCCTTGCAACATCACTGCCGGATTTTTGGCAACGCTGGCATATGACTTTGGCACAATGGGTGCGAACCTATATCTATATGTCGATTATCGGGTTGACGCGAAACCCTTATTGGGCGGTCATTATCTCATTTACCATGATGGGGCTGTGGCATGCCGCGTCGCCGCATTGGGCTGCTTGGGGTATGTGGCATGGTGTGGGGCTTGCCATATTTGTAATGTGGCACAGATATGCAACCCGCCATAAGGTTCGGTTTTTTAAAACACGGATTGGTGGAATTTCAGCCCGTATTTTGACACTTTCCTATGTTTCTTTGGGCGGTGCGTTTACCGGGCTATACCAGCATGGCTCTATTTGGGATTCCTTTAGAATTATGCTGCATGCCTTTGGTATTCGTGTCTGACAGGAATATGAGGGCCGGTTCACAAAACCGGCGCAAGATAACGATGATGATACAAAGCTATATTCTGAATTGACACTGTCTCGTTCCTGGGGTGCTAACAAGGCACCGAGTTTCAAAACTATGTGAGGTAAGTATGATTGACGAAACATCCCTTAAGGCCTTCTTGGAGGATGAACTTGGGGCCGACCTTGCCGAGGTCGAAAATGACAGCCTTTTGTTCAGCACCGGCATTATTGACAGTTTTGCCTTGGTGAACATGATGATGTTCTTGGAAACCGAAGGCGGGTTCCGGATCAGCCCGGCTGACGTAAACCTTGAAAACCTCGATAGTATCGACCGTATTCTTGCCTTTGTAAAAAGAAGCAAAGAGGGATGACGGAACATCTTCTCAAGGCGGCAAACACTTTTGGAACGCCAGCATACCTCTATGATCTTGACGCAATTTGTCAGCGCATAGAGGTGTTGCGTGATCTGTTCGATGGGCGCTTTGGCATCAGCTATGCCATCAAGGCAAATCCCAACCCGGCCCTTCTGGCTGCAATCAAACCTTTGCTCAGCACCTTTGACGCATCCTCGATTGCCGAGGTGCACCGTGCGCTTGATGCGGGCATGGATGCCGACCGGATCACTTTTTCGGGCCCCGCAAAACGGCTGCCCGAAATCACTGGCGCGATTGATGTCGGCGTGGGTGAACTGGTCATCGAAAACCTGCATGAAGCGCGGCAGGCCAGCGATTATGCGACACGGATGGGGGTGGAACAAACCATCCTTGTCCGGCTCAATCCGTTGGAGGTTCCGCGCAAATTCGGAGCCTCGATGGGGGGCACGTCAAGCCAGTTCGGGATCGACGAAGAGAGCATGGAAGTGGATCTTCCCGCCCTGCAATCACTGCCGGGATTGAAGCTGGTCGGGTTCCATATCTATTCCGGCACCAATTGCCTGAACTCTGAGGCCATTGCTGAAAATTTCGGGCTTTTTGCCGCGATCTTCCGCAAGGCACAAAAGATCACCGGGATCAGCCCCGAACGGCTGGTGTTCGGTTCCGGTTTCGGGGTGCCCTATCTGCCCGGTGAGGCAGAGCTGGATCACGCAGCATTGCCTGCCCTGATCAACCCGATCATCGACGATCTGCTGGCCGAGCCGGCCTTTGCAAATGCCTCATGCAATCTGGAACTGGGGCGCTGGCTTGTCGGGCTCTGCGGCTGGTTGTTGACGACGGTGGTTTCGCAAAAAACCTCTCGGGGTCGTGAAATCCGGATGTGCGACGCCGGTTTCAACAATCATCTGGCGGCTTGCGGGATGATGGGGTCGGTTTTGCGGCGCAATTGGATTTATGAGAATATCAGCAACAAGACGGGTACGACCGCACCCTATACGCTGGTCGGCCCGCTTTGCACCACAATCGACAGGTTGGCACTGGATGTGGAACTTGCCGAAGTACGGGTCGGTGATGTGATCGCGGTCGCCTCTTCTGGTGCCTATGGGCTGACAGCGTCACCCTCGCAGTTCATCTCACATCCCTATCCCAGCGAGGTGGTCATCCAAAACGGCGAGATGCGCGAAGCGACAGAGCCGTTGCGCTATCACTCCTTTGACCGCAGCAACCCAAGGGGGGCAGAGCGATGAAAAGCAAAAATACGCGCTATGTTGTCCTTGGCTTTCCACGCTCTGGGACAACGCTTCTGGCCCGGCTTTTGAACGGGCATCCCGATGTTTCCTGTCCGCCGGAGACTTTCTCCTTTGCTGCGGCGGGCAAATTTCTGTCGGAGCAAACCCGTGTCGAAGGGCCACATATCGGGGTTCTTTCGGGTTTGGGCATGTTGGGGTTTGCCGCCGAGGAGGTCATGGCCCCTTTGCGGGATACGGTCTTCGGGTTTCAAGAAAAGCTCGCAGGCGAACGCCCTATCTGGGTCGAGAAAACCGCGACGAACATCTTTCATATCGAAACGTTGGAGCCCTTTCTGGCGGGCCATGTCCGCTACATTTATATTGTGCGCAATCCGCTTGACGTTGTGGCTTCAAACATGGATCTGGCCAGCAACATGGGGGCGCAGCTGTCGGATCTTCATGCCTTGACGCAAGGGTCTGATATTTCTCAAGAAGGCCTGATGCGCGCGTGGATTGACCGCACCAAGGTGCTGGATGAATTTGCAGGCCGCCACGGCGCGGATTGCCATTATCTGCGCTATGAGGATCTGACCGAGAATCCGGCAGAATCCTTGGGTGCGATCATGAAATTTATGGGCGTCGAGGCGGATATAGAGCAGCAGATTTCAGCCGCATTTTCGCAAACTGGCCGGATTGGCCTTGGTGATTTTCGTATTGATGAAACGACGAGTATCCGAACGCCCAAAAAGGATGGCTGGCGCAAACGTCTGCCGCGTACAATGGCATCGCGGATTATCCCTCTGGCAGCTGAGCTGATGGAAAAACACGGCTATGCGGTGCCAAAGGTTCCGAAGTTGCCAGATCGTGAGACCGCCATACGGCAGTTTTTGATGGCGGCAGAGTTAAAGCGCAATTCGGCGAAAAACAACTAGGGCACATTATGTCATTCCAAGCCTGGCTTACCTTTCAAAACATTGTACGGGCCGCACCGACACAGCCTGCGGTCTTGCACGGCGCTTCGACCTATAGCTTTGCTGAGTTGGAAGAGCTGGCGCTTTGCTGGGCTGCGACCTTGAATGCAAAACCGGGCGAGCGGGTTCTTTTATATGCCGAAAATACGGCAACGACAGCTGCGGCTGTTTTGGGGATCTGGCGCTTGGGGGCGGTGCCGGTCTGGATCAATTCGGCAGCACCGCTAGACCATGTAAGGCTGGCCTTGGAAGAGACGAGCGCGGTTGCAATTGTCGCTTCAGCCCTAGAGGATTCGGGATTGTCTTGCCCGGTCTACCGCGCGCCCGAGTCTGGTGGGGCGCTGGAACTGCCCCAACCTGAAGGGGATGGCAGCAGTCTCGGCTCGATCGTTTATACGTCCGGCTCTACCGGGCGGCCCAAGGGGGTGGTCCAAAAGGCCGAAACGCTGATCGACGGGGCGCGGCGGGTTGCCGATACGTTTGGCTACCGCGCGCAGGACCGCATTCTTTGCCCGGTTCCTTTCGCGTTCGATTATGGCTGGGGACAGCTGTTGTCGATGCTGTTAACCGGTGTCACTCTGGTGCTGCCCGAACCGCAGAATGCTTTTGGCCTTTGCGACGCGATCACGCGACATCGCCCGACAGTCTTTGCGGGCGTGCCTGCGGTTTTTGCAAATCTGCTTAGCGGACTGTCCCCCATCCGCGAAACGGATTGCAGCTCGGTTCGGCTGATCACCAATACGGGCTCCCGCTTGCCCGAAACCGTACAAGAGCAACTTTGGCAGACCTTCCCAACGGCCGCGCTGTCGCTGAACTATGGTTTGACCGAGACCTACCGTTCTGCATCCCTGCCGGTGGCATTAGCCAAGGCAAAGCCCCATTCAGTCGGCCCCGCCTTTCCGGGGGCACAGATCATTATTCTTGATGAGGACGGGGTGCCATGCCCCCCCAATGTCACCGGCGAGATCATCCATCGGGGCGCGGGGATATTTGAGCGGTATTGGAATGATCCCGAACGCACCGCCTTGGTGCGCAGGCCCGATCCGCTGGATCCCGGCTCTGGTCGGGTGGCGGTATATACCGGTGATCTTGGTCATCTGGATGAGGAGGGGCATCTGGTCATCACAGGACGTCGGGACCGTCAGATGAAGTCGATGGGGGTGCGCGTTTCACCTGATGAGGTCGAAGATATTCTGGCCGCCACCGGTTTGATGGCGGAGGTGGCAATCACCTCACGGCGCGATGACACCATCGGGGATATGATCGTTGCATTTGTCGTCGGCCACCCGAACGCTGATCATAAGGCCGACCTTAAGGCGCTGAAACAAAAGGCACGTGATTGCCTTAGCCCCTATATGATGCCACGATTGTTTTTTCTTCTGGATGCCTTGCCCCGAAATCCGAATAAAAAGGTTGATTATGTTTCCCTTAAAAAACGTGCAGCCGCAGAAATATGACGCGGGGCGATGTTAATATGTGCACAGGGCGTCGATAGCTTCGATGTTGGCGAACCCTTATTATTTTATAGGAGGGGTTTTATGACACGTGACCCAGAACCATTTATTGCCGCAGCACGCAATCTGTCCGAAAGCTGCGGCGTAAAACCAGAAAACGGGCAGGAACGGAAGTTTACAGACGCGCTTTTGGCGCAAATGCGCGTGGATAATTTGTTATCGGTTGCAATGTCGCCGCAATATGGCGGGCCAGGCTTGGCGCTTGCCGATATAGCGCGGATCACCTTTGAAATCGGAAAGCAAGACGGATCTGCTGGCTTGATATATGCGATGCACAGCAGCCAGGCCCTATGCGTCGCGCATCATGGTAGGGGCGCATATTTCAACGTACTTTGCGCCAGAATTGTGGATGATGAGCTGTTGATCGCCTCGGGTACCTCGGAAAAGGGCCGGGCGGTGATATTCTGAACTCGCTTTGTTCAGTGGACGGGCCTGCCGATGGGCCAAAGACAATCACCAAATCCAGCCCCAATATTTCTTATATCAATCATGCCGACCTGATTCTGGTCACCGCCAATGGCACAGATACGTCAGGTCGCAAAAGACAGCGTCTTGTTGCCGCAAAGGTGGACAGGGATGCCTTCATCTCTGCCCATGAGACCAAAATGCTGGGCATGCGCGGTATTTTGAATGCGCCTTGGGATTTCACGGTGCGCTTTGGCAATGAGGCGATTTTCGATGAGGATTTTGCCGTGATTGCACGGTCGACCATGACGCCGGCAATTCAAATCCTCTGGGCGGCGCTTTGGTCAGGCATTGCAGATCATGCCCTTGGCAAAGCACGCAATTTTATCGCCACACAGTTAAAGCCCGATGATGAGGCCACGCAGTTCGCACGTCATGACCTAACGCGGCTGATTAGCAAACACCAGATGATGAACGCCCTGATTTCCGAGGCACTTCGGGGTTATGAAAAAGGGGGGCAGGCTGTGGGCTTTACCCAATCGGCGCGCATTAACCGGCTTAAGGTGACGTGTTCCGAGCTGTTGATCACAATATGCCAGGGTGCTTTGCAGATCATCGGGCTACGAGGCTATGTGATGGGGGGCCCATTCACGGTGGCACAGCCTTTGGCCGATGCATTGTCCGGCCCGATAATGGTCTCTAATTACCGGTTGTCATTGAATACGATGAAGGTTGAAAACTATGTCAGTGAGGGGATTTAGGGGCTTTGGCCGCGACTGGCCGACCTGAGTAAAAAAACTCTTGAACCTCTAGTTCCTAGAGGCGTTAGGCATAAGACTCAATGCGAACGATGCCTGACATTTCCGGAGAACCCAATGGCCAAACCCATGCTTGAACAGACCCCGACGCGGCGCGAATGGACAGTTACCGGCATGGATTGTGGGTCATGTGCCAGCAAGATCAGGAATGCCGTGGGACGGCTGGCGGGCGTTTCTGATATCAACGTGGCCTTGATGACCGAACGGTTGAGCCTGTCACTGGACGCGGCACAGACGTCGCCTGCCAAGGTCGAAGAGGTGGTTACATCGCTTGGCTATGGGATTGTGGCCAAAGGCGCGGCACCGACGCACAACGCCCAGCAGGAAAACCAAGACCATTCCCAAAGGCATCAGCGCTGGTATCAAACGGCCAAGGGCCGCTTGGCAACCGTTACGGGAACCCTCTTATGTCTGGCGTGGGGCGTTGATTTGCTGACCTCTTCACAAATTGGTCATTGGGCCTTTGTCGTCGCCTGTTTGATCGGGGTGACACCGGTGGCCATCCGTGCCTATGCCGCATTGCGGCTTGGTCAGCCCTTTACCATCGAAGGTTTGATGACGATTGCGGCACTTGGCGCCTTGTTCATCAATGAGGCTGAAGAGGCGGCGCTGGTTGTGTTCCTTTTTGCCGTGGGCGAGATGCTGGAAGGTGTCGCTGCCAGCAAGGCCCGCAATGGTATTCGCGCGCTGGCAGACCTTGTCCCTAAAACCGCCTTGTTAGAGGAAGACGGGGCAACAAGCGAGGTGCCCGCCGCGCGTTTGGCCGTGGGGCAGGTCATAGTCGTGCGACCGGGTGATCGAATTCCGGCGGATGGCAATATCGTATCGGGCACCAGCGGGGTGGATGAAAGCCCCGTGACGGGCGAAAGCGTGCCGCGCAGCAAAGGGCCGGGCGACGCTGTTTTTGCAGGCTCTATCAATACCGAGGCTGTTTTGCGGGTCGCGGTGACCAAAGCCGCGCAAGACAACACGATCTCTCGTATCATCCAACTGGTCGAAGAGGCCGAGGATGCCCGCGCCCCGACCGAACGTTTCATCGACCGCTTCAGCCGGTGGTATATGCCCGCGATCGTGGGGCTTGCGGCCTTGGTCATCGTGCTGCCACCCCTTGTATTCGGTCAGCTTTGGGAGACGTGGATCTATCGCGGCCTCGCCCTTCTCTTGATCGGTTGCCCTTGCGCGTTGGTCATTTCGGTGCCCGCTTCGATCGCTTCGGCCTTGTCGGCGGGTGCGCGTCGCGGGTTGTTGATGAAGGGCGGAGCGGTGATTGAGGCGGCAGCAAAGACGACCCATGTTGCCTTTGACAAGACAGGCACCCTGACCTCTGGCCGTCCGGTGGTGACGGATGTGGTTGTCTTGGGCGATTTGGACGAACGCAAGGTTCTATCGCTTGCCGCTGCCGTAGAGGCCGGCTCCAGTCATCCCCTTGCCGCTGCCATCCGCGCGCAGGCGGCGGATACCCCCGTGATGACGGCAACGGAATCGCGACTGATCCCCGGTCGGGGCGTAGAGGCGGTGGTCGATGGCATTAAAACCTGGGTCACCAATCCAAAATACGCGGCAGAGCATGGTGGTCTGGATGCAGTTGGATCAATGCGGGCAACGGCCCTCGAACAAGAGGGCAAGACCGTTGCCGTATTGTACCGCGCCGACAGCCCCCTCGCCCTGTTCGCGCTGCGTGATGAGCCACGCAAGGACGCAGCAGACGCCATGCGTCAGTTGCGGGCCATGGGGATCACGCCGATTATTCTGACAGGCGACAATCCCCGCACAGCCGCCGCTATTGCGGGCGGTCTGGGTATCGCGTTTCAGGCAGAAATGATGCCCGAAACCAAATTGGCGGCGATCAAGGCCATGGGTCAATCGGGTCATGTGATGATGGTCGGAGACGGCATCAACGATGCACCAGCGCTTAAACAGGCCAGCGTCGGGGTGGCAATGGGGTCAGGCACCGACGTGGCGTTGGAAACGGCCGACGCGGCCATCTTGCGCGATCGCGTCACTGATGTACCTGCGCAAATTCGGCTGGCGCGGGGGGCGATGGCCAATATCCGTCAGAACGTCATATTGGCATTGGGGTTGAAGGCGGTGTTCCTTGTTACATCGGTTCTGGGGATTACGGGGCTTTGGATTGCCATCATGGCCGATACCGGCGCGACTGTTCTGGTGACGCTGAACGCTTTGCGCCTGTTGCGTTTGGACCCGACCCGAGAGGCCAACGACCGGATCAGCCCTTAAAGAAATGCGCGACCCTTTGCCTGATGAGCTCTGGTTCCATCGCGGGGTCATATCCCCCTTTGCGGGCCTCGATCATGGCGCGCCAAGGATAGCTGAAATTGCGCTTTTCAAGGATGGCCATATGCTCTTCCATCGTTCTGATCTTGCGCGGCGGATTGCCGGCATAGACGGCCCCCCCCTCAACCGGACCGCTGACCACGCTGCCGGCGCCGATTATGGTGTTGGGCCCGATATTCGTTCCCGGAAGGATACAAGTGCCCACCCCGATAAACACGTTGTCACCGATAACAACAGGCCCGACGGCATCAAACGTGGTTCCATGCGCCTGATTGAGCATAATCGCCGAGCCATCGTGGCCCGACACAAAGCCGCCCGCGATCCAGACGTTATTTCCGATCCTTGTCAGATGCGGATCCGTAAAAACAGCCGCGGGATTAATAGAGCAGTTGTCGCCCATGCTTTCAAAACCGGCATGGCGGCGCATATATTCTGTCCAGTCATCCAAAGACGGATTGCCAAATTTGCGCCAAATCTTGACATATTTTCCGTGCTCGATCGCTGATCGTCGCAAAAACTTAATCAGTAATTCTCGTAGCATTCGTGTAATTCCCCAGTTTGGAGAACAGTATCGGCCCAAGGAAACATCCTCAAGTTACGCGTTAAAAACACATGCTTATTTAGGCACTTTCACGCCCATGTCGGATATTATAAGCGCGTGGCAGTTTAATAATCGGGATATTTGCAGGTATTATTATGATGGTTCGGCTTTAAAATTCCCGTGAGGGTTTAATTGCATTTAGCCGCCGTTATTGCAGCGGTTATGAGCGGGCCTTTGGGCTGGAAACCCCGGAAAACGGCGCGACTCCGAGATTGGCTGTGTCTGACGGCGGGTGCGCGTCAGGCAGGCCCGAGGCTGGGCATCAGGTCGATCAGCTCTTGGGTATAGGCGTTTTGCGGGGTTTCGAACAGCCGTTCCGTTTCCGACAACTCGCAGATCTGGCCCTTTTGCATCACGGCCACACGGTCACACATCTGGCGCACAACCGGAAGATCATGGCTGATAAACAGCACGGTCAGGTCCAAGGCATCGCGCAGATCCTTGAGCAGGTTCAGGATCTGCGCCTGAATTGAGACATCCAGCGCCGAGGTCGGCTCATCACAGATCAAAAACCTTGGCCGCGTGGCCAGCGCCCGCGCGATGGAAATCCGCTGACGTTGGCCGCCCGAAAACTCATGCGGGAATCTATCCCCTGCCGCCGCCCCCAGCCCGACAATCGTCAGCAGATCACCGACGATCTTTTGCGTCTCGGCCCCCGAGCCTGCAAGGCGGTTGTGGTGGATCGGCTCGGCCACAATATCACGCACCCGCATCCGCGGATTGAGCGAGGAGAACGGGTCCTGAAAAATCATCTGGATCTGACGGCGCAGCGCCTGCCGGTCGTGTGACCCTTGCCGCGCGGCGATATCCTGCCCGTCGAACAGAATCTGCCCGGTATCGGGGGGATGGATGCCCGCAATCATCCGCGCAACGGTGGATTTGCCGCTGCCGGATTCACCCACAAGGCCCAGCACCTCACCGCGCGCAATGTCAAAAGTGACCCCCTTGACCGCATCGACATAGCGCCGGTTGCGCGGCAGGATCGCGTTTTTGGTCAGGAACCGAATGCCAAGGCCCTTGACCGACAGCAGCGGTTTTGTGCTTGCACCCGTCCCGACGTCCGGTGCCTTGCTGCGCAGCCATGTGCTTGTAAGGGAAAGGTCGGGCGCGGTTTGCACATCTGCCCCTATGGGCGCATAGCTCAGGCTTGGAAAGCGGTCCAGCTTGCGATCCCCGCGCGGGACGGCGGCCAGCAGGCTTTGGGTATAGGCATGGCGCGGCGCGTGGATGATCTGCTGGGTTGGCCCTTCCTCGACGACCTCGCCGTGATACATCACCGCCACGCGGTCGGCAGTCTGGGCGATCACCCCCATGTCATGGGTCACAAGGATAACGCCCACGCCGCGCTCCTTCACCAGATTGCACAGCAGGTCAAGGATCTGCGCCTGAACCGAGACATCCAGTGCCGTTGTCGGCTCATCCGCGATGATCAGATCGGGGTCGGAGCAAAGCGCCAGCGCGATCACTACCCGCTGCCGCATCCCGCCGGAAAACTGATGCGGATATTGGTCGACACGGGTTTCAGGCTCCCGGATGCCGACCTGATCCAGCAGGTCAACCGCCTTGCCCCGCGCCTCGGGCGGGGTCAGGCGGTGATGGGTGCGCAGGGTTTCAACCAGCTGCTGCCCGACGGTATAAAGCGGGTTGAGACTGGTCAGCGGGTCCTGGAAAATCATCGAGACCCGCGCCCCCAGCAGATCGGGGATGGATGTGGTATCCGTCCCGTCCAAGAGGATACGCCCGCCCGCAACATGGCCCGGCCGGTCCAAAAGCCCCATGATCGCGGTGCCGATGGTGGATTTCCCCGCGCCCGATTCCCCGACCAGCCCGAGGATCTCACCGCGTTCCAGCGTCAGGGTCACATCGCGCACGGCGGTGAAGGTCGCTTTGCGGCCGGGGTATTCAACCGTCAGGTTCTGGATGGAAAGCAATGTCATGGTCTCTCCTCAACGCAGTTTCGGATCAAGCACATCACGCAGCCAATCCCCCAGAAGGTTGACCGAAAGCACCAGAAGCGCCAGCGTCAGCCCCGGATAGATCAGCATCCAGCGTTCGCCCGAAAAGATGAAATCATTGCCGATGCGAATGAGCGTGCCCAGCGACGGCTCCCCCGCCGGAATACCAAGGCCAAGAAAGCTGAGCGTGGCCTCGCCCAAAATCGCCACACCAAGGTTGATCGTGGCGATCACTAGGACCGGCCCCATTACATTGGGCAGGATATGACGCGCCAAAATCGCGCCCGATCCACGCCCAATGACCTGTGCCGCCAAAACATATTCGCGGCTTTTCTCAACCATGGTAGAGGCGCGCACGGTCCGGGCTACCTGTGGCCAGATCGACAGGGCCATCGCGATGATGATCACGACGATGGCCATCTCGCTATGCTGGTCGCGGGTCATGAAACTGCGGGTGACGCCGTCGATCAGAAGGGCCACCATAATGGCGGGAAAGGTCATCTGGATATCGACGATCCGCATGATGACCGCATCCACCAGCCCGCCGAAATAGCCCGCGATCAGGCCAAAGGTCACCCCCGCACAAACCGCCAGCGCAACCGAGATTGCGCCGACAAAAACCGAGGTGCGCGTACCGTAAAGGATGGTGGAGAACAGATCCCGCCCCTGATCATCGGTGCCCAGCAAAAACGCCGGATCGCCGCCGCTTTGCCACGCAGGCGGAATCAGCGCGTTGAACAGATCAATCGAGGCCTTGTCGAACGGATCAAAGGGCGCAATCCACGGCGCCAGCATTGCTGCACCGATCATCAGCACCAGTATGAGCCCCGCAAGGACCGTCAGCGGCGAGCGGCGGAATTTATAGCCCGCGTCGCTGTCATAGGCGCGCAGGAACAGGTTGGGGCGTTGCTCAGGTGTCATGTCGCCTCACTTGGATGACATCCGCAAACGCGGATCGACAAGGAAATACAACAGATCGACCAAGAGGTTGATCGAGACGAAAATCAGCGCGACCAGCAAAAGATAGGCTGACATAACCGGAATATCGACGGTGGAGATCGCCTGAATGAACAACAGCCCGATGCCCGGCCATTGAAACACGCTTTCGGTGACGATGCCAAAGGCGATGATCGACCCCAGTTGCAGCCCCGCGATGGTCATCACCGGCACAAGTGTATTTTTCAGGGCATGACCGTAATGGATGCGGGTCTTGGAGATGCCCCGCGCACGGGCGAACTTGATGTAATCGCTGCGCATGACCTCCAGTATCTCGGCCCGCACCAGACGCATGATAAAGGTCATCTGGAACAGCCCCAACGTGCAGGCGGGCAGGATGATGGAATGCCAGCCCGAGGGGGTCAAAAGCCCCGTGGTCCACCAGCCCAGATCAACGGTATCGCCGCGCCCGAAGGTGGGAAAGGCGCCCAGCTCCACCCCAAAAATCAGGATCAGCATGATGCCGATGAAAAACGTCGGCAAGGAGATCCCCGCCAGCGAAAAGATCAAGAACGCCCGCGACAGCCAGCTTTCGGGTTTTAGCCCCGCATAGACCCCCATCGGAATCCCAACCAGAAGCGCCAGCCCGAAGGCGATCAGGCTCAGCTCTATCGAGGCAGGCAGCCGGTCGGCCAGAAGGGCTGCAACGGGGCGGCCCAACTGATAGGAGAGGCCGAAATCGCCGTGTAGCGCGCGCATCACGAATTGCGCGAATTGCGTAGGCAGGGGATCGTTCAGCCCCAAGGCCTCTCGCAGGGCGGTGCGATCCTCCATCGTGGTGTCGATGCTGACCATCTGCGCCACGGGATCACCGGCGAAACGGAACATGACAAAGGCAAGGAAGGCGACCACAAGCAACAGCAATGCGGCCTGCAAAAGGCGTTCCAGCAAGAAGCGGATCATGGGGTTCTCCGGGACATCAGGCGGCCCGCAAAACAGATGCGGGCCGCGATTGAAGGGGCGGTTACTCTGGCATCACGACATAGCGCCAGTCAAAGACGTTATCGGCACGGATCTGAAGGTCGACCTTGTCGCGGATCCCCCAAGCGGCCCATGTCTGATGCAGTGGCAGATAGGCGACATCCTCGGTGGTGATGGTCCATGCCTCGTTGATCAGGGCGTTGCGCTTGTCCTCATCCGTCTCGATCAGGATCTCATTGGCAAGGCGATCGATCTCGGGGTTGCAATAGCCGCCGAAATTAGATTTACCGGCGATGATCTGGCCCTGATCCTCGGGCGCCCAGATGGCGCTGTTTTCATCGGCGCGCGGGCACATATGTAGCGAATAAAGCGCGATATGGCTGTCGAGGCTGGCGGGCGTGGTGCCCAGCATCGCCATGCCGAAATCCATATTGGGGGCCAGGATCGCCTCCAGATATTGCGCCTTGGCCTGCACATTGGCCTGCGCATCAATGCCCACCTTGGCCAGCATATTTGACACGGCAAGACAGATCGCCTCATCGTTCACATACATGTTGTTGGAACATTGGAAAGTAAAGGAGAACCCGTCGGCATAGCCCGCCTCGGCCAGCAGTTCCTTTGACCGTTCAACATCATAGTCATAGCGTTTGAACGTATCGGAATAGCCGTTCACACCGGGGGCAACCATCAGGGCTGCGGGCGTGGCCCGACCGCGCAGGATACGGGCGTGGATCGTTTCAATGTCAATCGCGCGGTAGATCGCCTCACGCACGCGGCGATCCTTGAGGGGGTTTTCCTCCAGACCCGAACCCGGCAGGGTGTCGCGCCACTGGTTCATCGTCAGATACATGGTGCGCACTTCCGGTCCGGCCTTGATGCCTGCATTGGGCGCGGCCTCGATCCGGGCGATATCCTGTACCGAGATCGGGAAGACCACATCAAGCTGTTCGGACAAAAGGGCGGCCACCCGTGTCGCGGCATTGGGGACGGGGGTATATTCCACATCCGAAATATTCATCGGCACGCTGCCCTTGCCCCACCAGCCGTCATAGGCGGTCAGCGTGGTTTTTACGCCCGGCTCACGGGTTTCAACCCGAAAGGGGCCGGTGCCGTTTTCATGCAGGGTGGCATAGCTTTCCTCGGCGGCGGCCTTATCGGCATTGCCGATATTGTTCGCCTCGGCCCAATCGCGGTTCATGATGTACCAGTTGGCCCAGGTGTAATGCAGGATCGGGTTCGGCTCGGTGGTGATGAAATCAACGGTGTGATCATCGACGGCAACCACCTCGGTATCCGCGGCCAGACGGTTCTTGAAATCGGAGGCGCCTGCGCGCACCCGCTCGGCACTGTAAATCACGTCATCGGCGGTAAAGGGGGTGCCGTCGTGGAAGGTCACATCCTTGCGCAGGTGGAACCGCCAGTGTGTGGGGGAGAGCAGCTCCCAGCTTTCGGCCAATGCGGGCTGGATCGACAGGTCCGGCGCGCGGCGGATCAGCCCTTCATAGACATTGCCCAGAAACCCCGAGGTAAAGACCTCTTCGACCACATAGGGGTCCATCGTTACCGCATCCCCCTGTGCCGCGAACCGCAGGGTCTGCGCGCTTGACGCAAATGGGACAAGCGCCAGCGCAGTTACGAGGCAAAGTGACGAGAGGGGTTTGTGGGTCATAAGCATATTCCCTGTGCTGTTGGTCGATTGGGATTATCTGTGGTTACGGTGATTTGCATCGTCAATTTTTTAGGGATGGTCAATGCCAAGGGGCAATTCCAATCGGAAGGACGGCTATGTTTCACTATATTGACTTGATAGTGATTGAAACGGCAGAATTCAAGGCAGCAATGTTTTGAGTGCTAGAGGCCGGGCATCTGTGATCGGGGGCTTGGATTTCATTTTCGGCGATTTACGCGGCTGTGTTGACGCAATACCTATTGGGATGACGTGCGGGCAAATAGATATGCTGGGGGTATCCTATGGGGATTGTTGAAGAAGGCTGCGTCATCGGGGTCGATGGCGGTGGAACCGGCTGCCGCGCAGGAATTGCGACGCTTGACGGGCGCGTGCTTGCAACCGCAACGGCCGGTCCCGCAAATTTTTCCACCGACCCGGATCAGACAAGGGCCAATGTGATTTCCGCAATCGGCAAGGCGGCCGCGCGTTTGGGCATAGATCCCGCGCAGCTCTATGATTGCGCCATCCATTTCGGGCTGGCCGGTATCATGCAAGAGGCTGACGCCGCACGGTTTCGGGCCGTTTTGCCCTTTGCGCGGGCGGTTGTGACGGATGACCGGCCCACCGCTTTTGCGGGGGCCTTGGGGGAGGGCGACGGCGTGCTGGCCGCTGTCGGGACAGGCACTTTGGTTGCCGCACATTTTGGCCGGACCCGCCGGTATTTCTGCGGCTGGGGCTTTGATCTGTCGGATCAGGCCTCGGGCGCGTGGTTGGGGCGGGGTGCTTTGATGCGCTGCCTGCTGGCCTATGACGGGTTGGCGCAAGACAGCGTCCTGACACGTGCGATCATGGCGCAATTCGCGGATGTGCCGACGGCGCTGGTTGAATTCGCACGCACCGCCCTGCCTGCCGATTATGCGACATTCGCACCCCAAGTCATAAGGGCCGCCGAGGCAGGTGATGAAACCGCCTGTGATCTGATGCGACAGGGTGCGGCCTATTTGAACGGCTGTTTTGCAGCGCTGCCCGTGGCGCAATCTGGCCCGCTTTGCCTGTCGGGCGGGGTCGGCCCGCATTATGCGCTTTATCTTGAACCCCGGTTTCGGGACCGTTTGGTCGCCCCGCTTGGCACCGCCCTTGACGGTGCGTTGTTTCTGGCGCGCGAGGCGCATAAGAATATGGAAACGCCGCCATGAAGGTTAAAGGAGTGAACATGCCCCATCAAACCCATATGCGGCGAGAGATCCTTGAAATTCCCGATGTTGTCGAAACTCTGCTGACACAGGGAAAGCCCGGTATGGAGGCGGCTGCCGGTGCTCTGGCGGCCTGTGACCCACGGTTTATCGTTTCGGTCGCGCGGGGGTCGTCGGATCATGCCGCCACCTATTTCAAATATATCTGTGAAATGGAGGCAGGTATTCCCGTGGCTTCGGTCGGGCTATCTGTGACCTCCATCTACGGGCGCAAACTGTCCTTGCAGGGGGCGGCCTGTCTGGCGGTGTCGCAATCGGGCAAAAGCCCCGATATTCTGCGGATGGCCGAAATGGCCACGGCCGGGGGGGCGGTGTCGCTGGCCCTGACCAACCACCCCGAGAGCGCGCTTGCCAAGGCCAGCACCCATACCCTACAGCTCCATGCGGGCCTCGAGCAAAGCGTTGCTGCGACCAAAACCTTTGTTAGCTCGATTGTCTCTCTGGTCTGGTTGCTGGCGGAATGGCGTCAGGATAGGGCCTTGCGGGCGGCGATTCACGACCTGCCAGAGGTGCTGTCTCAAGCGGTCACGAAGGATTGGAGTGCGCTTGGCGCGCAGATCGCGTCGCGACCGTCGCTCTATTGTCTGGGGCGCGGTCCGGCCTCTGCGATTGCCGATGAGGCGGCGCTTAAATTCAAGGAAACCTGTCAGCTTCACGCGGAATCCTTTTCCTCGGCCGAGGTGTTGCACGGGCCGGTCTCGATCGTGGATCGCGGCTTTCCGGTGTTGGCCTTTGCTGCGGTTGATGCCGCAGAGCAATCGGTGGCGGATGTGGCCGATGCGATGGCGGCTAAGGGGGCTGCGGTCTTTGTGACCTCTGACAAGGCCGGTCAGGCAACGGCCCTGCCTTGTGCCCGCACGGCCCATCCGCTGACCGATCCGGTTTCGCTGGTCGTGTCCTTTTATGCGATGGTGGAACAACTCGCCGTTGCGCGCGGGATCAATCCCGACGCCCCGCGCCACCTTAAAAAAGTAACGGAAACCTTATGAAACGGCGGGCATATATCGGTGCGGATATTTTTGACGACACCTGTCTGCATTCGGGTATGGCGATCTTGCTGGAGGGCGATGTTTTCCGCGGTATCGTGCCAAAGGGGGACATTCCGGCAGGGTTTTCGCAGATTGCGCTGAAAGGCGGGACCTTGATGCCGGGCTTTGTCGATCTTCAGGTCAATGGCGGCGGCGGGGTGATGTTCAACGGGCAAACCTCGACCAAAGGTCTGGCCGCAATCGCACAGGCACATGCCACAACAGGTACGCGGGCGCTGTTGCCGACCCTGATCACCGACACCGCCGAGCGCACCCGCGCCGCCGTCAATGCGGTTGAAGCGGCGATCCGCCAAGGGGTTTCGGGGATTATCGGCATCCATCTGGAGGGGCCGCATCTGTCGCTGGCGCGCAAGGGGGCGCATGATCCCGCGCTCATCCGTAAGATGGGGCAAGTGGACGAAGATTTCCTCTGTGATGCCGCGCAACGTTTGCCCAATGTGATGGTCACGGTTGCGCCCGAATCCGTCAGCCCCGCACAGATTGCACGGCTGGACCGCGCGGGCGTTATCGTCTCATTGGGTCATAGTGATTGCAGCTTTGATCAGGCTGAGGCCGCCTTTGCCGCGGGTGCGCGCTGTGTCACCCATCTTTTCAACGCCATGAGCCAGCTTGGCAGCCGCGCGCCGGGGCTGGTCGGGGCCGCTTTGCAGGCCGGGACGGTTTCCGCCGGGCTGATTGCTGATGGCATCCATGTGCATCCCGCCGCGATGCGTCTGGCACTGGCGGCCAAACAGGGGCCAGCGGGGATTTTTCTGGTGACGGATGCAATGGCCACCGCCGGATCGGATATTACGGAATTTACCCTTAACGGGCGGCGGGTCTTGCGGCGGAACGGTGATTTGCGGCTTGAGGATGGCACTTTGGCCGGCGCAGATCTGGATTTCTCCCGCGCGCTTTCGGTGATGATCGATAAGGTCGGGATTGATCCGGCGCGCGCCTATGCGATGGTGACATCCGGCCCCGCCGCATTGTTAAAGATGAGGCTGGGCGCGGGGGAGTTTACGCCGGGTGCGCGATGGAACGGGATCTGGTTGGATGACAAACACCGCTACACCCCGCTGTCAGGGCTCAATCCTGCGTAGTAGATAGATGTCCATGATCCAGCCATGCGCCGCCCGCGCGGCTTGGCGCATGGTGAGGATCTCGGGTGCCACCTGATCCAGCCTACCGGCCATAAGCAATTGGTTTGCCATCCCCAGATAGGCCCCCCACCAGATATCATAGGCGCTGCCCTCCAGCACCTCGAAGGCACCACCCTGATCGAGCATCACCGCCAGCGTGGTCGCGCCCTCGGGCCAACCATGATCGCGCAGGCGGCGGCCGGTGGTCACGGTGAAATCCCCGCCCAATGTGTTTAGGGGGATGCCATGCGCCGCCGTCAGCACTTGCAGCGCGGTGATTCCCGGCACGACCCGAACTTTTGGCGCAGGCGACAGCCGCGCGGCAATTCGCAGCGTGCTGTCATAAAGCGAAGGGTCCCCCCAAACCAGCAGGGCCACCCGCTTGACCGAAGGCGGGATGGCAGAGGTCCAAACGGCGGCAATCCGGTCGTGCCAGTCCTCGACCGCCTTTAAATAGGGCAAGGCAGGGTCGCGGCGGGGCAGGTCAAATTCGACCACAGGCGCATCCGCCCCCAAGACCGAGACCACAATTTGCCGCCGTAGATCGGCAAGATCGGCGCGATCCTTTCCCTTGCGCGGGATCAGGATCAGGTCAGCCTCGGCCAAGGTTTTTTGGGCCTCGACCGTCAGATGGTCAGGGTTGCCGGTGCCGATACCAATAAGAAATAATGTCTGCATTGTTGAACGCGTCCGGGCCTTTGCGGTGGCCCGAACGCTTGATCCATTAGCTGTGCTGATGATACAGGCGGTTGGTCAACAGCGGTGATCCCTTCAGCCCGTGCAAGGATTTCGCCCCCGCTAGAACAGCCAGATCGGCCAGCGGCTCTATCAGGACCACTAGCATATAGGCCGCGCCAAATGACCCGATGGCCGCCAGATTATCGGCCCCAACGCCTTGCCCGTAGATCGCCCAAAAACCCACCCAAAGCACCACGCCGCCCTGATAGGCCGCCGACATTTTCAAAACATGGCTATAGCTAAGGTCGACATAAGCCACATTCGTCGGAACAACCCGCCGCGCCAGCAGATCAATCGCAAACAGCGGGAACAACAGCGTTGTGACATTCACGAAATACATCGGCAGATCGGTCGGCGCAAAGAAGAGCGATTGCACCAAAAGCCCGGCCGCCAGCCCGATTGCCGAGGCAGGCGTCCCCAGCAGCAAGAACAGCGTCGTCCCTAGGATCAAGTGGACCTCTGACACGCCAACGGCAAAATGCGGCAGCACCTCAAAGAAGATAAAGGTTCCGACCATTGCGATCACTGACCGCAGAGCCAATGACACAACATTATGGGTTTTCAGGTCATCGATGATCAGCTTGGCTGTATAGCCCGCAGTCGCGGTTGCGGTGGCATAGGCAAAGACCATCTTGGCGCCATCTACGACGCCGGGTTCGATATGCATATCAGTCTCTCCGGACCGCCCACCCGGCGGCCATGGGTGCCGGATGCTCCGGCGTTGCGTTTTCGAACGGCAGGTCTCCTGACTTGCGGGTCATCGCGGTTCTGGCCCTTCCCGGCCCAAAGGGGCCAGTGGTTTTTCCAGTCTCGCTATCCGCCTACAGTTGCGGGGGCAGTCGGGGCTTTTAACCCCGTTCCCTTTTGATCCCTTTCGGGAACCGTTCGAGGTTTACTATGACGCCAAGTCGCCTGTGTTTCAATCCAGCTTTGCGCAATCGGTGGCCAGTGGTCCGAAAAGAATAAGCGCGGGGGCTGCGCCGCGATGTGCATCCAGTTGCCGTGCCAGCTGTTCAACCGTTGTCAGCTGAAGCTTCTGGTCGGGGGTGCTGACCCCTTCGGCCAAAAGTGCTGGGGTATCGGCGGGCAAGCCATGGGCGATCAAGACCGCCGCCAAAGCGGGAAAGCTGCGCTTGCCCATAAACACCACGGTGGTGGCTTCGGGATCGGCCAAGGCTGCCATATTCAGATCGGGTGGCAAGCCGCCGCTGGTATCGGCACCGGTCACAAATTGCACCCGCCGCGCGGTCAGGCGACGCGTCAGCGGCAGCCCCGCCGCAGCCGCCGCAGCGATGGCCGAGGGGACGCCGGGGATGATCTCATACCCGATGCCTGCGGCATTCAGGGCGATCAGCTCTTCCTCCAGACGGCCGAACAACCCGCTGTCGCCGGATTTCAGTCGCACCACCCGCTGGCCGGTTTTCGCATATTCCACCAGCAACTGGCTGACGTGATCTTGCTTGGGCGAGGGCCGCCCCGCGCGTTTGCCCACCGCCACCAGATCCGCGCCCTGCCGCACATGCGAAAGGATCGGCCCCGAGGACAGATCATCGAAAAGCACCACGTCGGCGCGTTTCAACCTGTCGGCGGCCTTCAGGGTAAGCAGCTCGGGGTCGCCGGGACCAGAGCCGATGAAGCTGACGATTGGGGTCATGATGTCTCTGCCGTGATAAGGTGAAAGAAGGTGCCGCTGGCATGGCCACGCATGGATCCGGTTTCTGCGACGGGCCCGCCATCGGCGTCAAATACATCGGCAAGCGGCGCGTCGGGTTGCTCCAATATGGTGGAATAGTGGAACTCATGCCCGCGCAGGGCGTGACCGGCGGCAAAGCCCGGCAGCCCCGCGCGCAAGACCGCCCGCCGGTAGCCCAAGTGAAAGCGCCGCGTCTCATAACTGGTCACAAGGCCCAAAAGGCCTGCCATCTGGTGGCGCACCCCCTCCTTGTCGATAAGTGCTTGTCCCAATGCCATATAGCCACCGCATTCGCCATGCACGGGGCGGCTTTGGGCATGGTGTTGCAATCCGGCCCGAAACTGTGCCGCTGCGGCCAGTCGCCCCGCGTGCAATTCGGGATAGCCGCCGGGCAGCCAGACCAGATCGGCCGCCGCATCCGGCGCCTCATCGGCAAGCGGGGAGAACGGTATGATCTCGGCCCCTGCCGCGCGCCACCCTTCCAGCAAATGCGGATAGGTAAAGGAAAACGCCGCATCCTGTGCCAAGGCGATCCGCTGTGCTGGCGGTTTGGGCAGCGTGCCTTGCCCCAAGGCATGGCCCTGCGCCAAGGCCTTGATCCGCGCCAGATCGACATGCGCGCGCAAGAAGGTGGCATAGCCTGCAATCGCTGTTTCCAGATCGGGATGTTCCACCGCTTGTATCAGGCCCAGATGGCGCTCGGGCAGGGAAAGATCACCGCGCCGGGGCAGGGCGCCCAGCACCTCAATGCCTGCGGCCTCCATCCCAAGGCGGGTCAGCCGCTCATGGCGGGGGCTTGCGACCCGGTTCAGGATTACGCCTGCAAAGGGCAGATCGGGGTTATAGCGGGCAAAGCCAAGCGCCGTTGCTGCCGCCGATTGCGCCTGCCCGCTGACATCGATCACCAGAATCACAGGCCAGCCCATCCGCAGCGCCGTCTCTGCGCTGGAACCAAAACCCGTCTGCCCGCGTGTGGCGACCCCGTCAAACAAGCCCATGGACCCTTCGGCGACGGCGATATCTGCGCCCGCCCCTTGTGCCGAAACCGCGTCCAGAAGTGCAGGGGCCATCGCCCAAGTGTCAAAATTGAACGAGGCCCGCCCGCTGGCGGCGCGGTGAAAGGCGGGATCGATATAATCCGGGCCGCTTTTGAACGGTTGCACCGCCAGCCCGTCCTCGGCCAATGCGCGCAGCAGGCCCAGCATCACGGTGGTCTTGCCCGTCCCCGATGCCGGGGCCGAGATCATCAATCCGGGAAGTTTGCGATCATAAGGGTCAGTCATCGCCATCTGTCCAATCTGCCCAAGGGCTGTTTGCCGATTGTGGGCGGTAGCGTCGGTCATAATCCACGGCATAAAGGCAGCTTTCGCCAAAACCCTCTTGTCCCAAGGCGGGTCCCACAAGGATCAACGCGGTACGGGTAACCCCCTCGGGGATCGCGGAGACAAGCTCTGCAAGGGTGGTGCGGATGGTCCGCTGATCAGGCCAGCTGGCACGCCAGACCACGGCGACGGGGCAATCCTCGCCGTAGGCGGGGGCCAGATCGGTGGCCACTTGTGCTGCATTCTGGATCGACAGGTGGATCGCCAGCGTGGCCCCTGTGGCGGCGAAATTCGCCAGCGTTTCCTTGGGCGGCATAGAGGAGGCCCGCCCCGGCGTGCGTGTCAGGACCAGCGATTGCGCCACACCCGGCAGCGTCAATTCCGCCCCAAGGGCTGCGGCAGCGGCGGCAAAGGACGGCACGCCGGGGGTGACGGTAAAGGCAATACCCTCGGCACGCAGACGCCGGATTTGCTCACCCATTGCCGACCAGACTGATAGATCCCCCGAATGCAGCCGCGCCACGTCAAGCCCGGCCTGATCGGCGGCGCGGATTTCGGCGAGGATGGCATCCAGATCAAGGGGGGCGGTGTTTATGATCCGCGCGCCTTTTGGGCAATGATCCAGAACCGCCTCGGGGACCAGAGATCCGGCGTAAAGACAGACCGGACAGGCGGCGATCAGATCGCGGCCACGCAAGGTCAGCAGGTCGGGTGCGCCGGGGCCGGCGCCGATGAAATGTACGGTCATGGGTCCTCTGTCATAGCAAGGGCACAGGTGGCCTGCCGGTCGGTTGAGATGATGCGCGGTGCAAGCAGCCGCGCTTGGGGGCCTGCGGCTGCAAGGGCTGCGGCCTCGGCGACGCTGCCGGTGCCATGGCTTGTTTGTGCGGCTGCACTTTGGGTCGGGGTGTTTATGGCGGCCAGATCGCGGGCGGGAATGGCACGAAACGGCAGGCCGGTTTCGGTGACAAGCTGTTGAAACGCGGCGGATTGGGCCTTGTCTGCGGCGGTGGCCAGACAGTCGGGCCTATGCCCGCCCATGGCCAGCATCAACGCCTCATACAGGCTTGCGGCGCTGACACCCGTTCTGAAGCCAAATCCCGCGACGATCATAGCACCACCGTCCATTGCACCACCGGATAGCTGGCCTTCCAGCCGCGTTTGCTGCCCAAGGGTGCGGCGCGTGCCAGTTCGATCCGCAGCAATGCACCCCCCAGACGGGCCTGCGCAGAGGCCAGCAATGCCTCGGATTCCAGCGTGACGGCGTTGGCGACCAGCCTTGTGCCTTTGGGCAATAGTGTAGTCAGATGCTCCAACAGCCCATCCGAAAGGCCGCCGCCGATAAAGACCGCATCGGGATGGGGCAGACCGGTCAATGCCTCGGGCGCGTGACCTTGGATGATTTGCAAACGGTCGACGCCCAGCCGGTCGGCATTGTGGCGGATGGTGGCGGCGCGGTCGGCACGCGGCTCTATCGCCACGGCTTGGGTCGTCGGATGGGCCAAAAGCCATTCAACCGCGATAGAGCCGGACCCCCCGCCGATATCCCACAGGCGCAGCCCCGCACGCGGTTCCAGCGCCGAGAGGGTCAGCGCGCGGATCGGACGTTTGGTGATCTGGCCATCGGTTTCAAACAAATTGTCGTCGATGCCGCTGCTGCGGGGCAGGGCGGAGCCGTTGCCTGCAACCTCCAGCGCGACACAAAGGGGATGGGTGAAATCATCGTTCAGGTTCTGTGCCGTTGCCTCTGTGATCCGTTGCCTTGGCCCGCCCAATGCTTCCATCACCGCCATGCGGGTTTCGCCAAACCCTTGGGCGCAGAGCCATGCGGCCAGATCATGCGGCGCTTGGCCGTCCCTTAACAGGACAATCGCGCGTGCGCCGCTTGCCAGATGCGGGCGCAGGCGGGTCAACGGCGCGGCATGCAGACCCAGGCACAACGTCTCTTCCAGCCGCCAGCCAAGTTGTGCAGCGGCAAGCGAAAAGGTCGAGGGGGCGGGTAAGGCGCGCCATTCGTGCCGGTCCAGACGGGCGACGATGACATTGCCCGCGCCAAAACAGAACGGATCGCCCGATGCCAGAACGACCACCCGCTGCCCGCGCAGGGACAGCAGTAACGGCAAGCCATCCGCAAAAGGCACTGGCCATTCCACCTGTTCGGCCCCGGTTTCACCCAGCAATGCCAGATGGCGGGGCGGGCCCATCACAACTTTGGCCTGCATTAGCGCATCACGGCTTGCGGCGGACAGCCCCTCCGGTCCATCTTCGCCAAGTCCGATGATCGTCAGCCAAGGGGTTTCAACCATGTCGCCCAACCTTTTGATCCTCGGCGGCACGACTGAGGCCGCCGCCCTGTCTCGCCGCATCGCCGCGCTGGGTCTGACTGCCACCGTCAGCCTTGCGGGGCGGGTGGCAGCCCCCGCGCCCTTGGCCCTGCCACAGCGGGTCGGCGGTTTTGGCGGTGCCGAGGGGCTGGCAGAGTATATCCGCGCCCATCGCATCACCCATCTGATTGATGCTACCCATCCGTTTGCCGCCAAGATCAGCGCAAATGCCGTAGGGGCCTGTACCGCCACCCGGACCCCGCTGGTCGCCCTGACCCGCCCCGCTTGGCACCCACAGCCGCAAGACAACTGGCAGCTGGTGCCCGATATGGCCGCCGCCGTTGCCACGCTGGACCGCTCGCCCGCGCGGGTGTTTCTGGCCGTCGGGCGCATGCATCTGGCGGAATTTGCCGTCCATCCGCAACATTTCTATCTGTTGCGCCTGATTGATCCGCCGCAAACCCCCTTGCCGTTCCCGCATCATCACACCCTGATTTCGCGCGGCCCCTTTACCGAGGCCGGGGATATGGCCTTGCTGCGCGATCACCGTATTGACCTGATCGTGTCGAAAAATGCAGGTGGCAGCGGGGCCGTGGCCAAGCTGACCGCCGCCCGCGCGCTTGGACTGCCGGTTTTGATGATCGACCGGCCTGCCATTCCTGTGCGCGAGGAGGTAAGCTCTGTCGATGATGTGCTGGCGTGGCTGGCTCATTTCGGGATTGACCTTGGCGTATAGACATAGGGGGCCCCCTCCCGCGCAATCACCCGCGTGCGCGATGAGCCCACGATAACCATGGTGCGCATATCGGCCATCTCGGGGCGCGCCTCGGGCAGGGGAACCACGTTTATCACCTCGTCTGGGGTGGAAACCGCGCGGGCAAAGATCACGGGGCGCGCATCATTGCAGGTCTGTTGCAACAGGTTTAACGCACGTGCGAACCCCTCAGGGCGGCTGGCCGATCGTGGGTTGTAAAAGGCCATCGCGAAATCTGCCTCGACGGCAAGCCGCAAGCGTTGTTCTATCACTGCCCATGGTTTCAGGTTATCGCTCAGGTTGATCGTGCAGAAATCATGCCCCAAGGGGGCGCCTGCCCGCGCCGCCGCGGCAAGCATCGCCGTGATGCCGGGCAAAACGCGGATATTCAACGCGCGCCATTGCGGATCACCGGCCTCAACGGCCTCGAAAATGGCCGAGGCCATGGCGAAGACCCCCGGATCGCCCGAACTGACCACAACCACCCGCGCGCCCCCTGCCGCAAGGGCAAGGGCGTGGCGGGCGCGGTCCATCTCGACGCGGTTGTCGGTGGGGTGCAGGGTCAGGCCCGGACGCGGGGCAATCCGTGCGACATAGGGGATGTAGCCGATGACATCACTTGCCTCGGCCAAGGCTTGGGTGACCTCGGGGGTGACCATCGCATCCGACCCGGGCCCGAGGCCCGCTATGACCAACCAACCCTTCATGGCCGCCGCCCCTGACCATGCACAAGGATGATCGAGAAATAGGGCGTTACGCGTGCGGTTGCATCGCGCAAGCGAGTGACACGCTGTTCTTCCATGCTGGCGAATTCTACCAGCCACGCAGCATCATAACGCCCCGAGGTTTTGAGTGCCTCGACAACCTTGTCGATGTTGCGCCCGATTTTCATCACCACGATGGCATCCGCCCCCGACATGCCACGGATCAGATCCTCCATGGGCAGGGTGCCTGCCAGCACGGTCATTATATCATCGCCCCAAGTGATCGGCAGGCCGGTTGCGGTCCAGGCGGCCGACATGCCGGTGATTGCGGGGACGACCTCAACCCGATTGCTGTCCTTGAGCCGTTCATAAAGATGCATGAAAGAGCCGTAGAAAAACGGGTCCCCTTCGGAGAGCACCACGACATCTTTGCCCGCTGCCGAGAGGGCGCGCAGATGGGCTGTGCACTCCTCATAAAATACAGAAAGCGCGGCGTTATAGCCAGGATCATCCAGCGAAATTTCGGTTGTGACCGGATATTCCATCGCGAATTCGGTAACATCCGCACGCAACATGCCCTCGACGATCTTGCGCGCACGCCCCGCGCGGCCTGCCTTGCGGAAAAAGGCGATATGTTTGGCATTGCGCACCAGACGGTCGGCCCGCACGCTTAGCAGGTCTACCGCGCCGGGGCCGAGGCCCACACCATGAATGACGCCGGGCTTCATTCGGAACGGCTCGCAAGGGCATTGACGGCGGCGACGGTAATCGCACTTCCGCCCAAACGCCCCGCTACGATGCAGCAGGGGGTGGGTTGTGCCTGCCAAAGCGCCTCTTTGCTTTCCATGGCGCCGACAAAGCCGACAGGGCAGCCGATGATCGCGGCAGGGCGTGGGCAGCTAGGGTCCTCAAGCATGTTGAGCAGATGGAACAACGCGGTGGGGGCATTGCCGATGGCGACGACGGCCCCCTCCAGATGGGGGCGCCACAGCTCCAATGCGGCGGCGGATCTTGTGGTGTTCATCTGTGCGGCAAGTGTTGGGACGCCGGGGTCATGCAGGGTGCAGATCACAGCGTTTTCGGCGGGCAGACGCGCGCGGGTGATGCCCTCGCTGACCATACGCGCATCGCATAGGATCGGCGCGCCACCGGCCAAGGCCTTGCGTGCGGCGGCGGAAAACCCGGATGAAAAGCAGATATGCGCCGCCAGATCAACCATCCCGGCGGCATGGATCATGCGCACTGCGACCTGTTCATCATCCACATCAAAACGCGCAAGATCGGCCTCGGCCCGTATCATTGCAAAGGATTGCCGGTAAATCGCGGCGCCGTCGGTTTCATATTTATAAGGCATTCTGGGGTCCGAAGATGTGAGGAAGTTGATCCGGCGCAAGGCCATATTGTGAAGGGGGCGCGTCAACCGTGCCATCCCTGATAAGGTCAAAGCGGCCATTCCGTCCGACCAAGGTAAAATCGGCGGGGCGTTGCAGCGCACAGCCTTTGGCACAGCCCGAAACATGCAGGGTTTTGCCCGCAGGCAGCAATGGCGCAAGGGCGCGGGCGGTTGCGCGGGTCTGAACGCTGGCTTGGGGGCAGGCGGGTGCGCCGGTGCAGCCGTGGATCGCCGCCAGCCCCGTATCGGGCGACAGGATAAGGTCGGGATGTGTCAAGCGTGCCATATCGGCATCGCGCAGCAAAAGCAGCCGGAAGGGCGTAACCCGGATGGGGTGGCTTGTGGCGCTTGAGATCTGGCGCAGGGCGGCGGCGGGAAAAAGGCCAAAACCCGCCCCGACCGCCCCCGATCCGGCCTGCATCGGGGCGGCGGTTGGCGGCGGCGGGGTATTCGTCCAAGCGGGTGGCAGAACGGCCTCTGCGGCCAGATGACGGCGCATCCGGCCCCGCCCGTCAGGACCAACCCCGCCAGATGCTTGGAACCATTGCGCCAGATCAACGCAGGCCAGCACCGCCGCATCTGCATCCGCCACCTTTTTCCCCGCATCCGCGCCATCTGCCCGCACGATCAGCGCGTCTTTGGCACCCTCAACCCTTATATCGCCGCTGGTGCCTGCCAGATGGCGCATTGGGCCGGTATCAATAACAAAGCCGAATTTCGCGGGCAGAGGCGCTAGATCCATCAGGGCGTTGGGCAAGGCGCGGGCGATATCCTCGGCCAGACTATTCTCGTGGCTTGGCGACAGGATAAGGTTGCTGCGGGCCTCCAGATCGGGCGATGCGGCGATCAGCCCCAGCCCGTCAAGTGCGGCCAATAGCGCGGCAAAGCGGGCCTCGGCCACGCCCCGGATTTGCAGATTGGCGCGTGAGGTAGCCTCAATCACGCCGGTGCCGTGCTCTTCGGCCAGATCGGCCAAAGCGGCCAGTTGCGCGGGCGAGACCTGCGACAAAGGCGGGCGCACCCGCACCACCAAGCCGTCACCAGCCATCATCGGGCGATAGCTGCCGGGGCACCAGCCTTGGATAATCGGGTCAACCATCGGCCAGCCCCGCCAGAATGGAGTTGCGGCGCGATTGCCATAGCCCCGCCTGTTGCAGCGCCGCAAAACGGGCGCGCAGGGCGGCAAGGGCTTGTGGGTTTTCCGCCTCCATAAAGGCCGTGACATCGGTATCGCCCAAGGTCGCATCATAGAACAGGTCAAACAGATGCGGGCCGACCACATCGGCCAGATGCGCAAAGGCGGCCATGTTGTCCAAGGTCGCGGCAATCTCGGCGGCACCGCGAAACCCGTGGCGGCGCATGCCCGCGATCCATGCCGGATTGGCCGCACGGGCCTGAACCACACGGGCGATTTCCTCGGGCAGGCTGCGGGCGCGGGGGCGGGCGGGGTCGGTGTTGTCCAGATGCCAAAGGGCGGCTTGCCCGCCGGTGACTGCCTTGGCGGCGGCAAAGCCTGCCTCATGGGCGGCATAATCCACGGCCAGCAACAGGTCGGTTTCGGGCAGGTCTTGCAGGTGGACAAAACCATCCGCCGCCGCGACCCGCTGGGCAATGCCGGTGTCATCGCGCGCCGCCGCATCGCCATCAAGCGCCCAGGCGCTGGCCGCAAGCCAGGCCTGCCCTGCCTCGGCGCGGCCTTCGGCGCTGTAATCGGACAGGGTGGCCCCCATGCCCAAGCCGTAGCTGCCGGGCATCGGGCCATAGACCCGCGCGCCCGCATCCCTGCCCGCATAGGGGTTCCAGTCGGGCGCCTCATCGCGGGCGACAAGCGCCCGAACGGCACTTGCGAAAAGCGCGGACAGATTGGGAAACACATCGCGAAACAGCCCCGAGACCCGCAGGGTCACATCAAGCCGCGGGCGGTCCATCTCGGCCAAGGGCAACACCTCGATGCCCGAAACCCGTTCGCTATTGGCATCCCAGACGGGCCGCACCCCCAGCAGATGCAGGGCCATGGCGAATTCCTCACCCGCCGTGCGCATGGTGGCCGAACCCCAAAGATCGACGATCAATCCGCGCGGATAGTCACCCTGTTCTTGCAGGTGGCGGCGGACCAGCTCTTCGGCCAGCTTGACGCCTTGGGCATGGGCGGCGCGGCTGGGGACGGCGCGGGGGTCGGTGGTATAAAGGTTGCGCCCCGTTGGCAGAACATCCCCCCGTCCACGGTAGGGGGAGCCGGACGGCCCCGCGGGGATACGCCGCCCCGCCACCGCATCCAGCAAGGCTTGGCGTTCGGCCTGCGCTGCGCTTGCGCCATCAAAGGCGGTTTGACTGGCGGGCGCGCGGCCCCAGATATGCAGTCCGTCACCAAAGAGGCTGTCTTTGACATCGCAGACAAAGCTGTCGATGCGGGTGATCGCCTCGGCCAATGAGGTCGCGGCACTTAGGCCCAGATCGGCCTCTACGCCCAAGGCCTGTGCCTCGGCGCGGATGTCGCCTTGCAAGCGGTCACGGCGGCGCGGGTCCAGCCCGTCAGCATTGGAAAACTCATCCAGCAGGGATTCCAGCCGCGAAAGCCGCTGTGGCGCGCCCGATTGGCGCAGGGGCGGCGGGATATGGCCCAAGGTCACAGCCCCGATGCGGCGCTTGGCCTGTGCTGCCTCACCGGGGTCATTGACGATAAAGGGATAGATGACAGGCATCGCGCCCACCAGCGCCTCGGGCCAGCATTCACCCGAAAGAGCAACCGATTTGCCCGGCAACCATTCCAGCGTGCCATGCGCGCCGATATGGATCATCACATCCGCTTGTTGGCGCAGCCAAAGATAGAAGGCGACATAGCCATGGCGCGGCGTGCGCATCAGGTCATGATATTCGACATCGCGCAGATCGGCGGTGCCGCGTTCAGGCTGAAGCGCGACCAGCGCGCCGCCCCGCCGCGTGACGGCAAAATGAAACGCGCCGTCATGGCAGGCGGGATCGGTTTCGGGCGCGCCCCAGACGGCGGCCAGATCGTCGTGCAACTCTTGGGGCAGGGATGACAGGGCCGCGCGGTAATCGGCCAGCGGCCATGCCTCGGAGGGGGTGGCCAATGCATCGGGCAACGGTTGCGCGGCGGGCGGGATGCTATGGCCTGCCGTTGCCAGATCGTCCAGAATCGCCTCGGCCGAGGCCAGCGCATCCAGCCCCACGGCATGGGCCATATTCCAGTCCTGACCCGGATAGGTGGACAGGATCAAGGCAGGTCTGCGCTCTGCCGCCGGGCGGGCGGCAAGGCTGGTCCAGCCCGTGAGTTTGGCCACGATTGCCGCAATCCGATCCGCCTCGGGGCGATGGGCATGGGTCGAGAATTGCAGATCGGGGTCGCGGGTATCGGGGTCCTTGAAGGAGGCGACACCGGCAAACAGCCGCCCGTCCACCTCTGGCAGTACGACATGCATCGCCAGATCGGCAGGCGACAACCCGCGCGCCGAGTCTTCCCAAGCTTTGCGCGTGGCAGTGGAAAGCGCGACCTGAAACACCGGCACCCCCGCCACATCCAGCGGCGAGGTCCCATCCGCGCCCTTGCCGGAAAAGGAGGTGGCATTGATGATCGCCACCGGCCCAAGCGCGGCCAGCTGTCGGGCCATCCATCCGGCGGCCTCGGGCGCTTTGAGCGAGGGCGCGAAAAGCCCCAAAACACCAAAGCCCGCATCCCGCAGCGCCTGTGTCAGTGCGACCATCGGGGCCATATCGGCCGCGGCCAGCCATGTCCGGTAGAATGTGACCAAAACCAGCGGGCGGCTGGGGTCGCGCATCAGCGGACAACAGGCGCCATGTTCCGGCAGCCATGAACCCACCTGCGGCAACAGCTTTGCCCCGATCACAGGGCCGGCATAAAGCCCCGCCGCCAATGCCAGTTGCGCCAATGCGGCCTGTGCCGCGATTTCCCCGCCGGTATCGCAAAGCTGTGACAGACGGCGCAGGGTGGATTTGGGCAGGGTGGACACCTCATCCAGCCGTGGATCGGGACGTCCGTCTGCGGGCAAAACCGCCAGCGCCAGCCCCTTGCGGCGGGCCAGGTCGGCCACGCTTTGCAGCCCGTAGGGCCAATAGGGCACCCCGCCGATCAGCCGGATAAGGATGGCCTTGGCCCCCTCAAGCGTGCGCTCTATGTAGGTGTCGACCGAAAGAGGGTGTTTCAGCGCGGCCAGATTGGCCAGACGCAGGCTGGGCAATTGGCCGCTTTGCCCGCCACCCGCACGCCAGCCCGCCGCGAAAGCGCCAAGGTCACTGTCAGAAAACGACAGCACCACCAGATCGCCGGGGCTTTGGCCCAGATCGGTGGGGGTATCGGTCTCGTCCAACCCGTGGCTTTCGCGAAAGACAACGTGCATCGGGGTTATCCCGCCGGAGCGTTCAACGCGGCATGCAGTGCCACCGGATCGATATCATCATGCTCGGCGATTACCACCAAACGGCCGCGCCGCGGTTCATCGGCCCCCCAAGGGCGGTCGAACTGATGGCGCACCCTTGCGCCCACGGCCTGCACCAAAAGGCGCATCGGCTTGCCAGCCACGGCGGCATAGCCCTTGACGCGCAGGATGTTGTGGTCGCGGGCCAAACCCTCGATCCGGGTGGCGAGATCGGCGGGGTCGGACAGCTCAGCGATGTCGATGACGACGGATTCGAAATCGTCATGGTCATGATCGGCGGCACCGTCGTGATGGCTGGGACGCGCGTCGAGGCTATCCTCGGCGGCGGCTTCCAGTCCCAGGATCACACGGGGATCGACTACACCTTCGGCCACCTCGATCACCGGCAGCAGGCGGGGCGCCTCGGCGGCGATCACGGCGCGGGCGCGGGCGACGCCTTCTGGGCCGGCCAGATCGGGCTTGGTCAACAAGACGATATCGGCGCAAGCGATCTGATCCTCGAACACCTCGGACAGCGGAGTTTCATGATCAAGTGAGCCGTCCGCCGCCCGCTGCGCCTCTACTGCCGCCTCATTGGGCGCAAAGCGGCCGGCGGCTACGGCCTCGGCATCGGCCACGGCGATCACACCGTCCACGGTGATGCGCGACCGGATATCGGGCCAGTCAAAGGCCTTGAGCAAGGGCTTGGGCAGGGCCAGCCCCGAGGTCTCGATCAGGATGTGATCGGGGCGCGGGGTCAAGGCCATCAGCGCCTCGATCGTCGGGATGAAGTCATCCGCAACCGTGCAGCAGATGCAGCCATTTGCCAGCTCGACAATGTTTTCCGCCGGACAATCGGGGATCGCGCAGCTCTTGAGGATCTCGCCATCGACCCCCACATCGCCAAATTCATTGACCACAACAGCCAGACGGCGGCCCTGCGGGTTTTGCATCAGGTGGCGGATCAGCGTGGTTTTACCCGCGCCCAAAAAGCCGGTGATGACGGTAACGGGAAGTTTCGAAAGATCAGACATGATCAACCTCTGGGATGGGGGGAATACGGGCGATGCAGTTCTTGCGGAAATGTACGGGGCGTTCGCGCCAGGGCACTAGCCCGTCGGCGGTATCGCGGTATTGCGCGGCCCCTTGATGGACCATCGCGGCATCTGTGGCCTCGGACAGGTTGCCATAGACATAGGTCCAGCGGGCAGGGCCGCCGCGCAGCGCAACCGTGCAGCCGCGCGCGCAGTTCGACAGGCATTCCACAGCGGTGATTTTAACGCCATCCATAGGCTCTTGGGCCATCAATGCGGCATGCAATGCGGCACCGGGAACCGGCTGGCCTTCGGTCACGGGTTGGCCTGCGCGGCAACTGGTGCAGACCAGCAGCTCGACTGGATGGGGGTGGTCCTGAGGCATCTGCGTTCCCGTTCATTTGGCAGAACGGGGCAAGGCGACAGGGTGCAAAACGATAGCGACCCGCCACCGAGGCACCCCGCCCGGTTTCGATCAATCCGTGCTGGCAGGTCTCCCGGCTTGCGGATGTCAGGGGGTGCCGGATGGCAGCCCTTGTCGGTCACCCGCCCTTCCCGGCCATTTGGGCCAGTGGCATTCGGGTGACCTCTCCGGTCACGGTCGCGGGGGCGGCTTTGCTGACCGGATCAAGCGCTTGCGCGCTCGGCCCGATTGCAAATTCCCTTTTCACCCGGTCAAGACCGGGCACCAACACAAGGTCAGGTCTGACCGCTTGGCCCTGCCAAGTCAAGAGCCCAAGCTGCCATATTGACGCCCCGCACGCAGGCTGCCACACATCAGGCCGATGAACCCCTAAGGGAGGGACGGATGGACGACACCAACAGCCGCCACACCGAAAAGATGCGCAAGATCAAAGCCGCGCGTGACCGGATGATGCAAACCAAGACCGAGGAACGCGGGCTGATCATCGTTCACACCGGCACCGGCAAGGGCAAAAGCTCTTCGGGGTTCGGGATGATCATGCGCTGTATCGCCCATCAGATGCCCTGTGCCGTGGTGCAGTTCATCAAGGGGGGGCGCGCCACAGGCGAACGCGATTTCTTGCAAGAACATTTCCCCGATGCGTGCAAATTTGTTGTGTCAGGCGAAGGGTTTACATGGGAGACCCAAGACCGCGAACGCGACATCGCCGCCGCCCGCAATGGCTGGGAACAGGCCAAGGCGCTGATCCTCGATCCCGAGATCCAATTCGTGCTTTTGGACGAGATCAACATCGCGCTGCGCAATGATTATCTGGAGATCGACGAGGTGGTGGATTTCCTGCAAAGGCAAAAGCCGCTGATGACCCATGTCGTGCTGACGGGGCGCAACGCCAAGCCCGAATTGATCGAGGCCGCCGATCTGGTGACCGAGATGACCTTGGTCAAGCACCCCTTCCGTGACGGGATCAAGGCGCAAAAAGGGGTTGAGTTCTAGGGGATGGGCCGCGCGCTGATGATCCAGGGCACCGGCTCCAATGTGGGCAAGTCGATGCTGGTGGCGGGGCTGTGCCGGGCGGCGCGGTTGCGCGGTTTGACCGTGGCACCTTTCAAGCCGCAGAATATGTCGAACAATGCCGCCGTAACGGTGGATGGCGGCGAGATCGGGCGGGCGCAGGCATTGCAGGCGCAGGCCTCGGGGCTGGTGCCGGTGTCGGATATGAACCCTGTGCTGCTCAAGCCGGAAACCGAATCCGGGGCGCAGGTGATCGTGCAGGGGCGCTGGCTGACCTCGACCCGCGCGGCGGATTATGCGGAGCTGAAACCACAGCTGATGGGCGCGGTTCTGGACAGTTTTTCCCGTCTCAAGGCGCAATATGATCTGGTGATTGTCGAAGGGGCCGGCAGCCCCGCTGAGGTCAATCTGCGGCGCGATGATATTGCCAATATGGGCTTTGCCCGTGCGGCGGATGTGCCGGTGATACTGGCGGGGGATATTGATCGCGGCGGGGTGATTGCGCAGATCATCGGCACCCAAGCGGTGATCGACCCGGAAGATGCGGCAATGGTGGCGGGATTTCTGGTCAATAAATTCCGCGGCGATCCGCGTTTGTTTGAGGACGGCTATGCGCTGATCGGCGCGCGCACGGGCTGGCGCGGCTTTGGCGTTTGCCCTTGGTTCCCCCAAGCGTGGCGTCTGCCCGCCGAGGATGCGCTGGATATCGCCGCGCGCCCCAAGGCTGAGGGGTTGCACATTGTCGCGCTGACCTTTTCACGCATTGCCAATTTCGACGACCTCGACCCGCTGGCCCAAGAGCCGGGCGTGCGGCTGACGATGCTGCGCGCCGGAGAGGCGATTCCCGGCGATGCCGATCTGGTGATCCTGCCCGGCAGCAAATCGACGCGCGGCGATCTGGCGTTTTTGCGAGCGCAAGGCTGGGATATCGACCTTGCCGCCCACCACCGGCGCGGTGGCCGGATCCTTGGGCTTTGTGGGGGCTACCAGATGCTTGGCCGCTCTATCGCGGACCCTGAGGGGGCGGAGGGGCCTGCGGGCACCACCGCGGGGCTGGGCTTGCTGGATGTCGACACGGTGATGACCGGCGATAAACGCCTGACCCAAGCGCAGGGCCGCCATATCGTCAGCGATACACCGCTGGAGGGCTATGAGATCCACATCGGCCGCAGCGACGGCCCCGACCGCGCCCGCCCCTTTGCCCGCATCGGTGCCGAAGACGAGGGTGCGATCAGCGCTGACGGGCGGGTCACGGGCAGCTATTTGCACGGGATGTTCTCGGATGATGCCTTTCGCGCGGCCTTTCTGGCCAATCTCGGCGTATCCTCAAGCCATAGCCATAGCGCGGCGGTTGAGGCAGCATTAGACAGCCTTGCCGCGCATCTGGAGGCACACTTGGATGTCTCTGGCTTGTTGGAGGCTGCGCGCTGATGGTGTCTCTGGCCGATCTTTTGCCCCGGTTGGAGCGGCTGGCACAGGCATCGCTGCCGCTGTGGCCTGTGCCCGAAGGGGCGACTCTGCGGTTGATCAATGTGTCGGAAAACACCACATGGCTGGTGGAGGCCCCTGATTTGCGCGCGGTCCTGCGTATCCACCGTGCCGCCTATCATTCCCGCCGCGGGATAGAGCAAGAGCTGGAGTGGTCACAGGCATTGGCTGCGGAGGGTGCCATACTGACCCCTGCGCCGATCGCGGGGCGGGATGGCAAATTTGTGCAGCAGGGCCATGCGTCCGATCTGGACGGGGCGCGCTTTATGGTGCTGTTTGATTTTGCCCCCGGCGCGCAACCGGATGAGAATAACGATCTGACCGCGCCCTTTGCGTCATTGGGCGCTATTGCCGCCACGATGCATCTGCACACACAAAAGTGGCAGCCGACCACCCCGCTGGAGCGTTTGATCTGGGATGATGAGGCGGTCTTTGGCCCGAACCCCACTTGGGGGGATTGGCGTGCCGCCCCGAATGTCACCCCCGAAATTGTCACGGTGCTGGAACAGGCCGAGGCCACCGTCCGCCGCCGTCTGTGCGTCTTTGGCAAGGGGGCGGATCGCTATGGGTTGATCCATGCGGATATGCGTCTGGCAAATCTGTTGATTGATGGCGCGACCACGCGGTTGATCGATTTTGACGATTGCGGGTTGGGTTGGCATCTGTACGATTTCGCAGCCGGCATCAGCTTTATTGAGGATCACCCCCAGATCCCCGCCTTGCGCGCGGCTTGGTTGCGGGGCTACCGGAAGGTGCGGCCCCTCTCTGCCCGTGATGAGGCCGAGATCGACACCTTCATCATGCTGCGTCGTATGGCGCTTTTGGCGTGGATCGGCAGCCACATCGAGGCCCCCGAGCCGCAAATGCTCGCCCCCGATTTCGCCGCCCGCACGCTTGTTTTGGCACGGCGTTATCTGGCCAGCCACGGCTAAGGCGTCACAACCCGCCCCGGGCGCGGATGGCCTCGGCCACATGATCGGCATCATCCAGCGCCATCAGGCTGACGGGCAGCATGATGCGCCAATTGGCGCGGCGCGTGGATCGGGCGCGCCATGCCATGCCAAGCTGGGCCGTTTTCTCCATCAAAACCGGCGTAAAGCGGATGACCAATGCCATTGCCACGGCCAGCGCACGGGGCGACAGGCCAAAGCGGGCCAAAGGGCGCGAGAGGCGTTCAATAAGGGCGATCATATCCTCTAGCCTGCTGGTCATGGTAACCAGATTGGCCAGCGCCACGGCCACCAGCATCTTGCCAGCCAAAGCGGCCCCCGTGGCCCATTCACCGGTCCAGCCGTGCCAGACCCCCAATATCAGCAAAAACGGCCAAAGCGGGCGCAGCATGGCCGCCGCATGACGGGCAAAGGCACGCCCAAAAGCAAGATGAAGCCCCGCCACCACAGCCATGATCGCCGCGATCAGCCAGAGGTTCTGTAATTGGAATAGGGCGACGCTGGTCACCGCGAGGGCCAGCAGTTTCGGCCCCACGGCGATGCGGTGCAGGGGGGTCTTAATCGGGCAGGTCAGTGTCAGCATCGACTTCTCCCAAACGGGCCATCTCGGCTGTGAAATCGGGTAGGATCGTGGATGGCGGGCCATCGGCACGGATACGCCCCTCTTCGAGCCAGATTATCCGGTCATAACCCGCAAGTGCCGCCGGATCATGGGTGATCAGGATCAGGCGTTGCGGCAAGGCATCAAAGGTCCGCGTCAGCCGCGATTGTGTTGGCAGATCAAGGCCCGCAAAAGGCTCATCCAGCAAAATCGTGGCGGGCTTCATTGCCAGCACCGAGAGCAGACACAGGAAATGACGCTGACCCTGTGACAGGGCGGTGACGGGGCGATCCTCCCAATGGCTGCGGCCATGCTGTGCAAGCATCGCGCGCATGGCGGTTTGCGCGGCAGATTTCGTCATGCCCTGTTGGTGCAGGCCAAAGGACAATTCCTCAGCCACGGTCGGGAAGATAATCTGATGGTCGGGGTTCTGGAACAGGATGCCGAGCCGCGACAGCATCGCCTTACGCGCGCGGGCAGGGTCCAGCCCATCGACGCGCACTGTGCCGGAACTGGGTGGCACAAGGCCGGAAAGCAGCCGCAGCAGGCTGGTCTTTCCCGATCCGTTGCGCCCGACAATGCCGATGCGCGCTTCGGTCAGCGTCAGTGTCAGGCCAGACAAAATCACCCGGCTGGCAACGGTAAGGCCGACATTTTCAAGCATTAGTCCGGCGGGATGGTTTGGCAGGGGCATAGTCGCAATCGATTGGGGAGGCGGTTATGGGAGGGTTTAACCTGCCTGCCCGCCCCTGCCAAGGCTCGGGGCAATTGGTTCTGCGCCCGAGATCAGCAATCAGCGATGAAACGTTCGCCGCGGCTGTTGCGATAGTAGCATTGGTCATTGCCGGGCGCCGTGCCGATCAACGTAGAGGCCGCAACACCGGCCGCGGCCCCGAGGGCGGCGCCCGTCAAACGGTCATCCTTATCAGAAACGGCGGCACCTAAAACGCCGCCCGCGACGGCCCCTGCGGCCGCATTCTGGTTGGCAGTTTGGCAGCCCGCAAGGGATAGCGCGACAACGGGAAGGGAAAGCAGTAACGTTTTCATGACATCCTCATTCAAAATAACTGACTGAAGTGGGAACGCCCAAGCCGCCAAATTGTTCCGCAAAGTTTCAAAAAAACGTGATGAGGCCCGGAAAAGGAGGGTAGAACCTCCTTTTCCGGGTGTTCAAAAGGGTTCAGCCCTTGCGCGCGGCGGCGACAGCTTCCTCCAGAATATCCATTGCCTCGGCAAAATGATCATCGGGAATGGTGATCGGCGCGAGGAAACGGACCACGTTGCCGTAGACACCGCAGGTCAGCAGGATCAGGTTGCGCTTCAGGGCCTCAAGCCGCACCCGGTTGGTGAAATCGGCATCAGGGGCCTTGGTCGCCGGATTGCCGAATTCCACTGCGACCATAAAGCCGGGACCACGAATGTCCATGATCTCGGGGGTGGTGGTGCGCATCGATTCCAGTTTCTGGCGCAGGCGGCTGCCAAGCTCGTTGGCGCGGTCGCAAAGCCTTTCTTCCGCGATGACATCAAGCACGGCGTTGGCCGCAGCGACGCCCAACGGGTTGCCCGCATAGGTGCCGCCCAAACCGCCGGGCTGGGCGGCGTCCATCAGATCGGCACGGCCGGTGACCGCGGCCAGTGGCAAACCGCCGGCCAGGCCCTTGGCCATGGTGGTGATATCGGCCGCCACATCATAGCCGTCCATCGCAAACATATTGCCGGTGCGGGCAAAGCCGGTCTGCACCTCATCCGCGACCATCACGATGCCATGCGTGTCGCAAAGCGCCCGCAACTCACGTAGCAATTCCGGCGGTGCGGGATAAAATCCGCCCTCGCCCTGTACGGGTTCAAAGATGATCGCGGCCACGCGGCCCGGATCCAGATCGGATTTAAACAGCTTGTTCAGTGCGGACATTGCGTCAGCGGTCGAGATGCCGTGAATGTCCTGTGGGAAGGGCACGTGATAGACATCCGGCATCATCGCGCCAAAGCCTTTCTTGTAAGGCTCTACCTTGCCGGTCAGCGACATGCCCATGAATGTGCGTCCATGAAAAGCCCCGCCAAAGGCCACGATGGCAGGGCGCCCCGTGGCGATACGCGCAACCTTGATTGCGTTCTCAACAGCTTCGGCGCCTGTGGTGACAAACACCGTCTTTTTAGGGAAATCGCCGGGAACCGCCGCATTCAGGCGTTCGGCAAGACGGACATAGGGTTCATAGGGCATGACCTGATGGCAGGTGTGGGTAAAGCGGCCCAACTGTTCGGTCACGGCGGCCATTACCTTGGGGTGGCAATGGCCGGTATTGACCACGGCGATGCCAGCGGCAAAGTCGATATAGCGGTTGCCCTCGATATCCCAGACCTCGGAATTAAGCGCGCGCTCCGCATAAATCTGCGTCATCATGCCTACACCGCGCGAGATTGCCTCATCCTTGCGCTTGGCCACTTCTGCATTCAACATCGTCGATACCCCGATTAAAGATCATCAGGAATATGACCCTTTTTCGGCTGCCGCATCAATAGGCGATTATAGCGGCAGAGAGCGGAGGGGCCGGGCAGGCCGTTGAAGGCGCGCCTGCTCAGCTTTCCAAGTCGGAATCGCGCGCCATACGGTCGGCTTTTTTGCGTATCAGCACCGATTTGAGGTCATGCATCGCCATAAGCAGCGCATCAGTCACTTGGTCCAGCTGTGCATCAGAGGCACGGGTTTGCACCCACTGGCTGGTCAGGTTCATATGGTCGATGGTGCGTAGAATGTCATCGACCTCGCGCTCGGCCAGTTGGGTGGTGCGCCATGCGACCCAGCTTTGGATTTCAGTGAGATCTTCAGGGGTCAGGCTGTGATCGCCTTGGGGCTTTACCTCGCCGTTGCGGATGTTGACGGTTGCGATCTGGTCCATGTCGATGCGGCGCTGGCGGTTGTCGGTGCCGATGCGAAACACCAGCGCCCCGTTGTCGCGCACCCGAAAGTAATACTTTGGCAGGTTATCCATCTGTTTTCCCCTGTTGCACGATCATTTGGCGCCCGCTGCGAAAGGCGGAGGCAACACGCGGCCACGCAAAACGCGCAGCCGGGTGGTTCGGATCAGCGCAGGCCCGCGCAGAAGGTCTGGATGCGGGTACAGGCCTCTTTTAGCGTATCATCGGCGGTCGCATAGCTGACGCGGAAATTCGGAGACAGGCCAAAGGCCGCGCCAAAGACCACGGCCACGCCGGTTTCCTCTAGCAGGGCGGTGGCGAAAACCTCATCATTTGTGATCTTGGTGCCCGCAGCCGAGGTTTTCCCAATGCAGCCCGAGATATCGGGATAGACATAAAACGCGCCTTCGGGTTTGGGGCAGGCGATGCCCTCGGCCTCATTAAGCATACCGACCACCAGATCGCGGCGACGCTGGAAAAGGGCCTTGTTGTCGGTCAGGAATTCCTGCGGGCCGGTCAGCCCCTCCAGGGCGGCATATTGGCTGACAGAACAAGGGTTGGAGGTGGATTGCGACTGGATTGTCCCCATCGCCTTGATCAACGCCACAGGACCACCGGCATAGCCGATGCGCCAGCCGGTCATGGCATAGGCTTTTGACACACCGTTGCAGGTCAACGTGCGCTCATAAAGGCCGGGCTCCACCTGTGCGGGGGTGTAGAATTCGAAATCGTCAAAGACGAGATGTTCATACATATCATCCGACATCACCCAGACATGCGGGTGGCGCATCAAGACATCGGTCAGGGCCTTCAACTCATCCCGGGTATAGCCCGCACCTGTGGGGTTCGAGGGGCTGTTGAAGATGAACCATTTGGTTTTGGGCGTGATCGCCGCTTCCAATTGTTCGGGTTGCAGTTTGAAGTCAGTCTCGATCCCTGCGGCCACCGCAACCGGCGTGCCGCCTGCCAGCAAGACCATATCGGGATAGGACACCCAATAGGGCGCGGGAATAATAACCTCATCGCCCGGATTACAGGTTGCCATCAGCGCGTTATACAAAATCTGTTTGCCACCCGTCCCGACAGAGATCTGGTTCGGCGCATAGGTCAGCCCGTTTTCACGCTCAAACTTCGCGCAGATCGCCTTTTTCAGCTCGGGGATGCCGTCCACGGCGGTGTATTTGGTCCGGCCCGCATCAATCGCCGCCTTGGCCGCATCCTTGATGTTTTGCGGCGTGTCGAAATCGGGCTCTCCGGCACCGAGGCCGATCACATCCTTGCCGGCGGCCTTCAGCTCATTAGCCTTGGTGGTGACGGCGATGGTGGGCGAAGGTTTCACACGGGCGAGGGTATCGGACAAAAAGGCCATTGGCAGGCTCCGGCTCAGGGGGCATAGATGCCGCGACGGCCCCGTTTGTACTTGGCGGCCTCTTGTCATAGAATGCGCGCAGTATACGATCAAGCGATAACGAGCCTTGGGGAGTCGATGAATGACGGATACAGACAGCGCAAACTGGTATAGTGCCGAAGCGGCAACCTTTGGCGATCGCGTCGCTGGCGCCCGCGAGGCCGCAGGCCTGCGCCAAGAGGAGCTTGCCCGGCGTATCGGCGTCAAGCTGACCACAATTCAGAACTGGGAAAACGATCACTCGGAACCGCGCGCCAACAAACTGCAAATGATGTCGGGGATGCTCAATGTCTCTATGCGGTGGCTGTTGACGGGTGAGGGTGAGGGCATTGAGCCGCCCGTACCGGTGCGCGATACCGATCTGAACGCGGCCTTGGCAGAACTGTCACGGATGCGCGCAATGGCCTTGGCGCTGTCTCAGGATATGGGGCATCTGGAAAAGCGTTTGCGCGCGATGGTACGGGAAACAGGACAATGAGCCACATGCCAGAATCGATGCTGCAAGAAACCCCTGATGCGCGGCTTAAGCGTATGAAGATGCGGTCCTGGCGGCGCGGGACCAAGGAGATGGACATGATTCTTGGCCCCTTTGCCGATGAGCATCTGGTGGGCATGGATGAGGCGCGATTGACCCTTTACGATCGCCTGCTGTGGGAAAACGATCAGGAGATTTTGCCTTGGATTTTAGGGAACTCCGAATCTCCCAACGATTACAAGGGTTTGATTTCAGAGATCGGCGTTTTTGCCCGCAGCCGCCTGAAGAAATAAGCGCGTTATTCTCGCAAATTCTAGACTAATCTAGCACGAGTTTACCGAATGTTTGTGTTTTGTCCCGAATCTGTCCCTATCCATTTCCGGGGCGGAGAAAAGAATGACCCTACATACGAATTTGCTGGATGGCTCTGATAAGGCGTTGATGTCCAGTTACCTTGAAAGCCTTGCGCTGGTCGAACGGCTGCATCGGTTGTTGCTTGATGTTGTCAAAGACGAATTTGAACGTTTGGGGGTGCTTGAGATCAACTCGGTGCAGGCGCTGCTGTTGTTCAATGTCGGTGACAATGAGGTCACGGCCGGTGAGCTGAAATCGCGGGGCTATTATCAAGGGTCCAACGTCAGCTATAACCTGAAAAAGCTGGTGGACCTGGGCTACATGCACCATCAGCGGTCCGAGATTGACCGGCGTTCCGTGCGGGTTAGCCTGACGGAAAAGGGGCGCTACATTCGCACCGTGCTGAATGACCTTTTTGCGCGTCATACCGAAGGGTTTGAACAGCGCGGAATAATCAACAGCGAAGGTATGGAAAATATCAACCAGTCGCTCAAGCGGATGGAGCGCTATTGGACAGATCAGATCCGGTATATCTATTGATGGTTTACCGCCAAAACGCGGTATGGCTGGCCAATGCGCCTTGTATTTTTGCAAGCAGACGGTTGGCACCTGAGCGGCGTGGAAATACGCCGCTTTGTAGTCGGTCCAGAACCACCTCAGGGGGGCAGGGCAGCCGGCTGACGGGATCAAAGTAACGCGGATATGAAATCAGCGTTGCATGGACCAGAAGGTTCAATGAGGTTTGACGGCGGGCCGTTCCATCGGGCTGTAAAAGACGTCGTTTTGGTACGGGGCCAAGATCATTGGTCAGCCCCCAACCGGCATAAAACGGGGTGCCCAAACAGGTAACCCTTTTGCCACGTAGCAATGCCTCAAATCCCAGAAGGGATGTCATGGTCCACACTTCTTGCACCTGGTCCAGTAAGGCGATGGGATCTGCCCTATGGGCGATGTGGTCAACAAGCGCTGTCAGTGCTGTCGGGTCAATATGGCCGGGGCGCAAACCCGCCTCAACATCCGGATGGGGTTTGTAGATCAAAACGGCATCGGGATTGGCCTTGCGCGTGGCTTGCACCAAGGCAAGGTTGTCGCGGACCAGCATCGTGCCCAAGCGGATCGAGGCGTCGTCCTCTACCTGTCCGGGTACAAGAATGCGCCTGCCTGCGGGCAGATCGGGGACTGTCACGGCGGGCAGGTTGTATTTGGACAGGCGGTCACGGATCACCCGTTCCATCAGGGCTTGCGCCCGATCTTGGGCACCCGGTGGTGTGGGGCTGGTGATAATCCGTTCCAGACGGCTTTCACGGGTGGGATCATAATAGATCCCCAGATCATCGGCAACGAGGCTCAGCGGCGGCACTAAGTCTGCGCCCAGACCGCGCGAGCGCAAAAAGCCATCTTCAACCCGCCGGATCACTACGGGTGCTGTCAGGCCCGTCGGCTCTGCGCCCGCCCAGATCAATAGTCCGGCATTGGATGTCGTGGCGGCGGTTACGGCCTTTTTGGGGGAGGTCGCAAACCTCAACGGGGTGTGGCGTCCGAAAATCGCTTGTAACCGGCCCCGCTTCCACAGACGCATGCCAAGCGCGATGTGGCCGGCGCGATCCTCGCGGTAACTGCGGACCTCGGCCTCCAACTGGTCGACGGCCTCTTCAAAACTGCACAACCGGTCGCGGCATGGATCATACCATGTCGGCGCAAGGATCATCGCGGCGGCAAATATCTGTTCGGGGGTCCGGTGGTGTTGGCGGTGTGGGAGCGCAACGGTATCGTCAGATGCACCCCAGCCCGCATAGAAAGGCGCCCCGAAAACCCGAGGGCGATGACCCGCTAATATCGCCTCAAACCCCAGTTGTGACGATACGGTATAAACGGCCGCAGCCCCAGCCAGCAGCGCCCAGGGGGAAACGGGCGCGGTCAATAGCGTATAATCGGCAGAGGGAAGAAAATGGCCCTTACGCAAGCCCAGATTGGTCTCGGGGTGTGATTTTACCACAATAGGCTTGTCAGGGTGCTCACGCTTGGCGATTGCCAGCATCTCGTCAAACACATCCGGCCCGCATCCCCGCAGCGACGCATCGCCCCTGGTTTGATCAATCACCAAGACATAGCCGGGTGGCGGGCAGGGCAGCTCTGGGTCGTGAATGTTGTATTTTGTAAGGTTCAAGGCCTTTAGACGCGCTATTCCCCGTGACGCACGCATTAAAAGATGCGCATTGTCCAGATCGGCGGTCGTCAAAATATGCTCTAGCAGCGAGGGTTGGCTGGCATCGAAATGGGCGCCCATAGGATCAATCAACAAACCTAGCGGTGCATCACCAGCGCGGCCGGGCCGGACGGAACGCAAAAAGGCATCCTCGACCCGTATTAAATCGGCTGTCCGCCATGCCGCTATGGCCTCACCACGTTTGGCATAGGGGCTATGACCCCAAACGGCAACTGCATCGCCTTTGCCGGGAATGCCAAGGGTCAGCTCATACCCCGCAAGCTGTAGTATCCGCCGCAACCGCGGGGCGCGCCAGAACCCGGCATTATACGCGAAAAGCCGCCGGGGGGATGCCCCGGCGGCGTTTGATCCGATTGGCAGATCCTGCATTTGTGATCAGTCCGAAGTGCCAACTGAGGAAAGTGAATCGGCAGCCCCGGCCGTGCCGGTGACGGCGGAGATGGTTTTTTGCCACTGCACGAAAGGTGCCTCGGTGACATAAACCGTATCGCCATCGCGGACCAGAAAATCGCGTGCTTCAAACATGCCGGTTGGCTGGGTCAGGTCAAGAACATAGACCATGCGCTGATCGCCGGTCAGGTCGGAACGGCCAAGGACGGAATTTGCGATTTCAGCCGGCTCATTGCGGAACACAAACACGCCCGTCGGATCCGCGAGGCTGGTGTTCAGCCCGCCAACCTGCGCAATGGCCTCAATCGCTGAGAGGGACTGAGTTTCGAATGGGACGCGGTTTTGCGATCCGGTCGCCCCCATCGCGACAAACGCGCGAGTGTCACGCTCCACAACAATCCGGTCGCCCGCCCGCAGTGCGATATCCAGCGAGGGGTTGGCATAGAGATCTTCCAGCCAGATCTGCCCGGTTTTCCCGCCGCGCGTCACACGCACAATGGCGACCGAAGGCTCAATCGCAGATCCGCCTGCCTGCGCGAGCATTGCCGTAAGTGTGCGTGTCGGGCGCTCAATCGGATAGACGCCCTGACCGCCGACCATGCCCGAAACCGACACGGTGGCCCCGTTCCCCGCAACCCGCTGTACGGTTACCTGAGGGTCGGGCGTCTGGCTATCAAGCTTGCGTGTGATCAGGCGGCGCAGCCCCTCGGGTGTGTTGCCCGCAGCTTTGATCCGTCCCGCATATGGCACAAAGATATAGCCCGCGCCGTCAACCTGCACTTCTTCCAGCGCTGAGACACGTTGCCCGGTATTGCCCAAAAGCGGATCATCCTTGACGTTTTCAAAGACGGTCAACGCGACGGTATCCCCGGGTGAGATTGTATCCGATCCTATCATGCTTGCATTTCGGAAATCAGACCCAAAGCCAAGCGCGGGAACAACCGATGTCGCGCGGGTCACGCGGCTGTTGACTGACACAATAAAAGCATCGCCCTGTTTAAGCACGGACCCTGCAAAGATTTCTTTCTTATTCGGCCCGGATCGTGGCAACCCACAAGAAGCCAAAGCCGTAACGATAAGCGCAAGGGCCAGACCTTTGGCCCCCTTTTTTGCCGTAATTTTCACTGCCCGGGCTCCTTATATTCTGGATTTTGCCTCAGTATTTTTTTGTCACGCTATATAAAGGACTGATAAAATTCCAGCTTTTCCAAGGCTTGTCACGTCACGGCGCGCAACTGTTGCCGTGGTGCCGCGCTTCCTTTGGTCAATGCATCATAGGGGTCATCGTGCAAAAGCATCATATCAACCACTTGGCGCAGCAATTCGCGCCTGCCACGTGCAGAATAAAAACCGCCTGAAACCTGACTCGTTTCCAGCAAATAATGACGGTAGGCGCGGTAGGCGCGGCTGTCGGGTCGGGTCGGTCGCGTGAAGAAACGGTCCAAGGGTTGCGATGAGACAAACTCAGGCTTGTCGTAAACAGCGGCCCCGAAGGACCTGAGCGGCAAACCGCGCCACAACACCTGTTGTGCTGCGGTGGAATTGACCGTCACCGCAGATCGCGCGTGGTTCAACAACCCTGCAAGCTTGCCGCCCCGCACGAAATGCACACGCCCCTTGACGCCGTGCAGCAGAGCAAGACGCTTGATTTCGCGAGCGACGGGGACGCGGCCATCTTCTAGCGGGTGGGCCTTGAAAACAAGGTGATGATGGGGGGCTGCGCCGCGTGCGAACCCCTCCATCACCACGCTCAGAAAATCGGTCATGGTGGAAAAGGGCGAATGCATCTGAAAGCTGCTGTCATGTTCCAGTTGCAGCAGGACCAGATGATAGGGAAAGCCACCGTGTTTGATCCGAAAACCTGCCAGCATCCGTTCCCAGCGGTGAAGGGGTAGCAAAAGCAAGCGCTTGCAGTACAGCAGAAATTCCTGCCACACAGTCAGGGTGCGATGCGGGCGATAGTTGCGATAATCCCAAAAGCCGGTCAGCACAAACCAATGGTAAAGCGCGCCCCACACCATATGTTGCCGCATATCGCCCCAGCGGGCAGGGGCATCGGGCAGGTCCATGTCGTAATGTTCCAACGCGGTTTGCATTTGTGTCAGCGTCAGATCCATCAGCCGCGAGTTGCCGTTTGATCCGCCGCGCTCATAGGTCACCCAATGCGGACGCAAATAGCCCTCTTCAAACACATGCACCGTAATGTCCGCCCTCTTGGCGATTCGCACGGCCTGTGCATGGATCGGTCGCGTATCGCCGTAAAGCACAATATCAGTGACTTTCCGTGAATTGATAAGGGCCGTGAATGTGGCGGGCCATTCCCTTGCTGTGCCTTTGAAGGGAATGTAGGATTCAGGATGCGGCCATAACGCCCGGTCCCCGCGGTTGAAGCCCACACGCCAGACCGCTGCCCCGGCCTTGGTCAACATCCCGGCGAGTTGCCCGAAGAAAGGGCCATGTGGCCCCTGCAACAACAAAAACCGGCGATTTACACCTGATATGCGCATCGAGCCCCCTTTTCCCCTATCCACTGCAAATTCTGTCATTGGTAAAGGGTCTATTCCTGCAATATCGCAATTTGTCGTTAAGGGAGGCCAAATTTAAGGCCGCTTGCATAGCCGCTTTGGGGGCGCTAGGCCTTGGACGACAATCAGGGGGTTATGGGCATGTTCACAGGTATCGTCACAGACATCGGCACGCTGCTGGAGCTGGAGCAACAGGGCGATCTGCGCGCGCGGATCGGGACCAGCTATGACATTGCGGGCATTGATATCGGGGCGTCGATTGCCTGTGACGGGGTGTGCCTGACTGTGATCGAACTGGGACGCAGCCCGCAAAACTGGTTTGACGTGCAGATCAGCGCGGAATCGGTGGGCGCAACCAATATCGGCGGCTGGCGTGTGGGCAAGCGCCTTAACCTTGAACGCGCGCTGAAAGTCGGGGATGAATTGGGCGGCCATATCGTTTCGGGCCATGTCGATGGGGTGGCCGAGGTGATCGCAATGCACCCTGAGGGCGACAGCACCCGTGTTACCTTTCGCGCGCCGCATGCACTTGCGGGATTCATTGCGCCCAAAGGTTCGGTCGCGCTGAACGGCACTTCGCTGACGGTGAATGAGGTGGCGGGCACCGATTTCGGCGTTAATTTCATCCCGCATACACAGCACGCCACGACATGGGGCGATGTGGCTGTAGGGGACCGTATCAACCTTGAGGTGGATACGATGGCGCGTTATGTCGCACGCCTTCGCGATTGGGCACAACAATAAGCGCCCCGTTTTAACATCGCTTGCACTGGCATTCGGTTCCAAGGCGCGGTAAGGGCAAGGCATCCAGACGTGAGGCCCACAATGACCCAGACCGAATATACACATGCTATTGCCTCTATCGAGGAAATCATCGATGACGCCCGCAATGGGCGCATGTTCATTCTGGTGGACCATGAGGACCGCGAGAATGAAGGCGATCTGGTCATCCCCGCACAGATGTGCACCGCGGCCCATGTGAATTTCATGGCAACCTACGGGCGCGGGTTGATTTGCCTGACGCTGACCGAAAAGCGGATCGATGCCTTGGGCCTGTCGTTGATGAGCGCCAAGAACTCCAGCAGGCATGAAACCGCCTTCACCACCTCGATCGAGGCGCGTGAGGGGGTGACGACCGGTATCTCGGCGGCGGATCGTGCGCTGACGATCAAGGTTGCGATTGACCCCAAGGCAGGCCCCCAAGATATCGCCTGTCCCGGCCATGTGTTTCCGCTGCGTGCGCGCAACGGCGGGGTTCTGGTGCGTGCGGGCCATACCGAGGCGGCGACAGATGTTTCGCGCTTGGCAGGGTTGGACCCCTCGGGCGTGATCTGCGAGATCATGAATGATGACGGCACCATGGCGCGCCTGCCTGATCTGGTCACATTTGCGCAAAAGCACGGGCTGAACATCGGGACGATTTCCGATCTGATCGCCTACCGCCGCCGTAATGACAACCTTGTGCGGATGAACTCGGAACGCACGGTCACCTCGGAATTCGGCGGTGACTGGACGTTGCGGATCTATACCGATGATACCGAGGGCGCGGATCATGTGGTGCTGATTAAGGGGGATATCTCCACGCCGGAACCTGTCTTGGTGCGGATGCATACGCTGGACCCGCTTTTGGATGTGGCGGGGCTTGGCCCTGCCGGGCGGACGGGTGAGTTTGGCGATGCGATGCGCCTGATCGCCGCCGAGGGGCGGGGCGCCCTGGTTTTGTTGCGCGATGTGCATATGAAGATGACACCTGCCAGTGATGACAGCCCGCAAACCTTGCGCCAATACGGGCTGGGCGCGCAAATCCTGTCGAGCCTCGGCATCACAGAGATGGTTTTGCTGACCAATTCGCCCCAACCGCGGATTGTCGGGCTGGACGCATATGATCTGACAATCACCGGCACACGTGCCATTCCGAAAGGGTGAATCATGGCCTCGCTTGAATCGCATTACACCTTGCCCCTGCCAGAGTTCGACAAGCCGGTGAAACTGCTTGTTGTGGTCGCCCCCTATTACCGCACGATTGCCGACCAGATGCTGGCCGGTGCCCGCGCCACGGCAGCTGCCTGCGGTGCCGAGGTGGAGGTCATCGAGGTGCCCGGTGCCCTGGAGGTGCCGACCGCGATTGCGATGGCCGAACGCCAGAGCAACTATGACGGTTACGTCGCCCTTGGCTGTGTTATCCGCGGTGAGACCACGCATTACGATACGGTGTGCAACGACAGCAGCCGCGCGATCTCATTGCTTGGCTTGCAAGGGGCCTGCATTGGCAATGGCATCCTGACGGTTGAGAATATGGATCAGGCCGAGGTGCGCGCCAATCCCGACAAACAAAACAAAGGTGGCGGCGCTGCTGCTGCCGCCCTTCACCTGATCGCCCTGTCGCGCCGCTGGTCCAGCGCGCGCAAAGGCATCGGCTTTCGCCCGTCTGAGGATAGCTTTCGCGCATGACCAAGCCTGACCCAAAAAAAGACCAGAAAAAGCAAATGAAATCCGCATCGCGGCTTTATGCTGTACAGGCGCTTTTTCAGATGGAAAGCTCCGGCCAGACCGTTGAGGCGATCCAGCGCGAGTTTGAGAACCACCGTTTCGGCGCGACCTATGATGGGGACGAGATGGCCGAGGGGGATGTAACCCATTTCCGCGCGCTCTTGAACCATGCCGTGAACCGTCAAGCGCGGGTGGACCAGATGACCGACCGTGCGCTGGTCGCAAAATGGCCCATCGCCCGCATTGATCCGGTGTTGCGCGCGCTGTTTCGCGCCGCGGGTGCCGAGATGTTGGAACTGCCGACCCCGCCCAAGGTCGTGATCACCGAGTTCGTCGATGTCGCCAAGGCCTTTTTCCCCGAAGGCCGCGAATCAAAATTCGTCAATGCCGTGCTTGATCACATGGCGCGTGAGGCAAAACCCGAGGCGTTCTGAGCCTGCGACGATTAGGATTGTGGAAATATGCCCCGGCCATGCTATATTGATCTGTGAAACGGGGGATATTATGCCAAAACTGATCCGACTCTATATCGTAAACGTTGCCATCGGCTTTGCCTTGGCGCTGGCCTTTGTTTCGGCGATCGTGTTCTTTGATGTGGGTGGCTTGCGGCATCTGGTGACTGGCAGCGAAATGGGCTGGCTTGCGTTTGTGATGATGGTTGTGTTCAACGGCATCGTTTTCGCTGGTGTACAATTCGCCTATGCGGTGATGAGCCTTGCGGCGCCTGACGACGGCCCCAAGGGCGGCCTGAAACAGCATATCACCGGAGAGTTGGCACGGGTTAATGTCGGCGCCAAGCGGCGCTGACATGGGTGGCGGGGACCGCAGCAGTCGTGTCTGCGTGAATTTCCCGAGAGCCTGAGTTTTCAGGTGGGCGCCAGATACCAAGACCAAGATCTTGGCAGAGCCAGCTCCCTCGGAGTTGCTTATGGGCCACTGGAAATGTGCTGATCACAAACCGAGCAGATCCGCCAATTCAACAGATAGGGCTGCGGGCGGCGTTAGACAAGGGGGGCTGTTGCCCCCTTTTGCCATTCGTGTTTACGCCGCCGATCCGCCCACGGTCAGCCCGCCGATCATCAAGGTTGGCTGTCCCACTCCAACGGGCACCCATTGCCCCGCTTTGCCGCAATTGCCGATGCCGGGGTCCATCGCCATATCATTGCCGATGGCACGGATCTTTTTCAGTGCGGTCGCCCCGTCCCCGATCAACGTTGCCCCCTTGACTGGCGCGCCGATTTTGCCATTCTGGACACGGTAGGCCTCGGTGCAGGAAAACACGAATTTTCCGTTGGTGATATCGACCTGTCCGCCACCAAAGCCGACCGCATAGATACCATCCTTGAGGCTGGCGACGATCTCGGCGGGATCGGTGTCGCCGCCCAGCATATAGGTGTTGGTCATGCGCGGCATCGGGATATGCGCGTGGCTCTCACGTCGCCCGTTGCCGGTAGGGGCCACACCCATCAGACGCGCGTTCTGGCGGTCTTGCATATAGCCGACCAACACGCCGTCATCGATCAGCACGTTGCGCGCCGAGGGGGTGCCCTCATCATCAAAAGAAATGGAACCACGGCGGTCGGGGATGGTGCCGTCATCCAGAACGGTTACGCCCTTGGCCGCGATCTGTTGCCCCATAAGACCTGAAAAAGCCGAGGTTTTCTTGCGGTTGAAGTCACCCTCCAGCCCGTGACCGATGGCCTCATGCAGCAAGATACCGGGCCAGCCGGCCCCGAGGACCACATCCATCACGCCTGCGGGGGCGGGCACCGCGTCGAGGTTCAGCACCGCGATTCGCAAGGCCTCACGCGCGACGGATTGCCAATGCGCAGGCTCCATCAGCCCCGACAGCCCATAGCGCCCGCCGCCGCCCATGCCGCCCTGTTCGCGGCGTCCGTTCTGTTCCACGATAACGGAAATATTCAGCCGCGCCATAGGCCGTATATCGGCAAGGCGCAGCCCTTCGGGGCGCAGGATCTCTACCTCTTGCAGCGATGCTGCGATGGTCGCGGATACTTGGACCACGCGGGGGTCGAGCGCGCGGGTAAAGGCATCAATCTCGCGCAACAGGTCGATTTTCCCGGCAAAGCTGGCATCCAGCATCGGGTTCGCATCGGTATAGAGCTTTTGATTCGTACCTTTGGGCGCATCAGCCAAAGTGCCGCCGCCATCACCCACGGCCAGACGGGTGGTCTCCAGCGCACGGCCCAAGGCGGCTTCGGAAATTTCGGTAGAATGGGCATAGCCCGCAACCTCGCCCCGAACGGCCCGCAGGCCAAAGCCCTCGGATGCGTCATAGGTTGCATTTTTGACACGGCCGTCGTCTAAAACAATCGCCTCTGAGCGGCGACGTTCCAGAAACAGCTCACCATCATCGGCACCATGGGTGGCTTTGCGCAACAGATCAAGGGTGTTTGCCTCGTCCAGATGCTGCTCAAAGGGGCGGAAAGGGGCGTCTGTCATGGGCGTGTCCTTGATTTACATCAAACGGCTACGTTATGCCGCTATGGTTTCTCTTGTTGTTTCTGACTTAATATGGTTTCACCATAGATGGAAACAACGGGATTCTGCCCTATCTTTTGGCGGATCTCAAAAAGCAGGCAAAAACTGCCGCGTAACGAACGGGAAATGCTAATGCGCATTATGACAGGAATTTCCGGCATCGCTGCTGGTTTTGGGTCCCTGTGGATGGCCGGGATGGCCTTTGCACAGGATTTGGAAGTTGTGGGGGCGCCGGTGAACGGCTCGATGGGCTTTCAACCAGCGGCGACCGAGTTGGCCCGCGATATTCACTGGCTGGATGATTTCATTCTGGTGATCATCACGGTCATCACACTGATGGTGACCGGCTTGGTTTTGTGGTGTGCATGGCGTTTCAACGAAAAGCGCAACAAGACGCCGGCGACATTCACCCATAACAGCCCGCTGGAAGTGGCCTGGACAATTGTTCCGATCGTGATTCTGGTGTTGATCGGTGCCTTCTCCTTGCCGGTGCTTTTCAAGCAGCAAGAGATCCCGAAGGGCGACATCAATATCAAGGTCACCGGCTATCAGTGGTACTGGGGCTATGAATATGTTGACGAAGAGTTTGGTTTCGACAGCTTCATGTTGCCCAAGGATGAGCTGGCCGAGAATGGCTATGCCGAAAGCGATTATCTTCTGGCGACGGATACCTCTGTTGTTGTGCCTGTCGGCAAGACCATCGTCATGACGGTTACAGGTGCGGATGTGATCCATTCCTGGACGATCCCCGCCTTTGGCGTAAAACAGGATGCTGTTCCGGGCCGTCTGGCGCATCTGTGGTTCAATGCCGAACGTGAAGGTATTTACTATGGCCAATGTTCGGAGCTTTGCGGCAAGGATCACGCCTATATGCCGATCACCGTAAAGGTCGTGTCCGAGGAGGCCTATGCCGAGTGGCTGGCGGGTGCCAAGCAGGAATTTGCGGGACTTCCGGCGGCCCCGGTCACTGTCGCATCGGCGGATTAAAAGCATCGGCGACGGGGATTTCTCGTCGCCAGACTATCGGTAAAGGACCCACGTGATGAGCGATACGCAGGCATATACACAAGACGCAGAGGCGAGCTTTGGCGACTATGTCGCCTTGCTCAAGCCGCGTGTCATGTCGCTTGTGGTGTTCACTGCAATGGTCGGGGTTTTGGTGGCGCCTGTGCCGGTGCATCCCTTTCTGGCGATGACGGCGATTTTGTTTATCGCGCTTGGGGCGGGGGCCTCGGGTGCGCTGAATATGTGGTGGGATGCCGATATCGACGTGATCATGAAGCGCACGGCGGGCCGTCCCATTCCCGCTGGAAAGGTCCACCCGCGTGAGGCTTTGGGCTTTGGTCTGGCGCTTTCGGGGATCGCGGTTGTCATGCTGGCGCTGGCGACGAACCTGCTGGCTGCGGGGCTGTTGGCCTTTACGATCTTCTTTTACGCCGTTGTCTATTCGATGTGGCTGAAGCGATCCACGCCACAAAATATCGTGATTGGCGGGGCTGCGGGCGCATTCCCCCCCATGATCGGCTGGGCGGCGGTGACGGGCGGGGTGTCCGTGGAATCGGTGCTGATGTTCATGCTGATCTTCATGTGGACGCCACCGCATTTCTGGGCGCTGGCCTTGTTCATGAACAGTGATTACAGCAAGGCCGGTGTGCCGATGCTGACTGTGACGCATGGCAAGAAGGTCACGCGCAATCATATCCTTGTCTACACGATTGCGCTGGTGCCCTTTGCGATCGGTGCGGGATTTACCTCTATTGGCGGGCCGCTTTATCTGGCGGTGTCAGCGGTGCTGAACGCGGGCTTCCTTTGGGGGGCGTGGAGAATTTGGCAGCGCGACGAGGTGCAGGCCGAGGCGGATAAATATGCCGTTGAAAAGCAGGTCTTCAAATTCTCACTGCTGTATCTGTTCCTGCATTTCGGGGCCTTTCTGGCAGAGGCCGCATTGAAACCTTACGGGCTTGGGGGCTGGTAATATGGCATTCCGCGCAGAGCATGAGATGCACAAACGTCGCCTTGGCCGCAATGTCGGGCTGGGCCTTGTGTTGGTGGCCTTTGTTGCGTTGGTCTTTGGGTTGACGGTGGTTAAGGTGATGAATTTGGGGGAAATGCAGGCGTTTGACCATGTGGTCCGCCCTGAAATGATCCCGGTTGAGGAGGGTCCAAGCCAATGACGCCAATTCAGAAAACTGCAATCCAGCTTACGGGCGTTGCCATCATGATGGTGTCGCTGTCCTTTGCGGCGGTTCCGTTTTATGACTGGTTTTGCCGTGTGACGGGCTTTGCGGGCACCACGCAGACCGCGGCCGCCGCCTCGGACGTGATCTTGGATCAGACTATTACCGTCCGTTTTGACGGCTCTAAAACGCGCGGTATGCCATGGGATTTCAAACCCATGCAGCGAGAGATGGAGATTCGGATCGGCGAAACCGGGCTGGCGTTCTATGAGGCGTATAACCCGACCGATCGCCCTGTCGCCGGTATGGCCAGCTATAACGTCGCGCCGGATTCGGCCGGGGGCTTTTTCACCAAGATCGCCTGTTTCTGCTTTACCGAACAGGTGTTGCAGCCTGGTGAACGGGTTCAGATGCCCGTAACCTTTTATGTGGATCCTGAAATTGTGGATGACCGCGAAGGTAAATATGTCCACGAAATCACACTATCCTACACCTTTTATGAATCCGAACTGCCAGAGACGGAGCAAGCAAGCCTTGCCCAGCCTGACAGCGGAGCAGTAAACTAAGAAAAACCGCGAAACAAAGCGGCACAGCGCTAAACGAGGGAATGACGACTATGGCCCACGCCAAGAACCACGATTACCATATTCTACCGCCGTCGATATGGCCCCTCATGGGCTCTCTCGGTGCGTTCATCATGCTGTTCGGTGCGGTGATTTGGATGCACGGCTCTGGCCCATGGATGGGGCTTATCGGTTTGGCCCTTGTGCTTTATGTGATGTTCGGTTGGTGGTCCGAGGTGGTCCATGAGGCCGAAACCGGCGATCATACGCCCGTTGTTCGCATCGGTCTTCGCTATGGCTTCATCATGTTCATCATGTCCGAGGTGATGTTTTTCGCGGCTTGGTTCTGGTCGTTCTTTAAGCATGCGATGTATCCGATGGGGCCGCTATCGCCCGGCATTGATGGTGTTTGGCCACCAGCGGGAATTGAGACATTCGACCCTTGGCACCTGCCGCTGATCAACACGTTGATCTTGCTGTGTTCCGGTGCGGCGGCGACTTGGGCGCACCATGCGCTGGTCCATGAAAACAACCGCAAGGACATCAAGAATGGCCTGATCCTTGCGATTGTTCTGGGTGGGTTGTTCACTCTTTTGCAAGCCTATGAATATAGCCACGCCGCCTTTGGCTTTGCGGGCAATATCTATGGCGCGAACTTCTTTATGGCGACCGGCTTTCACGGGTTCCATATCGTGATCGGGACGATTTTCTTGATCGTGTGTTTGGTGCGCGCGCAAAAGGGGCATTTCACCCCCGAACAGCACGTCGGCTTTGAGGCTGCTGCTTGGTATTGGCACTTTGTTGATGTGGTTTGGCTGTTTTTGTTTGCGGCTATCTACGTTTGGGGCCAATAAACCCGGATGACGGGTTAAGGTCGGACACATCAAGGGCGCGGGCCGAAAGGGCCGCGCCCTTCGCTTTCAGATGGAACAGAACGAATGATACGGCAGACAGTGGCGCCTTTGCTTTTCGGGATATTTGGGGTCGCGATTTTGTTGGCGCTTGGCACTTGGCAGATGCAACGTCTGACATGGAAAGAGGAAACCTTGGCCGCGATTGATGCCCGTATTGGCGCGGCCGCCGTTGATTTGCCTGCACAGCCCGACCCGGTGGCGGATCGATTTTTGCCGGTTATCACCTCTGGCCATCTGACGGGTGAGGGTGTGGATGTTCTGGTCAGCCGCAAGGATATTGGCGCGGGTGTTCGCGTGATTGCGGTTCTTGAAACCGATAGTGGCCGACGGATCTTGCTGGACCGCGGCTTTCTGGCCGAGGCTTCGCGCGGCTTGCCCCGTGAGACCCACAAGCTAGAGGTGACGGGAAATCTGCTTTGGCCGGATGAGGTGGACGGGTTTACGCCTGCGCCCGATGCGGCAAGCGGGCTGTGGTTTGCGCGTGATTTGCCTGCGATGGCGACCGCCCTGAAAACCGAACCCGTTCTGATTGTCGCCCGCAGCCAATCTGGCGACGGAATAGAGCCTTTACCCGTGGATAGCGCGGGCATTCCCAATAACCACTTGAACTATGCGATTACATGGTTTTCCTTGGCGATTGTCTGGGCGGGGATGACAGTCCTGCTGCTGTGGCGTATGAGGCGTAAACATGCATAAAGGGGGCGTTTGATGCGCTATATCTCCACTCGGGGTCAGGCCCCGGAGCTGAGCTTTTCCGAGGCGATGATGACCGGGCTTGCCCGTGACGGCGGGCTGTATGTCCCGCAAGAGATTCCGCAGATGTCATCGGCGGATATTGCGGCCCTCGCCGGGCAACCCTATGAAGAGGTGGCCTTTCGCGTGATGTGGCCTTTCCTGGGCGATACATTTACCGAAACAGAATTCCGCGGGCTGCTCGCCAAGGCTTACGGCGGCTTTGGCCATCCGGCGCGCGCGCCTTTGGTCCAGCTTGCGCCAAACCACTTTCTGCTGGAACTGTTCCACGGTCCGACGCTGGCCTTCAAAGATTTCGCGATGCAGCTTATCGGCCAGATGATGCAGGCCACGCTTGCCAAATCGGGAGAGCGGATCACCATTGTCGGCGCCACTTCGGGCGATACCGGATCGGCGGCGATGGAGGCCTTTCGCGGGCTCTCGAATGTGGATGTGTTTATCCTTTATCCGCACGGGCGTGTGTCCGAGGTACAGCGCCGCCAGATGACCACCCCGAGCGAGGCAAATGTCCATGCCATCGCAATTGACGGCGATTTCGATGATGCGCAGGCCCGCGTCAAGGATATGTTCAACGACATGACCTTTCGCGATGAGGTGCGTCTTGCGGGGGTCAACTCGATCAACTGGGCGCGGGTGCTGGCACAGGTGGTCTATTATTTCAGCGCGGCGACCAACCTTGGCGCGCCACAGCGCAAGATCAGCTTTACCGTCCCGACCGGTAATTTCGGCGATATTTTCGCGGGCTATATCGCGCGGGCCATGGGCTTGCCGATTGAAAAGCTGGTGATCGCAACCAATCAGAACGACATTCTGGACCGCGCGATCAAACAGGGTGAATATCGGACCGACGGGGTCAAACCCTCGATCAGCCCGTCGATGGATATTCAGGTATCCTCCAACTTTGAGCGGGTCTTGTTTGACGCCTATGGGCGCGACGGGGCCGCTGTTTCGGCGCTGATGGCGGAACTGCGTGAGGGTGGATTTACAATCTCGCAAGGTGCCCTGGAAATGCTGCGCGAGCAATTCGCCTCGGGGCGTTGTTCCGAGGATGAAACCCGCGCCACCATCCGCCGCTTTTTCACCGAGACCGGAGAGGTGCTTTGCCCCCATTCCGCCGTGGGTGTGAAGGTTGCGACCGAACATCTGGGCGAGGTGCCGATGATCACGCTGGCCACCGCCCATCCCGCCAAATTCCCCGATGCGGTCGAAGAGGCCATGGGCAGCCGTCCCGCGCTTCCTGACCGGATGGCCGATCTGTTTGAGCGCGATGAACGCGTCACACGCCTGCCCAATGATCTTGCCGCCTTGCAAGCCCTTATCCGCGAAAGGATCGCCAATTGAAAAGCCGGCTGACAACACTTCCCAACGGGTTTCGCATTGTGACCGAGGCGATGCCGGGCTTGAAATCTGCCAGCGTAGGGATCTGGGTCACCGCAGGCGGGCGGCATGAACGGGTAGAACAGAACGGCATCGCACATTTTCTGGAACATATGGCCTTCAAAGGCACGGAAAAGCGCAGCAGCTTGCAAATCGCCGAGTCAATTGAAGATGTCGGCGGCTATATAAATGCCTATACCAGCCGCGAAATGACGGCCTATTATGCCCGCGTGTTGGAAGATGACGTGGCATTGGCGCTGGATGTGATCGGCGATATCGTTCTTAACCCGGTGTTTGATCCCAGAGAAATCGAGATCGAGCGTCATGTGATTTTGCAAGAAATCGGACAGGCGATGGATACGCCGGATGATATCGTCTTCGACTGGCTGCAAGAGGCCTGCTATCCCGATCAACCCTTTGGCCGCAGCATCCTTGGCCCCGCCGAACGCGTTAGCGGCTTTTCTCGCGAGGACCTGACCGGCTTCGTGGCCGAACATTACAGCCCTGACCGCATGATCCTTTCGGCGGCGGGCGCGGTGGACCATGACGCGATCGTTGCACAGGCCGAGGCGCTGTTTGGAGATCGTAAAGCCACGGGCAAGGCCCTCATCCAGCCCGCCGTCTTCAAAGGTGCCGAGCGGCGCGAGGTCAAGGCACTGGAACAGGTGCATTTCGCGCTGGCTTTTGATGCGCCGGGCTATCTTTCGCCCGATGTCTATACCGCACAGATTTACGCAATGGCCTTGGGGGGCGGTATGTCCAGCCGCCTGTTCCAGAAGGTGCGCGAAGAGCGGGGCCTGTGCTATTCCATATTCGCGCAATCGGGGGCCTATGAGGACAGCGGTCAGATCACGATCTACGCGGGCACCTCAGAAGAGGAAATCGCGGATCTGAGCCAGATCACCCTGCAAGAGCTGCGCCGTGCCGCCACGGATATGAGCGAGGCAGAGGTCAACCGCGCGCGTGTCCAGCTAAAGGCGGGCATGCTGATGGGGCTAGAAAGCCCGTCAAGCCGCGCCGAACGTCTGGCACGTTTGCTGGCGATCTGGGGCCGTGTGCCGGACCCCGAGGAAGCAGTGGCCAAGATTGAGGCGGTGACCACCGAGGGCGTGCGCCGCTATGCCGCTGAGATGATTACGGCAGATTCGGCGTTGGCGCTTTACGGGCCCGTTGATGCCGCACCTAGCCTAGAGGACATCAGGCGGGGTCTTGCCGCCTGATGCTCGGGTTTCGCCGCAAAGTCCGGATAGAGACAGAGCGCATGACCCTGCGCCTGCCCATCCATACGGATTGGAACGGGTGGAGCGCGCTGCGGGCCGAAAGTACCAATTTCCTAACCCCATGGGAGCCGGTCTGGGCGACGGACCATCTGTCACGGCGCGCTTTTACCAATCGCGTTTACTGGGCCTCGCGCGCGCAGGCGCAGGGGACAGCCTTGCCGATGATGCTGATCCGGCGTCAGGATCAACAGCTTTTGGGCGCGATCACGCTGGACAATATCCGCCGCGGCCCTTCGCAGGCGGGCACCCTTGGCTATTGGATCGGGCAGCCTTTTGCGCGTCAGGGGCTGATGCGCGAGGCCATTCTCGCCATTGTGCATCACGCCTTTACCGAGCTGGACCTGAGCCGGGTCGAGGCGGCCTGCCTGCCTGAAAACAGCGCCTCGCGCGGGGTACTGGAAAAGACCGGCTTCAAATATGAAGGTGTCGCGCAAAGCTATTTGCAGATCGCAGGGCGCTGGCGCAACCATGTGCTTTATGCCAACCTGCGCGGCGATCGGCGTGGCCGCACGGATGTCGGCTGATCTTTCCAAAACAAGGAGCCACCATGCTGAACCCAGCCGATGCTGCCTTTCTCGAATCCCTTGCGAATGCATTGCCCGAAGGGGTGATTTCACCGACAGAGCCGCGCTATCTTGAGGATCCGCGCAGGCGGGTAACGGGGCAAGCGGGGGGGATTGCGCGCCCGCGCACGGTTGAGGATGTCTCGGTGATCCTTGCGGCCTGTCATGCGGCGCGTGTCGGTGTGATCCCCTACGGCGGCGGCACGGGGCTGGTCTGGGCGCAGGTGCAGCCAACCGGCCCCGCCCCTTTGGTTTTGTCGTTGGAACGGATGCGGGCGGTGCGCGCCGTGCATCCGTCCGAAAATGTGATGGTGGTTGAGGCAGGCGCCACGCTGGCCGAGGTGCAAGCGGCGGCTGAAGAGGCGGGGCGGCTTTTCCCGCTGTCACTGGCCAGTCAGGGCAGCGCACAGATCGGCGGCAATCTGGCGACCAATGCGGGCGGGGTCAATGTGCTGCGCTATGGCAATACGCGGGATCTGTGCTTGGGGTTGGAGGCGGTCTTGCCCGATGGGACTATCTGGCACGGGCTGAAACGTCTGCGCAAGGATAACACCGGATATGATCTGCGCAATCTTTTGATCGGGGCCGAAGGGACGCTTGGGATTATTACGGCGGCCAGCCTGAAGCTCTCACCGATACCGGCGGCGATGGGGACGGCGCTGATGGTGGTGCCCAGTCCGGCGGCGGCGCTGGACCTCTTGGCGCTGGTGCAAGCGCGGCTTGGCGGTTTGGTGTCGGCATTTGAGTTGATATCGGGCGTGGGCCTGTCGTTTCTGGCCGAGAAAATGCCCGAGCTGCGCCAGCCCTTTGCGCAGGTGCCTGAGTGGATGGTGTTGCTCGAGGTGGGCCTGCCTGATGGGCTGGACCCGGATGCCGCCCTGACCGGACTGTTTGAAGCGGCCGCAGAGGCCGGGCTGGTGCTGGACGGGCTTATCGCGCAATCGCACGCGCAGCGCGATGATTTCTGGTCCGTGCGTGAGAATATACCAGAGGCAAACCGCCGGATCGGCGCAATTTCCAGCCATGATATTTCCCTGCCTTTGGGCGAGGTGGCGGGGTTCATTGCCGAGGGCGCGCCTGCGCTTGCGACATTGGGGGATTTTCGGATCAATTGTTTTGGTCATCTGGGGGATGGCAACCTGCATTACAACCTGTTCCCCAAAGCCGGAGAGACCCGCGAGCAGCATGAAAACAGCCGTGAGGCCATCAAGACCATGGTGCATGATATGGTCCATGCGCGCGGCGGCTCGGTCAGTGCGGAACACGGGATCGGGCGGCTCAAGGTTGATGATCTGGAGAAATACGGCGATCCGGCAAAGCTGGCGGCGATGCGGGCGATCAAATTGGCGCTTGATCCGAAGGGGATTATGAATCCCGGTGCGGTCCTGCGGGCAGCCCCTTGATATTAAAATGCCCTACCGGGGTGAACCGGCAGGGCTGGGGTTAAATGGTCACGTGTTTGCAAGCAGCGACCGGTTTTTCCCGGTGACCCCAGTTTAGCGCCAATTTATTACCAAATGGTTACCGGATCTGATCTTTCAAAGGCCTTCAAAGGTGCATAGGGCATGCACCTCCATCGCCATCGCATTCAACTTGGTGCGGCCGCCAAGATCGGGCAAATCGACCACAAAGGCACAGCCGACAACCTGCGCACCCAGCCGTTCGATCAGCTTGATCCCCGCCTCGGCGGTGCCGCCAGTTGCCAAAAGATCATCGACCAAAAGCACCTTTTCGCCGGGCAGGAATGCGTCGTCATGCACCTCGATCTCGGCCTGGGCGTATTCCAGCGTATAGGCTTGGGAGAGGGTGCGCCCCGGCAGTTTGCCTTTTTTGCGGATGGGAACAAAGCCGGTCGAAAGCTGATGCGCCACCGCCCCGCCAAGAATAAAGCCCCGCGCCTCCAGCCCCGCGACCTTGTCGATATCAAGGCCCGCATAGGGCGAAAGCAACTGGTCCACGGCTATACGAAACCCGCGCGGATCGGCAAAAAGCGTGGTGACATCCCGAAACAGGATCCCCTCATGCGGGAAATCCTTGATCGTGCGGATATAGTCTTTGACGGTTTTGGTCATAAAATGCCTTCGGTTGCGAATGGGGGGATCAGAGCAGGCGACCCGCGACGACATCCAGCTTGGCCAGAAAATCAGGATCACGGGCAGAGGGCGCGGTCATGATCGCATGTTCAAGCGCGCGGTCACAGCCATTCGGACAAGGCGCACGATCAGCACCCAAAAGCGCGGGCAGGCGGGCGATCATATCCTTGGCGTGGCCGGAATTGGCGGTCAGGGTGGCGATCACCTCGGCCACATCCACCGCGCCGTGATCCTCATGCCAGCAATCGAAATCGGTAACCATCGCGACAGAAGCATAGCAAAGCTCTGCTTCGCGGGCGAGTTTGGCCTCGGGCATATTGGTCATGCCGATCACATCCGCCCCCCAAGCGCGGTACAGCCGCGATTCCGCCAGCGTCGAAAACTGCGGCCCCTCCATCGCCAGATAGGTGCCGCCCTGATGCACCCGCACCCCCAATGCCGCCTGCGCACAGGCCGCCCCCAGACGCGGACAGGTGGGATGCGCCAAAGAGACATGCGCCACACAGCCGGTGCCGAAAAAGGATTTCTCCCGCGCGAAGGTCCGGTCAATGAATTGATCCACGATCACAAAATCGCCGGGCGCGTAATCTTCGCGCAAGGAGCCACAGGCGGAAACCGAGATGACATCGGTGCAGCCCAACCGTTTGAGCGCATCGATATTGGCGCGGTAGGGCACATCGGTGGGCGAGAGCCGGTGCCCGCGGCCGTGGCGGGGCAGAAACGCCATTGGCACCCCGTCCAGCCGCCCCACAAGCACCTGATCCGAGGGCGCCCCCCAGGGGGTTTTCGCCTTGACCCAGGATGCCCCCTCCAGCCCCGCGATCTCATAAAGGCCGGAGCCGCCGATAACGCCGATCATGGATTCCATGCCTGTCGCCTCCTTTTTCCAACAATGACGATAGGGCGTAGCCTGCCTTCACGAAAGAGGAAAATCCACGGCGCCCCTTTCGGTCTTGCATATGCCGCGCCTGCATGTTTCTTGCGTCGGGGATCAGCGCGGAGGGCAGTATCCTTGTACAAGCTGGAGCAAGAGACCGACGCCGACTGGTGGGAGGTAGAGGCGCTATATGATCTGTGCTTTGCGCCGGGGCGTACGGCGCTGTCGTCCTACCGTCTGCGCGAAGGGGTGCGCACGATTGCAGCCCTTAGTCTGGTCTTGCGGGATGGGGACGGGGTCTTGGCCGCCGCGATCCGCTATTGGCCGGTCAGGGTCGGGGGGCATGATGTGTTGCTCTTGGGGCCGATTGCCGTGCATCCGACGCGGCAGGGCGAGGGGCTGGGCGGGCTGTTGATGACCGAGAGCCTGGCGCGTGCAAGGGGGCTGGAATGGGACCGCGTGCTTTTGGTGGGCGATGCCCCCTATTACAGCCGGTTCGGTTTTACCAAGCTGGAGGGGGTGGTGATGCCGCCGCCGACCAATCCCGACCGCGTCTTGGGCCTGTCGTTGCGTGAAAACGCATGGCAAGGCGTGTCAGGGCCGGTAGAGCGTGCCGCTTGTTTTGCGCCCAAAGGCACATTATCTTAGGGGGATGGATCAAGAAACACTCGCCCCTTTGCCCGTCCCACACAACCACGACCCGCTGCCCGAGATTTCGGCGCTGGCTGCACGGCAGTTGCGCGCTGACGGGCCGTTGATGCGGGTGATAAACAAGTTTGGCGGCAGGATTGAACAGCAGATGGCGCATTTGCCCGCCGGGCTGCGCGGCCAGATCGAAAGCATCACGACCCAGGCCCTGACCCGTGCCGTCAACCTTGCACAGCATGGACGCAACGCGCCTGATTTCGGGCGACGCGGGGCCCCGGCGCTTGCGGCTTTTACGGGGGCCGTTGGCGGGGTCGGCGGGGTTGCGACGGCCCTTGCTGAACTGCCGGTGACGGTTACCGTGATCTTGCATGCCATCCTGCGCGCGGCCGAGGCCGAGGGGTTTGACACCAGCCTGCCCGAGGTGCGGGCCGAAGCCCTGCGTGTGCTGACGATGGGCGGGCCGATGGCGGATGATGATGGGATCAACACCTCTTTTATCGGGGTGCGGATCACGTTGACGGGCCCTGCGCTGCACAAGCTGCTGGCCAAGATCGTTCCGGGCTTTGCCACGGTTCTGGGCCAGAAACTTGCCGCGCAATCGGTGCCGGTTCTGGGCGCGGTCTCAGGCGCGGCGCTGAATACGGCCTTTTTGACCCATTACCGCGAATTGGCGCATATCCGTTTTGGCCTGCTGCGCCTGTCCGCCTTGCACGGGGCGGAACCCGTCCGCGCCGCGTTTGAGCAAGAGCTGCGCGCGCAAAAGCGGCTCAAGTCCCGCTAATGTTCAGCGGTGGGTTTGCCACAGGCCCGCGCGGGCCCCTTCGGTCACAAAAACAGCCAGATGGTACAGCAAGCGCGACAGCGCGGCATCCCAAAGGGTCTTTCCGTTTTCATCAAGCTGGTTTACCCAGTCGGCGGCCTCTGTGGCGCTGATGTAGCGCGTGAATATCACCTCGGCACAGGCATTGGCCGCAGCCTTTGCATCGGGATCGCCGGTCTGGACAAATTGCGCGGCATAGACCTTGCCTGCCTCGGTCAGGGGCCACAAAAGATGTGAGGGTTCCGTCACCTGCCCCTCGGCGTCAAGCGCATCATAGGGCGCGCCTTTAAGTAGGCCGTGGCGGCGGATGCCGTGGGTCTCGACAAAACCTTGCATCCGGTCGGCCAATGCCAGTGCGCCTCCAGCATATGCATATGCGGATTTTGTGAGCGCAGCGCGTCGCCCTCTGCCGCCCTGTCATCCTCCCATAACGAGCCATCCGGCGCGGTCAGATGGTCGCGGATAAAGCCCCAGCAGGCGTCGATATTATTGGTGCTGACCAGCATTGGGTCCGCGCGGTGCAATGTCGCCATCGCCAGCAAGACAAAGGCTTGGTCATAGCTGCGCCGCAGGTGGCCATCCGCCGCCGTGGATTGGCGAAAGCCGCCGTCCTTGTCGCGCAGCTGCGCCAGCATATAGGCATAGACGCGCCGCGCAGCCTCAAGCAGCCCCGGCGTGCCATCGGTCAGATGCAGATGCGCCAAGGTAAACACGATACGCGCTTGGGTCAGGGTGGTTGCGGGGGCGTCGGGGGTGCCAAGGCTTTCGACGACTGGTGCGGGGGCATCTCCGGCAGGCAGGGCGCGCGCCAGCCATGCAGGCATGAAGTCAGAAGCAAAGCGGTCCGGGCTATGCGCCGAGGCGTTAGGTACTGGCAAGATCTGTGGTCCTTTCAACGGCTGGTCAAAGGGGCTCTTGGGCGATCGCATTGGCCATGCCACTCGCCAGCATGATTTGCAGCCGATCGGCGCAAGCCCGCCGAAAGCTGTTGTTTTCAACCAATGCCTTTGGGAAAAGATCGGGCAGGCCGATCAGGGCATCGCATATGGCTGCGGTAGTGGTGGCACCCTTCAGCGCGGCGTGAATTTCTGCCGCGCGCGGATCGCGCAGATCATAGGGCCGTCCCTGTTCATCAATGCCGGTGCAATAACGCATCCAAGCGGCTGTCGCAAAAGCAAAGGCCTCGATGTTGGTGCCTGCCTCGACATCGGGGGCGAGAATCCGTTGTGGCAGCTTTTCGGTACCATCCATGGCGATCTGATAGGTTTGATGTGCGATGGACCGATTGGCAAAACGGGCCAAAAGCGCATGGCGGTAGGCATCCAGATCAATATCGGCAAGCGCGCCCAAACCTGCCGCCGCGGCCTTCATGTGACGGTCCACCAAGACGACCAAAGGGGCATCCTGCATCGCATCACGCACAAACTCATGCCCCGCGATAAAACCGGCATAGGCGATCAGGGAATGCGCCCCGTTCAGCATCCGCAGCTTCATCCGCTCATAGGGGGCGACGTCTTGGACGAAAAGCGCGCCTGCGGCATCCCATGCGGGGCGGCCTTGGGGGAAATTATCCTCGATCACCCATTGCGCAAACGCCTCGCATTCAATCGCGGCGGTATCCGTCACACCAAAGAGATCCTTGATGCGGTCCGCCGTGGCATCGGTCGCCGCAGGGGTGATCCGGTCAACCATGGATGCGGGGAAGGCGGTATTGGCCGCGATCCATTCCGCCAGCCCGGTATCAACACGGCGGGCAAAGCCCAGAACTCCGGCGCGCAGCAAGGCACCGTTTTCGGGCAGGTTGTCGCAACACAGGATGGCAGGGGCGGGCAGGCTTGCCTTTTGCCGTCGCCGCAAGCCCTCGACCAAAAGCCCCAAAACGCCGTTGGCATGGCGCGGATCCTTCAGATCGGCGGCAACATCGGGGTGGGCGGGATCGATATCCATTGCGGCGCGGTCAATGCCGTAAGCTTTTTCGGTGACGGTCAGAGTGATCACCCGAACCTCGGGCCGGGCGAGGGCGGCGCGCACCGCTTCGCCATCGCGGGCGGCGGCCAGCGTTTCACCGATTGCGGCGATCACGCGGGTCCGGTCGGTATCGCCCCGCTCGGTCAGGGTGAAAAGCCCGTCTTGGGCGGCTAGCGCATCGATGATGTCGGTCGAGCGCAGGCTGACACCCAGAATGCGCCAATCGCCCCCCTCTGCGGCAAGGGCGCCGTCGGTATAGGCCGCCTGATGCGCACGGTGAAACGCCCCGAGGCCCAGATGCAAAATGCCGATCCCATGTGCTGCCGGATCATAGGCGGGGGCCAGCGATGGCGGCAGATTTTTAAGGCTAAGCCGCATCACCTGTCCGCCCCGTGTTCCAGTGCCGTCATCACGCCGCGCAATTCCGCCAAACCCTTCAACCGGCCAATCGCCGGATAGCCGGGCTGCGGCTTGCGCGACAGATCATCCAGAATATCCTGCCCGTGATCAGGCCGGAACGGGATAGAGCAATCCACGCGCCCCATATCGCGGCGGCGCTTTTCCTCAACCAGAACGGCTTTGACCAAGGCCACCATATCAGTGTCCCCGCCCAGATGCTCTGCCTCAAAGAAAGAGCAGGGCGTGGTGTCGCTGTCGCGTTTGACGTTGCGCAGATGCAGGAAATGCACGCGGTCGCCCAAGCGTTCCATCATCCCCGGCAGATCATTATCGGGCCGCGCCCCCAAGGAGCCGGAACATAAGGTGACCCCATTCGCGGGCAGGTCAACCGCATCCAGTATCATACGGTAATCGGCCTCGGTCGACATCACGCGCGGCAGACCCATCAGCGGGAAGGGCGGATCATCGGGATGACAACACAGACGCAGGCCCAGCCTTTCGGCCTCGGGGGCGACCTCGGTCAGGAAATCGACCAGATGTTTGCGCAGGGTATCGGCGGGGATGTCGGCGTATTCGGCCAGATGGGCGCGCACATCCTCAAGGGTGAACCCTTCGGCAGCCCCCGGCAGGCCGAATATGATATTGCCCATCAGCGCATCCCGCCGCGCCTGAGACATTGCGGCAAAACGGGTTTCGGCCTCGGCCGCCACACCTTCGGGAAAGTCGTCGGCAGCCCTTTTGCGCCCGAGGATATGGATATCGAAGGCCGCGAAATCATAAAGGTCAAACCGCATCGCCGTGCCGCCATGACCCACCCGCCATGCAAGATCCGTGCGCGTCCAGTCCAGCACCGGCATGAAGTTATAGCAGATCACCTTGATCCCGGCCTCGGCCAGATTGCGCATGCTGGCGCGGTAGGCGTCGATATGGTCGCGCCACGGGCCTTGCTGCTTTTTGATGTCTTCGGACACCGGCAGGCTTTCGACCACATCCCAAGCGAGACCCGAGGGGCTGCCATCGCGGCGGGTCGCTATTTGGGTCTGGCGCAGCCCGATTTCTTTGGGCGACCAGAGCTGACCACTGGGGATATGATGCAGCGCCGAGACGACACCCTCGACGCCCGCTTGCAGCATGTCATCAATCGACACCCCGTCATTCGGGCCGAACCAACGCCAAGTCTGCTGCATCGCCATCTCCATTCCGCTTCATAAAAAAGCTAGCATGGAGTGGTGGCGCAAACAAGTATGGTAGTATGCGAGTTCGGGTGGCGCCCTGTTTCCCTGAAATCAGCCTGAAAAGAGGAAGTGCAGGACGTCGCCGTCTTTTACCTCATAGGTCTTGCCCTCGACGCGGAACTTGCCGGCCTCTTTGGCGCCGGCCTCGCCTTTGCCCGCGATATAATCATCATAGGCGATGGTCTCGGAGCGGATAAAGCCCTTTTCAAAGTCACCATGGATCACACCGGCCGCCTGCGGGGCGAGGGTGCCCTTTTTGATGGTCCAGGCGCGGGCCTCTTTGGGACCGATGGTGAAATAGGTCTGAAGCCCCAATAGGTCATAGCCCGCACGGATAAGACGGTCCAGACCGGCCTCTTCCAGCCCCATTTCGCCCAGAAACATCTCTGCTTCCTCGGCATCAAGCTGGCTGATCTCTTCCTCGATGCGGGCCGAAATCACGACCATGCCGGCACCTTGCTTGGCGGCCATTTCGGCCACGCGTGCCGACTGGGAATTGCCATTCGCGGCCGAAGTTTCCTCAACATTACAGACGAAAAGCACGGGTTTGGAGGTCAAAAGCTGCAAAAGCCGCCAGTTGCGCGCGTCATCTTCGGCCACTTCGACGGCGCGTGCGGGCTTGCCCTCTTCCAGTGCCGCCTGCGCCATTTTCAGCAAACGCACCTGATCGCCGGCCTCTTTGTCGCCGCCCTTGATCTTGCGGGCGAGGTTGGCAAGACGGCGCTCGATCGATTCCAGATCCGAGAGCATCAGCTCTGTCTCGATGGTTTCGGCATCGGCGACAGGGTCGATCTTGCCTTCGACATGGGTGATGTCGTCATCCTCAAAACAGCGCAAAACATGGGCGATTGCGTCACATTCGCGGATATTGGCCAGAAACTGGTTGCCCAACCCCTCACCCTTGGACGCGCCGCGCACGAGGCCCGCAATATCGACAAAGGTCATCCGCGTGGGGATGATTGCCTTGGATTTTGCGATCTCGGCCAGTTTTTCCAGCCGCGCATCAGGCACGGCCACATCGCCGACATTCGGCTCGATCGTGCAGAACGGAAAGTTCGCCGCCTGTGCTGCTGCGGTCCGCGTCAATGCGTTGAACAAGGTAGACTTGCCCACATTCGGCAGCCCGACAATCCCCATGCGAAAGCCCATGATCTTCTCTCCATCCGTTTCACCGCCCTCATAGGCCGAAACACGGGTTATCTGCAAGCGGGCAGGGTTCTTGTGCTGAATCAGGCTTGAGGGCCATTGATTTTCGCGCCGCCTTTGGGCAAACCTTGGGCCAACATGGATAAGGACACCAGAATGACCCGGATCGATCAGAAATTTGCCGAACTGAAAGCTGCGGGCAAGAAGGCTTTTGTCTCTTATATCATGGCGGGGGACCCGGATATGGAAACCTCGCTGGCGGTGATGAAGGGTCTGCCCGCCGCGGGTGTGGATATCATCGAGATCGGCCTGCCCTTTACCGACCCGATGGCCGACGGTCCCACGATCCAGCTTGCCGGTCAGCGCGCGCTGGAAGGCGGCATGACGCTGGATAAAACCTTGGCGATGGTGACGGATTTCCGCAAGGGTGATGACACCACCCCGATCGTGATGATGGGCTATTACAACCCGATCTATTCGCGCGGTGTGGATCTGTTCCTGAGCCAGGCCAAAACCGCCGGTATCGACGGGCTGATCATCGTGGACCTGCCGCCAGAGGAAGACGCCGAGCTGTGCATCCCTGCGCAAAAGGCGGGTTTGAATTTCATCCGTCTGGCCACGCCCACCACCGATGACAAACGTCTGCCAAAGGTGCTGCAAAATACCTCCGGCTTTGTTTACTATGTCTCTATCACCGGGATCACGGGGGCCGCAGCGCCCAAGCCTGCCGATGTCGCCCCCGAAGTGGCGCGCATCAAGTCGCAAACCGATCTGCCGGTGATCGTGGGCTTTGGTATCTCTACGCCCGAGGCGGCCGAAGGTATTGCGGGTATCGCTGATGGCTGCGTTGTAGGCTCTGCCATCGTCAAGGACATCGCCGAGGGCATGCCTGTGGCCGAGGTTCTGGACCGCGTGGCCAAGCTGGCCGCAGGCGCCCATCGCGGCTGAAAAACGTACCAAGGATCCGACATGACCACACATCCAAGCCCTTCGGGTTCTTCCGTCGCCGAGGCAGAGGCCTTTTTGGCCGCGCATCCCGAGGTGGAGGCGATTGACCTTGTGCTTCATGATGCCAATGGGGTCGGGCGCGGCAAGATTATCCGCCGGCATGAGCTGCTCGGGTTTTACAAATCGGGCCGTCATGTGCCGATCTCGGTGCTCGGGCTGGATATTTGCGGCGAGGATGTGCATGAAACCGGCCTGATCTGGGATCAGGGGGACGGCGATTTGCGGGCATGGCCGGTGCCGGGAACGCTGGTGCCCTTGCATGGCACCAAGCCTGCGCGCGCCGAGGTGTTCATGTCCATGTACAGGCTGGACGGCAACCCGATGAGCTCTGATCCGCGCCACGCTTTGCAACGGCAGGTGGATGCGCTGGCCGCCGAGGGGCTTTTCCCCGCAGGTGCCTTTGAGCTGGAATTTTTCCTGCTGGCAAACGAGCGCGGGCCGGATGGCATGGTCCAACCCGCACGCGATGTGCTGGACGGGCGCGCCGCAAGCGCCAAGACCGAGGTTTACTCGGTCGATCATCTGCACGGCATGTTGCCGCTGTTTTCCGATATTTATGCGGGGGCCGCGGCGGCGGGCATCAATGCGGAGACCGTGATTTCGGAATATGCACCTGGGCAGTATGAGCTGACGCTGGATTACCGCACCGATGTGATGCAGGCCGCCGATGATCTGATCCGGCTTAAACGGATCGTGCGCGCGCAGGCCCGTGCGCATGGGGTGACGGCCTGTTTCATGGCCAAGCCGGTACAGCAATATGCAGGCTCGGGGATGCATTTCCATGTCTCGATGCTGGATCGTGACGGCAGAAATGTTTTCGTTGAGGCGGTTGAGGGGGAATGGTCCGACACCATCCTGCACAGCATCGGCGGGTTGCGCAGCACAATGGCGGAATCCATGCTGGTCTTTGCGCCGCATGCCAATTCGTGGCGGCGGTTTGTCGGGCAGTCCTATGCGCCAGTCAGCCCTTCTTGGGGGGTGAACAACCGCTCGGTGGCCTTGCGTATTCCGGCGGGCGACATGAAAGCACGCCGGATAGAGCATCGCCCCGCAGGTGTGGACGCCAACCCCTATCTGGTTGCGGCGACCGTTCTTGCGGGTATCCAGACGGGGCTTGCAAACAAGATCAATCCGGGGCCGCAAACCACCGGCAACGGCTATGACGGGGCAGAGGTTGGCGATATGCCGGTCGACTGGCGCGGCGCAATAGAGGCCGCGCGCGCGTCAACGTTTTTGCAAGACGCCTTGGGGGCGGATATGCACCGCACCTTTGTGGCGATCAAAGCGGCCGAATATGCCCGTGTGGCAAGCACCATTTCCGAGGTGGATTTCGACCTTTACCTGCATACGGTCTAGGTGGCCTGATCCAGATAATCGCCATAGCCTTCGGTCTCCATTTCGGCCTTGGGGATGAACCGCAAGCTGGCCGAGTTGATGCAATAGCGCAGCCCGCCCATATCGCGTGGCCCGTCATTAAAAACATGGCCCAAGTGGCTGTCGGCATGGGTCGATCGCACCTCGATCCGCGTCATGCCATGGCTCTCGTCACGCAGCTCTCCGATATTCGCGGGTTCGATCGGTTTGGCAAAGGCCGGCCAGCCACAGCCGGATTTGAATTTGGCCCCGGATGCAAAAAGCGGCTCACCGGAGACGACATCGACATAGATGCCCGGCGCGTAATGGTCGTCATATTCGCCGGTATAGGGGCGCTCGGTGCCGTTTTGCTGTGTGACGCGGAATTGTTCTGGCGTCAGACGGGCAAGGGCCTCTTCGGTTTTGCGGTAGGTCATTGCGTCCTCCTTTTTGGGCTTAACCGTCTATTTGGGGGCGATCCGCGCGGAAAGCAACTTATGGGGTGACATCTTGTGGGTCTGTGCCGCGCTCGAGGCTTTGAAACAGGCGCAAATCATGCGATTGCTGATGCGCAAAGAGCAATGGGGGACGCAAACATGATCAATCGCAGAATGTTACTGGGCGCGGGTGCAATTGCACTGATGGCAAGCGGGGCTATTGCGCAAGAGGTGACCTTGCGTTTGCACCAGTTCCTGCCCGCGCAATCCGCTGTGCCACGGGATGTTCTGACCGTCTGGGCCGATAATGTGGAACGTGACAGCGGTGGCCGCATCAAGATCGACCGCTTTCCTTCGATGCAGCTGGGCGGCACCCCGCCAGAGCTGATGGATCAGGCGATTGACGGGGTGGCCGATGTGATCTGGACGGTGGTCGGTTATACGCCGGGGCGGTTCCCCTCGACCGAGGTGTTCGAGCTGCCGTTCATGGTGACGGATACCCATGCGGCCTCGGCGGCCTATTGGCAGCTGTTTGAACGTCATATGAAGGATACCGAATTCAAGGATGTTCATGTGCTGGGCACTTGGGTGCATGGGCCGGGGGTGTTCCATACCGCCGATCCGGTTGAGGGCCCGGAGGACCTGCGCGGCATGAAAATTCGCGGCGCATCGCGGATGGTCAACACCATGCTGGAGGGGCTGGGCGCCGCGCCGGTGGGGATGCCCGTGCCCTCGGTGCCAGAGGCGCTTTCCAAGGGTGTGATTGATGGCGCCACCTTGCCGTGGGAGGTGTCGGGAGAGCTGAAAGTGGCGGAGCTGGTTGAATATCATACCGAATTTGAAGGTGCCGCCCCCTATGTTCTGGCCTTCATTCTGGCGATGAACAAGGATGTTTATGCGGGGTTGCCTGCGGATTTGCAGGCGGTGATCGACCGTAGTTCCGGCCTTGAGTTTTCGATTTTCGCGGGCATCACCCATGCTGCGGCCGATGCCCCATCGCGGCAAATCGCGGTTGATCAGGACAATGTGATTACCACCATCTCGGCCGAGGATGGCGCGGCGAACTGGTTGCCCTTGGTGGCGCCGATCTATGCCGCATGGGTTGCCGAGATGGCCGAAAAAGGCATCGACGGTCAGGCCTTGATCGATGAGGCGCGCGCGCTGATGGCCGATTACAAGCCCGCAGATTGATGCACGGGTTTTTCCTGGGTGTATCGCGCGGGTTTGCCTATTTGGGCGGCTTGGTGCTGGGGGCGTTGATTGTGATGATCTGCGCCTCGGTACTGGGGCGGGCGCTGGCGGATGTGGCACATGACATGGTCGCGGCGGGCTGGTTCCCGAGTGTCGCAGAGGCGGTGCTGGAGGCCGGAATAGGGGCGGTAAAGGGCGATTTCGAACTGGTGGAGGCGGGCATTGCCTTTGCCATTTTTGCCTTTTTGCCGCTGTGCCATATCACGGGGGGGCATGCCGCAGTGGATGTCTTTACCCGCCGTTTGCCGCCCCGTGCGGACCGTATTCTGCGCGCGATCACGGAGGTTGTTTTTGCCGCTGTGCTGTTGCTGATCGCGGTGCAGTTGGCCGCAGGCACGCAAAGCAAATGGCGCACTGGCCAGACGACGTTCTTGCTGCAATTTCCGCTGTGGTGGGCCTATGGGGCCTCGCTTTTGGCGGCCTCGGTTGCGGCACTGGTTGCGACCTATATGGCGGTCATGCGCGTGATTGAGCTGTGGTTGGGCCGCGATATCCTGCCGGAGGCCGCATGAGCGATCTGGCAATCGGGCTTTGGTCTTTTCCCGCGTTGTTGGGATTGATCTTTTTGCGGGTGCCGATCGGCTTGGCGATGTTTCTGGCCGGATTTGTGGGGTTGATCCTGATCGGCGGGCCGGTGGTGCCACTGGCGCGGCTGAAATCCGAAAGCTTCACCACATTTTCCAGCTATTCGCTCTCGATTGTGCCGATGTTCTTGCTGATGGGTCAGTTTGCGACCCTGGGCGGCATGTCGCAGGCACTGTTCAAGGCGGCGGAAAGCTGGCTCGGGCATCGTCGGGGTGGGGTGGCGATGGCGGCCGTCGGGGCCTGTGCGGGTTTTGGTGCGATCTGCGGGTCATCGCTGGCCACGGCGGCAACGATGGGCCGGGTGGCCTTGCCCGAAATGCGCGCCTATGGCTATTCCGGCGGGTTTTCGACGGCGACACTTGCGGCAGGCGGCACCTTGGGGATCTTGATCCCGCCCTCGGTGGTGCTGGTGATTTACGCCATCCTGACCGAACAGAATATCGCCAAGCTGTTTGTGGCCGCGATCCTTCCGGGGCTTTTGGCGGCACTGGGGTATATGCTGGTGATCGGGGTCTATGTGCGGCTTTATCCGGCTGCGGCGGGGGTGCGTGATGCTGTGCCCTATGCCGCGCGCTTTGCGGCCCTGGTCAGGGTCTGGCCGGTCTTGGCGGTGTTTGGTGTGGTGGTCGGCGGGATCTATGGCGGGGTGTTCACACCGACCGAAGGTGCTGCCGTTGGGGCCTTTGGCACGGGTGTCATCGCATGGGCCAATGGCGGGCTGACAGGGGCCACACTGGCCGACAGCTTTTTTGCGACGGCGAAATCCTCGGCGATGATCTTTTTCATCGTGCTGGGGGCGGCGTTTTACAACGGCTTTCTGGCGATGAGCCAAGTCCCGCAAGAGGTCGCCCTCTGGGTGTCGGCCCAAGGGTTCAGCCCTTGGGTGGTCCTGATGGTGATTCTGGTGTTTTACCTGTTTCTGGGGTGTCTGATGGACAGCCTTTCGATGATATTGCTGACGATCCCGATCTTTTGGCCGGTGGTTCAGGGGCTTGATTTTGGCATGGTCAGCATGGCCGATCTGCATGCCGCCCGCGCGTGGGAGGCTTTGGCCAGCGGTGTATCACTCACCCCCGATATGCTTGACGGGATTCACAGCGCATTGGCCCAAGGCGCCGAGCTTTCGCGTGAGCAGATCCGGGCATTGGGATTGCGCGGGGTCAATCAGGGTGCGTTGGCACGGATCAACATTGAACAAACCGCAATCTGGTTCGGGATTCTGGTGCTGATCGTGGTGGAGGTGGGTCTGATCACCCCGCCGGTGGGTATGAACCTCTTTATTATCAACACGATGGACCGTAATACCCCGATGGTGGACACCTATCGCGCGGTTTTGTTTTTTGTCGCCTCGGATGTGATCCGGGTGGCGCTTTTGCTGGCCTTTCCCGCAATCACATTATGTCTGGTAGGCTGGACTTAATCAGGGATTGCATCTGGACCTATCCGCGCCGTGCAAAGCCTGTGATCATGGGGACAAATACCGATCCGCATTTTCAAAGGTGTCCCATGGAAAGCATGACCCGTAGCAATGATATGTCCGATGTGGTGGAGGCTGACCGCGCCCATATCTGGCATCACCTGACGCAGCATAAACCGTTTGAGACAACTGACCCCCGGATCATCGTCGAAGGCAAGGGCATGCGGGTTTGGGATGCCAAGGGAGCCGAGCTTCTGGACGCGGTCTCGGGCGGGGTCTGGACGGTAAACGTCGGCTATGGCCGTGAGAGCATCGCCCGCGCGATCTATGATCAGGTGCTGAAAATGAATTTTTACGGCGCGTCGGTCGGCTCGGTCCCCGGTGCGCAATTTGCCGAGCGGTTGATCGAGAAAATGCCGGGGATGAGCCGCGTTTTCTATGCCACCTCCGGGTCAGAGGCCAATGAGAAAGCCTTCAAGATGATCCGCCAGATCTCGGCGCGTCATCACGGCGGCAAGAAGTACAAGATCCTGTACCGCAACCGCGATTACCACGGGTCAACACTGGCCACGATGTCAGCCGGTGGCCAGAATGAGCGTAACGTCCAATACGGCCCCTTTGCGCCGGGGTTCGTCGAGGTGCCGCATTGCTGTGAATACCGCAAACAGTGGGATGGTGAGGATTACGGCATTCGCGCCGCCAATGCGATCGAAGAGGTGATCTTGCGCGAAGGCCCCGATACCGTGGGGGGCCTGTGCCTTGAGCCGGTCACAGCGGGCGGCGGCGTGATCACCCCCCCTGCTGGCTATTGGGAGCGGGTTCAGGAAATCTGCCAGAAGTACAACATCTTGCTGCATATCGACGAGGTTGTCTGCGGGATGGGGCGTACGGGCACTTGGTTCGGTTATCAGAACTACGGGATCAAACCGGATTTTGTGACTTTGGCCAAGGGTGTTGCCTCGGGCTATGCCGCGATTTCCTGCATGGTCACGAATGAGAAGGTGTTTGAACAGTTCAAGGATGATCCAAGCGATCCGCTGTCTTATTTCCGCGACATCTCTACCTTTGGTGGCTGTACGGCGGGGCCTGCGGCGGCGCTGGAAAACCTGCGGATTCTTGAGGATGAGGACCTGTTGGGCAATACCCTGAAGATGGAAGCGCGGCTGATGGGCAATCTGCACAACCTGATGGACAAGCATCGGGTGATTGGGGATGTGCGCGGCAAGGGCCTGTTCTGTGGTGCCGAGCTGGTTTCGGACCGTGAGACCAAAGAACCGGCCGATGAAAAGCGGGTTGCCGCCGTGGTTGCCGATTGTGCCGCCCAGGGCGTGTTGATCGGGATGACCAACCGCAGCCTGACGGGATTGAACAATACGCTGTGCCTTTCGCCGGCCCTGATCGCCAATGCGGATGATATCGACCAGATCACCAATGCGATCGACAAGGCATTGACCAAGGTGTTTTCCTGAACACCCCGATTAAGATCACAAGCACAGCCCGAGAGCCTCGCGTGGTTTCCCGGGCTGTTCTTATGGGTTGACAAACCGGCACCGGTCGCGCGCAACTAGGTCCAGTTGCGTCGTGACATGAGGCCAGAATGGCGATCCCGCCCGAGACATTTTTCCTGCCCGCAAATCTGCAAGGCAGCTTGCAGCAAGGCATCCGGCAGCTGGTTGCCAACGGGATCGTCGAAGGACGGTTTCGGGCCGGTGAAAAGATGCCCTCCAGCCGCGGTTTGGCGGCGCATCTGGGGGTGAGCCGGATTACCGTGACGCTTGCCTATGCCGATCTGGTTGCCTCGGATTATCTGACATCGCGGGGGCGGTCGGGGTATTTCGTGTCATCAAGCGCCCCCCGTCAGCCAGAGTTCGCGCCGTGCCCGCAGGTCGCCGCCGATCAGGTGGATTATGCCATCCGTACCGGCGCGCGGTTTTCAGGGACAGAGATGCTTAAACGCCCGCCGGATTGGGCAAGCTTTCGTTTCCCCTTCATTTACGGTCAGGCGGATGCAAGCCTGTTTGATCATCAAAACTGGCGGCAATGCGCGTTGCGGGCCTTGGGCAAGCGTGATTTTGAGGCGCTGACGAGCGATTATTACGACCGTGATGATCCGTTGCTGATCGAATATATCCTGCGCAACATCCTGCCGCGGCGCGGGATAGAGGCGGGTTCGGGGCAGGTCTTGTTGACCATGGGCGCCCAGAATGCACTTTGGCTGGCGGGACAGGTCTTGACCGGGCCGGGGGTGCGGACGGTGCTGGAAAACCCCAGCTACCCCAGCCTGCGCGGGATATTGGCGCAGACGGGCGGCATGGTGGATTGGGTGGATGTCGACAGCGACGGCTTGCCGCCCGAGGCCCTGCCACGGGATGTCGATGTGGTCTTTACCACCGCCAGCCACCATTGCCCGACCAATGCGACCATGCCGATGGCGCGCAGGCGGGCGCTGCTGGAGGCGGCAAGCGCGCAGGATTTCGTCATCGTAGAGGATGATTACGAGTTCGAGATGTCCTTTCTCAAGGCGGTCTCGCCCGCGCTCAAATCCCTCGACCGCGAAGGGCGGGTGATCTATGTGGGGTCCTTCTCTAAATCGATTTTTCCGGGGCTGCGCTTGGGCTATATTGTCGCCCCCGAAGGTTTCATCCGCGAGGCCCGCGCCCTGCGTGCCCTGACCCTGCGCCATCCGCCGGGGCATATCCAGCGTACGGCAGCCTATTTCCTGTCACTGGGGCATTATGATGCCTTGGTTAACAGGATGAAACAGGCCTTCAGGCGGCGGCGTCTGGCCATGGATGAGGCGATTGAGGCGGCGGGCCTTTGTGTGGCCGGGCAGGGGGGTGTGGGGGGCTCCAGTTTCTGGATGGCGGCGCCCGAAGGGGTGGATACCGAAATACTGGCGCGGGATCTGCATCATGAGGGTGTCTTGATAGAGCCGGGCCGCGTGTTCTTTGACCCTGCGAATGCCCCGCGCAACTATTACCGGCTGGCCTATTCGACCATTCCCGCCGGACGGATCGCCGAAGGCATCGACCTGATCGGGGCCGCTATTGCAAAGGCTGTGTAACTTGTTCCAAATCAAAGTGGCAAAAATAAACATCTGCTAATTTATGCATGTAAATTTGCTGGAGGCCGATGTGACCCGTCTTATGATGATTCTGTTTTCGATAATCTCGACCACGTTGATGGGGGTTGGCATGATTGCGGCCCTGACAATGGGCTATGATACGCTGAACCCGCTGTTGGTGGCGATTGCGATCGGCTTTGTCGCGGCCTTTCCGGCAAGCTGGTTTATCGCGAAACAGATCACCAGCAAGGGTTGATCAGGCAAATTGCTCGCGCAGCAGCCGTTCCTCCAATCCGTGTCCCTCATCAAACAAGATGCGGTGGCGGATGGCAGGTTGGCTGCGGATCTCTACGGCCAGCACATGGGGGACGGACATGCTGTCAGCATCGGCGCGTACCGGGCGCTTGTCGGGCTCCAACACGTCAAAGCGGACAACAGCGCCCTTGGGCAGCAAGGCCCCCCGCCAGCGACGGGGGCGAAAGGCGGCAATCGCGGTCAGGGCCAGAACCTCGGCGCCAATGGGCACAATCGGGCCATGCGCCGAAAGATTATAGGCGGTGGACCCAGCCGGCGTGGCGACCAGTGCGCCATCGCAAACCAGTTCGTCCATCCGAATCCGTCCGTCGACTGAAATACGCAGCTTGGCGGCTTGTGGGCCGGCCCGCAGCATGCTGACCTCATTGATCGCCAGACCGTGCGCCACCCCGCCGCCGATGGTTTCGGCACGCATGGCCAGCGGGTTCAGCACCTCTTCGCCCGCTTCGGTCAGACGGTCGGGCAGGCCGTCTTCGGTATAGGCGTTCATCAAAAAGCCGATAGTCCCGCAATTCATCCCGTAAACCGGAATATCCAGTTTTTGCGTCTGATGCAGGGTTTGCAGCATAAAGCCATCGCCGCCAAGGGCCACAATATGGCTGGCCTCTTCGGGGGGGTGATTGCCATAGCGGGCGGTGAGGGCGCGCAGCGCAGATTGCGCGGCATCGGCCCCGCTGGCCAGAAATGCGATACGTAGCGCCACAGGTTTCCCTTCCCACGGCCTGCACAGATGCCGACCTTTTGGTGTAGCTTGGGCCAACGCGGGGGAGAGTTTCAACCCCCGCCGACCCGATTGCAGGCAAAACTTGTGATGCGGGGGTGGTTTCGGAGCGCAAAGCGGATATCGGGGCGGATTCTTGGCTTCCTCCTGCGGGCAAGCTGCACTAAACAATGGGCAGTCAATCTTTCCGCCCTGAACAGGAGATGCATATGAATGCCCCCGTTACCTCCGCCGATACCAGCAAAGGTTTCTTTACCGAGAGCCTTGCCAGCCGCGATCCGGCGCTCTTTGGGTCGATCACGGATGAGCTGGGCCGCCAGCGCAACGAGATCGAGCTGATCGCCTCGGAAAATATCGTGTCGCGCGCTGTGATGGAGGCGCAAGGCTCGGTGATGACCAATAAATATGCCGAAGGGTATCCCGGCCGTCGCTATTACGGCGGGTGCCAATTTGTTGACGTGGCCGAGAATCTGGCGATTGACCGGGCCAAGGAGCTTTTTGGCTGTGATTTCGCCAATGTTCAGCCCAATTCGGGGTCGCAGGCCAACCAGGGCGTATTTACCGCGCTGATCAAACCCGGTGATACCATCTTGGGCATGTCGCTGGATGCGGGTGGGCACTTGACCCATGGTGCAGCACCAAACCAGTCGGGCAAATGGTTCAACGCGGTGCAATACGGCGTGCTGCAAGGCAGCCTGCTGCCCGATTACGACCAGATCGAGGCCTTGGCGCTGGAGCATAAGCCCGCGATGATCATCGCGGGTGGCTCGGCCATTCCGCGTATTCTGGACTTTGCCCGTTTTCGTGCGATTGCCGATAAGGTCGGGGCGTATTTTCTTGTCGATATGGCGCATTTTGCAGGCATGGTTGCATCGGGTCATTACCCAAGCCCCTTCCCCCATGCGCATGTGGCCACCACGACCACGCATAAAACCTTGCGCGGGCCGCGTGGCGGGATGATCCTGACCAATGACGAAGCGATCGCGAAAAAGGTCAACTCCGCGATCTTCCCGGGTATTCAGGGCGGCCCCTTGATGCATGTAATCGCCGCAAAGGCAGTCGCCTTTGGTGAGGCGCTGCGCCCTGATTTCAAGGACTATCAGGCGCAGGTGATCAAAAACGCACAGGCATTGGCGGACCAGCTGATGAAAGGCGGGCTTGGCACCGTGACGGGCGGCACCGATACGCATTTGATGTTGGTCGACCTGCGCCCCAAAGGTGTAAAGGGCAATGCGACCGAAAAGGCTTTGGGCCGCGCGCATATCACCTGCAACAAGAACGGCATTCCGTTTGATACCGAAAAGCCGACAATCACCTCGGGTATCCGCCTTGGTTCACCCGCAGGCACCACCCGCGGGTTCGGAGAGGCCGAATTCCGCCAGATCGGTGACTGGATTGTGGAAGTGGTCGACGGTTTGGCCGCGAATGGCGAAGAGGGCAACGCCGCGACCGAGGCCGCAGTCAAAGCCAAGGTAGAGGCGCTTTGCGCGCGTTTCCCGATTTACCCTGATCTGTGATGCATAGGGCGCGGCAGCAATGTCGCGCCTTTTTTAACCCGTTACAAAAAACCCCGCCACATCAGTACCGCCAAAAGCACAGCCATCACGATAAGCAGGCTGAACAGAATGGATGTGGACACACCCATAAGCACACCTCGCAAACGATACCCCCGGTTCAGCGCATTTAGGTATCTCACGCATATATCGTAATTTGCAGCAACGCTTTCCTCATCTATCTGCAAAAGCAGCTTGGGGTTCTGGGCCTGATGCGCGGCTTCGGCGAGGGCGCGGGCGGCCATGCGTTCCCGTCTTGGCAGACGGCGACCCGCACGGTCCAGTTTGTCGGCCAGATCCTGACCTTTGATGTGCATGCGGTCGGTCAAAAGGACCGAAATCCGCTCTGCCAATTGACGCGTTGTGGCTGCACTCATGTTCCGCACCTTTTGAATTTCATCGTAGCTTGTGCTGTTCAACGGCACTGGCACAGCTTTGGGTGCTAGTCTATATATAGGCCTATGCTAAACATAGTCTTACACCCCGCCCATTCGCCCTCTACGCTGCCGCCTTTGTTGATCGTGCATGGTCTGTTCGGCTCGGCGCGTAACTGGGGTGTGATCGCGCGGCGGATGGCGGCTGACCGTGAGGTGCTGGCCGTGGACATGCGCAACCATGGGGAAAGCCCGTGGATGCCCGCGCAGAGCTATGCCGATATGGCCGCGGATCTGGCCGAGGTGATTGCTGCGCACGGCGGGCGGATGGATGTGATGGGGCATTCGATGGGGGGCAAGGCGGCGATGCAATTGGCCCTGACGCATGGCGATATGGTGGACCGGTTGATTGTGGCCGATATCGCGCCGGTCGCCTATTCCCATGATCAAAGCCAGCATATCCACGCGATGCGCGCATTGGACCTGACCGGCCTGAGCGCCCGATCAGAGGCGGACCGGAGGCTGGCGGCCCAAATGGATGATCCGGCGCTGCGGGCCTTTTTCCTGCAATCGCTGGACCTCAAGGCCGACCCTGTGCGTTGGCGGCTCAATCTAGATGTGCTGGAGGCAGAGATGGCATCGATCACCGGCTGGCCGGGCACCACGGGCCGGTTTGACGGGTCGGCTCTGTTCCTGGCGGGCGGCGACAGCACCTATATCCTGCCTGAGCATCGTCCAGCCATCCGCGATCTGTTCCCTGCGGCCCGCCTTGCAAAGATCCCGAACGCCGGCCATTGGCTCCACGCCGAAAAACCGCGCGAGTTTGAGGAAACCATGCGGATCTTTCTGGCGCGTTAATTTGTCGGCTCGGCCTTGGCCCATTGTTCCAGTTTACGGTAAAGCGTGGAGGGCGATACATCCAGAACCCGTGCGGCGCGTGGCACGGAACCTGAATAAAGCTCCAGCGTGGCCTCGATGATCCGGCGTTCCACCTCAGCCAGCGGAAGGCCCATCAGCTCAGTCAACCCGACCCCGGTTTCGGCCTTGGGTTGGATGGGTAAGGCATTAGTTCTGGCGGCGATATCGTCGGGCAGCATATAGGGCTGCACCTCGGTGCCATCATAGAGCACGGCGACATTGCGCATGACGTTCAAAACCTGACGCACGTTTCCGGGCCATGTCATCTCACGAAACATGCTGCGCACCTGTGGCGACAGGCTGGTAAAGCTTCGCCCCTCCTCATTGGCAAAGCGTTGCAGGGCGGTTTCGGCAATCTCGATCACATCATCGCCGCGATCCCGCAGCGGGGGCATATGGATCGGGATCACATACAGCCGATAATAGAGATCCTCACGGAACTCGCCGCGGCGCACCGCTTCGGCGGGGTCGCGGTTGGTGGCACAGATGATCCGCACATTCACCTTGCGCGGTCTTGTGGCCCCCACGGGCTGCACGGTGGATGTCTGCAAAAAGCGCAATAGTTTGGTTTGCAGGGCGGGCAGCATTTCGCAAACCTCGTCCAGAAACAAGGTGCCGCCATCGGCCGCTGCTGCGGCCCCCAGCTTGTCCGATACAGCGCCTGTGAACGACCCCTTCAGGTGGCCAAAGACCTCGGATTCCAGAAGGTCTGCCGGTATCGCACCGCAGTTCAACGCGATAAAGGGCCCTTGTTTGCGCGGGGATTTCTGGTGTACGGCCAGCGCGCAAAGCTCTTTGCCGGTGCCGCTTTCGCCAGTGATGAAAACCGTGGCCATGCTCTGCGCGACCGAGCCAATCTTGGCATGAACTTGTGCCATCGCCGCCGAGGAGCCGATGAAGGCGCCGTCGGGCAGGTCGCTGGGTTGGCGCATGATGGTGCGCGGCTGGATCGGCGCAGCTTCTGTGTCGCGCAGAGCGTTGTCGATGCTGGACAGAAATCGCCCTTCCTCAATCGGTTTCACCAAAAACTCATGTGCGCCTGCACGCATCGCCTCTACGGCCTTGTTGATGGTGCCATTCGCGGTGATGACGATGACAATGACATTGGGCTGCCGCGCCAGCATATCCTGCATCAGGTCCAGCCCGTCACGATCGGGTAGTGTCAGGTCCAAAAGCACGATGCTGGGCTTTTCACTGTTAAACAAGGCCAGCCCTTCGGCGGCAGTGGCGGCGCAAACCACGCGGTGCCCGGCATTGATCAATATGGTGCGATAGACCATTTGCAACGAGATCGTATCCTCGATCAGCAAAATAGGGGCGCTGCTGCCGACTTTCGCCCTGCCGTGTACGGAGGGCGCTGTGGGGGGGGTGATCATGAAGGGGCCAGATGTTGCAGTTTAACAAAGTGGATGAAGGCGAGCAGATCGGCGACGCCTTGCATGACATCCGCTGTCAGGGCCGCTATCTGATCTTGGTCAGAGGCATTGGCAGCATGGTTGAAGCTGCGGGCCGTGGCCTCAAGATCGGTGGCGCCCGCCGTTCCTGCCAGCGCGATCAATGTATGGGATGCCGCGCGCAGGCTGTGCCAATCATGGGTCGGCAGTGCCGCGGCCAGTTGGGCCTGTACCTCCTCAAGGTCGGCCTGAAACTGGGCGACCAGCTCTGCCGCGGCCACGGGGCCTGCGATGTCAAGCAAATGCAGGAAGGCATCCGACTGGACGGGGGTTGTTTCCCCCATGCGGATTTCCGTGATGAGGTGGTCGGCCGAGGTGATCGGCTTGCTCAGAACCAGGTCTGCCCCCGCCGCCTTCGCGCGCGTGTTGAACTCAGCAGAGCGGTAGGCCGTCAGGATCGCGATGCGAGGTCGCTGGGGGCGTTTGACCAGATCGGCGCAAATCTGTAGCCCGGATTTTCCCGGCAGCTCTTGGTCCAGCAGGACAAGGTCGAAGTTCTCAACCTCTAATATGGCAGCGGCGGCCAGCCCATCTTGGGCAATCGTGGCATGCGCACCGCATTGTGTAACCATCTGTTCCAGAAACAATGCCTGCGAGGTACTGTCTTCGGCGATCAACACGCGCTTGCCTTCAAGCAGGGTCGGCTGCTCGGCCGGGGCGGTGGGCTGGTTGGTCAAGACGGTCACCGGCAAATGGAATTCGGCAAGCCCGCCCCCGCTGTCAGGATTGCGAAGAACGATCCGCGCGCGAATACGCTGTGCGAGGGTCTGCACGATCCGCAGCCCAAGGCCATGCCCCGCGGCAGTTTGCCAAAGCGGAAGCGCGCTTTCGCTGGAGGTTGGGCGTGGATGTGTCAGCGATTCAGGAAAGCCCGGGCCATGGTCCCGGACTGTGAAAAGCAATTGGGTCGGGCTGGGGTGGCTGATCTCTACGGTGACGGGCTGCCCGCCGGAATGTGTTACGGCATTGCTGATCAGGTTGGACAAGATCCGCTCTACGGCGGCACGGTCGCAGATCACGCTGTCCGGAAGGTCGGGGTGAAGCGTGATTTCAACAGCAACCCGTGAATCGTCATCATAGGTCCAGCGGCGGGAAACGCTTTCGAGTAGCTTGGCGAGCAGCACGGGCTTGGGCCGCGGCAGGGCCGGCGCCTGGGTCAGCAAAGTCGTCATCCCGTCCTCGAACAGGCGCGCCAGTCCCTTGCTGGCGGCACGTGTGCGATAGAGTTGCTGGCGATCTTTTGGAGCAAGTCCCTGATCCTCGATCAGCGAGAGCCCGGCCAGGATATCGGCAAGCGCTGACTGAATGTCATGCCCCAAAAGCGCCATCTCTTCTGTCATCGGATCGCCATCGGGGCTTGGTTGGTTAATCATTGTTTGCAAACCCTTACGCGCCCCAATCTATGGTTGAATTTGGGGCAAAAACCTTTGGTCACTACTCTGACCAAGGGTTACTTAGCGCGGGATTAATGTCTAGACACTATTCGTAGTTAATATTCCCTCTTGACGTGTATCGGAATGTGTGAGTGCGCGCAAAAGCCTATCTTACGTAGGGTAAATTCCAGATTCGGTGAGGACTTTGCGAATCTCTTCCAGCACATCGGGGTCTTCAATCGTAGCGGGCATTTTGAAGGGCTCGTTGTCTGCAATTTTCACGATTGTGGCGCGCAAAATCTTGCCGGAACGCGTCTTCGGTAGGCGGTTTACCACCACCGCACGTTTGAAATCAGCGACAGGTCCGATGCTTTCGCGCATCAGTTTCACACATTCGGCGATGACATCTGCCTCAACCCGGCCAGAATCGGAGTTAAGACACAGCAGCCCCAGAGGCGACTGACCTTTGAGCGCATCGGCAATGCCGATCACCGCACATTCAGCGACATCGGGGTGCCCTGCAAGCACTTCCTCCATCGCACCCGTAGACAGGCGGTGTCCTGCCACATTGATCACATCATCGGTGCGCGCCATGATGTAGAGATAGCCGTCCTCGTCGATATAGCCCGCATCCCCGGTCTCGTAGTAGCCGGGATAGGTGGTTAGATAGGCTTTGCGGAAACGGTCTTCGGCATTCCACAGGGTGGGCAGGGTGCCGGGGGGCAGCGGCAGCTTGACCGTGATCGCCCCGAGCGTGCCTGCGGGCGCGGGGTGGCCGCCTTCGTCCAGCACCTGCACATCATAACCCGGCATCGGCACCGAAGGGGAGCCGATTTTGACCGGAAGCTTTTCGATCCCAAGCGGGTTGGCCGCAATGGCCCAGCCGGTTTCGGTTTGCCACCAATGGTCGATGACGGGGATACCCAGCGCGGCTTGTGCCCATTTGATCGTGTCCGGGTCCGCACGCTCACCCGCAAGGAACAGGGCCTTGAGGCTGGAAAGGTTGTAATCCGCGACCAGCTTGGCTTGGGGGTCGTCGCGTTTGATGGCGCGCAGGGCTGTGGGCGCGGTAAAGAAGCTCTTGACCTTATGTTCCTGAATTACCCGCCAGAAGGTGCCGGCGTCGGGCGTGCCCACGGGCTTGCCTTCAAACACCACGGTTGTGCAGCCCGCGATCAGCGGGCCATAGCAGATATAACTGTGCCCGACGACCCAACCCACATCCGACGCCGCCCAGAACACATCCCCCGCGCCAACGTCGTAGATGTTCTTCATGGTCCAGTTAAGGGCGACCAGTTGCCCGCCGGTGTGGCGTACCACGCCTTTGGGTGCCCCTGTTGTGCCAGAGGTATAGAGGATATAGGCAGGGTGATTGCCCGGTACCGGCACACATTCCGCAGGGTCTACACCGTATTGAAAGCCGTGCCAGCTGACATCGCGGCCCTCAATCAGCTTGGCAACCTCTTGCTCACGCTGGAAAATTACACAAAAATCGGGTTTGTGAGCGGCCATTTCAAGAGCGCCGTCCAACAGCGGTTTGTAGTGGATCACACGCGACGGTTCTACCCCGCAGGAGGCGGCGATGATGGCCTTGGGTTTGCAATCGTCGATCCGCACCGCCAGCTCATTCGCGGCAAAACCACCGAAGACCACACTATGCACTGCCCCAAGGCGGGCGCAGGCAAGCATCGCTTCCAGCGCTTCTGGCACCATCGGCATATAAATCAACACGCGGTCGCCTTTTTCCACACCCTTGGCCCGCAACGCGCCGGCAAGGCTGGCAACACGGTTGCGCAGCTCTTCATAGGTGATGGCATGTTTGGTGCGGGTGACGGGGCTGTCGTGGATGATGGCAAGCTGTGCCCCGCGACCGGCCTCGACATGGCGGTCAACGGCGTTCCAGCAAGTGTTGGTCATGCCATCGGAAAACCATTCGTAAATCGGGGCATTGGTGGCATCGAGGGCGCGGGTCGGTGGGGTCATCCAGTCGACCTGCTGCGCGGCGTTCATCCAGAAGGCTTCGGGGTCGGCTTTCCAGTCTGCATATAGCTTGTCGTATGCCATTGTATACCCTTTCAGTTTTCATCTTATTACGCCGCGCGCATAGTTATTGCAAGAATGTTGCGTCAATGTTTCAGGGCATTGCCAGCGATAATCCGACGCAGGACGGCATAACAAGAAACGGCACCGCGCAGGCGATGCCGTTGTCGGGCGCAAGGCCCTGCAATACTTGTTGAAAACGGGGTGCTAGCTGTAGGTCGCGACCGGCGTGCCTGCGATGGCCGACATATTCAACAACCCGCGTGCGGTGATCGAGGGGGTCACAATCTGGACCTTGTTGCCCATGCCCATCAGAATCGGCCCGACTTCGAGCCCGCCGCCACGCATCTTCAGGATGTTGCGCACCCCGCCTGCCGCATCGGTATTGGCATAGACCAGCACGTTTGCCGCCCCGTCATAGCGCCCGCCGGGAAACAGCCGTTCGCGCAGAACCTCGTCCAGCGCGGCATCTGTGTGCATTTCACCTTCATAAAGGAAATCGCGGGGGGCGGAATCCAGAATGGCCAAGGCCTCACGCATCCGCCGACCGGTATCGTTATCAAGATTGCCGAATTGAGAACCGGCGCAGAGTGCGATCTTGGGCGGAATGCCGAACCGTTTGACGTGACGGGCCGCACCGATCACCGATTCCGCGATCTGCGCAGGCGTTGGCTCGCTGTGGACATGAGTGTCGGTAATAAACAGCGGTCCATCCTCAAGGATCATCAGCGACAGCGCACCTACAGGGTGGCGCCCCTCGGTTGCCAGAATTTGCGTGACATAGTTCAGGTGCCACAGATATTGGCCAAAGGTGCCGCAGATCATGCTGTCGGCCTCATCCCGCTGGACCATGACGGCGGCAATGGCGGTGGTGTTGGTGCGCATGATGGCACGGGCAATATCGGGCGACACGCCCTTGCGCGCCATGATCGTATGGTAGGTTTCCCAATAATCCCGGTAACGCGGATCGTTTTCGGGGTTCACCAGATCGAAATCACGGCCGGGACGGATGCCAAGGCCGGCCCGCTCACAGCGGTTTTCGACGACTTCGGGGCGACCGATCAGGATCGGCTTGTCGGTGGTCTCCTCGATCATCGCATTGGCCGCACGCAGCACGCGCTCATCCTCACCCTCGGCAAAGACGATGCGGCGGACGACGGTGGCGGCGGCCTGAAACACCGGCCGCATGATCAGCGCCGAGCGGAAGACGGATCCGTCAAGCTTGGCCTTGTAAAGGCCGATATCGCCAACGTCCTTGGTGGCGACGCCGGTTTCGGCGGCAGCCTTGGCCACGGCAGAGGCGACAACCCCCATTAGCCGCGGATCAAAGGGCTTGGGGATCAGGTAATCCTGACCAAAGGTAAGCTGTTCGCCCTTATAAGCGGCTGCGGCCTCGGCGCTGGTGGTGGCGCGAGCAAGGGCGGCGATCCCTTCGATACAGGCGATCTCCATGGCGTCATTGATCGTGGTGGCCCCCGCATCCAGCGCACCGCGGAAGATGAAGGGGAAACACAGCACGTTATTGACCTGATTGGGGAAATCGGACCGCCCCGTGGCCATGATCACATCGGGGGCCACGGCGCGGGCCTCATCCGGGGTGATTTCAGGCGTCGGATTGGCCAATGCGAAAATGATCGGACGCTTGGCCATACGTGCGACCATTTCGGGTTTCAGCACGCCGGGGCCGGACAGGCCAAGAAACAAATCCGCCCCTTCGATCACATCGCCTAGGTTGCGCAAGTCCGAAGCTTGGGCAAATTCGGCTTTTTGCGGGGTCATTTCCTCGGTGCGGCCTTCGTAAACAAGGCCTTTAATGTCGCACAGCCAGACGTTTTCGCGCTTTACACCCAGCTTCAAAAGCATGTTGAGGCAGGCAATCCCCGCCGCCCCGCCGCCGGTCGACACGATCTTGATATCCTCGAATTTCTTGCCCGCAACATGCAGCGCATTGGTGGCCGCAGCCCCGACGACAATCGCGGTGCCATGCTGGTCATCGTGGAATACGGGGATATTCATCCGCTCGCGACAGATTTGTTCGACGATAAAGCATTCGGGGGCCTTGATATCTTCAAGGTTGATCGCGCCGAAGGTCGGCTCCAGCGCGCAGACGATCTCGGCCAGCTTATAGGGGTCGGATTCGTTCAGCTCGATGTCAAAACAATCGATATTGGCGAATTTCTTGAACAAGACGGCTTTGCCTTCCATCACCGGCTTGGACGCCAGCGCACCGATATTGCCCAGCCCCAGCACAGCAGTGCCATTGGTCACAACCCCGACAAGATTGCCCTTGGCAGTGTAGCGCGACGCGGAAGATGGATCTTTCTCGATTTCGACACAAGCCTCGGCAACACCCGGGGAATAGGCTAGGGTAAGGTCGCGGCCATTGGCCAAAGGCTTGGTTGCGCGGATTTCAAGTTTTCCCGGTTTTGGAAACTCGTGATAGTTCAGCGCTGCCTGACGTGTGTTATCGTGCCGTGTCTCTTCCATGAACATCCCTCCAGATAGGTCGTTTAGTGTTAAACTATTCTGCGCCTGCCGCAAGCCCGCGCCAAGCAAAGGCATATTCATGCGAAAGTTGATAATCGCCCGGACAAAGACGCGCCGACTGTCCAACCGACAGTGACGTCACTGCTTGAAATTCACGCGCCCCGGTTCCACAGTGGGTAGGATCATCAAGGGAGAGGTCCGATGTCTTTGCTCGTTGCTGCGACTAAGGTGCGTGAAAACGCCTATGCGCCATATTCCCGTTTCAAGGTAGGGGCGGCGTTGCGCAGTGCCTCGGGAGCGGTTTATGCCGGCTGTAACGTAGAAAACGTTGCCTACCCGGAAGGTACTTGTGCCGAGGCGGGCGCAATTGCCGCCATGATCGCGGCAGGTGAGACCCGTATCGCAGAGATACTGGTGATCGCTGACAGCCCCAGCCCGGTTCCCCCCTGCGGGGGGTGTCGTCAGAAGATCGCAGAGTTTGCTGACGGTGATGTCGCTGTTACGCTTTGCACCACTGACGGCAAATCCAATGTCGTGACAGTGGCCGAGCTGTTGCCCGGCAGTTTCTCGGCAGGCCATATGGCGCGGTCCAATGGCCGCTGAATTTGAGGCCCGCCAGATCATCGCGGATCTGCGTGCAGGTTTGCCTCTCGCGCCCGGTGCCTTGACGTGGTTCGCCAAAGCGATCGCCTCGGGGGTGGTTTCGGACGCGCAGGCAGGGGCCTTTGCTATGGCGGTCTGTATTAATGGGCTGTCGGAGGGCGGGTGCGTCGAGCTGACCCGCGGGATGCAGAAAAGCGGTATGCAGCTGGATTGGGACTTGCCGGGTCCGGTGCTGGACAAACACTCTACGGGCGGGGTCGGGGATTGCGTCTCGCTGCTGCTTGCGCCTGCGCTGGCGGCCTGCGGGGCCTATGTGCCGATGATCTCGGGGCGCGGGTTGGGGCATACGGGCGGGACGCTGGACAAACTGGAATCCATTCCGGGTTTGCGCTGTGATCTGTCGCCCGATGCTTTGCGCGCGCAATTGGACCAGCTGCGTTGTGCCATTGTGTCCGCCTCTCCTGAAATAGCGCCCGCTGATCGCCGCCTCTATGCCATTCGCGATGTGACGGCGACGGTGGATAGCCTTGAACTGATCACAGCCTCTATCCTCTCCAAGAAACTGGCGGCCGGATTGGAAGGTTTGGTGTTGGATGTCAAATGCGGCTCTGGCGCCTTTATGAAAACCGAAGGCGAGGCGCGTGCCTTGGCGCAGGCACTGGTTTCCACAGCACAGGGGGCGGGGTTGATGACCACCGCATTGATCACCGACATGTCCCAACCGCTTGCCGCCGCCGCGGGCAATGCGCTGGAGGTGATCGAGGTGATGGAGACCCTGACAGGCCAATCGGTCAATGCGGCGCTTTGGGATGCGGTCACGGCTTTGGGCGGGGAGGCGCTGGCCTTGGGCGGGCTTGCGGCCGATGCGCAAGATGGTGCTGCGCGCATTGAAGGCGCGTTGCAACGCGGGGCTGCCGCAGAGTATTTTGGCAGGATGGTCGAGGCTCAGGGCGGACCGGCCGATTTCATAGACCGCTGGCCTGACCGCTTGCCCGCGGCGCCGGTAATGGTGGAACTTGCAAGCCCCACGAGTGGTTTTGTCACCGACATTCTTACCGGCGTGTTGGGAAATACCGTCGTGCAACTTGGCGGCGGGCGTTTGCGCGATGGTGATAAGATCAACCCCTCTGTCGGACTGTCGCACATCGCGGGCCTGGGCGATGCGGTAGAGGCGGGTCAGCCGTTGGCCATGATCCACGCCGCATCACTGGAAGATGCCGAAGCTGCGATTGCGCGGCTGTCGCAGGCCTTTGCGATTGGTGATGCTGCGGTGCCGGTACCTGCGCTTGTTTTGGGGAAAATTACATGACGGATAGACGCGCCTTTTTGATCGTGATGGATTCGGTTGGCTGTGGTGGCGCGCCTGATGCCGCCGATTTTGGCGATGAAGGTGCCAATACCTTGGGCCATATCGCCGCCGAATGTGCTGCGGGCCGCGCCGATACCGGCCGCAAAGGCCCGCTGCATCTGCCCAACCTGATGCAGCTTGGGCTGGGGCGGGCGATGGCACTGTCGGTGCCCGATGTCTGCCTGCCCGAAGGGCCTGCGGCTTCGGGGCGCTGGGGGGCCGCGACCGAGGTCTCACGCGGCAAGGATACGCCATCGGGGCATTGGGAGCTGGCCGGCGTTCCGGTGCCGTGGGATTGGCATTATTTTCCCGAAACGGTGCCTGCCTTTCCGGATGACGTGGTGGCGGAGGTATGCCGTCTTGCGGGAACCGGGGGAATTTTGGGCAATTGCCACGCCTCAGGTGTTCCGATCATCGCCGCCCATTGCGCGGAACATCTGCGCAGCGGTTGGCCGATCTGCTATACCTCTGCCGATAGTGTGTTCCAGATCGCAGCACATGAAGAAGCCTTCGGGCTGGATCGTTTGTTGAAGCTCTGCGCCGATCTTGCGCCCTATCTGCACGCGCGCAAAGTCGGGCGGGTGATTGCGCGGCCCTTTACCGGCACTTGCGATGATTTCAGGCGCACCGCGAACCGGCGCGACTATGCGATCGACCCGCCCAGCCCGACTTTGCTGGACTGGGTGCAAGATGCGGGGCGGGCGACCCATGCAGTCGGGAAAATCGGGGATATCTTCTCGCATCGCGGGGTTGGTACGCTGCACAAAGGCAAATCGGATTCTGACCTTTTCGAACATCTTTTGACGTTGCAGGGCAGTGCAGAGCCCGGTTCCTTGACCTTTGCGAACTTTGTGGAATTTGACAGCCTTTATGGCCATCCGCGCGATGTGGCGGGATATGCCCGCGCGCTGGAATGGTTTGACGCGCAGGCGGGGGCATTTCTGGCGGCGATGCGGCCCGGAGATCTGGCGATCTTCACTGCCGACCATGGCAATGATCCGACATGGCGCGGCACCGAACACACCCGAGAGCGCGTGCCGGTCCTTTGTGCGGGGGCGGGCACCGGCAGCCTCGGGCTGGTGAATTTTGTGGATGTGGCGGCATCGGTTGCGGCGCATCTAGGCGTGGAAAACCAAGGGCCGGGGGTATCGTTCTTATGAACCATCAGCCAAAGCTGGAGCTGCATCACCATCTGGAAGGGGCCGCACCCCCCGCCTTTATCCGCGGCTTGGCCAAGGAAAAGCATCTTGATATCAGCGGTATTTTCGATGCGGCGGGCAATTACAAATACAAGGATTTTGCCGACTTCCTGCGCGTTTATGAGGCCGCGACCCAAGCCTTGAAAACCCCCGAGGATTACCACCGCCTGACCCTTGCCGTGCTGGAGGAAAGCGCCAAATCCGGTGTGATCTATTGCGAGACATTCCTGTCGCCCGATTTTTGCGGCGGGCGGGACGTCGGCGCGTGGCGGGATTATGTGGCCGCAATCCGTGATGCGGCGCAACTGGCCGAGGCGCAGATGGGCATCACCCTGCGCGGGATCGTCACCGCCATTCGCCATTTCGGGCCGGATAAGGCGCGGCAAACCGCGATTTGTGCTGCGGAAACGGCGGGGGAGTTTATCGTAGGCTTCGGCTTGGCGGGGGATGAACGCGCGGGCCAGCCAGCCGATTTCGCCTGGGGCTTTGATTGCGCGCATGAGGCGGGCCTGCACCTGACGGCCCATGCCGGCGAATGGGGCGGGCCCGACAGCGTGCGCGCCGTTTTGCGTGATTTGCGGGTGGAACGGATCGGCCACGGCGTCCGCGCGATTGAGGATCTGGCGCTGGTCGACGAACTGGCCGAAAGCGGCATCGTGCTGGAGGTCTGCCCCGGCTCCAATCTCGCACTTGGCCTTTATCCCGACCTGCGCGCCCATCCCATTGCTCAGCTTTATGCGCGCGGTGTAAAGCTGACGGTGTCGACCGATGACCCGCCATTTTTCCACACGACGATGACGCGGGAATATGAAAACCTGCATGAGGCTTTTGATTGGGACGAGGGGGTTTTTGACGGCTTTGCCCAAACCGCGCTTGACGCCGCCTTTTGTGACGTCGATACCAAGGCCGAATTGCGCAAGAAACTGGAGACAGCCCATGCTTGACCATCTGACCGTCGTTACCCACCCGTTGGTGCAGCATAAACTGTCGCTGATGCGCAAAAAGGAAACCTCAACCTCCAGTTTTCGCCGGCTCTTGCGTGAAATCAGCCTGTTGTTGGCCTATGAGGTGACGTGCAACCTGCCGATGACAACGATGCAGATCGAGACCCCGATGGAGCCGATGGAGGCCCCTGTGCTGGAGGGCAAGAAGCTGGCGCTAATCTCCATCCTGCGCGCGGGCAACGGCCTGATGGACGGTATACTGGAACTGATCCCCGCGGCGCGTGTGGGGTTTGTGGGGCTGTACCGCGATCCTGAAACCCTTCAACCGGTGCAATATTATTGCAAGGTGCCGGATGCGCTGGACAGCCGTATGACGATTGCGGTCGATCCGATGCTGGCCACCGGCAATTCCTCGGTCGCGGCGATCGACCTGCTGAAGGCGCAAGGGGCAAAGAATATCCGGTTTCTGTGCCTTTTGGCCGCGCCCGAAGGGGTTGCCCGCATGAAAGAGGCGCACCCCGATGTACCTATCATCACAGCAGCTCTGGACAGCCACCTTGATACGCATGGCTATATCGTTCCGGGGCTAGGGGATGCGGGTGACCGTATGTTTGGCACTAAATAGGGGATTTTTCTCTTTACTCTGATCTGTTACTGACGGATTATCGTGCCATGCTACAGGGGGTAGTCATGATCTTGAAAGCGCTTGCAGTTGTCGGCTGGTCCGCCGTGATTGGTGTATCATCCGTATCGGCACAATCTTTGGCCGGGCCTGCAGAGATGCCACCTGCCAGCTTTAAGGGGTCGCAATATGTCGACAGCAAGGGCTGTGTGTTCTTGCGTGCCGGCATCGGTGACCGGATAACCTGGGTGCCAAGAATCTCGCGTGATCGCAAGCCCCTGTGCGGGCCGTCGCCGGCCTCTGCGGCGCGTGAAATTGCCGTGACAGAACCGGAGCCGGTCAAGCTCGCGCCTGCAAAAAAACCACCAGTTGCCGCCCCGCGCAGCAAACCGATGGAAACCATCGCAAGCCTGCCCAAGCGCCGCGCAGAGCAACGCCCCGCGCGCGAGCGCAAAACAACCCCGATGGTGCGTCTGCACAATGGCTGCCCAGTCTCGTCCCCTTACGGAGTGCGTGTCGTGCTGACGGATGGCCGCCGGTCCCTCATTTGTTCACCTGAGCAGGATTTGGATGTTCTGGCCGCAGCCCGCCGTGTTTCGGGGCCCTCGGCAACGGTCGATGTCATTGTGCCGGATGGTTACCGCAAGGCATGGAAAGACGGTCGCCTGAACCCAGAGCGCGCCAAAGGGACCGCAATAGGTCAGGCCCAGCAAGACCTGATCTGGACAAGAGATACCCCCGCAACGCTGGTTGTGGACCAAGATGACAAGGGTGCAAGCCGTACCGTCCTGATGCGCAATGGGGTGACAGAGCCGCGGATTTTTGTGCAAGTTGGCACATTTGGCCTTACCTCGAATGCGCAGCGCACAGCGGCCCATTTACACAATCTGGGCTTGCCGGTTGCCAAATCGCGCGCAGCGGGGGATTTGCAAGTTGTGATGGCCGGACCATTCGGCAGTCATGCCGCCGCGCGCAAGGCGTTGGAGGTCGCGCGGCACGCCGGTTTTGGGGATGCTTTCATCCGCTAAAGAAACGGGTATCCTGACGCCCCCGACCTTGGGCGTCTGGCAAGAAGTCGGGCAGATAAAACTCACACCCTTCGGTTCTGCGCCGGGGGGTGTTTTTTTATGCCAGCTTTGATCTGGCGCATGGCAGCAGGTGCGCCCTTGCGATCAAATACATGGTGTCCGGCATTGAAACAGGCGGGCGGTTAGCGAAAAAGGAATGCGTAATGGTCAAAAAATCAGATATCAAAGCCCTGAAAAAGGAAGTCAAAGCCCGCAAGGCAAAGCTTGCGAAACAGGAAAAGAAGCTGAAAAAGGCAAAGAAAGCCCTGAAAAAAGCCGCTTGATGCTTGTGTTGTTGAAAATGGGCCGACGGCATATGTCGGCCCTTGGGGATTGGTCGGCCGTGCTGTAGTCACGGATTTCGGCGTGGGCGACAAGATCGTGCCGGAAAGCAAAAACACCTCTTCCCGCCTTCATTCAGACAGGCTATATGCGACGCATGACAGACCTTGATCTCATCCGCAATTTCTCCATCGTGGCGCATATCGACCACGGTAAATCCACACTTGCCGACCGGCTGATCCAGCTGACCGGAACAGTGGCGCAGCGCGATATGAAAGCGCAGATGCTTGATAACATGGATATCGAGCGGGAGCGCGGGATCACGATCAAGGCGAACTCCGTGCGGATCGAATATCCGGCGAAGGATGGCAAGCGCTATATCCTGAACCTGATCGACACCCCCGGCCACGTCGACTTTGCCTATGAGGTCAGCCGCTCGATGCGCGCGGTCGAAGGGTCGCTGTTGGTGGTGGATGCCAGTCAGGGCGTTGAGGCGCAGACCTTGGCCAACGTCTATCACGCGTTGGATGCCGGTCATGAGATTGTGCCAGTTCTGAATAAGGTCGATCTGCCCGCTGCGGATGTTGAGCGGGTGAAAACCCAGATCGAGGATGTCATCGGGCTTGATGCGTCTGATGCGATCCAGATTTCGGCCAAATCCGGGCTTGGTATTCCCGATGTGCTGGAGGCAATCGTCACGCGCCTGCCCGCGCCCAAAGGCGACCGCGATGCGCCGCTGAAGGCGATGCTGGTCGATTCGTGGTATGACAGCTATCTTGGCGTTGTCGTTATGATCCGCGTGATTGATGGGGTTGTCCGCAAAGGGGACCGCATCAAGATGATGCAAACCGGCGCTGTATATGGCGTCGATAAATTGGCCGTGCTCAAGCCGCAGATGGTTGATATCTCTGAGCTTGGACCGGGCGAGATCGGCATCTGGACGGGTTCGATCAAGCAGGTGCGCGATACGCGCGTGGGCGATACGATCACCTCGGAAAAGAAGGGCTGTGCAGCGCCTTTGCCGGGCTTTAAGCCTGCGCAGCCGGTGGTATTCTGTGGGCTGTTCCCTGTAGATGCGAATGATTTCGATGCCCTGCGCGATGCGATTGAAAAACTGCAGCTGAATGATTCGAGCTTTTCGTCGGAAATGGAAACCTCGGCCGCGCTTGGTTTCGGGTTCCGCTGTGGCTTCCTTGGTTTGCTGCACCTTGAGGTGATCCGCGACCGGCTGGAACGTGAATATGATCTGGAGCTGATTACCACAGCGCCGTCGGTGGTTTTCCATCTGCATATGCGCGACGGTGAGGTTCTGGACCTGCACAACCCCGCCGATATGCCGGACCTGACATTGGTGGACCATATTGATGAGCCACGAATCAAGGCGACAATTCTGGTTCCGGATGAGTATCTGGGCGATGTGTTGAAGTTGTGCCAAGATCGTCGGGGCATCCAGTTGGACCTGTCCTATGCCGGTAGCCGTGCGATGGTGGTCTATGACCTGCCGCTGGCCGAGGTGGTTTTTGACTTTTATGACCGGCTGAAGTCGGTGACCAAGGGCTATGCCTCTTTTGACTATGTGATCTCCGAATATCGTGAGGATCATCTGGTCAAGATGTCGATCCTTGTGAATGACGAACCTGTGGACGCCTTGTCGATGATGGTTCACCGTGACCGCGCCGAGATGCGGGGCCGCGCAATGGTTGAAAAGCTTAAGGACCTTATCCCGCGCCATATGTTCAAAATCCCGATCCAGGCGGCGATCGGTGGCCGTGTGATCGCGCGTGAGACGCTCTCGGCGATGCGCAAGGATGTGACCGCGAAATGTTATGGCGGTGATGCCAGCCGCAAGAAGAAGCTGTTGGAAAAGCAGAAGGCCGGTAAGAAACGGATGCGCCAGTTCGGCAAGGTCGAGATCCCGCAAGAGGCGTTTATCTCGGCTTTGAAGATGGATAATTAGGGCGGTTCAGATACGGACAAAGGCCCCTTCTTTGATGCGGGGGATGTCTTTTAAAAAAAATAACGCATAGGCGATGGGCCTTATGCGTTATTTTTTTGTCGATGGTGTGGGTCAGCAAGACCGGCTTGCTGACCCTTGTGCTGTTCAGGCTGCGCTGGTGCGGGCCTTGCCGCCGTTGCGTCTTGCTTTTTTGGGGGCGCCGTGCCCGCCTTCAACGCTGCGCATCGGTTTTCCGGCGGGTTTACCGCCCGGCTTGCCTTGTCCGGAACGTGGCTTGCCCTGTCCGCCGCCGCGTGGTGGGCGTGCGCCGCGCTGTGCAGGTTTCGGGGCGGCTTTGATGTCGGCCAGACCCCAAGGTGCGCCGCCAATCACGGCAATCTGCTTTTTCAGCAGCTTTTCGATGTCTTTCAACTCGCCCATTTCGGCCGGTGCGCAAAAGGCAATAGCGCGGCCTTCGGCACCCGCCCGTGCCGTCCGGCCAATACGGTGAACATAGTTTTCCGGCACATTCGGCAGGTCGTAGTTATAGACATGGCGCACGCCCGGAATATCGATCCCGCGTGCGGCAACATCAGTTGCGACCAGCACGTCCAATTCCCCGTTGCGGAATTCAGTCAGCGTGCGATCCCGTTGGTTTTGCGATTTATTACCGTGGATCGAACCTGCCTTGAACCCCCAGCTTACCAGCAGTTTCATCAGCTTTTCCGAGCCGTGCTTGGTGCGGCCAAAGACCAGCGCCTGCTCACCCTTATGTTCCGTCAGATAGCTTTCCAACAGCTTGGCCTTATCGCCCTGCGGTGTGTAATGGACCGATTGTTCAATCCGTTCAACGGGTTTGCCGGGTGGTGCAACCTGTACCTTGACCGGATCGCGCAGATAAGTGCCTGCCAGATCTTCGATCAGTTTTGGCATTGTTGCGGAAAACAGCATGGTCTGGCGCTTGAGCGGAATATACTGCGCGATTTTGCGCAGCGCATGGATGAACCCCATGTCGAGCATCTGGTCGGCCTCATCCAGCACCAGATAGCCGCAAGCCTCAAGCGAAAGCGCCTTGCGATCAAGCAGGTCGATAAGGCGGCCAGGGGTTGCAACCAGAACATCGGCCCCGCGTGCAAGCTTTTCCGACTGGCGAAAGATCGATGCGCCACCGGTGATCATCACGACCTTGACCGGGGTGCCCTTGGTGTAATTCGTCAGATTGTCCGAGATCTGGGAGACCAGCTCACGGGTCGGGGCCAAAATCAGGCTGCGCACGGTGCGCGGCGCGGGCGGGTGGCCGATATCAAGCAAACGGTGCAGCAAAGGCAGGCCGAAGGCCGCGGTTTTGCCGGTGCCGGTTTGCGCCAGCCCCATGATGTCACGGCCCTGCATGATATGCGGAATGGCCTGTACTTGAATAGGTGTCGGGGCGGTGTAGCCAGCTTTGTCTAGGCCAGCCATAAGCTTTGGGGAAAGCCCCAAGTCTGAAAACGTCGTCATATAAAATCTTTCCGGCGCGTTATTCCACGCACCTTGCGCCGCACCAGCGGCAAAAGGGAGCGGCGCACGCCTCGACCATCTGCACTTGCAAACACCCCGTCGGCACCGCGGAACCCCTGCGTGACGGTGGGAACCTTTATTCGGGCCGTTCACATGCTCACGCGGCACGGGCACTCGAATATAGGTCAGATGATGTAGATCGGATCATTTGTCAAGGGTCAGTTGATCCGGCCCCGTTCCTGCAAAGCGCGCGGAACGTTAGGGCGCGAGAAAGGTAATCCCGTCCATGGCAATGATCCGTGACACATCCAGGTCATAGGCCTCGGTCATCCGCGCGACCAGATCGTCGGACCAGCCCTCCATCTCGATCTCGACGTTGATCTCTTGGGGCAGGGCGAATTTTGCCAGAAAGGCCGAAACCACGCGGCGCCTCTGTTCGGGGTTTGGCGGCGGGTGCATTTCCAGATAGGCGTTCATCCGCTTCATCCCGTCCGCCGACATGATCGTCGTCAAAAGATCATCCGTGTCACTAAGCTTGGCCGCGGCGCTATGTCCCGAAACAGCTTGCAGCACTTCTGGCCAAAGCAGGGGCGTGTCCTCGTCGCACCAGACGGTGATCGGCACAGTGGGGTTGGCGTCGCGCAGGTTTTGGATCAGCGTTGACCAGCGCAGGGTTTCCACATTCACACCGTCCATAAATTCGGCATATGACCGACCGTTCTGTTTTTGGAAGACGGCTGGCACGAAGGTGGCAGGGTTGCGGATGCCTATATGAAATTCGGCCTCAGCTTCGGGAAAGATCTGGCGAAAGGCGTGCATCCGCTCTCCGCCGGAGCTGTATATCCCACGCCGCAGCGCCCCTTGCGCATAACCAAGGAAATTTGCCCATGACAGGATCATTCGGTCGGCCTGCGCGTCCGAGGTGATCTGGCCCAGAATGTCTGCCTGGGTTTCCGGCGGGGCGGCTTGCCCCTTCAGGGTCAAGGCTGTGTCGCGCAACAGGGTGCGGTACTTGGCGGGGCCGGGGACAATGATGCCCTCGGCCGCCAGCACATCGCGGTTTTTCAACAGGCAGCGTAAAAGCCGCTCTTCATCGGTGCAATGGGCGCCGAGATGATAGACGATGCGCATGTGGACCTTTCGGTTGCTCAGAGCGTGGTAGGCCAAGTTAATTTATCGGGATTATACGTGCTTTTCTGGACAGTTAAACCGCTTTCCTGTATCGCTGCGTTTATGGCCAAGCAAAACGCTCAAGAACCCAATGCCCTTCGGCAATATTTGCCGAGGTTTCACCTGCCGGACTTTTGGTCGGTAGGGGCCGGGTTGATTGCGCTTTTGGTGCTGGTGCCAGTGGTCTCGGTCATCTGGCTGGCCTTTCATCCGGCGGAAAACATCTGGCCGCATTTGATGTCGACGGTGTTGCCACGCTATTTGGGCAATACGTTTTTCATGATGGGTGGCGTGGGGGCGTTGACGGCGTTTGTCGGCACCGGCGCGGCGTGGCTGGTGGCGATGTACCGTTTTCCGGGCAGTCGCTGGCTGGATTACGCATTGCTGTTTCCCTTGGCGATACCGGGTTATGTCGGGGCCTATGCGCTGGTGGATTTCTTTGATTATTCCGGCGTGGTGCAAACCGCGATGCGGGCCAGCTTTGGCTGGGAGAACGCGCGCGATTACTGGTTTCCGGCGATCCGCACACGGCAAATGGCCGTGATTGTGCTTTCGGCGGCGCTTTACCCTTATGTTTACCTGCTGGCCCGCGCCGCGTTCCGCGAGCAGTCCAACTGCACCTATGAGGTGGCGCGCGCGCTTGGGGCCGGTCCTTTGGCAGTGTTCTGGCGGGTGGGCCTGCCCTTGGCGCGGCCTGCGATTGCCATGGGGGTGGCCTTGGCCCTGATGGAGACTGTGGCCGATTTCGGCACGGTGGATCATTTCGGGGTGCAAACCCTGACCACGGGGATTTTCTCGGTCTGGCTGAATGGCGGCAATGCGGGCGGGGCTGCGCAGATTTCACTGGTTATTCTGGCGCTTGTCGTCGGGCTTTTGATGGTAGAGCGGATCAGCCGTCGCAATGCGCGTTTCCACCGGATGCCACGCGCCACGCGCCCGCTTGCCCCGCAACATCTGACAGGGGTTCGCGCTTGGGTGGCTACAGCGGCCTGTCTTGTGCCGTTCGGTGTGGGGTTTATCTTGCCCGTGGCGGTGATGCTTGGCCATGCGGTCAAACATCCTGAGGCATGGGTTTCCAAAGGGTTGACGCAAGCTTTGGTGAACACGATCTTTGTGGGCGGAGCAGCAGCGGGCCTAACGGTCGGGGCTGCGATCTTTTTGGTTTATGGTGTGCGTTTGGCGGGTCGGGGCTTGCCGCGCATGGTCTTGCCGCTGACCTCGGTCGGTTATGCCGCGCCGGGGACGGTGCTTGCCGTGGGGTTGTTGATCCCGCTGGCGGCTTTGGATCATCGGGTGGCGGATACGATTTTGGCGCTGACGGGCACCGATCCGGGGCTGTTGCTGACGGGAACTGCGGCGGCTTTGGTCATCGCATATATGGTGCGGTTTTTCGGAATTGCGCAGGGGGCCGTGGATTCGGCGTTCGGGCGTGTGTCGCCCTCGCTGCCGCTGGCGGCGCGGTCTTTGGGGCGCGGGCCGTCGGGGACATTGGTGGCGGTCTATATCCCTTTGATGCGCGGGTCTGTGGCAACAGCGCTTTTGGTGGTGTTTGTCGATTGCGTCAAAGAGCTGCCGGCGACTTTGCTTCTGCGCCCTTTCAACTACAACACCCTTGCAACCCGCGTTTATGAACAAGCCAGCCTTGAACGTCTGGGCGATGCCGCCCCTGCGGCCCTATTGGTGATGTTGGTGGGATTGGCGGCGGTATGGGTGATGGCCCATACCAACCGCGCTTAACGCCAGACCTCGGGGTTGATCATATGGATCGGTGCGCCCTCGGCATAGGCGTTGATCTGGTCAAAGATGTCCGCAAACTGGCTGTCCAACTCATCCTCGGTGACAAAACCGATATGCGGCGTGGCGATGACATTCGGGTGATGGACCAGGGGGTCATGCGCATCGGTCAGGGGTTCGGTCTCAAACACATCGATGCCCGCACGCCCTGGCCGTCCCGCGCGCATCGCGGCCAGCATGGCCCCCGGTTCCACCAACCCCGCGCGTGAGGTGTTGATAAAACTCGCGCTCGGCTTCATTAGGGCCAGATCGGCGGCGCTGATGATGCCTTTGGTTTCGGGCTTCATGCGGACATGGAGGCTGATGAAATCGCTCTGGGCAAAGAAGGCCTCGCGGCTTTCGGCCACTGTCTCTCCGGCGGCCAAGGCCCATGCGCGCCCCTGTTCGGAGGCCCACCAGACCACCTCCATCCCGAAGGCGCGGGCATAGCCTGCCACGGCCCGCGCAATGCGCCCGTAACCGTAAAGCCCCAAGCGGCGCCCCGCCAGCGATTGGCCAACGCCCATCTGCCATTGCCCTGCCTTGATCGATGCATTTTGCGCCGTCAACTGCCGCGCGCAGGCCAGCATCAGCGCCCATGTCAGCTCTGCCGCGGCGACGGAATGGCCATCGGCCTTCATGTTGGAACACAGCAACACCCCCTGCGCCGTGCAGGCAGGGACATCGACATGCGGGTAAACGCTGCGCTGGCTGATAAGCTTCAGGTTTGGCAGGCGCTGCAACAAATCGGCCGTTATGGCGGTGCGCTCACGAAACAGCACCAAAGCCTCGGCCCCTGCCAGCTTTTCGGCCAGCAGGTCTGTGGACCGGAAATGCGCGTTCCAGACCGTGACATCGTGGCCCTTCAGCTTGGCAAAGCAGGGCAGGCCGCGCAAAGTGTCAAACCAATCGTCGAGAATATGGACTTTCATAAAGCCTCTCTGGTTGCATCAGAATTTCATATAGCGCGCCATGATGGGGGCGGCGGTGATAACCAATACGATGCGCGTCAGGTGATGGACAATCACAAAGCCCAGATCCGCCCCCGCAACGATTGCCAGAACCGTCATTTCGGCCTGCCCGCCCGGCGCAAAGGCAAGGAAGCCCTCTACCTGCCCTGCAAGTCCGCTCAGCACAACAAATTCAGTAAAGGCAATCGCCAGCAAGGCCAGCAAAATGACATAGGCGATGCCCGCCAGCACAACCTTACGCAACTCGGTCAGGGTCACACCGACGTAGCCCACTCCGATGCCGATGCCGATGAAATATTGCGCGGCAAGGATGGCCTCGGCAGGGGGGCGCACTGTGATCAGACCCGCAAGCGACAGGGCGGCGGTCACGATCATCGGCCCAAGGATGGAGGCCCCGAAGAGGCCAAGCCGCTCTCCACCCTTCCAGCCGACGAGTGCGGCAAAGATCATCAACCCGATCTGGGTCAGGTCCATCCCGACAATGGGCGCCCCGATCGGTTGGGTCAGCGGGGTGTCAAAGGCCTGCGTCAACAGGATCGGTGCGACGCTGACGATAATCAGAACCCGCGTTGCATGGATCAATGACAGCGCACGACCATCGCCCCCTGCCTCCGTGCCAAAAATCACCATATCCTGCAGCCCGCCGGGCATCGCCGCGTAATAGGCCGTTACCGGATCAAACCCGCAGATGCGGCGAAAAAACGGCACCCCCACCAGCCCGATGCACAGCACATAAAGCGGGATCAGCGCCACCGATAGCGCCATTTGCGGCAGCAGGGTGATCAGGTCCGGCGTAATTGATGCCCCGACGGCCACACCCAGAATGGTGCGCGCAGCAACGGCGATCTGTCCCGTGCCGCGCAGGGGAGCGCCCCAAAGGGCCGCGATCAGGCAGGCAAGCATCGGCCCGAACAAAAACGGCAGGGGCAGGCCAAGAACGCTGAAAATCGCAGTGCCAAGGGCGGCCAGTATCAAGGTGGCGACCGTGCGGGCGAAGGGTGACAAACTGGCCATCGTTGGAACCTTTGTTGACAGGCTGTGAATCCTACTGTATCCAAGTGTATGCAAAATACAAGTGCGGAGTTTATCGTGGCCAGCAATGCCCAGCCAATTCGGGACCTCAGTCAAGGTCAGGACGCTTATCAGCGGCTGATTTCCGAAATCCGCTCCGGTGCGCTTGGCCCCGGTGACCGGCTGACGGAAACAGATTTGGCAGAGCGTCTGGGCATCAGCCGCACCCCTGTGCGTGAGGCGATCCGCGCGCTGGAGGCGGACGGCCTCGTGGTGCATGTGCCGCGCGTGGGCGCCAGTATCCGCCGCCTGACCTATTCCGAGGTGACCGAGCTTTATGAGATGCGCGCCGTTCTGGAAGGGACCGCAGCCCGCTTGGCGGCCCGCACGGCATCGGATGTGGAGCTGGCTGAATTGCAGATGATCTCGGATGAGATGGCGCTGACCCCTGCCGAAGCGCCGCGCCTTTATGCGCTGAACCGTCAGTTTCACGCCACGCTTCTGGATGCCGCCCGCAACCGTTTCTTGCTGGAGGCGGTGGCGGGGCTGGAAAAGACGCTGCTTATTCTTGGCCCCACCACGATGGAGGATGCAGGCCGTGTGCGCCAGGCACAGGCCGAGCACGAGGCGATCCTTAACGCCCTTAATGCGCGCGATGGTGACCGGGCGGAAACCCTGATGCGTGCCCATATCAACGCAGCTCATGCCATGCGCCTTCGCCAGTTTCGATCTGAAGAACAAGGAAACCAGCCACTATGAAACATATAGACAAACTTTGGGATGTGGTCGTGGTCGGCGGTGGCAATGCCGCGCTTTGTGCCGCGATAGAGGCGGCCGAGGCGGGTGCAAGTGTTATCATTCTGGAAGGGGCGCCCAAGGATTACCGTGGCGGCAACTCCCGCCATACCCGTAACTTCCGTTGTATGCACCAAGGCCCGCTGTCGGTGCTGACCGATGCCTATGAAGAGGCGAATATTACGACGACCTGTTGCTTGTGACCAAAGGCAAGACAGATGAGCATCTGGCGCGGCTTGCCATTCGCACCTCGGAAACCTGCCTGCCATGGATGGAAAAGCAGGGCGTTCGGTTTCAGCCCTCGCTTTCGGGCACGTTGTCGCTGTCGCGCACCAATGCGTTTTTCCTTGGCGGCGGCAAGGCGCTGGTGAATGCCTATTACAACCGTGTTGAGGATCTGGGCGTGACCGTCGTCTATGAGGCGCAGGTTCAGCATGTGGATATCGAGGATGGCACCTTTCGCGGCGTTGACTGCGCAATCGCCGGGGCGCCGGCACGGGTGAACGGCCGTGCGGTGGTGCTTGCCTCGGGCGGATTTCAGGCCGATCTGGACTGGCTGGCGCGGGCCTGGGGGCCTGCGGCGCGCAATTTCCTGATCCGGGGTACGCCCTATAACCGGGGTGTCGTGCTGAAGGATATGCTGGATCAGGGCGCGGAATCGGTGGGCGATCCGACGCAATGCCATGCGGTTGCCATCGACGGGCGTGCGCCAAAGTTTGACGGCGGTATCGTGACGCGGCTCGATTGTGTGCCGTTCTCCGTGGTCGTCAACCGCGACAGCCAACGCTTTTATAACGAGGGTGAGGATGTCTGGCCCAAACGCTATGCGATCTGGGGCCGCTTGGTGGCCGCACAACCCGATCAGGTCGCCTATTCCATCATCGACAGCCAGAGCATTAATGCCTTCATGCCTTCGGTTTTTCCGCCCGTAGTGGCCGATACGATCGAGAAATTGGGGGAAAAGCTGGGCCTGTCCGGCACGGCCCTGAAGGAAACGATTGATACATTCAACGCCGCCTGCCGTCCCGGCACCTTCCACGGCAATGAATTGGACGGGCTGGCCACCGAAGGGTTGGAGCCGCCCAAGACCAACTGGGCCCGCCCCATCACCAAGCCGCCCTTCTATGGCTATGCGCTGCGCCCCGGTGTGACCTTTACCTATTTGGGGCTGAAGGTGGATGACACCGCACGGGTCACAGGGACCAATGGACTTATGACCAACGTCTGGGCCGCAGGCGAAATCATGGCAGGCTCGATCCTCGGGCAGGGCTATCTGGCTGGGTTCGGGATGACCATCGGCACCGTATTTGGACGTATCGCAGGCAAGGAGGCCGCAAAACATGTCGCTTGAAACGATAAATCTTGCCGGGCTGGACCTGACACAAGAAGCGCGCCGTCAGGTCGAGATTTGCAACGCCTGCCGTTACTGTGAAGGGTTCTGTTCCGTATTTCCCGCAATCGCCGAAAAGCGGATGTTTGCGGATGGCGATATCACCCAGCTTGCCAGCCTGTGCCACAATTGTCAGGGCTGCTATCATGCCTGCCAATATACCGCCCCGCATGAATTTAACCTGAACCTGCCCGCCATTCTGGCCGAAGTGCGCCATGACAGCTGGGATCGTTTTGCATGGCCCCGCGCCTTTGCCGGCGCGTTCCAGCGCAGTGGTGTTGCAATCGGTCTGGCGCTGGTTGCCGGGTTTGCGTTGCTGTTTGCGGCACTTGTGGCCCTGCGCCCCGAATCGGGTGAGGGTTTTTATGCCTTTCTGGCGCATACCGCCATGGTCGCGATTTTTGCGCCCGCTTTCCTTGGTCCCTTGGCGGTGATTGCGATTGGTCTGCGCCGCTATTGGGTTGAGGTCGGCGGTGCGCCGATCCGGCTGTCGCATCTGCGTGCGGCCTTTGCCAGTGCGGCAACCATGCGCAACCTCGGTGGCGGACAAGGGCAGGGCTGTAACTTTGAGAACGGCAACCGTTTTTCCAACAAGCGGCGCATGGCGCATCAGATGGTCATGTACGGGTTTTTGCTTTGCTTTGCGGCGACCTCGAGCGGCACATTGATGCATTACCTGTTAGGGATGGAAGCACCTTACGGACTGTTTTCATTGCCTAAATTGCTGGGCGTTCCGGGTGGGGTGTTGTTGACGCTTGGCGCGGTCTGGCTGGTGTCGCTCAAGATGCGCTCGGAAAAAGCGTTGGGCGCTGCGAGTGCCTGGGGCGGAGAGATGGCCTTTGTGATCTTGCTGGGGCTGACGGGGTTCACGGGGCTTGCGCTTTATGCGGCGACGGGTACGGCGCTTGTGGGGCCACTGCTTGCGGTGCATCTGGGGGCGGTGCTGGCGTTCTTCCTGACCACGCCCTATTCCAAGATGGTGCACGGATTTTACCGTCTGGCGGCCCTGATCCGCGATGCGCAAACCAAGGGCTAGGGCTGTTCCCTTTGACCCGCCAGCGGGATGCGCAATTCAAACAGCGCGCCCCGCTGGCTCTCCAGAACCCGGGCGGTTCCGCCATGGGTCTCGGCGATCTTGCGCACGATGGCCAGCCCAAGCCCGCATCCGCCTGAACTGTCGTCATTCAGGCGGATGAAGCGGTCAAAGATACGATCATGCATATCTGGCGGGATGCCGGGGCCGTTGTCTTGCACGGTGATCGCCACATCCTCCGGCCCGAAAGTTACCGTCAGCGCAACCTTGCCGCCATTGGGACAGCCGTAGTGGCTGGCGTTGTCCAACAGGTTCTCGATTGCCTCTGACAGCATAATCTGATCCCCAAAGACAGGACATGGCTCGCCCGACGTGTTGAATGACACCTCAATCCCGCTGCGCATCCCCTGTTCAGCAAAACGTATGGTAAGCTCTTGCGCGAGGGCGTTGATATTCAGGGTTTGCCAGTTCTCGGCGTCGCTGCGCCCCCGCGCTTTATCCATCGACAGCAATTGCTGTGTGAGGCGGCCTGTTCTGCGGGCGGTCTCGGCAAGCTCGGCCACGCGCTGGCGCAGAACGGCCTCATCGGGGGCGGTGGTGGCGGCCTCGGCCTGGGCCTGAATGGCGGCGATGGGGTTGCGCAGTTGATGGGCGGCGTCAGAGATAAAGGCATCGCGCAGGGCGAAGGCCTCGGTCAGGCGCGCGAACAGCGAATTGACCGCGCCGACCAGATTGCGCACCTCTTTGGGAACCACGCGTTTGATTGGCCGAAGATCGCCGGCAGAACGTTCCGCAACGGCCTCTCGCAGTTGCAAAAGGGGTCTGAGGCCAAGGTTGATCCCGAACCAGACCAAAAGCCCTGCTGCGGCGACGACAACCGTCATCAACACCACCGATTGCCCGAAAAGCTGAAGGCTGAGCGCCTCTCGCTGACCCTTGGTTTGCCAGACATCCACGGTGACCCAGCCGCCAAAATCCTGTTCGGCGATGAATTCGCGCAGGGTGACAACGCGCACGGGCTGGCCAAAGCTGGTGGCATCGTAAAAATACGGGATGCCGGTGTCGATTCCTGCCGAATCCGGCCGTGGCGGCGCGTCGGAATAGCCGGTCACAAATCGCCCATCGGGGCCTTCAATGCGGTAATAGACCGGATCTCCCAGTGCATCGGTCAGCGCGTCCAGAAGCTGCTCGGTCAGCATATCGCCATCGCTCAGCACCACATCGCGCGAGATGGTCAGCGCGACAGCCAAAAGCGTGTCGTCGTAAAGCTGCTGCGACATACGCTCGGCCATGACAAAGCGCGCCGCTGCCGCCAGACAGGCGACCAAGACAAGCGGCATGATGATCAGCACGAACAGGCGGCTGCGCAAGGACCAATGGTTCATGCGGGCGTGTCATCCAACAGATATCCCAAGCCGCGCGCGGTGCGGATGGTCACGCCGGTATTGGCCAGTTTGCGCCGCAGGCGAGAGATCAAAAGCTCCACCGCATTGGCCTCTACCTCGGAGCCGATGCCGTAAAGCGTATCCGCGATCCGCTCTTTGGAGACAATCCTTCCGCTATGGTCCATCAGACATTCCAAGAGGGCCAATTCACGGCGGGGCAGGTCAATCGGCCCTGCGGGGCCAATGACGGTGCGGGCGGTCTGGTTGAACTGGATCAGGCCGATTTCACGGATGCCGGTCTGGATATCTGCGCGCCGCCGTGACAGGGCGCGGATCCGGGCGGTCAGCTCTGCCATGTCAAAGGGTTTGACCAGATAGTCATCCGCCCCCGCATCCAGCCCTGTGACGCGGTCGCTTAAATCACTGCGCGCGGTCAGCATGATTATGGGTATGCCAGAGCCTTGTTTGCGCAGGGCGCGCACGATCTCGACCCCGTTGAGCCCGGGCAGGTTGATGTCGATGACCGCGATATCGCCCCCCTCGGAGGCAAGGAAGCGGTAAGCCTCATCACCGTCGTTCAGCCAGTCGACAGCATAGCCCTGATCGCGCAGGGCATTCGCAACCCCCTGTGCGAGGCTTTCATTGTCTTCGACCAGTACAATCCGCATTTGTTTGCCCGCATTAGGGTTTCGACAGGTTTTCGACAGCATGCACAAATACGGTGCATTTTATCAAGTCGCTTTGGGGGACGTTGTTTGCGGCGACTTATTAGGGGCACGACATTTTTGGTGCAATAGCACAAGATATCGGGCAACCTTGTTAGTAATACATGGGAGAGGAAGTAACATGACCAATTTATTCTCAACAACGCGCCGCGGCGCGCTTGGGCTTGCACTCGGTGCGGCTGCCACTTTCGGGCTTGCGATGCCTGCGGCGGCAGAGGTTTCCTTTGAGGGCAAAACGATCGAGTTCATCATTCCGTTTTCTGCGGGTGGCGGCTCTGACACTTGGGCGCGTTTCAATGCGCCGCTTTTGGGGAAATACCTGCCTGGAAACCCGACGATTGTTGTGGTGAACGAGCCCGGCGGCGGGTCGACCAAAGGGTCCAACCTCTTTGCGGCGCGGGCCAAGCCTGACGGGTTGACGGTGCTGGGCACCTCTGGCTCTACGCAGTTCCCCTATCTTTTGGGCGATCCGCGCGTGCGCTATGAATATGCCGACTGGGAGATCGTGATGGCCGCGCCGACGGGTGGTGTGGCCTATGTCTCGCCGTCGACCGGCGTTTCCTCCTTTGAGGAGATTGGCAAGCTCAAGGGGCAAAAGCTGATCTATGCAAGCCAGGGGGCGACCTCGCTTGATCTGGTGCCGCTTTTGGGATTCAAACAGTTGGGCCTTGATGTGCAGCACGTCTTTGGTTTCAAAGGTCGCGGCGATGGCCGTCTGGCGTTTGAGCGGGGCGAGACCAACATCGATTATCAAACCTCCTCGGCCTATATCAAGAACGTGGAGCCATTGGTGGAGGCTGGCACAGCCGTGCCTTTGTTCAGCTGGGGCGCTTTGGATGAAGACGGCAACCCTGTGCGGGACCCGACCTTCCCCGATCTGCCCGATTTCTCAGAAGCCTATGAGCTGATGACCGGCAACGCCCCCGAAGGCCCGGGGTTTGATGCCTATTTCGCCTTCTTTACCGCAGGTTTCCCGGCGCAAAAGATGATGTTCCTGCCCAAAGGCACCCCGCAAGAGATTGTGGACGTCTATCAAGCGGCTGTGACAGAGATGAAGAAAGACCCGGATTATATCGCCAACAAGGAAGCCATTCTTGGCACCTATGAGCAGGTCACCGGCAAGGCGGCAGATACGCTTTATAAGCGCGGCACCGTGATTTCGCCAGAGTTGCGCAAGCAGGTGGTCGATATGCTGGCTGCTGAATACAACGTCAAACTCGGCGATTGATACCTTTGCGGCGGCCCCCCGTTCGGGTGGGCCGCCGATCCCGATACTCGCATCGAAACCGTCGTAAGTCCGGTGCGCCCCCGTGTGCCGGTCGGGAGAATTTCATATGATTGACACACTGCTTACAGCCTTCGCTACCCTGATGACATTCCAGCACATGGCTTACATGCTGCTTGGCGTGGTTGTGGGGTTGACGATTGGTGTTATTCCGGGCCTTGGCGGGATCGCCGGGCTTTCCTTGCTGGTGCCGTTTCTATACGGCATGGACCCGATTTCGGCGCTGGGAATGTTGATCGGCCTTGTGGCCGTTATCCCCACCTCGGACACTTTTGCATCCGTCTTGATGGGCATCCCTGGGTCGAGCGCCAGTCAGGCCACCGTGCTTGACGGCTTTCCTTTGGCCAAACAGGGCCAGGCGGCGCGCGCCTTGTCGGCGGCCTTCATCTCATCGCTGTTCGGTGGCATCGTCGGCGCGGTTATTTTGACGTTCTTCGTTCTGGTTGCGCGGCCGTTGATCTTGCTTTTCGGATCGGCGGAATTGTTCATGCTGGCACTGTTCGGCCTCTCGATGGTCGCGGTTCTGGCGGGGCGAAGCCTGCCCAAGGGCTTGGCCGCTGCGGTGATCGGGCTTTTGATCGGCTCTATCGGAGCGGCACCTGCGACCGGTGAATTCCGGATGATCTTTGGCACTGAATACCTTTATGACGGTATCCCCTTGGTCATCATCGGCCTTGGCCTGTTCGCCATTCCCGAGATTTCCGATCTTCTGCGCAAGAACGCCTCTATCGCTGAGCGTAACGCCCTTGGCAGCGGTTGGTTTCAAGGCTTGCGCGATTGGTGGGCGAACCTGTTCTTGTCCATCCGTTGTTCCGGTTTCGGCTGTCTGATCGGTGCGATTCCCGGGCTCGGCGGTTCGGTTGTGGACTGGATCGCCTATGGCCATGCGGTGCAGACGAGCAAGAAGAACCCAAACTTCGGCAATGGTGATATTCGCGGCGTGATCGCGCCCGAAAGCGCCAATAACGCGATGCAGGGCGGTGCCCTTTTGCCGACGATGCTGTTTGGGATTCCGGGCTCGGGCTCTATGGCGGTGTTCCTTGGCGGTATGGTTCTGATCGGGATTGAGCCGGGGCCATCCATGGTCGGGCCGGACCTGAATATCACCTATTCGATCATATGGTCGCTGGCGCTGGCCAATATCATGGGGGCGGGCATCTGTATGATGCTGGCGCAGCCGATCTCCAAGCTGACATCGGTGCCGTTCCATTATCTTGCGCCGTTCATGATCGCACTGATCTGTTTTGCGGCGTTTCAGGCAACGCGTGACCTGTCGGATCTGGTGGCCTTGTTGGTTATCGGCGTTGTCGGGATATTGATGAAACGGTTTGGCTGGCCACGTCCGGCCTTGCTGATCGGTTTCGTGTTGGCGCCGCAGGCCGAGACTTTCTTTTACCAGGCATTGCAGTTCAACGGTTGGGGGTTCCTGATCCGTCCAGGCGTGTTGATTATCGCCGCAATGACCATAGCCTCGGTATATTTCGGGCTAAAGAACCGCGTCGATGATACCGGCACTTCGGGCGAAAGCGTGGTAACCTCTCATGCCAGCCGCACCATCCAGATCGGTTTTGCCCTTGCGATGATGGCTTTCTTTGCCGTCGCGCTTTGGGATGCGGTGGCACATTCCTTCCTTGGTGCGGTGTTTCCGCTTGGGGTTGGGGTGGTTGGTCTGGTTTTTGGGCTAATCTTGTTGGTTCATTTGTGGCGCGGACAGGCGGATCACCCGGCGTTCTTTGATTATGAGATTGTCGGGGATCACGTTGGCAACAGTGGCAACAGCTGGTTCTGGACGGGTCCTGCGTGGATCGCGGGTCTTGTTGCTGCCACGGCTCTGGTCGGTTTCTATATCTCGATGATCCTGTTCTTTGTCGCCTTCTTGCGGCTGCGGGCAAAGGCGTCGTGGTTGATGACGGTCGTGCTGACGCTTGCGGCTGCTGCGCTTATTCTGGCGATGGCCTATATGCTTAGCCTGAACTTCCCGTCGGGCTGGTTGCAAGGTGCCTATGATCTGCCTTGGCCGATTCGTTAAAAGGGGGTAGATATGACACAAACAGCAATCCCGTTTTGGTTCCTGCGCGGCGGTACGTCGCGCGGGCCCTATTTCAAACGCAGCGATCTGCCCGAGGACCGCGAGACCCTGGCCGAGGTGCTGCTCGCGGTTCTCGGCTCTGGCCATCCGCTCAATATTGACGGTATCGGGGGCGGGGCGGCGGTGACCACCAAGGTTGCCATGCTGTCGCGTTCTGATGATCCCGAGGCGGATGTGGATTACTTCTTCGCGCAGGTCTCGGTTGAGGATCGTACCGTCGATTTCAAGCCGACCTGTGGCAATATCCTGTCAGGGGTCGGGCCTGCAGCGCTGGAAATGGGGTTGGTGAAACCTTCGGGCGATGAGACCCGCATCCGCGTTCTGGCCGTCAATACCGGCGCGCGGGTAGAGGCGGTTGTTCAGACCCCTGATGGTTCGGTGAGCTATGAGGGCACTGCTGCGATTGATGGCGTGCCGGGGACGGGTGCGCCGATCTACCTCAACTTCATGGGGGTTGTCGGGTCCAGCACGGGGGCTTTGCTTCCGACAGGGGCTGCGCGCGATGTGATCGACGGGATAGAGGTGACTTGCATGGATGTTGCCATGCCGATGGTCATTGCCCGTGCTGCCGATTTTGGCCTGACCGGACATGAAAGCGCTGCCGATCTGGATGCCAACCGTGATTTCTATGCGCGGATGGAACCCATTCGGGTGGAAGCGGGCAAGCGTATGGGCATGGGCGATGTGTCCGGCTCTGTCACGCCGAAATTCGGCCTGTTGTCGAAGCCAAAAGCGGGCGGCACCATCACCGCGCGTTATTTCATGCCTAAAAATTGCCATCCGACCATGGCGGTGACCGGCTCTCAATGTCTGGCGTCTTGCATGTTGACACCCGGCACCGTGGCCGAAGGTTTGTTTGATGCCCCAGAAGGCAACCCTGCGCTGGTGGTGATTGAACATGCGTCGGGCACGATCGAGGTTACAGTCGATTACAGCAATGACGCCGACGGCTTTCACCTGCGCTCTGCCGGGCTTATGCGCACGGCCAGATTGCTGGCCCGCGGTGAGGTTTTTGTGCCCGCAAGCATCTGGGGCGGACATTAAACCCAACCCCCGGCCCCCATTCAGGAGATTGAAACCCATGCGTTTGAAACTTGCACTGTTGCCCGGTGACGGCATCGGCCCAGAAATTACGACTGCAACCAGAACCGTGCTGGATGCAGCGGATAAGGCTTTCGACCTTGGGCTAAGCTGGGTCGAGGTTGCAATCGGCTTTGAGGCGCTTGAAAAATCGGGCAGCACCTTTCCCGATAGCGCGCTTGAGGCGGTGCGGGGCTGTGACGGGCTGATCTTGGGGCCGGTCTCGCACAACAGCTATCCACAGCGTGCCGAGGGGGGGCTGAACCCGTCAGGAGAGCTGCGCAAACGTCTGGACCTTTTCGCCAACATTCGCCCCGCCCGCAGCCGTGCCGGTATTGCGCCGCGCACAGGGGTGCCGATTGATCTGGTGGTGGTGCGCGAAAACACCGAAGGGTTCTATGCCGACCGCAATATGTTTGCAGGCGCCGGTGAGGTGATGCCGACCGAGGATGTCGCGCTCGCGTTTCGCAAGATCACCCGCAGCGCCAGTCTGAACATCGCTCGCGCCGCCTTTGCCGAGGCCGAGGCGCGGCGCAAGGCGGGCACGGGCGCCGGCAAGGTGACGGCGGTCCATAAGGCCAATGTCATGCGGGTCTCGGACGGGTTGTTCCTGGAGTGTGTGCGTAGTGTTGCCAAAGAGCACCCGCAGATCGTTTATGATGAGCGGCTTGTGGATGCGATGTGCGCCCATTTGGTGCGCAATCCGGCAGAGTTTGACGTGATCTGCACCACCAATATGTTTGGCGATATCCTGTCCGATCTGGCCTCGGAAATTGCGGGCAGCCTTGGGCTGGCGGCCTCGCTGAACGCAGGCACCGACAATGCGATGGCACAGGCACAGCACGGATCGGCCCCCGATATCGCAGGTCAGGATAAGGCGAATCCGTCCTCTTTGATCGGATCGGCGGCGATGTTGCTGGATTGGCTGGGCACCAAGCTTAAGGATGCCGATTTATGTGCGGCGGCAAAGGCCGTTGATGCGGCGCTGGAGGCGGTGCTGTCGCAGCCCGAAAAACGTACCGGCGATCTGGGCGGTCGGTCGGGTACACGCGCCTTTGCCAAGGCGGTTGCGGGCGCGCTAACGGCCTAACTTCCCATAGTATTTCCGTGTCTGGGCCCGGCCGCCGCGCCATGGTTGATTGCACGCTATGCCTATCCATAACTGTGCCGCAAGACGCGGCGGCAGTTTTTGCAGATGCGCGATACATTGGCTCATGACGGTTTGTGTTGGGGTGACGAGATGCTAGACAGGAGGGAACTAAAGGGATAAAGGATGGCAGTTAGCGCTAACAATTACGCAACCCCGCAGAAAGGTAGCCCAATGGTCTCACGCGTTATACCGGTCGATGTCTTTGATCTGGTGGTGTTTGGCGGCACCGGTGATTTGGCACAACGCAAAATCATTCCGGGGTTGTATCGGAGGTACTGGGGCGGACATATTCCACCCGAAAGCTGCATTATTGGTGCGGCACGCTCTGATCTGGACGATGCGGGTTACCGCGCGCTGGCGCGTGAGGCGATCATCGAATATGTTGCCGAGGATAAGCGCGACCCTGAGATCATCGAGGCCTTTCTGGCCCGCCTAAGCTATGTCGCGATTGATGCCAAGGGCACGGGTGGCTGGGACAAGCTCAAGGCGCGGGTGCGCAAGGGCACGGTGCGGGCGTTCTACTTCTCGGTCGCGCCCTCGCTGTTCGGGGATTTGGCAGAGCGTTTGCACCTGCATGGAATTGCAAATCCCGAAAGCCGGATCGTGGTGGAAAAGCCTTTTGGCCGGGATCTGGAAAGTGCCAAAGCGCTGAACGCCGTTCTGGCACAGCATTTCACCGAGGCACAAATTTACCGGATCGACCATTATCTTGGCAAGGAAACCGTGCAAAACCTGATGGCGGTGCGCTTTGCCAATATCCTGTTCGAGCCGCTGTGGAAATCCGAGTATGTTGATCATGTTCAGATAACGGTGGCCGAAACCGTGTCGGTTGACGGGCGCGGCTCTTATTATGATCGGGCGGGGGCGATGCGGGATATGGTGCAAAACCATATGATGCAGCTTTTGTGCCTGATTGCGATGGAACCGCCTTACCACTTTGACCCGGATGCTGTGCGCGATGAAAAGCTGAAGGTGATCCGCGCGCTGGACCCGGTTTCGCCGGATGATATTGTGCGCGGGCAATATCTGGCGGGCAACGGGCAAGGCAGCTATTTGGAGCATTGCGAGGATCCGGCCAGTAAAACCGAAAGCTATATCGCGCTGAAGGTGAATATTTCGAACTGGCGCTGGAAGGGGACCCCGTTCTATTTGCGTACCGGTAAGCGACTGCGGGCCCGGACATCCGAGATTGCGATCACTTTTCGTGAGCCGCCACATTCCATCTTTGACGATGCCGAGGGTTGGCGCGAAAATGTGCTGGTGATCCGCCTGCAACCCAATGAGGGTATGAACCTCAAGGTGATGATCAAAGAGCCGGGGCCGGGCGGGATGCGTTTGACCCAAGTGCCGCTTGATATGTCCTTTGCCGAGGCCTTGGGGGAAAGCGGGGCGGATATTCCGGACGCTTATGAACGGCTGATCATGGATGTGATCCGTGGCAACCAGACCCTGTTCATGCGCGGTGATGAAGTTGAGGCCGCATGGAGCTGGACCGACCCGATCATTGAGGGATGGGAAGAACGGGGCGACAAGCCGATGCCCTATGATGCAGGATCATCGGGACCAGAGGATGCCTTGATGCTGATGCACCGCGACGGGCGGCGCTGGCGGGAGATACGGGAATGAATCTGATTGAATATGCTGACCGGGAAATGATGATGATGTCGCTGGCGAATAAGATCGCCGGCGAGTTGGGCGCGGTGTTGCGTCAAAAGGGACGTGCCAGCCTTTCTGTGCCGGGTGGGACCACGCCGGGGCCGGTGTTCGACATGCTTTCTGCGGTGGATCTGGACTGGGCGAATGTCGCGGTATTCCTGAACGATGAACGTTGGGTGTCCGAGGACAATCCACGTTCCAACACCGGTCAGTTACGACAGCGGCTGCTGCAAGACCGCGCCGCCAAGGCGCAACTGGTGCCACTTTATGCGCCCGTGGATCGGCCCGAGGACGCGATGGAATCCTTGGCCGAGGGTATCGTGCCGCATCTGCCGATTTCGGTGCTTTTGCTGGGGATGGGTGCGGATATGCACACGGCCTCGCTTTTCCCCGGTGCGGACCGCCTGCAAGAGGCCCTGGCCGATGATGCGCCTGTTTTGCTGCCGATGCGTGCGCCAGGCGCGGATGAGCCGCGGATCACGCTAACCGCACCGGTGTTGCGTGATGCGTTGAACATCCATATCCTGATCATCGGCGCGGACAAGCGCGCCGCGATAGAGCGCGCCGCAAACCTGCCGGTTGAGGAGGCGCCTGTGCGCGCAATTCTGGCCGATGCAACAATCCACTGGGCGGAGTAAACCTATGACAAACCACTGGCAACGCCTTCGCGACCATCACGCACAGATCAAAGATCTTCGTATTGCCGAGCTGCTGGATAACCCGTCACGCGCGCCGGAGTTTTCGGCGCGCCACGGTGAAATGCTGTTTGATTTTTCCAAGACAGGGATCGATGTCAAAGGGCTTGCAATGTTGCTGGAACTGGCGCAATCAGCCGATGTTGGTGCCAAGCGTGATGCGATGTTCGCGGGCGCGCAGATCAATGAGACCGAGGGCCGGGCCGTGTTGCACACCGCCTTGCGCAACCTGCAGGCCGATGTGGTTGTGGACGGTGAAAACGTCATGCCCGAGGTGCGCGCGACCCATGCGCGGATGGCCGATTTCGCGCGCGCTTTGCGCGACGGCAAGATCACAGGGCAGGGCGGGGCCTATACCGATGTGGTTAATATCGGAATTGGCGGCTCGGACCTTGGGCCTGCAATGGCCTATATCGCGCTTGCGCCCTATGCCGATGGTCCGCGCTGTCATTTCGTCAGCAATTGGACGGGGCCCATATCCATGATACCCTGCGTGGATTGAACCCTGAAACCACGCTGGTCATCGTCGCCTCCAAGACCTTTACGACGATTGAAACCATGACCAATGCGCAAACCGCAAAGGCGTGGATGGCCGAAAAGGTTGCCGATCCTGCGGCACAGTTCGCCGCCGTTTCCACGGCCGCCGATAAAACCGCCGCCTTTGGCATTGATGCCGCGCGTGTCTTTGGCTTTGAGGATTGGGTCGGCGGGCGTTACTCGATGTGGGGGCCGATTGGCCTGTCGCTGATGCTGGCCATCGGTCCCGAAGGATTTGATGATTTTCTGGCCGGTGGTGCCGATATGGACAGGCATTTCCGCCAAGCTGCCCCTGCACATAACCTGCCGGTTTTGCTGGCACTTGTTGGCATCTGGCACAACCAGATCTGCGGCTATGCCACGCGGGCGGTGCTGCCTTATGCACAGCGCCTGTCGCGCCTACCGGCCTATTTGCAACAGCTGGAGATGGAGAGCAACGGCAAGCGTGTCTCGATGGATGGGGCTGATCTGGTGGAACATTCCGGCCCCGTGGTCTGGGGGGAGCCGGGAACCAATGGCCAGCACGCCTTTTATCAGCTGATCCACCAAGGCACGCGTATCATTCCTTGCGAATTTATCGTGACCCGCCAAGGGCATGAGCCTGATCTGGTACATCAGCATTTGTTGCTGGTGGCCAATTGTCTGGCGCAATCCGAAGCCTTGATGCGTGGGCGTTCGCTGTATGAAGCGACCGAGATCATGGCCGCCAAAGGCCTGACGGGGGGCGAGCTTGACCGACAGGCCCGCCACCGTGTCTTCCCCGGAAACCGGCCTTCAACCACGCTGGCCCTGCCCAAGTTGACACCCTTTACCTTGGGCCAGATTGTTGCGCTCTATGAGCATCGCGTCTTTGTCGAAGGCGTTATTCTGGGACTGAATTCATTCGATCAATGGGGTGTGGAGCTGGGCAAGGAGCTTGCCGTGGCACTGCAACCGATCTTGGAACGTCGCGCCTCGGCGGATGACAAGGACGGCTCGACCCGGATGCTGGTCGACTACTTGATGGCGCCGCCAAACGGCTAAAGGGGGATTTCCCCCCCTTTAGCCTATCGCTTTACGCAAGGGCTGCAATCACCAGCACTTCAACCCGGTAGCCGGGGGTGGCCAGTTTAGATTCGCCTGCGGCCCGTGCCGGTGTGTGACCCTGTGGGACCCAAGCATCCCAGACCGCGTTCATTTCGGCAAAATCGGCCATATCGGCCATCCAGATTTGCGTGGTCAGGATGCGGGTTTTGTCTGTGCCCGCCTCTGCCAGAAGCTTATCGACCTTGGCCAGACAATCCTTGGTCTGTTCGGTGACAGATGCGTTTTCGGTGCCGACCTGGCCTGCAAGATAGACGGTGCCGTTGTGAATGACGGATTGGCTCATTCTTGGGCCGGTATGGGTGCGGGTGATCTCAGCCATGACAAAACTCCTTGTATTTCATGCGATGTCTTTGCCTAGCGCGCCGTGCGTCAGCTGGGAAGAGGTGATTTGTTGACGGGCGGCGTTACTTCGCTGGTTGCAAAGCCAGCCTTGCGAATAATGCCCGCGATATGGCCAAGCTGCCCCGCCAAGGGGTTGGTCTTGCGCCAGAGCATTCCGATCCGGCGGGTCGGGCGCGGATTTGCCAGCCTCGCAATAGAAACAGAGGCCGATCTGGTTTCAATCGGCACGGCCATTTCGGGGATCAAGGTCACGCCAATACCTGCACCCACCATTTGCACAAGCGTGGACAGGGCGCTGCCCTCCATTACATCGCGCGGCAAGCTGGCAGAGATTTTGCAAAAAGACAGTGCCTGATCGCGAAAACAGTGGCCCTCTTCCAATAAAAGCAGCCGCATTTCGCGCAGGCTTGCCGCATTCGGCACCGGCTTGTCGGCCTCGGCGAGGGGCCGGACCAGCACGAATTCCTCTTCGAACAGCGGTTCTTCGTGCAGGCTGGCGTCTGCGATGGGCAGGGCCACGATGGCCGTGTCTAGCTTGCCCTCCTTCAGATCTGCCAGCAGCTTTTGGGTCACTGCCTCTCGGGGGCGCAGGTCCAATGCCGGGTATTGTGCGGTCAACGCCTTGATCATTCCGGGTAAAAAATAGGGGGCAACGGTTGGAATAATGCCAATGCGCAAATGGCCAAGTAGGGGGCTGTATGCTGCACGGGCCAGATCGTCCAGCTCATCCACCGCGCGTAAAATGTCGTGGGCGCGTTGGGCAAAGACGGTGCCCAGGCTGGTTAACCGGATCTTGCGCGCCCCGCGTTCAACCAGCGGTGTGCCAAGGATGGTTTCCAGCTCTTTGATTTGCAGCGAAAGCGCGGGCTGCGAAATCGCGCAGGCGTCGGCCGCGCGGCCGAAATGGCCGTGTTGGGACAGTGCCTCAAAGTAACGTAGGTGTTTCAAACTGATATAACTCATAAGCACAGCATATCGCAGAGATTAGAAAATGCAAATTTTATTAATGAGTGACGCGTGCTAATGATACGTCAACGGGGTTTTGGCCCAGTATCTTGAAAGGAAAATGACATGGACGGGAATGATAACGCGGTCGGCAAGTGCCCGGTGATGCATGGTTCGCAAACCGCCTCGGCGGGCACCGATTGGTGGCCCAATGCGCTTAATCTGGATATTCTGCACCAGCATGACAGCAAGACCAACCCGATGGGCGCGGATTTCGACTATCGTGAAGAGGTCAAGAAACTGGACGTACCCGCGTTGAAGGCGGATTTGAAAGCGCTGATGACCGACAGTCAGGACTGGTCGCCGGCCGATTGGGGCCATTATGGCGGCTTGATGATCCGTATGGCTTGGCACTCGGCCGGGACATACCGTTTGGCCGATGGTCGGGGCGGCGGCAACACCGGCAACCAGCGCTTTGCACCGCTGAATTCCTGGCCCGATAACGTTGGCCTTGATAAGGCGCGCCGGTTGCTTTGGCCGATCAAGAAGAAATACGGCAACGCGTTGAGCTGGGCCGATCTGATGATCCTTGCGGGCACGATGGCTTACGAATCCATGGGCTTGCCTAGCTTTGGCTTTGGTTTTGGCCGTGCCGATATCTGGGGTCCGGAAAAGGACGTCTATTGGGGTGCGGAAAAGGAATGGCTGGCGGCAAGTGACGCGCGCTACGGTGATGTCGAGGATGCCTCGACCATGGAAAACCCGCTGGCGGCCGTGCAGATGGGGTTGATCTATGTGAACCCCGAGGGCGTGAACGGCAAGCCGGACCCGCTGAAAACCGCCGCCCATGTGCGTGAAACCTTTGCCCGTATGGCGATGGATGACGAGGAAACCGCGGCCTTGACGGCGGGTGGTCACACCGTCGGCAAGGCGCATGGTGCGGGGAACCCGAAACTGATTGGGGCTGCACCAGAGGGTGCCGGTCTTGAGGATCAGGGCATGGGCTGGCGCAACAACAGCACCGAGAACAACGGTCTTGGGCGGCATACCATGTCCAGCGGTGTTGAAGGTGCTTGGACATCCGAGCCGACGAAATGGGACGGTGGCTATTTCAAGATGCTTTTGGGCCATGAATGGCAGCTGACCAAAAGCCCTGCCGGTGCATGGCAGTGGGAGCCGGTCGATATCGCCGAAGAGGATATGCCGGTGGATGTCGAGGACCCCTCGATCCGTTGCAAGCCGATGATGACCGATGCCGATATGGCGATGAAGGTTGATCCGACCTACCGCGCCATCATTGACCGGTTTGCGAATGACCAGGATTACTTTACCGAGACCTTCGCACGGGCCTGGTTCAAGCTGACGCACCGCGATATGGGGCCGAAAGCGCGCTATATCGGGCCGGATGTGCCTGCCGAGGATCTGATCTGGCAAGATCCGGTGCCTGCGGGTCGAACCGACTACGACGAGGCGGCGGTCAAGGCCAAGATTGCGGAAGCGGGTCTGTCTGTATCCGATCTGGTTGTGACCGCATGGGATTCGGCGCGCACCTACCGCGGGTCGGACTTGCGCGGCGGGGCCAATGGTGCCCGTATCCGGCTTGCACCGCAAAAGGACTGGGAAGGCAATGAGCCTACCCGTCTGGCCGCAAACTTGGCCAAGCTGGAGGCCGTTGCGGCCGATACTGGTGTAAGCCTTGCCGATGTGATCGTGCTTGGCGGCAATCTGGGTGTGGAACTGGCGGCCAAAGCGGCAGGCCATGAGATCACCTTGCCCTTTACCAAAGGGCGCGGCGATGCCACCGCCGAGATGACCGATGCCGAAAGCTTTGCGCCGCTGGAGCCGATCCACGACGCCTATCGCAACTGGCTGAAAAAGGATTACGCCGTCACTGCCGAGGAGCTGATGCTGGACCGTTCGCAGCTTATGGGCCTGACCGCGCATGAGATGACGGTGCTCTTGGGCGGAATGCGGGTGATCGGCACCAACCATGGCGGCACGGGTCACGGGGTCTTTACCGACCGCGTTGGGGCGTTGACGAATGACTTCTTCGTCACTCTGGTCGATATGGGCCATAAGTGGGTGCCAAAGGGCAAGAACCTTTATGAGGTGCAGGACCGCAAGACCGGTGCGGTGAAATGGACGGCAACGCGGGTTGACCTTGTGTTCGGGTCCAACTCTGTTCTGCGGGCCTATTCTGAGGTTTATGCACAGGATGATAACGCGGGCAAATTCGTTCGTGATTTCGCCGCCGCCTGGACCAAGGTGATGAACGCCGATCTGGCGTGACCTGCCCTTACTAAAGAAAATGCCGGGCGCTTTGCCCGGCATTTTTATGTTTGCCGACATTTTTATGTTTGAATGTCGGCTCAGGCGGTTTTCGCCATGGCGTCCAATTGATCGCGTAGTCCTTCGAGTTGATAGCCATAGCGCGCCGGAATCCCGATCAGATCATCGGTTGGCATCTGCCCCGCATGGGCAAGCGCCCAAACGATCGAGGAACGGTTGCCGGATGCGCAATAGGCTAGTACCGGCCCGTTGGCGGCCTTGATGGCGGCGGCCTGCTCGGTCACGTTTTCCATTGTCATCATGCCACCAATGATCGGATTGGCAAAGAACGCAAGGCCTGCGGCCTCGGCCGCCTCTTGCATGGTCTTGGTGTGCAAGAAAGGCATAATCTCGCTGTCAGGCCGGTTGTCGATTACGGCAACGAATCCCGCAGCCTTGATATCCGCCAGATCCGCGGTCTCGATTTGTGGCGAAACGGCATAGGTCGGGGTGAGAGAGCGAATTTCCATCAGCAATCCTTAAGCTTGTGCGTCCTGTGGGGTGATCCATGCACGGACCTTTGGTGCAGCCAACATACCCGCAGCCATCGCGGATAGAAAGAGCAACCCGCCCCATCCGCCAAAGGTGATCGAAGCCATCGCAGGTCCGGGGCACAGCCCGGCCAGCCCCCAGCCCATGCCAAACAGAACCGAGCCGGTGATCAGGTTATTGTCCAACTTGGTGCTGCTTGGGCCGGGCAGGGAGGTGCCAAGAACAGAAGCCGATCGCCGCGCCGCAAAGCGCCACGCGATAACCATCGGCAAAATTGCACCCCCCATCACGAAGGCAAGCGTCGGGTCCCATGCGCCGAAAACATCCAGCCAGCCTTGTACTTTGGTGGTGTCGGTCATCCCCGAGACCAGGGCGCCTGCGCCAAAAATCCCGCCCGCGAGGAAAGAGAAGATATTGCGTTTCATCAGATCACTCCCAAGACATGACGGAAGGCCACCATCACCAAACCGCCGGCAAGCAGGTAAAACACCGTGGCCACCATGCCGCGCAGCGAAAACCGCGAGATCCCGCAAACCCCGTGCCCCGAGGTGCAGCCATTGGCAAACCGCGTGCCTACGCCCACCAACAGACCCGCCGCGATGATCACAATCGGGTTGCTGGTGACATGGGTGCTTGCCCCGCCCCAAAGCAATGCAAGCACGCCGGGCACCAGCATGAGCCCCGCGACAAAGGCAACCCGTTCAGCGGCATTGCTTCGGCCAGAGCCGTCGATCAGCCCGCCCAGAATGCCCGACGCCCCCATGATGCGCCCGTTGATCAGCAAGAACATTGCCGCAGCACCGCCAATCATGAGGCCCCCGATGAGGCCCCAAATCCAATCCATCTCAATCATATTATCCTCGGAATTCATGCCGCAGCGGGGTGCTGCGGCGTTGTTTTTCGCCATTATAGCCGGTTCAGCGGCACCTTGAGGTAGCTTACGCCATCGTCTTCGGGTTCCGGCATCTGGCCTGCGCGCATGTTGACCTGCAACGACGGGATGATCAGTCGAGGCATCGCCAGCGTCGCATCGCGGGCATCACGCATGGCCATGAAGTCCTCTTTGGATTTGCCCGCGCCGATATGGACGTTTAACGCTTTTTGTGCACCGACTGTGGTTTCCCACGCGTATTCCTCACGGCCCGGTGCCTTGTAATCATGGCCGACGAAAATCCGGGTCTCATCGGGCAGGGCAAGGATCTTTTGCACGGAATCAAACAGCGTGGCAGATGAGCCGCCGGGGAAATCACAACGCGCCGTGCCGAAATCGGGCATGAACAGCGTATCGCCGACAAAGGCCGCGTCGCCGATCACATAGGTCAGGCAGGCGGGCGTATGGCCCGGCGTATGCAGCACGTCAGCGCGCAACTGCCCGATCATGAGGCTGTCGCCCTCTTCAAAAAGCTGGTCGAATTGCGATCCGTCCCGCTGAAATTTCGTGCCTTCATTGAACACCTTGCCAAAGGTGTCTTGTACCATGGTGATCCGCTGGCCGATCCCGATCTTGCCCCCCAGCCGTTCCTGGATATAGGGGGCGGCGGAAAGGTGGTCGGCATGGACATGGGTTTCCAGAATCCATTGCAGATCAAGATCTTGGCTGCGCACGAATTCAATCACCGCATCAGCGGATCTGGTGTCGGTGTGTCCCGACGCATAGTCGAAATCCAGCACGGAATCGATAATGGCGCAGGCGCGGCCTTCCGGTTCCTGAACGACATAGGTCAGGGTATTGGTTGCTTCGTCAAAGAATGCGTGAACTTGGGGTTTCATTGGGACCTCCATTAATACGGGCTTGGATCTGATATAGCAGGATTTATACATATTTCAAGAATTGAATATGTAAGATTTCGCCTTGTTGACTTGGGTCAATACCAGGGCAGGGGCCATGTGCTATAAGACTCCCGTATCAGTGGAGGTGGCGATGAAAGGCCAAGATATTCGTCGACAAGAGCTTGAAACGCGGCGCGATCTGTTGACTGCGCGTCTGGCCGCGATTGAGGATGAGCTGGACAGCCACCAGTCTAGGGACTGGGACGATCTGGCGTCGGAACGTGAGCCGGATGAGGTTCTGGAAGGGCTGGGCCTGTCGGGTCAGCAAGAGCTTCGGATGATCGACGCGGCTTTGGCGCGTATGGATGCGGGGGAATACGGTGCTTGCACCAAATGCGGCGCTGACATCAGCGAGGAACGTTTGGATGTTGTACCATTCACGCCGTTCTGTCGCGACTGCGCGGCCTAAATTGAACAAGAACAGGAGAAGACGACCATGACAGACAAGATCAAAGACCAAGGTGCCCAGCCACAAGCAGTGCCCTATGCCGTTGACGGGACTGACGGGCTGTCGGTCCTCTTTAATGAAATGCGGGCGCTGATGTCGGTGTTTCCGGGCGCGGGTTTCAACCCCGGTGCGCCGGTTTCAACCGATGAAGAAACCGAGGCGATGTTCGATAACATGCCGGTTTAACGGCAAAACGACGCTAAATTGCTGTTTTTTGCTGTAATGTGACGCTATGGGCTGCGGATGGGATTGCATAATCTGTCCGCAGCCTTGTTAAATGGGGCAAATGCGGGCACGGGGCCTGCTGGACTTCGGACGGCCTTATGCAAAGCGATACCCCCTCTCTTGTCACCTTGGAACAGCGTGGCGCGGTTCTGGTCCTCTGGATCGACAATCCGCCTGTGAATGCGCTGGGGGCCGGGGTACGTGCGGGGCTCGCAGATGGTCTTGCGAATGCCGCTGACAATCCCGAAATCCACGCTGTCGCGCTTTTGGCGCGGGGGCGCATGTTTTCTGCCGGGGCGGAGATTTCAGAGTTTGGCAGGCCCTCTGATGCCCCGCTCTTGACCGATTTGTGCAACCGGATAGAGAGCAGCCCCAAGCCGGTTGTGGCCGGAATTCATGGCCGCGCCCTTGGTGGCGGGTTGGAGCTGGCGCTTGCGGCCCATGCCCGCGTGGCACTTGCCGATGCGCAGATTGGCCTGCCCGAGGTCAAGCTTGGCATCCTGCCCGGCGCTGGCGGCACCCAGCGATTGCCGCGCCTGATTGAGCCGGATCAGGCATTGTCGATGATGATCTCGGGGAGTCCGGTTGCCGCGCCAGAGGCGCTGGCGATGGGGCTGCTGGACAAGGTGGTTGAAAAGGATCTGGAGGCGGCGACCATCACCTATGCATTGCATATGGCGGGGAATGGCCCTGTGGTTCCGACCCGCGACCGCCGTGACGGATTCCGCGATGGTAAACGCTTCTTTGCTGCGATTGCTGCGGCGCGCAGGACGCAAGAAACCGCTCCGCTGCCGGGCCCGGGGCGGATCATTGATTGTGTCGAGGCGGCGAACCTGTTGCCCTTTGAGCAAGGGCTTGCGTTTGAGCGCGCTGCTTTCAGCGAACTTGTCGCGACCCCAGAATCCCAAGCGCTGCGTCATACGTTTTTTGCGGAACGCCGTGCCGCGCATATGGAGGGGGCGCGGGCCAAGCCGCAGACTCTGGGGCATATTGCGGTCTTGGGCAGCAGGAATGATGCGGTTGCCTTGATAATGGAGCTGCTCTTTGCGGGGTATGATGTGACCATGGTTGATCACGATACGCAAAGCCTGTCCGAGGGGCTGGAGGCGGTGGCCCTGATCCTGGCCGCCGAAGTCAAGGCAGGCCAGATGGCGCAGGCCGAGCATGACGCGCAATGGGCGCGGCTCTATCCTGCCTTGTCGGGCAGCGATGACGGCGAGGCCGCGGATATGCTGTTTCTGACCGGCCCCTATCGGGCGCGGGGGGCAGAGGTGCCTGCCGTCCCGATCAAGGGTGGCGCGCCGATTGTGACCTTGGGGCATTTGGGGGCGGGCGGCGCGCAGGCCCTTGGATTGATCTTGATGCCTGCAAGCCGTAACGGGCATCTGGCCGAAATGCTGATCGCGCCCAACACCCAGCCAGAGGCGATTGCCACGCTGCTGCATCTGCTCCGCAAATTGGGGCGGCCTGTGGTGCAAGGGCAAAACAGCGGCGTGAACGCAGGGCTGGTATTGGCGCTTCAGTCCAGCCTCAAGACGCTGGAGGCCCAGCACGGCCCCGAACCCGTGCGGGATTTGCTGGGCCGTTGGGGTATGATGCGCGACAACAAGGGCCATTTGCCGCCGCCTCTGGGGCCCATCAACCTGTGGTCGGGTCTGGCTGCGCCGGTGATGGGGGCGCTTGCCAATGCGGGGCTTCGTATGATCGGAGAGGGCACGGCGTTGCGCCCGTCGGATATCGATCTGGCGTTTATTCTTGGACATGGATTTCCGCGCTGGGGCGGTGGCCCGATGCTCTGGGCGGGGCGTCGCGGACTTATGGTGCTGCGCGATGATCTAAATCATTGGGCCGGTGATGCCCCAGATATCTGGTCGCCCGCGCCCCTGCTCGATGATCTGATCCGGCAAGGCATTTCGCTTGGAGATCTGAATGATGCGTGACACGCATCCTTAGCCGAGGAAAATTCCCATAACGACCAGCATTAACCCAAGGGCAGAAATCCCCAAGGCGACCATATTATAAATGACTACCTTTTGTAGCGATTTGCGCACCACATCCTCTGGTTCGTCAGAGTTGCGCGCCCGCAGGGCAAGAACAACGCACCAGCCAAGCCCTGCCACCCCGACCAAAGAGACCAGCGCCCCGATCCAAACCAAAACTTCCATGACTGTGCCCTTATCCTTAATCCCGCATTTTCGCCTAACCGAGGATGCTACATCTGACAAGGGCGCAAGCATTTATTGGCGCATGAAACTTTGGCGGCGTTGCAGGGCAATTTATGCCTGACAGCAAAGCTTTGCTTGAACAGCCCCCCTGTGGCAGGCTAGGGAAGGGTCTATCACATTCCATGAGGCAAAGATGAGCGATCCAACCGACCAGTATTCCGTCACAGCAGATGAATTGCGCGCCTTCATTGAACGTTTTGAACAGTTGGACGCGGAAAAGGCTGACTTGGCTGAGCAACAAAAAGAGCTGATGGCCGAAGCAAAGGGCCGTGGCTACGACACCAAGGTTTTACGCAAGATTGTAGCCTTGCGCAAACGCAAGCCCGATGATGTTGCAGAAGAAGAAGCCGTCCTGGAGATGTATAAAACCGCTCTAAATATGATCTAGGGTTCTTGGCCGGGCCATGTTTTATTGGCTTGGCCGCTTCCACGCGGATGTTACGGCCTCACATTACCAACTGGATGTGAATCTGCTAAAATAGTTTATTTTCATCTTGTTAGCAGATAACTGGGGTCCAGTTCTGTCGGTATGTAAACAGGATGAAAATCAGTCTTCGGGCAATTCCTACGGATGCGTCCGGTCTGCCTGCTCTGCCTCGTAGGGGGCGATTGATAGTATCCGCTTAATATTGCTGACACTATGGGGCAGCGAATGGTGTCACGGACATTGCGGTTGTTCTGCTTTCAGGCGATCGCAGCGGGTGTTTCGGGAGACACAGTTTGCACGCCGTTATAAAATGAACGCGAACCTGAACTTCAAGTGACTGCTTGATGCTCGGAGGGCTGCCCGAACCGCCCCGGCTTTACCGGGGGGGGCAAAACTCTCGGAGAACTGCCCGTTATGGAACAGACATAAAAGCAGAAGACCCCAAAGCCGTATTCACCTGAGATTTGTCAGTGCGCGGTGCGGTTGGCGATGAAACACCGTGATGATTGGCAGTCTGAGGCCGCAGCGCTGACAGCTGTTGCATGTAGATTTGGTTGTGCGCCGGACAGTCTTCGCACTTGGGTCCGCCAGATCCAGTTTGATGGCGGCGTCCGCCCCGGACCCGCGAGTCAGAAGAAGGCGCGCATCAAGGAGTTGGAGCGTGAGAACCGCGAACTGCGTCAAGCCAATGAGGTTTTGCGCAAGGCCTTGGCGTATTCTGAACGGCGTGCCATTGTGCGCGACCCGAAGCGGGAATCGTCCCGGGCCAGGTCGGACTCCGCCTTGAGCGTCAAGATCGATGCAGCTTGGGAAGCCAACCGCAAGCTCTATCGCGCGCGGAAGATTTGGCACGTTCTGCGGTGGGAGGGTCAAGATGTCGCCCCCTGTCACGGTTTGCATGGCAAACCATTGCCGGGCAACGGCTGCACCGTTGAGCGTTTGATGCGCAACTTAGGTATCAGGGGGGGTAGCGGCAAAGAGGTCAAAACGACCAACCCGGACAGGTCTGTGCCATGCCCTGACGATAAGGTGAATCGCCTGTTCAGGGCGGATCGGCCAGATTAGCTTTGGGTTCCCGACTTTACCTATGTGCAGACATGGTCAGGGACGGTCTACGTCGCGTTCATGATTGGTGTTTTTGCAAGACGGATCGTAGGTTGGCGCATCTCGATATCCACGAAGACCCAATTTGTTCTTGATGCGCTTGAGTATGCAATATGGCAAAGAAAAACGCCTGATAACAGGGATTTGGCTCACCACTTGGGCCGCCCCTCTCACTGTTTCCAAGAAAACCGTTGCCCGCTGCTTTCTTGGCCCCATCGGGTACATCACCCCCGCAGAAGCACGGGAAGCATTTTATGTCAATCTGAACACACTCGATATTGGCGTCTAATCGTTGAACAAATCATCCCTCCGGTAAACAAGGCGCGGTTCACGAGGATCCGGGGCATCTGTTTGTTGGACGACCGGTCGGCGGCAAGGCTGCCTGCTGTGGCGCCATCTGAATTACACAGCGCCGCAGAAGCCGCACTGTGGAATGCCACTCGGTCAGTGTCGTTCGGTGCAAGGCAGTGGTCGTCAGGTCACGGAGATCTGACTTCGCGCCTCAATTCTGAACGGCTTTATCGCTCTGGCCATACCCTAAATTCGTTCGCGTTAAGGGGCAACGCAACCTTGGCCCTCTTTGTGGACAAACAGCACCCGAGTGGGCCAGAACACAATCAGTGTCAGAATGTCATGATATTGAACTAAGTGGTTTGGTTGGAATATTTTCTGACACTTGAGATAGATCAAGGACGCTTGGCGTGCGGATATTAAAAGTTTAGCAATGAAACGTGCTGTCGCTATAATTTTCAGCTGGGTTATTGCTGTGAGCCTTACTTTGTATGGCCCCTTAGGCATGGCTACTGCCAGCGAAACAGGCACATCGTTTTATATGGAAATCTGCGCTGACGGTATTTCCAAAACCGTTCTCGTTGAAGGCGACGAAATCCCTGCAAACCCGTCTCATGATTGCCATGACTGCGTTGCGTGCAGTCACCTACTGGCTGGCGCGCTGTTTGATGCAAGCGGCACGTATGGCCCGTATAGCCCAATGACTTCGGCGATTACGCTTGTCTATTCCGACAGTCTGTACATCCCCACCGATACCATCCGTCCTATGCCGCGTGGGCCCCCGCCGGGGCACATTGCAATGCAGGCCAAGTCTAAGCTGATCCATGGTGGTCTGACAGATGTTGGCTTCAAAACACACGGCGACGGGCGACCACCTTTGAAGGACGCCAGCGCATGACACTATCTCGTTTTTTCCAAAAAATCATCGTCCTTGCCGCCACGTTGCTCCTTATCGGGCTTCCCGCATCGGCGGAAACGGTTCTATCCAAGCTCTTGCCCGATGTTGTCGCCGCCGAGCTTGTTGACGGAGCAGACGCTTTTGGCGCACTCGACGAAAATATCCCAGCAGTTCAGATCCTCAAAGGCGGAGAGCGCATCGGCTGGGCCTTTGTAACCTCTGATTTCGTGTCTACGACCGGGTACTCGGGCAAACCCATTCACACGATGGTTGCGGTTGATGATGCGGCCAAGGTGATCGGTGTGCAGTTGGTAAAGCACTATGAGCCGATTGTTTTGATCGGTATTCCTGATTCCAAAATCAAAGCACTTGTGGCGGGCTATACGGGGCTTGATCTGGTTGCCGAGGCCGAAAGCGGCGGAACCGCGCATGAGCTTGATATTATTTCCGGTGCGACCGTGACGATCATGGTGATTGACGATTCAATCATCCGCTCGGGGCTGAAGGTTGCGCGCCAGCTGGGACTGGGCGGGCTTGCCGTTGAAGAGCCGGGCGCAGGCCCGCAATTTGAAATCAACCCTGACGCCGAGGCCGCCAGTGACTGGATGACGCTTGAGGGTGACGGCACGTTGCGCCGCCTGTCGCTGGATGTCGGTCAGGTGAACGAAGCTTTTGCGGCGATGGAGGATGAGCGTGCGGGCCAGCGTGCGCTTACAGAGCCGCCGGAAACCACATACATTGAGATGCAGGCGGCCTTGGTGTCGCACCCAGCAATCGCCAAAGCGCTGCTTGGCGACGCGGTTGCACAAAATTTGGATGACTGGCTGGAGGAGGGCGACCACGCTGTCGCCATCTTCGGGCGGGGGCTCTATTCCTTCAAGGGCTCGGGCTATGTGCGCGGCGGTATTTTTGACCGGATCGTGCTGATCCAACATGATGTCTCCGTTCGTTTCCGTGACCGGATGCACAAACGTATCAACACCATCGCGGCTGAGGGCGCACCGGTATTTAATGAGGCGGATCTTTTCAAGATACCGGCTGACAGTGGGTTCGACCCGACACAGCCCTTCCGTATCCAGCTTTTGGCGCAGCGTGAGGTTGGCGCGATTGAAAAGGTCTTTACGACCTTTGATCTGGGGTACCAACTGCCGCCGCAATACATCCGGGCCATAGCGCCACCGGCCGAGGCCCCTGTGCCTGACGCTGTTGATCAAGTCACCACGCAATCCGAGATCGACGCACAACAAGCCCTGTGGAAGCGTATCTGGAAAAGCAAAACCACCGAAATTATCGTGCTTGGCGTGATGCTGACCATTTTGACGGCGGTGTTTTTCTTTCAGTCATTAACAACCCGCAACGAGCGCTGGTTTTTCTGGTTCCGGATGTCGTTCCTCACGGTCACGCTGGTTTATCTAGGCTGGTATGCCAATGCGCAGCTTTCGGTTGTGAACCTGATGGCGTTGTTCGGCTCGCTCGTGTCCGGGTTCAGCTGGCAGGCATTCTTGCTTGATCCGCTGACGTTTATCCTGTGGTTCTCTGTTGCGGCGGCGCTGTTGTTCTGGGGCAGGGGCGCATATTGTGGTTGGCTTTGCCCCTTTGGCGCGCTTCAGGAACTGCTTAACCGTATCGCACGCGCGCTGCACATTCCGCAGTGGACACTTCCATGGGGTCTGCATGAGCGTCTGTGGCCGTTGAAATATATGATATTTCTTGGCCTGTTCGGCGTATCCCTGACCAGCATTGAACAAGCAGAGCGTCTGGCCGAGGTTGAACCTTTTAAAACAGCGATTATCCTGAACTTTGTGCGGGCCTGGCCGTTTGTTGCCTATGTTGCAGCACTGCTGATTGCGGGTCTGTTTGTAGAGCGGTTCTTTTGTCGCTACCTTTGCCCGCTGGGCGCTGCGCTGGCCATTCCGGCACGTATGCGGATGTTTGACTGGCTCAAGCGCTATCATGAGTGCGGCAATCCGTGTCAGACGTGCGCGCATCAATGCCCAGTTCAGGCCATCCACCCAACCGGTGAGATCAACCCGAACGAATGCATCAACTGCTTGCATTGTCAGGTGCTTTACCAATCCAAAACAACTTGCCCTGTCGTGATCAAAAAGATGAAGCGCCGCGCCAAAGATGCGGTCGGCCCTGATCTTGCACGCTTTGTCGGGCATCCAAACCAACAACAAACACCACCAAACCTTAGGAAGGGATGAAAATGTCTGAAGGTAACAAACTGCCAATTTCGCGCAGAAGCCTGCTGGGCGCAACGGCCGGAGGGGCCGCACTGGCCGGGGCATTCGGTTCACGTGCGATGCTGACCGGAACTGTCGCGGTGGGTGCTGCCACAGCTGTCAGTGCAACCAAGGTAAATGCTGCCGGTGCCGAGGTTGCGCCAGGCCAGCTTGATGAATATTATGGTTTCTGGTCGTCGGGCCAGTGCGGCGAGATGCGTATTCTTGGCATTCCGTCAATGCGTGAATTGATGCGCATCCCCGTGTTCAATATCTGCTCGGCCACAGGCTGGGGCTTGACCAATGAATCCAAAAAGATCCTGACCGAAGGGCTGACAGAAAAAACCAAGGCCCAGCTTGCGGCCAATGGTTATGAGTTCCCGCCCAATGGTGACTTGCACCACCCCCATATGTCCTTTACCGAAGGCAAATATGACGGGCGCTTCTTGTTCATGAATGACAAGGCCAATACACGTGTTGCCCGTGTCCGTTGTGACGTGATGAAATGCGACAAGATCCTTGAGATCCCGAACGCCAAGGCGATCCATGGTCTGCGCCCACAACGCTGGCCGCGTACCAACTACATCTTCTGTAACGGTGAAGATGAAGTGCCAATGGTAAACGACGGCAAGATCTTGGATGAGCCTGAGAAGTATGTAAACTTCTACACCGCTGTAAATGCCGACGAAATGACAGTGGCGTGGCAGGTTATGGTGACGGGCAACCTCGACAACACCGATTGTGACTATGACGGGAAATATGCTTTCTCGACGTCGTATAACTCGGAAATGGGCATGACGCTTGCGGATATGACCGAAGCCGATATGGACCACGTTGTTGTTTTCAACATCAAAGAGATTGAGGCCGGCATCGAAGCGGGCGATTTCATCGAGCTTAATGGCGTGAAGGTCCTGGACGGGCGTAAAGGGCAAAACAAGAAATACACCCGCTACATCCCGATCCCGAACAACCCGCACGGCTGTAACATGGCACCGGACAAGATCCACCTTTGCGTCGCGGGCAAGCTGTCGCCCACAGTCTCGGTAATCGATGTTCGCAAACTGGACGCCGTGTTTAATGAAGATGCTGATCCGCGCAGCGTCGTCGTGGCAGAACCGGAGCTGGGCCTTGGTCCATTGCACACCTGCTTTGACGGTGCGGGCCGCGCCTATACCACGCTGTTCCTGGACAGCCAGGTTGTTGTTTGGGACATTGCCAAAGCGATCGAGCTTTATAATGGCGCGGATGTTGACCCCATCATCACCAAAGAGGATGTGCACTATCAACCCGGTCACAACTCCACCGTTATGGGTGAAACCTTGGAAGCATCGGCCAAGTACTACTTGACGATGAACAAGTTCTCCAAGGACCGTTACCTCAATGTTGGTCCGTTGAAGCCTGAAAACGAGCAGTTGTTCGCAATCGACGGTGACAAGCTGACATTGATCCATGATGGCCCGACATTTGCCGAACCGCATGATGCGATTATCGTTGACCCAAGCAAGGTGAACCCGAAATCCGTTTGGGATCGGCAGGATCCGATGTGGGCAGACGCGCGCAAACAGGCCGAGGCGGACGGTGTTGATCTGGATGACTATCAAGATACGGTCATTCGGGATGGCAACAAAGTGCGGGTTTACATGTCCAGCCAGGCACCAAACTTTGCGCTTGAAAGCTTTACCGTGAAGCAAGGCGATGAAGTCACCGTCTATGTGACCAACCTTGATGACATCGACGATCTGACGCACGGCTTTACCATGGGCAACCACGGGGTGGCGATGGAGATTTCTCCACAACAGACGTCGTCGATTACCTTTGTTGCTGCCACCCCTGGTGTGTTCTGGTATTATTGCCAGTGGTTCTGCCACGCACTCCACATGGAAATGCGCGGGCGTATGTTTGTTGAACCAAAGGACGCCTGAATATGCTGCGCTTTCTGACATTCTTGCTGGCTGCCGTGGTTGCTCTGCCCCTTTGGGCGGCAGAGCTGCGCGTGCCGCCAGTGTCAGAAGGCCTTGCCCAAGCCATCGCCGGGGCTTCCCCCGGCGATGTGCTCATTCTGGAGGCGGGCCGCCATCAAGGCCCCATTGTTATTGACCGCCCCCTGACATTGACCGGCCCGCCCGAGGCTGTGATCGATGGTCTGGGAAAAGGAACCGTCGTCACCATCGATGCCGTGGACGTAACGGTCAAAGGCCTCACCATCACTGGCTCGGGTCTGAGCAACGAAGATCTGGATGCTGGTATCAAAATCCTGAGAAAGGCCGACCGCGCGCTTGTTGAAAACAATCGCCTGTTGGGCAACCTGCATGGGATTGACGTGCACGGCGGGCTTGATGCCATGGTTCGCGGGAACACAATCGAGGGCACACGCCACCCGCGCATGAACGACCGCGGCAACGGAATTTATGTTTGGAATTCGCCCGGCGCAATTGTCGAAGGCAACTCGGTTCGCTGGGGGCGCGATGGCATATTTTCGAACGCCTCGCGTCACGGAACCTACCGCAACAACCTGTTCCGCGATCTGCGCTTTGCGGTGCATTATATGTATACCAACAACTCCGAAGTGTCGGGAAATGTCTCGATCGGAAACCACCTCGGCTATGCGATCATGTTCTCAAATCGTGTGGTTTTGAAAGATAACCTCAGCCTGTCGGATGGCAGCCATGGTGTCATGCTTAACTTTGCCAACAACGCCGATGTTTCGGGCAATCTTGTACGCGGCGGGCCTGACAGATGCACCTTCATCTATAACGCCCATAAGAACATCATCGCAAACAACCGTTTTGAGGGCTGCAATATCGGCATTCACTTCACCGCAGGTTCAGAGCGTAATGTGCTTACAGGTAACGCCTTTATCGGCAATCGCACCCAGGTAAAATACGTCGGAACGCGTGACATTGAGTGGAGCTTTGAGGGCCGCGGCAATTATTGGTCCGACCACCCGGGATTTGATCTTGGCGGCGACGGTATTGCCGACAGTGCCTTTCGCCCGAATGATCTGATGGATCACATCCTTTGGTCACAACCCGCGGCTTCCTTGCTGACGGGTGCGCCTGCCGTGCAGCTTATCCGTTGGGCGCAATCCAGCTTTCCGGCCACGCTTCCGGGTGGTGTTGTTGACAGCGCACCGCTTATGTCGGCACCGGTCATAGATGTCCCGTCCGAATACAGCGCGTTCGAAGACACGGCCGCCGCCACCCGCAATGAAAGACAAACTGATGACTTCGACATTGACGATCTCTCAACTCACTAAAACATTCGGTGGGGTAAAGGCCCTGACAGATGTTTCGCTGAGTGTCGCGCCGGGTGAGCGTGTGGCCTTGTTGGGACACAATGGCGCGGGCAAGTCGACATTGATGAAAATTATCCTTGGCCTGATCCCGGCGGATGATGGCAAGGTGTCTGTCTGCGGCGCAGAACCCGGCAATGCAGAGGCGCGCGCGCATGTGGCCTATCTGCCTGAAAACGCGGCTTTTCACTCAGCCCTTACTGGGCTGGAACAGATCACCTACTATATGCGCTTGCGCAATCAGAATACATCAGGCGCGATGGGGTTGCTTGACCGTGTCGGCCTTGGCCATGCCGCCAAGCGCCGTATTGGCACATATTCCAAAGGTATGCGCCAACGCGTCGGCCTTGCCCAAGCTTTGATCGGCCAGCCGCGCCTACTGGTGCTGGATGAGCCGACCAGCGGGCTTGACCCTGTATCGCGCCGCGATTTTTATGAGTTGCTTGATGGGCTTGCAGCTGATGGTGCCGCAATTTTATTGTCGAGCCATGCGCTGACAGAGGTTGAAGCACGCACAGATCAGCTGCTGATCCTGTCAGGTGGCCGACTGGTTGCAGAGGGCACGTTGTCCGAGTTGCGCCGCGAAGCTGCGCTGCCTGTTTCAATGCAGTTGCATCCCGTTAACGGATATGACGCGGACATCATGGCGACCTTTCCCGATGCAATCCGCGTCAACAGCGCCTTGCACCTTACGTGTCTGCAAGACGAAAAGCTGGCCGTTCTTGCGCGCATTTCAGCCCTTGAGGGCAAGCTTTCGGATGTCGAGGTCATTCCGCCAAGTCTGGAAGACATTTACAGCCATTTCAGCCGGAGGGACGGCCAATGATCGCCCGCATCCTCGCTACCGCAGCAAATGAGTTTCATATCGCGCGCCGCAACCGTTGGGTGCTCATCGCGGTATTGCTGATGGTGGTCTTTTCCCTCGTGTTGTCGGCGGCGGGATCCGCGCCGACTGGCGCACTGGGTGCTGATCGCCTGTCTGTTGTCGTGGCTTCGCTCACATCTCTCTCTGTCTATCTTGTGCCTTTGGTTGCGCTGCTTATGTCTTTTGATGCCGTCGCAGGCGAGGTGGAACGTGGCACATTGCCCTTACTGCTGACATATCCTGTGGCGCGCTGGGAGGTGCTTGCAGGTAAACTTGTTGCCCATACCGCCATTCTGATTGTGGCAATCTTGGCCGGCTATGGTGCGGCGGCAGTTGTCACCATTGTCGCGGATCCGACGGCGACGTCAGGATTGGTGGCGCTTTGGCGGCTGACGTGGACATCCGCCCTTCTTGGCGCGACGTTTTTGGGGATCGGCTATGCGTTGTCGTCACTTGCGCGCCGTGTGTCGGGCGCGGCCGGGCTTGCGATCGGGCTGTGGCTTGGTCTGGTGGTACTTTACGATCTGGGTCTGCTTGCGGCAGTTGTCGCGGACGATGGTGGCGCGTTTACGACCAGAGTTTTCCCGCTGGCCTTATTGGCGAACCCGGCCGATGCTTTTCGTCTGTTCAACCTGACCGCGTCACAGGCCACCGCGGTTGCCGCAGGCGTTGGTGGGGCGGCAAACGCCATTCCGCAATGGCAATCGCTGCTTTCGGTTGCGATATGGCCGTTGATCTCATTGGTCCTCGCCGCGCTGGCCTTTCGCAAGGTGGAGCCATGAGGAAACTATTGTTGATATATGCGGTTTTGGCGCTGACCGCCTGCCAAGAGGAGGTCGCGCAAGACACCTCCGCAGTGGCGCTTAACGCCGATGCTGTCGGTCACTATTGCCAGATGAATTTGCTGGAGCATGCCGGCCCCAAAGCACAGGCCCATCTGGCTGGCTTGCCAGCCGCGCCGCTGTTTTTCAGTCAGGTGCGCGATGTGATCGCCTATATGCGGATGCCAGAGCAGAGCCACGCAATCCTGACGATCTGGGTCAACGATATGGGGGCCGAGGGCGCAACCTGGGACAGGCCCGGCACGGATAACTGGATCAGCGCCGAAGAGGCGATCTACGTTGTCGGTGCGCGGGTGGTCGGCGGCATGGGTGCGCCAGAGGTTGTTCCTTTTGGCGACGCAGCCACAGCGCGTGAGTTTGCCGCCGAAAATGGCGGCAACGTTATGAGCCTCAGCGAAATCCCCGATAGTGCCGTTCTGGCCCCTGTGGCCTTGGACGGCGAAGAAACCGATGGCGATTTTGAGGATCGCCTGCGCGCTCTTTCGCGCGAAAATGGAGGGTAAAACCATGACCACAAGACGCCGCTTCCTGTGCATCAGTGCCGCTGCCTTCGCCCTCCCAAGGGCTTTGCAGGCGGCTCCGCTTTACACCTGGCAGGGCACAGCCCTTGGCGCGCGGGCCACGCTGCGGCTGGCGCATCCTGATGCCAAAGCGATCAGCGCAGGTGTTGCCGCCGAAATATCCCGGCTTGAGGATATCTTCAGCCTCTTTCGTCCGAATAGCGCCTTGTCACGCCTTAATCATACAGGCGCCTTGCAGATGGCGCCGTTTGAGTTGCTGGAATGTCTTTCCTTGGCCAGTGCCGTGCATGCCTCCAGTGAGGGGCGTTTTGATCCGACTATTCAACCGCTTTGGGCTGCATATGCCGCGGCCTCTGCGCGGGGTGAGTTGCCGCATGAGAGCGAGATCACTGAAGCTCGCCTGCTGACAGGTTGGGAAAATGTCACCTTTGACAGTTCAAGCATAATGATGCAGCCGGGCATGGCGCTGACGTTGAACGGGATTGCGCAGGGATATATCGCCGATCGCGTGGCAGAAATGTTGAAAGGCAAAGGCCTCACGAATATTCTGATCGACACTGGTGAGTTTCGCGCGCTTGGAGCGCAGCCGAACGGAAAGGCGTGGCCTGTCAAACTCGCTGCCGGGGGCGAAGTACCGCTTGTCACACGCGCGCTCGCTACCTCAGCGCCGCTTGGGACGACCTTCGATGGCGCGTCACAGGTTGGCCATATTCTTGACCCGCGTTCCGGCCTGCCCACACATATGAACTGGCGGGAGATCACGGTTTCTGCAAACTCAGCTGCCCTCGCCGATGCCCTTTCCACATCAGCGTGCTTGTTTGAAACCCGCGACGAGATCGTAGCCTGCCTGTCGCGTTTCCAAAACGCTCGCCTTGAAGCAAGCCATAGTTTGTAAAGAGGATTCGCAAACACAGCCCGGCCGCCATGCAAATTCCGGGCGGGATTTTCTCGTTGGGGGCGCGACTTGTTGTAGCTGTGGGACCGCTCCGTGGATGGGGTTTTTTGACGGGCACCGTTGACCCCTCGTTGTTTGGATCGGTCCTTCCTTACAGTTAAGGAGGCGGAGGGTCCGAGGTGGGTATTGAGAGAGCAAAACCTGAAGAGATCGTCTTGCAGGTGAGGTACAAATGGGGCAAGGCATGGACTGGACTGACGCGACAGATCATCGTGATTGAAAAATCTATTGTCGCTGGAGGGAAAATGCGGCGACTTGGGTATAGAACAGTCCAAGGGTTTTGAGCGACTACAGCGAAAGAACCAGCGGTTGCGTCGTTGGTGTCGGATCTGACACTGGACGAGCTGACCCAACAGCGATCAACGCAGGGGTGGCTATTATGTGGGCGTTCTGATGATCGCGCTGCTGTCTTGCTGAAAAACGAAGAGGGCAGATCACCGACAAATCTGCCAAAAAGCTTTCCGACGCGAGGGGCCTGACGTTGCGTTAGACAACCAAAGAGGGGGGCGGTTGAATTTCTGTGCTGGGTTATGCAGAACGCATCATATGCGTATCGTGTGTTGTGCACCCTCCAGTGGATTGGCGGCAGCGCTGATGTGGCGTATCGCGCGGTGTTCCTGAATGTCAACGGGTTTTAAAATCCAAGATGTCGACACGCGCCGTTAGGTGGGAAAAGCCCCTTGGGCTTTGAACGAAAGGCCGCCTAAACGAGTTGAGACAGCAGAACGCAAGTGTGACAAGGCCAATTCGCTTGCCTGTTAGGTCCGTACCCATGTTGGCGAAATGTGTTTGTGCGCTTCAGTCACATAGCTCGTCGACTTTGTCGCAGTAAATCCGAACAGGGGGCGCATCAACCCGTGACGGTGCCCATTCCAATAAAGCACGTCAACTGGCAAGTTGTTGCTGATCACCTTGAAGCCGTGATCGGTTGACCGTAACTAGGCAGGGGGGAGCTTGCTCCCGATAAGATAAAACTACCTTAAAGGAACAGTGCAATGAAAATTGGTACGCCAATCCCGAATGTAATTTTTAAAACCCGTTTGCGGGATGAGACAATTGGGGGCGAAAACCCGTATCGCTGGTGCGACCAAACCTCCAAGGATATTTTCGCGGGCAAGCGCGCGCTGATTATCGGTCTGCCTGGGGCATTTACACCGACATGCTCAAACCGCCAGTTGCCTGCTTTTGATGAATTGGCCGATACATTCAAGGAGCAGGGCATCGACGAAATCTATTGTGTATCCGTCAATGATGCTTTCGTGATGAAACAATGGGCCGATCACATTGGCCTGAAAAATATCAAGATGATTCCGGACGGGTCGGGCGACTTTACGCGCCGTCTCGGAATGCTGGTGCGCAAAGACAATCTGGGGTTTGGCTTGCGCTCTTGGCGTTATGCGGCCGTTGTTCAGGACGGGATCGTGGAAGGTTGGTTCGAAGAGGCGGGTATTTGTGACAACGCGCCCGGCGACCCCTATGAGGCCTCTACACCTGACGCAGTACTACAATGGCTGCGCGAGGCGAGTGCAAAAAAAGCGGCCTGATCGCACCCAAAGCCAGGAATATTCTGACACGGGCCGGATTGGGGCCAATCCGTAAACGCGGCGACGCTTTACGGTCCGGTTTCCATAAACGCGTCATGTCGAGGTGGCCTCAAAAGGCGCAAACTTGATAGATGAGGGCGCGAGTATTGCACTTGTGACAATCTTTGGACCCTGCGTGACTTTGATCATGCAGGGTTCGGATTTTGTAACAGGTGCATCAAGAGCGCATGTCGCCAGGCGATCGCATGGCCCGGATAAGGGTCAGGGCTTACACTTGTGCCAAAGGGCAAGAAAAACATCAACCGCGCTGGCCGGTGAGCAATCGCATGAAACGCGACCTTGCTATCAGGGCTATGAAGATAGCCATCGCGTTCCGCCAACCGCCCAAAGGCAGCATTCAGCACACGGATCGCGGGTCACAATATTGTTCACACAACCACCAGAAGATACCGCGCCAACACCGGTTCAAAGTATCAATGTCAGGCAAGGGCAATTGCTACGATAATGCAGCCCCCTCCCGGCAGATTTGCGTTGCAAATCACCTGCCAGGCAATGGTTGAGACGTTCTTCGAAACCATCAAAGCCGAACTGATCTGGCGGCATCCTTGGAAGACGCGGCGCCAAGCCGCGAAGGGCAATCTTCCACTACATCAATGATGGGGTGGATGCCCACCCGGCGGCATCGCAATGTGCCAGAATGATAGCAGTTTAAACTGTCATACAAAGGAAGAGCATCCATAGAGAATGTTAGCATAGTAGGAATTGATTTAGCAAAACGGGGCTTCCAACTGCACGGGGCTGCCACCGATGGTTCCGTTGTGTTCCGCAAGAAATTGTCGCGGCCTCAGCTTATTGCGTTCCTGAGTAAGCTTCCAAGGTGCGTTGTTGCTATGGAGGCTTGCGCTACGTCCCATTATTGGGGGCGTGAGATTGGCAAGCTCGGTCACGAGGCTCGTGACGTTGCCCCCTCCGCCTAATCCATTTTGAGATAGCCTCTGGCCCAACCGAAAGGACCAGAGATGAAGCGCAGCAGGTTTACCGAAGAACAGATCATCGGCATTCTGAAGGAGCATGAGGCCGGTGTTTCCGTCGCCGATCTGTGCCGCAAGCACGGCGTCAGCGATGCAACCGTCTACAAGTGGAAAGCCAAGTATGGCGGTATGGATGTTAGCGAAGCCAAACGGCTGAAGGCGCTCGAGGATGAGAACGGCAGGCTGAAGAAGCTGCTCGCCGATGCCATGCTCGACAATTCGGCCTTGAAGGATCTTCTCGGAAAAAAATGGTAGCGCCCGCCGCGAAGCGGCAAGCGGTCGCGCATCTTGTGGAAGACCACGGGATGAGCGAGCGGCGGGCGTGCCGGGTGATCGGCTGTTGTCGGATGACCATGCGCTACGAGGCGGTCCGGCAGGGCGACCCCGTGCTGCGCGAGCGGCTGAAGGAGCTGGCCAAGGTGCGCCGTCGATTCGGCGACAGGCGGCTGCATGTCTTCCTGAGACGCGAAGGCCATGAGGTGAACCACAAGCGCCTGTTCCGCATCTACTGCGAGGAACGGCTGCATGTCCGCCGCCGGGGCGGGCGCAAACGGGCCATGGGCACACGGGCTCCGATGGTGCTGCCAATGATGCCGAACCAGCGCTGGTCCCTCGACTTCGTGTCAGACCAACTCACGGACGGCCGCCGGTTCCGCATCATGACCGTCGTCGATGATTGCACGCGGGAATGCCTGGCTCTGATCGCCGACACCTCACTGTCGGGTGCCCGTGTGGCGCGAGAACTGGCGACCTTGTTTGGCGCCCGCGGCAAGCCCCAGACGATGGTCAGCGATAACGGGACCGAGTTCACCTCGAACGCAATCCTGACCTTCGCCGATGACTGCAAGATCGACTGGCACTACATCGCGCCGGGAAAACCGACCCAGAATGCGTTCATCGAGAGCTTCAACGGCCGACTGCGTGACGAGCTGTTGAATGAAACACTGTTCCCGTCTTTGCACCACGCGCG
>NZ_LGHS01000047.1 GCF_001202025.1 Pseudorhodobacter aquimaris
GAGTAGGTCACCGCCAAACCTAGTAAGAAACGTAACTCTCATAACGATGACAAAATAAACCCCAAATCAATAAAATGGGGCAAATAGGGCCCAAATCTGCGCCCAACCGTCGCGGGGTGGAGCAGCCCGGTAGCTCGTCAGGCTCATAACCTGAAGGTCGTTGGTTCAAATCCAACTCCCGCAACCAAAAATCCTAACCTTTCCAAATGGTTAGAATCCGACAAAAACACTTGTGTATGGCCCGTGCAAAAACGAGTCAACGCTGAGTCAACGTTTTAGAAGTCCCCCTGAAAAGTGGGGGCTTTTTGCGTTTTGGGCGGTTGACCAAAACCCGCTGGGTGACCGGACTGCATGCGCGAAAACGGTATCGTGTATTGCGGATGTTATGCAGAAGCTCTAGATTTGCGTCATCTTGCTACTGACGGATCCGATGACGCGTTATCTCTTTTCTTTCCTGCTGCTGGTTGCCGTCGCATTGTTCGGCGTCGTGCCGCATGCGGTAATGGCTGAGGAAGCGCCAACTGCATCGATCCCGTGTAGTAATGAGCAAGGCGTCATGAGGGAGCATGTCGAAGCTATCGCGTATTGCGGCACTGCAGATCATTCGATGTCTGCTGCCTGTGGCGTCGCTTGTCTCGGTTCAATTGCGACCTGGTTTCCACCTCCGGACCCGGCCCTAATGGTATTTCGACCAGTTGCGCACCAAATGGCTATGTCCTTGGTATTACACGGGCGTCTGATCGAAACCGCTGACCGCCCTCCTAAATCCATCTGAACTGTTGAAGAGCGGAACCGCAAGGAGGTTCCAGACCGATACAATCCCCTTCCGGGGAGAGATGGATTTATTCAAAATGAAACATGATCTGACACGCCGCGGCTTTCTGGCCGCATCCGCAGCTATGGCTGCAACCACCGTTTTGCCGCGCGGCGCTTACGCGCAGGCCACACCACTTACCCTGACCGCTGCGACGCGGGTGATTGAGGTGGGTGGTCGTGCCGCGACTGTCATGGGGCTGGCCAATGGAACGGGTAAACAAGGCTTGATCCTTGATCCCGGTCAGCGGTTCCGGGTGGACCTGACCAATGCGCTGGATGAGGAAACCATCATCCACTGGCATGGCCAGATCCCGCCCAATGTGCAGGACGGTGTGCCTGATCTGCCGATGCCGCTTTTGAAACCGGGTGAGACGCGCAGCTATGACTATGCGGCGATGCCCGGCACGTTCTGGATGCACAGTCATGTGCCGGTGCAGGAAATGAGCTTGCTTGCCGCGCCGCTGATCGTGCGACGGCCCGAGGATCTGACATCTGACCGCCAAGAGGTTGTTATGTTCCTGCATGATTTCTCATTCCGACCCGCCGCCGATGTGTTGGCTGAGATCACCGAAGGTGCGGCGCATCACGACGTGGGCAACATGGGTGCCACGATGCAAGGTCCGGGTGGTATGTTGGGCATGGATCATTCTGGCATCGCGATGGGTGGCATGATGTCGGGCGGAAGCGGCCATATGAACATGGCAGGCGGCATGAACATGGGTGGCATGGGTGCCGGCGGGATGGAGATGGATCTAAACGACTTCGACTTCGATGCCTATCTCGTCAATGATCGCAGCCTGGCCGACCCGGAGGTAATCACGGTTGAACGCAAAGGTCGCATTCTGCTGCGGGTGATCAATGCCGCGGCGGCGACGTCGTTCTGGATTGATACCGGCGGTATTCCTGCACGTCTGGTGGCAGTAGACGGCCACGCCGTGGAGCCGATGGCAGGCACGCGCTTTGGCCTCGCCATGGCGCAGCGCCTCGATCTGGAAATCGACCTGCCGGGCGCAGGAGCGTTTCCGATCATTGCCCTGCGCGAAGGCGCGCGCGAGCGCACGGGACTCATCCTCGCAACCTCAGGCGCAGAGATACGCCGGATGGATGACCTGAGCGAAACTGAAAGTGGCGCCTTTGATATTGATCTTTCGCAAGAGGCTGCGTTGCGAGCTGCAAGACCGGAAGGTGCGCCCGCCCTTCCGCCGCGCGCAGTAGACCGGTCTCACCAAATTATGCTGGGTGGCGCGATGCAGCCTTACCTCTGGACCATCAATGGGCAGGTCTGGGGCAACCACACCCCGATCACCGCCAAGACTGGTGAGCGGGTGCATCTGACGTTCCACAACATGTCGATGATGGGGCATCCGATGCATTTGCACGGGCATGTCTTCCAGGTGGTGAATATCAATGGGCGCGACATCGACGGCGCGGTCCGCGATACCGTCTATGTGCCCCCGATGACGATGGTGACGATTGCGCTGGATGCGGGCGAGGCCGCGCGCTGGATGCTGCATTGTCATCACATGCCGCACCTGTCCACGGGCATGATGACCGAGTTTGCTGTATCAGCGTGATATCCCTGCCACCGGGTACCACACCCGGTGGCAAAATAAATTCACCGCACCTCATTCGGTTGGCATAGCTGACGGCAAGAGGAATACGCGCACGCCGCATGGACGGCGAAGATAAATTGGAGATTGTATCATGAAAAAGAGACTCATTGGCGCGTTGGGTGTTGCCGTCATCGCCCTAGCGGGTTGGTATTGGACCCAAGTTCAGCCCTCAAAAAACCCGGTTTCGGCATCTGCCGCGGGCACCTCATCGGTGGTGTCGGCGGCACCAATGGTGGAGGTGATGGTTCCAGCAGAGTTTTCGACACAGGCTGGTCAGGGTGAAACATATTACAATGCGGTCTGCGCTTCTTGCCATGGCGCAAATGCGGCCGGGCAGGATGGCATCGCGCCACCGCTTGTCCACCGCATTTATGAGCCGTCGCATCACGGCGATGCGGCTTTCTTTCTGGCAGCGCGGAACGGTGTGCGGGCACATCACTGGAAATTTGGCAACATGCCCGCGGTTGAACAACCCCTGACCGATTCAGAACTGGGTGCGATCGTTGCTTATGTGCGCGAGTTGCAGCGTGCCAACGGGATCAACTGATGGCACGTAATCCAAGCGAAGTGGGTGGTTGCACTCACGGCGATCAAGCATGAGGCCGGTCCCACTCATTTTCGGAGCAGCGGCCCTCATTGGAACCATCGGGGCCGCCGTCTATCTGTTTGCGCCTGAGGATGCCGCCGTGTCGCGCGGCCATGTCCTTTACGATACAAACTGCGCCTCCTGTCACGGGAGAAATTTGGAAGGTCAACCCGACTGGCAAAGCCCCGACGAGGACGGACGCTATCCTGCGCCACCCCACGATGCCAGTGGCCACACGTGGCATCATTCTGACGCCGACCTGATTGCCTACATTACCCTGGGCGGCGAGGAAGCACTGGCACAAATGGGCGTGCGGTTTGACAGTGGCATGCCGGGGTTTGGCGAGATGCTGACGCCAACACAGATCGAAGACATCCTTGCGTATATCAGATCGCGTTGGCCTGAACGTGAGCGTGGCGTGCACGCCGAGCGGAGCCTTGCAGATACTCAATGACCCACAGGCGAACAGTCGTCAGGCTGGCGAGGCAGGATATCCGGCCTCTGCCAGCGCTGCCGTCATATGTGCGGCGTCAGTGCCGCTCTGAACTGTGATCTGCCGTGCGGCCATGTCAAACTCGATTTGCGCCGCAGGATCGAGGGCATGGATCGTTTTTTCAACAGTTGTCTTGCAGTGGCCACAGCTCATATCGGGAATATGGAAGGTTGTCATTGAGTTCTCCTTTTTTGGTTTGCCTATAGATCCACCCGCCGCAGGCGCAGCGCGTTCGTGATGACCGAAACAGAGGACAGGCTCATCGCCGCTGCCGCGATCATTGGCGAGAGTAGAAGGCCAGTGACAGGATAAAGCAGCCCCGCCGCGATCGGGACACCGACCGCATTATAGGCAAAGGCAAAGAACAGGTTTTGCTTGATATTGCGCAACGTCGCGCGCGCGAGATTGCGCGCCCGCACGATTCCCATCAGATCGCCGCCCAGTAAGGTGATGCCTGCACTTTCCATCGCCACATCCGCGCCGGTGCCCATGGCGATGCCGACATCGGCGGCGGCGAGGGCCGGAGCGTCGTTCACCCCGTCACCTGCCATGGCAATCTTGTGGCCCTTGCTTCGCAACTCGTCGATCAGCGTCTTCTTATCCTCGGGCAAGACGCCCGCGCGCACCTCGTCGATGCCCAGTTTGCTGGCCACCGCCTCCGCCGTGCGCTCATTGTCGCCGGTCGCCATGATGATACGCAGCCCCTGCGCGTGGAGTTCGTCGATCGCCTGCGCGGTGCTGTCCTTGATCGGGTCGGCCACCGCCACGATGCCGACAAGTGCGTCATCGACAGCGATGAACATCGCCGTCTTTCCCATGGCGCGTAGGGTGTCCGCCTCGGCTTCGGCATGCGTCGTGTCCAGCCCCATCTCCTGCATCATCGCGCCATTGCCAAGTGCCACGGAACGCCCGCCGACCGTGCCGCGCACGCCCTTGCCGGTGATGGCCTCAAAGTGGTGGCGTCCTGCCGCGCAACCCCTTGCGCCTCTGCCCCCTCAACAATCGCCTCGGCCAGCGGGTGTTCCGAGCCACGTTCCAGCGCTGCGGCCAACGACAAAAGGTCGGACTCGGCCAGATCCCCCAGCACAACCGTATCGGTTAGCTTCGGCTTGCCCATTGTCAGTGTGCCAGTCTTGTCAACGATCAGCGTATCGACGCCCGCCATGCGCTCCAGCGCCTCGGCATCCTTGATCAAGACACCTGCCTGCGCGCCGCGCCCCGCTGCTGTGGTGATCGAGATCGGGGTGGCCAGCCCAAGCGCGCACGGGCAGGCGATGATCAGTACCGAGACCGCCGAGGCGATGGCGAAGACCAGCGCCGGTTCCGGCCCGAAGATCAGCCAGACAATGAACGCGATAATCGCGACGGCTACCACGGTCGGCACGAAGATAGCCGAGACCCGGTCGGCCATCCCCTGAATCGGCGCGCGGGACCGCCGCGCATTCGACACCATCGCCACGATTTGCGCCAGCACCGTATCGGCCCCGACCTTGCCCGCCTCAATCACGAGGCTGCCGTTATGGTTGATCGTGGCCCCGGTCACCGCATCGCCGGGCTCCTTCTCCACCGGCATGGATTCGCCCGTCAGCATGCTTTCGTCCAGGCTGGATCGCCCGTCGATCACCATGCCATCCACCGGCACGGCCTCGCCGGGCCGCACCCGCAGGCGGTCGCCCTCCATGATGTTTTCCAGCGGTGCATCGTATTCCGTGCCATCGGGCAGGATGCGCCGGGCAGTCTTGGGCGCGAGGTCCAGAAGCGCGCGGATCGCGTCGCCGGTGCGTTCGCGCGCCCGCAATTCCAACACCTGCCCCACAAAGACCAAGGTCACGATCACCACAGCTGCCTCGAAATAATTGCCGACCGCTTCGCCCGTCCGATACTGTTCCGGAAACACCCCGGGAAGGAAGGTGGCGACCAGTGAATAAAGATAAGCCGCCGCCACACCAAGGCTGATCAGCGTCCACATGTTGGGCGAACGGTTCAGAACCGACTCCCAGCCGCGCTTGAAGAACGGCCAGGCCGCCCAGAGCACGATCGGCGTTGCCAGCACAAACTCCAGATAGCTGGCGGTCTGGTGCCCGATCCAGTCGCGCACCGGCAGGGCGACCATTTCGCCCATCGCCAGAATGATCAGCGGCACCGCCGCAACCGACGAGATCCACATCCGGCGGGTGAAATCGGTCAGTTCCTCGCTGGGCTCATCCGAGGGCAACATCGGCTCCAACGCCATGCCGCAGATCGGACAGTCTCCGGGTTCATCGCGCACGATCTCCGGGTGCATCGGGCAGGTATATTGGGCATCTGTAGGAGCCGCCTTCTTTTGCCCGGCGGCGCGACCGGAAGCATAGAACCACGGATCGGCCTTGAATCTGGTCTGGCAACCCTCTGAACAGAAATGAAACTTCTCGTCCTGAAACGCCGCGTGACGCGTCTCGGGCCCGATCTCGACCGTCATGCCGCAAACAGGATCCTTTGCGGTATCGGCTCCCGCCGGGATGTCGGACTTCGCGTGGTGATGATCGTGGTCCATGTCTTGCCAACTTTCTGTTGATTTACTCTGCCTAAGGCATCCAGTGGCTGGAAGGTCAAGCCCTATTAGTGTTGATCGTGATCGCCCTCGTCCTGGGATGTCATCATCAGCCTTGGGCTCTTTGAAGTAACGCGATCAGTTCGTTAAACTTTTCACGCTGCTATGGCGGGCATGGGCCTGTGGATGCTTGGAGCTTGGGTTGCGGCCTGAGTGTCATGCGCCACGGTTTAAATCGAAGTAGAAGATCAAACGAAACACGCTCGCCATGACAGTGAAATGCCAGTGGTTTTTTGACCGGGGGAGCACCTTGACTTGATCGATTTTCGACCGCAGGATAGTTAACCTCCACTGTCGAGCCGCCCAAAGTGAACAATCCCCGGTCCGTCTTTCACCTGCACGCCCGCACTTGCTCGCGCAGGACGGCATAATCGCTCAGAATCCGCACCACCATAGATGCTTCTGATAGCTTTTCGACTTCATCCGCAGCTTGGGCTTGATCTGTTGGTCTGGCAAGCCTGTCCCCGTTCATCAGAACCGCCCATCGCGCAAGCGCTGAGCCAGATCATCGCGATCAGCTGGGCGGCGACTGGCGGCGTCCAGCATCTGCGTTGGGTTTCATGGGCTTTCTCCGATGTTGAAAGACGCTCGGCCAACCGTCCCGTGCGCTCCCCGGCACGGCGCAGGTTCAACAGGAACAGTGCGACGGTGGTGATGGCCAAGAACAAGCCCAGCGCTTTGCGCGCAGGGCCGCTTTTGAGTATTGTGACAATCCAGCCAATCATCTCTGGCTCCGCTTCCAGTCGTCGATCCGGGCGTGGATGGCAATGGCGATGCCGATCAGCGCCACGGCGATGAAGACTCAGCGTAGGGTTTCGAGGTAGGGCACCAGGGGCAGGATCGCGGATTGGGTTTCTGCCAGGATATCTTGCGCCACCTCGACACCCGCAGCGCCGCCGCCCTTCAAAGTGCGGCTTTCGGCCAAGACCTCGCGGGCAGGGGTCACCTCTGGCACGAAGGGCGTCGCGCGGGACGGGAAGAGATTGCTCCAAGACCGCGCGGGACCGGGATCGATGTGCATGAAGCCGGAGACGGGCTATTTTCAGGGGCGCGCCCTGTTCGGCGGTGCCGAGGCCCACGCGGCCGTCGATAATGCCGTGGGTTTTGTGCTGTGGTTCAACTTTCTGGCCGGGTTTGCCTATGTGCTGGCTGGCGTCGGGCTGTTCTTGCAGAACCGTCTCGCCGTGTGGATCTCCCTCGGCATTCTGACCAGCACAGCGCTGGTCGGGATCGCTTTCGGTGTTCATATGCTGCAAGGCGACGCGTTCGAGTCGCGCATCGCCGGCGCAATGATCCTGCGCACGGCAGTCTGGGCCGTCATTGCGGTCGTAGCGTTTCGCTATATAGCCACGCCAGCTGCGACCAACGAAGTGAAGTGATCATGACCGCAGGCCAGCAAAAGACAATTCAAACCATCTTGATGGGCACCACCGTCCCCACTCCGCGCTCAACGGCGCAGAGCTTCCGCTGATCGTCGCCAGCTTGTGCAAAAGGACACGGGCGCGGGCGATGGGTGGTTAAGATCCGATGGTACTGACCCGGGCTGATCCGGCACCTTGTGAAGCATCCCGGTTTCGGCGACCATGCAAGCCATGCGTCAAAATCGCCAATGCCCAAGGCGGCCTGAGGCGCTATCGTGGGAAAATCAGAGGGCAAAGCGAAATTTTATGAATGCGATCGTAGATATGATGGCGCTTGCGCTGGCACCGTTCGACTCTGGTGATCAGAATATGGTCATCTGCGGGGTGCAGATGTGACCGAGCTGGCCAAACGAATCCCCACCAAACCGCTGCAGCGCGACCCCGCTTTCATTCTCTCGTTGCTGACGGTTATGGGCATGCTTTTGGGTATGGCGGGGGCGTGGCTGCCGGTTGACGGGCTGGGAATTGTCACCCTTCCTTCGCTGGCAACTGTTTATCTTGCGGGAGGGCTTCCTGCGGCATCGCGGGCACTCTCGGCGCTTTGGAATGAACATGTTTTGGATATTGACCTGCTGATGGTGGTTGCCGCGGTGGCAGCTGCGGCTGTCGGCGCACCGCTGGAAGGCGCGGTTTTGTTGACGCTGTTCAGCGTGGCGGACACGCTGGAGGAGCGCGCGCTTGGCCGTGCGCGCAGCGCGATCGAGGCGCTGATGGCGCTGCGTCCTGAAACCGCATTGCGCAAAACCGCGTCCGGCGGGGTTGAGGAGGTCGCGGCAGCGACGCTGGAGGTTGGTGATGTTGTGGTGCTGCGTCCCGGTGCGCGGGTGCCGAGTGATGGCACGATCAGCCTCGGGCGCGGCGGGCTTGATGAGGCCAATATCACCGGCGAGTCTATGCCCGTCTCCAAGGCCGTAGGCCAGCCGGTGTTTGAAGCGACAGTGAACCTTGACGGGGTGCTGGAGGTCACTGTGACGCGCACGGTGGGGGAAAGCACCATTGCCCGCATGATCCGGCTGGTGACCGAGGCGCACGCCTCAAAGGCCCCGTCAGAGCGGTTCAGCGTCTGGTTTGGCCAGCGCTATACCATTGCTGTCCTGATTGGGGCGGTGCTTGCCTTTGGCTGTTTTTACTGGCTGGACGGCAATTGGAAGCCTGCACTTTACAAGGCGGCGACACTGCTGGTTGCGGCCAGCCCTTGCGCGATTGTCATCTCGGTCCCTGCCGCGATTTTGTCGGCGCTGTCGGCCGCCGCGCGCATGGGCGTTCTGTTCAAAGGCGGCGCCGCGCTGGAAACCCTTGCCGCCGTCGATAGTTTTGCTTTTGACAAGACCGGCACGCTGACCAAAGGGCAGGCGGCTGTTACGCAAATCGTGGCGCTGAACGGCGACGAGGCGGGGTTTTTGTCGCTTCTCGCCGGGCTGGAGGCGCATTCCGAACACCATGTCGCCGCTGCAATCCGGCGTGCCGCTTCTGAGCGCGGGCTTGACCCGGGCGAGGTGCGCGAGGTCAGCGCCCAACCGGGGATCGGGATTACAGGGCAGGATGATCTGGGTCCGGTCTGGGCCGGAAACTCCTATCTGGCGGAAAATATGGGTGCGCCCATTGACGCCCCGCGCCTGCGGTCACTGGCGGAGGGTGCGGATTCGGTTATCTATCTGGGGCGGGGAGCAGAGGTGCTGGGCGCGGTCAGTGTGGCGGATGAGGCACGGCCCAGCTCTGCCCCCGCGATTGCCGCGCTGCGGGCCAGCGGTGTGCGCCGGATCGTGATGATGACAGGTGACAGACGGCCAGTGGCGCTGCGGATCGGGGCGGAACTCGGCCTTAACGAGGGGGAGATCCATGCCGAAATGCTGCCTGAGGATAAGGTAAAGGCCGTGGCCAGACTGGCCGAACGCGGCAAGGTGGCCTTTGTCGGCGATGGGGTGAATGATGCCGCAGCCCTTGCGCGCGCTGATATCGGCATTGCGATGGGGGCCGCGGGGTCCGAGGTGGCCTTGCAAGCCGCCGATGTGGCGCTCTTGTCGGAGGATATGCGCCAGCTTGCCGATGCCCACCGCCTTGCCCGCCGCGCCGCACGGATCATCCGCCAGAACCTGATCTTTGCCATCGGAGTCATGGTGATTTTGGTCATCGCCGGGCTGTTCTTTGACCTGCCGTTGCCGATTGCGGTCGTCGGTCATGAAGGCGGCACGGTGCTTGTGGTGCTGAACGGGTTGCGACTGCTGTCGAACCCCGCGCGCAGGGCAAAGCGGAATGCGCCAATCCGCGGGCCGAAAGAGGCTGCTGCATGAGGGTGGTGGCCCTTGCCCGCTTTGCGAAGGGAGCTTTGTTATGATGGCTGAAAAGCCCCGTGAGGACTGGGACGAGGTTCTCGATTTCTGGTTTCCTGAAGGGCGCGCTTTGGATGTGGACCCACAGGCGCACCATGCGCATTGGCGCTGGCGGATGCAGGGCGGTGCGGATGCTGAAATCATGGCGCGGTTTGCGGATCTTACCGAAAGCGCGGCACAGGGGCGGCTTGACGCTTGGGCGCAGGACCCACATGGCAGGCTGGCGCTGATCACCGTGCTGGATCAGTTTTCCCGCTCGGTCTGGCGCGATGATGCCCGCGCCTTTGCGCAAGATCCTTACGCGCTATCGCTGTCAATGAGCGGAATATCAAACGGTGATTATGCCCGGCTGGAAACGCCGTGGTCCCAGATCGTCTTTGGCCTGCCCTTGGGCCATTGCGAGGGGCCGGACCATTTGCAGCGTCTCGACCAGTTGATCACCCTACGCGAAGGGATTGCCATCACAGCCCCGGCCCCTTTGCAGCCAATCTATTCCGGCTTGGTCAGTCAAGCCCGCGACGTTCGAAAAATCATCGCGGCCTTTGGTCGGCATCCGCATCGTAATGGCGTGCTGAACCGCAAATCGACTGCCGTGGAGGAGGCCTATCTCGCTAAAGGCCAGTTCCCCCATATGAAAGCGTTTCGGTAAAATACCGATAAACGCCGCCAGATGTCAGGGCTTTGATGTGCTGCTTTGCAGCCCAGCTAAACAGATCGTCAGTTCCCAATTGCGATCAGCCTTTGACCCCGTGGCCCGCCCGGCAAGAGCGGGCCCGCTAGGTTAGCGCGCCGTATAGCCACCATCGACCAAGTGATACGACCCGGTTATAAAGCTTGCACGATCCGACAGCAAAAACACGATCAGCGCCGCGACCTCTTCGGGCGTGCCAAGCCGGTTCAGGGCGTGCTCACCTTCGAGGTGCTTCAGCGTTGCGGCGTCCAGCGCGCTGCTTACCAGCGGCGTCATAATAAACCCCGGCCCCACGGAATTGACCCGCACGCCGGTCGCTGCATGCTCAAGCGCCGCATTTTTTGTCGCCCCCAGAACGCCATGCTTGGCGCTGACATAGGGCGAGGACCCGGCAAAACCGACCGAACCAAGGATCGAGGCCACATTGACCACCGCACCCCCACCCGCCTTTTCAATCTCGGGGATGGCAAAACGCATCCCATAGAAAACGCCGGACAGGTTGATGTCGATCACCTTTTGCCACGCCTCGACATCATAGCTGCCAGTCGGCGCCGAGGGGCCACCGATGCCCGCGTTATTGACAATCCCGTGCAACGCGCCGGTCGTCTTGACCGCAAATTTCACCATCGCTTCGACCTCAGCGGCCTTCGCCACATCCACGGTACAGGCATGGGCCTTGCCGCCCTTGCTCGCGATGTTTTTGACAATGCTGTCGGCATTGGCCCGGTCAAGGTCCGCGACAATCACGGTGGCACCACTCGTCGCGAGTTCCTCGGCGGTGGCAGCACCAATGCCCGACCCCCCACCTGTTACAATAATCGTTTTGCCGTCAAAACGCAGATCCATGGCTTTTCTCCTTTGAGAACTGTGAATTACCGTATCAACATAGGGATGCGAGAGCCGATTTTCATCGCTGGCATCGTTTTATTTGTCAAATGAGATGCAGGCGCGGGTGTAATGTGGATCAGCGTCAGTGAGGCAATCCCAAAGCCGGGCGGAGTGATTTTGACGCAGAGCCTAAACCGATAGTTTCAGACGAGCTTCAAAACCCGATGCTTGGCCGGTGCGGGGTGATTTCAGGATCAACTCGCTTCCCAACCGGTCCGCAATCGCTGCGACAATCGCAAGGCCAAGACCGCTTCCCTCGGCACTTGTCCCCGCGCGCTCAAACCGGGCAGTAAGGCGGGCCAGCGTTTGCGCAGGAACAACCGGCCCCGCGTTTGCAATGATCAAAGTGCCGTCTGCCGTCAACTCAACCTCGACCGCGCTGCCTTCCAGTCCGTGACGCAGGGCATTTTCAATCAGGTTCCGGTAAAGGATGCCGAATGCATCGGGATCGAGGTCTGACATCACGGGCTGTTCCGGCAGCGTCAGCTTGATGCGATCAGGCGCAACCGTGCGGCCAATATCCGCAACTATGATACGCGCCACCGGGCGCAGGTCCGACGCGTGATCCAACCGGAGCTGCCCGCCTTCAGCACGGGCCAATTGCATCAGCCGCTCGGCCACGCGTGTCAGCCGCTTCAGTGTGGCCTCAATGTCAGTGGCCCTTTGCACGGTGCCAGGCTCACTGGTTTCGGACCGAAGGCGTTGTGCCTGTGCGATGGCCCCCGCAAGCGGGGTGCGCAATTCATGCGCGGCATTGGCGGCAAAGCTGCGCTCGGCATCAAAACTGGCTTTCAAGCGCTCAAAGACGTCGTTCAGTGTGGCCGCTACCGGGGCGATTTCCCAAGGCAGGCCTTTGGTCGGGACCGGCGACAGGTCACGCGCATCGCGTCCGCCAAGAGTTTTGCGGAACTCTCTCAGCGGGCGCAGGCTTGTCCGAACCGCCAGAAGAATGGCGAGCAGGGCTGCGGGAATTACGACAAGCAGCGGCAGTGCAAGACCGATCTGGATGTTGCGTGCAACTGTGCTGCGGTGCTCCACGGGCTCCGCCACGGTAATCCGGATGCTGCCTTGCAGGGCGGCCTCGGTATAGAGCCTGTGGGTTGCAGTCTGGTGATACCCCACCCCGTCATAAGGGGGAAACACCGCAGCCTCTGCCGCGTGGGATTGCAACAGCATCCTGCCCTGTGCGTCACGGACGATATAGGTGAAGAATTCATCGTGGTCGCGGATAGTGGCCAGACGTTGCGGGGTATCATCCTCGTCGCGCCCAAGCACGTCCAGAACCGCAAGCGGCAGCAGGCGTTGTGCGGTTTCTTGCAGGGCGGAATCGAAGACCTCATCCATTTCATGCCGAAGCGCGACACTGGTCCCCCAAGCCGCTGCCACCCACAAAAGCGTCAGTAGAACGCCCAGCGACAGGGCCAGACGCGATTGCAGGCTGCGCGGCCACCTCATGGAGTGCCCAGACGGTAGCCCATGCCGCGCTCGGTCTCAATCACGCTTGCGCCCAGCTTTTTGCGCAGGCGGCTGACATGAACTTCGATGGTGTTGCTTTCCACTTCTGCGTCAAAAGTATAAAGCTTTTCTTCAAGCTGCGGTTTGGACAACAATTGACCGGGGCGGGCCAGAAACGCCTCAAACAACGCCCATTCGCGGGCGGTCAGCAGGATCTGCTTGCCTTCGCTGCGGATGGTGCGCGACGCGATGTCGATGGTCAGCGCGCCGTGGCTGATGATCGGGTTGGGGTTGCCGGAATAGCGGCGCGCGACGGACCCGATCCGTGCGGACAGCTCCGACAGATCAAAGGGTTTCACAAGGTAGTCATCCGCACCCGCATTCAGCCCCTCAATCCGGTCGGAAATCTGGTCCAGCGCGGTCAGGATAATCACCGGCGTCACATCGCCCCGCGCGCGCAAGGTTTTCAAAAACCCAATGCCGCGCCCATCCGGAAGCATCAGGTCCAGCAAAAGCAGATCATATGCCGCCGCTGCAACCGCATCGCCCGCCGCATCAAGCCGCGTGACCCAATCCACAGACTGGCCGTCGCCAGCGATCTGGTCGCGTACGGCAGAGCCCAAGACGGTGTCGTCCTCAATCAGCAGGATGCGCATGGTGGATGTTTCCTTTCACTATGACCCTTCATGATCCGTCTACCTGACGCAACGCTGATGCTGCCGAGACAAACGCTTCAGGATCTTGTCAGTTTCGCGGCGCATGAGTTGCAGCACAATGAACCCTGAGAGGAGTTTGACCCATGAAGAAGACATTGACAATTCTCGATCTTATGACGGTCTTTCCTGGTGGGGTGGGGTGGGGTGGCTTTGAGGCATCGGCCCCCGCGTGAGGCCGATGCGCGGCAGGACAGGGAGTAGCGAGGCAATGTCGGATGTAGTAGAACGCGCCAGCAATACCCGCGTGGCGTCAAACCTTCGATCCATCCCCGGGGTTCCTGCCGCCAGCAGCGCCGTGAATGTGACCGGGCTCTTGCTGGTCGGACTGTCGTGCATTCTGGCGGGCGTTCTTGGCTTCGTCTCTTACGCGCCCTATGGTTTTGATGTGGCCATCGGAATCGCTGTTGGGGCCGCTGCCGTCGTCGCCATGAGCCTGACCCTGATCCTTGCGGCGCGCCCGCGCCTGCTGGAGCCTGCCTTTGGCGGGCTCGACCGCATGTACCGGGTTCACAAATGGCTTGGCATATCGGCGCTGGTCCTGATGATCCTGCATGACCAGTTTGAACCCGACTTTGAGCGCACGGTCCGGGAGACCGGGTTGGGCGATTTCGCCAGCGACGCAGGCGAGTTCGCTTTCAATGCGCTGCTTGCGTTGATCGCGATCAGTTGGTTCCGACGGCTTCCGTTTGTCAGGCTGGAGATTCCTTATCAGCTCTGGCGTTTCAGCCATCGCTTCATGGGCGTTCTTTTCGCTATCGTCGTATTTCACCAATTTTTCGTCGACCTGCCAACCGGGGTTGATCCGTCGCTGTCAGTGCTTCTGAACGGGTTTGGAATCGCCGGACTGATCGCCTGGGTCCATACCGAGTTCATAGCCCCGCATCTGCGTCGCCGGGCGTTCACAGTCAGTCGGGTCAGCCGACAGGGGGAGATTACAGCACTGACCCTGACACCCAAGGGGCGGGCCATGCGCTGGCGGCCGGGGCAGTTTGCCTTTGTCCGCGCGCCTGAGGCTGGGTTGTCAGAGCCGCACCCTTTCACAATTGCCAGCGCCGCGCGCCCTGATGGTACGCTGACACTGTATATACGGGCGCTCGGCGGCTGGACAAGGAGACTGCCCGACGCCCTGCGCGCGGGCATGAGCGTGCAGGTCGAAGGCCCCTACGGACGCTTCAATTTTCGCAAGGGCGGCACGCGGCAGATCTGGCTGGCTGGCGGTATTGGCATCACGCCGTTTCTCGCTTGGGCAGAGAGCCTCGCGGAGACGGAGCGGCGCGAAATCCACCTCATTTACTGTGTCCGCACGCCGGAAGACGCAATCGGTCTGGAAACCCTGCAGGCTGCGGTCGGGCGCAATCCGCGCTTCAGCTATGAGGTGGTTGCGACTGCGCACGATGGGCGCTTGACAGGGGACCATGTGATCGGGTCGGTCCGCTTCCCGGTTGGGGAGGCCGAACTTTGGTTCTGCGGGCCGAAGGGCTTGAAGGATGGAGTCCTCAAGGATCTGAAAACCCGCGGCCAGACGCCGCGACGGGTGCGGTTTGAGCATTTTGAATTCGCATGAGATGCAGTTCATCAGATCGATAGGCCGCAAAACAGTGCCCGTAAGCCCCGCAGGTTCCCGGCGGGGCTTTGTCATTTCTGACAGCAAGCTGAAGCAATAATTGCGGCTTCGTCAGGTGCGGATCAGTTGGTGAGCGCAGATTGAGTACATCAGATGAAAGGAGAATATCATGCATACGAACCTTGTTGTATCCGCAGTCCTGTCCGCACTGGCCACGACAGCAATGGCCGCACCCTTTGAGACGCCATATTCCCTGAGCGCCGTTCACGCGGATTTCCGGTCACAGCTTGAACAGGTCGCGAGCAAGTCCGGCGCGGTTGGCAGCACAGCTCGCGTCGCGGCCGACCTTATGGGGCCGCATAACGCAGCGCAGGAAAAGCTGATCTTGCCGATCCTTGGCTTTGCCGATGTCGCCGCCGGTGGGCAGATGCGGACGGACCCGCAAATGCCTGAACGGTTGCAGGTGCTGGAGGCAGAGCTGGCGCAGATACACGACAGCGATGTGGATCTCGTTATCGCCCTTGTTGATCTCTACGCGACAGCGGATGAGGCCGGGCAACCCGAAACCGTGCGTCTTGCCGAGCGGATGATCTGGCATGAGGTAAACGATGTTCAGGTGCTTTACCCGGCGGCACTGCTTGTCGGCGCGTCGTTGCAAGCGCAGCTGGGCATCCCAAGCCCCGCCGGATTTCAAATAGATCCCGGCCCGCTTGATGGCCCAACCCCTTCCCGATGATGGGCGTTGGCAATCCGCATGAAACCGACAAGCGGAACTGAACCAGGGGTCCCGCCACATGGGCACACTTCAATGAAAGGCCGACTGTCGCAGTCGGCCTTCTTTTTTGTCGCGTTCCTGACGCCAAGCTGAAGCAAAAACCGCGTGGCTGTCAGCCCCCCCTCAGGTGGCCCCCCTAGGGTGATCTTATCAGGTGGAAGGAGATCCCCAATGAAAAAGACTCTGACAGTCCTCGCTTTGCTTGCCGCACTTCCGGCGGGCATGGCGTTTGCCGATGATGATTGCTCTGTGCCGCTGGCCAATTGGCAGCCGCGCGAGGCGGTAGAGCGCTTGGCCCAAGACAACGGCTGGACCCTGCGCCGCATCAAGATCGATGATGGCTGCTATGAGGTGAAGGGCCGCGATGCCACGGGGCGGGAAATAAAGGCCAAGATCGACCCGGCGACGCTGCGGGTGATCAAGTTGAAATACAAGAATGATGACCGGGATGACGATGATGATGATGACGACGATGACAAGGATCGTGCGCGTCGTGACCGCAAGGACGGCGTAAGCCCTGCCGCACCAAGCACGGCCCCGCGCAACCCTTTGTTTGGCAACGGCGCGCCACCAACGGTTTTGGTGAAATAACCCCGCAGCCCGCCCCATCCCGGACCAAAAAGGAAAATCCCGATGAAATCCCTACTTACAACGCTGGCGCTGACAACGGCGCTGACGCTTCCCGGCCTTGCTATGGCGCGGCCGGTCACGCTGACCACGCAACTGAGCAATTACGGCGGCGATGGTGCCTATCTTGCGCTTTACGTCACCGATTCATCGGGGGCCTATGCAGGCACGCTGTGGATGGCGGGTGGCAAGTCGAAATACTACGATAGCCTGAGCGACTGGTATCGTGCCACCGGCGGCGACCCGGCCCAGATCAACGGCATCACCGGGGCAAGTGTTGGCGCAGGCAGAACGCTGGAGATCACGCTGGATCTGGCCGACGCACTGTTTGACGCGGGCTATACCCTGCATATCGACGCCGCAGTCGAGGAGATGCGCAACAGCCCGAACGAGGTTGCGGTGCCGTTGACCACGGCCGGTGCCGGAACCGCCGTGAAAGGGCGTCGCTACGTCGCCAGCTTCACCTACGACATGTAAGAAAGGCAGGGCCATGATCCGCATGTTTCACCGTTGGCCGGGTCTGTTGGCCCTTGCCCTGATAACCGTTCTGGCGCTGAGCGGCGCTGTGCTGTCGGTGTTTCCAGCTGCCGAGCGTTTGACTGCGCCGCAGGTCGAGGCCGGACTGACCGTGGCCGACCTCGCGGCGCGCATCCAGACTGCCTATCCGGGGGTTGAACAAATCCGGCGCGCGCCGTCGGGCCGGATCACTGTCTATTGGTTCGAGGGCGGCACACCGGGGGCGGCGGTCGTCGACCCCGCCACCGGCCAAGGTGTCAAATCGGCGGATCCCAATCGGTTTGAACGCTGGATGACCAACTTGCACCGTTCGTTGTTCCTGGGCGATGGTGGACGTATCGCCATGGCAGCAGGGGCGGCGGCAATGCTGGTGCTGGCGCTGTCTGGCGCGGTGCTTGTGGTGCGGCGTGCCGGCGGCTGGCGGCGCTGGTTCGCGCCCTTGCGCGGGCCGCTTTCGGGGCGGCTGCATGTGGAAATTGCCCGTATCGCCATTGTCGGCCTTGTGCTGTCCTCGCTTACGGCGCTGTGGATGGCCGCCTCCACTTTTGGTTTTCTTCCCGATGGCGGCAGCGCGCTGAGCTATGCAGCGCCAAGTGGTCAGACGGGCATGATGCCGGGTGCAATTGATCTGCTCGGGCAGACCCCGGCGTCAACGCTGCGCGAGCTGAGCTTTCCCTATCCGGATGATGCCACCGATGTCTTTACGCTCAAGACCGACAGCGGCACCGGATATCTCGACCAAGGTACCGGCGCAGTGCTTGGCTGGGCCGATCTGACCGGGTGGGAGAGCGCGTCGGAGACCATCGTGATGCTGCATACGGGACAGGGCGCTGCCGTTCTTGGGCTGGTGCTGGGGCTGATGGCGCTTGGCGTGCCGGTGATGGGGGTAACGGGTGTAGTGATTTGGCTGGCGGCGCGACGCGGCAGGCCGCAGATCCGGGGCAATCAACCCGCCGGGCAGGCGCAGACGATCCTGCTGGTCGGCAGCGAGGGCGGCAGCACCTGGGGCTTTGCGGCAACGCTGCACCGCGCGCTGACCGAGGCCGGGCAAACTGTTCATGCCGCACCGATGTCGGCTTTTGATCCAAAACGCTATGCGCGTGCGGACCGTATTATTGTGCTTGCCGCGACCTATGGCGATGGGGCTGCACCTGCCTCGGCCAGAGGTTTTCTTGACCGGCTTGCGCAGGGTGACGCCGCCCCCGCAATCCCGCTCGCGGTGCTTGGCTTTGGCGATCGCAGTTTTCCGCAATATTGCACCTTTGCAAAAGCGGTAACTGCTGTCGCCGAGGCCAAAGGCTGGCAACAGCTTCTTGCCTTCGACACCGTCGACCGCCAATCGCCGCAGGATTTTGCCCGCTGGGGCCAGGCGCTTGGGGCCGCTATGGGGATCAATCTCGATCTCACCCACCAACCGGTGGTGCCGCAATCGCAGCCTTTGACGCTGATTTCTCGCCGCGTTTACGGGGCCGAGGTGCAGGCCCCGACTGCAATCCTGCGCTTTGCGCTGCCAAAGGCGTCGCTGTGGCAGCGCCTGACGGGCCGTGGCTTTGGTCGGTTTCAGGCGGGCGATCTTCTGGGCATCCTGCCCGAGGGTTCAACGCTGCCCCGGTTCTATTCGCTGGCCTCGGGGCGGCGCGACGGCTTTGTTGAGGTTGTGGTCAGAAAGCTGCACGGCGGCCTTTGCTCCGGCCAGCTCATGGCGCTTGAACCCGGCGACAGCGTGGCCGCCTTCCTGCACCCCAATCCCAGTTTCCACGCGGACCGCAGCGCTGCACCGCTAATTCTGATCGGGGCGGGCACCGGCATTGGCCCGCTTGCAGGCTTCACCCGTGCCAATGCCCGCAAGCGCCCCATCCACCTGTTCTTTGGCATGCGACACCCCGACAGCGACTTCCTTTATGACGCGGAGTTCGGGGTCTGGCAGGCGCAGGGTCACCTGACCCGACTGATCACAGCCATATCACGCGGGGCCAGGCCGCATTATGTTCAGGACGCGTTGCGCGCCGAGGGGGCGGAGGTTGCCCGACTGATCCAGAGCGGCGCGCGCGTGATGGTTTGCGGCGGACGAGAGATGGCCGTCGGGGTCGCTGACGCGCTGGCGGATATCCTCGCCCCCGTTGGGCTGACGCCAATCGCATTGAAAGCAGAGGGGCGTTATGTCGAAGATGTCTACTGACCTTATGCGCCATGCGCTGAACGGCCCCACCATGGGCACGCGCTGGTCGGCGTTGTTTCATGCAGCCACAGGATTTGATCCTGCGTCCGTGCAGGCGGACCTTCAGGCGGCGGTGGCGGAGGTGGATGCGCAAATGTCCACCTGGAATCCCGCCAGCGATCTGATGCGTCTGAACGCGGCACCTGTCGATGAATGGGTGGCAGTTCCGGCGCGGCTGATGACGGTTTTGCGCCTTGGCTTGAAAATCGGGCGGGCGACTGATGGGGCGTTTGATATTGGCATGGGCGACGCCGTGGCAGCGTGGGGCTTTGGTCCGCAATGCGCAACACCCGAAGACATCCGCGCCGCGATGAGCGCGCCGCGCTTGCCTGCGCATGCGGTGTTGGACCTTGATGCAGCGGGGCGGGCGCGCAAGCGTGCCCCGATCACGCTGGACCTGAACGGGATTGCAAAGGGGTATGGTGTCGACCGACTTAATGAGGTGCTGACCGGTTTCGGCATCACCTCTGCCCTTGTCGGCATTGATGGTGAGATGCGGGCGCTTGGGTTCAGGCCAGACGGCACCCCCTGGACGATCGCGGTAGAGGCCCCCGACATGGCGCGCCGCACGCCGCATTCCATCTTGGCGCTGCAAGACGCCGCCGTGGCGACGTCGGGTGATTACCGTCACTGGGTCAATGTGCAGGGACGCCGCCTGTCGCATACCATGCACCCAACCAAAGGCGCGCCATTGGTGGCCCCGCCTGCCTCGGTCACCGTCATTGCCCAGACCTGTGCCGAGGCCGATGCCTGGGCGACCGCGCTGATGGTTATGGGCTTGGACGATGGTGCGACGCTTGCCCGACAATTTAGGCTCGACGCGTTGTTTTTGCTGCGTGACAATACGGATAGCATTCGAAGTATGGCTGTTGGGCGCATGTTTGGCCAAGCGGTGGATGGCTTGGCAAAAGAGGGTGACTGGTGAGAAGCTGGCGAACACGGACGGTTGTAAGGCGCTGAAAACCCCCGCCCCGGTCAGATAAGTAAACCGGGGCGGCGATTGGCAGCCTTGCCGCAAGCATCAACGGTAGCGCAGGTTACGGTCTGACCATCCCGGCCATATCAACCTGTACCGCCTTGCCCAGATCGGCCAAGCTGTCTTGCAACAGTTGGATCGCGTAATGCGGGTTATGGGTATAGGCGCCGGGGTCTTTGGCGATGAACTGATAGTTATAGGCCGCTTTCAGCAGGCGCGGTGTCCAGCTTTGATAGCGGTTCGGAAAGATCGCCTCGCCGGGGGTGATTGCGCCATTTCCATCCGTGTCGATGAAGAAATACGGGAAGGCGTGCGGGTCATAGACAACCGGCGTCCCCGCAACTTCGGCGGCGTATTTCTGGATCGCGGCCCCCAGCATGGCGTGCAATGTTGTGATCGAATGGGCAATACCCTGCGCCGTGTCGCCTGTTCCGGTCACGTCCATTTCTGTGCTGCGAATATCGGAATATTTGGTCGCCCCCTTGTGGCAGGTCACGCAGGTGTCAATCGGTTTTACCTTCAGGCTGTGCTGGTTGTGGCACGACAGGCAGGTCGATGGTTCCTCTTTCACATGGATGAAAATGCCGGCATAGGTCTGGCCCTCATACTGATAGCCGCCCGCCGCCACGCTGCCCATCTGGGTTGCCGCCGCCGCTTTGTAATGGACGTTGATGAAGGTCAGATCGCCCGCGACCACATCATCCTCGCGCCCCGCAACCGCTGCCGTTACATCCGTACCCGAGGCGCGACCCTGATGGCAGGTGGCGCAGATCGCCTCTTTGCCCAGCCCATCAACACGCGCGCCCGAGGGGAACACCACGCTTTGCAGCGCCATGGATTTCGGGTTGTGGCAGGTCACGCAATCCACGGTCGAGCCCAGCGGCTGCGGCTGCTCGATTACATTCACCGCGCGCAGATCCGTGCCCAGATAGTCGATGATCCCGCGGCTGGTATGGCAGGTCGAACATTCCTTTGGCACCATGCGGATGTCTTCATCATTCCAGTGCTTGAAGGCTTCGGCGCTGCGATCGGCATGGGGCGAGGACAGCCACGCCTCAGTGATTTTCCCCAGATCGGGCTTTTTCTTTTCCTGTGCTGTGGCCGAGAAGCCAACTGCGATCAGGCCGCATAAGATGATGCTAGGCGCGAGTGTTTTGGTTATCCAATGCATATTGATCCCCCCCTGGGAAAGCCACTTTATGGGCATTTTGTTTTCAAGAAGGTGGTCGGGATAAATTTCAATGTCATTGCGGCAGATCATTGCAGGCTGGAATATCATCAAACATTTATGGACTGGACACGCCGCGCTACGAGTCGAAAAGCCCGCACCAATCTGGCGCGGGCTTTCGGGTCTTGATGGTGGTGTCGCTATGCCACGGCTGTTTTGGCCTTGGCTTCAGCCCTGTGTGCTTTCGTAGCGGCTGGCACCCGCAGCAGGCGCATGGCGTTGAGGATGACGATCAGCACCGACAGTTGGTGAACCAGCATGCCACCGGCCATGTGGATCGAGCCGGAATAGACCCCAAACAGCAGCCCCACGACCGTCAGCACCGCGATCACAAGGTTCTGGCGCATGTTGGCCAAGGTGGCGCGGGCGATTTCCATCGCCTCGGCGATCTTGCCCAGATCGTCGGTCATCAGCGCGATATCCGCCGTCTCGATGGCGATGTCGCTGCCCGACGCACCCATGGCGATGCTGATATCAGCCGCCGCCAGCGCCGGTGCGTCGTTGATACCGTCGCCGACCATCGCCACGTGCAGGCCTTCGGCGCGCATTGCCTGAATGCGCTCCAGCTTGTCGTCGGGCATCATCCCGGCATGCACTTCGTCGACGCCGACCGCCGCTGCAATCGCCTCGGCTGCCGGGCGCTGATCGCCGGTCAGCATCACCACGCGGTGCACCCCAAGGGCGTGCAACCGGTCGATCATCGGCTTGGCACTGGCGCGCGCCATATCGGCCAGACCAAGCAGACCCACCACTTCGCCATTGCGCGCGACGATCACCACCGTATGTCCCAGCCCGTGCAGCCGGGCTATGCCATCTTTCGCTTGCGCGTTGAAGGCGATCTTCAGGTGATCGAACAACCGGTGGCTGCCGACGGCGATCTCGTGACCGTCGTGGCGGGCAATCAGGCCCATGCCAGCGATCTCCTCCAGCGAGGTGGCGGTTGGCAGCGGGCCCTGCTTGCGCGCAGCCTCGATGATCGGACGGCCCAGCGGGTGGTTCGATCCAGTCTCGGCGATACCTGCCCAGAGCAGCACATCGGCCTTGTTTTGGCCTGCCAGCGCGATGACTTCGGCCAGACGCGGCTGGCCTTCGGTCAGCGTGCCGGTTTTATCCAGTGCCAGCGCGGTGATGCGCCCGGCGTTCTCCAGATGCTCGCCGCCCTTGATCAAGATACCGGCGCGGGCCGCACGTCCGATCCCGGCCACGACTGACACCGGGGTCGAGATAACCAGCGCGCCAGGGCAACTGACCACCAGCAGCGTCAACGCCAGCTCGACGTTGCGCGTGACGATATAGCTGACCACCGCCATCACGAACACGCCCGGCGTATACCAGCGCCCGAAGGTTTCTATCATCCGCTGCGCCGGGGCCTTGGCCTCTTGCGCCTCCTCAACACGGGTGATGATCCGCGCCAGCGTGGTATCGGCGCCAACGCCGGTGGCACGCAGGTGCAGCAGACCGTTTTCGGCCAGAGTTCCGGCGAAGACCTTTGAGCCGGGAGATTTTTCGGCCGGGATCGGCTCGCCGGTGATCGAGGCCTCATTGACCGCGGCGGTGCCCTCAACCAGCTCGCCGTCGACCGGCAGGCGCTCACCGGCCCTGACCAGAACGGTTTCACCAAGTTGCACCTCATGGGCGGCCACTTGAACCGTCTCACCATTGCGCAACACGGTTGCAGTCACAGGCGCAGCATCAATCAGCGCCTTCAGCGCGCCGCGTGTGCGGCTCATCGTGCGGGACTCAAGCCAGGCGCCCAGCATGAACAGGAAGGTGACCGCGGCGGATTCCCAGTGGTTGTTGATGAACAACGCCCCGGTGGCCGCCACGATCACCAGCAATTCGATGCTGAGATGGCGCAGCTTCAGTGACGCCCAGGCCCGCAGGGCAATGTCATACCCGGCCAGCACGGCAGCAATGGTCATCAGCGACGCCCAAGGGGCGGCCAGTCCAAAGCCATACCAAGCGACCAGTGCCGCAGTGATGAATACGCCGCTGGCGATGGTCAGCCATTTACGCCGATCGGCGGGATGTCTGTAAATATCCATGAGCCCGGAAAACATATGTTCTCTCCTTTCAAGATAAGCCCCACCGCGTGGAAAGCGGTGGGGTGGAGTGGTAGAAGGATCAGAACGCCGAAGGTTTGGCTGTGTAGCCGGTCTTGGCGATGGAGTTGACCAAAGCCGCCACGTCGGTGAGCGCCGGGTCGTGGTCGACCTCGATCCGCCCGCTCGCGAATTTTACCTCGGCATTGGTTACGCCGGGCAACGCCAGCAGCGCCTTTTCGATCTTCGGCACGCAGGAGGGGCAGGAAAGCTCGTCACTGCGCAGTTTCGTGCGGATTGTCGTATCGGTCATGGTGAAATCCCTTCAGTGGATTGTGGTTGCGTCTGGATCAGATATAGCCTCTCATTTTGCGCACATGGAGTGGCGAAATCGGAAAGGTGTCCTTGCATGAATGCACAGCTTGCCAATTGGGACGATCTGCGGGTGTTTCTGGCCGTCGCGCGGGCGGGCAGCCTGTCGGGGGCGGCGCGCAGCCTTGGCGTCAACCATTCCACGGTGTTCCGGCGGGTCGCGGGCCTTGAGGAAACGCTGGGTGTGCGGCTGTTCGACCGGTTGCCGACCGGCTATGCGCTGACCCCAGTGGGCGAGGAAACGCTGGGTATCGTCGAGCGGATCGAGGACGATGTCACCGCGCTGGACCGCACCGTCACCGGACAGGATTTGCGCCTCAGCGGCACAGTGCGGATCACCGCGATCGACATGCTGGCCTTCTGGTTGCTGCCGGATCACCTTCGGCGGTTTCGTGAAACACATTCGGGGATCGAGGTGGAAATTGTGGTGGGCAACGAGGCCCTCAACCTGTCGCGCCGGGAAACCGATATAGCCCTGCGGATCGGCAACACCCCGCCTGAAACCTTGGTGGGACGAAAAGTCGGACAGCTGGAGTTTGCGATCTACGGCGCACCCGACTATTGCGCGGCGCACCCGGGCGCAGACCTCGCACAGCAGGACTGGATCGGCTTTGATAGCGCCCATGCACCGCTGACGCGCCAGTTGGAAAAGCTTCTGCCCGGCATGCGCCCGGCGGTGCGATCAAACTCGGTGGCCTGCGCAGTGCGCCTGGCCAAGGCCGGGCTTGGTCTTGCACTGCTGCCCTGCGCCATTGCTGAACTCAAACCCGACCTGATCCGCGTCGCAGAACTGCCTGAGTCCTTCGGCCTTGATCTGTGGCTGCTGACCCACGAAGATCTGCGCCACACCGCCCGAATCCGCGCCGTGCTGGAATTCCTGACACCGGCACTGGCGGAAAGCCTAAAAAAATGTACCAAAGGGCCGGAAATCTGATCCGAACGTTTCATCGGCCCGGATATACGACACTGGGCCGCAGCGTACGCTGCGGACTGGGAGTGCATCCCTATTCTGGGATCCGCAGTCTCAAAGCCGCAGGAGATGCGTGTAGGGCCCTCAGCTCGACAATTTCATCCGGTCGACGATAGGCAGAGTAACGATAACGGCAAACGTGCCTTCGCCTGCTCCGCCCTCAAAGTTGACAGTTCCGCCATGCAGTTCGGCAATGCGCAAAACAATCGAAAGGCCCAGGCCACACCCTTGCTGCCCGCTCCCCGCCACACGGTAAAATCGATCAAACACCCGCTGCTGCAAGTCCGAGGAAATACCCGGCCCGCCGTCGGTGATCCGAAGAATGACAGCCTGATTGACGGTTTCGACGGAGGCCGTTACCTCGCCACCCTCAAGGGTATAGCGAACCGCATTATCAAGCAGATTGCGCAGCATGATCCGAAGAAGATCAGCGTTCCCGTTCACAACCGCCCGACCACAAAGCATGTCAGCGGCCCCCAGATCGATACCATCGGTTGCGGCTTTCGGCGCTATTGATGCAACGCATTCGATCACCAAATCTGATATGTTCACGGTCTCGCAGGGGCCGATGACCGCTTCCTGCTCCAGCCGTGACAGCACAAGCAGCTGTTCCACCAGGCGGGTGCCCCGGTCGGCACCTTCGATCACCCCGTCGATCGCCAATGCGCACTTTCCGGGGTCTCGTTCTTGCCGGGCGACCTGAGCATGCGTTTTGATGGCTGCGAGCGGCGTGCGCAACTCATGCGCCGCATCAGCGGCAAAGCGGCGCTCGCGATCAAGAAGCAGGGCGATACGGCCAAACAGCTGGTTAAGTGCTTCAAGCAGCGGCCGGATTTCATCGGGCGCGGCACCAACGCCGAGTGGCTGCATGTCATCGGGGCTGCGTCGCTCCACGGCGGAGGTGATGTCCTGCAACGGGCGCAGTCCCCATCCTACAGACAGCCAGATCAAACCTGCAAGAAGCGGAATCGCAATCCACAGCGGATGCAGGATATGAACGGCCACGAGGTCGGCGAATTTTCCTTTTACATCTTGGCGCAGCGCCACTTCGATACGTCGCCCCGCACCGTCCGATGTACCGAACACGCGCCACATCTGACCATCATTGGCTGCATCGCGAAGCCCTTGTTGCCAACGGCCCGTTGGAAAATTCGATGAACCCACGGTTCCGCCTGTCGTGCCAACTGGGCCATGCTGCACACGAAAGGCAATCATCTGATTTGCATCCGCGTCCGGTTGTTGCAGCATAGGTTCCGCAAGATCGCCCTGCGGCAGGCGGTCGAGCAAGATAATAAGCAGATCGGCTGACTGCATCAGCTGGGTGTCCAGCATCTCATCAATCAGCTGTCTTGTGTCGAGATATGAGAAAAGTGCTGTGGCCAGCCAGGCCGCGACAATACTGCCGCCAAGAATCACCAGCAGCCGTTGGCGCAGCGAGCGGATCATTTGTCATCTGCCGCAATGATATAGCCCACACCGCGGACCGTGCGGATGAGGTCGGCATAAAGCTTGCGCCGCAAGTTGTGGATATAGACTTCGACCGTGTTGCTGCCGATCTCTTCGCCCCAGCCATATAGGCTGTCCTCCAACTGGCTGCGGGTGCGCACCCTTCCTGCATTCATCATCAGTGCTTGCAGGGTTGCGAATTCGCGTGCTGATACCTCCACCGGTTCGCCATCCAGAAGCACGGCGTGGCTGGCGGGATCAAGCACGACCCTGCCGCGCTGCAAAAGCGGGCCTGACGCACCTTTTGACCGGCGCAGAAGTGCGCGCAGCCGGGCCTGCAGTTCGGTCAGCTCGAACGGTTTTACCAGGTAGTCGTCGCCCCCTGCATCAAGTCCGGCAATGCGATCCGCAAGGGTGTCGCGCGCCGTCAGCACGAGAACCGGGGTGCTGTCCTTCGTCGCACGCAGCCGTCCGAGCAGGGTGAGCCCGTCGATGCCCGGCAGGCCGAGGTCGAGGACGATACTGTCATAGGAATTGGTGCGCAAAGCCGCTTCGGCATCAAGGCCGTCGACGACCCAGTCGACTGCCCAGCCAGCCTGGACAAGACCTGCGGCCACGCCCTTGCCCAGAAGGCTGTCGTCTTCAACCAGCAGAATGCGCATGGCCCGAATGAACTCCTGTTTCCCCGATTTTCTGCCGCCCGAACACTGAACGTCAGAACCGGTGGCGAAGCAAGCACGGGCCACGATCGCTTGCGGCCCGTGCGACTTGTGTCTGTGATCGGCTGGATCAGTCCAGCGGCTGCCAGCCTGGATGCTCGAAATGCTCGCCATAGGCATTGAGGGCCTCAACGACCAGCACCGCACCGGCGCGGGGCTCGCTGCCTGCCTCCATGTCGGATGCACCTTCGATGACCTGACCGAGGACGCTGTGAAGTTGCTCATCAACAGCTGGCTCCAACACACAGTTCTCGATCATGAAATCTGTCTGCGCCATCACCTCAGCCGCCAGCGTCTTGTAGTCTTCAGCGGGCAGGCGATCTTCGTGAATCGCGTCGAGATTGGCGGCGAAGGCCGTCCGGATGGCGTCCATGCCCTTGAGCATGTTGTCGTCACCCTGCCATTTGGCGCCAGCGTTCAGTGTCAGGGCGAGCTCGCTTGCGGCATGCCCGTCATGAGATGTGCTTTGTGCGAAGCCGGACACAGGGGTCAGCGAAAGAGCAATCCCGAATAAGGCGGGGGCAATATATTTTACAGTCAGCATTTGGATCTCCTTCAAGGATCGTTTCGGCATCTCGTTGGACGCGCTGGACCCTGTCTGATCTCCTTCCCTTAAATGCCGCTTAAGAGCATCGCACCTGAGCGCCTCGAAAGGTGTTTTGCGCAGAATGAGGATGTTCAGGCATTTGCACGGCCTGCCAAGCAGGCGCTGTGGCTCGGGGTACAGCTTTCTGCCATGTCGGGCTACAATTGGCATGTACAAAAGTGTCCATTTCCCGCCTGTAACCCCGACCGGTCGCATCGGAGTATGAGTGCCGACCTTCCCGCTATGAAAATCTGCTGCGACAATTCGCCGCTGTCGGGCGCAACGCCTGAGGAGGTCAGTCACGCCCGCAACTTTGCCCAGATCGACCTCAAGAATGAGGTGGCGTCTATAAAATTGCGAAGGCTATCCAGTCGATGTGCTGATCTTATCGTCTTTGGGTTTTCTTACCCCCCCTCATCTTCATCCCAGCGAAACCCTGAGATCGGCAAGTGCCTCGAGTTGCGCTCTGACATGGGTTTCCAGAACCCTTTGCATGATCGCGGCATCGATCATTACCGGCACCCCGGACCGCGTTTCCACCGCTGCTGCAACCTCAGCGGCCATAAGCGCCGCCACTCTGCTGGGCCAGGTGACCCAAGTGTTGCGTTCCTGCCGTGCCAGACGGAATACCAGTGCTTCAGCCCGGGCGCGGTCGACCAGCGTGCCCTTCCGCTTCTGGATCGCCAGTTGCTTTTCCTGCGCCTGGTAAACCGTCAGCGCCGTACGGGCTTTCAGATAGGATGAGCTGTCGGCCGGACCCGAAAATCCACTGTCGCCGCCGCTGCGACCGGTGCTGCGCCGTTGCTGGTCCGGGTCCGTCATCTCGGCCCGGCGCACGTCAGAGGCCGCCGCGTTGATCGACCCATCGTTGTAAACCACCAACCGACTGGCTTTGCGGGCCTTCTGAATCGCCCCGCGCGAGAGGCCGGAATGGGCGGAATACTCGCGCTCGGACATACCTTCCATAGCCGCAAATTCTCCGATCAACGCAATGATATTGCTTGGCATTAACTTGATTATACTCGGGGATCGAGCGAATCTGATTGCACCAGAACGATGCAACTCACCCCGGAGACCAGACCATGACCACCCGCCGCGCCACCACACAGAACGACAAAGCCCTGAACGCATTTATCGCCGCAAAAGCCGACATCGACGCCTTGCTGGCGCGGCTGACCTCTCTCAGCAACGACCACTTCGAGACCAACCCCGACGAGATCAACTGGGGCGCTGTCGGCACCCTGACCCATTACGCCAGCCTGCTGCGCCAGATCACCGACAGCGCCTTTGGCGAGGGTGAACACGCCAAGTGACGGGGGGCCGCATCCCATCAGCCCCGCGATGGCGGGGCTTGGCCGCGTAGAAGGGCGACACACCGCGCGCCCGAACACCGGAGCCCGCGATGACCAAACTCACCGAAACCCAATCCATCATCCTCAGCGCCGGTGCCCAGCGCCTCGACAACATCGCAATGCCGTTGCCGAAGGGGCTGCACGGCGCGGCCGCGAAGATGGTCGTTACGAAGATGATGACCCGCGGCTGGCTGCAGGAGGTCGACGCCAACTTGCGCAAGGGCGAGCCGCTCTGGCGAGAAACTGGCGATGGGCATGGCACCACGCTGGTAGTCACTGACGCGGGCCTGCTGGCCATCGGGATTGAGCCGGTGGTGGTGCAAACGATGGCCGCGATCCGCAAAAACGCGAATATCGCGCCAGCGCCCAAGCCGCCAACCCCTCGTGCAGGGACCAAGCAGGCGCTGCTGATCGCGCTGCTGCAAGCTCCCGAGGGGGCCACGATGGAGGCGATCATCGCGGCCACAAATTGGCAGGCGCATACCGCTCGTGGGGTAATTTCCGGGGCGCTAAAGAAGAAGCTGGGGTTGGTCGTGACCTCGGAGAAGGACCTCAGGCGGGGGCGAGTGTACCGGATCAGTCAGCCGGACTAAAATCTGCGCAATAGCGGCAACGATCCTTTATCGGTTACACATGGCTTTGAATGGCGACACCGTTATAATCGCCCCCGAGCTGGCTGCAGAGTTTCGGTCGCTCCGAAAGGGTAGTGACCATGCTGAAGTTTCCGCCGCCAATATGGACCCTCCTATTCTTGCTCATCACGACGGGCGCAAGCTACCTGGCCGGGTGGCCCACCGCACCTCTCTTACACAGCCCCTCCGTCGGAATCGGACTCATCGTGCTCGGTTTCATTGCTCCGGTTTGGGTCTCGATCCTGTTCCGGCGTGCGGGCACTCAGATCGATCCCACTTCGGCTACCAACAACAAGCTGGTCACCGATGGACCTTTTCGGTGCTCGCGCAACCCCGTGTATCTTGGCCTCGTTGTCCTCAGCCTCGGAGTAGCTGTGGCGACCGGCGCTATTCTTATATTCGTCGCGCCCTTCCTGATGTTCGCGACTGCGAATTGGGTCCATATCCCCTTCGAAGAAGCCAAGATGCGCCGCCAGTTTGGCCCGGCTTTCGACAATTACGCGCGAAAAGTAAGACGGTGGCTTTAGCGCTTCGCTTGTTAGGGCTGCGTGGCAAAATCCGTACCGCGGCCGGGCGTCTAGCATGACCGCTTCACTGGGATATCTGGTCGAGCGCCATTGGCTGAAGAGATAGCTCGCTCCGCGCTCATCCCAGTAGCCAATTCCCACCGCCGCACTGCCACGTCGCAGTAGACCAGGTCCAGCTCCATCGCGAAACAGCGCCGCCCAGCGCGCTCCGCGGCGACCAGCTGAGTGCCGGAGCCGCAGAACGGCTCATAGATCAGATCGCCGGAATCGCTGAATGCCGTCAGCACCGCCTCGACCAGAGCCACCGGAAACACTGCCGGGTGCGATCCGGCGTCACCCAGCCCGCCCTTGTGGCGCATGGTCCGGAACACAGAGTCCGGAATGCGGTGGCTCTGGATCGCGTTGCCGGTTCCGGTTTTGGCGTGGACGGTGCCGTCGGCTCCGCGGAGCCCACCGCCGCCGAGGGTTTCGCCCGCGTGCTTGGACGGGACGGTCTTGTGGGGTTTGCGGGGCGCGCGGTTGAAGTGGAAAATGAACTCGTGCGACGGCGCCAGGCGGCCGTTCCAGTCGCCCGGCAGGCCCGGGCCCTGATCCCAGACATACCAGCCAAACCGTCGCCAGCCAGAGGCGCACATCCATTCCACCCATCCTTCCCAATAGGGTTGCCATTCACTGTCGCGATGCACGAGGCCAAGGTTGACCAGCAGCTGCGCATCAGTGGTGACCGGCGCTGCGGTGAACACACCCTGCATCAGCGCATCCCAATTGCCGACCTTCTCTTTCGCCGCCCCGTAATCGCGCTGCTGGGCATAGGGTGGCGAGGTGAACATCAAGGTCGCTTGTTCCCCCTGCATCAGCTTGGCGACGGCGGCGGGATCGGTCGCATCGCCGCAGCAGAGGCGGTGTTTGCCCAGTACCAAAATGTCGCCCGGGCGGGTGATCGGTTCGGCGGGCGGGTCCGGGATCGTGTCCGCCGCATTGTCAGAAATCTCCGGTCGGTCATCGGTGTCTGCCAGTAAAGCGTCCAGTTCATCTTCGGGGATCCCGATCAGCCCGAGGTCAAAATCCTCGGCCAGCAGCGCCTGCAATTCCTGCAGCAGCAGCGCCTCATCCCAGCCGCCCAGTTCTGTCAGCTTGTTGTCCGCGATCCGGTAGGCCCGGCGTTGGGCTTCGGTCAGATGGCCCAGAATGATGACCGGTACTTCTGTCAGCTTTGTCAAACGGAAAACGGAAGTGGATTCAAAGGCTTCTCCGTGGGTGGCTTCCGCTGTCTGGCTTCTTGTTCAGGTGGCTTCCCTGGATTCCACGGGGTGGATTTTACTGTTTTTGTCAAGAATCCACCTTCAGAGGATGATCTGCCCCGTAACCATCTGTTATATAAACGTTTAATTTCAAGTGCATCTCGGGGTGGCTTCCAAGTGGATTCCCCGGTGAAGAAGCCAGTCGCTAGCGAAATGCCGCGCTGCGCCCCCCCGCATACGTTTGGGTCTGGGTAGGAACCATGCCGAGGGGGGGGGAGCATGCAATCAATATCAATTGGCGGCTGCGCCCAAAGACTTGTTGCCGAATGCTGCTGCGCGGATCAAGATCACGTGGACACCTATTGGTCGGTACCTTCAAGAAACAAATTGCAGCTAACGTGAGCAACCGCGAGCGTCTCTCCGCAGGAATGGGCATGGCGTGACAAGAAGGACCACTTAAGCGTGTGGTCTGACGTCGGTCCCTCTTGGTAGTAGGGTAAATCCGCGTCCATCATCGCCCTTACCGATTTTACGAGCTGCGCGATGTTTTTTTTCCGAATATAAGAAATTACGATTCCTCTTCCTTCCCTTCCGGTTGTGTACCGGCCAAGAAGCTGCGATAGGCCGCTGACATGATAAATAGGTCCGTCATAGATTTTTGCTTCAAATAGCTTCTTTCTAATGGGTGTGCAGTGGTCCAAGGAGACAGTGATGTCTACATGGCCATTCGAGTTTGCCTCTTGAAGCACGGTAACGCCAGGTAGTTTAAGTGGGCCAATAAATGCGCTCGACAAACCTTCCTCGTTCAAAGGGGCAAAGTTTTTTTTGTTCACCTCTAAATGCTCGACCGCCTTTTCGATGAATGCGTCAAAGGCTTTGTCGAACTCGTCCTCAGTGCTGGCGCAGATGAGATCGACGTAGTCTGGAGATTTCTTCATTAAGAGTTCCGCAAGAGCCAGAACCGAGTTCGGATTCACAGTCAAAATACAAGCCCTTCCGTGAACTCCCACCTGATTTCGACGCTATTGGCCCAGTTGCGCCATTCCAATTCTGTGATTCTTCCTCGCTTCCACGCGGCCATCATTTTGAATGTCTCGGCGAGGTCACTGGTTCCGGTTGAGGCGGAACTCGGGAAGAACTTCATTTTCAAAATTGGACGCTCATAGTCTGTCAATGCTGAAACTACAGAAAGGCCTTGGATTGTTTCGGACGATGCATCGTGTGCAGCAGCCTCGATGTGCTCGAGCTGAACAAAATTTCGGTTCTCGCGCCTAGCTCGTTCAAATAAATTCTGGCCGATCTTCACCATGTTCGGCATGCCCTCAAAGTGACGGAGCAGTGTATCCCTGAGTTCGTGTGGGAGTTGACCGCCATTAAACAATGGCAAGTTGGCACTCTGCTGTTCCAAGTCCCACGGCTGGTTCGTCAAGCCATTAATCGCTAGTCCTACTCTGCCAGGATCATCCAACAATACATAGTGCCAAGTCCCGTGTCCGCTGGTGTGGTTCACCGCCTCGACCCAGCGCTCTGCAGCCTTTGCCTTTACATCGGCATCGTCATTGACGCGTCCTTTGATCTCTATGATCACATTCAGGTCTTTGTCGGTAACGACAATGAAGTCAGGTATGTATCGTGAGACAACGCCACGGTGACGGTAAGGAACAGCGAAACCGAGCCTATCGTTTTTGACCCACCGTCTCACGCCAGGATGGCTGTCCAGAAGAAAAGCGGCGCTCTGCTCCCACTTTTCTGTATCGGCGACCATCGCGTTTAGGTGGCACCGATTGACCGCGTAGATTGGCTTGGTTGTGTGAAAATCGACGTTCACTGTGCTTCCGCGGCCTGCAGAGCCGGTGGGAATGACCGCGACCTCACGCTCTCCTGTCTTCGAACCTTTCTTGATCGCTTCAAGCAGGGAGCTGATCGCGGCCTGCATGTACTCACCGACCAACAGCACGTCCCTAGGCAAGCTGTCACCTTTGAGATCAAGCTTCTCGTCGAGGAAACGCTTCGATGCGAAAGCAACCTTCGGGAAGAGCTGCTGAACTGGGACAGCTTCAGCACCATTGTCTGCTTGCCAGCGAGCGCAGACCTCTCGAGCCAGCCTGAATGCGACTTGTTGATCGCGAAATCTCGCCCGCCAGTCTTTCAAGGACAGGACTGGTCGCTCGCCTGGCCCGAAAACTGCCAGTGAGCCATCCGGAGAAGTCAGCGGCGTGAGTTCGACCATCTGCGGGATCCTCAGCGGATCGATGGTGACCTTGGACACCTTGGACCAGTCGACGTGAACATCGAACTGTCCCGTTTGGTGGTAGCCAGTCACAACCGGAAAGGTGATCTCGTAGTCAGCTTTCTCGGGGACGGAAAAAATGTGGTTCGGATCGGGCTGAGGTGGCTGCGGACCAACCGGTTTGACCTTGAAGGGGATCAACTCGAACGGCACCCCAAAGATCTTAGCCGTTTCCTCGGCAAACATCTGGGTTTCTTCATTCAACGCATAGCTTTTGCGGCGCAGCGCTCTACCGACCACCTGTTCACACAGGAGTTGTGACCCGAATGGCCGCAGGCCTACAATGTGCGTGACGGTGTTTGCATCCCACCCCTCCGCCAGCATGGCGACGGAAACGATGCATCGTACATCACGACCAGGCGGAATGCGCTCGTCGATCCACTTGAGAGAACCGTCGTTGTCATCGCTTGCGACCTTGTCATTGTGCTTGCGGACTAGTTCCGACCAATCTTCGGGGATCCTGCCACCAGGCCAAGCAGCTTTGCCCACAGTGTCGAGGATGAACCGAAGGCGCTTTGTCTCATCCTTCGAGCCACCTTCCTCAATGTCCGCCATCACCTTCGAGTCGATTCGGACGGTCACTTCCTGTCCAGGTGCGTTCCGGAACCAGCTAGGCGCAACGCCGTAGCTGTCCTTGCCATTCGCCAACCAACCGTGGACCTCCTTGGCAACCGCTGTGTCGCGGCAGACGACGATGAACACAGGTGGTACTGGGTGCTTCTGCTGTTGCTTGGACAGTTGCTCCCATTCCGAGAACCGTTGGTACCATTCTTGTGCCAGCAGGTTAATCGGCGCCGACGCGTAGTTCATCACGATTTCAGGCGTGATGTTGGTTCCCAGACCATCTTCCTTGGCCTTTGCCTGAACCCACCGCCAGATGTTGAAGTACGCCGCCTCTTCTGCCCCCGATACATCTCGAGCAGGCAACTGAGGGATCTTCACCAGACCCGATTCAATGGCATCGAGGAGACTGAAGTCTGAAACGATCCAAGGGAATGGTTTACCTACCTCGTTTCCAGATCCTTGAATGTAGAAAGGCGTCGCAGAAAGGTCTACACATAGGTTGATCCCTCGCCTGCGGCCACCGCTAGCCAGCTTATTGATCCTGTCCAGCGCTTCAACCCAGATGGTCGCCTCACGGGCGTTCTTGATGGCGAGATCCTTGTCCTCATCCAAGTTTTCTTCTGTCGACGCATCACCTCGGCGATAGGCGTGGTGTGACTCGTCGTTGAAAACAAGCCAATGGGCGCTCCGCCCTTTGCCGCTGCCCAATTCTCGCTTAATGCGCTTAAACCATGCCTGATCGGACTCGAAGTACTTCGTCTCGACGCTCTCGTTGGCCTTGCCTGCGTTCTTGACGACCTCGGCCGGGACTCCGGTTTTCACGACCTTGGCGCTATCGCCGTTGACGGTGTTCGTTTCCTTTTTCGCCAGACGATGCCAGTTGGCGATCATGACTTCGCCGCGGCGAAGCTCTTCCATACGATGAGGCGGGACGAGCTGCCGGGTCCGATACAGGCTGATATCGCCCAGCGCAGGGTCCAGTTCCTGCAACCGCTCGCGGATCGTCACGTTCGGACAGACGATCAGTACAGTGTCTGAAAACCGGTCGTCGCGCGGCGAGGCAACGCGGTTCAGGATCGACCAGGCTGCCAGCATGCCCATGACGGTCGTTTTGCCGCTGCCTGTCGCCATCTTGCAGGCGTAACGGATAAAGGCTCGGATACCGGCCGCCTTTGCCTCTAACCCGGGCTCGTCGCGGGGGATTTCGGGAACACCTTTGCGGTAGGCGTCCTTTGCCTCAACGAGGAAAATGATCGTTTCAGCCGCTTCGATCTGCGCGAAGAACAGCCTCTGTATGCGCTGATCACTGCGCCAAAGCTCCAGCAGTTCCCGTGTAACAGGGGAGGCGCCATCATAGGGCACGCCACCGCTGTGGATGCCCGCCCGCCAATCCTTCACACGACCGCGGATCGCATTGACGATCTCAAGCTCGACCTCTTCGCCTGCTTGGCTTTCGAACAGTTCCGCTTGATTGCGGTCAAGGCGGCCCCGGCCGGAATGCTCCGGCACGCGGTAGAAGTAGCTCGCGCGCCGACGACCCTCTGCCTTGAAGGGGGGCTTGGCCTTCTCGATCTTCCAGTGAACCTGCGGTTCGCTAAACGGCGAGTTTATGATGACCGGTTGATCTTCGGGGATCGGTTGGGGTGCGTCTTGTTCTACTGCCGCGATCATCAGATGGCATCCTCTTCGCCGCGGGTCGCCATCAGCTCGTTGCCGCGTTCATCGACCACTTTTACGGCGATCCGCTTCTTGTCGCCCAGCGCGAAGGGTTCGCTGACCGTCCCCGCGAGGTGCGACCATACGCTGTCCTCGAACTGGCCCTTCAGCGATTTCTGCAGATTGTCCCAGGCGCTGGTCTTGGGGAAGAACACTTGGCTGGCATAGAATGCCATGCCATTGTGATCAGCGTCGAGCATCCAGCAGGGCAGGTTTTCGGCGTCGATGTGTTCCGTGTCCATCAGGTGCGGCAGGAAGATGTCGAGTCCGAGGAGCTGCACGCGATAGAGTGGCGTGCCATCGGCTCGCTGTCCTGCCTTCTTCAGACGAACATCCGGAAGACCGGTGATCGAGAAGATTTCGCTGTTCTTCGACGTCTTCAGCAGGTCCGACATGACCACATCTGGCGTTACCGCAATGTAGGTGGTCGCTATCTTCATCTTAGGCAAAATTTCGCGCGCCTTGGCCTGGATCGCGAAGCCGAACAGGAACAGCTGGCCAAAGCCTTGCTGCATCGCCTCGATCGCGGCGTTGAAGACGTAATCCGATCCAATGGCGCCGTCCTCGGGGCCGAAGGCAATGGCGATAGTTTTTTCGCTGCCGTTCTTCGCCACGGCCTCGGCGTGCAAATACTCCCGGTCGGCCAGAGGGCGGACGTTGTCGAGTTGCAGCGTCTCGTTGCCGGGCAGGCTGAGCGATTTGCTCTGTCGCAGCACCTCGATCATCCGGTCGAGATAGGCACGCGGGCTTGAGGATTGCGGCTGCGCTGAGGCGCCCTCGGTATCCTCTTCCATGCTCATCGCGGCCTGGATCGTCGCCTCGACGGTGAATGGGCCGCAGACCCGGGTAATCTTTTTGTTTTCAGAGGGCAGGTCAGAAAGCTGGATGGTCGCAGGGTCGTCGTTGTTCACGATCGATTTGAGAGTGATGCGCGGAACTAACCCGCCGATTTCTTCGCCTTTCCTATTCTGCTTCCGTTCGAAGACGAAGCCGCCAGCTGGTCCTCTCTGTGGTTCTTTCAGTCGATACCAAGGGAAGGTGCTAGTAAGGAGGCGCTGTCGCGCTAACGCAATAGGAACACGAGAAGTGTCTATCGTGATCCACCGACGCCCCCATTGTTCTGCTACTACTGCGGTGGTTCCAGAGCCGCAGGTCACATCTAGCACCAAGTCACCTGGGTCGGTTGCCATCAATATGCAGCGTCTGACCGCCGACAGAGCAGTTTGCACCACGTAGACCTTCTTGCCGCCGAACTGGTTTTGCCCGAGGGTGTCCTGCCAAATGTTCCCCAAGGGGAATACGGGGAAATCTGAAAACTTTCGCACATAAGCCAAGGAGTTCTTGGTCGCGGTGATCCGGCCTTCAGCAAGGAGCTTTTTCATGCCGTTTTCGTCGGTTTTCCAGTATCCAGGCTCGGGTCTGAATATCTTGCCATTGAATTCGACATCATACCGTGATCCAGGATTCTGGGATGTGATATTGTCGAAAGCAACGAGTTCAGCTCCCTCTGGAAGTTGCAGTTCGCCATCTTCATCTTCGAATTGGCTTGCAGGGGCCGCTGTCCTATCCGCGAGCATGACACGCGTGTAACCTGTGGCACCTTGCTGCCCTCGCACCTTGTGCATGAACAGAGGATTGTATTTCAGCTGTGCCTTGTCTCGCGCATACCAGAGAATGGTGTCGTATATGCTGGAAATGAGCGTTGACGTGGAAGAGGTCGTCTTCTGAAAAGCAATTGCCGACACGAAATTTTCGGCACCGAAAACCTCATCAAGGATTTCGCGAACGTGATGGATGTTGTCATCAGAGATCTGTAGAAAAATTGACCCCGAAGGATTCAGGACTTCCTTTGCCAGCGTCACCCGATCCCGAAGATAGGTTAGGTACGAGTGCAGCCCCAATTCCCAAGTGTCGCGATAGGCCTTCACCATTTCCGGCTCGCGGATCATCTGAGGGTCAGAGTTGTGCGCCACACGATTATCCCGCACAAAAGGCTGGAAGTTCGACCCGAACTTCACGCCATAGGGCGGGTCGAAATAGATCATCTGAACCTGACCGCCCATTCCCTCGTACTCGGTGAGCGAGTTCATCACCTGCAGTGAGTCGCCAAGGATCAGGCGGTTGGTCCAAGGGCCCTTGTGCTCGTAGGCGTCCAGCCGGTCGGCGATGTCGAGGTCGAGATCCCCGAACAGGTCCAGCGTCTGCCCTCGCGCCTTGTGCGATTTCAGCGTCTCGAGGATCGCCGACGTCGAATGACGCTCGTGGACGAACAAGGGCAGCGTCGGCACGCTGATCTGCTGCCGTTCTGCCTTACCCGCCCAGTTCAGGAATGGCTTCGTCAGGCTGCGCAGCCGCGCCGCGCATTGTGACAGTGAAGTGAACCGCTCCTCCGTTCCCTTCCAGACCTGCGGCTGGGCAAAAACCGTGGCCTCTCCCTTCTCGGCCGCATCCGCCACGAGGTTCAGCAGCCATTCCGCAAACGGCCGCTCGCCGTTCTCGTCCCAAGTCAGTTCCGGCGCGAGGCTGGAATCGTAGCGATAGGTCTTCGGCGGCTTGCGATGCGAAAACTGCGCCTCGACCCCGACATCGGGACGCAGAACTGCCTGGTCGGCATGGGCATAGGCGCCAGACCCGGCCGCCGATGTGATGGGCGCTACTTTGGGTTTAGCGGGCTGCTGTACCATGGAGGCGTCAATATCCGCCCGCGAGACCGAGCCACCCTGACCGCGCCCTTTGGCAAGGACACCCTCGGCGACCAACTGATCCCGGATCGCGTGATAGTCTTCGTCCGTCAGATCCGGCTGGTCTTCACGCAGCAAGGCAATCAGGGCGCGATTGCCGATGGTGGAGCCATCTTGGGGAATAAGGGCAAGGACAAGATCACGCAGGGAATCGGACATATGGAACCTTCGGAAGGGACGGCTGTTTCGGCCAAGCTAAAGAGTTTACAATCGAATTGCAGCCCAAAGTTGTTGAATGCGGGCGAATGACGTTGGTTTGCCTTGGGTTTACCGCACTTCCATGACCTCGCCAGTGTCGAGCTTCTTCACATAATCGACGGCACTTCCATTCCAGTGATAGGCAAAATGCGCGCCTTGCGTTGGGATTGGCACCACATCCGGCCAGAACGCGGCGATGCAGTTGCCGCTCGCAAACCTGACGCTGGGCCAAGCGATGCCGTTGGAGCCTGCTGCGCGGCGCTGTGCACCGAACACCTGCGAGGGGCCATAGTGGTCGGGGTCCAGCAGGTCTGCCCTCCCTGTGATATCATCCATGTCGGCGTCCACCGAACCGATCAACTCGCGGAACTGCGATGTCCAGCCGGGGGCTTCGTCCGTCGCCAGCATGGTTTTGGTGTGGTGATGGATGGTCTCGGCGATGGCCACTTCGGTGCTGTCGCCCGCGTAATACAAGCCAAACGTCCCATCGGTGAACCGCCCGGGGCGCAGCGGTGAGCAATGCACGAAGGGCGCCATGACCCAGCTGGCACCGGGGCCAGTGATGCGCCGGGCCAGCGGTACCTTTGCCAGATCGCCGATGCTGTCGCGGATGCGTGGGTTGAACTTGGCCTCGGCTGAGGCCAGCGCCTCCCAATCCGCAGGATCAGCGATGTCCTCGAACAGGTCAATCGGCGGATAGATCGAGCGGATGATCCGGGCGCTGCGCGGCCAGATCACGCGACGCACCGGCGCTGTCACCATGCGCCGCGCTCGGCGTCCAGATAACTGCGCAGATCGATCAGATCAGTGATCTCGCCGCGCATCATGATGTCGAGCGCGCTTTGGCCGTTGAAGGCCGCGTTTGGCTTTCTGATCCAGTCATATCCTCGGGCAGTATCGCTGAAGAGATAGCGCAGGCCTTTGTGGATCCCCATAAGGATTGCCATCCTTGCCCGCAGATCACGGTCAATGCGACCGATGCTGCCTTCTTTCCAGCGCGCCCATGTGCGCTGGGCCATATCGCCAAGAAGGGTTCGAGCCTCGATGTCGCTGAGCTGCCAGACGCGGAACAGGTTCACCGTGGTGCGCGCAAGGGCGGCCGCCTCCTCGTCCGTGATGGAGGGAAGGTCTGGGCGGGCGGCTGTTGGATGGATCGTGGCAAATTGCATGGCTTCTCTCCTTTGACATCAATATAAATATTAAATGCCATTTGGCAAGATGTGGTTTCTGGTGAGATCGGTTCCGCAATCAGATCCAAGGCCGCACCTTCGGCATCACTGCCGTCACCTCGACCTCCCGCAGCATCCGCCCCACCATCAGCCCATCCCGCACCCAATCCAGCGCCTGCCACCAATCCTCATAGCCGCGCCGGGCGGATGCGATCTGCTCCGGATGCGGTCGCCACGTGACCGGGCAGGCCAGAACCTCCACAGTGCGCCATTTGCCGCGTGATAGCACCCGTTCTGTGCCGACGACGATTGTGGTCGCCCGCTCGCCATGCTGGTTGCTCTTGGTCTCCACCGGCACGCAACGCGGCACGACGCCGGGCATCCAGTCTGGCGTCATCCCGGCACGGGCCATTTCCGCCACGCTGATCGCCATGCGAATGCCACCCAGACTGTCGGGCATTCCAGCGACCGTGGCGGCAACGATCTCGGCATCTGCGTGAGTGTAGCTGCCCATCTTGTGCTGGCCACCATCCACCTTGCAGCCCAGCGCGGCGCGCTGGAGTAGAACGTATTCGAGACCAAAGCCGAAGCCTTCCTCGGACACATCCTTAGGCGGCCGCAATTCCAGCTGTGCCTTTTCCACTCGGAACGCCCATTCCAGCACTGCCTGCACGCCCAGCGTCCGTTTTGCCTTTGCAGCACGCGCATGTCCGATCCGTCCCAGCATGCTCATGGCTGCAATCCTTCAAGGAAATCCATCTGCGCCTGGCGGTGATCGCCCTCCGTCGGTCGCCAGATCCACGGGGCCGAGGCCATGGGCAGCTGCGAGAGAGCGCCACGCATGTGCCGCTGCCAGTGGGTGAACTCCATTGCCGAGCAGGCGCAGAGCGCGTGCCCGATGGGCCAACCCATCAGCCATCCTACGAAGAGCGGGTTCAGCCGCCGCCGCGCCCGGGCTTTCAGGATGCGCCGCGAGACGACCCGCCCATGCGAGGCAATCATTGAAGCCCAGAGCGGGCGCGAGATCGGGGCGTGATGTGAGCACCGCTGCCCATCCGGCATGATTTCCGGGGCCGGGCGGGTGAAGCCCTGCTCCGCGCGATAGTGCAGGATATCCATCCGGGACTTGCCATCTGCCCGAATGATGCTGCCTTCGCTCGACCCTTTCCAGTTCTGCGCGGCCGGGGTCGGCCATTGCGCTGCCTGCGGTGGCAGCGGTGGCATCCCGCCCGAGCCATAGCTCTGGCCCGGCCCGCCCTTCGCGCCATCTGTCGCTTTCGGCGTCGACCAGTTGCTGATGCCCAGCGCCAGCGCTTCCGCCTTGCGGGTGAAGTCGCTGTTGCCCGCCGGGTTGTAGCTGGCCGTTCCGGCATGCAGGCTCATCGGTGTGGGCCAGGATGAAGATCCGGAGCCGCTGGTGCGGCGCGCCAACTTCTGCCGCGCTGAACAGGCCCGCCGCAGGCGTGTAACCCATGTCCCAAAGCTCTCGCAGCACGGTTTCAAGCCCGAGGCTGACGTGCCCGGGGACGTTTTCAAGGAACACCCATTCGGGGCGGCATTCGCCGATGACCCGGGCAACATCGGGCCAGAGATGGCGGGGATCATCGGCCCCGCCGCGCTTGCCAGCGGCGCTGAAGGGTTGGCAGGGATATCCGGCGAGGATGATGTCGAAAGCACCTCGGAAGGGTCGGGCATCGAAACTGCGCAGATCATCCCAGATGGGTGCCGGTGCGAAATATCCTGCGCGCTGGGCTGCGATGAGGACAGTTTGGGGCCAGCCTTCCCACTCGACAAAGGCGCGGGTGTGAAAGCCAGGCTCGGCGAGCACGAGGCCCATATCCAAGCCTCCGCCGCCTGCGCAGAGGGATAATCCATGCCAGGGACGTGACACCATGCCATTCACCGGATCCCCCGCATGCGAAGGCGCTCTGGCGTGACCAGCCCGCGTGCCAGCATCAAGCCGCACATGGCGGCGCTGATCATGTTCTGGGGCAGATAGGCGTCGGAGTTCACCTTGGCGGCGTAGAAGGCTGCCAGCTCATCCTCGCTCGGTGGTGGGCCAGCATCACGTTTGCGCTGCCGCTTGGCTTTCGCTTTGCTGGCATTGGCCGTGATCGTCTGCGCATCGCGCTGGGCGGCGCGTTCCATGAACCGATCCAGCGCTTTTGGCCCATCTGGCGGATCGGGATGATCGGCTCGGCTCTCGGTAGCAACCTCGATGATGCGATCTTCGGACAATCCGAGACCCTCGACCCAGCGGCGCACATGCGTTCGTGCGGGCCAGCCCTGCCACCAGGCGGGCAAGGTGGCGTTGGCTTTGAGGCCCAGCGCCATCAGCAGCTCTGCGAAAAACTGATCAAACTCGATTTCGCGCGCAGCCGCGTCCTCCTCCTCCTTTACTGGTTTACTTAAAGGTTCTCTTACAAGGTTAGTCTCCGGATTCCGGAGATGGCTTTGGGCAAAATCAGGAGATGGGATTGCCGAAAATCCGGAGATGGCTCCATCACCGGATTCCGGAGTTGGTTCGGCACCTTGTTCTTCCTCCGTTCCGTCAAACCCGTCTCCGGTTTCCGGAGTTGGCTCTTGTGGAAACCCTTTCTCAAACCCCAGGATGTAGCGTGTGGCCTGCCGCTTGTAGGTGCGCGGATCATGGGTGCGAACCCGGTGGATCAGCCGCAACTCTTCCAGCTTGGCGAGATGGGCGTTAAGTGCCGAGATCGACATTTCCGCATCCTCGGCCAGCCGTGCCTGTGTCGGGAAGCAGCCGAAGTCCGGATTGTGCCGGTCGCACAGATGCCAGAGAACGATCTTGGTGGCAGGCTTTAACCCGCGGCGCTGGATCGCCCAGTTGGTGGCGTCATGGCTCATGGCGCGATCCTCCGGGATGGCTGCACACGGCTGGTGAAACCATGATCGGCCAGTGCGCCCAGCGCATCGTCGACGGACCGCACCAGTGCCCAGCCAAAGCCCTGCGCCAAGACGGTCTCCCGAAACGCGTCTTGCGCGGGTCGCAAACGGCCTTTGGCGCTTTTGACCTCCAGAAACAGCACACGGCCTTCGGATATTACGAGCAAATCGGCAAAGCCGGGATGCACGCCCATGCCGGCGAGGATGGCCTGGCGCTTGGCACCGCGAGGCCCGGCCTCTGTCACCTCATTGGCGCAATGGTGCACGATGGCGTTGCGGGGCAGGGCGATGCGCAGGGCGGAGACAATCGCGCGCTGCGCGTCGGCCTCTGGCGTTCCCCGGCGCATCATGACGAGCACTCCGGATCCTGGTCTGAGCGATGGCGATGGCGCAGCGGGCTGCGCGCATCCAGAACCACGAGAAGCACGCAGGCGTCCTCGCGCTCCCTGGCCGTTTCGCCATGGCTGGCGATCACGCGGGCTGCGAGCCGGATCAGCCCGTCCTGATGATGGGCCACATCCGCCAGAACGGCGCGGGCCTCGGCCAGACGTTCCGCACGCCAGACCGGATCCATGGCGGCGCGGTCCCGCGCGAACGGCAAGGGCGCGCTCATCGCCGACCCCGCGCCGGTATCTTGCGCGCCGTTTCCCTGGCCTCAAGCCAACTGCGCACGGCGCTGCGACGGTAATACACCTTGCGTCCGAGCTTGATGCTCTGGGGGCCGGTCCGCTTTGCATCCCACCGCCACAGCGTATCCTCGGATACTCCGAGACTGATCGCTAGATCATGGCGACTGATCCAATCCTCCAGCAGGTCCATGTCGGGCCCTGATTTGTCGATCTCCTGCGTATCCAGCATCTTTGTGTCCTTCCCCGATTGCGCCCGAATGCGGGCAATTGCGTCTCGGGGTGCAGGGGAGCAGAGGACGGGGGGTGGCAGGGTGGCATAAACCGGCGTATTCAAATCACCCTTCGTGCCACCCCTTGTTTTATTGAGGCTTTATCGAATTTCACAGCTTTCACTCCGGCGAGTGTTCTTGCCGCATTAACAACCATTAGTTGCAACGACACGGTGCCGCCGGGGTGCCGTCGGCACGTCAGGAATCACCGCCGCGCAGCACCCCTCATGAAACCTTTGAAAGGGATGAAGCGATGGCTTTACCGGCACGTGTGTTCTGGACTTTGGAGAAATTGGCGGCGCGTTGGGGATGCGATCCTGCTGAAATTGTGGGATGGGCAACTGAGGGGATTATTGAAATCGTCACAAGTGTCGGAATGGTCCAATGCAGCGGCACTGAGCCGCTGATTGGATTGGTGGTGGTCTGCGCCGAAGACATCATGCCGTTGTTTTGGGGCAATCGCTCGGAAGCCAAGGCTTGTATGATCTGGCGCATCCGGCCGCAGGGCACAGCGACATGGAAGATCATCACGGCTCCCGCCCATGGCGTGGCAATCGAACTGCACGATCTGATGGTGACGACAAAATCTGCCCAGCGCTTTGAGGATGAATACGATCCGTTGCACCGCGTTCACGTCAGCCCGGGGCGGTCGTCGCGGCATGATTGGGAGGGGATGCTTCAAGCCCTGATGATAAGATTGTTCGAGTACGGATTGCCGGAAACGCAGGCCGACTTTGTGGCGCAAGGCCAGGATTGGTTCGTGGCGAATGCCAAGGATGGGTCTGTTCCGGATGAAAGCCAGATCCGGCGCAAGCTCAGCTCGATTTGGCGGGCTCTGAAGAAACCGCAGTAAGCACGACCAAGTCTGATCAACGGCGTTGATGCCCGTTCAGGGCGAGTTCAACGCCCGCCCTGAACAATGCGCAGCTGCGGCTTCATCATCTCCGCGACCGCATTGACCCCATCCCGGAGCGGCGAGTCCATCATATGCGCGTAGCGCTGCGTCGTGCGCATCTGAGAATGCCCCAGAAGCTTTCCGATCATTTCCAACGATGCGCCACCGCTGACCAGCAGCGATGCGAAGGTATGGCGCAGATCATGAATGCGCACACCCGCAATCCCGGCTTCAGTCTGGATCTGACGCCAGAAGCGGCGGATTTCCTTGACGGGCTGGCCGGGCACATCGCCGGGGAACAGCCACGGGCAGCCCGGATACACGGCGGTTTGCCTTTGGCGCACGATGGCGGCCACATCCGGTGAAATTGGCAGACGGTGAACTTTGCGCTGCTTGGTGGTGGTGGCGGGTTTGGACCATGTGGCAAATTCCAGATTGAATTGTTCAAACCGCGCGCAGCGCACTTCGCCAAGGCGGCCGCCGGTCAACATGCACATCCGGATGATATTGGCCGCGCGCTGGTCTTCGGCTTTGCCCAGCGCCTTGGCCAGACGATCAATCTCATCCATGCTCAGATAGCGTTCGCGCTCGGTCTCAATGCGCCGGTGAAACCCCATCGCGGGGTTATCGGGGCGCAGTTTCCACTGAACGGCGAGGCTGAACATCTTGCGCAACACCTCGCCGGTGCGATTGGCGCGGATCGGCGTGGGTTTTGCCCCCTGCAGCTTGCGCGCGCGATTGTTGGGTTTGGTCTTGGAGGGGCGGGCGCGGCCTTTGGCAATGTCGCTCAGCAACCGATCAACATCATCCAGCGTGATGTCCTCGACCAGCTTGTGCTTCCAGACCGGCTGGACCATTTTGCGCAGCATGGAAATCTGATCGGATCGGTTGGTCGGAGCCAGATTTGGGGTATGGGTTTCGATATAGCGGTCGATCAGGTCCGGGATGCGGGGGGCCGCTATCCCGGCTTCGCGCTCGCCCAATGGATCACCACCATCGTCAATGACGCGGCGCAGTGCTTTGGCCTGTTCGCGTGCGGCCGTGACCGTCCATTCCGGCCACCTGCCAATGGTGAAGCGGCGCTGGCGTCCTTTGACGCGGTAATCCAGCGCGAAATGCCGACTGCCGGATGAAAAGATGCGCAGTGAGAACCCCCGCACATCTTCATCGAAAACCTGGTAAATTCCCGCGCGCGGTTCGGCGGCCCTGACCAGTTTTTCGGTAAGTTTTTCTCTTTGCGCCATGATCGACCACCCCTTTGCTGACGTGACACAGGCGTGATCCGCGCTGCAGTTCAACTCAAACATCGCCAGAGGGGGTGGCAGGGTGGCATAAACCGGCAAATAGAAACGCAGGCTCGTGCCGGTCCCTTTTTGTACTGCAGTGGTGGGGTTCGGCGACAACTATCACGACTGGCCCATTGTTGCCGTTCGCACAGAGCTGCCCGCCCACGGTCACTGCGTAAGTAAAGCATAGAGTTCAGCCGAGTATTCTCACGAGGTTGCTTCTCAACGACCCGCCACTGCGCTATACGAAATTAACTTGGCAGTGTTAACTAAATGGAAGATTCATTATGCAGCTCAGTCCCTTACATTTGTCGGTCGCAAAGCTCTTAGACGGGCGGCTGTTCCAAATTCCCGACTATCAACGAGCCTATTCTTGGCAAAAGCGCCAGAGACAGGATCTTTTCGGCGATATTGAGGAAGCGCACCGCTCTGGCCGTGAGCATTTTATGGCGACTGTAGTCGCACTTGCTCGCGAGAAGCGGGTAATTGCTGCTGACGAACTCCAGGCGGTGGAACTGGTTGACGGACAGCAGAGAGTTACTACTATCGTTATTCTTTTGAAGGCGCTTGAAAAACAACTTTTAGAGACCGGGAATGAGAGTCAAGCACGTGCGAAACGCGATCTCGGCGACCTTCTCGTCAAAGGCGACGATCACTCGCTCGTTCTTTTGCAGACAAACCATGATAGCAGCAACGTCTTCACCAGCTACCTGCGCAAGGGTGAAATCGATGAGACGTCAATCACGACAGCCTCTGATAAGAACGTTGTGGATGCGGTACGAGAGTGTGAGGAGTTCGTCGCAGGCTGGGCCAGCAAGGGCACGCTGATCGAACTTCTTGGCACGATACGAAACCGACTGTCGATGATCTATCACGAACTCGCTGACGAAGCGACTGTTTACCGGGTGTTCGAAGTGCTCAACAGCCGTGGTCTTGATGTGAGATGGATCGACAAAACGAAGAGTCAGTTGATGTCATCGCTCTTCGAGTTCGTTGAAGACGGGTCTCGCACGGATGGCCTGCGTGAGATGCGAAAAATCTGGCAAGACATTTACCGAATTCTCGGTCTCAAACAAGCTTTAGGCAATGAAGCGTTGCGTTTCGCAGGCACTCTTTCAATCTCTTCACGGCCTAATCGTGTGGTGGGGGAGGAAGATGCGTCTGTCGCTTTGATCCAGCGCGCTGGAAGAGAACTTAAGACAATTGTCGAATCCGCAGAGTGGTTGTTGAAAGTAGTTCGCCTAGTGAATGATCTGAATTCCGACGTGCGGCGAGCTGCAGTGACCAAGATCGCGCATGCCAGATTCCTCGCCATTGCGATCATGCTGCGGGGTTTCGAGAAGGAGGTCCAAGAAGAATTGTTGGGTGCATGGGAAAATGTGACCTTCCGCATCTTTGGGCTTGGTGGTGCCGATACGAGAATGAAAGTGGGCGAGTACGTCAGGTTGGCCTATGATGTATATAAGAACGAACTATCATCCGCCGAAATTCTCAGTGAGTTGAAGAAACTCGGCAATGACTATGAAATAAATGATTTGCTTGCGGACCAAGACTACTGGAACAACTGCTATGAGGGGTGGGCTGAAGAACTGAGGTATCTTCTCTTCCGTTACGATGAGCACCTTGCCAAACAAGCGGGCGAACAGATTAATGCGTCTCAGTGGAACAAGATCTGGACAGTCGAGCCTTCAAAATCGATCGAGCATATTGTTCCGCAAAGCGCCGATCCTGAATTTAAACATCACTTGGGAAATCTTATTATGCTTCCGCCCGGTATGAATTCGTCGCTCCAAGACGATCCCCCGAAAGATAAAGCTGAAGCCTATCTGGGCTGTGGACTGCGGGAAACCATGGCAGTCGGCAAGCTTGTCAAGAAAACCGGGACTTGGGATGAGACGCAAGTGAAGAAACGTGTAGAGCGCATAGAGCAGTTCGTGAAAACTGAATGGGGTGACTGATGGGCAAGATTTCAGTCCGATTGGGCTGACCTGCTGTCTGTCACCGAATTGAGGGGCGTCTCCCGGCAATGACGGCAAATGATTGCTTTGTCGGCACATCGGTAGCTGTAATTTCGCATTTGTTGCGCGACGAACCGACTGGGATTAATTGTAATCGCGGAGGTTCGAGTCAACGCTGAGTCAACGGACGTATGCAGTTTTGGGCAAATCCAGAGCAACCCAATGCAGTCGAATGTTGTCGGTTGCCGTGTAACAAAGTGCGTGAGAACAGAGACTTACCGGCTAAGTCGTTGAGATACATAAGCCATTGGAATCGCTAGGGTTTTGGCTCATAACCTGAAGGTCGTAGGTTCAAATCCTACCCCCGCAACCAAAACTAATTCGTCAATGTTATCAATAGCTTGAGATTTAGCGCTCAGGCTCTTTTGCATTTTGGCTCCTAAACTCAGCAAAAGTAGCGACGCCAAAGCACCTTCCAGATGGATTGAGAGTTTGCCCTCAGGCTCGCTTGGGG
>NZ_LGHS01000048.1 GCF_001202025.1 Pseudorhodobacter aquimaris
AGGTAGCGGTGTCGAAACTTGCTACGAGGAGGAAGCGCCCATGGAAAAGGTTAGCATTGTTGGGCTGGATATTGCCAAGAATTCATTTCACGCACATGGAGCGGCCGAGGACGGATCGAAGGTTTTTAGTAAGGCTTTACCGCGAGGCCGAGTGTTGGAGTTTTTCGGTCGGGTTGAGCCCTGTATCATCGCCCTGGAGGCCTGTGCAGGTGCGCATCACTGGAGCCGGGAGCTTTCCGGACTTGGTCACGATGTCAAGCTGATCGCCCCGCAATACGTCAAACCCTACGTGAAGCGGCAAAAGAACGATGCGAACGACGCTGCGGCCATCGCTGAAGCAGCGTCCCGGCCAACCATGCGTTTTGTGGCGACCAAGACCACCGCACAACAAGGACAGTCGATGGTACTCAAGACCCGCGATCTGCTGACCGGGCAGCGCACCCAAACAATCAATGCGCTGCGAGGGCATCTGGCAGAACATGGGATTGTTGCTCCGAAGGGCCCTCAACATCTTCCTCGGTTGGAGAGGGATGTGGCTGAGAATGCCGAGCGCTTGCCAGCCGATGTGACGAGCCTCTGCCAAATGTTCTTCGATATGATTGATGGGCTGAGCGAACGCATTGATGAACTGACCAGGCGGCTCCGCCAAATCGCACGTCAGAACGATGTGGCGCGCAGGTTGATGACCATGCCGGGGATCGGTCCGGTGACGGCTGTATCAATTGCCGTGCTGGCTGCACCACCAGAGGTGTTCAGCAAGGGACGCGACTTTGCGGCTTGGATCGGGCTAGCACCACGCCAGCATTCTACGGGCGGCAAAACAAGGCTGGGCAAGATATCGAAGATGGGGCAACGCGATTTGAGACGCTTGCTGATCATCGGTGCCATGTCGGCGATTCAAGCAACGCAAAAGCGCAGCGGCGCGCCGGAGGGGTCGTGGTTGGCTCGCATGCTTATGCGCAAACCCAAAATGCTGGTAGCGGTCGCATTGGCGAACAAGATGGCGCGGATGGCATGGGCGATCATGGCTCATGGCGGCGTCTACAAGAAACCTGCCAACGCCTGAGCGCGAAGGCAGGCTGGGGTGCGGCGGTTCTGAACGGAGGTCATGGCAAAGCGTCGACGAGATCAGGAATAGGAAAACCAGTAATGTCCCGAGTAGCTTGTACTACGGCCTCTCGTTTTGGACCTGTTCCTCGAACTCACCATGAGGGCCCGCGACGTTGAAGGTCGCAACCAGAGGCCGGATACACGAAGGAACTCGACCGCAGTGCTGTTGCCAACGTCAAAAAAGCCGCTTGCAAACCCGGGGGCGTCCATACACGGGATATTGTCAGTCAGGGGTATAAATGACGCTTATTATTTCGGAATATCGGCCGTGATACCTTCGACAAAGAAGCTCATGCCAAGCAGATCCCCGTCAGGTGCGGTTTCACCCTCGGCCAGCCAGACGGTGCCGTCTTTTTTGTTGATCGGGCCGGTAAAGGGGTGATGTGTGCCGGCGGCGATATCATCGCGCATTTTCTCGGCGGCAGCTTTGACCTCGGCAGGGACGGCCTCGGTGATTTCACCGATTTCCACTTCGCCATCCTTGATGCCGGCCCAAGTATCGGCCTGCTCATAGGTGCCATCCAGCAATTGGCCGACCCGCTCTATATAATAGGGCGCCCAGTTGTCGATGATCGAGGAGACACGCGGGCTTGGCTTATAGGCCGTCATATCCGAAGCCTGACCAAAGCCGATCACACCGGGGGTCTTGGCCGCTTCGGCCAGGGGGGCGGTGGAATCGGTATGGGCGGCGACGACATCCACGCCTTGCTCGATCATGGCTTTGGCGGCATCGGCCTCTTTGGCGGGATCAAACCATGTATAGGCCCAGACCACCGAAAGCTCGACATCGGGGTTCACCTCTTTGGCGGCGAGGTAATAGGCGTTGATGCCCATGATAACCTCGGGAATCGGGAAAGAGCCGATATAACCGATCTTGTTTGATTCGGTCATCATGCCGGCGATCACGCCCTGCACCGCGCGCCCTTCATAGAAACGGGCGTTGTAGGAGGATACGTTTTCATGGTCACGCTTGAAGCCGGTGGCATGTTCAAACTTCACATTCGGGAATTTGCCCGCAACCTCATTGGTGGCGTCCATAAAGCCGAAAGAGGTGGTGAAGATGATGTTGCAACCGCCAAGCGCCATCTGTGTCAACACACGGGCGGCATCCGCACCTTCGGGCACGTTTTCCTGGTAGGTGCTGGCATCCACCTTATCGCCAAATTCAGCTTGCAGGGCCAGGCGGCCTTGCTCGTGCTGATAGGTCCAACCGCCATCGCCCACAGGGCCGACATAGACGAAACAGGCCTTGACCTTGTCCATCCCCTGAGCGTGGGCCGTGCCGCCAAAGGCGAGCGTCAGGCCAATTGCGGCACTTGCCATCAAAGTTCTACGATTCATTGTCGTCTCCTGGTTGGAAGGGCTTGTTTTCGGCCCGATTAGATATTGGCCGCACAGCTTAACGTGCAGCGTGGAAATTCTGGCCAAGGGCGGCGGGTGCATTTAGCGCGGCACGGCCCCGACCCGATGACATGATCACCAGCACGATGATCGTTATCACATAGGGTGACATCGACAAGTATTCCGGCGGGATCGGAACATTGGCAACCTGTAAATTCAGCTGTAGCACCGAGATTCCGCCAAACAGATAGGCCCCGATCAGCACGCGCCATGGCCGCCAGCTTGCAAAAACCACAATCGCCAGCGCGATCCAGCCCGCCCCCGCGGTCACACCATCGGTCCATTGCGGCACGCGGATCAGGCTTAGATATGCGCCGCCAAGGCCCGCCATCGCCCCCCCGAACAGGATCGCCAATACGCGGATGCGGGTGACCTTATAGCCGAGTGCATGGGCGGCGTCATGGCTCTCGCCCACGGCGCGGATGATCAACCCCATGCGGGTGAATTTGAGCGTGGCCCAGACCGCTGCAATGATGCCAATGGAGATATAGACCATCGGATCATGGCGAAACAGCACCCGCCCCAGCACCGGAATATCGGCCAGCGGCCCGAAGGGCACCATGCCCGTGGCCGGTGGCTTGATCCCGACATAACCTTGGCCCATCAAGCTGGACAATCCCAAACCAAAAAGCGTCAACGCAAGGCCTGTTGCCACCTGATTGGCCTGCAACACTTGGGTCAAAAGGGCAAATATCAGGCTAAGCACCGCCGCGCCCACGGCCCCGCCGATAAACCCCAAAAACGGGCTTCCGGTTTCAACGGCGGTGATGAACCCGCAAATCGCGCCGATGATCATCATCCCCTCGACACCAAGGTTCAACACACCGGATTTTTCCACGACCAATTCCCCAATCGCGGCCAGCATGATCGGCACCGCCGCCACCATAAGCGATGCGATCAGAACGGCGGGGTTGATACTGCTCAGGTCCATCAGACGGCCCTCCCCTTGAGAAATCGGATACGGTAATTTGACAGCAGGTCCACCGCCAAGAGGAAAAACAAAAGCATCCCCTGAAACGCCTGTATCGCGGCCGATGGCAGACCAAGGTTGGTCGATGCCATCTCACCGCCGACATAGGTCAGCGCCATGACCAGACCGGCCAGCAAGATCCCCAAGGGGTTCAACCGGCCCAGAAAGGCTACGATGATCGCGGTGAACCCGTAGCCAGAGGCGAAATCGATGGTGACCTGCCCTGCAGGGCCGGTGACCTCGAACATACCGGCAAGCCCTGCCAAAGCGCCCGAAATCCCGAGGCACATAACCACCAGACGGGTCGGGGCGACACCGGCAAAACGCGCCGCACGGGGCGCTTGCCCCGCCAGCTTGATCTGGAACCCGAGGATATGACGTTGCAACAACACATAGGCCGCGATCACGGTGATAAAGGCCGCAACCACACCCCAATGCATCCCCGACCCTGCGATCAGATCGGTATTGCGGGCGGCGGGGAAACTAGAAAAATTGCGGCTGCCGGGAAAGCCCATACCTTCGGGATTGCGCAAGAACCCTGTCGCGGCCTTGGACAGAATGGTTTGCGCCACATAGACCAGCATCAAAGAGACCAAAATCTCATTGGTGTTGAAACGGGTCTTCAAAATCGCGGGGATCATCGCCCAAAGCCAGCCGCCGAAAGCGCCCGCCACGATCATCACCGGAAAGATCCAGCGGCTCTCGGTCGGGAACATGGCAAGGCCGACACCGGCGCCAAAGATCGCGCCCATGATATATTGCCCCTCGGCCCCGATATTCCAGATGCCGGCCCGAAATCCGAGGCTAAGACCCACGGCGATCAAGATCAGCGGCCCGGCCTTTACCAGCAACTGCCCGCGCAAATAAAAGGCAAACTCGCCAAAGAGCGGGTCCCAAAAGATGGTGCGGATCGCATCGACCGGATTTTTCCCCAAAAGCGCAAACAGCCCGCCCCCCGCAAGCATGGTCAGCGCGACCGCGAGAACGGGTGTGGCCCATATCCAGAATTGCGACGGCGAGGGGCGTTTTTCAAGCGTGAACATGGTGGCGCCCTTTTTGTGGTTCGGATCGGGTGAGGTGGTTTGATTTAGCCATTGTGGGCCACCTCCATCCCATGTGCGCCGCCCATCATCAGGCCGATTTCCTCAACCGTCAGCCCTTTGGTCGGGCGTGGCGGGGTCAGCCGACCCTCGTTCAGGGCGGCGAAACGGTCAGAGACAACAAGCAAATCATCGAGGTCCTGCGAAATGACAACCACGGCGGCGCCATCGCTTGCGCGGTTCAAAATCTCTTGGCGGATAAAGGCGGCGGCGGCGGCATCAACGCCCCAAGTGGGCTGGTTGATGATGACCACCTCGGGGGCTTGGCTCAACTCGCGGCCCATCAGGAATTTCTGCAAATTGCCGCCCGAAAGCGCGCGGGCCGCGACCCAGGTGCCGGGCGTGCGCACATCATATTGCGCGACGATCTCGGCGGCCCATGCTTTGGTTGCACCCCAGTTGATAAACCCTTTGCGGGTCAGCCCCTTGCGTATCGTACCCGACAAAAGCGCGTTTTCCACAAGGCTCATATCCGGGGCGGCGGCATGGCCAAGCCGGTCCTCTGGGGCGGCGACAAAACCCATGGCGCGGCGCGCGTTGGGGCCCGTGTCACCGATTGGCGCGCCCTTATGTTTCACCATGCCCGCCGCACCGCGCAACTCACCCGAGAGCGCCAAGAGCAACTCATCTTGTCCGTTGCCCGCAACCCCGGCGATGCCCAGAACCTCGCCACGGTCCACCGAAAAGCTGATATCCTTGAGGGATGTCCCAAAGGGAATCGGCGAGGGCGCGCTGAGCCCCGTTACCTCAAGCGCGGGGGTGGCATCGCCCCAGTCGCGGCTTGCGGCACGGGCGGGCGGGGTCAAAACTGCACCCACCATCAGCTCTGCCATCTCCTTGGCCGAGACATCGCGCGGAGTGCAGGTGCCCACAACCTTGCCGCGTCGCAAAATCGTTGCCTCATCGCAAAGCGCGCGGATTTCCTCCAGCTTGTGGCTGATATAAAGGATCGCCGTGCCCTCAGCCGCCAGTTGCCGCAGGGTCTTGAACAGGATGTCGACCTCTTGCGGGGTCAGGACCGAGGTGGGTTCGTCCATGATCAACAGCTTGGGGTCCTGGAGCAGACAGCGCACGATCTCAACCCGTTGACGTTCACCGGCCGAGAGGTCACCGACCATCCGCGCAGGGTCCAGCGGCAGGCCGTATTCCTCGGACACCGATTTGATGCGGGCGGCGAGTTCGCGCATGGGGGGCGGATTTTCCATGCCAAGGGCCACGTTTTCTGCCACGTTTAGGGCCTCAAACAGGCTGAAATGCTGGAAAACCATGGCCACGCCGGCGGTTCGGGCCGCACTGGGTTGGGATGGCGCATAGGGTTGCCCGTGCAGCCGCATGGTGCCGCTGTCAGGCTTGACCAGACCATAGATCATCTTGACCAGCGTTGATTTCCCGGCACCGTTTTCACCCAAGAGCGCGTGTACCTCGCCGGTCTGGATGGCAAAAGACACATTGTCATTGGCCACCACGCCTGGATAGGCCTTGGTCACCCCGTCGATACGCAAAAGCTCTGTCCCTGTCGTCATCCCGCGTTCTCCTGTCGTGACGCGTTTTTCTTTGGTCGTAATATGTCAGAGGCGACCCCGATGGCAATCATCTGCGGGTGCTTTCCAAGGTTCGGGTCGCCGATGGGGCAATCGATACGGGCGATGGCCGCGGGACTGTGCCCCAGCGCCGCCAGCCGCGCCCGAAAGCGCGCCCATTTGGTTTTGGACCCGATCACCCCGCAGCGGGCAAAACCGCGTGTCAGCGTGGCGTGGCAAAGCGCGAGGTCCAGCGCATGCGAATAGGTCAGGATCAGATGCTCGGCCCCTGTTGGGGCATGGGCGGCCAGAACGGCGGGCTGGGGGGTGGGGATTGTGGTAACACCCTCGGGGGTATCATCGGGAAAGCGCGCGGCATCCACATCAACCCAGGTGATCGCCAGATCGGACAGGGGCGCAAGTATGGCCACAATCGCGCGCCCGACATGCCCCGCCCCCCAGATCCAGATCTGACGTGCGGGTTTGGCGACGGGTTCCACCATCCAGCCTTGCACCATGCCGGATTTTGGCCGCTGACCCTGACTGCGCGATTGCGCCAGCAGGCGTGACACCGCAAGGGGCATGTCCTTGCCCGAAACGGGGCGGGCAAAGATATCATCGGGCAGGGCATTTAGGGCGGTGGTGTCGAATACCTCGGTCAGCAAGGTCACCATCCCGCCGCAGCATTGGCCCAGTTTGGGGCCAAGCGGCTCAACGTCAAGCCGTCTGGTTTCCTGCCCGTCCAGCATGGCACGGGCACGTTTCATGGCTTGCCATTCCAGCGCGCCGCCCCCGATGCTGCCCGACTGGCCATCCGCCCAAACCAGCATCGCCGCCCCGGTTTCGCGTGGTGATGATCCGGCAACACTTGCAATCACCACCCGCGCCACCTTGCCATGGGCCATCACCGCAGAGCGGAGCGCAGCCGTATCAAACCCCGCATCAGACCCCGCATCAGACATTGCGTTGCCGATCGATGGCGGCCAGCACCCGTTCCGGTGTGGCAGGCGCATCAAGGGCCGGATAGCGCGTGCTATCCCCACAGGCCGCCACCGCATCCGAGAGCGCCATCAGCGCCGAAATCCCCAGCATGAAGGGGGGTTCCCCCACGGCCTTGGAGCGGCCAACGGTATCCTCATGGTTGGGGCGGTTCCACAGGGCGACGTTGAACGTGGGCGGGCGATCCGAACAGGCGGGGATTTTATAGGTGCTGGGGGCATGGGTGCGCAGCGCGCCTTTGGCATCCCAGACCAGCTCCTCCATCGTCAGCCAGCCGGCACCTTGGACATAGGCCCCCTCGACCTGCCCGATATCGAGCGCGGGGTTCAGGCTGGCCCCCGTATCATGCAGTAGATCGGCGCGCAAAATCCGGTTCTCACCTGTTAGCGTGTCCACGACCACCTCGGTCACCGCGGCCCCGTAAGCAAAGTAAAGGAAGGGTCGTCCGCTGCCCTTGGTGCGATCCCATGTGATTTTGGGCGTTGCATAAAACCCGGTAGAGGACAGCGACACGCGCCCGCCATAGGCCAGTGCCGCCGCCTCGGCAAAGCTGTAGTCAGCCGCACCAATGACCACGCGGCCATCGGTGAACTGCACGTCTTCGGGTGCGGCCTGATGGCGTTGTGCCAAAAACGCCGCCATCCGGTCGCGGATGGTGATACAGGCCGCCCGTGCCGCCATCCCGTTCAGGTCAGACCCGGAAGAGGCCGCCGTCGCGCTGGTATTGGGCACCTTGGCGGTATCGGTCGCGGTGATCTTGACCGCATCCATCCCCACGCCAAACACGCCGGCCGCCACCTGTGCTACCTTTTGGAACAGGCCTTGGCCCATCTCGGTCCCGCCGTGGTTCAGATGGATAGAGCCGTCCTGATAGACATGCACCAAAGCGCCGGCCTGATTTAGATGCGTCAGCGTAAAGGAAATCCCGAACTTTACCGGCGTCAGGGCAATCCCGCGTTTCAGGATCGGGCTGTTGGCGTTCCATTCGGCAGTCGCGACCTTGCGCGCGGCGTAGCCTGAGGTTTCCTCCAGCTTGGCCACAATCTGATCACCGATGAAATCCTCAACCGGCATATGATACGGGGTGGTTTGCGGGATTGCAGGCTGGGGGTCATAAAAATTCGCGCGCCGCACGGCCAGAGGGTCCAGCCCCAGATCAAAGGCGATGTGATCCATCACCCGTTCAATCCCGATCATGCCTTGCGGCCCGCCAAACCCGCGAAAGGCGGTGGCGCTTTGGGTATTGGTGCGCAGGCGGTGGCTTTCCAGCCGCACATCCGTCAGGTGATAGCAATTGTCCGAATGCAGCATCGCGCGATCGGCCACAGGGATCGACAGATCAAGCGCCCACCCGCACCGGAACAGATGCGTAAATTCCACCCCCGTCACTCGGCCCGAGGCATCAAACCCCGCACGGTAACGGATGCGCAGATCATGACGCTTGCCGGTGATCATCATGTCATCATCACGGTCGTAACGCATTTTGCAGGGCCGCCCCAGCCGGTCCGCCGCAACGGCACAGGCGATGGCCAGCGCGTTGCCCTGGCTTTCCTTGCCGCCAAAGCCGCCACCCATACGGCGCGTTTCCACACGCACGGCATGCATGGGGCGGTGCAGGGCGTGGGCAACCTTGTGCTGGATCTCGGTCGGGTGCTGGGTAGAGGAGTGGATCAACATATCCCCGCCCTCTTGCGGGAGCGCGGCGGCGACCTGCCCCTCAAGATAAAAATGCTCTTGCCCGCCGACCTCCATCTCGCCTTCGACCTGACGGGGGGCGGCGGCGATGGCGGTATTGGCATCGCCCTTGGACCAGATCACCGGCCCGTCCTCAAAATAGGCATCGGCGGCGAGGGCCTCATCCACCGTCAGGATGGCGGGCAGGGGGGCGTATTCCACCACGGCCAGCCGCGCGGCCTTGCGCGCCGCCAGATGGCTGGTGGCGACCACCAGAAATACCGGCTGGCCAATGTAATGCACGCACCCCGTGGCCAAAAGCGGCTCATCATGGGCGGAGGGAGAGCAATCCGGCACCTCGTCGAAATCACAGGCGCTATAGACCGCCACGACCCCATCCGCGGTCCGCACCGCCGACAGATCGAGCGTTGTAATGTCACCATGCGCGATGGAGGACAGGCCAAAGGCCAGATGCAATGCCCCCGCAGGCAGCGGGATATCATCGACATAGCGCGCGCTGCCCGTCACATGCAAAGGGGCCGCGTCATGGGGAAGGGCGGATCCGATGCTCATGGCGCCACCTCCAGCAGGTTCACGGGCAGGCCCGAAAGGTCGTGGAAATAACGGATCATCATATTGCCCGCCGCCGCAGACCGGTAAGCCGCCGAGGCGCGCATATCGCTGAGGGGTTCGAAATCATGGGCCAACGCTTTGCGGGCGGATTGTGCGGTTTCCATGCTCCACGGTTGACCGATCAGGGCGGCCTCGGCCCCCTTGGCGCGTTTGGGGGTGCCTGCCATGCCGCCAAAGGCGATGCGGGCGGCACTGACCTTGCCATTTTCAAGGGTGACATTGAAACAGCCGCACACCGCCGAGATATCCTGATCGAACCGTTTCGACAGCTTGTAGCAGCGCAGGTTCGGCGCATCGGTGGGGAAGGTCACAGCCTCGACAAATTCCCCCTTTTGGCGATCCTGCTTGCCGTATTCGATAAAGAAATCCTCCAAGGGAATCTCGCGGCGCGTGTCGCCTTTGCGCAGGTGCAAACCGGCCCCGAGCGCGATCAGCGCCGGCGGCCCGTCCCCGATGGGGGAGCCATTGGCGATATTGCCGCCGATCGTCGCCGCGTTGCGCACCTGATCGCTGGCATAACGGCGCAGAAGTTCGGCAAAAGAGGGCAGCTTGGCGGCGACGGCCCCCATCAGATCGTTGATTGTGACGCCCGCGCCCACGCGTAAACTGTGACCCTCGGCGGTGATCTGTTGCAGGTCCTTGATGCCACCCAAAAAGGCCACAGGGGCCAGATCGCGCAATTGTTTGGTGACCCAAAGGCCGACATCGGTGGCCCCTGCGATCAAGGTGGCATCGGGGTTTTGGACGTACCATTCGGCCAAATCATTGCTGGTTGCGGGCCGCAGGGTAGAGCCTTCGGCGGTGGCACGGGACGCCACGCCCATCTCGGCGCGAAGCCATTCGGGAACGGGCGCATCCTCAACCGCTTGGGCGGCGCGGATGATCGGGGCGTATCCGGTACAACGGCAAAGATTGCCCGCCAGTGCAGTATCGTGATCGCTGCGCCCTTGCGCATGGGCCGTGGCCATGGCGACGACAAAACCGGGGGTGCAAAAGCCGCATTGTGATCCGTGATGGGCGACCATCGCCTCTTGGGCGGGGTGGGGGGTGCCATCGGGGGCGGTAAGCCCCTCAACCGTGCGGACCGATTTGCCGTGCAGTTGCGGCAGGAACAAAATGCAGGCGTTCAGCGCCTTGGGGCCATCGGCATCGCTGACCATGACCGTACAGGCACCGCAATCGCCCTCGTTGCAGCCCTCTTTGGTGCCTGTCAATCCGCGGGTCTCTCGCAGCCATTCCAACAGGGTCAGCGTCGGAGAGCTTGCCGAAATGCGAACCGGCGCTCCGTTCAGATGAAACGCGATTTCCGTCATGTTATTATCCGCCGCGGTCTGTGCGTCTTGGGTCAATGCGTGTCTGCCCGATGCGGGGTAAAGCAGATTACGCGCCCTTGGGTATTTAGGTATCAAAGCCGCGGTGCGACAAAATAGCAAATTTATTCTGCACCATGCACATGAATTCTAATTTGAATTTTAGTCTGGCCGCGCTTGTTGCGCTTTCGCCGGGCTGCGGGCTGGGCTAGGCTTGGTCTTATGTCAGCACCCCGATTCATACATCTTCGCACCCATACGGAATATTCCCTTCTCGAAGGGGCCGTGCCGCTTAAACAGCTTATCAAGCTTTGCGCCGAGCAGCAGATGCCCGCGGTGGCCGTCACCGATACGAACAATATGTTCGCGGCACTGGAGTTTTCGACGATTGCGGCGGGGGCGGGCTTGCAGCCGATCATCGGCTGTCAGGTCTCGGTGGCCTATGATCCACCACAGCCGGGGGAAAAGCCGCGCAACCCCGCGCCGGTGGTTTTGCTGGCCCAGAACGAGGTCGGCTATCGCAACCTGATGAAGCTGAACAGCTGCCTTTATGTCGATACGGGTGGGCAGTTGCCGCAGGTCACGCTGGAAGATTTAGAGGCGCATTCCGAGGGGCTGATCTGTTTGACGGGCGGTGCCGAGGGGCCGGTGGGCAAGCTGTTGCAAACCGCGCAAAATGCCAAGGCCAAAGCCCTGATGACGCGTCTGGCGGCGGCCTATCCGGACCGGCTTTATGTGGAGTTGCAACGCCACCCCGGCGCGGGCGGCCAGTTGACCGAAGGTGAGCGCAGCAGCGAGCGCGGCTTTGTCGAAATGGCCTATGCCATGGGCCTGCCTTTGGTTGCGACCAATGATGTCTATTTCCCCAAAGCGACGATGTATGAGGCGCATGACGCCTTGCTGTGTATCGCGGATGGGGCCTATGTCGACCAGCAACAACCGCGCCGCCGCCTGACCCCGCAGCATTACCTCAAATCCGAGGCAGAGATGGCGACGCTTTTTGCCGATCTGCCCGAGGCGCTTGAAAATACGGTTGAAATTGCGCGGCGCTGTGCGTTCAAAGTGGCCAAACATGCGCCGATCCTGCCCAAGTTCGCCGATGATGAGGTCAACGAGCTGCGCCGTCAGGCCAATGAGGGCCTCAAGGCGCGGCTGGCGGTCATTCCCCATGCGGTCAGCGTTGAGGAGTATCAGGCACGGCTGGATTTTGAGCTGGATATCATCATCGGGATGCAGTTCCCCGGTTACTTCCTGATCGTGGCGGATTTTATCAAATGGGCCAAGGATCAGGGCATTCCAGTCGGGCCGGGGCGTGGGTCGGGGGCGGGGTCATTGGTGGCCTATGCCTTGACGATCACCGATCTGGACCCGCTGCGCTATTCCTTGCTTTTTGAACGTTTTTTGAACCCCGAACGGGTTTCCATGCCCGACTTCGACATCGACTTTTGCATGGATCGCCGTGAGGAGGTGATCCACTACGTGCAAGAGAAATACGGCCGCGACAAGGTCGGGCAGATCATCACATTCGGTGCGCTTTTGTCCAAGGCGGCGGTGCGCGATGTCGGCCGTGTTTTGCAAATGTCCTATATGCAGGTGGACCGCCTGTCCAAGATGATCCCCGTCGAGGGGGTGAAACCCGTGTCGATCACCAAGGCGTTGGCGGATGAGCCGCGCCTGCGTGAGGCCGCCAAGGAAGAGGTGGTCGAGAGGTTGCTCAACTACGGTCAACAGCTTGAAGGGCTGTTGCGCAACGCCTCGACCCACGCGGCGGGGGTGGTGATCGGTGACCGGCCCTTGGACGAATTGGTACCGCTCTATCAGGATCCGAAATCCGATATGCCCGCGACCCAGTTCAACATGAAATGGGTTGAGGCGGCGGGGCTGGTCAAATTCGACTTCTTGGGCCTTAAAACACTGACGGTGATCCAGTCGGCGCTGGATTTGCTGCGGCTGCGCGGGATTGATATTGATATCTCGTTGATCCCTTTGGACGACGAAAAAACCTATCAGCTTTACGCCGCCGCCAAGACGGTCGCGGTGTTTCAGGTGGAAAGTAGCGGGATGATGGATGCGCTGCGGCGTATGAAGCCCACCTGTATCGAGGATATCGTGGCGCTGGTGGCGCTCTACCGTCCCGGCCCGATGGAAAATATTCCGGTCTATTGTGAGGTCAAGAACGGGCTGCGGGAAATCGAATCCGTGCATCCCACCATTGACCATCTTTTGGCCGAGACCCAAGGGATTATCGTTTACCAGGAACAGGTTATGCAGATCGCACAGGTCATGGCGGGCTATTCGCTGGGCGGTGCGGACTTGTTGCGTCGGGCGATGGGGAAAAAGATCGCCGAAGAGATGGCCAAGGAACGCCCCAAGTTTATCGAGGGCGCCAAGGCCACGCATAATATCGACGCGAAAAAGGCCGGTGAGGTTTTCGACCTGCTGGAGAAATTCGCCAACTACGGGTTCAATAAATCCCACGCGGCGGCCTATGCGGTGGTCAGCTATCAAACCGGCTATCTGAAGGCGAATTACCCGGTTGAATTCATGGCCGGTGTGATGAACTGCGATATGCATCTGACCGACAAGCTTGCGGTTTATAAGCGTGAGGTGGACCGGCTGGGGATCAAGACCGTGGCCCCTTGTGTCAACGCCTCGCTTGCCACCTTTACCGTGCGCGACGGGGCCTTGATCTATGCCTTGGGCGCGTTGAAAAACGTGGGCGTCGAGGCGATGAAGATGATTGTCGCGGGCCGTCAGACCGATGAGGGCGAAAAGCCCTATGCCTCTTTGTTCGATCTGGCGCGACGTGTCGATCTGAAACGGATCGGCAAGCGGCCCCTCGAAATGCTGGCGCGCGCCGGTGCCTTTGACAATCTCGACCCGAACCGTGCCCGCGTGTTTGAGGCGCTGGACAGTCTGGCCGCCTATTCCGCCGCGATCCATGAGGCGAAAACCTCTAATCAGGTCAGCCTTTTTGGGGACGCGGGTGAGGATGTGCCCGAACCGCGTTTAGGCTCGCGCGATGACTGGCTGCCGGTGGAACGGTTGACCGAGGAACATAAGGCGATCGGTTTCTATCTTTCGGGCCACCCGCTGGATGACTATATGGCGCCGCTGAAACGCAAAGGGGTATCCACCCTGACCGAGATCACCGCCAAGGCGGCAGATGGTGCGATGGTGGCCAAGATTGCAGGCTCTGTCAGTGCCAAGCAGGAACGCAAATCCGCGCGGGGCAACCGCTTTGCCTTTGTGCAACTGTCCGATCCGACCGGCCTTTATGAGGTGACGGTGTTCTCCGACACGCTAGAGGCCGCGCGCGATGTGCTGGAACCGGGGATGAATGTGGTGCTGACGGTAGAGGTGACGCTGGAGGGCGAGACCCTGAAACTGCTGGCCCGAGGCGCGCAACCAATCGATCAGGTCGCCGCCGAGGCAAGCGGCAGCGCGATCCGCATCCATATCGACAAGGCCGAGGCCGCAAGCGCCGTCGCCGCCCTGCTGGCCCGTGTGGCAAGGATGGCGGGCGCAACCAAAGTCCGGTCATGATCTGCGTTCCCGATACCGCCACGGGGCAAGAGATCGACCTAGAGCTCCCCGCCGAATACCCGATCTCGCCCCAGATCAAAGGCGCGCTCAAGGCGGTTGGCGGCGTGGTGATGGTCGAGGAGATCTAGCCTACCAATGCGGCGGGCGCTGGTCGGTAAAGACGGCGCCGCCCTCATCGGGGGCCTCCATCCGTTCGGCCATCATCGCCATGCGGCGGGTCAGCCGGTCGATCTCATTGGCCTGTTTGGCCACGATGTCGGAAAGCTCATCCACGGTACGGATCAGATGGGCCATCCGCTCTTCCATAGCGTTTATTCTATCGTCATTCTGTTCTGGCATATGCATCCCTTGCTTGCCGCGCCTGTCCCCATCCGCTACACCGCCCGACGACAAGCTGCAAAGGGTTTCCCGATGGCCAAAGTTAAACAACCCCGCAAACCACGCGCCGAAACGCCAAAAGGCTTTCGCGATTATTTCGGCGCGGATGTGATCGAACGCCGCGATATGCTGGCGAAAATCTCCGAGGTCTATGAGCGTTACGGCTTTGACCCGCTGGAAACCAGCGCGGTGGAAACGGTAGAGGCTTTGGGCAAGTTCCTGCCCGATGTCGACCGCCCCAACGCAGGTGTTTTCGGCTGGCAAGAGGAAGAGGGCGACTGGCTGGCGCTGCGTTATGACCTGACCGCGCCTTTGGCCCGCGTTGCCGCGCAGTTTCGCAACGACCTGCCTACCCCTTACCGCCGCTATGCCTTTGGCCCGGTTTGGCGCAACGAAAAGCCCGGCCCCGGTCGGTTCCGTCAGTTCTATCAATGCGATGCCGATACTGTGGGCGCGCCCTCTGTCGCCGCCGATGCCGAGATTTGCGCCATGCTCTCGGACGCGCTGGAGGCCGTGGGGATTGAGCGTGGCGACTACATCGTGCGCGTCAACAACCGCAAAGTGCTGAACGGCGTGATGGAGGTTGCGGGTGTTCTGGACCCTGCCGACCCCTCCAAGTTCGAAGAGGAACGCGGCATCGTTTTGCGCGCCATCGACAAGCTGGACCGCCTTGGCCCGGACGGCGTGCGCGCGCTGTTGGGTGAGGGCCGCAAAGACGAGAGCGGCGATTTCACCAAGGGCGCGGGGCTGGCCTCTGATCAGGCCGATGCGGTCATGGGCTTTATGGAGGCCAAGGGCGATACGGGTGCGGCCACCGTTGCACGTTTGCGCGAATTGGTCGGGGCATCCGCGCTTGGGCTGGAAGGCGTGGCAGAGCTGGAAACCATTGCGGATCTTTTGTCGGCCCAAGGTTATGGCCCTGACCGGATCGAGATTGACCCATCCATCGTGCGCGGCCTTGGCTATTACACCGGCCCTGTGTTCGAGGCAGAGCTGACCTTTGAAATCCATGACGAGAAAGGCCGCAAGCGGCAGTTCGGCTCGGTCGCGGGGGGCGGACGCTATGATGATCTGGTCAAGCGCTTTACCGGCCAAGCGGTGCCTGCCACGGGTGTTTCCATTGGGGTGGACCGGCTTTTGGCCGCCCTGCGCGCCAAGGGACGGCTGGAGGATGCATCCGCGGGGCCGGTGGTCGTGACCGTGATGGACCGCGACCGGTTGGCCGATTACATGGCGATGGTGGGCGATTTGCGCCGCGCCGGTATCCGCGCGGAAATGTATCTGGGCAATCCGAAGAACTTTGGCAACCAGTTGAAATATGCCGATAAACGCGGCTCCCCCATTGCCGTGATCCAAGGCGGGGATGAGGCGGCCAAGGGTGTTGTTGTCCTCAAGGACCTGATCCTTGGCGCAAAGATCGCCGAAAACGCCACGCTGGAGGAATGGAAAGACCGCCCTGCGCAGGTCGAAATTCCGTTGGCCGATCTGGTTTCCGAAGTTCAAAAGATGCTTGCCCAATGACAGATCGCGCCGCCATAAGGGCCGAGGCCGAAACCCTCTTTGCCTCCTTCAAATCTGCTGGTGCCGTCGCTGTTGAGGCCGATACGCTTCTGCCCGCCGAAACCCTGCTGGACCTTTACGGCGAGGATATCCGCGCCCGCGCCTATGTCACCTCTGATCCGTTGCGTGGTGAAATGATGCTGCGGCCCGATTTCACGGTGCCGGTGGTTCAGGCCCATATGCAAAACGGGGCAGAGCCTGCGCGCTATTGCTATATGGGCGAGGTTTTCCGCAAACAGGACCGTCCGGGCACCCGTGCCAATGAGTATCTGCAAGTCGGGTTTGAGTTGTTTGACCGTTCTGCCCCCGAGGCCGCGGATGCAGAGCTGTTCACGCTGTTTCACGGGTTGCTTGCGCCCTTGGGCCTGCGGCCCGCAACGGGTGATATCGGGATCTTGATGGCGGCGGTCAAAGGGCTTTCGACCAGCCCGCGCCGCAAGGCCGCGTTGTTGCGCCACATCTGGCGGCCCGCACGGTTTCGCAAATTGCTGGACCGCTTTTCGGGCCGCGCGGCCGCGCCCCAAGCGCGCCACGATATGCTGACCCGTCTGCGCAGCGGGGATCTGGCCGCGCTGATCGCGGATGCAGGTCCGATGATCGGCCTGCGCTCCGAGGCCGAGATTACAGCGCGGGCAAATGCGCTGATCGAGGATGACCAGACCCCGCCGCTTGCCGCGCCTGAGGCGGCCCTGCTTTATGACCTTTTGACCTTGCAGGCACCGGCCCGTGCGGCCCTGTCGCATATGCGGGGTATAACCTCGATGCTGCCCGCGATCGAACCGGCGGTGGACCGTTTCGCCACACGGCTCGATGCGCTGGAACGCCACGGCATCAACCCTTCGGACCTGCCGTTCGAGGCAAGCCACGGGCGCTCGTCGATGGAATATTACGACGGCTTTGTGTTCAGCTTTGAGGGCAATGGCCTGCCGGTTGCCTCGGGCGGGCGCTATGATGCGCTGACGGCGGTGCTCGGGCAGGGGCGCTCTATTCCGGCGGTGGGGGGCATGATCCGCCCTGCGATGTTGGCAACCCTGCGGGAGGCATTGGCATGAGCTTGAAGATCGGGGTGCCGTCCAAGGGGCGGCTGATGGAAAAGACCTTTGACTGGTTCGGCGCGCGTGGTGTGATCATGGGGCGCTCTGGCTCTGACCGTGAATATGCGGGGGCCGTTGAGGGTGTGGACGGGGTCGAGCTGGTGTTGCTCTCGGCCGGCGAGATCCCCCGAGAGCTGTCGGCGGGGCGTATCCATCTGGGTGTGACCGGATCGGATCTGGTGCGTGACAAGCTGGCCGATTGGTCGGCGCAGGTGGTTGAGGTCGCACCTCTGGGCTTTGGCCATGCCGATCTGATTATCGCGGTGCCGACCGCATGGATCGATGTCGATACCGTCGATGATCTGGATGCGGCGGCGGCGGCTTTTCGGGCCGAACACGGGTTCCGGCTGCGGATTGCGACGAAATATCACCGGCTTGTGCGCGACTATCTGACCGCGCAGGGGGTTGCCGATTATCAGCTGGTTGACAGTCAGGGTGCGACCGAGGGCACGGTGAAAAACCTGACCGCCGAGGCGATTGCCGATATCACCTCTTCGGGGGAAACTTTGCGCGCGAACCATCTGAAGATCCTGTCGGACGGGCCGATCCATGCCTCACAAGCCACGCTTTTTGCGGCGCGCGGGGCCGAATGGGATGCGGGAACACGGGCCACATTGGCCGAATTGGCAAAACAGCTGGGCGTAGAGGCCGCGGTTTAGCGCAACCCGATATCGGCCAGCGCGCGGGCGAGATCGGGGGGCAGGGCCTCTTCGGTTTCGCGGCTTTTGGGCAGGTCGCGCGGGGCATCCTCGACCGAGAGATAACGCCAGCCTTGGAACGGGCGGCGCGGTGCGGGTTCGGTCGGGATAATCTGCGGATCAAGCACCAAGGCACAGCGGAGGATGCCATCTTCGCCGCGCTGTTCCTCCAGCGCTGTGAGGGTTTGCCGCGCAAGAATCACGCCCTTGAACACCCAATAGAGCGACCCGCCATTCAAAAGCGCGTCGCCGCGTTTCGGCCACATCCGCGTGACATGACGCGGCAGCCCGTCAGGCCAGCTTTTGCGGCGCTGGTCCTGCCATGCGGCCAGATCGTCAATGCCAGTGGCACCAACGCAGAGCTTTAACAGATTTACGGTGCCTGCCACGAATCCCCCTTCGGTTAACGCGAACTTAGCGCCTTGGGCGGCGGGGGCAAGTCGGGGGGCAAGCAGCCGTGGCTAGATGTGGCCGATGTTGTGCAGGAAATCAGAGAGGATGGCGGCGAAGGTCCGGGGCTGCTCCAGCATCGGCAAATGTCCGGATTTCCGGATTATGGCGAATTCCGCACCGGGGATCAGATCGGCCAGATCCCGCACCATATCGGCGGGGGTTATGGCATCCTGAGTGCTGGCGATGACAAGGCTTGGCAGGCGCAAGCTGGCGGTGGGGGTGTAAAAATCCGTGCCGGAGATTGCGGCGGCACAGCCCAGAACACCTTCAAGCCGCGGTGCAATTTGCCGCGCCTGCCATGCCGCAAAGGCAGGGGAATTGCGAAAACCGGCGGTGAAATGTGTTTTGGGGTCCAGCGGGTTGGCACCTGCCTGTAGGGTTTCCATCTGGCGGGCCCATGTTTCCTTGGTGCCGATCTTGCTGGCGGTATTGGTCAGGATCAGCGCGCGGATCTGATCCAGCCGCTTTACCGCCAAACCCTGCGCAACCATCCCGCCCAGACCCGTGCCAAGAAACACGCAATCGCGCACCTTAAGATGATCCAGCAAGCTTTCGGCATCGCGCACCAATGCGCCCATTCCGTAAGGTGGCTGCGGCGTGGCCGAGGCCCCGTGCCCGCGCAGATCAAAACGGATGATCCGTAAGCCCTGTGGTAGCAAGGGCAGCAGCGCATCCCAAAGCGATTGATCCAGCCCCAGCCCGTGCGCCAGCACAAGTGCAGGGCCGCTGCCCGCCTCGTGATAGGCGATCATCTGGTCGCCACAGGGGGCAAGCTTTATCGGATCGGGCATAGGGGCGGTCTTACAGGTCATTCAGGGTTGCAAGCGCGCGGGTGAAGACATCCGGATCCACATTCCCCCCCGAAGCGACACAAATTATATCCGGGGTCTTTATCTGCTCTGCGTGAAACAGCGCTGCCGCAAGTGCCACGGCGCCGCCCGGTTCCAGTACGATCTTTAACCGTGACCACGCAAGGGCCACGGCCCGCATCGCCTCCTCATCCGTGACGATGATACCGGGTCCACAAAGCCGCGCCATGACCGGCAACGTCATCAGACCGGGGGTTGGCGTCAGAATTGCATCACAGACAGAACCTGCATTGGTCGCATTGCGCTGGCGCGTGCCCGTGGCAAGGCTGCGCGTCACATCGTCAAAGCCCACAGGTTCAACAGGGCGCGCGCGCAGATGGGTTGACCGCGATTCCAGCGCCAATGCGATACCTGAGGTCAGCCCGCCACCCCCACAGCAGACCAGAACATCGGCGTCTGTAATCCCGTCCTCGGCGGCCTGCTCGGCGATTTCCAGCCCGGTTGTGCCTTGGCCCGCAATCACCCGCCGGTCGTCAAAGGGTTTGATCAGGGTCAGCCCGCGCTCAGCGGCGAGGGTTTCGGTCAGCGCGTCGCGGTCGTTGGTCAAACGGTCATAGAGCACGACCTCGGCCCCCAAAGCGCGGGTGTTCGCCACTTTCATTTTGGGCGCATCGCTTGGCATGACAATAACGGCAGGTATCCCGTGCTGGCGTGCGGCAAGGGCCACGCCCTGCGCATGGTTGCCTGAGGAGCAGGCGATAACTCCCTTGGCGCGGACATTATTGTCCAGCCCCGATATAGCCGACCATGCGCCGCGAAACTTGAACGAGCCGGTATGTTGAAGGCATTCTGCCTTGATGAACACCCGACGGCCGGCAATGTCATCCAAAAAGGGTGAGGTCAGAAGCGGAGTGCGACGGGCGTGGCCCTCAAGGCGGCGCGCGGCGGCCTCTATTGCGGTGATATCGGGTGCAATTGTGTTGGGCATGACACTTTCCGGAATGTTTTTGGGCGTCGCGGGCGACTTTCGCGCATCATAGCTGACGGGTTTGCAAGAAACAGTCAATGTTTAGTCAATTCTTTAACTTTTGATTAACGATTTGACGGTCTTGCTGATCTCTCCCTCGCTTTTTGGGAAAAAAGGGGCTTATGCGCTGGGTTTTGGTGATCTTGTTTTGGGGCTGGGCGGTTGGCGCGCAGGCGGGTGCCTGGCCGCGTGGCGAAGGTAAGGTTTTTGCAGCCCTGTCCTTCGACGCGAACCGCAGCCAGCTTTACGCCGAATACGGTATCCGTGGGGATTGGACCCTGGGGATGGAAGTCTCGATGCCCAAGGACCGGCGCCTGCCCGATTACACGCAGTTCATCCATTACCCGGTCTGGCGCGGCAAGGGCGGCGCGATATTGTCGGCGGGCCTTGCGGTAGAGATGCGAGAGACCACGGCCGCAGCGGTCATCCCTGCGCTACGCGGCGAATCCGAGATTGCGGGTCGGGCCGGGCTGTTTTGGGGCAAGGGGTTCAATACGCCCATTGGCGGCGGCTGGGCCACGGTGGATGCCCAGCTGGAAAAGCTGGTGACAACCGACTGGCTGGAAAATGGCATGACCTACAAGCTGGATGCGGGATTTGGGGTGAAACCGATAGAGCGGCTGTCGATCATGGCGCAGGCGCAATTTTGGCAACGCGGCGATGATCAAAGCCTGCGGGTTGAGGGAGGGGCTGCGTGGAAGATGGGATTTGCACAGGTGGTTGTAAGCCCGTCGGTGGGTGTGATCGGGGATAAGGACCCGCTTGTCAAACTTGGCCTGTGGGTGGATTTTTAACCCGGTCCAACCATCTGTGCAGTACGGTCAGCGACTCCGGCTCATCCAGAAAAGGGATATGGCCGCGGTCGGGGATATTGGCAAATGCCATGTCGGGACGGCGTTTGCGCATCTCATCGGCACAGCTTTGGGTAAGCAGATCGGAATTCGCCCCACGGATCAGCGCCAGTGGCAAGCCCGCACAGGCGTCAAACAGCGGCCAAAGGTCAACCCCTGGCCCCTCGAATGCCGCGATAAAGGCCGGGCGCAGCGCAGGGTCATAGGTGATGCGCAGCCCTTGCGCCGTGGCGGTGTAATGCAGGCGGGCTTCCTCCATCCAACGGCTTGGCGGGACGTTGTCAAAACCGGGCATCGCCTGCGGCAGGGTGGCGGCCAGCTCGTCATAGGATTTGGCGCGCGGGTTGCGGCCGACATAATCCATGATCTTGGCCAGACCGGCTTTGTTGATTTCCGGCCCGATGTCATTAAAGCAAATCCCCAGCAGCCGATCTTTGGCCATCGCGGCGAGTAGCATCGCGATCAATCCGCCCCGAGAGGTGCCGATCACCGCGGCCTTTTCCACCTTCAGATGGTCCAGCAGCTCAATCGCATCCTTGCCCTCTTGCGGCACGGTATAGCTGTCCGCGCCGGTGAAATCGCTTTGCCCGCGTCCGCGATAATCCATGCGGATCAGCCGACAGGGTGGCAGATGGGGCAGCATGTAATCAAAGTCATGCATCGTGCGTGTCAGTCCCGAAAGACAGAGCAATGGCGTGCCTGTGCCTTCATCACGATAGGCAATGCGGGTGCCGTCGGACGTGGTGAAAAACTGGGTCATTTCATACCTGCATTTGGGGTCGGATGGTTGAAACTGGCACAGGCCCGCGCCGAGGGAAAGGGGGGCGCGACAATCGCAATGCTTGCGACCGGACGGTGGAGCGCATAAAGGGGATGGGCATGACGGGAAGGCACAAAGATATGGCACGCGGCGCACCCTTGTTGGAAGAGCGGGAAAAATCAAAGAAGGTCGGGGCACTGCGGGGCTTGATGCCCTTTTTGGCCCCATATCGAGGTTTGGTGCTGGGTGCGATCGGCGCCTTGATCGTGACGGCCTGTGTGTCGCTGGCGCTGCCTCTGGCGGTGCGGCGGGTGGTTGACGGCTTTGCCGCGGATAATTCTGCCCTTTTGGATCAATATTTTGCGGCCGCCCTTGGCGTGGCCATCCTGTTGGCTTTGGGCACGGGCGCGCGCTATTACCTCGTGACACGGTTGGGCGAACGGGTTGTTGCCGATATTCGCAAATCTTTGTTCGACAAGGTGATGGGGATGAGCCCTGCGTTCTTTGAACGCATCATGACCGGCGAAGTCCTGAGCCGTCTGACCACGGACACCACCTTGATCCTTTCGGTGGTCGGGTCGTCGGTTTCCATTGCCCTGCGCAATTTCCTGATCTTTCTGGGCGGGATGGTGGCGCTGCTGCTGACCTCGGCCAAGCTGACGGGGTTGGTGTTGCTGATCGTGCCTGGGGTTGTAATTCCGATCATCGTGTTGGGCCGCCGTTTGCGCGTGCTAAGCCGCGAAAATCAGGATCTGATTGCCTCCAGTTCCGGCAACGCATCCGAGGCGCTTTTGTCGGTGCAAACCGTACAGGCCTTTACGCATGAACGCCCGACACGCGCTGCCTTTGCTAAGGTGACAGAGGCGGCCTATGCCTCGGCGCAGCGCCGTATCGGAACGCGCGCCCTGATGACCGTGATTGTGATTTTCCTGATTTTCGCGGGTGTTGTCGGTGTGCTTTGGATCGGTGCGCGCGATGTGCAGTCAGGCGTGATGACCCCGGGCGAACTGGTACAATTCCTGATCTACTCGGTGATGGTGGCCGGTGCTGTCGGCGCGCTATCCGAGATTTGGGGTGAGTTGCAGCGCGCCGCAGGCGCAACGGAACGGCTGGTTGAACTGCTTGTGGCCGTTGATACCGTGAATGATCCGGTCAACCCTGTGGCCCTGCCGCGCCCTGTCAAAGGCGCGATCGCCTTTGAGGGCGTGTCCTTCCGTTACCCCGCGCGGCCCGATACCAGCGCGCTGGACAGTGTGGATATGGTGGTGCAACCCGGCGAGACGGTGGCACTTGTTGGCCCGTCAGGCGCGGGCAAGACCACGATTTTGCAGCTGTTGCAACGGTTCTATGACCCGCAGGACGGGCGCGTGACGATTGATGGTGTTGCGCTGACCGACCTCAGGCGCGATGATTTCCGGCGTGCGATTGCCCTTGTGCCGCAAGATCCGGTGATCTTCGGGGCTTCGGCGCGCGAGAATATCCGCTTTGGCCGCCCCGAGGCAAGCGACGCCGAGATCGAGGCGGCCGCCCGTGCCGCTGCGGCCCACGATTTCCTGATGGCCTTGCCGGATGGTTATGACACTTTTGTCGGGGAGCGTGGCGTAATGCTCTCGGGTGGGCAAAAGCAGCGGATCGCCATTGCCCGCGCCATCCTGCGCGATGCGCCGGTGTTGTTGCTGGATGAGGCGACAAGCGCGCTGGACGCCGAAAGCGAACGCGCCGTGCAGGCCGCAGTGGACGAGCTGGCGAAAACCCGCACGACCCTGGTTGTGGCGCACCGTCTTGCCACTGTGAAAAAGGCCGACCGGATTGTGGTGTTCGACCATGGCCGCATTACGGCCGTAGGCACGCATGATGAATTGGTTGCAGCTGACGGGCTCTATGCGCGTCTGGCTCGGTTGCAATTCACCGATGGACAAAGCTGATCCCCGACTCCACAGCAGAAATTCCCATAACGTTGCGTATTTAAGGCTGTCTTTGCTTGCAGGGTCACCAAAAAGCCAGCATCTTTGATATAATAGTGCGCAACACGCCAAGCGCACAGGTTGAGGGGGAGGACAGCACATGAAGGCTTTTGCATCGGTTGCAGATCGTGATGCCATTGAAAACGAAATGCCTTGGCAAGATCGTGATGCCGCCAAATCCATCTATCAGTTCCTGACCCGTACCCGCGATGCGCATGGCGACCAGCCTGCCATCAGCTTTCAGTTGATGTCGGGGGCCAAGGACAGTGCCCAGACGCTGACATGGGCACAGTATCATGCGCGTGTGACCCAAACGGCCAACCTGTTTCATGCGCTTGGCATCGGACGCGATGATGTGGTTGCCTTCGTTCTGCCCAACTGTCTTGAGACGGCGGTGACGGTCCTAGCGGGCGCGGTGGCGGGGATTGTCAATCCGGTGAACCCTTTAATGGATGCTGATCAGATCAGCTCTATCCTGCGCGAGACCGGCGCCAAGATAGTTGTCACGCTCAAGGCCTTTCCGAAAACCGATGTTGCGCAAAAGGTGGCAGAGGCCGTGCGCCACGCGCCCGATGTAAAGAATGTGCTGGAAATCGACCTTAACCGATACCTATCGCCGCCCAAAAGCTGGATCGTGCCGCTTATCCGGCCGAAAAACCCGGTGGAACATCATGCCCGCGTGCGTGATTTCAATGCGGAATCTGCACGTCAGCCTTCGGACCGCCTTATCTTTGAGGATGTGCTGGAGGACCGCGTCGCCGCCTTTTTCCATACCGGCGGCACCACCGGTATGCCCAAGGTCGCACAGCACAAGGTTTCCGGCATGGTCTATAACGGCTGGCTGGGGGCTAATCTGATCTTCAAATCATCGGATGTGGTGATCTGCCCGCTGCCGATGTTCCATGTTTTCGCGATCTATCCGATATTGATGTCGATGATTGCCTCCGGCGGGCATACTGTGTTTCCGACGCCTGCGGGCTATCGTGGTGACGGGGTTTTTGATAATTTCTGGAAGTTGGTCGAACGCTGGAAGGTCAGCTATATGATCACCGTGCCGACCGCGCTTTCGGCCTTGATGCAGCGCCCGGTGGACGCCGATGTCAGCAGCCTGCGGGGCGCGTTTTCCGGCTCTGCCCCATTGCCGTTGGAATTGTTCAAACGGTTCGAGGCGGCCACTGGCGTCGAGATCATCGAGGGGTACGGCCTGACAGAATGCACCTGTCTGGTGTCATGCAACCCACCCGAGGGTAAAAAGAAAATCGGATCGGTCGGGATTCCACTGCCTTATACGCATGTGCGCATCCTGCATCATGACGACGCTGATAACCCTGTTGATTGCGGTATTGATCAGGTGGGAGAGATTTGCGTGGCCAACCCCGGTGTCTTTCCCGGCTCTACCTATACCGAGGTGGACAAGAACCAAAATCTATTTGCCGAGAAGGTCTATCTTCGTACCGGCGATCTGGGGCGGATCGATTCCGAGGGCTATTTGTTTATAACCGGCCGCGCCAAGGATCTGATCATTCGTGGCGGCCATAACATCGACCCTGCCGAGATCGAAGAGGCGCTTGCAGGCCATGATGCCGTGGCGATGGTTGGCGCGATTGGCCAGCCGGATGCCCATTCAGGCGAGGTGCCTTGCGCCTATGTCGAGTTGGTCGCGGGCGCAGAGGTGACGGTCGAGGAATTGATGAAATATGCGCGCAAATACATTAATGAACGCGCGGCCGTGCCAAAAGTCATCGAGATTCTGGATGAGCTGCCCAAAACCGCCGTTGGCAAGGTTTTCAAGCCCGACCTGCGCCGTCTTGCAATCACCCGCACCTATAATGAGGCGCTGGCAGCGGCGGGGCTGGGCCTCAAAGTGGTCGCCGTGATAGAGGATAAAAAGCGCGGGCTTGTCGCCCAGATCGCGCGCGTCGACGGCGTCACGGATGAGGCCGTAACCGCAGTGCTGGGCGGGTTTGTGCGCCCATGGGATTGGGTTGAAGCCTAGCTGGCGGTATCAAGCCAGATGGTGACCGGTCCGGCATTGGTCAGGCTGACATCCATATCCGCGCCAAAGGCGCCTTCGGCGGTCGGGATGCCAAGGGCTGCGACCGCCCCGATGAAATGATGGTAAAGCGCGCGACCCTCTTCGGGCGGGGCTGCGGTTGAAAAGCCGGGGCGGTTCCCGCGCGAGGTATCGGCGGCCAGTGTGAACTGGCTGATAATCAAGGCACTGCCGCCCGTGTTTTTCAGCGACAGGTTCATCTTCTCCGCATCATCCTTGAAAATCCGCAGCTTGGCGATTTTGGTGGCCAGATGCTCGGCCTGCGCCTCTGTGTCGCCCTGCATTGCACAGATCAGGATCAGCAAGCCGGGGCCAATCTCGCCGATGGTTTCACCATCAACCTTGACGGCGGCATTATGGACGCGTTGTAGCAGCGCCCTCATAGCTCATGCCGCCAGGGCGGGTTTGCGCCGGGGCGCGATACGGTCACAGCGGCGGCGCGATTTCCCAGCGAAAGGGCGGCGTCCAGCGTGCTGTCAGGCAGGGCGGCGATGGCCGTTTTGGACAGGGCGCCCGCGTCGTGCAAGGCGGCCAGTGCGCCGGCGTTAAAGGTATCCCCCGCCCCGACGGTATCGGCGACCTTGGCCGGATTGGCGGCAACAAAACGGTTTTGGGTGGCGGTGATCGCGCGCGCCCCTGCGGCCCCTTCGGTCAGAAATACCAGCTTGGCCCCGCGCGCCAACAGATTTTGCGCAAGAGCCTGCGGATCGCCCGCCCCTTCAAGCCAATGCAGATCCTCGTCGCTGATCTTCACGATATCGGCGCGGGCCAGCATCTTGTTGATACGCTCACGGTAGGTGGCCTGATCGGTGATAAAGCTGGGCCGGATATTGGGGTCGATCATGGTGACACGGCCCCCGGCGCGCTGTTGAAATAGGGCAAGACTGCTGGCCGCAGGATCGTTTACCAATGAAATACCGCCAAAGAACAAAGCCTCGATATTATCCGGCAGAACCGGCAAATCCTCGGGGGTGAGCATCCGCCCCGCCGTATTCTCATCATAAAAGGCGTAGGTTGCCTGTCCGTTGGTCAGCGTGACAAAGGCCAAAGTCGTCGGCCTGTCCGAGCGCGGCGCGAGCGAGATATCAACATTCGATGCGGCCAGCGCACGGGTCAAAATCTGTCCGAAAAGATCCGTGGACAGGCCCGAGAAATACCCGGTGCTGACGCCCAACCGCCCCAAAGCAATGGCCGTATTGAAAATCGCCCCGCCTGCATGGGGGGCAAAACCGTCCTCCCCCGCTTTGGTTTCCCGGTGGAGCATGTCGATCAAGGCTTCGCCGCAACATAAGATCATGGTCAGGCTCCTAATTGGCGCTCAGGTGAAATAAGGTGCAAGGTTTGTACGAACCCGCTCCAGTGGCGTGTCGCCAGATGTATCGGGGATAAATATCTGGCCCGTGATCGCCTCATAGGCATCGATATAGGTTCGCGCGGTGGCGGCGATCATATCGGCAGGGATCTCGGGGATCGCATCGTGATAGGGGTCACAGCGCTCGGCTACCCAGGCACGGATGACATCCTTGTCAAAGGATGGCGGCCTGCTGCCGGTCGCCAGCGCCTGCTGATAGCCGTCCGCCAACCAATAGCGTGAACTGTCAGGGGTGTGGATCTCATCGGCCAGCATGATGTTGCCCTCGGCATCAACGCCGAATTCATATTTCGTATCGACAAGGATCAAGCCGTTTTTGGCCGACATTTCCTGCCCCCGCGCAAACAGGGCCAGCGAGATCGCGGATATCCGGTCCCATTGCTTTGCGGACAACAGCCCTTGGGACATGATTTCATCCGCCGTCATCGGCTCGTCGTGGCCACCGTCAAAGGCCTTGGAGGTGGGGGTGATAATCGGTGTCGGCAGGGCCTGATTGTCGCGCAAGCCATCAGGAAGGTTATGCCCGTACATCTGCCGCGCGCCCTTTTTGTACAGCGTCAGAATAGAGGTCCCTGTGGTCCCGGCAAGATAGCCGCGCACAACAATCTCAACCGGCAGGATGGTCAAGCGTTTCCCGATCACCACATTGGGGTCGGGATATTCAAGCACATGGTTGGGGCAAATATCGCGGGTCAGGTCGAACCAGTACCGCGCGGTTTGGGTCAGAACCTGCCCCTTGAACGGGATCGCCGCAAGAATACGGTCAAAGGCTGAAATCCGGTCTGATGAAATCAGGATCCGCCGATCATCTGGCAGATCATAACAATCCCTGACCTTGCCGAAATAGGGATTCGGGAGTTCTGGGATACTGGCATCTTCAAGGACGCGGGTCAGATCAAGCATCGGGGCCTCCTGTTGGTCTGCGTTCTATCGGGCGGGATCGCGTCAAAGTCAATCTTTGCACTGGCATTTGGCTGATTTAGCCTTCGGTTGTGACCTTCCATGGCAATCCGTGCGCAGGGGGGCTCAATGCCCCGCAAGCGCGGTCTTTGCTATTATTGACCGAGATAGGCAAAGACGCCCAGTAACAGCGCAGCAATCAGAACGGCAAAAGTAATCTTCCAGATGGAATAGGGCCGCTCTCCCTGCACTTTCCCGGTTTGCCCGTTCACCACAAAACGGTAGGTCTTGCCATTATATTTATAGGCCGCCATCCAGATCGGCAGCAGGATATGCTTGAATGTCTCGGCGCCGTAGTTGGTTTCGACCGCACTTATGCGTTGCTCATCACCGCCAATATCACGTGCCACATCCCGCTTGATCACCTGTGCCATGATCTCTTTTGCATGGGCGCTACCGTCTGACAGGCTGACGGTATAGCCCTCTGCCATGAAACCCGCCAGATAATCGGCGCGGTAGGGCACCAGCGCGCCCAGATCCCATGGCTCCAGCCCTTTGGTATAGCTGCGCGGCAGGCTTTGCGCCGCCATCACAAGCACATCGTCAAAGGCGCGGGCCACACGGCCTGACACGGATCGCCACCGGGTTTTGCGGACCTGTTCGCGCCGCTGTTGCCGCTTGCCATCCACCACGACGGTGACATTGCGGGTCTCGTAATAATAGGTGCCGCGCTGACCGGCATAGCGTGACTGCGTCGCCGCATCAAAGGTCCAATAGGGCATGTAAAGCCCCGAGAGCGTACGCCCTTTGCGCGCATATTCCACCAGCCCGCCCGGCGCGAACCAAAGGCTGCCAAGCCATTTGCCCATCGCATCACGCGCTGTGCGCTCATCCAGTTGAAACGGGATCAGCGCTTGGGGCTTGATCTGGCGGTTGGTGCCGGTGCCGATGACCAGCGGAGTTGCACAAAACGGACATGCAGTGGCATGTTTCGCGCCCTCGAATTCCACCAACGCACCGCAATTCGTACATCGGGTGGTTTGCGGCTCTTCCATCGCGGTCTGCGGAAGGTCGTTGCGCAGCCCTTGGGCAAGGGGGTGTTCCACCAAGGCCGTGCGCCGGTCATGCACTGCCGCCGCCGGGATCTCTTGTACGTTGCCGCAATGATCGCAGCGCATCTGGGTCTGGCCGGGGGCAAAGCGCAGCTCTGCCCCGCAGCTGTCACAGGGCCAGCGGCGGTCGTGCTCTGCGCTCACGTTACGCTCCGGGGGGTGGTGGAGGGGCGACGGTGAATAGCTGTGCCAGTTCTGCTATCTCACCGGCGGCGATCCAGCCATCCTGACCCGCCGTCCAGACAAGCGTGTCGCGGGCAAAGCTGCCTTCGGTGATCATGCGGCCAAGGTGGCTGCGTGAAAACGGCCCTGACGTGGTCCCATCCTTGGCGGTATGCCAGAGCTTTTCCGGCGCAGGTGGCGGCGGTGGTGGCGGCATTTGGTCGGGTCCGGCCTGAACGGGTCTGGCCCCCCACGGGCCCATGGCCTGTGCCATCCCCATGCCGATACCGGCGCCGACGCCCGCACCCATGGCGGCCCCTGCTGCCGATCCTGATTGTGCCATGCTCTCGGCCGCGTTGAACTTCATATAGCGGTCCAGATCACCGACAACGCCCATCGAGGTGCGCTTGTCCATCGCGGCCTCTACCGCTTCGGGCAGAGAGATATTTTCGATGTAAAGTTCGGGCAGCGACAGGCCGTATTCCGCGATTTGCGGGTTGATCGCGGTGGCGACCAGCTTGCCCAGATCGGCGGTATTGGCGGCCATATCCAGAACGGGGATCTGGCTTGCAGCCAGTGCGCGGCTCATCTCTTGCAAGATCACGTTGCGGATCTGATAGCTGATCTCATCGGCGGTAAACTCGCCGTCGGTGCCGACGATTTCGCTCATGAAGCGGGCCGGATCGGTGACGCGCATCGAATAGGTGCCAAAGGCGCGGATGCGCACGGGGCCGAATTCCGGATCGCGGGTCATGATCGGGTTTTTAGTACCCCATTTCAGGTCGTTGAAACGGGTGGTGTTGATAAAATAGATCTCGGATTTGAAAGGCGATTGAAACCCGTGATCCCAGTGCTGAAGCGCGGTCATCACCGGCATGTTGTTGGTTTCCAACATATAAAGGCCGGGACCAAAGACATCGGCCAGCTGGCCCTCATGGATGAATACGGCGGCCTGACCTTCTCGGACGGTCAGTTTGGCGCCGTATTTGATCTCGTTCCCGTGGCGTTCAAACCGCCAGACCATTGTGTCGCGGGTGTCATCCGTCCATGAGATGACGTCAATAAACTGGCCTTTGAGAAAGTCGAATACCATTTGTGCTTCCTTAACTGTCGCCGCCGACAAGGGATTCGGCGAGTTGGTCGATAATGGGGCGGGCCTCGGCCAGGGTCATGCCGGGCGTGAGGCGCTTGTCATAGAGCATTTTCAGCATCATCTCATCCATCGGGGTCAGCAGGGCAAATTCCTGATCGTCGTTAAAGATGGAGGGACGCGCCTGCGGGCTGTCATTGGGCAGGCCAAGCCCTTGGGTGATTTCCTCATGCAGACAGGACAGGTGCAAAAGATCGGGATGTTCGGCGCGTACGACGGCAAAGGCGCGCTCGATCAGGCTGGTGCTGTCATCGATCGAAGTGGTGACCTGACAATAGGTCGACTCCGGCATATTGATGATGGAGTCCAGCTCTGCCTCGCCGATGCTGGGATCGGTGCGTCGGACGGTCGGGCCGATGGCCTTGATTTCATCCGTGTTCAGGATGTGCAGGTGAAAGTTCACACCACTGTTTGCCAGCTGAATGGAATGGCCCGTCAGCCGCGCCAGCGCGCAAGGAAAGAGCGCACCCGCGCCTCTTCAATCGCCCGCTGTTTTTGAGGCACAGAGGTGCCAAAATTTAACCCGACGCGCACCGGCTTTTGCCAACGGCGTAGCCTTTTTTCCGTGACGCGCGCGATAAGCCTGCCCGAGGAGCTGTCAAATTCGTCATAAAATGCGATACGGGCAAAGTTATTTGCCAGCATCCGCGCCGAAAATGGGGCATCCTTGGCGCCGGTATCGGTGCGCATCAGGCCTTGGGACAAAAGCTCGGCCTGCACACCCGCGTAATAGGCGCGCAGGGCCTTGCTCGCGGCTGAGGGGGTGGCTACTTCGGGGGCCAGAACACGGGCGGGGGGCGGTTGCGTGGCGCGCCCCTCAATCCTCGAAGAGCTTATGCAGCCCGTCAATACCCCGGCAGAAGCGACCATCACGATCGCGCCTTTCAAGGTGTTCGGGGCCAGTTTCAGCGGCAAAGGCACGCGGGCCATCCTGTGTGGTATCCTCTATTTCCGGTCTGGCGCACTGGTGCCGACCGTATCGCCCAAGCCGTCCTTGCGCCCGCTGGCGGCGGCAAGCGTGTCGCGTAGTTCATGCTCCATCTTCACCAGTTCCTCCTCTGCGGCGGCACGTTTGGCCTTGCCCTCATCCGCGATGGCGAGGCTTTCATTGATCGTGGCGATCAATGTGGCATTGGCCTTTTTCACCGCTTCGATATCAAACACGCCGCGTTCCATTTCGGTGCGCACTATACGGTTGGTTTGTTGCAGATTTTCGGCGTTGGAGGTCAGCAGCTCATTTGTCAGGTCATTTGCGGCGCGGATGCTTTGCGCGGCTTCGCGCGACCGCTGGATGGTGACCGCTTGTGCCAATTGGGTTTCCCACAGCGGCACGGTGTTGACGAGGGTGGAGTTGATCTTGGTGACCAGGCTCTTGTCGTTTTCCTGAACCAGACGGATCGAGGGCAGCGACTGCATCGTGACCTGCCGCGTCAGCTTGAGGTCATGCACACGGCGTTCCAGATCATCGCGGGCCGAACGCAGGTCACGCAGCTCTTGCGCCTTCATCACCTGTTTTTCCTCGGGCGCGGCTTTGACCTCGGCCTCTTTGGCCGGAATGTCCTTGGCGTCAAGCTCTTGGATCTTGGCCTCACCGGCGGCAATATAAAGCGCCAGCTCGTCATAGAAGCTCAGCGTCTTGTCATAAAGAAGGTCCAGCGATTTGATATCCTTGAGCAGCGTATGCTCATGGCCCAGCAGGGTTTCTGTGATGTCGTCGATCTGGCCCTGAACGTTTTCGAATTTCGCGACGAAATTGGCAAAGGGCGCGGCGCGGCCCAGAAGTTTTTCCCACCACGTCCGGTCACGGCGCACGTCAAGCTCCGAGACCGAGAACCCGCGGATGGTGCCGACCATCTTGCGCAGGCTGTCGCCCGCAGGCCCCACGTCCTTGTTTTTGACATCGGCCAGCATTTCCTGGGAAATCACCTGCAATTCGGCCTGTGCAGAGGAGCCGAAAGAGATAATGGATTGGGTGTTGTCGATATTGATCTCGGCCATCCGCTTTTGGATCTCGGCGGCATGGGCGGGGGTTGCGGCCTCCAGCGTGACCAGATCGCGCCCCGGTTCGGGCAGGATCACGGCGGTGACTTGTTCAACTTCTGCCAGGGCAGCGGCGGCTTTTTGCTGGGTCGATTGGGCCATCAGATACTCTCACTCTTCAATGCGCGGACGCAGATTAACGGTTCTCAAAGGCCAGGCGTTCCCGCAGGACTTCGATTTCAACATTCAGGTCGCTGTGATTGTCGGACAAAAGGGCGGTGGTGCGGTTCGCGAAATTAGTTTCCAGATCGGTTAGCAGGGATTCATATTCCGCGCGGATATTCGGGTCGCGATTGCCGCTGTAGAGGTCGACAAATTTCACCGTCGCATCACGGGCACCCTGCAGATAAACGCCAAGGTATTTCCGAGCCGCCGTCAGGTCGCGCGGGTCGTTTTCGACGGTGCGAAACAGCTGTCGTGCAATATCGTTGAAGCGGTCAACGCGGCGTTCAAGCTGATGGTCACGGGCGCGGGCAATGGCGGCCTTCATCGCGGTTAGATGGGCCTCGCCGGTGTCGATCGCCTTTGTCACGCGGTCAGTCTGGAAACTGTCGACGCCCTCGATACCCTTATCAGCCATCGGATCAAAGCCGAAGGACCCGATGTGCAAAAACGCCCCCAATGTGGCAATTACCGTGGCGATAACCGAGGACTGTCCCGCCATAAGCATGCCAACGCCAAGCCCGCCGCCAATCAACAGCGCCCCGATTGCCTTGCGTGGCAGCGCAGGTCTGCGGGCAACGCGGCGCGCATCATAGGCTTCTTGTGCAAAAAGCCCTTCGCGCGTCATCCATGCCCCGCCGATCATCATGGCAAAGGCGATCAGCCCGTAGATCAATGTGGTTGGTTCCCCTTGAAACGCTTTCCAGGCAAAGGGGAGAGGCAAGATAAACAGCAGGTTGGATTTCAACCCTGCCTTGCTGCGCCGCTTGCCCTGAAACGAATTTGGCGCGGGGGTGTTTTCATTCTGGTTGCCGCCGGGGCTGTATTTTCCACCAAAACGTTGCCCCATCAAAGTACCTCCATCGTTGCGACATAAAGGGTCAGCGCCGCCAGCAGACAAAATGACAAGGTTTGTAACCCGAAAAACGGGCTTGACCGGGTTGGTGCGACGCTGGTTTGGGGCGCCGGTTTCGCCCCCTGTACCTTGGCTATGACAAATATGATCAGCGCGAATGGTATCAGGACCATGATCACCCTGAGCAGCATTACAATCATTTGTCAGCCTCCGGGCTTTGACGAATTTGAAGGGGCACAGTCGGAAAACTCTGCTATGGTTGACTATAGGCACGCAAAGCCTCGCTTGCCAGTGTGCAAAGCGGGGAAATTTCCGATTTCCGGTGCGTCAGGCGCGCCGCTGGCGGGGTTGTGCCGGTTTTCCCGCACGCTTTGGGCCGGGTTTGCCCGTCGAAGGCTTGGCCCCCGCGTTCGGTTTGGCAATACGCGGGCCTTTGGGGCGGGGTTTCGGGGCCACGGCATCCTCGGGGGTTTCGCGCTGGCCAAGCTGGTCGCGCAGAACGCGGCCCTTGACCTCTGTCACCATGCCCGGCGTCATTTCACCAAGGCGGAACGGGCCATAGCTGATGCGGATCAAGCGGTTCACAGTCAGGTTGATCGCCGCCATGGTGCGGCGAATCTCGCGGTTCTTGCCCTCACGCAGGCCCACCGTCAGCCAAGCATTTGCGCCCTGAATACGGTCAAGGATCACGATCATTGGCTGGAATTTTTCCCCGTCGATGGTGATCCCCCGGCGCAGCGGCTCCAGATCCGGCTCGGTCGGGTTGCCTTTTACGCGGACACGGTATTTGCGCAGCCAGCCGGTTGAGGGCAGCTCCAGCTTGCGCTTGAGGCCGCCGTCATTGGTCAGCAGCAACAACCCTTCAGAGTTGAGGTCAAGCCTGCCAACCGACATCACGCGGGGCAGATCCTCGGGGAGGTGGTCAAAGATCGTATCACGGCCCTTTTCATCATTGTTCGAGGTCACCAACCCGTCGGGCTTATAGTAAAGCCAGAGCCGCGCGGGTTCGGGTTGGCCCACGGGTTGGCCGTCTACGGTGATACGGTCGCGGTCGGTAACATTCAGCGCGGGGCTGTCGATGACCTTGCCGTTTACCGCAACCTGCCCGATGGCGATCATACGCTCGGCCTCGCGGCGCGAGGCTATGCCTGCGCGCGACAGGACCTTGGCGATACGGTCACCTGCGGGGGTGGGTTTTGCGGCTGTGGTTTTGGGGGCTGTGGTCATGGGCTGGCCTTTTCTGGCGACGTCATCGCGACGTGGCAAAGCGCCGGAGGTCTATATACCCCCGAGCCGTCAAAGTATTTCGTCTGGCCGTTCACGGCAAGGGGGGATTGCGTTTTTCTGCCGGCAGGGGCAAGGCTGTGGCATGACGGGATTCACCTCATATATGGATATCGCGCTGGAAGAGGCGCGCGCGGCGGGCCTGCGCGGGGAGGTGCCTGTGGGCGCCGTTCTGGTCGGCCCGCAAGGTGTGGTGGCGCGTGCCGGCAACCGTGTACGGGAACTTCACGACCCGACCGCCCATGCCGAGATGCTGGTGATCCGCGAGGCCTGCAACCTGCTGCAAAACGAGCGGTTGGGCGGCTATGATCTTTACGTGACGCTGGAGCCTTGCGCGATGTGCGCGGCCGCGATTGCGAGCGCACGGGTGGCGCGGCTTTACTATGGGGCCTCGGATCCGAAATCAGGCGGGGTCGAGGTGGGCGCGCGGGTGTTCTCGCACGCCCAATGCCACCATGCGCCCGAGGTCTATGACGGCATCGCGGCCGAGGATTCCACCGCGATGCTGAGGGATTTCTTTGCCAAACGGCGTGACGGATAAGCCCTAGAGTGTGATGGTCTGCATCACTTCGGGTTCGATTACTTTAACATCGGGCAGGGCGTTGGCCATGACCTGCGCGGATTGGGCCAACAGCGGGAAGGTGCGGTAGTGACAGGGGATCACGGTTTTGAAGTTGAAATAGCGTTTGGCCGCATAGGCTGCGCGGGCCATATCCATCGTGTAATGCCCCCCCGCACAGAGGATGCCGATATCGGGGGCGTGAAGGTCGCCCATCCATTCCATATCGGCCATGATGTCGGTGTCGCCGGAGACATAGATCGTGTGTCCTTCGCCCGCGATCATAAAGCCGGCCTCTGATCCGGCGGGGGTGGGCAGGCCCCCTTTGTAGTCGATTGAGGAGGAATGGCAGGCGTTGACCATCGTCACCTTGGCACCGTTCAGATCAACAGTACCACCCTTGCCAAAGCCAAGCGTCGTTGCACCGTCCTCGGCGAGGATCTGGGACAGCTCATGGATGCAGGCAACCGTGGCGCCGGTTTCCTTGGCGATTGCTGCGGCATCGCCAGCATGATCGCCGTGGCCATGGGTCAGCACGATATGGGTTGTACCCGCGATGGCCTTGGCACGCTGATCGGCCGGAAAGACGGGATTGCCGGTTAGGAACGGATCGATCAGTATAACCGCGTTTTCGATTTCCAGACGAAAGCCGGAATGGCCAAGCCAAGTGAGTTGCATGAGACGCTCCTGTATTGTTTTGCGCCAGTTTGGCGGGGAGCGGGGGCGTGGTCAATGGCGTGCTGGTGCTTGGGGCGCAACCTGTTATAGCCAGTTAAACAGATAAAATGGATATGGCGATGGATGACGACAATATATTGGCGCGGTTGACCCCCTCACTGCCGCGTCGGGTGGCCGGAGTTGTGACTCAAGTCGCATTCGGGGCGTTATTGATAGGCGTTGCCATGGATATTTCGCGTGACCAGATGGTCTTGCGGATCGCAGTGCTGGGGGCGGGGGTGCTGCTGTTTTACGGGGGGTACCGGATGTGGGTTGCCACGCGGATCGGGCTTGTCCTGACGCAAACGGCGTTGCGCGACAGTGACGGGCGCTTGCTGGCCGAGGTGGCGAATATCCGCGAGGTTTCCCGTGGGGCTTTTGCGTTCAAGCCGACGCATGGGTTTTCGCTGATCCTGGTCAAGGGCCGCGGGGGCGCCTGGGCACCGGGTCTTTGGTGGCGTCTGGGTACGCGGCTGGGGGTTGGCGGGGTTACCCCTGCGCAACCCGCGCGTTATATGGCCGAGGCCATAACCGATCTGATTGCCAGACGGGAAGTGTGATGCGCTTTGGCCCGTAGCCTCTCAGCAATCCTCGGCTTCATGGCACAGCTTGGGCAAAAAGCGGGGGCGGGTGACGATAAACTGGTCAATCACCTCGGGGGCCACACCAAAGGCAATCGGCGCGGTATAGGGGACATGTGCCTCTACGAGGACGGCAGCATCCCCATCCGCCAGAACCGGCAGTCGTGCGGTCAGGGCGGCCAGATCCGCATCTGTCAACTGCGGCATCGCCTCATTGGGAGAGCGTGAAAAAATCACCGAATAGGCGCCGTCGACATCGCTCCAGCGATAGGATGTGACGCGAATTTGCCCTGCCTCTTCGGACCCGAGCATATAGTTCATGGTGTCGCGTATACCCGCGATATAGGCGTCGTCCACCGACCCTTGGCTGCGAGAGATCAGGTCAGAGATCGTATAGGCCGCCTTTTGCACCGTATTGATACTGCGGTAAGCATCCCAATAGCTGAAAAGCCCGGCATAGGCCCACGCCAGCATTGGCACGACCATCACGGCCTCGACAATGACAGAACCTTTTTCATCTTGTTTAAAGCGACGAACTGCGTTGGATATAAATGACATTCCGGTATTCCTTAGGGTTCGTTCACAAAGGCGGACACGGCCACAAGCCCGTATCCGCCCTGACTGTCCTTGGGCAGCTTGAGCCCGATGCCTGTGGTCGGAAAGAGCGCATCCTGAGCCACACAAACACGCACCAGCATGACCTCATGTGCCGCCCCGGGGTCAAAGGTCAGCGCGGGCTGGACGTTGTTTTCGCGGTCGACACAGCCCATGCTGTTGGTGGGCATAGCCCATGATGTGGTGCTGATCGGCATCATCTCGATTGAGATGGCCTCTCTGCAGCTGTTCATGATGACGGTGTGTTTGCAAATCTCTTCCTTCAGCAGATCCGAATCGGGGTTTGGATATTGCCCCAGACGCAGCTTGCGCATGACAACATCCACCGATTGTTCCAGCATGATAAAACGGGTCATCAGGACGCCCGATTCCATTGAGGCCATGAACACCGCGAGGATGACGGGAATGGCCAAAACGAATTCCAAAGAGGCTACGCCATCCTCGGCCCGTATGGTCCGCAGAATGCGGGCGCGAAACCGTTGCAGGGCGGATGGTTTGGCGTGTTCGTGTTGATGTATCATTGGGTCAACCTCAGCTGGCTGATGTTATTGGCAATCGCCCGGAAGGCGCTGGAGATTTCCAGGCCGCTGGCGTCGAAATAATGGCTTTCGGTGCTGGCGCAGGCGCGCAGTTGGTTGCGACCATTTGTCGGTGCCTCAAAACCGATCCCATAAACCACAATACCGGCTGTCTTGGCGGCGCTGCATATCTGTTGCAATCGGTTGTTCTTGCTGGAGCTTACCCAATTCATAAATGTGTTGCGCCAGGAAGTGGCGTTTTGATCCAGCGGGGTCGCATAGAAATACTGGGCGACATAGCGAACCGAATACTCTTCCCACACCTCTGGCCACTCCAATTGGCGGGCATCATCGTTGCCGCCATCGCGGTAGCTGTTCCATTTTTTAGTGCGCGGCCACCACCAGTCGTTGTCGCCGTAACGATTGAAATAGACCGATACCCTGCCAGTGTCATCATTGCGCCAGATGTTCGACAAGCCCGAGTTATAGGGGTCGTTTATCTTGTACTCGGTGGTATTTTCGCCGTCCGTCATAACGACCAGAACCTTCAGGGTCTGGGTGGCATCTGCGTCCAGTGGACGGTTGCTGAACGTTGCGGCGACCTCACCGGCGGTTACCATGTCCGAAATGACGGAATTCGCATTCTGGTTCAGCAAAAGCGCACCCCATTTGACACCGACATCAATCGAGGTGTTGCCATCGGCGTAGAGGCTGTTGATGGAATTGTGCAAATCGGTGGTGCTTTGGCTGAGGGTGACAACTTCATTCCCGCTTTGCGGAGGGCAGTTGTACAGCAGACTAGAGGCCCCCGACCTTGTATAATAAGGGTCGAAATGGGCGTTGTGCTGAAACTTGGTCGTGGTTGACAGATCAATGGAGCCAAAGACGGAATCGGGCAACTCGATACAGGAGGAATGATTATGTTGTGCATCGACGTTGAAGGAATTCATCATCGGACGGCCAATATTGACCTGCGCGTTATAGGGGACGACAGAGATGGACACCCGGCCCGGACTGGAACTGGCAAGAACTGCGGTCACAAATTCACGCGCCGCTGGCCGCAGGTTATCGATCCGCGATCCGCGCATGGAGCCGGAGATATCCAGAACCAGTGACACCTCGATGTTGGAGATACGCTGTTCGGCCCCCGAGGCGGCGGCTGGTGTCAAACTGTCGACGCCGATCAAATGCATGAAAAACGGCTTGAGCGTGGACTTGGCCGAGGCCGTCACACTCCGGTAGTTCAACCCGGTATCTGATGAGACATTCTCCAAATATTCGGACAGGCCTGCTTTGTCGAAATAATCCGTCACGACGGCATTTGGTTCAAGCCGCTGGCTGATCGCGGCAGCCGCCAGAACCGACCGGTCCAGCGTGTGCTGCAACTCTGTCCGGCGTTGTTCGTAGCGCATCAGATCGACGGAAAGGCCGCCCAGCATCGCCATCAGGACAAACAACACAATGCCGAAGATAAGCAAAGCGCCGTCCTCTTGTCGCATAAAGCCGCGCAGGCGGTTGCAAGTCCACCCTTTGGGTTTGGTAATCGGCAGCCTGAGCTCAAATACGCTTTTCATTATAGTTTCCTTGATATGCCAATGCCCGAAAGATGTTAATTTCGGGCACAGATACAGCTTTTCCCACCTCTAAATGGCGCGTGACATGGGGCAAAAATGTGGCGTTTTCGGTCGAAAATATGGACAAATCGATATGGTTGGAAACGCTTAGGGGAATGGCGTGCTATTGTCCGCAGGGGGGGCGACAAAGGCATGTTTCGGGCGCGGTCAAAATGGTCTTGGGCTTTGCCGCGTGGTTAACGTATTCGGCAAAATACGCGGCGGTCGAATCATCCCAGATAAGGGGGGCGTGTAGCAGCCGGTGGCGCGCCGTCCGCCAAAATTTTGCTGGAATTTTAGGCGGTCTGCGCTAGGCTTCGTTTGAAGTGCGCCCGTTTTTTGCACATCGGGCGGTCAAAGGAGGACGCTATGCAGAATTTTGGTGAGCCGAGCTTTCGCGACTCAGTTGATTTGATGTTCAACCGCGCGACTGCCCTGATGGATCTGAGCCCCGGTCTGGAACAAAAGATCAAGGTTTGCAATTCCACCTATACCGTGCGCTTTGGTGTGCGGTTGCGCGGCAAGATAGAGACCTTTACCGGCTACCGCTCTGTCCATTCCGAACATATGGAGCCGGTCAAGGGCGGCATCCGCTATGCGCTTGCGGTGAACCAGAACGAGGTTGAGGCGCTTGCCGCCCTGATGACCTATAAATGTGCGCTGGTGGAGACGCCTTTTGGCGGCTCAAAGGGCGGGCTTTGTATCGACCCCCGCGCGTGGGAACCGCATGAGCTGGAATCCATCACCCGCCGGTTCGCCTATGAGCTGATCAAGCGTGATCTGATCAATCCGGCGCAAAACGTTCCCGCCCCCGATATGGGCACTGGAGAGCGTGAGATGGCATGGATTGCCGATCAATACGCGCGGATGCACACTGCCGACATCAACGCCAAGGCCTGCGTTACCGGCAAGCCGCCACATGCGGGCGGTATTCAGGGCCGGGTTGAGGCAACGGGCCGCGGCGTGCAATACGCGCTACAAGAGTTTTTCCGGTACGATGAGGATAAGGCGCTGGCGGGACTTTCGGGTAATCTGGACGGCAAAAGGATCATTGTGCAGGGGCTGGGCAACGTCGGCTATCACGCCGCGAAATTCCTGTCCGAGGAAGACGGCGCCAAGATTGTCGCTGTGATCGAATGGGACGGGGCCATTGTCGATGATGACGGTGTCGATATTGAGGATCTGCACCAGTGGATCGTCAAACACGGCTCTGTCAAAGGGTATCCGCATGGGACTTTTGTGGCGGAAGGGGCTGTGGTTCTGGAAAAAGACTGTGACGTGCTGATCCCGGCAGCGCTGGAAGGGGTTATCAACCTAAGTAATGCCGACCGGATCAAGGCCAAGCTGATCATCGAGGCCGCGAATGGCCCTGTTACCTTCGGCGCCGATGAGGTTCTGCGCAAGAAGGGCGTGGTGATCATCCCCGATATGTATGCCAATGCGGGCGGCGTGACGGTCTCTTATTTCGAATGGGTCAAGAACCTGAGCCATATCCGTTTCGGCCGCATGCAACGCCGTGCCGAAGAGGCGCGCCATATCCTGCTGGTGAACGAGCTGGAAAGATTGTCGAGCGACAAGGGCCTTGGCTGGACCATGTCGCCGGGGTTCAAGAGCAAATACCTGAAAGGCGCGGGAGAGCTGGAATTGGTGCGTTCCGGCCTCGATGATACGATGCGCACGGCCTATCAGGCGATGCGAGAGGTCTGGCACGGGCGCGCGGATGTCGAGGATCTGCGGGTTGCGGCCTATATCGTTTCCATCAGCCGGGTCGCCGCGACTTATCAGTCCAAGGGGCTTTGAGAGTCAAAGCCCCTTTCTCGATGAAAGGTTCAGGTCGGGGCGAAAGTCATCGCCAGGCCGTTGATACAGTGGCGTTTCCCCGTGGGCTCTGGCCCGTCGTCAAAGATATGACCCAGATGCCCGCCACAGCGGCGGCAATGTACCTCGGTTCGGCGACCAAAGAGGCTGAAGTCGTCTTTGGTCCCAACAGCCCCGTCGATAGCGGCGTAAAAGCTGGGCCAGCCGGTGCCGCTGTCATATTTGGTGGCGGAGGCATAGACGGGCAGATCACAACCCGCACACAGGTAGGTGCCCTCACGCGCCTCTTTCAAAAGCGGTGAGGTTTCACCTTTCAAGCTGTTGGAGAATGCGCGTTCTGTCGCTTCCTCGCGCAGTACCGCATATTGGGCGGGTGTCAATTTGGCTTTCCACTCGGCAGATGTCAGTGTGATCTCAAAATCCTCGGCCCGGGCAGGCAAGGCACCAAACCCTGCGGCGGCAAGCGAGGTGGTCAATAGGCTGCGGCGTGAAAGCATGCTTGTCTCCTTATACTTTTACCGATCATAGAGCAGATCTGGTGCAAAGGGTGCATCACATCAAGGCACAAGCCTGTGACCGTTCTATGAGCATGCCGTGTCCGGTGTCACGCCCAAGGCGCCGATGCCAGAATGACATGGGTCAGGGCTGCATCAAGGACGTGGAATCACGAATGCAGCGCATAGGCCCATCGAAACCCGTGATGCGCTTGCAGATAGAGATAGGGCAGCAGAGCCCCGAAAAGGGTCGCGGCACAGGTAAAGCGGATAACATAGGTCGGCGTAAATCCGTCAAAAGCCAGTGCCATCCCGATCATAATCTGACGCAACCGGTACCCCGCATTCGCCGCGGTGAGAATCAGCCGCGCCGCCAAAGTTTGCTGAAACAGGATATCGGCGGATTTCGGCAGATAATACCATGCGGATGCGAACATGAACTCGGGCGGATCGAACGGCGCGCGCAGGATTGAAACCTTGGGCAAAAGGGGTAGTCCAAAGATTATAAGCAGCGCAAAACCTGCCAGAAAAGGCAGCAACATGAGCGCCTCGCGGGCAAGCGTGTTCTGGCCCATCCGGGCAAAGATCTGAGCTACTCCCCATCGGCTGGACAGGATATGGCGTAAATTAAGCTACTCTCTGCTCCTGCTGATCGTGTTGTGTTCTGTCATTTCTCAGCCAATAGACCACGGCTGGTGGCCTGCCGCCAAGGGCTGAGTGTGGGCGTTGGTTGTTGTAAAAGGTCATCCATTTCCGGATGCCTGCCTTCGCTTCTGATCCGGTCTCCCAGGCATGCAGTAGACGCACTCGTATTTCAGGGTTCGCCAGAGCCTCTCAATGAAGATGTTGTCTAGGTAGCGGCCCTTCCCATCCATTGAGATGCGCACGCCGGATCGGCGTAGCCGGTCAGTCCAGGCAAAGGACGTGAACTGAGATCCTTGATCGGTATTCATGATCTCGGGCGGGCCGAACTTGTGGATGGCCTCGTTCAGTGCCGCAACACAGAAGTCCGCCTCCAGCGTATTCGAGATGCGCCAAGCCAGCACCTTACGGGTGTGCCAATCCATAATGGCGGCCAGATACGAGGAACCCTCGGCGCATGGGCAGATAGGTAATATCCGAGATCTGGCCATCTTGACCTTGCTGGTTCGGCTCGGCCTGCGGCCCGGCGAGGTCGCCGGGCTCGGGTTGGACGATATCGACTGACGCGCGGGAACAATCAGCGTGCGCGGCAAGGGCAACTGTCACGAACGGCTACCCCTTCCGCCTGATGTCGGTCGCCGATTGGCCGAATACCTGCGCCACGCCCGGCCGACGGGCGCTCGAGGCAGGACCGTATTCGTCCGACACTTCGCGCCCCATCACGCGCTCGACGCAAGCCGCGTGAGCGGCATCGTGGCGGACGCTGCCCGACGCGCTGGCCTCGGGCGCGTCCATGCACATCGGCTGCGCCATACCGCAGCAACGAAGCTTTTGCGCGCAGGCGCTTCCTTGCCCGAGATTGGCCAGCTATTGCGTCATAGCCGCGCCGAGACGACGGCGATCTACGCCAAGGTCGACCGGGACAGCCTGCGCCTGATCGCGCGCCCCTGGCCGGAGGGCGACCTATGAGCAATCTACGTCAATCCGTTGCCGATTATCTGACCATGCGGCGCGCTCTCGGCTACAAGCTGGACAAGACCGAGCGGCTTCTCGGCCAGTTTACAGCCGCAGGTGCTGCCGCGATCTGGACCTCCAGACGTCTGGCCGAGGTCCGCCTCTTCGCTCGGCACCTGCGCGCACTGACGGGGTGAGCGAGGTGCCGCACGACGATCTTCTGCCGGCGCGAGGGCGCCGCGCAACGCCGTATCTCTACACGCCGCAGGAGACATCGGACCTGATGCGGGCCACGGTGATCCTGCGCGGATCGCATGTGCAGACGACCTACCGGACCTTGATCAGCCTCTTGGCGGCGACCGGCATGCGGATCGGAGAGGCGATTGGCCTCGACCGAGACGACTACGACGCGGGCAGCGGCATGGTGACAATCCGGCACGGCAAGTTCGACGAGGCGCGCGACTTGCCGCTGCATCCGAGTACCGTCGCGGCGCTGGAAGACTACCTGCGCCGCGATGACCGTCCCCGTGAGCGGAACACGTCGACCCTGTTGATCAGTTCGACCGGCAAACGCCTGCGCTACACGGTCGTGCAGCCGATCTTCAAGAAGCTGCTGCATCATTGTGGCATAGTTCCGCGTTCGGCGACATGCCGTCCCAAGATTCATGATCGTCGGCACAGCTTCGCCGTCAGCACCATCGTCGACGACTACCGAACGGGCGACCCCGATTCCCGCGTTGCGATCCTGTCCACCTACCTTGGTCATGCCGATCCCGGCAGTACCTACTGGTACCTCTCGGCCGCGCCGGAATTGCTGGCACTGGCCGGCGATAGGCTCGAGCGCCACCCCGGAGGTCACGCATGAGTGCGCTGGCCACGACCCTGCAGGCGTTCTTCACCGATCGCCTCATCCGCCAGCGTCGGGTCAGCCCGAACACGGTTCGGGCCTATCGCGATACGCTGCGGCTGCTCCTGGTCTTAGCGTCGAAGCCGAGCGGCATGCCGCCGGGCAAGCTCGACATTGACGATCTCGATGCGCCCCTGATCGGCACCTTCCTCGACCATCTGGAGCATGAAAGGAAAAACAGCGTACGCACCCGCAACGCCCGACTGGCCGCGATCCGGTCCCTGTTCCGCTATGCGGCCCTGCGCCACCCCGACCATGCCGCCACCATCGAACGGGTCCTCGCCATTCCACCGAAGCGCTTCGAGCGGCGGCTCGTGACCTTCCTGACCGAGGCGGAAATTGACGCCCTGCTGGCCGCGCCAGACCGGGTAATCTGGACTGGGCGGCGCTACACGGCGCTGTTCGGTCTCGACGTCCAGACAGGCCTTCGGGCCTCTGAACTGACTGGCCTCGTCTACGCCGACGTCCATCTGGGGGCCTGCGCGCATGTCAGCTGTAACGGCAAGGGGCGACAGCAGCGGATTACGCCACTCACATCCAACACCGTCGCGCTTCTGCGGGCTTGGCTCGCCGAGCGCGCCGGCCCGCCTTCGGATCCGCTGTTCTCGACAAGAACCGGGCGCGCCCTCAGCCGAGATGCGCTCGAACGTCGGCTGGCCAAATACGTGGCAGACGCACAAGTCGCGTGCCCGACAATGTCAACAAAGCGCGTTACCATGCATGTCTTGCGCCATTCCGCAACCATGCGCCTTCTGCGCGCCGACATCGACACCTCGGTGATCGCGCTCTGGCTCGGCCACGATCAGATCGAAACGACCCAGATTTACCTGCACGCGGACCTGCAGATCAAGGAACATGCCCTCGAAAGGACAGCCCCAATCACGACAAAACCCGGCCGATTCCGACCGACCGACAAACTCCTCGCCTTCCTCGAAGCCCTCTGATTATGCCGACCCCTTCACAGCGCCCCCCCGGAAACAATGGGTTACGGGCCTACATCGGCATAAGTCACACACGGATCGCGGGTCACAATATTGTTCACACAACCACCAGAAGATACCGCGCCAACACAGGTTCAAAGTATCGATGTCAGGCAAGGGCAATTGCTACGATAATGCAGCCCCCTCCCGGCAGATTTGCGTTGCAAATCACCTGCCAGGCAATGGTTGAGACGTTCTTCGAAACCATCAAAGCCGAACTGATCTGGCGGCATCCTTGGAAGACGCGGCGCAAGGCCGAGATGGCGATCTTCCACTACATCAATGATGGGGTGGATGCCCCACCCGGCGGCATCGCAATGTGCCAGAATGATAGCAGTTTAAACTGTCATACAAAGGAAGAGCATCCATAGAGAATGTTAGCATAGTAGGAATTGATTTAGCAAAACGGGGCTTCCAACTGCACGGGGCTTCCAACTGCACGGGGCTGCCACCGATGGTTCCGTTGTGTTCCGCAAGAAATTGTCGCGGCCTCAGCTTATTGCGTTCCGGAGTAAGCGTCCAAGGTGCGGTGTTGCTATGGAGGCTTGCGCTACGTCCCATTATTGGGGGCGTGAGATTGGCAAGCTCGGTCACGAGGCGCGTCTAATCCCACCTGTTTACGTTAAGCCGTTTGTGAAGCGTCAAAAGAACGATGCAAATGACGCAGAAGCGATCGCGGAGGCGGCATCGCGCCCGACCATGCGCTACGTCTCGGTTAAAAGCGCAGAACAACAGGCGCAGGGCATGGTCT
>NZ_LGHS01000049.1 GCF_001202025.1 Pseudorhodobacter aquimaris
GCGCTTTGGGCAGAATTGCTGGCCAATCGCGACAAGCTTCATGTGCAGACGCGAATTGAGGCGTTCCAGCCCATGGCGCTGATTGAGCGCTTCGGCGGTGGATCGCCGCGCGCCACGCTTGGCTGCTTTTGCGGCTATTCGGCCAGCAACCCGAACCAGGCGGCCTTCTTTGACCTGGAGGCGGCCGATCCTGCCGATTTCCTGACCGCCGATGATGCGACGCTTTTCGCAGCGGTGGACGCCACGCCGAAGATCATCCGTTCATTGTCAGTCAACAAGACGCCAGCGCTCCTGTCTCTCCCGACACCCACTGACCTGCAGCTGAGTCGTGCCGATGTCATCGCCAATGCGCCTGAGCTCCGGGCGCGTGTCGCACAGGCTCTGGCGGCGCGGTTTCCCGAGGATCCTGCAGCCCCGACGCCTATGGTCGAGAAGCAGATCTTCGGTGGCTTTTACAGCCATGCAGACAAAGGCCTTCTTGCACAATTCCAGCGCGTGGACTGGCCGCAACGGCAGGAAATCGTGGCGGCACTGAGTGATCCCCGCTTGCGTCAGCTTGGCCGTCGCTTGGTGGCGTTCTACTCCCTGCAGCTGCTTTCCACCGAAGAACGAGCGCAATTCGAGGATTGGCTGCACGAGCGCTGGTCTGCGCCAGATGCGCCGGAGACTGAGTGGATGACCATAGCCAGCGCTCGCCGCGCTGTTGATGAGCTACGTGGCAACGACGGGGTGGATCAGGCGCTGATCGGCGAGATCGAAGTCTACCTGCAAGGCTTTGATATAATAGCAAGCTAGTGTTCGCCAGGTAACAAAAGGTTCCAGCACGCTAGGCGATGCGTTCGCGCAAGGCAGCTACGCGGGACCTTGTTGGCTTTCATTTCGGTTGCTCAGATTTTGCTCGCAGTCTCAGCATGACCGACGTGGAGGGCGGAAAGCAGGCATTCGCCGCAAGTGCGCCAATGTCGGTTTTAGCGAACCGTTCAACAAACGGTGGCTTTTGGGAGGCTGTTTTGCGGTAGATAATGGTTTGTCACACAGCCATGGGTAGTTCAAGATGTAGGCCAACAACCTATTATCGACAAGAAAGGCTCACCGATGACGCAAAACAGCTTTCGTATTTTGCTATGTGCTGATGCAGGCTTCTTTCATTTTCTGCCTTCGCTTGAAGAGAATATCCTCAAACGTCAGGGGGAATATCCCGTGATATACGATTTGGGAATGACGCCAGCGCAAGTGGCGTGCCTCAAGAGTGAAGTCATTAAGCTAACGCCGCCAGACCGCTATAAGCTACAAGCTTCTAGTGGTGCTATTAAAGCTACACACAAGCCGCGGTGCATTCAGCATTTTCTGGAGAATTACGCGCAAGATGTTTTGTACATAGACGCTGATGTCGTGGTTCTTGAAACAATTTACTCCGATGAGTTCTTGGGTGGGGATATTTGTGTTACGCCGCGCCACCCCATAGAACTGCGTTCACCGTCCCCCTTTCTAAACGGCACGCTGAACTCGGGCGTTATTTTTTTCAAGAACACCCCCGCCGTGCAGAAGGTCGTAAAACTTTGGGAGGCGGAATGCGGCATCGATGATAAAAGTGATCAAATGGCCCTTAGTGATGTTCTTGAGGATGCCGACATTAAGGCGGGCCCGGGGGTCGGTTATGCCCATGGATTGACAATTCAAAAGCTGCCAGCGGCTATTTATAATGACGTCAGTTGCTCAACTGGGAAACTGTGACACTTCAAGAATGCGGGACGCCGATCCAGCAAGAAGAACAAGCGTGCGGCGACCATTTTCTTCGCTAACAACGCACCTTGGTCTATGCATCTGTGGTTGTCATGTCAGCGCCGCTTCCGGGCACAGGCGTAGCACCAAAAACGGTCGTTTTTGGAAGGTGGTGCGGGCGCATAATTAAACGAGAATGGCGGGAAGGGGAGTTTGGCAATAGTAACAAACAGTAGGCACTAATCTGGTTTTCTTTACGTCCTGAACTTATCTTCTAAGCCAGCAACAAAACGCTTTTTCGAGGTGAATATGGCTACTGACCATAATGGGGGACCAAAAACGTCTGTTGACGCAAGCAACGGCAAAGCGATTGATGCAGCACTTGGTGACGTAATCAGAGGTTTGCTTAAGAAGCCGTCTGAGGCCGTTGGCGAACTTGTTGCCGATGGGATTGGTATCCTTGGTGATAGGGTAAGAAGAAAGCGCGAGCTTAACGCAAAGCTAGGGATGGAAGAAGTTCGCAAGCGTTTGGACGCGGATGGGGTGGATATGAAGGACATTACCCCGCCGAAAGAGGAAGAGCTTCACCTTCTCATGAACGGTATGTCATTGGCCGATGACGAAAGCATTCGCGGTTTGTGGGCGGGCCTTTTTGCGAAAGCACTTGAACCCAACTCGGAGGCCGAGGCGGAACGGCCTTTTATCAGTGTCTTGGATAGCCTTTCTCCACTAGATGCAAAAATTATTGATCTTTTGTCCTTTGTTCAAAGAACCGATAACGAGTTGCAAGACAAGATAATCAAGTTTGCTCCGCGTGACTTTATGAACGTAACGGTTGAGGAGAGAACGCAAGCCGAACGCGCTCAAAAGGAAAACGCGGCTTTGCAGAAAACAGCCGTATCAACAATTCGTCAGAAGGCCGAAAAATACAACCTGTCGGGATTAGGTGCGCCGGGCTGGTCCGACAACCTCATGCGGCAAGGCGTAATTGAAAGAACACCCATCCATCGTTTCGGGCGCGTTTCAGCGTTTGGACCGACTATTCGTGATGAACGAGACTTAGCTAACGCTTTAGGAGAGTTTAACAAGACGTTGCGCGAAATGGAGGAAGTATCGAAGCGGCAAGCATCGCCGCCAGAACGCCTTTTCTCACAACATACGTTCGGCCCTCAACTAAACCTAGAGGTACAATTGACCGCTTTTGGCAAACGCTTTGCATCGGCATGTGGCCTTATTCGATAACATTGATCGCATCTAGACGATCAAGGATAGCGAGTGCTTCACTCACAAAGTTCCTTGGAAAACTGTTTGTATAGTGTGCCAAAAACGCTCCTTTTTGGCACAGGCAAAAACCACGCCGATCTACGCTGCCAAAAACCCCGTTCAAAACCCATGTGGTTGTTGGAGGTTTTTGGAAACTTTCATGATAACGGACATTCGTGCAATGCGCGGCATCGGACACAAAGGGCCGAGACCGCCTGTTGCAAGCCGGCGATGCCGGGGTGGTGAGTGGTCTCTATGTTTCGGCCGAAGTAGCACCGGTCACATGCCGCAATTGCTTGATCAAGGGGCCAGCACCGCGAAGATGAGGCATGCGCCAGACGAGCTTGCCTGATCTGCTGCGCATGTGGTGACCCCTGACCCAGTGCGTTCTCCGTGCTATAATTCCGCGTTCATCCGCCACGATGTCTTCTTTCATCGCCTCCATTTGGCCGCGCCCCGCCTTGCCCAGGGTGATCTTCGAGATAAGCGTGGCAGGAAGCACTTTTCCTGAGCGCTCGGCTTGGCGTCGCTGTTGCCTAGGGTAGAGCGAGACCTCCTCCAACTTCAACATGCCATCGTGGCGCAAGAGAGTGGCGATCGCGACGGCAATGCCCAAGAATGTTCGGTTCGACGTCAGCTCGTCCTCAATCATGCCTTCAGGAACGTTCATCCCGACAGCCTCAAAAAGGTCACGGGTCGGCGTAGAAACACTCGTCACCCCCATGCCTTTCGAGATCATCACGCAGTTGCTTGGACCGACGTTGCTGCTGCGAAAAATGAAGCGCTGGGTGAAGATGGTATCCTCTATCTGCGTGACCACGCCAAGCGCGAGCCCATCATTCCCACGCATGAGCCCATCGCTCCCCAACACAGGAGGTAGGACAATCATCGTCGAAAACGGCAGCCGGACCTGGGAAAACAGCTCGTCCAGCCCATCACGCTTCATTTCGTTGATCAGCTCACTCATCATCCAGAAGGCGTCGGGATCGATCCGGAAGGGCTGGGCATCTTCAAGATTGGAAAGTGATCGGTGCCGATAGTCCAGCAACTGGTCCATCAGATCATCAGGCACTTCGGCTGGCTTGACGCCCTGTAACTGAAGGATCTGCCGAGGATAGTCCTCAAAGAAACGTTTTAGATCCTCGAGCATATAGTTACTCCACCTGCGGCCGAAGCGGACCCGAAGAACTTTCGTCCGTCAATACGGCTGGCCTTTGACACCGGACACTAGCTTTGCACAATGATGCGCTGCGTTCAACTAACCGGCAGCTTTCGCAGGTACATCGGTGGTTCGGAATGCGCGAACGCTGCACTTTGCACGAGTGGCCGATCTGGGGAGGCGGCTTATCGCCTACTGGATGACCTAGAGGGTTCGGTATGGGCCGAGTGCGTTCCATTGCACCTGCATTGCCAACCTGTGCTGCGGTTTGTCCGCGGGGCGGCTCTGGCTCGAAGCCGTCAGTGGGGATCTTTCGTCGAGTGGCGAATATTAGCGGCCATCGACGGTTCTTCAGGTTGAATCATTTTATTGCGTGGGACTAGTTATTAGTCCTATACTTAAGGTGACTGATCGGAAGGGGACCGCGTGCCGCACAAACACGTCAAACAGCTGAACTGGGGCGCGGAGCGGCGCAACGCATTCATCGAGTTTCGGGTGTTCTGGCATGGACGGATCAACCGCTCAGACCTGATGGAAACGTTCGGCATCTCGCTTCAGCAGGCCTCGCTCGATCTGAGCGGCTATTCCGACCAGTGGAAGCGCAATCTCGTCTATGACAAGAGCCAGCGTGCCTATGTCCGGGGCAAGAATTTCACGCCGCATTTCATCACGCCCAGCGCAGAGGATTATTTCGCTCAGTTGCGTGCCGTCGATCAGGGGCTGGTCTCACGTGAGCAGAGCTGGATCAGCGTGTTTCCGGGCTATGGCGGGACGCCAACCCCCGCACGCGGTGTTGCGCCAGAGACCCTGCGCGACGTGTTGGCCGCAATCCATGAACCCGCAGCCCTTCAAGTGACCTATCAATCGATGACACGACCAGAGCCCAGCGCGCGCTGGATCGAGCCGCATGCGCTGGCCTTCGACGGCTTCCGCTGGCATGCGCGCGCCTTTTGTCAGAACGACCAGGTGTTCAAGGATTTCCTGCTCTCACGGATTGTCGAGATTGGCAAGCGGGGGGCAGTCACAGTTGACCCCCAAACCGACACAGATTGGCACAGCGAAGTGGTGCTCGAGATTGGCCCGCATCCAGACCTCTCGCCCACGCAGCGCCGCGCCATCGAGATGGACTATGGCATGGAAGATGGTCGGTCCCAGATCCCGGTACGCAGGGCGCTCCTGTTCTATGCGTTAAAACGCCTCGGACTCGACACCGATCCGGCTGCGCGGCGACCGCAGGATCAGCAAATTGTGCTTTTAAACCCGGAAGTGCTCGCGCGCCAACCCACGGTGGCTTCTGTATGACGACCGCCGATCCGTCACATTACAAGATGTCCTTCTCGACAGGGGGCCTCTTCCTGAATGAAACGCTGGCTGTCGCGCGGCTGCACGTGGCTGGTGAGCCTTGGCCAGTAACAATTAGCCGTGCGCTCACCGAGGGCGCAACCTCGCTGCCCAAGGCGGCCTCGCAGCGGCGCACCCTGCGCGAAATCGTGAATCGCCTTTCGACGCTCACTGACATGGAGCGCGACTACCTTCTCACCGAGGCTGATCGCGGCGATCAACTCGCCTTGCTTTGGCTGGCCACCTGCCGTGCATATCGATTCGTCCGTGAATTCGCGACCGACGTCCTGCGCGAACGATATCTGTCGTTTCAACTCGATCTGCCTCTGGAGAGCTTCGACATCTGTTTGCAACCAAAGCGGAGTGGGATGAGGGACTGGCGAGCATCAGCCCCTCAACCCGCGCGAAGCTTCGGCAAGTGTTGTTTCGGATGATGCGTGAGGCACATGTCATATCTGACGATAGCAGGATCCAGTCTGCCATTGTCTCTTCCCGGCTCAGGGCCATGCTCGAACAGGATTGCCCTGCAGACCTCGTGCTGTTTCCGGGGCTTGCCCGTGATGGAGGTGCTTCGTGAACAAACCGACCAGCCGCAAAGAGCGTGCAGAACATCTCTTCAAGGTCGTAACCAGCCAGCGGTTCCTGAC
>NZ_LGHS01000050.1 GCF_001202025.1 Pseudorhodobacter aquimaris
GCTGCCTTGATTGCCTCAGGAAAGCCTTGGAGGCCATCCACGACGGCAATCAAGACATCCTGAACCCCGCGGTTCTTGAGTTCGTTCATCACTGACAGCCAGAATTTGGCACCCTCGTTCTCGGCGATCCACAGGCCCAGAACCTCGCGGACTCCATCCCGTGAGACGCCCAAGGCCACATATACGGCCTTGTTCTTGGCCATGCGGCTATCTGCGTCGCGGATTTTGACACGGAGCGCGTCGAAAATGACGATGGGGTATATCCGATCCAGCGCTCGGGACTGCCACTCTCGGACTTCGTCCAGCACAGCGTCGGTGACGCGGCTGATCAGGTCCGGCGAAACCTGTAAGCCGTAGACATCTTCAAGGTGGGCGCGGATGTCTCGGACCGTCAAACCAGCGGCATAAAGACTGATGATCTTGCCATCCATCCCGTCGATCCGGGTCTGGCCTTTCTTGACAAGCTCGGGCTCAAAACTGCCATCCCGGTCACGAGGCACCGCGATAGGCAACTCGCCGTCTTGGCCCTTCAGGCGCTTGGCTGACGTGCCGTTGCGCCGGTTGGGCTGGCTCGGCGGCGCGTCTTGGCCATCCTCGTAGCCCAGATGGGCCGTCAGTTCCGCGCCTAACATGCGCTCCATCAGCTTGATCTTCAGCTCTTTCATTAGCCCGGCCAATCGTCGGGAAAATGATCCCCGGGATCATCTTCTGACCCTCCTCATACCAAGCAGATCTTCAGGCCGCTCGCAGCCCTTCAGAAGTTCGTCCAGCAGTTCCTTGGAAATCGTCATCGTCCTTGCTCCTCTCAGGAAGCATGGACCAAAGCGCTGTTACACAGAAGATCGGACACTCTCTCTGCAATTCCCCGTAAGTCTCGAAGCAGGTAAACCCCAGGTCTTGCGGTCGTCCGTGAGACTTATAAGCAGTTCGGCGATTTCTTCACTCCCCGCCTGCCGCTTCGGCCACAACTGTAACAGGCATCGCCGACCCAAAATGCAGGAGATGTCAGCACAATGCTCGCCAAAGTTGCGCCAAAACGTTCAGGGGCATCTCACAGCATTGTCCGGTCATTTCCAAGGGATTCCTTGCGCAAATCAGCCTGCATGCTCATGTCCGCATACTCTGCCTTTTAATTTTAAAAGAACGCACATGGCAAAGAACCGCAAATATCTGAGATTTGCTATATATCGTTATCCACATCTGACCCCCCTCATTCAGCTTAGCGGCTTCCATAATTATCATGGCCGTCCACACCAGCCAACCAGCGTGCGTTCAGGGATGTCGGCGGTTTTCGCGCTGGCGATATCCTCCACCTTGCGCACGGCGCTTTGCGCAGGGCGTCATCGCTTTTGCCACCACGTCCAATAGGCCGTCCAGCGCCGGTTCCGACCGGTAAATCTCGCATTCGACATTTTCCGAGGACTTGACGAAGGCCATTTCTGGAGTTTCGCGGCCCGCAGGAAAATCGCCTTGACCGATCATGCGAAATTCACCACACGGATCAAATTTGTCAACGCGGCCGGATCCACCTTGCTTTTAAAATACCAACTGCGGTCGGTCTGGGCGCTTTGGCACATGCAGCTGCGGAACCCTGGCTGTCACCGAAATATTTAGCCGATAGAAGAAAGCGCTGGCGTCAGTCGACCAAAGCTCTGTTTTCTTCACCTAATGCCGCGCGGCATAAATCTGTTGTCGGCTGATTTCATGACGCGGCGCCATCTGCGTCACACACGTCCCCCCCCGGCCCCAACTAAAATGGCGATCTCAGCTTGTCATCGCCATGCCAGAAGCGCCGCCGCTCAACGCCAAGAACTTCACCACGCTTGGCTGGCACTGGGTAACACACGTCAATAATTTCCGCTTCTAGATCAAAGTACAAAGATCAGTCAGGCGATCAAATCGCGCAGTCGTGGTGGCACCAACTTGAACGTTACCGAAAAGAAGAACATTGGTGCAAAAAGGCGGCGCGTAGGCATAGTTCACCTGTCGACGCCTACTTACAAAAACCCGCAAAGCCTCGGCGTTACTCCGCTGCGGTAAAGAACGTTTTTCCAGGCCCATTCAAAAGGGGCGAGGCGCACGTCGGCGTTGAGCCCATGATGGAAACGAAGCTCTGTTCCGCCAGGTCGCGCAATGCAGCATTCCAGTTCGCAAGGCAGACGTGGAGGCAAATCCGCCTCGCGACCGCCACTGCGGGCGGACCGGAAGACGATATTTTCTGCACCATCAATAGCAATTGGTGCGTAAAGTAGGGCGCACCTTCAGCAAAGGTGTAATTCGGGCCGCGGATCCTTCGACCGTGGCGCTTTTTCTTAACCGGATATGGCTCCAAGGACATTCCGTTACGCGGAATGCCTAGGGTGATGGCTCAGCCTGCTTTACTTCGGTGAATGGTACGCTGGATCAATCCAGCGTACGTTCAATCTCTTCACGTTCAAAGATCTCGATGACGTCATTCACGCGAATGTCTTCATACCGCTCGAACGCCATGCCGCACTCTTGACCCGAAGTCACTTCCTTGACCTCGTCCTTATAGCGCTTCAGCGTTTTCAGCGTGCCTTCATGGATAACAACATCATCCCGCAGCAAGCGCACACCGGCCGAGCGGCGTGCAACGCCTTCGGTCACGATACAGCCCGCCACATGGCCAACGCCGGTGACCTTGAACACTTCCTTGATCTTGGCATAGCCGATAAAGGTCTCGCGCACTTCGGCCTTCAACAAGCCGGATGCGGCCGCTTTGATGTCATCCACCAGATCATAGATGATCGAGTAATAGCGGATATCAACGCCCTTCTGGTTTGCCGACTGACGCGCCGAGGCATTTGCCCGTACGTTAAAGCCGATGATCGGCACGTTAGAGGCCTCTGCCAAGCCGACATCCGAATCGGTAATCGCACCAACGCCGTAATGCAGCACGCGCACGCGCACCTCATCATTGCCGATTTTCTCCATCGCCTGAACGATTGCCTCGGCAGAGCCCTGCACGTCGGCTTTGACGATGATCGGCAGTTCCGAGACATCCTTGTCCGCCTTGGCCTTGGCCATCAGCTGTTCCAGCGTTGTCGCGGCACCGATGGCTGCGCGCTTGTCCTTGGCGGCTTTCTCACGGTAGGTCGCGATTTCACGCGCCTGCGCTTCGGTTTCTACCACGTTCAGCACATCACCGGCTTGCGGTGTGCCCGACAGGCCCAGAACTTCGACCGGGGTGGATGGCGCTGCCTCGTCGACGCGGTCGCCCTTGTCGTTGATCAACGCGCGGACCTTACCCCACTGTTCGCCAACAACAAAGATGTCGCCACGACGCAATGTACCGGCCTGAACCAACACGGTCGCAACCGGACCGCGGCCAACATCCAGCTTGGCCTCGATCACAGCAGCCGCAGCCGTGCGTTTCGGGTTTGCTTTCAGTTCCAGAATCTCTGCCTGAAGCGCGATTGCCTCCAACAGGTTATCGATCCCAAGGCCAGTTTTGGCGGAAACTTCAACATCCTGCACATCGCCCGACATTGCCTCGACGACAATCTCATGCTGCAACAGATCGGTGCGGACCTTGGTCGGGTTCGCCTCATGCTTGTCGACCTTGTTGATCGCCACGATCATCGGAACGCCGGCGGCCTTGGCGTGTTTAATCGCCTCAACCGTTTGCGGCATCACGGCATCATCTGCGGCAACCACCAGCACAACGATATCGGTCACCTGTGCGCCACGGGCCCGCATCGACGTAAACGCCGCGTGGCCGGGGGTGTCGAGGAAGGTCAGCAAGGCGCCCTTCTCGGTTTTTATCTGATAAGCACCGATATGCTGGGTGATGCCACCGGCCTCGCCGCCAGCGGTGCTGCCCTTGCGGATCGCATCCAACAGACTGGTTTTACCGTGGTCAACGTGGCCCATGATCGTCACGATCGGTGGCCGCGGCTGCAAATCCTCATCGGAATCGTCGACTGTAGCGATGACCTGCTCCACATCCGAATCCGACACGCGAATCATACGGTGGCCAAATTCCTCAACCACCAGCTCGGCAGTATCCACATCGATGGGCTGGTTCATCGTCACCATCATGTCCATTTTCATCAGACATTTGACGACATCGGCCGCACGTTCCGCCATACGGTTTGCCAGTTCTGAAACCACGATGGTTTCGGGCACACGCACATCACGGACCTGCTTTTCCGGCCGCGCAGTCTGGCCAAGCGCCTTCTGGCGGGCCTTTTCCTGCTTGCGCTTCATCGCGGCCATCGAACGGGTGCGCCCGCCCTCACCGGCCAGCGCGTCATTCAGCGATAGGCGGCCAGTACGGCGGTTTGCATCGCCCTTGGCTTTGCCACGACCACCGTCATCGCTGCGGTTGTCGCGATCACGGTCAGTTTTATTGCGTGCAGGCGGCAGGCCAGGCTTGGCACTCATCGGGCCACGCTCGTCGACTGTAGGTGTCGCTGCTGCCGGTTTGGCGGCCTTGGGCGCGTTTTTGGCGGCTTCCGCGCGTTTTGCCTCGGCTTCTGCCTCTTCCTTCAGGCGCGCCTCTTCTTCGGCTTTGGCACGAAGCGCCTCTTCGCGCTCGCGGTCCTCGCGCTCTTTCGCTTCAATTTCTTCACGCTTGCGCGCACGCATTTCCTCACGCTCGCGCTCCTCAGCGGCGCGACGCTCCGCGTCTTCGACTTCGCGTGCTTTGGCGGCGCGCAGGGCGGCCAGACGCCGCTCCATTTCGGCATCCGAAATGCCCGCTGGACGCTTGGACCTATCGCCCAAGTTCGGTTTGCCACCCGCCGAGGGGGTGCCGCCGGTCGCAGCCGGTTTCGGAACGACCACGCGCTTGCGTTTCGTTTCCACAACTACACTTTTCGTGCGGCCATGGCTGAAGCTTTGCTTCACCTGCCCCGAACGGGGGGTGCCACCAAGGCCGAGGGGTTTTTTACCGTCTGTATCGCTCATGCGTCTTGTCTATCCTCATCGGCGGTCTGCCCGCCTGCTTGCTCACGGAAACCCGCAAGCCTTGCCGCTTCATCTACAACACGATGGCCGAGTCCACCAGCCGCAAGCGCGCCGTGTATTGCATGTTCCCGGCCAAAAGCCAAACCCATTTCCTGAGAGGTCAGGCAGCCAATAAATCCATTCGTCCGATCCGGAGGGCGCAGCTTGGATTTTCCGCGCTCCGAACCGTCGCTGGCTTGGATCAGCGCAATCGCCTGCCCCTTCACCAGCCAGTCCTTCACCTTTTCATAGCCTGTCACCGCCTGCCCTGCCTTGCGCGCAAGGCTGAGCAGTTCAACGACACGCCGCGCCAAGAGCGATTCGACCAACGCGGCCAAATCGTCCGCGCCTTTACCTGCTGGCGGGCCGCTCGGGCAAACAAACCCTTTTGCGCCGCCTTTGCAATGGCCGCCCTGTCCGCCGCGACATAAAATCCGCGCCCCGGCAAACGCCCCAACACATCGGGCACAACAACAGCCTCCGGGCCAACCACAAAGCGGATCAAGCCCGCCTTGGGCTGGGTTTCCCCCGAGACGATACAGCGCCGCTCCGGCCCGTCATCCTGTGCCTTGTTCCGGCCCCCGCGTGTCATCGCTGTTCCGGTCTCAGGCCTCGGCCTCGTCATCGAGATCGTCACCCTCTTCCTCGTCTTCCGCACTTTCCAACTCGGTCGGATCAACCCAACCCAGCAAGACCCGCGCCGTCATGATCAAGGTTTGCGCTTCTTCAAGGCTGACGTCAAACGTTTCCAGCACGCCTTCATCCTTAACGCGAACACCTTTGACTGTTGTCCAGCCGCCGGCCAGTTCCCAATCGGCACAGGTTGCGAAATCTTCCAGCGTTTTAATGTCGTCCTTGGCCAAAGCTTCCAGCATTTGCGGGGTCAACCCTTCGAAATTCACAAGACTGTCCTCGACGCCCAAGGCGCGGGCCGCTTCCATCGCCTTGGTATTCGCCGCCTCCAGATACTCGCGGGCCCGTGTCTGCAACTCGCTTGCGGTATCCTCGTCAAAGCCGTCGATGGACAACAGCTCTTCGGCGTCGACATAAGCCACCTCTTCCAGCGTCACGAAGCCTTCGGAAACCAGAAGCTGTGCCATCATCTCGTCAATATCCAGCGCGGCCATGAACAGGCCGGTGCGCTCGGCAAATTCTGCCTGACGGCGGGCCGATTCGTCGGTTTCGGTCACGATATCGATATCCAAAGCCGTCAACTGGCTGGCAAGACGCACGTTCTGACCACGGCGGCCGATGGCAAGCGAAAGCTGCTCATCAGGGACAACAACCTCGATCTTGCCCGCTTCCTCGTCGATCACAACCTTGCTGACTTCGGCTGGCTGCAAAGCGTTCACAAGGAAGGTCGCCTGATCTTCATTCCACGGAATGATGTCGATTTTCTCGCCCTGAAGCTCATTCACCACGGCCTGCACACGGCTGCCGCGCATACCGACACAAGCGCCGACCGGATCGATGGAACCGTCAAAAGAGATTACCGCGATTTTCGCACGGCTGCCCGGGTCACGCGCAACGGCCTTGATTTCAATGATGCCGTCATAGATTTCCGGCACTTCCATCTTGAACAATTCGGCCATGAACTGCGGATCGGTGCGGCTCAGGAACACCTGCGGGCCGCGGGCCTCACGGCGCACATCCTTGATGTAGCAGCGGATACGGTCATTCGGGCGATAGGATTCGCGGCCGATCTTTTCATTCCGGCGCAAGATCGCTTCACCACGGCCGATATCCACGATGATATTGCCATATTCCTCGCGCTTGACCTGACCGTTGATGATCGTGCCCTTGCGGTCAATGAATTCCTCATACTGGCGGTCACGCTCGGCTTCGCGCACTTTTTGCAAGATCACCTGCTTGGCCGATTGCGCCGCGATCCGGCCCAGATCAACGGGGGGAACCTCGTCGATGATCTCGTCACCGATCTGAGGATCGGCCAGATGCGCCTTGGCATCCTTGACGTTCATCTGCGCGTGATAGTTTTCCACCTCATCATCGGCCACAACCGTCCGCACGCGGGTAAAGGTTGCCCGCCCCGTACGCCGGTCAATCGACACGCGGATATCCAGCTCTGCGCCATAGCGCGACTTTGCCGCCCGGGCGAGCGATTCTTCCATCGCCTGAATGACCAGATCGGGGTCAATCATCTTCTCCCGTGCGACGGCCTCGGCCGTTTGCAACAGTTCAAGCTGGTTAGCGGAGGTAATTGCCATTGTCGTTTCTCCCAAAGGGCGGCGCGTGCCGTTAGTGCTTGGTTACGGGGGTATCATCGGCCTCGGCCTCATCCCCTTCGGTCTCGTCAATTTCGTCAAAAGCGCTTGCGTCAAATGCCGGATCCGCCTTTTTCTGGCGCAGCATTTCCGCGATCAGCTCATCCGTCAAAATCAGCTTGGCATCCGAGAGCCACTCAAAGCGCAGACCGATCGTCACAGGTTCCTTGCCCTCTTCGATCTCGATCAGCACCTCGTCACCCTCAGTCCCGCGCAAGATACCCTTGAAGCGGCGACGCCCGTCGATCAGCTCGGACGTCTCTACGCGCGCCTCGTAATCGGCCCACATGTCGAAATCCTTGAGCCGCGTCAGCGGGCGGTCAATGCCGGGCGAGGACACTTCGAGCGTGTAATTATCCTCAATCGGGTCCTCAACATCCAGCACCGCGGAAACTGCGGTAGAGATCGTGGCGCAATCCTCGACGATGATCCCGCCCTCGGGCCGGTCGGCCATGATCTGCAGGATCTTGGTCTTGCCGCTCATCAGGCGGATACGCACAAGCTCGAACCCCAAACCTTCGATGGTCGGGGTGATAATCTCCGCGAGGCGGCGGTCGATGGCGGTTTTGGCAATCAAGTCAGACATTGGCATCCCAAATGCAAAAAGGTATCCCAAAACAAAAAACGGGCCAACAGGCCCGCACAAGGTTTCGGTAGTTTCAGGTGTGGACCCTGAAACAGCTGTTAACGATCATATAGGGCAGGTCGGGCCTGAATGCAAGCCACATTCGCTAGAGGCCAAGGCGTGGTTGGCCCCGCGCCGCTTGTTTTTATATCCTTTGCTGTGTCAAAATCGGCAACGGCTGTTTGCCGCGCAATCCGCAGTATCCTTGCATTTGGTGGCAGAAGCGCCAAAAGGTCCGTGCGGGGAAGAAATCCAATAAGGTCCAAGCTCATGCCTTGACGGCGCAACCTGCCTGCGAAAGATACCCCTATCGGCGACCGGATGCCGCCCAGCTTTCTGACAGGACCAACCATGAGCAAATACGCCTTAACCGTTACATGCCCTTCAACCCGTGGGATTGTCGCGGCAATCGCGAATTACCTTGCCGACAAAGGTTGCAACATCACCGACAGCGCCCAGTTCGACGATCAGGAAACGGGCAATTTCTTTATGCGGATCAGTTTTGAAAACGATGATGCGGTCGATCTGGCCAAGATGACGGCAGGGTTTGTCAAAACCGCCGAACCGTTCGAAATGGCATATGAATTCCACGACGAGTCGCAAAAGATGAAAGTCATCATCATGGTCTCTCGCTTCGGGCATTGTCTGAACGATCTTTTGTACCGCTGGCGCATCGGGGCGTTGCCGATTGATATCGTGGGTGTCATCTCAAACCACATGGATTATCAAAAGGTTGTCGTGAACCATGACATCCCTTTCCACTGCATCAAGGTGACCGCGCAAAACAAGATCGAGGCCGAAGCCCGAATTATGGCGGTGGTCGAGGATGCGGGGGCCGAGCTGATCGTCCTGGCCCGCTACATGCAGATCCTGTCGGATGGGATGTGCAAGAAAATGTCGGGCCGGATCATCAATATCCACCACTCATTCCTGCCCAGTTTCAAGGGGGCGAACCCCTATAAGCAGGCCTTTCAGCGCGGGGTGAAACTGATCGGCGCGACATCGCATTATGTGACCTCGGACCTAGATGAGGGGCCGATCATCGAGCAAGACATCGTGCGCGTCACCCATGCACAATCACCCAATGACTATGTGTCGCTGGGACGGGATGTGGAAAGCCAGGTTCTGGCGCGCGCCATTCACGCCCATATCCACCGCCGCGTGTTCCTGAATGGAAATAAAACCGTCGTGTTCCCCGCCTCGCCGGGGTCATACGCCTCTGAGCGTATGGGATAAAACAAACCCGCCCCGTCACAAAGATCGGGGCGGGCCGTAAAGGGGCCGCTGCATCAGCCGCTGCGACGAGCGCTTTCAGGATCATCGGATTGCTCGGATGGCACCAAGGCGCGCACGAGTTTGCGCATGTTCAAGACGCCGACCTGCTGCCCGTCCTTGAGCACCCGATAGCTGAGGGCGGTATTCCCCTCTGAAAGCCCGATCACGGATTCCAGATTATCGTTATGGTCGATCTCACCCGCGTATTCGCCGGATGGCTCCGTGGTCTTGGTCATCACGGACCGGACCCGCAGCACGCGCGCGCGGTTGATATCACTCACGAAATCCTCAATGTAGGGATCGGCCGGGTTCAGAAGGATGTTCTGCGGCTCACCCTGCTGAACGACAAAGCCATCCTTGAGGATAACCAGATGATCCGCAAGTTTCAGCGCCTCATCCAGATCGTGGGTAATAAAGACAATGGTCTTTTGCAGCTCTGCCTGCAATTCATTCAGCAGATCCTGCATATCGGTCCGGATCAGCGGATCAAGCGCCGAAAAAGCCTCATCCATCAGCATGATGTCGGAATTGCTGGTCAGCGCGCGGGCGATGCCCACACGTTGCTGCATACCGCCTGACAGCTGATGCGGATATTGATCACCCTGCCCATAAAGGCCGACACGGTCCAGCCATTTGCGCGCTTCATCCGCATATTTATGCTCGCTCTGCCCCTCGATAGAGGGCGCAAGACCCGCATTTTGCAGCACGGTGCGATGCGGCAGCAGGGCAAATTTCTGAAAGACCATCGACATTTTATGCTGACGCAGGTGGCGCAACTGTTTGTCGTTATACTCCAGAATATTCTCGCCATCGACCCAGACCTCACCCGCCGTCGGTTCAATCAACCGGTTGAGGTGCCGGATCAGGGTGGATTTCCCAGACCCCGACAGCCCCATGATGACGGTGGTCTTGCCCGCAGGCACGTCCACATTGATGTCGTTCAGGCCCAACACGTGGTTATGCTCTTCCAGCAACTCGGTCTTGCCCATGCCCTCTTTTATCATCTGCAAGGCGGGCTGGGGATTATCGCCAAAGATCTTGTACAGGTTGCGGATCGAGATCTTGATTTCTGTATCGGTCATATCTGTTCCCTCTTACCGCGACTGGCTTACATTGATGCGGGCAAGGGCCGCCTTGGTCACACGGTCAAGGATGATCGCAAGCAACACGATGCCCAGACCCGACAGCAAACCGACGCCAAGTTCCAGCGAGCGGATGCCGCGCAGCACCAGCACACCCAGACCGGGGGCGGACACCAGCGATGCGATAACCACCATAGCAAGGCTCATCATGATGGTCTGGTTGACGCCTGCCATGATATTGGGCAGGGCCAGCGGAATTTCAACGTTGAACAGTTTCTGGCTTTTGGTCATGCCAAAGGCATCTGCCGCCTCGGTCACATCCGGGTCCACCAGACGGATGCCCAGATCGGTCAACCGGATCACCGGCACGATGGCATAGAGGATAATCGCGATCCCATAAAGCTTGGGCTCGGTCACCGAAAACAAGAAGATCAGCGGAATGAGATAAACGAACGGCGGAAGGGTTTGCAGCATGTCCAGCACCGGGATCATCCCCCGCTGAAGGCGGTCACTGCGCGACATGGCGATACCGATAGGCACTCCGAACATCACACATATCAACGCACAGACAAAGATGATTGCAAGGGTCTGCATCGTGTAATCATAATAGTCGACAAAGGCGAGAAACCCGAAACAAAGCGCGACCAGCCCGACCAGCTTTAGCGAGCGACCAACCGCCCAGGCGACCAGCATCAAAAGCGGGATCATGACAAACCAAGGAATGGCCTGCATCACCCAAAGCGCCTCGTTCAGCGCCCAGCTGAGGGGTTGGGTCAGCGGATCGACGACCACTTTCAGACCGTCCTTGATCGACATGAAGCCTTCTTCCAGACCTGTGGTCAATTCCCGCGACTGTGGAAAACCCGGACAGGCCCGGTGCAATTCGTCCATAGAGGGAAAGGGCGTTTCCCAAGGGGATGTGGCTGCGTCCTGGCCCGATGTTTTTGCCAACAGATCCGCCATGGAGGTCATACCACCGCCACCGTCACTGCTGCTACCGCACCAATTGCGCAGCCCAAGCCCATCGAAAACAAAATCGTAAGTCGCCATGCGTACCTCATCCGGGCTCACCGGGTGGCCCTCTTTTTTCAATTTCTTAAGTATTGAGATGGCCGGATCAGATGACCCGAACCCTGTCTTGCGGCACCCAAATGTGCCCGAAACGCCATGTTAGACATGACAATAAGCAAAGGGGCGGCGCCTAAGGTGCCGCCCCCAGTCGTCTGTTATTGCAACAAGACAGACAGTTTTTCTTTTGCAGCATCATTGATCCAGCCGCTCCACTCATCGGGGTTGTTGGTCAAGAAATATACCGCCGCTTCCTCATTGGTTGCGTTGTTTTCCTGCTTCCATGCCAACAGCTTGCTCATGGTGTCGGTCTTGAAGGTTACCTTGCTCATCAAATCGGCAACATCCGGATTGGACTCCATGAAATCCTTGGTCACGACCGTTATAACAGGTGCGGCAGGGAAGGCCGAAGGCTTGGGGTTGGGCGTGTCGGCATTCTGGTTTGCCAGATGCGCAGCTTCATCATATTCGCCCAGATCAACGCTGGTCATGTCAAACATACCCAATGGCGTTGTCGGACCCCAGTAGTAACCGAACCAAGGCTTTTCATCCTGATAGGCAGATGCCATCGAGGTTGCCAGAGTCTCACCGGACCCGTGGTTGAAAATCTCAAAACCAGCGCCCTCAAGATCAAAGGCACGCAGCAGATTGTCATTGGCGATGCGGCAGCCCCAACCATCGGGACAGTTGTTGAACATGCCGCCGACCAGTTCGGGGTTGGCCATGACACCTTCGATCGTCGCCAGTTCAGGATGCGCCTCGACCAGATATGTCGGCAGCCACCAACCCTCAACGCCGCCGGGCTCAAGCACCTGACCCAGTTCTTCGATCTTGCCGTCCTCTTTCAGCTTCTTGTAAACATCACCGGTCGAGTTGCTCCACAGCTCGGTCACAATGTCCGGCTCGTTGTTTTCCGCAAGCGAGGTCACCGCCGGTGTTGTATCCGACGGAACCGCCGTCACGTCACAGCCATAGCCCTGCTCCATCAGGAATTTGGACACAGCCGTCACGATGGCCGCAGAATCCCAGTTCATCTGAGTGATCGTCACTTCGCCGCATTGGTCCTGCGCGAAAGCCGCCGTAGGGACCGCGAGGGCAGCAAATGCAGTGCTGTAAATAAAGCGTTTCATGTGGCGTTTCTCCTTCATATTTACCGTTGGGCCAGGAACAACATATGCTGCGCCCTCGAATAATGCCCGTCTTTGCCGCAATCGCGGCCTAAGAAATCTTGTCGCTCCCAGTATCAGCGGCCTCATTGTACAAGACACTAAAAGGTCAATTTGCGACATCTAAGGTCGTTTTCAGGCTAGGCCTAAACGGATTGCTTTCAAAGTGCAACCAAGCAATTTTGCGCTAACATTGCCTTAACCATGCCAAAGGCCCAGCCACTCAAGAAAGCAATTCCGTCGCAGATAGCGGCAGATGACGATTGTCACTGGTGTCATTTGAACCTTAATGAGACATGGGGCAAACCATGCTGGGAGGCACAATATGCAAGACGAGGGCGAAAATGATCCGCTACGGGGCGCACGCATCCTGATCGTGGACGATGAGCCGGGCATGCGCCATTTCCTTGTCAAAACGCTTGCGCCTGTATGCGGCACGGTCGACGAGGCGCCAGATGCGGAAACGGCCGCGCGCCTTTTGTCCCAAAAGCAATATGATGTGATGGTGCTGGATAACATCATGCCCGGACAGAAAGGGCTTGATTGGCTACACACCCAACATGACAAGGGCGGCTTTACCGATACAATCATGATCACGGCCTATGCCGATCTGCAAACCGCCATTCATGCCATGCGCGCGGGGGTCTCGGACTTTCTGGTAAAGCCGTTCCGTTCCAACCAGATCATGAACGCCCTGCGCCGCCGCCTTGAAATCGCGCGGTTGAAACGTGAAAACTTCCTGTTGAAACGTGAGTTGGAGGCGGCCTCGGCGGGGTCGCGACGCCGACAGCTTGTCGGGAAATCCGCGATCATATCCGAGGTGCGCGAGATATTGGAACGCGTGGCCCCGCTCTCGACACCCATCCTGATTACGGGGGCATCCGGCTCCGGCAAAGAGGTTGCCGCACGCCATATCCACAGCCATTCGGGCCGTGAACATGCGCCTTTCGTGTCGATCCAATGCGGCGCAATCCCCGCCGATATGATCGAGTTTGAGCTTTTCGGCCACGCAAAAGGTGCCTTTCCCGGTGCGCAAGCGGGGCGCGAGGGGCTGCTTGCCTCGGCCTCGGGGGGGACGGTTTTTCTGGATGACGTCGGCGAATTGACCGCAGGCGCGCAAACGGCCCTTTTACGGGTTCTCGAGGACGGGATCATCCGGCCCATCGGAACCTCGCGGGATATACAGCTTGATTTGCGTTTCGTTATCTCCACGGCGAAATCGCTGACGCAGGCCGTGCAAGAAGGATCATTTCGCGAAGACCTTTTGTTCCGCATCAACGTGGTAGAGGTCGCAATGCCCCCGCTCAAGGATCGCGGCACCGATCTGCTGGATCTGGCCGAGCTGTTCCAGAACGAAATCAGCGCCACCCTGAACCTGCCCCCTATCGAGATGCCCTCCTCCGTGCGCTCGGCCATGCTGCGCCATGACTGGCCCGGCAATATCCGCGAGCTGCATAATTTCATCGAACGCGCTCTGATTTTCGGCCGCTATCCGATCGAGACGCTGGACCAGAGTGGACCGGACCGCGAGATCACGCCATTGGAAGATATCGAGCGCCGCGCAATCCTGAATGCGCTGGACGCCTTTGACGGCAACAGGTCCGAGGTCGCACGCCGTCTGGGTGTTTCACGCAAGACGATTGACCGCAAATGCGCGACTTGGGGGTTATAGGCGATGATCCGGCTTGTCGGTCTGTTGCGCTCGGTTCGGATGCGCCTGCTTGTCATCGCCCTTTTGCCAATGCTGGTCTTGTTGCCCGTGCTTTTGGGCGGCACGATCTGGCGCTGGTCCGGCAAGGTGGACGATTTGCTGGTGAACAAGGTGAATGGCGATCTGATCATCGCAGACCAATATCTTGCCAGATTGATCGAGATGTCGGGGGAACGTATTGATGCCGTCTCCCACTCAACCAGCTTTGACGCCAGCCTGAAATCAGGAACGGTCAGCGCCTTTCTGGAACAGGAACGGCGGCGTCTGGGTCTTGATTTTCTGCGGATCGCGCAGGACAGCGCCCCGGAAAGGCAGATGCCGGTGATCGCCACCGCCTTGGGCGGGCAATGGCACAGCGCCGTTGATATTCTGGACGGTGCCACGCTTGAGGCCCTGTCACCCGGACTTGCCGCAAGGGCCGAATTACCGCTGATGCCCACCCGCGCCGCCGCGCCCACCGATCGCGACCAAGAGACCCGCGGCATGATCATCCATTCCGCCGCCCCGCTGGAATTGCCCAATGGAACACGGGCGGCGTTGGTCGGGGGGCTGTTGCTGAACCGCAACCTTGACTTCATCGATACGATCAACGCGCTGGTCTACCGCGAACAAAGCCTGCCCGAGGGCAGCCAGGGCACGGCGACGCTGTTTCTGGACGATGTGCGCATTTCAACCAATGTGCGCCTGTTTGAAAATGTCCGCGCGCTTGGCACCCGCGTCTCTGCCGAGGTGCGCAAGCTTGTGCTCACCGATGGCGGTGTCTGGCTCGACCGGGCCTTTGTCGTCGATGACTGGTATATCTCGGCCTATGAGCCGATTGTCGACAGCTTTGGCAACCGTGTTGGCATGCTCTATGTCGGCTTTCTGGAAACCCCTTTCCGGCAGGCCAAGATCGCCTCTACCGTGATGCTTGCGGGGGCCTTTATCCTGATTGCATTGCTCTCGGTTCCGCTGTTCCTGCGGTGGGCCTCGCATATCTTCCGCCCGCTGGAGGGGATGACCCGCACCATCGCCCAAGTTGAGGCCGGTGATATGACTGCGCGCAACAATCCGCAAAAGGACGGCGGCGAGATCGCACAGGTTGCCGGCCATTTTGACGACCTTCTGGACCGGCTTCAGGAACGCGACCGCGAACTGCGTGATTGGGCCAAAAGCCTTGAGACCAAGGTAGAGGAGCGCACCCAAGACCTGCGAGCCGCCAACAAACGGTTGGAGCGCACGACCGAACGGCTGATCATCTCGGAAAAACTTGCCGCCGTGGGCGAGATTACGGCCTCGGTCGCGCATGAGATCAACAACCCCGTTGCGGTTATCCAGGGCAACCTCGACCTTGCGCGCAGCACCCTTGGCGATAAGGCCGATGTGGTGGCCGAGGAATTCCGCCTGATTGATGATCAAGTGTACCGGATCGGCGTCATCGTCTCCAAGCTTTTGCAATTTGCCCGCCCCGAGGAATACTCTGGCTCGGCGAACCTGCTGATCCCGTCAGAGGTGGTGCGCGACTGTATCCTGTTGACGCAACATCAAATCGAAAGGGCAGGCATCACCTGCCACATGGCAACCGACAGTACCACTACAGTCCGTATGTCACGCACCGAGCTGCAACAGGTTGCCGTGAACCTGATCCTGAATGCGGTCCACGCCATGCCCGACGGCGGTGATCTTCGCGTGGCGACCCATGACTGTGACGGCGGGGTTATATTTTCGGTCAGTGACACCGGAACCGGCATCCCGCCAGAGGTACGGCCGCGCATCTTTGATCCCTTCTTTACGACCAAACAGGCACAAGGCACGGGGCTTGGCCTGTCCATCAGTCAACAGATCGTGAGTCGCGCAGGCGGGCGCATCACCGTCACCTCTACCCTCGGAGAGGGCAGCTGTTTCAAGATTTTCCTGCCAAGCGAAAATAATCCTCAAACCGCCTAATTCGGACAAAAAGTCCCATTTGAGCCAAAACCAATTTCCCTATCCGGCCAAAATGGGTCAAAGCCGCCGCACAGTCACGTAACGCCCAGACATTTGGTCTACATAAGCAGTTGATATGCTTAATTAAATTTCTTGACAACCCTATGGACAAACTGGCCTTTCTTATACTGCATGCCAATGCATGCCGCAGACGCAATTCTCGGAGGAACTTGTCGTCAGCGCGATCAAGGGAGGAGAAATCATGAGTAACGCCCCGAGCGGTGCGCTGGCTTTTTTGCATAAAAGCCACATTGTCGCAGAACCTGGATATAATCGCTGGCGCGTCCCGCCGGCATCTATCGCCATCCATCTTTGTATCGGATCGGTCTATGCTTGGTCCGTGTTCAACCTCGCGCTGACCCGCGAACTGGGCGTCGTGGCCCCCGGCGCAGATGACTGGAGCCTCAGCTCCGTTGTCTGGATCTTCTCGGTGGCGATCGTATTCCTCGGCCTCTCGGCCGCCTTTGCCGGTAAATGGCTCGAAGAGGTCGGCCCGCGTATGGTCGGCGTGGTTGCGGCCTTCCTTTGGGGTGGCGGCTTTATCCTCGGGTCTGTCGGCATTTCGACCCATCAGCTTTGGATGGTCTATCTGGGCTATGGCGTCTTTGGCGGCTGCGGGTTGGGCCTGGGCTATGTTTCCCCGGTCTCGACGCTGTTGCGCTGGTTCCCTGACCGTCGCGGTATGGCGACCGGCATGGCGATCATGGGCTTTGGCGGTGGTGCGATGATCGCGGCCCCCATCAAAGGCTGGCTCTTGGGTCTTTTCTCCAAGGCGCCCGAATATCTGGGCACGCAAGACGTCGTGGCGACCATGGTTGAAAACGGTCGTGTTTTTGCACAAACCGCTGCGGGCCAGGTTGAGGTGGTCATCGCCTCTGCCGCCCAAGCGGCCGATTTTGGCGGGCAGGCCGGCATCTATGTGATCGGCACCGGCGAGACCGGCGCCTCCCAGACCTTCCTGACGCTTGGCATTGTCTATTTTGTTGTGATGATCCTTGCAGCTTTCCAATACCGGGTGCCCGCGAAAAACTGGAAGCCCGAAGGTTGGGTACCAAAGGCGGTCGCCTCGGGTATGGTCTCGGACAACAGCGTGCATATCGACCAAGCCATCAAGACCCCGCAGTTCTGGCAGCTTTGGCTGATGCTGTGCCTGAATGTGACTGCGGGCATCGGGGTGATCGGTGTGGCCAAAACCATGATGTCCGAAATTTTCGGTTCGGTCATGCCGCTGGTCGTCACCGCTGCCTTTGCATCCACCTATGTGCTGATGATTTCGGTCTTTAACATGGTTGGCCGTTTCTTCTGGGCCTCTACGTCGGACTTCATCGGGCGCAAGGCGACCTATATGTGCTTTTTTGTGCTTGGCACTTTGTTGTACCTGTCTATTCCCTATTTCGCCTCGGCTGTGGCAACCAATCCAAGCATGATCTATCTGATCGGTTTCTATGTTGCGACGATGATCATCTTCTCGATGTATGGCGGCGGCTTTGCCACCATCCCGGCTTATCTGGCGGATATGTTCGGGACGATGCATGTGGGCGGCATTCACGGCCGGTTGCTGACGGCGTGGTCTCTTGCAGGGGTACTGGGGCCACTGGCGATTACATCGCTGCGTCAGATGTCAGTGACAAGCGCCATTCAGGATCTTTCGCGCAAAGTCGACCCGACAGCATTTGCCGAGAAATTCGGGGCGCCCCTTGGCCAGTTGGATCAGCTGGTCGCGGCCAAGACCGTGACGATAGCCAGATTGATGGAAATCGCCCCCGGTGGCACCATCGACCCGACGCCGTCACTTTATAATACCACCATGTATTGTATGGCGGCACTACTGGTCGTGGCCTTCTTTGCCAACCTGTGGATGCGCCCGGTAAAAGAGCATCACCACCACGACGAACCGGAACTGCAAGCTGTTCCCGGAGAGTAAAACACGAGTCGGGGGCGCACCATCGAGCGCCCCCGGCATTCTGACTTGAACGCAGCGCATCAGCGCAATATCGGGAAGGAAACAGTCCCGTCTGTGCATAAATGCACAAAGGACGTGAACAGCCAGACTTGGCCCTGAAAGTTACCCTTGTCGTGAGCAACTGTAACAAAATTTGAAAGCTATATCTTCTATTTTACGCTTTAAATATGGGTGTTTGTGCCGATCCCATTTGGCCGGGAAAAGTTGCCACACAGACAGAAAATTTTGCGTGAAGAGGCGTGAGTGCAGTGTGATTTGTAACGCAACACCGCAAAGCGCATTTGTATTTGACGAGGCCAAAGACGCTGGCCTTCGAAAATACACATGTAAAGGAACACACCATGAAACGCATTTTGATCGCAACCGTCCTCAGCTTTGCAGCCGCTGGCTCCGTCTCCGCAATGACCTCTTCGCCTTCGCTGTCGACCGTAGCAGCCGCACAGGCACATCAGATTCTTCCAAATGCCTCCTTTGACAACCTGTCCGCAAATCAGGTTGCACGCATCGAGGGCCTGCTGTCCGGCGGCAAAGATATGTTGGATACCGAGTTGCGCCAGCTCTTGAACACCGCACTGGAAAGCTGAGATCTGTTTCGCAAAATAGATCTGACAGCACGCAAAAGCGCTAAGGGCCGGCCTCGTGCTGGCCCTTAGGCATTCCCATGGAACGCAAATAGAGCGGGCCAGACCGCACCCAAGGAGCTAATGTCCGAGGATCTGCGACAAGAACATTTTGGTACGTTCATTTTGTGGATTGCCAAAAAATGCTTCGGGTGGGTTTTCTTCAACAATTTCTCCGGCATCCATAAAGATAACGCGGTCGGCGACCTTGCGCGCGAAACCCATTTCATGGGTCACACAGATCATGGTGATCCCTTCCTCGGCAAGGCTGACCATGACATCCAGAACCTCGGAAATCATCTCGGGGTCAAGCGCCGATGTGGGTTCGTCAAAAAGCAGAACCTCCGGCTTCATGCAAAGTGAGCGGGCGATCGCCACGCGCTGCTGCTGCCCGCCCGACAATAGGCCGGGGTATTTCTCGGCCTGCTCGGGGATCTTGACCTTTTCCAGAAACTTCATCGCCGTTGCCTCCGCCTCAGCACGGCTTTCCTTGCGCACCAGCATCGGGGGCAGCACACAGTTTTCCAGCACCGTCATATGCGGAAACAGGTTGAAATGCTGAAACACCATGCCGACCTCGCGGCGGATGTCATCGATATTTGCAATATTGTCATCCAGCTCGGTGCCCAGAACGGTGATCCGCCCCCCCTGATGTTCTTCGAGATGGTTGATGCAGCGGATCAATGTCGATTTACCCGATCCTGACGGGCCGCAAATGACAATTCGTTCGCCCTTTTTCACCTTCAGGCTTATGTCCTTGAGTGCGTGATAGGTCCCATAGAACTTCTGCAAGTTCTCGATCGAGACGGCGATAGTATCTGCTTGGGTCATGTCTTGATTTCCTATCTCTCACTTACGGCCATACGACGTTCAAGATAGGCGCCGTATCGCGACAGACTGAACACGAATACGAAATAGACCAACGCAATGAAGGCGTAGACTTCGACAAAGGCAAAGGTCCATTCGCCGGTGCCATAAGCCGCATTGCCCGAGGCCAGAATTTCAAAGAAGCCGATGATGATGACCAAAGAGGTTTCCTTGAAGGTAATGACGATCTGGTTGATTGTTGCGGGCAGCGCATTTTTAAAGGCTTGCGGCAAGAGAATACGGCTGACCCGGTGCCAATAGGCTATCCCCAATGATTTCGCGGCCTCTTCCTGCCCTTTGGGGACACCTTGCATACCGCCGCGGATGATCTCGGCCTGATAGGCCGAAAAGAAAAGCGCCATGCCAACGATCACGCGGTAAAGCTTGTCGCCCGAGGCCCAGCTTGGCAACACAAAGGGCAGCACCACCGCAAAGGTGAAAAGAATGGACAGCAGCGGCAATGACCGGATCGAGTCGATAATGACGGCCGTGGTGCCGGATATCCATGGCAGCTCGGAACGGCGCAGCAGCGCCCAGACGATCGACAGCGGCATACCGATCAAGACCGTCGCCAAAAAGATAAACACGGTCAGGGACAACCCGCCCCATTTCGCCTCTTCGACAACCGTCAGCCCCAGTATTCCGCCCTTCATCAGAAAGTAAAAAGCCAGAAACCCGCCGACCCAGATGATCGCGATTGCCCTGCCGCTCCAGAACCTCGGCAGGCAGCTTAGAACAGTCATCACAACGACCACCACGCAGGCAAGCCCGGAACGCCAGTGTTCCTCATGCGGATAAAGTCCAAAGAGAATGAGCCGCCAACGGGCCGTGATGACAGACCAGCAGGCACCGCTCGCTGCGCGGCATGCCTCGGCACCGCCTTGCGTTGAAAAAACAGCGCCCAGAATGGCCCAGTTCAGCACCTTCCAGATAATCGCCCCGATGATAAACGCTGACAGCAGGGTAAGCGCCGTGTTCGCAAGGGTTGAAAAATACCGGTCCCGGAGCGATTGAAGGACTGTTTTCCTGGGGATGTAATCTACACTAGCCATAATGATACCCTCTCACATCCGCAGCTGATCGCCCTTGAGGGCGATAGCCTTGTTAATCCGGTTCAACACTGCGGCCAGCGTGAAGTTGATCAGCAAAAAGCCCCCCATAAGAATGCCGATAAGCTCTAGCGTTTGCCCCGACTGGTTGATGGAGATCGAGACAACCATAAAGAAATCCGTAAAGCCGATTGCGATGCCCATTGTCGTTGCCTTCATCAGCCAGACGTATTGATTGGTCAGGATCGGAAGCATCGCCCGTAACGCCAGCGGAAATTTGACACGTGTAAAGATCTGGAACCTGTTCAGACCCAAGGATTGCGACGCTTCTATTTGGCCGCGTCCAACCGCTTTGAAGCCGCCCCGAACGATTTCCGCGATATAGCCGCCGCCATAGATTGCAATCGCAATGACCAGCGCCGCGAACTCTGGCGTCAAGCGGATACCACCCCTGAAGTTCAGGCCCTTGAGCGCGGGGATGCTGACAAGCGGTGTCTCGGGGATGCGCCCCAGATAGAGAATTCCGATGGCAACTGCGGTGCCACTTGCGAAAATCAACCAACGGGTTTTGCGCCTGATATTAGGCTCTATCCGCTTGAAACGGTTTGCAGCACTAAACCAGACGATCAGGCCGAGCGCCAGCAACAGCGCGCAAATCGCAAGAAACGCGGCCAGCCCCGTTACATTCAAGCCGGGAACATAAAGCCCGCGACTGCTTATGAAGATACTATCGGCAAAGGAATATGCCTGTTTGACCGGCGGAAAGCGTGTCGCAACCGCATACCAGAAAAGCACCTGAACGATCAGCGGGATGTTGCGGAATGTCTCTACATAGATTGTGCCAAGCAATCGTGCCAGATCGTTTTCCGATGTGCGCGCCAGACCGATGATCATGCCGACAATTGTCGCCAGCACCAAACCGATTGTGCCCAGGAACAACGTGTTCAAAAGGCCAATCATCAAGACCTTCCAATAGGGATCAACGGCCTTGAAATCGATCAGAGAGAAGCCGATATTCCAGCCCGTCGACTTATACAGAAAATCAAAGCCCGACGATATGCCCTGTGCGTCCAGATTATGTCGCGCAACCGCGACACAGGTTATGATAAGCGCAAAAATCCCGCCAACATAAGCGACCTGTAAAAAGATCCGTCTGAAACCCTGGCTATTCCACAAAGCGAGCATAGCGACTTTCTCATAAATTCTGGTGTTTTGAAGTGGCGCACCGCAAAACGTGCGCCACAAGTGAAGTTTTACCTTAGCCGGATCAAAACCAGCCCCGGATGATCAATCAAAAACCATGGGATAGAGAACACCGCCATTGTTCCAGAGGTTATTGATATCGCGCGGCATGTCGTAAATCGAACCCGAGCCGATATTGCGCTCATAGACTTCCGCGTAATTTCCCACAGCCTTGATCACATTGTAAGCCCAGTCATCCTCCAGCCCCAAAGGCGCACCCTGATCAGGTGTTACGCCCAGCAACTTGCCGATTTCGGATGTGGGCGGGTTTGCCTTCATCTCATCCACATTTGCCTGTGTAATGCCTTCTTGCTCGGCAAACCAAAGGGCGGAGAACACCCAGTTCACAAGGTCGACCCATTGATCGTCGCCCTGACGCAGGATGGCGACCTCAGGCTCCATCGCCATGACATCCGGCAAAAGGATATGGGCCGACGGGTCATCCGAAACGCTCCGGTCAATCGCAAGGGTCGGCCCCCATTGCGCATAAAGATCGCAACGGCTTGAGAAATAGGCCTCACGGAGTTCTTCTGTTTTCTCGAACAGGATCGGCTCAAGCGTGATACCAATCCGGTCGGCGTAAGAGGCAACCTGACGCTCGATTGTGGTGCCTGCGGGGATACAGATCGAGCCGCCATCCGCCTCTTTCAGGCTGGTAATCCCGGAATCCTTGCGCACCATCGCCTTGGTCGTCCCAAGGAAATAGGCACGGGAAAACTGCAGGCCCAATTCCGTGTCGCGGCTAAACGTACCGCCAGACGCCTTGATAACCAGATCGATATCTCCCGACTGCAAGGCAGGCCAACGTTGTGCCCAGCTGATTGGCACCACGTTTAGCTTGCTTGCATCGCCAAAGATTGCGACAGCTACCGCACGGCAAAGGTCAATATCGAGCCCTTTCCACGCCCCCTTGTCGTCAACTTCTGCAAACCCCAGAAATGATCCGTTGTGGCCGGAACATTCCAAAGAACCACGCGCTTTGACCTGCTCAAGTGTGGGTCCGACGTTCGCCATCGCCGGGGTTGCAAGGGCCGCAACCCCCAGCCCGGCAATCGCTGTAAGTTTCGTAAGAACAGTCAACATGGCTTTCTCATTCAGGTTAAAGAATAAAGTTACGATGTATGATGTATGACAACTTTTCAACTAAAACTTTAGATCACGGCCTCTTCCATGAAGGGTTCGTTTCGCTCTACGCGCTCATAAGAAAGCTGCGACAGATCAAGCGTCCGGTATTCACCGTAAACGATCAGCTCGCTCACCCCCCGACCAACGGCTGGGGATTGCTGCAACCCATGCCCCGAGAACCCGTTGGCAAACATGAAGTTCGTTACCCGCGGGTGGAACCCGATTATCGCGTTATGATCCAAGGTGTTATATGCGTAATGCCCAGTCCAGAACTGCTGTACCTTCAGCGCGTCAAACTGGGGGATACGGTTATAGAGCGCGGGCCAGATGTAATCGTCAAACTCATCATGTTTGGTTTCAAAATCATCATAATCCACGGGCCCGTCAGGTGTCGGTGTGTTGCCTGTCAGAAAAAGCTGGTTCTCCGGGCGCACAAATGTTCCGTTCATGTCGATCACATTCGGCATACGTCCGGGAATGGGCGTCATGGATGAAAAGACAAAGCTGTGACGTTTGCGCGGCTCGACGGGTATATTCAGACCGGCCATATTGGCAACTTTGTTCGCCCTTGGCCCGGCCGCATTGACCAGCAGCCCACAGGCAATCTTGCCACCTGTGGCAAGGGTAATTCCTGAAACCTTGTCGCTCGCAACTGTCACGCCCTGCACCTCGTTGTCGATATATTCAACACCATTGGCGCGCGCACCACGTTTAAATCCTCCCATCATGCCCATGCTGTCAAACCAGCCTTCTTTTTGGGCACCCCAAGATCCACCGCCCAAATCATCAACGTTCAACCAAGGAAACTTTGCCTTCAGGGCGCCGGGATCAAGGAATTCGGTATGCGCGCCCAGACTGCGTTGAAGCTCGACCCGTTCCTTGGCTGCCTCAACCCCGTCGGGGGAATAGCAGTAAAGATAGCCATGCTCTTTGAAGCCGAGGTCGGGCGATTTCTCTCCCGGATAGAATTTCTGCATCCTGTCGCGGAAGTTTTCGATAAACTCGACGCCAAACTGGCTGATCTTGACGTTGATCGGGTTGGAATATTGTTGGCGGATCGCGCTTGTCGAAAGGGCGGTTGACGAAAACGCATAGGAACTGTCGCGTTCCACCACCAGAATGGAGCCGTCAAAGCCCGTATTCTCGGCCAGCCAATATGCAACGGATGACCCGATAACCGCACCACCCACGATGACGACATCATAAGATGTCTTGATCGGTGCACTGTAATTTTTCGCTTGCATTGCCTAGTCCTCAAAATGGCCAGCCGAAGCAAAGCCTCCCCCATGTGTAGAGATGAACTTGTCGTCAATGGACGGCTCTGGGGTTGATGCTTCCAGCTCCGCTCGGAATGGTTCCGAGCTGTCCTTGGGACGAAAACCGATATGTGCGGCTTTCCTGTTATCGACCAGCTTTACCGTATTATCCGATATGCCATAGATCACCGTGTGCCCGACAACTGGCGCCAACAACGACCGCCGGAAACATTCGGCGCAATCGTCAAAACTCAGATATGTGTTCAGGTGACGACGATCTGCGGGTTTTGGGAATGACGAGTAGATCCGCACCGAGACGCTTTCGAGCGCATATTTATCCCAGTAATACTGCGCCAATGCCTCACCAAAAGCTTTCGAGACGCCATAGTTGCTATCGGGACGCAACGGGACATCGGTATCCAGCACTTGCGTCGTCGGATAGAACCCGATGGCGTGGACCGAACTCGCCCATGTCACCCGTTTGACGCCATTCTTGCGGCAGCCTTCATAGAGGTTGTAAAAGCCAAGGATGTTCGACTGCATGATGCTTTCAAAGGTATTCACGGAGCTTACCCCCCCAAGATGAACGACCGCATCCACATCGCGCGTCAGCTCCATCACCGCATCCATATCGGAAAGGTCGCAGGTCATCTGCTCTTCATGTGCCTGAAGCGCGCCAACATCCCGCCGACCCGAAAGCCGCACAATATCCGCGACATCGGTCAGTCTTTTGCGCAACTCGCCACCCAGCATCCCTGACGCTCTGGTGATCAAAAATCTCTTGAACTTAGCCATGGTATTTGCTCCTTAATCAAGTGCCCCAAGCGCGTCAGATGTGCGCGAGATTGCCGTTTTCAGGTCATCCTGCCCAAGCGCGTAAGACATGCGGAAATAGGGGGACAAACCGAATGCAGCACCCTGCACACCGGCCACTTTCGCCGCGTCGAGCAGATAGCCCGTCAAATCGGTATCGGTCTCGATCCGCTTTCCGTCAGGGCCGCGTCGTCCGATAAAACTGGCCATATGCGGAAAGGCATAAAAGGCCCCATCAGGGCTTAGCACCTCAACGCCCTCAATCGCGCGCAAACCGGGAATGACCAAATCCCGCCGTGCCCGAAACTCTGTTCGTGCCATTTTTACATAGTCTTGCGGGCCGGTAAGCGCCTCAATCGCCGCCGCCTGACTGATTGAACATGGGTTTGATGTCGATTGTGACTGGATCTTGCTCATCACCTTGGCAAGCGCAGCGGGGGCCGCAGCATAGCCGATACGCCAACCCGTCATGGCATAGGCTTTTGCAACGCCGTTCACGATCACCGTGCGGTCTGCAAGCTCGGGGCAGGCCACGCCAAAAGAGGTGAACGGCGCATCCGCGTACCAGATCTGCTCATAGATTTCATCAGACAGGATCAGCACCCGAGGGTGGCGCGCCAGAACATCACCCAGCGCACGCAGCTCTGCTGCGGTATAGGCCGCGCCCGAGGGGTTGGACGGGGTGTTGATCAAAATCCAGCGCGTCTTGGGAGTGATCGCGGCCTCAAGCAACTCAGGCGTCAGTTTGAAACCGTTGCTGATATCGCATCCCACAACCGCGGGAACACCGCCCAACAGCAATGCCATATCGGTATAGCTCACCCAATAGGGTGCCGGACAAAGCACCTCGTCGCCCGGCTCTAGTGTCGCCATCAGCGCGTTAAAGATCACCTGTTTGGCCCCATTGCCACAAGTGATGTTTTCGCGCGCAAACGCCAGACCGTTCTCTCGGCGGAACTTTTCGATGACCGCATCTTTCAACGCGGGCGTCCCGTCAGGCGCGGTATAGCGTGTCTCGCCCCGCTTCATCGCGGCATAGGCCGCCTCGATGATATTTTCCGGCGTATCAAAATCCGGCTCACCAATCGACAGGTCGATCACCGGCTCACCCGCCGCCTTCATCGCCTTTGCCGCCGTCGAGATCGTAATTGCAGGGGAAGGTTTGATCAATTTGATCCGGCTTGCCTCAAAGCTCATGTTTCATAATCCTTTTTCGCTTGTTCTGGCGAAATATAGCCAAGCGTCACGTCACGCCGGATGTCCGCCTCCGGCCGTTCCGACGGGTTGCCGAAGCCGCCGCCGCCGGGCAATTCAAGAACAAGCGTGCGATCAGCCGGCACTTTCTGGCGGCCCTTGGGCCTCATCTTTGTGCCATCGTCCAGCCCGACCGTCCCGGCGGCACCACAAAGCCCCCCCTGCCGTCCACGGGCAGGATTTTCGACACGATCAAACATCGCCTTGATCCAGAACTCATGCCCCTCATTGGCTTTGATTTCCACAACCTGACCAAGCCCGCCACGCAGACGACCTGCCCCGCCGGACCCTTCGCGAAACTCTTTGCGCCAGACCGTAATCGGGCCGGTCTGCTCGGTTGCCTCAACCGACATGGCATGAACACCGGATGGAAATGCCGTGGCATTCAGCCCGTCCAATGTGGGCCGTGCGCCTGAGCCGCCAGAGTTGAACATCAAAATCTCTGACGATTGCAAACGCTCTCCGGGGGCTGCCTGCGCGCCCTCGATAGGCCGTGCCGATATCTGGATATTCCACAAGGCGCTTGCGCCCTCGGCCGGGGCAACATCAGGCAGGAATTGCGACACGGCCCCCAGCACTGTGTCGGGAATGAAATGGCCCAGCACATGGCGCACCGCCACCGGTGCCGGATGTAGCGCGTTCAAAATGCAGCCTTCGGGCGCGCTGACGGTGAAGGGCTCCAACGAGGCGTGGTTGTTGGGGATCTCGGGCGCCAAAGCGCATTTCAACCCGTATCCACAATAGGCCAGCGTATAGATCAGCGGGACGTTGATACCCAAAGCGCTTTGCCCCGAGGTGCCGTCAAAATCGGCATGTACCCCCTTGGCAGAGACATCCAGCCGCACCTTCATATGTACCGGCTTGTCATAGCCATCCACGGTCATATCATTGCTGTAAGACCCTGCAGGAAGGGCCGCGAGTTTTTCCAATGTGGCGGCGCGACTGTTTTCAAAGATGAAGTCACGCAACGCGTCCAGCGACTCCAGTTCAAACTCGGTCATCATTTCCATTAGGCGCAGATGGCCAATATGGTTACACGCGGCCAAGGAATGCAGATCGCCGATGACCTGATCCGCCTCCCGGACATTGTGACGCAGGATATTGATCAGATCCCGGTTCAGCTTGCCGCGCGCGGCGAACTTCATGATCGGAATAAAGATCCCTTCCTCATAGACCTCATTGGCATCTGGCCCAAAGCCGCGCCCGCCCACGTCAACCACATGCGCGGTACAGGCAAAATAGCCAACCAACCGCCCCTCCCGAAACGAGGGGGTGACAAATGTGAAGTCCAACAGATGGCCCGTCCCTTTCCACGGGTCATTGGTGATATAGACATCGCCCTCGTGGATGTTGCCCTCGCCCAGCACTTCGATGAAATTGCCAACGGCCGCGGCCATCGCGTTGACGTGGCCCGGTGTGCCCGTAACGGCCTGAGCCAGCATTTTGCCGCTACTGTCAAAGACGCCCGCCGACAGGTCGCCAGCCTCACGCACCGATGTCGAAAAGGCTGTGCGCACCAAGGTCAGCGCCTGTTCCTCAACCACCGAAATCAAGCGGTTCCACATGATCTGAAAGTGAACGTCGATGAAATCATTGCTCATGCCATGGCTCCTTTTTTCTGAATCAGAAGACAGCCATCCGATTGCAAGATCGCCTCATAGGCTGCGGTTACAATCGTCGTCGTTTCCCTTTCAACGATGGCCGCAGGACCGCTTACGGCGATACCGGGCGACATATCCGAACGGTTGATGACCGAGGCCGCGAGATACCCGACTTCCTTGGCGTCAAAAATCTGACGGGTCTGTTTCACTGGTGCGGTTCCTGCCTTGGCAACAGGATCCACCCGCGTGACTGCCGCCACGCGAGAGGCCGCCTTCACCGACCAGTTCATCACTTCGACATCAAGCCCCTCAAGCGGGTTGCCAAACAGTCGGATATACTCAGCCTCGAACAGGCCCCGCAGTTGGGATGCCCCGTCCACCCCAAGCCCGTCATTGGGCAGGACCACCGAAATTTCCCAGCCCTGTCCGACATAGCGCATATAGGCTTTGCGCTCGATCTCTAGGGGGACATCCCCCGCCCCGTCACGCGCAACCCGCACGGACTCCGCCTCCAGCCCGCCAAGGACCTCATCAACCCATTCGGCGTTATATTGGCTCAACTTCATATAAGCGCCGCGCACAGCCTCATATCCGAAGGGGGCGCGCAAAAAGCCGATGGCCGATCCGACACCTGCACCCGGCGGGATCAAAAGCGCGTTGATCCCCAGCTTTTCACACAAGCGGTTGGCGTGAAGCGGTGCTGCCCCCCCATAGGCGATCATGGTGAAATCACCCAACTCTTTACCGTTCTCGACCGCATGGACCCGCGCCGCGGCAGCCATGCTTTCATCGACCACCTCGACAACGCCCACTGCGGCCTTCTCGGCATTCATACCAAGCTTTTGACCGACCTGCGCAAGCAGCGCATCCACAGAGCTTTGCGTGGTGAGCTTGATATCACCACCTGCAAAATTATCGGGATCCAGCTTGCCCAACACAAGATCGGCATCCGTCACGGCGGGCTTGTCGCCACCGCGACCATAGCACGCGGGACCCGGCTCTGACCCGGCGCTTTCGGGGCCAACGCGGATCTGGCGCATCCCGTCCACATGCGCAAGCGAACCCCCACCCGCACCGATTTCCACCATCTCGATCACGGGGATCGAGATCGGCATGCCCGACCCTTTTTTGAAACGATAAGTGCGGGCAACCTCAAAGGTGCGGGCTGTTTTGGGTGTGAAATCCTCGACCAGACAAATCTTGGCTGTGGTGCCCCCCATGTCATAGGACAGGATCTGCCTCAGCCCATGCCGTGCTGCCACATCCGCCGCATAGATCGCGCCACCTGCGGGGCCGGATTCCAGCAAACGCACGGGGAAACTTGCCGCCGTATCCACCGAGATCAGTCCGCCACCAGAATGGATCATATACACCGGACAACCCGCGCCAATTTCAGCAAGACGCACCACAAGCCGGTTGAGATAGCTTGCGATCAGCGGCTTTACAAAAGCATTGGCACAAACAGTGTTGAACCGCTCGAACTCACGCATCTGCGGCGAAACTTCGGATGAGATTGAAACGCTAAGATCCGGTGCATGTTCTGCGATGATCTCCCGCGCGCGCTCCTCATGCGCGGGATTCACATAGGAATGCACAAAGCCGACGGCGATACTTTCATACCCTTTTGCCGCAACATCACAGGCAAAGCGCGCAACGGCCGCTTCATCCAGCGGTGCCAGTTCGCGGCCTGATGCGCCAATCCGCCCGGCGACGACATAGCGGCTGTCACGCGCAATCAAGGGCGCGGGCAGAACAATATTCAGATCGTATTGCTCGAACCTGTTTTCGGTGCGCATCTCAATGACGTCCCGAAAGCCTCTGGTTGTCAGAAACGCGGTTTTTGCCCCGCGCCGTTCAATCAGCACATTGGTGGCAAGCGTTGTGCCGTGGATAACAAGGTCGATATCGCCGGTCTCGATACCGGCCTGTTTCGCAACACGCTGGAGCCCGTCCAGAATGGCCTGCTCTGGCGCCGTATAATTGGTTAGAACCTTTGTCGAATGAAGCTCTGTTCCGATTTCCATCGCAACATCTGTAAACGTCCCGCCGATATCAACGCCGACGCGAACCTGTTTTCCCGCATATGACATATCAAGCCTTTCCGAAACTCGCCATCAAAGCATCTGATCCGCGCGCCAACAGGCCAAGGTCGGCGCCGACAGCAACAAGCTTGCACCCTGCCTCGATATAGCGGTCGGCATCCGCCTTTACCGGCGCGAGGATGCCGGTTGGCTTGCCCGACTTTGCCGCCGCCGCGATAACCTGACGAATGGCCTGCTGCACATGCTCTGCATTCGGGTTGCCCATGGCCCCCAGATTTGTAGAAAGATCACCCGGCCCGACGAACAACACATCCGCCCCATCCAAAGCCGCGATGTCAGCCGCATTTTTCAGCCCTTCAGCACATTCGATCTGCAAGAACAGCAGCTGGTTCTTATGCGCATTCGCATGATAATCCTTGATCCGGCCAAAGTTGTTTGCCCTGTGCCCGACCGAATATCCGCGCACGCCTTCGGGCGCATATCGGGTCGCGGCGATGATCCGCTTTGCCTGCGCCACATTGCTGACATTCGGGATCATCAGGTTACGCGCCCCCGCATCCATATGCTGCTTGATCAGATCGCTGTCATCCGAAGGCAGTCGCACCACCGGCTCAACCGGGTAGCCGCCAACCGCCTGCAATTGGGCGGTAATGGAAAGCAGATCATTCGGACTGTGCTCGCCATCGATTAGCAACCAGTCGCACCCTGACCCCGCGACAATCTCGGTCGTCATCGCCGAACCTAGCGAACACCACACCCCGATCTGGACCTGCCCGTCGATGGCGTTCTGTTTCAGACTGTTCAGTTTTTCTTACATGGTAACTCCAATTGGAAAGCGCAACGCGATTCATCTCTTTAATTTGTATGATGTATGATGTCATTCTGTCGAGAGCTATTATCCGGTTTCTGGAAATTCAGCGAACCGACTCATACAAAAAAGGGAAAAGCCAATGATAATCGGATTTATAGGGCTGGGCGTCATGGGCGCACCAATGGCCGCGAAACTCATCGAGGCCGGTCATCAGATCATCACCACCCTGAACCGATCACCGCTGCCCACGGGCTTGAACGCAAAGGTGCTCGACACAGCCAAGGCTGTCGCCGAGGCAAGTGAGGTCGTTATAACCATCCTGCCGGATACGCCCGATGTCGAGCAGGTCTTGATGGGCACAGATGGCGTTCTGGAGGGTATAAGCGCCGGAAAGCTGGTCATCGACATGTCATCGATCAGCCCCATCGAAACCAAGGAGATGGCCAAAGCATTCAAGGGAAAAGGCGTTGACTATGTGGATGCCCCCGTATCCGGCGGAGAGGTCGGGGCCAAAGCGGCAACCTTGACCATTATGGCAGGCGGCCCGCAGGCGGCATTTGACCGGGCCAAGGCGCTGTTTGACCTTATGGGCAAGAACATCACCCTTGTCGGCGAAGAAAACGGCGCGGGCCAGACCTGCAAGATTGCCAACCAGATCATCGTCGCACTGAACATCGAAGCGGTTGCCGAGGCGCTGGTATTTGCCTCAAAGGCGGGTTGTGACCCTGCCAAGGTGCGCGATGCATTGATGGGTGGCTTTGCCTCTTCCAAGATCCTCGAAGTGCATGGCGAGCGCATGATCAACCGCAAAATGGACCCGGGTTTCCGTATCAACCTGCATCAAAAAGACCTCAACCTTGCCCTGCAAAACGCAAGGACGCTTGGCGTAAGCCTGCCAAACACTGCAACCACACAAGAGCTAATGAACAACTGCGCCGCCAATGGCGAATCTGCCTCTGACCATTCCGGCATCGTCCGCGCGCTAGAGCGTCTCGCCAATCACAAGCTCGGATAGGTGGGGATCATGCGCGGAAGCGGAAAAGCCAAGATATATGCCATGCTGGCCCACCCGGTGGCTCATGCAAAGTCGCCCGGGATGTTCAATGATCTGTTCGAATCCAAAGGTCTGGACAGCCTGATGGTCCCCGTCACCTGCAAGCCAGATGACTTTGACACATTCTGGGCGGGTTTGACGGCCATGCAAAACCTTAAGGGCATGATAATTTCGGTGCCCTTTAAAATCCCTTCCTTGGCCAAATGCGCCTCGGCCCATCCCCGTGCTGAACGCGTGGGGGCGGCCAATTGCATCCTCCGGATGCCCGACGGGAGCTGGCACGCCGATAACTTCGACGGGGTTGGATTTATCGAAGGGTTGAAAAAAGCAAGCATCCCGATTGCGGGGGAGCGGGTGCTTTTGGTTGGTGCTGGCGGTGCGGGGGCCTCTCTCGCCTATTGTCTGGCAGAAGAAGGCGCCGCATCGGTCATGATCAATGACATCGATATATGTCGTGCCAAGCAGCTTGCCCAACTGGTCAAAACCGCCTTTCCCGCCTGTGACACCGCCCCGGGTGTGCCCGATCCGCGCGACAAAACACTTATCGTCAATGCAACCCCGATTGGATTGCAAACCACAGACCCCTACCCTTTGGACGTTGAAGGGCTGACCGCGGATATGACGGTTGTCGACATCATCATGGAACCAGCTGAGACCCGCCTTTTGCAATATGCCAAGACCCTCGGGTGCCGCGTGCAATACGGGCAGCCCATGATGGACTGTCAAATGCAAGCCATGGCAACATTTTTGAAAGTCGCTGACGCGGGGGAGAACAATGGCTGATCCTCGTATTTGTGTTGTCATCGGCGCCACCTCTGGCATCGGCCGCGCCATTGCCCTGAAGTTTGCGGCACAGGGTGATCTTGTCATCCTGTCAGGGCGCAATGCGGAACGTGGGGCCATGACGGCCGAGGCCTGCGCGCAACTTGGCGGGCAAGCGCATTTCATTCCCTGCGATCTTGCTGACGCCAAGACGATCCAAGATCTCGCAAGCACGGTATATGGGCGCTTTGGCCCTGCTGCAGTGCTGGTAAATTCCGGCGGCATTTTGCAAAGCGGCGGGCGTGTTCTGGATCAACCCCTTGACCAAGACGCTGACCTTTGGAACGTCAACTACCGCGGCACCTTCATCGCCTGTCAAGAGTTCGGCAGGCAGATGCGTGACGCGCGACGCGGGGCCATCCTCAACATCGGCTCACTGGCATCCTTTGCGCCTCTGTCACTCCCTTCTTACACACCCGGCAAGCAGGCGATTTTGGGGCTGACCCAGATTCTGGCCGCCGAGCTAGGTCCCTTTAGCGTACGCGTGAATGCGGTGGCACCAGGCTATACCCTGTCTGACGGGTTAAAGGCCAAGATCGCAGCAGGGGAACGAGATCCCGAGGCCATCAAAGCCACCACTGCCCTGCGCGCATTTGTGGAACCCGAACAGATCGCGGAGGCGGCAAGTTTTCTGTGTTCGGACAATGCCGCATCGATCACGGGAGTTACCTTGCCTGTCGATGCCGGTTGGCTCGTGCAGGCCCCCTATGCCGCCTATCTCCAAGGCAATCCTATTCGCCAATAACCCCAAGCGCCATCCGTACAACTCATTTTGAAAGGATCAAAAATGACGAATATCACCCGCTATGCTTTTGACACCCGCGTTCACCACGGCGTAACGCACAATGGCACCGTCTATCTAACAGGTCAGGTGGCAGAGCCAGGGCAATCCGCCGCGGACCAGACCCGTGAAGTGCTGGCCAAGATCGACGATCTTCTGGCGCAGGCAGGGACGGACAAGACCAAAATCCTGCACATTCAGATGTGGCTTGATGATGTCCGCGACTTTGATGAGGTCAATAAGGTTTATGATGCCTGGATGCCGATGGCACATGCCCCCGCGCGCTCTTCCGGTCAGGGCCGCATGGCAAAGGCCGGCATGTTGATTGAGTTGATCGTCACCGCTGCCGTCTAGGAACTCCCTTCCTGACAATACCCGCAAAAAGAACAGAACCGCGCCAACATAGCGCGGTTCTGCATGTACCAGATGCTCAGACCACAATCCTAGGCGTAAACATATCCGCCCGAAACGATAATCTGTTCACCCGTCATATAGGTGTTCCGGTTCGACGCGGCGATCAGTACCCATTCCGCAATTTCACGCGGCTTTGCACCACGACCCAACGGATTAGCCGCTGCCATTTCCGGCAATGTTCCGGCCTCAAGAACACGATCGGTCGCCATACCCGCCGGCGCAACCGAGTTCACCAATATCTGATCGGCCGCGACATAGCTTGCAAAGGATCGCGTCAAGCTGACAACAGCGGCCTTTGTCGCCGCATAATGGGCATTTTGCGGATGTGCCTTGAACGCATCGACAGAGGTGATGTTGACGATCCGTCCTGCGATATTTTCACCGTCTACCCGTGTCCTCATATGATTGATGGCCGCAACACACATGTGATAAGTGCCTTTGATATTGATTGCGTTCTCAATATCCCATTGGTCATACGTGATCTCCAACAACGGCACCCGTGGATAGATCGCCGCACAGTTGACCATGCTGTCAACCTGCCCCATCGCCTGTACCGCAGCATCAAAGGATGCATGGGCATTCTCTTTGGTTGCGATATCTGCCTTGATTGCAAAAGCCGTCCCGCCCGCCTTTTCAATCAGCGCAACAGTGGCCTGCGCCCCTTCCAGATTGGCATCAATTACGGCAACTGCCTTGGCGCCCTGCTCATTCATCATAACTGCGATTTCGCGGCCAAAGCCAGAAGCGCCACCGACGACAGCAACATTCAGGTTTTTCATTTCCATGGTCAGATCTTTCCCAGATTGGGATCACTTCATTTCTGTTTTCTTAACAGTTCTACCGCCGCCGACGGCTTGCCCGATCGGCATAATCTCGATGCGCGAAACGTCGACATGGCGAGGGGCCCGCAGCGCGTAGGCTATCGCCTCGGCAACGTCTTGTGGCTCAAGCGGCTCATATTCATCATAGAGTTCGCCCGAAGCATCATTTCCGATTGCTTCACGGTACAGGTTTGAACGGATCCGTCCGGGCACAACCTCGGTCACACGAATTCTGCGGTCGACCAGCTCGATCCGCAACGCATCCGCGAAAAGCGAGACCGCCGCCTTTGAGGCCCCATAAACGGTCGCGCCCGGATGCGGGAAACGGCCCGCGCTTGACCCGACGAATACAACATGCCCATGCCCCCGCTCCTGCATTCCACGCACAGCAGCTTGGGTCAGATGCACAACAGAGCGGAAATTAACGTCGACCATGGCGTTGATCGCATCTTCTGACAGATCCACAAACCCCGCTCTGGATGGTAAAACACCGGCATTATTCACCAGAACATCGACGTCACGGCCTGCCATCAATTCACGACAATCGCGCGGATCACCAAGATCACAGGCCACGGTTTCGATGACATTTTCCAGCGTCGCCAGCTCGTTCAACGCGGCCTGGTTCCGACCGACGCAAATAATGCGGTTTGTTTTGGAGAGAATTTCCACCAAGGCGCGCCCCAGGCCACTTGTGGCCCCTGTAACCATGATCGTTTGCATTTTTGTGCCCCTAGTCGTTGACTAATTTGTATGACATCATATGCATATAAATACCAACAACAAGGTTTCGTCTATGTCCTTAATGCAAGAATACAGCTTTTTTTATCGGTGCATTTGCCGTAAGCAATCCCGACAGCAAAGGCAGGCGCAAAATTGAAGAAACGAAAAACACTCTCCCTTCGCATGGCAGAAGCTCTTTCTGAACGCATTTCAAAGGGAACCTTGAAACCCGGCGAACGCCTGCCAACAGAAGCGGAGCTTTGTGAGGAGTTCGAGGTAAGCCGGACCGTGGTCCGTGAGGCGGTCGCGCGGCTTGGGTCCGAAGGGTTGCTGGTGTCACATCAGGGGCGCGGAATGTTCGTGTCCGAACGTCAACCCACAAGAAAGTTCGAGCTTGACGCAGACAACCTCAGCACCCTCCCCGAGACAATATCAGTGCTGGAATTACGGCTCGGTGTCGAAGTGGAGGCGGCTGCACTCTGCGCCACAAGACGCACCGCAGCGGACGCAAGCAAGATCCGTGACCTGATGGAAAAACTGGACTCTCTATCAGCGGATCCCAAGAATGTGGATGTCCATTACGACTTCAGCTTTCACCTAGAGATTGCCCGAGCCACCAACAACGAACATATCTTTCGTTTTCTGAGCTTTCTCAAACCCTTTATCGTTCCGCGCTTTCAACTCAGCCAGCTTGTTTCCTCGGAATATAAGGATAAATACTACCAACGCATACATTGTGAGCACGAAGAAATTGTCGTTGCCATTGAACAGCAAGACCCCGAAAGGGCACGGACCGCCATGAGATCACATCTTCTCAATGCGCTCGAAAGATTACGCGCGCTTTCCAACGCAGCCGGGCTAAGTGACACCACCAATATTGATGCCAGCATGCTTGAGTCTTTCTTCAAGCCATAAGTAAGTTTCCGCAGGGCGTTCATAGGGGCACAGGCAGCCTTGGCAATCGTTCATCAAGATCATCCCTGTGCTATTCGACAGCATGTACCTCATCCCATTCGTTCCGCGTCAAACTCTGCAGGGGTGCCGTCCACATCGCAAACCACAAAAGGCGCAGATGTGATCTGGGTCATATGTATCGCTCCGATATTTGACGGCCCACCCTTTGAAACAAAAGCGGCGTCGCGTTGGGGGGCCGCTGACCGGCGCCGCCCGCTGTCCAGAGCACCCGCGCGGCACAGATGACGCCCGAGTGACAGAGGGTTTCGGTTTGTTTGAACAGGTGCCTGGCGTTTTCCAAGTGGATTTCCGCCTTGGTTATGCGGCTAATGGTTTGACCATTGGCTGGTTGAAGTAGGCCTGATCGGGAGTTCTGCCGTCAAGCGATGAATGTGGGCGGCGTCGGTTGTAAAATGTTAGATACTGGCCAATCCCGGCGCGTGCCTCGGAGACGCTTGCATAGGGCCGCATCGGTCAGTCTCATAATTTCCGGTATGGGCAGCCTGCGGATTTCCAGCGGATAGGACTGAAAAACAAAGCCGATGTTGCGCGCCTCGGGGGGCAGGGTTGTGGCCTTGCCCCCCGAGAGTTCTGGTCTCTGAGGTCATGTTGGGCAGCCCGTCTCTCGAAAGCCAAAGGGGCTTTTGCCACTAAGGGATGAATGCCGCCTTTGTGGGTTATAGAACCCGTGTGTGGATGCCCCTTTCAATGCAAGAAGTTTTTCAGATTGCTCAGAACATGTGATCAGTGCAGTCGTGTGTCCGGCCTATATATGCAGCTTTCACACGCCGCTGGCCTGTATGGTGTCCGTGGATGGGTCCAAATCGTTGATGCGAGCACAAAGCTCCTGGCTTCTATCTGGTTTTCCCAACCCCGTCTTATGACCGTTGTTCCTTACTCTCCTTCGCCCTTCTCACATTGCCGGTTTACTCCAACGCATGGTGCAAAGCTTATGCAGCCAGCGGTGGAATTCGATCGTTCTCTTTTGTGGTTATTAACGCCCAAACAGTACGGGCAAGCTTGTTTGCAAATGCAGTCGCCACCAGCATACGAGGCTTGCGCGCCAGCATCTTGGCAAGCCATGATCCAGGTGGTGGGCCTTTCCGGATGGTCCAACGGATGACGGCCATCACGCCAGAGGCGTGCATTCGCACGACGCGCCTGTGATCAGCAACCGCCTTATATCGCGC
>NZ_LGHS01000051.1 GCF_001202025.1 Pseudorhodobacter aquimaris
TAAATGCTAAAATTTACACGTTCTGAATTCAAGCTACCGCGCGCTCAGCGTAAATTGCGCAGCCTTACGACAATCACACAGACCTCTATCGCCCTGAGCCATTCAGGTAACCAATTGAGCCTGCAGGGCAGTTTCCACACCACATAGATCGCTAAGTTTCTCTTCAGTGCGTCACTCACGGCCCAAAGCCGCCACTCGACAGGTAATCCCCCCTAAAATAGTGGTGTTCAAAAGTAGAATTTTCTCGGCAAGATATCTGAGGAGATTTACGATGAAGAATGGACGATACAGCGACGCGCAGATCATGGCGGTGTTGAAGCAAGCGGAGGGCGGTGTTCCGGTTTCTGAGCTTTGCCGGGAGCATGGAATGAGCAGCGCAAGTTTTTATAAATGGCGGGCGAAGTTCGGCGGCATGGATGCGTCATTGATTTCAGAGATGAAGGATATGGCGGAGGAGAACCGCCGCCTGAAGCGCATGTATGCCGAAATGAGCATGCAAAACGACTTGCTGAAGGAAGCCCTTGGAAAAAAGCGCTGAAGCCATCTCGAAGGCGGGAGATGGCCATGAATGCGGTCGCGCAGAACGGGGTCAGCATTGCGTTGGCTTGCCGTGCGTTTGAGATCAGCGAGACGTGCTACCGGTACGCCCAATCCTGAGCGACGAGAACGAGGAGATCGCCGCTTGGCTGGAACGGTTGACCGAGAATAAGCGAACCTGGGCTTTGGCCTATGTTTTTTGTATCTGCGCAACGTCCAAGGCTATGGCTGGAACCACAAACGCGTTTACCGGATCTACTGTGAACTGGAGCTGAACCTGCGGATCAAGCCAAAGAAGCGCCTGAAGCGTGATAAACCCGAGCCATTGGCTGTGCCTGACAGACCCAATGAGACATGGTCGATGGATTTCATGGCTGATCAGCTCGCAGATGGGCGTTCGATCAGGACATTGAACGTGCTGGATGACTTTAATCGTGAAGGCTTATGTATTGAAGTGGACTTCTCGCTGCCCGCAGAGAGAGTTGTCAGAAGCTTAAACCAGATCATCGAATGGCGCGGACAACCTCAGGCAATTCGAGTCGACAACGGCCCAGAATATGTGAGTGGAAAGCTTATGGAATGGGCTGAAAAACACAATGTGCGGCTCGAATACATCCAGCCGGGCAAGCCTCAGCAAAACGCCTATATCGAACGCTATAATCGCACCGTTCGCGGCGAATGGCTGGGACAATACATCTTCGAAACGATTGAGGAGGCACAAGACCAGGCGACTGAATGGCTCTGGACTTACAACAACGAGCGGCCCAACATTCCTCTCACGGTTTGCTTGCAAACCGTTGCCGGACAGCGGGGCATCGGCGGCATAACTCCCGCAATGAAATTGAAAACAGCCGCATGAATTCTATGGCTGGACCCCATTAAAAATGGGGAGATTACCGCTTGACGGCGCTCAAATCTAGACTGTTGCAGGGCTTACGACCCAAATGACTTCACATTCGGAGTCGCCAACCGTCCAGAATCGAACCATGGCCCTTGCCGGAAAAGCAAAACTGTCGCCTTTCTTGATAATATGCGATATTCCGTCAAGCTCCAGCCCCAAGTTGCCGCTGACCACCAGACCGCACTTCCCACCTTCTGTATTTGCGTAGGGCTCTCCTGAATCGGCGCCGGGCTGCATAAGAAACCTTAGCATTTGGATTTGGGGCTGGGTGTCGGGGGTCAGCAATTGCTTGCGCAATTTCCCGTCGTCAAAGGACAGCTCCCGACGGCTGTCTTGCCGGACAATATAATCCCCGCTGTCCTCTGGTCCTTCCAGGCCGGGTTCAAACAGCCAGGCGACAGGCATATCCAATGCGGCGCAAATTGCGCGCATTGATTTGACCGAGGGCAGGGCAAGGCCACGCTCGACCTGGCTAATCATGCCGATCGACAGATGCGCGCCCTGCGCCACCTGTTTAAGGGACATACCTCGCAGTTTGCGGCGTAAGCGTAAGCGCGCGCCGATCTGGGCTTTCTCGTCGAGGGTGACGTTTAGGTTTGTCAGTGTGTCCATGTCATCATGCGATCCTGAAGTGCGCGGCAACATTCGCGGTCCGTCCACTTATATAAACTAAAATAAAATTACTTGAATAATATTTTAATCTTGCCAGAATTTGCAGACGAAAGTTAAGCTGAACAGGCCGCTCCATGAGTGTCGGGGGCGGCAGTCGGGATTGTCGTCAGGGCGTCGAGGAGGGGCCTTGTCCAACAGGGGGAGAATATATGAGTAATGTGATGAAGGTGATTGCGGTCTCTGGGATTGCTGTTTCGATGGCACAGGGCGCACAGGCGCGCGATCTTACGATTGCAGGCTGGGGGGGCAACTATCAAGACGCCCAGCGTGAAGCCTATTATACGCCGTTTGCCGACTCAAAGGGCATGGCCTTTACGGAAACGACCTATCTTGGCGGGCTGGCCGAGGTGAAAGCCATGGCTGACACCGGCAATGTGACATGGGATTTGGTGACCGTCGAGGGTGCCGACCTTCAGCTTGGCTGTGACGAAGGCCTGTTCGAGGTCATTCCGTGGGAGGATATCCCGACACAAAACGAGTTGAACCCCAACGCGATCAATGAGTGCGGCGTGGGCAATGTGGTGATCGGCAACGGCTACGCCTATAACGCCGAAACCTTTGCCGATGCACCTCAGGATTGGGCTGATTTTTTTGACACCGAGAAATTCCCCGGCAAGCGTGCTGTTCGCAACCTGCCCAAGTGGAACCTGGAATATGCGCTTCTGGCCGATGGCGTTGCGGTGGATGACGTATATGACGTTCTGGCCACGCCCGAAGGCGTGGACCGTGCCTTTGCCAAGTTTGACCAGATCAAGGATGATGTCCAGTTCTGGGATGCAGGATCGCAGCCGGTTGAATGGCTTGCGGCGGGCAATGTTGTGCTGAGCACCGCCTATAACGGCCGGATCATTACCGCCAAAGCAGAAGGGCAACCGCTTGAGTTCGTCTGGAAGAATCACATCTACAGCATCGACTCCTGGGCCATCCCAACCGGCGCAGAGCATAAGGATGCCGCGTTGGAGTTTATCGCTTTTGTCAGCGAAGCGGAGCCGCAGGCAAAATTTTCGGAATTGATGCCCTACGGCCCGACCAACATGAAAACCGCAGGGATGTTGGCGGATGATATCGTAAAAGATCTGCCGACGGGAAAGAACACCGAAGATGCGCTGTTTTTCTCTGACGCGTTCTGGATTGACCATTCCGATGCCTTGACGGAGCGCTGGAACAACTGGGCGACGCAGTAATCCCTGACCGGCACTCTTACCAGCCCCGTCTGCCATGACCGGCGGGGCTGGGCTACGGACCTGAATGGAATGGAAAGAGCCATGCGAAACGCAAATGGCAACCGTTTGGCAACAGTGATGTTGCTTGTCATGCCGCTGATGATCTACCTGTTGTTCTATCTTTATCCGCTGCTGACAGTGGCCAGTCAAAGCGTTGATAACAGCACCCTTTACGAACAGTTCCAGACCCTTTCCGAGGTGGTTGAGGAGGGCAGCCCGGATGAACGCGCCGCCGCCCTCGTCGCTGATCTGGTTGCTGCTGATCGGCGTGATCTGGCAGAGGCCGCCCGCAATTTGAACCAGGAACGCAGCGGTTTTCGGTCGCTGCTGATCAACTCTGGTAAGAAGGCCGAAGAAATCCCGCCGACGATGGAGGGTTTGATCGCCTTTGACAAACGGTGGGGGCAGCAGGTCTATTGGGATATTCTGGCCCGCAATATCGCGCCGATCACTTGGCGGCATTTCCAAAAAGCTTCCGGTTTCAAGCCGGATGGCGATGGCGGTTTTGTTCAGGCCGAGGGTGATGACATCTATCTGCGGATCATGGTGCGGACCATTGTCATTGCAACGCAGGTGACGCTTTTGACGCTGTTGGTCGGCTATCCGCTGGCCTATGCTGCGGCCAACGGTAAGCCGCGGCTGGCGACGATCGTGTTCATGGTCGTTTTGCTAAGTTTCTGGACGTCTATTCTGGTGCGGACCTCGGCGTGGGTGGTTTTGTTGCAGACCCATGGCTTGCTGAATAACCTTTTGATATCACTGCGGATCATATCCGAACCTTTGCAGCTTATCTTCAACCGGTTCGGCACTGTGGTTGCGATGACGCATGTCTTGCTGCCCTTTGCGATCCTGCCGATATTCAACGTCATGCGCACCATTCCAGTGTCCCAAAGCGACGCCTCACGCAGCCTTGGTGCCGGTGGGGTGGAAACCTTTTTGCGGGTCTATTTCCCGCAAACCCTGCGCGGCGTGGCCGTGGGCGGCGGCACCGTGTTTATCCTGGCGCTTGGCTTTTACATCACGCCCGCGCTGACAGGCGGTCCGAGCGACCAGATGCTGTCGTATTACATCGCGGATTTTGTGAAAAAATCGCTGAACTGGGGCATGGCTTCGGTGCTCTCGGTCATGCTCTTTGGCTGTGTGGTGCTGATTTTGGGCCTTGGGTCCGGGGCTTGGCTCTTGTTCAAATCCCGCAAAGGAGGGCATTGATATGTCCCGCGCAATCTATTGGATAAGCCTTGTCCTAAGCATGCTGTTTCTTGCGTTACCTTTGCTTTTGGTCCTGCCGCTTGCCTTTAATGAGAGCTCTTTTCTGACCTATCCGATGGAGGGGTTTACCCTTGACTGGTTCAAGATCGCCTTTACCCAGCCCCCATGGATGCCTGCCTTTCTGAACAGCCTGAAGGTGGCATTCGGCGCTGCTGTGGTTGCGGTGGTGATTGGCGGGCTGGCCGCGATGGGGACCATGCTTTCGGGGCGTTTTGGCCAGATTATCCTGTCGGGGCTGTTCATCTCGCCCATTGTCATCCCTTCGGTGGTCTTGGGCGTGGCCTTTACCTATGCGTTCGGGCGTGCGGGCTTTGGCGGGGGTTACATATCGCTGGTGCTGGCGCATGCGATCCTTGGCGCGCCGCTGGTGTTCTTGTCGGTGATGACATCGCTCAAGGGGCTGGACCCGGAGCTGGAGCGCGCGGCCGCATCGATGGGGGCATCGCGCGCTTATCGGTTTCGCACTGTGACCTTGCCGCTGGCGGCACCGGGTTTCATGACGGGCGCGCTTTTTGCCTTTGTCACCTCATTCGATGAGGTGGTTGTCGCGCTGTTTCTGGCGGCCCCGCAATCAACGACGCTGCCGATCGCGCTGTTCTCGGGCCTTCGGGACCGGTTGGAGCCGACGATCATCGCTGTCGCCCTAATGCTCTCCTTGCTTTCGTTGATGTTCTTGCTGGTGCTGAACTGGCTGCAACAACGTTCGCGCTACAAAACGCGTGGGAAATAACATGTCCTCTTTGGAAATCAAAAATATCGACAAGTTTTACGGCGCGACACAGGCGCTTTTTGATGTCTCGCTGAATATCGAGATGGGGGAGTTTGTGACCCTGCTTGGCCCTTCGGGATCTGGCAAAACCACCTTGCTGAAAATCCTTGCGGGGTTTGAGCCGGTCAGCAGCGGCACCATTCTGATGAACGGGCGCGACATCAGCCTGCTGTCGCCGGAAAAGCGAAATTTCGGGTTGGTGTTCCAAGGCTATGCGCTGTTTCCGCATATGACGGTGCATGAGAATATCGCCTATCCTCTAAAGGTGCGGCGTGTCGCCAAGGATGAAATTGATGAACGGGTAACAGCCATTCTGGACCTGGTGCAGCTTGGCAAATTCGCAGGCCGCTATCCGGCAGAGCTTTCGGGCGGCCAGCAGCAACGCGTGGCGCTGGCGCGCGCCTTGGTGTTCAAACCCGATCTGTTGCTGTTGGATGAGCCGATGTCGGCGCTGGACAAAAAGCTGCGCGTCGATCTGCAAGAGGAGCTGCGCGATATTCACCGCACGCTTGGCACGACCTTCATCAATGTGACCCACGATCAGGAAGAAGCGATGCATATGTCCGATCGCATCGCGGTAATGAACCATGGCCGGATTGCGCAGTTTGACACCGCCTTCAATCTTTACCGTCATCCTGACACGCGCTTTGTCGCTGATTTTGTTGGCAAATCAAACATTCTGGACGGCGAGGTCGTGCAAGAAGGGGATACGGCCATGTTCCGCGCCAAGGGCGTTGCGGTCCCACTGCCCGAGGCGCCGACAATGCTGGAGGCAGAGCTGATGATCCGCCCAGAAGATGGCACGGTCGAGGTGGAGGCCGCTAATGATGGCCGTATCTATCTGCCGGGCAAGGTGCTCAGTTCTACCTATTCCGGCGATCGCGCGCTCTATTCGCTGGCGATGGATATGGGGGAAAATTTCATCGTTTATGGCTCTGCCCGCTCTGGGATCCATGGCGATGGGGCGCGGGTGCTGATGGGTTTTGCACCCGGCGACTGCACATTGTTGCGCAAGTTGAACGGCTAGGCCCGAAGGGGGACGCGATGAAAACGACGCCTTTCTGGTGGGAGGAGGCCGCGCCGGAACACGCCGAGCGCGTGATCGACCGCGACCATTGCGGGGTGCTGATTGTCGGGGCGGGCTATACCGGCCTTTCGGCCGCGATCACCTTGGCCGAGGCGGGCGTCGATGTTATCGTGATTGAGGCTCAGCGGATCGGTGAGGGGGCAAGCTCTCGCAATGGCGGGCAGATCGGAAATACGCCCAAGTTTGATCTGGCCACAGCCAAGCGCAGGTTTGGCGACAAACGCGGTGCCGAGGTGATCGAGGATTACCGCCAATCGATGCCTTTTATGATCGGGCGGGTAAAGTCGTTGGGTGCGGATGTGGATCTGAACCTCAACGGTTCCGTCACCGGTGCGCATTGCCGTGCCGACCTAGCGAATATGCGCGCGGCCCGTGCCGCCTTGCCGCCCGAGGCGCAGGCAAAGCTGGAGATACTAGAGGAACATGAGGTCCCCCGCGCCATCAAGACCGAAACCTACCGCGGGGCGGTGATCAAACACGGGCAAGGCTCTCTCCATCCGGCGAAATATGTGCGGGCCTTGGCCAATCATGCACGCGCGCTTGGGGTGCGTATCTTTACCGGCTGCCACTATGGGGGCGCGCAGCGCGGGCCTGCGGGGTTTGAGGTTGCGGTGACGGCGGAACAAGGCCCTATCATGCTGCGCGCCGATCAGGTCTTGATCGCGGTCAACGGCTATGCCGGGCCGGAAGTGCCATGGCTGCGCAAACGCGCGGTGCCGGTTCAAAGCTATATCATTGCGACGCAAAGCCTGCCCTTGGAAATGATGGAAGAGTTGCTGCCGATGAACCGCGCGGCAAGCGATACCAAGCGGGTGCTGTGCTACTATCGCCGCTCACCGGATGGGACGCGGATGCTGTTTGGCGGGCGCGCGCGGTTTCGCACCACCAGCGAGGCCCGTTCCGCGATCGGTTTGCGCGGCTATATGGAGCAGATCTTTCCCGGCCTCAAAGGGGTGGAGATCACGCATTCATGGCTTGGCAATGTGTGCTTTGCCTCGGATTTCACCAGCCATGTCGGCAGGATGCCGGACGGGCTGCATTATGCGTCATGCTTTAACGGCAGCGGTGTGTCGATGGCGACCTATATGGGGCACCGCGTTGCCGGATTGATGCTGGGCCAAGAGGATGCGGATCGCGGTGTGGTCAATGCGCCTTTTCCCAAGGTGCCGCTTTATAATGGCAAGCCGTGGTTCTTGCCTGTGGTCGGCGGCTTGTACCGGCTTCAAGACAAATTGGCCCGTTGGCGCGACGGCGCCTAAGGCCCCACTTCATCCCAAGGAAAACCCATGAACGCCAAGGCATTCCCGCATCTTTTTACCCCGCTGACGATCCGGGGCACCACATTGCGCAATCGTATCATGTCCACCGGGCATGATACGTTGTTGCCCCATGGCGGGCATGTCTCGGATGACTATATCGCCTATCAAGAGGCCCGCGCCCGTGGGGGGGCCGGTTTGATCGTCACGCAGGTGGCCGGTGTGCATGAGACCGCGCGCTATACCGCGCATTTGCTGATGGCCACCGATGACGATTGCATCCCCGGCTTTCGCAAACTGGCCGAGGCCTGCCATGCCCATGGCGCGGTTGTGATCTCGCAGCTGTTCCATCCGGGGCGTGAGATCATGGAGGGCGCGAATGGCCTGTTGGCAGTGTCCTATTCCGCCTCGGCGGTGCCGAACGAGCGGTTCAAGATGATGCCGCGTGCGATGGATAAGGCGATGATCGACGAGGTGGTGCGGGGATATGCAGATGCCGCGCGCCGGATGTGGCAGGCGGGGTTTGACGGGGTGGAGTTTGTCGGCTCTCATGGCTATTTGCCCGCGCAATTTTTGAACCCTTCGGTGAACCTGCGCACCGATGATTATGGCGGATCGCCGGAAAACCGTTTGCGTTTCCTGCAAGAGGCCCTGGCCGCGATGCGCGCCGCCACGGATGGGAATTTTATCATTGGCATGCGGCTTTCTGCCTCGGAGCGCGACGAGGGCGGGCTGACGATAGAGGACGCCTTGCAGGCCAGCTGCGCCTTGCAAGAGCAGCTTGACTACCTCTCGCTGACGGTCGGGACCTCGGCCACTCTGGGTGGTGCGGTACATATTACCGCACCGATGAACTTTCCCGCCGCCTATGTCGCGCCCGAGGTGGCACGATTCAAAAAGGCGCTGACGATTCCGGTTTTTGCCACCGGCCGCATCAACCAGCCGCAAGAGGCCGAGGGGATGCTGGCGCGCGGCGAGGCGGATGTTTGCGGCATGACCCGCGCGCTGATCTGTGATCCGGTGATGCCCAATAAGGCCGAGGCGGGGCAAGTGGATGATATCCGCGCCTGTATCGGCTGCAATCAGGCCTGTATCCACCATTTCCATAAGGGGCTTTCGATCAGCTGCATCCAGCATCCCGAAACAGGGCGCGAGCTGCGCTTTGGCACCAAGCCGCAGGCGGCCTCCCCCCGCAAGATCATGGTGATCGGCGGCGGCCCAGCGGGGCTGAAGGCGGCAGCCACCGCGGCCGGGCGTGGCCATGATGTCACCCTTTATGAGGCGGCGGCCCAGCTTGGCGGGCAGGCGCTTTTGGCGCAGCTTTTGCCGCATCGCGCGGAGTTTGGCGGTATTGTCACCAATCTGGCGGGGGAATGCCTGCGCGCAGGGGTAAAGATTGTCAAAGGCCAGATCGTCGATGCCGCGTTGATTGATGAAACCGCGCCTGATGCGGTTATTCTTGCCACAGGGGCTGTGCCCTATTTGCCGGACATCGAGACAGACGGAGAAATGCAGATCCTGAATGCCTGGGAGGTGTTGCGCCGTGAGGCCCGCGCCGGTGCGCGTGTGGTGATTGCCGACTGGCGTGCCGACTGGATCGGGATGGGGCTGGCCGAGATGCTGGCGGCAGATGGGTCGAATGTACGTCTGGCGGTCAATGCGCCGATGGCAGGGGATACGATCCCCTATTACGTGCGCGATACGATGCTGGGCAACCTGCACCGGCTGGGCGTGGAGGTGATCCCCTACGCGCGGCTTTACGGCACGCAGGATGATACGGTGTTCATGCAGCACACCGCCTCACAAGAGCCGATCATGCTGGAGGGGGTGGACAGTCTGGTGCTGAGCCTCGGCCACCGCCCGCAAGATGCGCTGCAAGGGGTTATCCGAGCGCGCGGCATAGAGTTGTATCAGATCGGCGACGCCATGACCCCGCGCACCGCCGAAGAAGCGGTTTTCGAGGGCATGACGGCGGGGACCAGCGTCTGACATACTGGTAGAAGGCTGACCTTGCGTCGCTTTTTCTGCGCAGGGTATTATCATGGTTAAGGATCGAAAAATTGGTCGAACTGCTTGGCACCGCAAGATTATTACCTTGTAAATTTCCCTGCGATCGGTTTTCTTGCCAGCCTATATAGGGAGAGGCAGCTATGATCATCAAAGCGATCGATACTCTGAATGAGGTCGTTGGCAGGGTTGTGTCTGTGGTCGCGATTATTTTCGCCGCCATGATTATTTTCGACGTGATAATGCGATATGTTTTCAATGCTCCGACGCGCTGGGCGTTTGATGTGACCAAGCAGCTATACGGTTTTTACTTTGTGATGCTGGGGGGGTACGCGCTGCGTCACCAGTCGCATGTGCGCGTTGATCTGGTGACCGAAACGCTGGGCAATACGGCGCGGCGCTGGGTCGAGGTTGCGGGCTATCTGATCTTTTTCTTTCCATTTGCCTGGGTGTTCGTCACCCGCTCGTGGGAGTTCGGGATGCGGTCCTGGGCGCAGGGAGAGACCACCTACGGCTCCGTCCAGCTGCCTGTTTACCCCTTGAAACTGGCGATGGCTGCCGCGGCCTTTCTGTTGCTGATACAGGGCATCTCCGAAGTGCTGAAACTTATCCTTGGACGCGAGGTTGCGCACCATGACACCTGAGATTATCGCCCTTTGCATGTTCGGGCTTTTGCTGACCGGCCTGTTCATGGGGCACCCTTTGGCCTTTGTGCTTGGCGGCACGGCTGTTCTGGGCACCTTGATTGCGGGCAAGCCGATGGTGCTGGGCATCGTGATCAACCGGATTTTCGGCGATGTGCTGGATAACTTTACCCTGATCGCGATTCCCTTGTTTATTTTGATGGCGAGGTTCCTGTCCGACAGTGGCGTGACCGACAAGATGTTCGAAAGCCTGCGTTTGCTCTTGTCCAACGTGCGGGGCGGGCTGGCGCTTGCGGTGGTGTTTATCTCCATCCTGCTGGCGGCGACGACCGGGATTATTGGTGCCTCGATCACCGTGATGGGCGTTATGGCGCTGCGTCCGATGCTGCAATACGGCTATTCGCCGACGCTGACGACAGGGGTTATCGCGGCTTCGGGTTGTCTTGGCATTCTGATCCCGCCGTCGATCATGTTGATCCTGATGGCCTCCTATTCGCCGCTTTCGGTGGGCGAGCTGTTCGCCGGCGCGATGATCCCCGGTGTGTTGCTGGGCCTGCTCTATGCGGTTTGGGTGGTGATCGTTGCGATTTTCGACCCTAAATCGGCCCCTGCGGTAGAGCCGGACGAGAAGATCGAACGCGCGGCACTTTTGCGGATGCTCTTGATCGAGGCCTTGCCGCCGCTGGTGCTGATCCTTGGTATCCTTGGGTCGCTTCTGGCCGGGATTGCTACGGCGACCGAGGCCTCGGCCATTGGTGCGGCCTTGGCGCTTGGCATCGTTATCCTGCGCCGTAAATTTGAGTGGAAATCCTTCTATTCGGCGATGTTGGAGACGGGGCGGACTTCCGCGATGATCCTGTTCATTGTGGTGGGTGCCACGGCCTTTACCGGGGTGTTCAATATCACCGGCGGACTGCGCGCCACCCAAGAGATCATCCGCGGCCTTGATATGGCTCCATGGCTCTTGATTGTGATGATGCTGTTCATCGTGTTTATTCTCGGGGCGTTTCTGGACTGGACTGGCATTGTGCTGTTGTCCTTCCCGATTTTCCTGCCCATCATCCAAGAGATGGACGTGAACCTTTTGTGGTTCGTGGTGTTGATGGCCTTGGTGCTGCAGACCTCGTTCCTGACGCCGCCGTTCGGCTATGCGCTGTTCTACTTGCGTGCAATCGCCCCCAAAGAGGTGCGCACCGGGCAGATTATCGCGGGTGTGATGCCCTTTATCGGGCTGATTATTCTGATGTGTCTGGCCGTGGCACTTATACCGCAACTTGTGCTTTGGTTGCCACATACCCTTTATACTAACTGACCTTTTGAGGAGGAGAGACGAATGAAAACCATTCCTATGATCACTGCGGCGGCCTTGTCGTTTGGTGTTGCAGGCGCTGCTGTTGCACAAGAAAGCTGGACCATGACGACCACATGGCCCACCTCGCTGGAGCTGATCGAGATCGACAAGCATTTTGTCGAGCTGGCCAATAAGCTGACCGGTGAAGACCTCAACATCGAGTTCTTTGAAGGCGGCGCATTGGTTCCTGCCGGTGAGGTTTTCGGTGCGGTTGAATCGGGTACGATTCAGGCCGGCGCTGACTGGCCGGGTTATTGGGCCGGCCGCAACTCGGCATTCTCGCCTTTGGCCACGACAGCATCCCTTTTCAACGCAGTGGATTACGTGAACTGGATCCAGCAGTGGGGCGGTGCCGAGATCTATAACGAGATCTATGGCAAATTTGGCATGGTCTATTTGCCATACGGTGTGACCAACAACGAATCCGGTTTCCGCACCAACAAAAAGATCGAAACGCTGGATGACCTGCAAGGCATGCGTCTGCGCCTTTCGGGCTTGGAGCAGGGGCGCCTGTTGGAAGAGCTTGGCGGTAGCCAGGTATCCATAGCGGGTGGTGAGATCTATCAGTCGTTGGAACGCGGCGTGATCGACGGTGCTGAATTCTCGACCCCGAACGTCGATTTCTCGGGCGGTTTCCAGCAGGTTACCAAGTTCTGGGCGACGCCCGGTTGGCACCAGTCGGCATCCATCTTTGGTGTGATGATCAACAAAGCCTCTTGGGATGCGCTCAAGCCTGAAACCCGTGAGATGCTGCAGGTTGCGGCGGATGCGAACCTGATCTGGTCGCTTGCCTTTACCGAAAAGCGCGCGACAGAGGCCTATCAGCAGTTCAAGGATGCCGGTATCGAGATCACCCGTTACGACGATGCCACGCTGGAAAAAGTTCAGGAAATGGCGAACGCCGTTATTGAAACAACAGCTTGTGAAAACCCCGATAGTGCGAAGGTTTACCTGAGCATGATGGAATATCTGGGTGATTACGCCAAGTGGCGTGACGCCTCGGCACCGTTCAACCTTGGCCGGACTCCAAATGGTCCTGACGTCGAGAAACTGCGTGAATGTGCGGCGCAATAAAAACGCGCTGAAATACCACCGGAAAGACCCGCTACAAGCGGGTCTTTTTGTATCCAGTTGCGGGAATGGGTGCCGGGGTGCCGTTTTATATGGTAACGTAATGATATTGTTACACTATTATGTTTACCTCATGAATGCTTGAATAAGTTTGTTCAGGGCGGCAAAGTGCCTATACCACCATGGGAGAAATGAAATGACACATAAACTATATCTAGGCGCCACCGCGATTGCGCTTGCTCTGGCGGCCCCTGCACATGCGGACACCTTGCGGTTGCTGACATGGGGCGGCTATGCCCCCGATGCCGTCATCGACCTCTTTGAGGCAGAGACAGGCCACACGGTTGAGGTGACGCTGTCCAACAATGAGGAAATGATCGCCAAGCTGCGCGCCACCGGCGGCGGCGGTTTTGATCTGGTCCAGCCAAGCCAGGACCGTATCGCAGGCCCCCAGCGTGAATTCGGTATCTACAAGCCGATTGATCTGAGCAAGGTCGACGCCTCGCTTTTCATCCCTTCGATGTTGGAGGCGACCAAGGCCAATACCACCGTGGATGGCGAGGTTTACGGCTTGCCCAATATCTGGGGCACCTCCGGTCTGATCGTCAATTCCGCAGAGGCACCAAACGTCAAGGATTACACCGATCTTTGCGACGAATCGCTGACGGGCAAGGTGAGCTACCGTTTGAAGCGGCCAACCCTGATCGGCTTTGCCTTTGCGATGGGGATGGACCCATTTGCCGCCTATGACGACGAGGCCGCCTATAAGGATATCCTCGACAAGGTCGAGGCCAAGCTGATTGAATGCAAACCTGTCGTAAAGGCCTATTGGGGCGGCGGCGACGAGCTGTTGAACCTTATGCGCTCGGGTGAGGCGGTTGCCTCTATGGCGTGGGACACCGGCGGCTGGAAGCTGAACAACGACAACCCCGATATCAACTTTGTTGCACCGGCTTCGGGCGCTTTGGGTTGGGTTGATACCTTTGCCTTGCCCGCACAGGGCCGCGCGGATGACGCCGCCTATGCCTGGATCAACTTTGTGATGAAGCCTGAAATCGCCGCGATGGTGACCGAGGCTGCGGGCAATTTCACGGCCTCCCTCGGGGCGGATGAATTCGCGGATGAGGTGTTGAAGGCACAATATCAATCCAGCTTCCCGGCTGAGGCGATTGACAATATCCGTTGGTATCCTCCGGTTCCGGCCAATCTGGAACGGATCGAAGGCGAAGCGCTGGACCGCGTCCAAGCCGCGAAGTAAGAAGCGTTTTATTGCTATCGGACGGCCCGGTTTCCAGATCGGGCCGTCTATTCCAATTCAAAGGACATGACATGACTGCCGATCTTACCTCCGATTTGGAATGCCGCGCGCTGACACGGCATTTCGGTGATGTCGTTGCAGTGCAGGGGGTCGATTTTTCGGTTGCTGCGGGGTCGTTCTTTTCGATACTCGGGCCGTCGGGCTGTGGTAAAACCACCATCATGCGGATGATTGCGGGGTTTTTGGAACCCACCAGCGGCGATATCCGCATCAAGGGACGGTCCGTTTTGGGGGTGCCGCCGAACAAGCGGCCGGTGAATATGGTGTTTCAGCATCTGGCGCTGTTCCCGATGATGAATGTGGCCGAAAACATCGGCTACGGGCTGCGTCGCCAGGGTGTCGCCAAGGCTGAGATTATCCGCCGCACAGGTGAGGTTCTGGAGCGCATCAACCTGCCGGGTATTGGCACCCGCAAAGTGTCTGAACTTTCGGGCGGTCAGCGGCAGCGCGTGGCCATTGCCCGCTGCATGGTCTTGCAGCCGGATGTTTTGCTGCTGGATGAGCCCTTGGGCGCGCTTGACCTCAAGCTGCGCGAAAAGATGAAGGTAGAGCTGAAGGCGCTTCAGGCAGAGTTTGACACGACCTTTGTCTATATCACCCATGATCAGGGTGAGGCGCTGGTGATGTCGGATGCTGTGGCGGTGATGAATGCCGGCCGGTTTGAACAGGTCGGCGCGGCGCGTGACCTTTATTACCGCCCTGAAACCGCCTTTGTGGCCGGGTTTGTCGGTGAGGCAAACCGCTGGCGCGGGCGTGTGGAAGCCGTTGATGGCACGCTGGCAGAGGTGCGCAGCGAAAGCGGTCTGTTGATCCGCACCCAAGGCCAGAACCTGCGCCCCGGCGACAGGGTCGAGATTTTTGTGCGGCCAGAGGCGATTGCCATCAACCTCGATGCGAAAACTGCCGCTGCCAGCCCGAACCAGATGGCCGTGCAGGTCAGCGCTTTGTTGTTCAACGGCGCCAATAGCCGCGTTTTGGTGCGTGACCCGCAATCGGGTGCGGAAATCGACGTCGCCTTGCCGCAATCTGCCGAATTTTCAAACCTTGCCAAAGGCGCGCAGGTTCATATCAGCTGGGGCCGCGAACAGGCGCTTTGCTTTGCGGATGCAACGCTATGAGCAGCAAACGCCTCGGGTTTTTCCTTTTGCTGGCACCTTTGGTGCTTTGGCTGGGGTTGCTTATCATCCTGCCGCATATCGATATGGCCATTGTCTCCTTGCGCACCCGTGTTGCGCCGCGTGAATATGCGCCAAGCCTTGATAATTACGCGGCCTTCGTGACAGAGCCGCTGTATCTCTTTACCTTCCTGCGCACTGCCGTGATGTCGATCCTCGTAACCGTGATCACCCTGATCATCGCCTTCCCGATCAGCTATTACATCGCCAAGATCGCCAAGGGCCGCAGTCAGGCCGCTTTGTTCCTGATGTGCCTTGTCCCCTTTTGGGTGTCAGAGCTGGTCCGCACCTTCGGCTGGATCATCTTGTTGCGCGAAACCGGCGTTATCAGCGGCTTTTTGCAATGGCTCGGGCTGGCGGATCAGCCGGTTGAGATGCTTTATAATGATGCCGCGATGATGCTGGGGCTTGTCTATACCTCGATGCTGTTCATGGTGGTGCCATTGACGACAACGCTGGAAAGCCTTGATGACGCGGTGATTGAGGCGGGCTATGACCTTGGCGGCACCGGCCCCTCGGTCCTGCGCGAGATCGTTATCCCCCACGCCATGCCGGGCATTGTTTCGGGCTGTATCGTGGTGTTCATGCTGTCATTGGGCAATTACCTGACGCCCACAATGTTGGGCGGCAAGGACAGCCTTTGGTTCACCCAGTTGATCTATTCGCAGTTCATCGTCCGCTTTAACTGGGAGCTGGGCGCGGCCTTTGGCTTTTGCCTGCTGTTTGCGTCATCGGTTATCGTCTGGGCCACGCTGCGCTTGACCGGCCAGACATTGGAACGCACAATGGGAGAAGGCTCATGATCCCCTCAATCCCGCGCTCGCGCGCAATGCGGGTGGCTTATGGCGCCTATGTGACCGCGTTTTTCATGTGGCTGGCCTTGCCGCTGATCACCGTGTCGGTCTTTGCCTTCAACGACAGCCTGTTTCCTTCGCTGCCGTGGGAGGGGTTCACTTGGGGTTGGTTCTTTGGCGATGCCCGCCCGCAGATCGGCCTGTTCCATGAGCGGCGGATTTTGGCCTCTATCGGCACCTCGGCCTTTATTGCGACGGTGGTTTCGGCGCTTGCGGTGACGGTGGGCACGACCAATGCCTTCCTTTTCAACCGCTACAGCTTTCGGGGGCGCGGGTTCCTTTATGTGCTGATGCTGCTGCCGCTGGTGGTGCCGGGGATCGTGCTCGGGATCTCTATTTTGGTGTTTTCCAGCCGCGTGGCCGGCGTGGTACAGGATGTGACCGGGCTTTATACCGAGGTATTGCGACCGGGCCTGCCTTTGGTGATCGCGGGGCAGTTTTCCTTTATCACCACGATTGCGACGCTGGTGATTTCGGCCCGCCTGATCAAATTCGACCGCTCGCTAGAGGAGGCCGCGCTGAACCTTGGCGCGGGGCCCCTGACGGCGATCAGGACCGTGACCATCCCCTATTTGCTGCCCGCATTGGTTGGCGCATTCGTGGTGTCCTTCCTCATGAGCTTTGAGAATTTCAACACCACCTTGATGCTTGTAGGTTCCGATGCGCCGCTGACGATCACGATGTTCGACCGTCTGAAGGAAGGCTCCACCCCTGTTTTGAACGCGGTGTCCTTGTTGTTGATGCTGGGGTCGGCGGTGCTGGCGTTGTTGATGATCGCGGTGCAGCGGCGCTGACGTGGATCACGGCAAAAGGGCGGTGATGCGGTCATGCAGGGCGGCTGAAATGGTGATGCCGTCCTTATGGGTTTGGGCGCGCCGCGCATAGCGTTGTTGCGAGGGCAGCCTTGCGCCTTGCTCTGTGAAGCCTGCGAAAAGCTGTTCGGCACGGGCGCTGTTTATCTCAGGGTCCGCCCCGCCAAGCAAGGCAGGGTCCAGCGCGATAATCAGTTCTCCGTGGCAGGGCGCGGCCTGCACGCCGCCATCAAAATCCATTGAGGCGCGGCTGGTCATATCCCCGATCAACGGCCCGGCAAGCAGTTCGATCATGGTGGAAAGGGCCGTGCCCTTATGCCCGCCAAAGGTTGACATTGCCCCGGCCAACACAGCCGCCGGATCGTTTGAGGGCTGACCCGCGGCATCCACCCCACAGCCGTCGGGCAGGGTTCCTCCCGCCAGCTTTGCCATTGCAATATCGCTGCGGGCCATGGCGCTGGTTGCAAAGTCGAATACGAAAGGTTCCCCCTTTGCGCGCGGCCAGCCAAAGGCCAGCGGATTGGTGCCGAGCACGGGGCTCGTGCCACCAAAAGGCGCCACCCATGCGTGACTCGGCGTCATCGCCAGCGAGACAAGACCCCGTTTGGCCAGCCGCTCCACCTCTGGCCAAAGCGCCGAAAAGTGAAAGCAGTTGTTGATGGCAAGCACCGCAACGCCGCAGGATTTGGCCTTTCGTTCCAACATGGGCAGTGCCCGTTCAAATGCCAGAAGCGAATAGCCAAAACCGGCATCGGCGCGTACGACAGCGGGGCTGGGGTTGGTGATTTCCGGCTCGGCATAGGCGACAAAATTCGGGCTTTGGATTGTCATCACACAACCGGGCAAGCGTTGCAGCCCATGAGAGGCGCGCCCGTCCGCCTCACAATCCGTGATCGTTTGTGCCACCGGCCCAGCCTGTGCATCCGATAGCCCCGCGTGGCGCAAAACCGACAAGGCCAGGGATTTTACCTCATCAAGGGTCAGTTTGATATTGACGTGGGAAGCGGCTGTCTTGTCAATCACGAGATTTTCCTTTGGGCGGCGTGTAACGATCTGTGCTGCGATACAGCCCTGAAAACAGCAAAGAGTCAAACTTGACGCCCCCCGAAGTATTTTCATAAGGTAAGTTATATAATTAGCGCGCGTCAATGTTGGGGTGCCTGGGACGGGGTGTCATCATGACTGAACATAAGATCCGCAACATGGAGGAGTTTTCCGCCAAATGTGGTGTGTCGCGTCCCACCGTTTCAAAATACTTCAATGATCCGAACAGCGTTCGGAAGTCGACGAGAGATCGCATCGAGGCTGCGTTGGAGAAGTTCGATTTTCGGCCGAATGTTTATGCGGTAAATCAGAACCGGCGGCTGACCAAGAATATCGGGATCGTTGTCCCCTTCGTGGCCGATCCCTTTTTTGCAGAGCTGGCCCGCAATATCGAGCGGCGCTGCATCGATGCAGGTTTTTCGCCGTCAACTTTCAGCGCGCACGGCAGTGTGGAGCATGAGAACGAAATTCTTGAAACCCTCAGGTCCATGCGGCCTGCGGGTGTTTTACTGGCGCCGCTTGGCCGTGCCTCGGATAAACGTAAGATCGAATCCTTTTGCGAGAATGTCCCGACCGTTCTTTTTGACTGTAATATCGAGGGGATAGGCGTTCCGTTCATCGGTTCGAACAATTTCCAGTCGGTGCCGCTTATGGTGGATTACCTTTGCCGCACCGGAGAACCGCCGTGTTTTTTCGAGATGGCGCCAGTAAACCCGAATGCGAACAAACGGCGTGATGCCTACCGTCTGGCGATGGAGAGATTGGGTCATGAGCCGAAAATCCTACGTGTAGAGGGGCAGGGCTGGGAGTTTGAGAGCATCGGCTATGGGGGCGGGATGCGTGCCTTTGCCGAGGGCGGATTTGGAAGCAGCACTGTCCTTTGCAGCAATGACCGTCTGGCAATTGGCCTGTTGGCTGCGGCCTATGAGAGCGGTGTGCGTGTTGGCCTTGGCGCGGGGTGCAGCCTGCGTGTCGCGGGCCATGATGATCACCCGTTCTCGCGGTTCACATGCCCGTCCCTGACGACGATGGCACAGGATTACAAGGCCATCTCTGAGCGGAGCGTGGAAACATTGCTGGCGCTGATCGAAGGTGGATCTGCGGATGATTCGGCGCTGAGTGGCTTATTTGACGGGCATCTTGTGCTGCGTGCATCCGCTTGAATTTGCCCATACTTTACGCGCGTAAAATTTATATTGACGCCGCGCAGTGCTGCCGTTTACTCTTATCCCCAAGAAGAGGGACACTAAGGGAGGACGACACATGAGACTGAAGGCACCATTGACCATGGCGAGCATGGTTGCACTGGCCACGGCTGGCTTTGCGCAGGCAGAGACAACGCTGACCATTGCGACCGTGAACAACGGCGATATGATCCGCATGCAGGGTCTGGCCGAGGATTTCACATCGAAAAACCCTGACATCAAGCTGGAATGGGTCACGCTGGAAGAGAACGTTCTGCGCCAGCGCGTAACACAAGATATTGCGGCCAAGGGCGGGCAGTTCGACGTGATGACAATTGGCACCTATGAGGTTCCGATCTGGGGTGCGCAGAACTGGCTGGTCTCGTTGAATGATCTGCCGGCCGAATGGGATGCGGATGATATTTTGCCCGCGATCCGTGGCGGTTTGACCATCGACGGCGAACTTTACGCGGCACCTTTCTATGGCGAAAGCTCGATGGTGATGTATCGTCGCGATCTGATGGAGGCCGCGGGCCTTGAGATGCCGGATGAACCGACTTGGGCCGATATTGAAAAAGCCGCCGCGGCGATGAACGACAAGGAAAACGAGGTCTACGGTATCTGCCTTCGCGGCAAGGCCGGTTGGGGCGAGAACATGGCGTTCTTGACCGCGATGGCCAACTCCTTTGGTGGACGTTGGTTTGACGAGGATTGGAAAGCCCAGTTTGACAGCCCCGAGTGGAAGACGACGCTTGATACCTACATGAACCTGATGAACAACTACGGCCCTCCGGGGGCGTCGACAAACGGGTTTAACGAGAACCTGTCGTTGTTCCAGCAAGGCAAATGCGGGATGTGGATTGACGCGACCGTTGCCGCTTCTTTTGTCACAAACCCTGAAGATAGCACTGTGGCCGATAAGGTCGGCTTTGCGCTTGCCGCCGATAACGGGCTTGGCAAACGTGGCAACTGGCTTTGGGCTTGGTCCTTGGGCATCCCTGCAGGTTCTGACGCCACAGAAGAGGCCAAGAAGTTTATCGCCTGGGCCACAAGCAAGGAATACACAGCCTTGGTTGCGGCAAGCGAAGGCTGGGCCAATGTTCCTCCGGGCACGCGGACCTCTCTTTATGAGAACCCCGAGTACCAGAAAGTGCCTTTTGCGGAAATGACCCTGCGGTCCATCAACTCCGCCGATCCGAACGAACCAACGGTTGATCCGGTGCCTTATACCGGCGTGCAATTCGTTGCGATCCCGGAATTTGCGGGCATCGCGACACAGGTTGGCCAAGAGTTCTCGGCCGCCCTTGCAGGCCAGCAATCGGTGGATGAGGCGCTTGCCAAAGCGCAGGCCCTGACCACTGACGAGATGGAAGCCGCTGGCTACTGATCTCCGGCTTATGGGGGCGCGTCGGTTTGCGCGCCCCCATTCGCACCCTAATTCCGACAGACGCAATCAACCGCGGCTTTTGCCCGCGAGGAGAAATGTCATGGCGACCCATCAGTCCCGATCCGCAGCCCGTTTGATGATGGCCCCCGCAGTTGTCCTGCTTCTTGGCTGGATGCTGGTGCCGCTGTCGATGACGCTTTATTTTTCATTCAAGAAGTACCTGCCCCTGCGCGGCGGTGATCTTGGTTGGGTAGGGCTTGAGAATTACACCCGCTTTGTTACCTCCAGCGCGTTCTGGCCCTCGGTTCAGGCGACATTGGTTATTGTCGGAGCGGTTCTGGTGATCACCATCGTCTTAGGCATCCTGCTGGCGATGCTTTTGGACCAGCCGATGTGGGGGCAGGGGATTGTCCGCATTCTGGTCATTGCGCCCTTCTTTGTGATGCCAACGGTTTCGGCGCTGGTCTGGAAGAATATGTTCATGGACCCGGTGAACGGCTTGTTCGCGCATCTGTGGCAGTTCTTTGGTCTGGCCCCGATCGAATGGCTCAGCCAGGCCTCGATGACCTCGATCATCATGATCGTGTCGTGGCAGTGGTTGCCCTTTGCGACGCTGATCCTGCTGACGGCGATCCAGTCGCTTGACGGTGAACAGATGGAGGCCGCCGAGATGGATGGCGCGCCTGCCCTGTCCAAGTTCTTCCACCTCGTGCTGCCGCATATGGCCCGCGCAATCACCATCGTGGTTCTGATCCAGATGATCTTCCTTCTGTCGATCTTTGCCGAGATTTTCGTCACCACCCAAGGGTCCTTTGGCACCCGCACGCTGACCTATCTGATCTATCAGCGCGTGCTGGAAAGCCAGAATGTCGGGCTCGGCTCGGCCGGTGGGATATTCGCGGTCATTCTTGCCAATATCATTGCCATCTTCCTGATGCGCATTGTCGGCAAGAATCTGGACGCCTGAGGGGGAACGTATAATGGCACGCACAGTCACCACAAATCGCAAGATCATCAATACCGCCGCGGCCTGGACCATCGGCTTGCTGATCTTCTTTCCGATCCTCTGGACCATCCTGACCAGCTTCAAATCCGAGGCAACCGCAATCGCCGACCCGCCGGTCTTCCTGTTCTTTGACTGGTCGCTGGAAAACTACCGTGTGGTGTTGGAGCGGTCCGATTATGGGCGGTTCTTGCTGAATTCGGTTATCATTGCGGGTGGATCGATCATTCTGGGCATCATCGTCGCGGTACCTGCGGCATGGTCGATGGCCTTTGTGCCGGGCAAATATACCAAGGACATCCTGCTTTGGATGCTCTCGACCAAGATGCTGCCCGCGGTCGGGGTGCTTTATCCGATCTATCTGATCTTCATCAAGATGGGGCTTTTGGACAGCCGGATCGGGCTGACGGTGATCTTGATGCTGATCAACCTGCCGATCATCGTCTGGATGCTCTACACCTATTTCCGCGAAATCCCCGGCGAGATTCTGGAGGCCGCGCGGATGGACGGGGCGACCCTGCGCGAGGAGATCGTCTATGTGCTGACCCCGATGGCGGTGCCGGGCATTGCCTCGACCTTGCTGTTGAACTTCATCCTTGCGTGGAACGAGGCCTTTTGGACCTTGAACCTGACGGCGGCAAAAGCGGCCCCGCTGACCGCTTTCATCGCCAGCTATTCCAGCCCCGAAGGCTTGTTTTACGCAAAACTCTCTGCCGCCTCGACCATGGCCATTGCGCCGATTCTCATCCTTGGCTGGTTCAGCCAGAAGCAGCTTGTGCGCGGTCTTACCTTTGGCGCGGTTAAATAAGGAATTATCTCATGGGAAAAATTCAACTTAAGCAGGTCACCAAGAAGTTTGGCGACGTCCAGGTCATCCCGCCCCTTGATCTTACCATCGAGGACGGAGAGTTCGCGGTCTTTGTCGGCCCATCGGGCTGTGGCAAATCCACCCTGTTGCGCATGATCGCAGGTCTGGAGGATCTGACCACTGGCACCATCGCGATTGATGATGCGGATGCGACCGATACGCCACCGGCCAAGCGTGGGCTGGCGATGGTTTTCCAGTCCTATGCGCTTTATCCGCACATGTCAGTGCGCAAGAATATCGCCTTTCCGCTGCGGATGGCGAAGATGGATAAGGCCGAACAGGACCGCCGGATTGCGGCGGCGGCAAGTGCGCTGAATCTGACCGATTATCTCGACCGCCGCCCCGGTCAGCTTTCGGGCGGGCAGCGTCAAAGGGTGGCCATCGGGCGCGCGATTGTCCGCGAACCTTCGGCCTTTTTGTTTGATGAGCCACTGTCGAACCTCGATGCCGCGTTGCGTGTCGGTATGCGGCTGGAAATCTGCGAAATGCACGAACGGCTGAAAACCACGATGATCTATGTCACACATGATCAGGTCGAGGCGATGACCATGGCCGACAAAATCGTGGTGCTGCAAGCCGGTGTGATTGAACAAGTGGGCAGCCCGCTGGAGCTTTATCATGCGCCGCGCAATCTGTTTGTTGCCGGCTTTATCGGGTCGCCAAAGATGAACCTGATTTCTGGCCCCGAGGCGGCCAAGCGCGATGCGGTGACCATCGGCATCCGGCCTGAACATATCGACGTCTCGGATAGCGGCGGGATGTGGCAGGGCAAGGTCGGGGTCGCCGAACATCTCGGCTCTGACACCTTCTTTCATATCCACGACACGGGTCTGGCCGAGATGATCACTGTGCGCGCCCCGGGTGAGGTCAGTTTCCGCCACGGCGACACCATCCATCTGACGCCCCGCGCCGATCAGATCCACCGCTTCGATGCAGAGGGGCTTAGGCTGTCATGATGCGCCTAGAAGGAAAAACCGCACTGATCACGGGCGGTGCGCGCGGGATCGGGCGTGCCTTTGCTGCTGCCTATATCCGTGAGGGCGCAAAAGTTGCCATCGCTGATATCGACATCGCACGGGCCCGCGAAACCGCGGCCGAGCTTGGGGCGATAGCGGTTGAAATGGATGTGTCATCCCAGGCCAGCATTGAGCGTGCTGTGGATGAGACTGCCGCCGCACTGGGGCATATCGACATCTTGATCAATAACGCCGCGCTATTTTCCGCTGATCCGATCGTCGAGATCAAGCGCGCCGATTTTGACAGGTTGTTTGCGATCAATGTTGCTGGCACGCTTTTCACTATGCAGGCGGTTGCAAAGAAAATGATCGCGCAGGGACAGGGTGGCAAAATCATCAATATGGCCAGTCAGGCGGGCCGTCGCGGTGAGGCGCTGGTCGGTGTCTATTGCGCGACAAAGGCCGCGGTGATCTCGCTCACGCAATCGGCGGGGCTTGATCTGATCAAATACGGCATCAACGTGAATGCGATCGCCCCCGGCGTGGTCGACGGAGAGCATTGGGACGGGGTCGACGCATTTTTCGCCAAACATGAGAATAAGCTTCCCGGCCAAAAGAAGCGTGAGGTGGGGGCTGCCGTGCCCTATGGCCGTATGGGCCAAGCCGAAGATCTGACCGGGATGGCGGTGTTTCTGGCCAGCCCCGAGGCGGAATATATTGTTGCACAAACCTATAACGTGGATGGTGGCCAATGGATGAGCTGATCCCCCTGTCAGATGCAACGCTCGGGCAGATGACCGTGCGCGTGCCACGCTATGATCGCGCGGGCCTGCGTCCCGGCATCGTTCATATCGGGCTGGGCAATTTTCACCGCGCACATCAGGCGTGGTACCTGCACCGTTTGTTCGACGAAGGTCTCAACCATGATTGGGCCATTGTCGGTGCTGGCGTGCGCCCCGGCGATGCTGCCCAACGTGACCGGCTTCTGGCGCAGGATTGCCTGACCACCTTGATAGAGCTGGACCCCTCGGGAAAATCGGCCGAGATCACTGGTGCGATGATTGATTTCTTGGCCGTAGAGGCGGGCAATGGCCCCCTGATCCGGCAAATGGCGGATCAGGACATTCGGATCGTGTCCCTGACGGTGACCGAAAGCGGCTATTTCACCGACCCAGCAACGGGTGATTTTGATGCGACCCATGACGATATTCAGCATGACGCCGCAAACCCGGACCGCCCGCGTACGGCATTTGGGGCCATGATTGCAGCGCTAAGGCTGCGCCGTGATGCTGGTGTTGGGCCCTTTACCTGCCTTAGTTGCGATAACCTGCAAGGCAATGGGACGGTTCTGCGTCAGGCAGTTCTGTCGCTTGCGCGTCTTTCGGACCCCGCGCTGGCCGATTGGATCGAGGCCGAATGCAGCTTTCCCAACTCGATGGTGGACTGCATTGTTCCGGCCACGGGCCCGGCCGAAATCGCATTGGCCCATAGTTTCGGGATCAAGGATGCCGCCCCCGTCACCCATGAGAATTTTCGTCAATGGGTGATCGAGGACAATTTTTGCGCCGGTCGCCCCGATTGGCACAAGGTCGGTGCGACATTTTCTGACAGGGTGCATGATTTCGAGATGATGAAGATCCGCATCCTGAACGGCGGACATCAGGTTATCGCAGCCTCGGGCGAATTGTTGGGGTTGGGGACGATTGCGCAAACCATGGCGCATCCCGGTATCCGCGCGCTTTTGCGTAAAACCGTCACCGAGGAAATTGCGCCGCATGTGGCCTCAGTTCCCGGATGCTCGGCGCAGGAATACCTTGACCTGGTTGAGCGGCGCTTTTCCAACCCAGAGATTGCCGATACCACCCGCCGCGTGGCCTATGACGGGTCAAGCCGCCACCCGGGGTTTATCGTGCCCTCTATCCGCACGGGATTGAAGGCTGGGACCCCTGTTCGCGGACTCGCACTCGTCTCGGCCATATGGGCGCGCTATTGCACGGGCATTCGTGAGGATGGCAGCGAAATAGCGCCAAATGATCCTCATTGGGATTTGTTGGTGTCCGCCGCAAATGCCGCAAAAACTGCGCCGAATGCGTGGCTGGATATGCGGCAGTTTTACGGAGAGTTGGTTGATAATAAAGGCTTTGCTGCGGAATTTTCAACCTGGATGACACTTATCCATAGCGATGGGGTCGAGGCCGCAATCGAGGCCTATACCCACAGCTAATCCTGCACCCTAGCGGCCCAGCTTCTTGATGATAACAGCCGCCAGATTGTCAATTGCAACCCCTGTCGCCTGTGCTACGGCGGCGGGGGAATTGTCTGTCATCGGGGCTGTTACCGTGAACCGCTGGATGGTTTCACGGATCGCACCACGGGGGGCGGCGATGGCGAACTGCCCGCTTAGCTCAAACTGACCATCCTTTTTCGCAATCATACGGTCGATGCGCACCTCCAGCCGGGCATCGGCGGAATCGGCCAATGGCCAAGGCTCGGCCGCGACATTGGCGGTGGAGCGCAGATCGAGGCTGCGGGCCAAGGCGCCGGTCACGCCGCGCACCGGATCATCGGCCCAGATCGCCTTGGACACAACCGTCAGCACGCCGTCTTCTTGCTCCACCACAATCTCCGAGGCGGCGGCATAGGCCGGAAGTGACACCTCACGCACCTCGATGCTCCGTACTGCCACCCGCGTTTGACTGGTCTCGGTCGGGGCGGCGATGGGAAAGCGCGCATTGGTATCCCCGCAGGCAAAAAGCGGCAGGGCGGAGGCGAGGGTGATGGCAGCGATACGCAGGGTCATATCAACGTCCTAAGATAAGGGAATTTGGGTTGCGCTCGATCGTGCGGGCAAGTTGTGCCACGGATTTGGCCGCCGCTTTCAACTCTCGCAGCAGATCGAGCGTTTCGGAATTGAAGGTTGATCGGTCGCCATAGGCCGACAATAGCGCATCGGCCTTGGAGACGACCTGATCCAGCTGTGCGGTGACATCGGGGAAATCACGCGCAGCTTGGGCAACCGCATCGGCGGCCTCGCGGGCCGAGGCCAGCGTTGCATTGGTGTTTGCGACCGCGCCACCCTCGCGCAATTCGCGCAAGGAGGCCTGTACCTCGGTCAGTGCCGAGGCGAGGGCGGGCGGGATATCCTTGATGCCCTCGGCGCCGATCAGCGCATCGGTGCTGTTCATCACACGGGTGACGGCGGCGATCAGCTCTTCGGCTTGCAGCTCGTTTACCTTGGTTGCGATGCTGCGCAGATCCTCGATCAACGCAGGCAGATCCCCCGAGGCGGCGGCGATATCGGCCGAGGCCTTGTCAACGCTGACCAAAGCGCTGGAAAGCTGGTCAACCGCGCCACGCTCTTTCAACTCGGCCATGATGCTGCGCAGATCTGCGATCACGCCGCGCACTTCGGCGGGGATGGCCTGGGTGTCCTCTTTGCCAATCAAGCCGCGGGCATCGTCGATCAGGCCCAAGATCGCATCGGGGGCAAGCTGGGTGCTTTGCGATGTCGTGATCGCCTCTATCGAGGCCATCAGCGAGATGGTCTGGTTCATCACATCCTCGATCGGGAGGTTGTTGATGCGTTGCAAGACCCCTTCGGCGGTCGCGGTGAAATCGGGCAGGTCGGAAATAACGCTCGGGATGATCGGCGTGCCGTCCCCGTCCTCGCCAAGCTCAGCGGGGGTGGCATCCTCAACATCGGCCAGCTCCACTTTCAGGGCGGCGCTAAAGATGCTGGTCGTGGACAGGCGCGCGCGCACCCCTTCGGCAACCAGTTTTGCGATGAACGCTTGCGTGGTCTCGGCGTCGGCATCGGCATCAAGGCCCAAGGCTTGCGGGTCGATGGAAATCACAGCCCGCATGTTTACCGCACTCCCCTTATCGGTTTTCACGATAAAGGCACCGATGCCGCTAACCTGCCCGATGCGCAGTCCGCGAAACTCCACCGGCGCACCAGAGGCAAGCCCGCTGATGGATTCACGGAACACCACCGACATCTTGACCGAATTGGCGCTGAGCTGGGTAAAGACGCTGTCGCGCGCGGCGGTTTCATTGGCAAAGAGGCGGATGATGGTATCATCGGTGATAGGCTCACCACCGCTGACCATATTTTCAAAGGCGACCCCGCCAGTCAACAACGACCCGAGGCTGGCGACATTGAGATCCAACCCGCTTGGCCCAAGCGTGACCGAAAACCCCGCCATGTTCCAGAACCGTGAATTTGTGTTCAGGAACTTGTCATAGGGCGCGTTGATAAAGGCTTCGACATCGGTGCTATCGGCGGTTTCCGACAGGCGGGGGGTGTCAAGGCGGCCCACCTCCATCCCTCGAAAAAACACCGGTGCGCCGGCGGTCAGGCTGGTCCCGTTCTTGGAGCGGATCTTGATACGCGTGCCCTCATGGCCGGGACGGATCAGTGGGGTTTCGGACAACCCCTTGAATTCACGCGCGTCCGAGGATGTCGTCGGGATCCATGCGGAATCGATATAAACGCCCGAAAGCACGGTCGACAGCCCGCTGATGCCGCGCGCGCTGACCTCGGGCCGCACGACCCAGAACAGGGTGTCGGGGCTGAAGGTTGCGGCGACATCCTTGTCAATTCGTGCCGCCACGATCACCTTGGACATATCGGATGAGAAGTTCACCTCTTCGACCGCGCCGATGATCACATCACGGTAGCGGATGGTCGTATCCTTGGGGGTGATCCCGGCAGCATCCTGAAAGACGATGGTGATCAATGTGCCCTTGTTGCTATAGCTTTGCCACGCAACACCAAGGGACACGATCAGCGCCAGCACCGGCACCAGCCACACAAACGACAGGTTGCGCCAGGGCGAGCGCTTTGCAGGGCTGACATCCATTTCCGGAACCTCGGGCTGTGTCATTGGTCTTGATCCTTGTCAGCGTCCCAGATCAGCCTTGCATCAAAGCTTTGGGCCGAGAGCATTGTAAAAGCAACGGAGAGGGCAAAGCTTACAGCCGCGATACCGGGATGGATGCTGGCCGCCGAACCCAATTGAACGAGTGCGGTCAAAATTGCAACGACAAAGACATCGATCATCGACCAGCGCCCGACAAATTCGACGACTTCATAGACTTGGTGACGCAGATGCGCGCTGCTGCGATGCGGGCGGCCGATCCCCAGTGCCAGATAGGCAATGGCAAGGAATTTGCTGGCGGGGATAACGATACTGGCAAAAAATACGATACCCGCAATGCCCAGCGATCCGTGGTGCAGCAATTCCACGATACCGCCCAGCAAGGTGCTTTCGGACTGGCTGCCCAAGGTGGCGGTTTTCAGCATCGGATAGGTATTGGCGGGGATAAAGGCGATCACCCCCGCAATCCACCACGCCCAGACCTTTTGCAGGCTTTGCGTATCACGGCTGGCAAGCGTGGCTCCGCAGCGCAGGCATGTTTTCACGCCTGCGGGATGAAGCTTGCCGCAGGTCGTACAGCTGACCAACCCCGCCTCGCGGGCGGTCAGGTAGTTCCGCGCGTTTCCAGGGTTTTCCATATGATCAGACTGCTCATGAAGTTATCTTGAAGGATGGTGATCAGGACGAGGGCGGCAAAGGCCCAAAAGGCCGGCCCAATGGTCAGCGTGGCCAGCCCCCCGACCTTGACCAAGGCGACCGCCACACCAACGATGAACACCTCGGCCATCGCCCAGGGCTTGAGGTATTCCGCAAGACGAAAGGCCCGCGTCGCCCCGCGCACCGGATGATGCCCCAGCGCCATCGGGGCCACCGTATAAAGGATCGCGGTCAGACGTGTCAGCGGCAAGACCACGATCAGCGCGGCCATCGCCAGCGAGAGCGGCACCATCAACCCGTCCGAATAGGCAAGGATCGTATCGATCACCGAGGCCTGTTGGCGCAGGCCGTGGGTCTCGATCGTCAGGAAGGGAAAGCTGATGGCCGCCATCATCAGGATTGTGGCCGTGATCGCCAGCATCACGATCCGCGTCATCGCATTGGGGCGGGGGGTCGCCAGAACATGGTGGCAACGCTTGCATCTGCCGCGCCCGCCCTGCGGAATGGTCGAGAACCGGTGCAATGTATCGCAAACAGGGCATGCCACCAAATCCGTCAGATCGGTGCCAAGGCTGTTGTGTGCGAAGTTCAATGCGTGTTCCATCAACGCCGTTTATAGTATTTTCCGGCCCCTGCAAAGCGACAACCTCGTGATGCAGGGGGCACTATGCCCGCGGCTTTGCCGTCTGGCGAAGAGCGGTTGAACTGGCTGCGGTTCTGCGGCACTCTGTGCGAAATTATACGTTGGCCAGCAATTGCATGGCTGGTCACCCCAAAACAGAAATCCTGTATATGAGCTTTCTCGGCATTGATATTGGTACCTCGGGGCTGCGCGCCTTGCTGGTTGATGAGGGTGGTGCAGTGCTCGGCACGGCAGAGCAGCATTATACCACATCACATCCCCATTCTGGCTGGTCAGAGCAAGACCCCGCGGTCTGGATCGCGGCGCTGGAAGGGGCGGTGGCGCAGCTTCGTCATCGCCCCGAATTTTCCGGGCTTCGTGGCATCGGCGTGGCCGGGCATATGCATGGGGCGGTCTTGCTCGATTCCGATGACAAGGTGCTGCGCCCCTGCATCCTGTGGAACGACAGCCGCAGCCATACCGAGGCCCATGCGCTGGACGCCCGCCCCGAGTTTCGCGCCATCAGTGGCAACATCGTCTTCCCCGGCTTTACCGCGCCCAAACTGGAATGGCTGCGCAAGCATGAGCCTGATGTTTTTGCACGCGTTGCCAAGGTCTTGCTGCCTGCGGCCTTCCTGAACCTCTATCTGACGGGCGATCATGTTGCGGATATGTCGGATAGTGCGGGCACGTCATGGCTAGATGTCGCAGCGCGCGATTGGTCAGAAGTCTTGTTGAAAAACAGCCATATGCGCGCCGACCAGATGCCACGGTTGGTTGAAGGCAGTACAGAGGCGGGCGTGCTGCGCGCCGCGCTTGAGCGTGAATGGGGGCTTGCAGGACGGGTCAGCGTTGCGGGCGGGGCGGGGGATAATGCGGCGGCGGCCTGTGGTTTGGGTACGATGCATGAAGGGCAGGGGTTTGTGTCGCTAGGCACCTCGGGCGTGGTGCTGTTGGCGCGCGACAGGTTTTGCCCCGCCCCGCAAAATGCCTTGCACAGCTTTTGCCATGCGGTGCCGGATCGCTGGTATCAGATGGGGGTCATGCTGGCGGCGGCCGATAGCCTGACGTGGCTGTCCTCTATTACCGGTGCGAAGCCGCAAGTGCTGACCGAGGCACTGGGTTCCCAGATCAAGGCACCGGGACCAGTGGGGTTTTTCCCTTATCTTTCGGGAGAGCGTACGCCGCATAATGATGCGACGATCCGCGCAGGGTTCATCGGGATCGGCAAGGACAGCAGCCGCGAAGACCTGACCCAAGCGGTGCTGGAAGGCGTCTGTTTCGGGTTGCGCGATTCATTCGAGGCGATCACCGCCACGGGCGCGCGTATCGACAGGCTCTATGCCATCGGTGGGGGCAGTGCCTCGGTCTATTGGCTCTCATTGCTGGCGACGGTGTTGAAAACGCCGCTGCATATTCCCGAAGGCCGTGAATTTGGCGCGGCCCTTGGGGCGGCAAGGCTTGGCATGACTGCGGCGTTGGGCGCCAATGTCGCGCAGGTCATGCACCCCGCCCCCACAGCGCAGGTGATAAAACCTGTTGCAAGCCTTATTGATGCCTTTGACGCGGCTTATGCCGATTTTCGTGCGGGTTACGCCATTTTGAAATCCCATCCGAGGGCGGGCCTGCAATGACATGTGCCGAGTGTAAGAGGATGATTTCATGACCGAACAAACAACTGCCGGCAAGATATTGATTACCGGAACCGCGGGGTTCATCGGTTTCCATCTGGCACAACTTCTGCTGGCTGAGGGGTTTGAGGTCCACGGCTATGACGGCATGACCGATTACTATGATGTCACCCTAAAGCAGCGCCGCCACGCGATGCTGCAACAGAACCCGAATTTTGCCGCCACCGAAGCCATGCTTGAGGACGCGGAAACATTCGATGCCGTCGCCGATGCGTTTCAGCCAGATATGATCGTCCACCTCGCAGCGCAGGCAGGTGTGCGCTATAGCCTTGAGAACCCGCGCGCCTATCTTGACAGCAATATCATCGGCACCTTTACGGTGATGGAGGCCGCGCGGCGGCTGAAGGTACAGCATTTGCTGATGGCCTCAACCTCATCGGTTTACGGGGCGAATGACGTTATGCCCTTTGTCGAAACGGAAAAGGCCGATTTGCCGCTGACCATCTATGCCGCGACCAAAAAGGCGAATGAGGGGATGGCTCATGCCTATGCCCATCTGTGGGATATCCCGACAACGATGTTCCGGTTCTTTACCGTTTACGGTCCTTGGGGGCGGCCCGACCTCGCGCTTTATAAATTTGTGGATGCGACCCTCGACGGTCGGCCGATCGATATTTACAACAATGGCGAGATGTACCGCGATTTCACCTATATTGATGATCTGGTGCGCGGTATCCGGCTGTTGATGGATGCGATACCGCAACAACCCGCCAGCAAGGAGGATATCCCCGCATGGGACAGCCTTTCACATGCGGCCCCTTACCGTGTGGTCAATATCGGCAATTCCGACAAGGTGCGCTTGCTGGATTTTGTCGATGCGATCGAGGACTGTCTGGGCAAGAAAGCGATCCGCAATTACATGCCGATGCAGATGGGCGATGTGCCTGCCACCTGGGCAGATGCAACCTTGCTGAAAGAGCTGACAGGGTACCGCCCCCAGACCGATTTCCGCGACGGTATCGCGCAATTTGTTGATTGGTTCCGCGATTACTACGGCAAGTAACGCGCGTCCCCCATGACGGAACCGGGCCCGCTTAGGCTGCGTTGTATTGACAAGGTGGGGCGAGCAGCCTTGCCAGCAATATGCAACAATGCGGAAGGAAACCCTATGTCAGACGAAATGAACGTCACACCCCAAGCGGATAAGGTCAAAACCGGCATCACGAAAACCAAGGCTTTGGCGGATGGCCTGACCAATGCTGTGGCGGATACATACCGGCTTGTTTTCAAGACCCATGCCTATCACTGGAATGTTGAGGGGCCGATGTTCTTCTCGATCCATCATCTGACCGAGGAGCAATATAACGATATGTTTGCCGCCGCCGATGTGGTGGCCGAACGTATTCGCGCCTTGGGGCATCTGGCACCGATGTCGCTCTCGGCGGTGATGGAGATGTCGGTGATCAAAGACCTAAAGGAAACCCCGTCAGCGCAGGAAATGGTTGAGGATCTTGCAAAAGACCACACCACTGTTGCTCGCCGTTTCCATGAGTTGATCACATTGGCCGAAGAAAACAACGACCCCGTTACCGCTGATCTGGCCACGGCACGTTCAGCATTTCATGAGCAGGCCGCGTGGATGCTGCGCGCCACATCCAAATAGGGCGGCATATGAAAAGGCCCCCGATACACGGGGGCCTTTGCGCAAGGAGGATTTATGCGTGCAGCGTTTCGGTGCTGGCAAAGAACATCGCCTGACTGACGGCCGAACGCACCTGATCCTCGGAAAAAGGTTTGGTGATCAGGAAAGCAGGCTCTGGCTTGTCGCCTGTCAACAAACGTTCCGGGAAGGCTGAGATGAAGATCACCGGAATATCGGCGAATTGCGCCAGAATGTCATTCACCGCATCAATCCCGGATGAGTTGTCGGCCAGCTGGATATCGGCCAAAATCAGATCGGGCTTTTCAGAGGCTGCAAGGGTGACCGCCTCGGTACGTGTACGCGCAATGCCGGTCACTGAATGGCCCATCTCTGCGACGATGGAACTTATGTCCATGGCGATAATCGCCTCATCCTCGATGACCATTACACGTCCGGCAAGGGCGGCCTCCATCTCTTCCATGGCGACCGCGATCAGGTGAAGCGCCTCTTCGGTGCCAACACCCATGATCTGCCCGACCTCGGCGGGGGTGAACCCCTCGATGGCCTTGAGAAGCAGCGCCTCGCGGGAATTCGGGGTCAGATTGGCCATATGAGCCTGTGCGATAGCGGAAAACCGGGTGTCGGCTTCGCCTGTCGGGGCGCCTGCGCTGGACCAGACGATATGGAAGGCGTGGAACAGATCCACGCGCGCATCGCCGGTGATCGTGTCGGTGTTTTCCAGAACCGCCTCAAGCGTAGCGGCGGCATAGCGGTCACCGGTTTCCTGGCTTCCGGTCAAGGCCCTTGCATAACGCCGCAGGAAGGGCAGCAATTTGCCTATGGTGGCGGCAAGATCGTCGCTCGCGGTATGTGGCATTTTTATCCTCATTAATATCGATGATTGTTTTTTCCCGATTTCATGGGAACCAAACGCATCGTACCGTGTTTGGTTCCCATGTATATTGCGAAACAAGCGCCGGACCAGCGGAAAGAAATATTAACATGCCTGATAGTGAGCCAAAAGCGAAATTACGCCAGCAAATCGACCAGAACCTGAAGCGTGTCTATCAAGAGGCGCTAGAAGAGGATGTGCCGGACCGCTTTAAGGACTTGCTTTTAAAGCTGCGTGACAAGGACAAACTGCGTGAGGCGAAATCATGAATGACGAACCCGATAGCTGTGATCCGCGCGACGAGATTGTCCAGTTCCTGCCCCAGATGCGGGCTTTTGCCATCAGCTTGACCCGCAATGTTCCGGCGGCTGACGATCTGGTTCAGGACACGATCGTCAAGGCGTGGACGAATATCGACAAGTTCAAAACCGGCACCAATCTGCAAGCCTGGCTTTTTACGATCTTGCGCAATACGTTTTATTCAAGCCTTCGCAAACACAAACGTGAGGTTGCGGACTCTGACGGGGTGCATGCGGGCAAGCTCTCGGTGAAGCCGGATCATGACGGCAAGCTGGCCTTTACCGATTTCCGCCATGCGTTTGACCAGCTTTCGGCGGAACATCGTGAGGTTCTTATTCTGGTCGGTGCGTCCGGCTTTACCACGGATGAGGCTGCCGAGATGATGGGCATTGCCCCCGGCACTGTCAAAAGCCGCACCAGTCGTGCCCGCAAACATTTGGCAGAGCTGTTGCATCTGGTTGACGGGGAAAGTGCCGTTATCGACGGGTTGGAGGGTCTGGTCCCTCGTGGGATGGACGCTGCTTGATGCCGATGGATATTGCTGCGAAATGGTTTCCGGCCTCGCAGCGCCTTGGCGTTCGGCTGGCAACCTTGATGGTTGTGGCACTTTTGCCTTTGGGCATCGTGGCATATCTGCAAACCAGCAATCTGACCCGAGAGGCGAAGGGGCGTTCTGACGAGGCTTTGATGGGCCAGACCTTGCGCGCAGCTTTGGGCGAGATCCGGGTGATCAGCCGCGCCGAAGGGTTGGTTGCGGGGGCTGCGGCAAGCTTGCCGACCGTGATCGGGGACAATGTTGCCTGCGTTGCACAGTTGCGCAGGTTGGCGGGGGATATGCCTGAATTGAGCCTGCTTTCTTTTGTGCCCGAGGACGGGCGTATGACCTGCTCTTCGAGCGGCGAGAGCTATGATTATTCCGATGTGCCGCTTTTCAAGACGCTGGTTGACGCACGCGAGCCCACGTTCACAATGACAGGGCAGGGACCGGTTTCGCGTACCTCGGTAATCGGTATCGTGCGCCCGATATTTGACGCGCAGGGCAGCTACCTTGGCTATCTTGGTGCATGGTTGCCACACTCCCGGCTGCGGATCCTGAAAGATAGTTCCGGTGAGGACGAGCAGAACGGCGTCAACTTTTGGTCGTTCAACCGCGCTGGTGAGGTACTGACAGCCAGCATGGGCTTTGACAAGGTTGCAGCGACAGTTCCGGCCACCAGTGATCTTGCCGCTTTTGCCGGCGAAAAAGCGAGACTTTTCAACAGCATTTCGGGTGCCGGAGAGCGGCGGACATATGCGACCCTGCCGGTCGTGCGAGATGAGCTTTATGTTATGTCAAGCTGGATCAATCCACCCAATGCCAACCGCAGCTTTCTGGGTGTGCGGCCGATGTTGTTCCCGATCCTGATGTGGGTGGCGGGGCTTGTCGTTTCCATCTGGGCGGCGGAGATTCTGGTGGTGCGTCATGTGCGCTCTCTCAACCGATCCATCGCCTCTTTTGCGCATGGAATGCGCAGGCACCCCAATCTGGTGTTGAAAGACGCGCCGCTGGAATTGCGCGAAATGGCGCAGGCCTATACGGCGATGACCGATGATATCATCCGCAACGAGGCAAGCCTTGAAGACGAGGTGCATCAAAAAGAAGTGCTATTGCGCGAGGTGCATCACCGGGTCAAAAACAACCTGCAACTAATTGCCTCGATCATGAATATGCAAATGCGCCAGGCTCGCACGCCAGAGGCCAAAAGCCTGTTAAAGAGCCTGCAAGAGCGGGTGATGAGCTTGGCGACTATCCACCGCGGTCTTTATCAGACCACCGGGCAGTCGGATGTACATGCGCAAGAATTACTGACCGACATTACCCGTCAAACAGTGTCGCTTGCTTCTGCTCCGGGTCGACAGATCGACGTGGATACGGATTTTGACGATATCCTGCTTACCCCCGATCAGGCGGTTCCGCTGTCCTTGCTGATGACCGAGGCGCTGACCAATGCGTTGAAATATGCGCGTGGGGTAGACGGCGCTGTTCCAACGCTCTCCATCAGCTTGAAGCGGATCGAGGATGGCCGAGTGGTCTTGCGGCTGGTCAACAGCATTACAGAACCCGACGCCTTGCGTGATGGTGAGGGGATGAATACCAGCACCGGACTTGGCGCACAGTTGCAAACGGCCTTTGCCCAACAGATCGGCGGTACATTGAGTCAGGGCCGGGAAGGTGATAACTATCGGCTGGAAGTGATTTTCAGGGTGTCGGATTTGATGAAAGCAGAAAACCGCGCAGCTTCTGATGCGGATGAGGCCGATCCGTCGTGACCACGCAGATCTTGCGGGCCGCCCATGTGACCGCGGCCGAAGCCTATCCCGCGCTTGAGGAGCATTTCCTCGATGCCAAAAGCAGCGTTTTGGCAAGCTTTATGGTATTTGACCTTTCAACCCGCCTGCGCTCTGTGCGGGGGCGGGAGGTCGGGGCGACATGGTTCGATCTTATCCATCACACTTTGGCGCGGGGGGTGGATATTTCGATCTCGGTCAGCGATGTCGACCCGATTGGCCGCCCCGAAATGCACCGTGCCGCGATGCGCACTCGCCGCATGTTTCTGGCCGCCGCAGGTGTCAGCAATCATCCCGGCAAGCTGGAATTGAAAGTGCTGCGCCATTCCGCGCAAACCGGCAGGCTGATCCGTCTGGCAATCTGGCCCTATATCCTAAAACGGCTTTACGGCGTGGCCAAATGGCTGAACGCATTGCCCGAGGCTGAACGGACCGCGGCGCTGCGCGATATGCCGGGGATGGCCCGGATGCTGATCTCGTGGCGGGGAAAGCTTTGGCCATGGCCCTTTGTGCTGCCCGCACTTTACCCTTGTCTGCATCATCAAAAGCTGGCGGTCTTTGATGAAAACCTGCTGTATATCGGCGGGCTGGATTTGAATGAGCGGCGGTTTGACACGCCGGAACACAATCGGGACGGCGACCAGACCTGGCATGATGTACAGATAGAGGTGACAGGCGCGGGAGTGGATGCCGCCGCAGCGCATCTGCGTGGGTTTCATACCCATACTGCGGGAACAACGGCCCCCGCGCCTGAAACGCCGCCCTTCCTGCGCACAGTTTCCACACGTCGGCGGATCAACTGGGCACATTTCGGTCCGCATCACAGGGTCCATGAGCTACATCAGGCGCATCTGGACGAGATCGCGCGGGCGGAACAGTTGATCTATATCGAGACCCAGTACTTCCGTGACCGTGCTTTGTCGCGTGCCTTGGCGCGTCGGGCCCGTTCGGCACCGGATTTGCGGTTGATCCTGATCCTGCCCGCCGCCCCTGATGACGTCGCCTTTGAGGGCAAGCGCGGGTTCGATGCGCGTTTCGGCGAATATCTGCAAGCGCGCGCCCTGCGCCGCCTGACGCGTGCATTCGGCAAGCGTGTTTTGGTGGCCTCGCCCGCGCAAAAGCGGCAAGCGGCTGGGGACGGTCCTGACCGGTTGAATGGTGCGCCTTTAATCTATGTGCATTCCAAGGTTTCGCTGTTTGACGATCGCGCGGCGATTGTCGCCTCGTCCAACCTGAACCGTCGCAGCCTGTTTTGGGATACCGAGGCTGGCATCCGGCTTGATGCACCACAAGACGTCGCCAAGTTGACGGGGCGCGTGCTGCGCCATTGGTGGCCAGAGAACGAAATCCCTAAAGATGAAACTCCGCGCGCGCTTTATGATCGCTGGCGCCATGCGGTCTGGGCCAATGCCCAATGTGCGCCATCCGACCGTAAATGCCTGCTTTTGCCGCATGATATCGCACGGGCAGAGGCCTTTGGAAAACCGGTTCCGATCGTTCCCGAAGAAATGGTTTGATACGCCGGTGTTTCACGGCTGCAAGCGGGAACCATAGCCATACTGCCGTGTTATCCCTGTATAGAAGGCCAGCGCAGTGCAGGCCGTTTGCAAGGAGAAAGACCCGATGAATATGGATCAAATCAAAGGCAAGTGGAAGCAGATCAAGGGCGCCGCAAAAGAGAAATGGGGCGAGCTGACAGATGACGAGCTTGACCAGATCGAAGGTAACCGTGACCAACTGGTTGGTAAGGTGCAAGAACGCTATGGCCGCTCCAAGGAGCAGGCAGAACAGGAAGTGGATGAGTTCCTCAACAAATCCTGATCTCGTGTTTTTCTAACGTGAATATTTGGAATGGCCCCCGCATCCAAAAGAGATGCGGGGGCCATTTACTTTGCAGATGGTACGATGGTAATCTCCCCATTTTTAATGGGGTCCAGCCATAGAATTCATGCGGCTGTTTTCAATTTCATTGCGGGAGTTATGCCGCCGATGCCCCGCTGTCCGGCAACGGTTTGCAAGCAAACCGTGAGAGGAATGTTGGGCCGCTCGTTGTTGTAAGTCCAGAGCCATTCAGTCGCCTGGTCTTGTGCCTCCTCAATCGTTTCGAAGATGTATTGTCCCAGCCATTCGCCGCGAACGGTGCGATTATAGCGTTCGATATAGGCGTTTTGCTGAGGCTTGCCCGGCTGGATGTATTCGAGCCGCACATTGTGTTTTTCAGCCCATTCCATAAGCTTTCCACTCACATATTCTGGGCCGTTGTCGACTCGAATTGCCTGAGGTTGTCCGCGCCATTCGATGATCTGGTTTAAGCTTCTGACAACTCTCTCTGCGGGCAGCGAGAAGTCCACTTCAATACATAAGCCTTCACGATTAAAGTCATCCAGCACGTTCAATGTCCTGATCGAACGCCCATCTGCGAGCTGATCAGCCATGAAATCCATCGACCATGTCTCATTGGGTCTGTCAGGCACAGCCAATGGCTCGGGTTTATCACGCTTCAGGCGCTTCTTTGGCTTGATCCGCAGGTTCAGCTCCAGTTCACAGTAGATCCGGTAAACGCGTTTGTGGTTCCAGCCATAGCCTTGGACGTTGCGCAGATACAAAAAACATAGGCCAAAGCCCAGGTTCGCTTATTCTCGGTCAACCGTTCCAGCCAAGCGGCGATCTCCTCGTTCTCGTCGCTCAGGATTGGGCGTACCGGTAGCACGTCTCGCTGATCTCAAACGCACGGCAAGCCAACGCAATGCTGACCCCGTTCTGCGCGACCGCATTCCTGGCC
>NZ_LGHS01000052.1:0-2500 GCF_001202025.1 Pseudorhodobacter aquimaris
CGCTATGACCACCAAACCGAGAAAGAAACGCTTTCCTGAGGTTATCAGGAAGTAACAACATCAGGGGCAAAGCTATGCGGCTTTATCCTTGTTCCATGTTTTTACACTGCCGTCACTTTGTGACGTAGTGATGTTTGCTTTTGACTTTGTTTCCGAATGCTTGGTTCATGTTGAACCTTGCTTTTTCTGGATCAAATCAAGCCTATCGAGCAATTAGTACCAGTCAACTGAATGCATTGCTGCACTTACATCTCTGGCCTATCGACGTGGTGGTCTTCCACGGCTCTCAAGGGAGATCTTGTTTTGAAGGGGGCTTCCCGCTTAGATGCCTTCAGCGGTTATCCTGTCCGTTCATAGCTACCCAGCACTACCATTGGCATGATAACTGGTCCACCAGTGGAACGTTCACCCCGGTCCTCTCGTACTAGGGGCAACTCTTCTCAAATCTCCTACACCCACGGCAGATAGGGACCGAACTGTCTCACGACGTTCTAAACCCAGCTCACGTACCTCTTTAAACGGCGAACAGCCGTACCCTTGGGACCTGCTCCAGCCCCAGGATGAGATGAGCCGACATCGAGGTGCCAAACGATGCCGTCGATATGGACTCTTGGGCATCATCAGCCTGTTATCCCCAGCGTACCTTTTATCCGTTGAGCGATGGCCCTTCCACTCGGGACCACCGGATCACTATGACCGACTTTCGTCTCTGCTCGACTTGTCAGTCTTGCAGTCAGGCTGGCTTCTGCCATTGCACTCAACGAGCGATTTCCGACCGCTCTGAGCCAACCTTCGCGCGCCTCCGTTACACTTTAGGAGGCGACCGCCCCAGTCAAACTACCCACCACGCAGGGTCCCGGATCCGGATAACGGACCGCGGTTAGACATCAAGAGTAAGAAGGGTGGTATCTCAAGGAAGGCTCCACGGAAACTGGCGTTCCCGTTTCGATGCCTACCACCTATCCTGCACATCTCAATCCTGATGCCAGTGCGAAGCTATAGTAAAGGTGCATGGGGTCTTTCCGTCTAACCGCGGGAAGTGTGCATCTTGACACACAGTTCAATTTCGCTGAGTCCACATCAGAGACAGCGGGGAGATCGTTACGCCATTCGTGCAGGTCGGAACTTACCCGACAAGGAATTTCGCTACCTTAGGACCGTTATAGTTACGGCCGCCGTTTACTGGGGCTTCAATTCAGAGCTTGCACTCCTCCTTTTAACCTTCCAGCACCGGGCAGGCGTCAGACCCTATACGTCGTCTTACGACTTCGCAGAGCCCTGTGTTTTAAGTAAACAGTCGCCACCCCCTGGTTTGTGCCCCCCACCTCTAGTTGCCTAAAAGTGGGGCCTCCTTCTCGCGAACTTACGGAGGCATTTTGCCGAGTTCCTTTGATGTGGTTCTCTCAAGCGCCTTGGTATTCTCTACCTGTCCACCTGTGTCGGTTTAGGGTACGGTCTTATAGAGGGGCTATTTCCAGGGACCACTCAGCAGCCCACCCAATCCGATAAGGGCAAACTACCTCTTGATCCGTCACCACCTCACGGCCCAGGAATATTAACCTGGTTCCCATCGACTACGCCTTTCGGCCTCGCCTTAGGGGCCGGCTTACCCTGCTCAGATTAGCTTTAAGCAGGAACCCTTGGACTTTCGGCGAGAGGGTCTCTCACCCTCTTTGTCGCTACTCATGTCAACATTCTCGCTTCTGATCTCTCCACCGGATGCCTTACAGCCCGGCTTCACAGAAAGCACATTGTGTATGTTATGTTCCGCAAGCGGAGCATAAATACACAGCGTCCTATATCACAGAACGCTCCGCTACCACGTGTATTGCTACACATCCTGAGCTTCGGCTCGTAGTTTGAGCCCCGTTACATCTTCGCCGCAGGACAGCTTATCTAGACCAGTGAGCTGTTACGCTATCTTTAAAGGATGGCTGCTTCTAAGCCAACCTCCTGGTTGTTTTGGCCGTCCCACATGCTTTCCCACTTAACTACGAATTAGGGGCCTTAGCTGCAGGTCAGGGTTGTTTCCCTCTTCACGACGGACGTTAGCACCCGCCGTGTGTCTCCCGGATAGTACTCATCGGTATTCGGAGTTTACTTAGACTCAGTAAGGCTGTGGGCCCCCATCATCCATGTAGTGCTCTACCCCCAATGGTATTCGTCCGAGGCGCTACCTAAATAGCTTTCGCGGAGAACCAGCTATCTCCAAGTTTGATTGGCCTTTCACCCCTAGCCACACGTCATCCAGACCCTTTTCAACGGGTGTTGGTTCGGACCTCCAGTAAGTGTTACCTTACCTTCATCCTGCACATGGCTAGATCACTTGGTTTCGGGTCTAATCCAACGAACTCATGCGCCCTTTTAAGACTCGCTTTCGCTGCGCCTACACCTATCGGCTTAAGCTTGCTCGTTAGACTAAGTCGTTGACCCATTATACAAAAGGTACGCCGTCAGGACTGATGTCCCTCCGACTGCTTGTAGGCGTCCGGTTTCAGGT
>NZ_LGHS01000052.1:7500-290944 GCF_001202025.1 Pseudorhodobacter aquimaris
TCTTTGGAAATGGACTTCACCGCCTCGTCACGGCTGACACGGCGGGTATCCAGCCCCCGCGACAAATGCCAAAGCCGGTCACCCATACTGCCGAAACGCGCCGACAGGTCCACCCGGTCCCAACGCTTGAGGTCCGCAATCGTCCGTATCCCCGCCTTTTCCAGCGCCGCCCGCGTGGCGGTTCCCACCCCCCACAGGATCGACACGGGCTTGTCGTGCAAAAAGGCCTCAGTCTCCTCCTTGCCGATCACGGAAAAACCCCGCGGTTTATCAAGGTCGGATGCGATCTTGGCCAGGAACTTGTTATGCGATAACCCGATTGATCCGGTGATGCCCAAACGCTCCTCCATCTCCTTGACCAGACGGGCCAACAAGACCGCAGGTGGCGCGCCATGCAGCCGCGCGGTGCCTGTCAGATCCAGAAACGCCTCATCCAGCGACAAGGGTTCAATCGCGGGGGTCAGCGCCTCCATCATCGCGCGGATCTCGCGGGACACGGCGACATATTCGGCCATGCGCGGCTTGACCACCACCGCCTCGGGGCACAGCTTTAGCGCCTGAAACATCGGCATGGCCGAGCGGACCCCCTTGATTCGCGCGATATAGCAACATGTAGACACAACCCCCCGCGTGCCGCCGCCAACGATTAGCGGCTGGTCACGGTATTCGGGATGGTCACGTTTTTCCACGCTCGCATAAAACGCATCACAATCCATATGGGCAATGGAAAGCTGATCAAGCTCGGCGTGGGAAATTATTCTTGGCGAGCGGCACGCCGGGCAACGTTTCAGGCCCGGGCCACCACCGGACACAAAAGGACTAAGACAGGTGCGACAAAGGGCAGGCATAAAAAGTGCATAGCATCCCGGTATCCGCGGGGGAATAGGATGCAAATGCACAGCCACCGCATTTTGGATGCGGCATCCGGAAACGTCTCCGCGAATCCGTTTTACCGGCCCTGCCCGCGAGGCAAAAAAACCGGCCTATCAGTCGACGCAACTATCGTAAAAATTGTGCAAAATCCGTCCTTTTGGGCACCAAACACCGCCTTGATCGCCATATAACGCCCGACCAGCGCTAGGAGTGTTGCCAATTTGACGAAACCGCGCCCGCGTAATCCAGTTTTTTACGTCCCAGATTGCATTTCTTTGCGCAAGCTGGTTAGAAAACAGCACGAGGTATAGTCTTGGGTGCGCATTATCTTCCTCTGAAAATGTGATGGCGCGCGAAAACTGGAGGTTACTATGAAGAAACTTGCACTCGCAGCGGCTCTGACCGTTGCTGCATCGACTGCTTTTGCTGGTGGCATGGCTGAACCGATGATGGAACCAGCTGTTGTTGAAGCGGCGACTTCGTCGTCCGCTGGCGGCATCGTCGTTCCTTTGCTGCTCCTGCTCGTTGTAGCAGCTGCTGCATCGAACTAATCCTTCTTGGATTGGAACGAATTAGGACGGTAGGGTTAAACCTACCGTCCTTTTTTTATGCACGGATCATTTCACCCAGCCCGCAAGGTTTTCGCGGATGATTGTGACCAGCGCGTCGATATGCGCAGCGTCATCATTGAGGCAGGGGATATAAGTAAATGTCTCGCCGCCCGCATGTTCAAAGGCCTCACAGATTTCGCCGTTGATCTCTTCCAGCGTTTCGATGCAATCGGCCGAAAAAGCAGGTGCCACCACGGCGATGTTCTTTTTGCCTTGCTTGGCAAGTTCGGCCACATGCTCCACCGTATAGGGCTTGAGCCATTCCTCGCGGCCAAACACCGATTGGAAGGTCGTATCGATCGCGTCCTTGTCCCAGCCCAGCCGTTCGCGCAGCAACCGCGTGGTTTTGGCGCATTGGCAATGATAGGGGTCGCCCTCCATCAAATAGCGGATCGGCATCCCGTGATAGCTGGCGACCAGCACATCGGGCTTTTGCGGCATCGCGGCATAGGCCCGCTCCACCGATCCGGCCAGCGCCTCGATATATTTGGGATGGTCGAAATACTCTGGCACGATGCGCGCGGCGGGTTGGCGCTTTTCCTTCATCAGGGCCGCGAAAAATGCGTCATTTGCCGTGGCCGAAGTGGCCCCCGCGTAATGGGGATAAAGCGGAAAGAACAGGATCTTCTCACATCCGGCCGCGACCATCGCCTTGACCTTTGATTCGGTCGACGGGTTGCCATAGCGCATGCTGAAATCCACCAGCACCTCCCCGCCATAAGCCGCCTGCAACGCATCGCTGATCTTGGCCGTCTGGTCCTTGGTGATCGTCAGCAGCGGGCTTTCGTTTTTCTCATGGTTCCAGATCAGCTTGTAATTCGCCCCCGAGGCAAAGGGCCGTTTGGTCAGGATCACCAGTTGCAACAGCGGCTGCCAAAGCCAGTCAGAAATGTCGACGACACGTTTGTCCGACAGAAACTCGTTCAAATAACGCCGCATGGACCAATAATCATAGCCGTCAGGCGTGCCGAGGTTGGCAACCAGAACGCCAATTTTGGGCGCTTTGACCTTTGGGTGATCGGCCGGTGCATGGGCCAGTCGCCCTTGGCCGGGCGTAATATCAGGTTGGCTATACGGTGCATCCGGCATCATTCGCTCCTTATTCTTTGTCACGGCAGATAACGCTTAAAAGCGTGGGGTCAAGTTTCGTCCTTGGTTGCGGGCAATATGATTTCCGGCGCGTTCAACACATCTGCAAGGCGGTGTGTCGCAGAACCGGGCCGCAGCGGCTTTTGCTGGCTTTCATGCGGGGACCAGCCGGTCAGAAAAACCATCTCGAAACTTGCGGCAATACGGCCGCCTTCCACACCAAAGCTGCGGGCATAACGTTCTGCGGCATCCTCAAAAACCTTGCGGCGTGTGGGCCTGCGGAGGCGGGCGTCCAATGCGCTGGCCTCACCCATTGCGCGCAGATCGGTCATCAGGTGCCACATATCGCGGTAATGGACCGTGCGGGTAAAGCTGTCAGCGACCGGCAAGGCAAAGCCCGCACGCTGCAACAGCCCGCCCAGATCCCGAATTTCCCCCATCGGCAACACGCGTGGCGAAAGCCCGCCTGTCACGGCGGCCTCAGCCTCGGCCAGACAGGCGCGCAATTCATGCAGGGTTTGCCCGCCAAAGAACGCCGCCAGAAAAAGGCCATCGGCCCGCAAGGCGCGTTTGCATTGGATAATCTGCCCCACCGGATCGTTCGCCCAATGCAACGCCATCGCATGGATCACCAGATCATGGGCGCCCGGCTCCAGCGCCAACATTCCCTCATCGGCCACGATATCTGCCTCGGGGAAGGCTTCGCGCCACAGATCGGGAAAACCTGTGACGATCGCCAGCTTCGTAAAGGTTCTGTTAACCTCTATGAGTCTTTCCTTAACCTCGGCAATAATATCCTCGTGCAGGAACAGCGCGGGGGCGGGCAAGGCCATGGCGCGGGCGCGGTTTCGGGTCAGGGCGCGGGTATCGGTCAATCTGGGCGTTTTCATGCGCCGGACAATAGGAGGGATGCATGGGATTGCAAGCCGTGCTGCACGCAATTTACCCGCCGAAATGCCTTGGCTGCGGCGAATTGGTGACCTCTGATTTCGGTCTGTGCGGGAAATGCTGGCGCGAGACGCCTTTTATCGCAGGGCTGGTCTGTGACAGTTGCGGGCAACCTTTGATGGGTGAGGATGATGGCGGGGCGGTGCAATGCGACGAATGCATGACAGTGCCACGGCCCTGGTCGCAAGGGCGCGCGGCGCTGATGTACCAAGATAACGGGCGCAAAATCGTCTTACAGCTCAAACACGGCGACCGGCAGGATTTGGCCAGACCTGCGGGCGCATGGATGTTTCGTGCCGCCCGGCCGATATTGCGCCCCGATATGTTGGTGGCCCCGATCCCGCTGCACTGGTTTCGCCTGCTGCGCCGTCGCTATAATCAGTCGGCTTTGCTCAGCGCCACGGTCGCCAAGCTGGCCGGTCTGGACCACTGTCCCGACCTGTTGCAACGCCGCCGCTCTACGCCCACCCAAGGCGGGCGTGGACAGGCTGCACGGTTTGAAAACATGGAACATGCGATCACCCCCCATCCCCGCCGCATGGCAAAAATGCAGGGGCGGCATGTCTTGCTGGTCGACGATGTGTTCACCTCGGGCGCGACTTTGGCCGTCGCCGCCGATGCCTGTCTGGCGGCGGGCGCGTCGGATGTTTCGGTTCTGGTACTGGCACGCGTTGCGAAGGACGCCTAAATCCCTATAGTTGCGCTGTCACAAGGGAATGCGGAAATGAAACCTGTTGAAATCTATACCTCGCCTTTTTGCGGCTATTGCCACGCCGCCAAGCGCCTGCTTCAGGCCAAAGGTGCGGCGTTCACCGAACATGACGTTGCGCGGGATCCATCCTTGCGGGCGGTCATGATGAAACGGGCGAATGGCCGGCGCACGGTGCCGCAAATCTTTATCGGCGAAACCCATGTCGGCGGCAGCGATGAGTTGCACGCGATGGAAAAGGCGGGCAAACTTGATGCCCTTTTGGCCGATTAGATGCTGCGGGTCGGCCTTGTTCAGCTGAACGTCAGCGATGATCCGGTGGCAAATCTGCCGCAAACCGTGGCGATGGTCCGGCAGGCGGCGGCAGGCGGTGCGCAATTCGTGCTGACGCCGGAATGCACCAACGGGCTGTCTTCCAGCCGCCGTCATCAGGCGCAGGTGTTCCACCATGAAGCTGACGATCCGACTTTGACCGCACTGCGGGCCGAGGCTGCAGATCTGGGCGTTTGGCTGTTGATTGGGTCTTTGGCCTTGTTGACCGGCGATGCGGACGGGCGTTTTGCCAACCGCTCTTTCCTGATTGATCCGCAGGGCGAAATTGTCGCGCGCTATGACAAGGTGCATATGTTCGACGTGACGGTTTCCGCGACCGAAAGCTACCGCGAATCCGAAGGCTACCGTCCCGGTGATCGTGCTATTGTGGCGCAAACCCCGTTTGGCGCGTTGGGGATGAGCATCTGTTATGACGTGCGCTTTGCCTACCTCTATCGCCGACTGGCCCAAGCCGGTGCGCAGATTCTGACCGTCCCTGCCGCCTTCAATGACACCACCGGCGCCGCCCATTGGGAGGTGCTCTTGCGCGCCCGCGCGATTGAGACGGGCTGCTTTGTTCTGGCACCTGCACAAACCGGCCATCATCCGGAAACCGCTGGCGGCAAGGGACGGCGCACTTGGGGGCACAGCCTTGTCGTTGCCCCATGGGGGGAGGTGCTGGCCGATGCGGGCACCGAACCGGGCGTTTGCCTTGTCAATATCGACTTGGCGCAGGTGGAAAAGGCGCGCGCGCGTGTGCCCGCGCTAACCCATGATCGGTCGATTACCGGACCAAGCGGCCAAGAGGGCGGACATGTCTGACAAGGCCGAAGACCTCGCCGTCACCCTCTTCGGAGAGCTGTTCATGGCCGATCAGCTGGCGCGCAACCGCATCTCCAAGGTACTGCCGCGCGGGATGGAGCTTTCGCATTTCGCTGTGTTGAACCATTTGGCGCGGGTCAATGACGAACGCTCCCCCGCACAGCTGGCGCGGGCCTTTCACGTCACGCGCGGGGCGATGACCAACACGCTAAGCAAACTGGAATGGGCGGGGCATGTGCATATCCGGCCCGACTGGGATGACGCGCGGCGCAAGTTCGTCGCGATAAGCCCCTCTGGTCGGTCTGCCCGTAATGCCGCCGTACAGGCCGTAGCCCCCCTGATCGCAGAGTTTGTGACTGATCTGGGGGCCGAACGGGTCAAGGCGTTCATGCCGGTTCTGCGCGAATTGCGGGTCCGGCTTGAGGGGAATGAATAGCCCGCGATGTCAGTTCCGCTTTTGGTGATGGGGGCCACAGGCCGGATCGGCCGCGCCTTGCAAAGCGAGCAAGCGGCCCTGACGGGTCTGCGGCCCATCTGGCAATCACGCCGCCCCGCGCCGGGCTTTCAGGCATGGGATGTGCTTGCCGAACCCTGCCCGAAAGGGGTGGCGGGGGGAGCTGTGCTCTGCCTGTCCGGCATAATTCGCGGCACCAAGGCAGAGCTGGCCTTGAACGTCGACCTCGGCCTTGCCGCCTGTCGGGCCGCGATGGACCAAGGCGCGCGGCATGTATTTCTGGCATCCTCGGCGGCGGTCTATGGTGCCTCGGACGGGACATTGACTGAAGAGGCCCCACTGCGCCCTGCGGGGGCATATGGAGAGGCCAAGCAAGCGATGGAGAGGGCAGCCCGCGCAATGATGCCGGACCGGCTGACGATTCTGCGAATCGGCAATATCGCGGGGTTTGATGCGCTGTTGGGCGGAATGACATCGGGCAAGGCGGTGCGGCTCGACCCGGTTGCGGGGCAGCCGGGCGGGCCTGTCCGGTCCTACATCGGGCCGGTCACGCTGGTGCGGGTCTTGGCGAAATTGGCACAGATGGCCGCCTTGGGTCGTGATTTGCCACCCGTCCTGAACATTGCCGCAGGCCCCGTCGCCATGGGCGATTTACTGAATGCTGCAGGGGCCGAATGGGGATTTGGCCCGCCCAACCCCGATGTTATTGCGCGTGTCGAACTGGACATAACCCGACTGCTATCCTTAGTGGCTCTGCCCGCACCCCAAGCCACCGAAATGGTCGCGCAATGGAGGGGGTTACCCACATGAGGCCAAGCAAAAGGATTCTCGATCTTGTGCTGGTCGCGATGCTGTCGATAATCCTGATCCTGCCCTTTTCAATTCTGTTGGTTGTGATGCTGATCCGCGAAGGGCGACCCCTGTTTTATGTTGCCGAACGGATGCAGGCACCGGGGCAACCCTTTTTGCTGTGGAAGCTGCGCACGATGACAGTGGCGCAGGACGATTCCGGCGTATCCGGCGGGAACAAGCACGGCCGCATCACACCGCTTGGCGTTTTTATCCGGCGCGCGCGGATGGATGAGGTCCCCCAGCTCTGGAACGTGTTGAAGGGCGAGATGAGCCTTGTTGGCCCCCGCCCCCCCTTGCGCGATTATGTGGAACGCTTCCCCGATCTATACGCCGAGGTCCTCAAGAGCCCGACGGGGATCACCGGCCTTGCCAGCCTGCGTTTCCACGACCGCGAAGAGGCGCTTTTGGCCGCCTGCCGTGATGCTGCAGAAACCGACCGCGTTTATGCCACCCGCTGTGTGCCGCAAAAGGCGCGGCTGGACCTGATCTATCAGCGCAACTGGAGCCTTTGTTTCGATCTGGCGCTGATCTGGGAAACCGGCACCAGAATCCTGATCCGCCGTTTTTTCAAGGGTCGGCGTGATTAGCGCCGCTCCCGTATTTTCTCGCGCACCCGTTCCCAGCCCCCGGGGCTGACGACAAAGGACAACAAGAACCCCGCAAAAAATCCCGTCAGCTCTGCCACCCAGTCCCAGCCGCCGCCAAAGATCAGGCCGAACACCAACTGGATGGCCATTAACATGCCGATCAGCGAAAACGCGCGGTATTGGCTGGCCCCGCTGCCCGCAAGGTTGGTCCAGAGCAAAAAGGTGAACGCCCCGATCAACCCGTAGACCGCCGGATAGCCCCCGATCAGCGCTGCATGGATAAACGGCAGCGCCGTCATCATCCCCGCACCCGCAAGGGTCGCGCCGAAAAACACCACCAGCACGGCCCAGGGGCGAAACACCTCACCCACCATTTTGCCAAGGGCAAGCAGGAACACCACCACGAAAATCGCATGGGTAAAGCTGACATGCACAAGCGGATAGGTGACCAGCCGCATCAGATGCTCAAGCGGGTAATAGTTGTTGGCGATCATATCACGCATGAAATCGGGCGAGAAGGCAAAGCGCTGCACCGCATCCTGCCGCCAGCCGATACCTTGTGCCCCCCCCACGACCCCCGCAGAGGCAAGGTTCATCACCACCTCCATCGCGATTATCGGCAGCGCCAACAGCCACACAACAGCGGGCAACGGGTTGATCGGGGCGGCGTTCGGGTCTGTGTGCATTCTACCTCATATCCGGGGCAATGATTGACGCCCCTTTGCGCCAAGGGTAAGCGAGTTACAACGCAGTTTCCAGATGGAGTATTCCCATGGCCGAGCCGGTCCAAACGCCTCATGCCTTTCAACAGCGCATCTTCTCGGGGATCCAGCCTTCGGGCGGGTTGACCCTTGGCAATTATCTTGGCGCGCTAAAACGTTTTGCCGAAAAGCAGGATGAGGGGATCGAGACGGTTTACTGCCTTGTCGATATGCATGCGATCACCGTCTGGCAGGATCCGGCCCATTTGCGCCAGCAAACACGCGAGGCGGCGGCGGCCTTTATTGCTTCGGGGGTGGATCCGGTACGGTCGATCCTGTTCAACCAAAGTCAGGTCAGCGCACATGCCGAACTGGCCTGGATTTTCAACTGTGTGGCACGAATGGGCTGGATGGGTCGCATGACCCAGTGGAAGGATAAGACCGCGGGCAAGAACTCGGAAAATGCCTCGCTCGGGCTGTTTGCCTATCCGGCGCTGATGGCCGCCGATATTCTGGCCTATAAGGCGACGCATGTGCCGGTGGGTGAGGACCAGAAACAGCATCTGGAACTTTGCCGTGATATTGCGACCAAGTTCAACAATGACTTTGGCGTGGATTTCTTTCCCATCACCGAGCCGATGATCGAAGGGGCCGCAACACGTGTGATGAGCCTTCGCGATGGCAGCAAGAAGATGTCGAAATCCGACCCGTCGGACCAAAGCCGCATCAACCTGACCGATGACGCCGATATGATCGCGAAAAAGATCAAGAAGGCCAAGACCGACCCCGAGCCTTTGCCAAGCGAGATGGACGGCCTTGCGGACCGGCCCGAGGCGCGCAATCTGGTGAATATCTATGCGGCTTTGGCGGGTATTTCGGCCGAACAAGTCTTGGCCGATCACGGCGGCGCGCAATTTGGCAGCTTCAAACCCGCCTTGGCGGAGCTGGCCGTGTCCGTGATGTCGCCGATCACCACCGAAATGAACCGCCTGATGCAAGACCCGACCGAGATCGACCGGATTTTGGGAGAAGGCGCGCTGCGTGCCAATACCATCGCCCGCCCGATTGTTGATGAGGTTTATGATATCGTGGGGATGATCCGCTCGCGTCAGGTCTAAGCGCGGCCTTTACACCCCTGCCAAACCACCCTAAACCCCGCGCCTTTCAAGAGGCAAAGGGCGCAAGATGGAAATGGCAACGCAAGTCTGTGGTGTGGATTTCGGCACATCCAATTCCACCGTCTCTGTCATGGCGGGGGGCGCGTCGCAGCTGATCCCCCTTGAGGGATCGGCCATGACCATCCCCTCGGCCGTGTTCTGGGAAAGCGATGGCGGTGCGCCCGTCTTTGGCCGCACCGCTATGGCCGCCTATACGGACGGCGACGATGGCCGGTTGATGCGCGGGCTGAAATCGGCGCTCGGGTCGTCCCTGATCAACGAGAAAACCCGCGTGGGCAACCGCGCCCTGGCCTTTACCGATATTCTGGGCCGGTTTTTCGGCCATCTGCGCGCGCAACTGGATGCGGTGCAACCCGGCACGCGGCACGCCGTTCTGGGCCGCCCTGTGCATTTTGTCGACGACAATCCCGCAGGCGATCAGGCCGCCCAGGATGTGCTGGAAACCATCGCCCGCGCCAACGGGTTTGAGCATATCGCCTTTCAGTTCGAACCCGTCGCGGCGGCGCTGCACTACGAATCCACCGTTGCCGCCGAGGAGCTGGTTCTGATCGTCGATATCGGCGGCGGTACCTCGGATTTCTCGATCCTGCGGGTCTCGCCCGAGGGGCGCAACAAGCCCGACCGCGACGATGACATTCTGGCCAGCCACGGTATCCGCGTCGGCGGGACCGATTTCGACTGTCTGTTTTCACTGGCACAGGTGATGCCGCTGCTGGGTCTTGGGTCCTTGATCAACAAGGGCAAAACCCCGATGCCCCTGCACTACTACCATGATCTTGCGACATGGCACCGGATCAACTTTCTCTATGCCGGCCGCGCCCTGACCGAGATCAAACAGATCCGCTATGACGCCGCTGCGCCAGAACTTCTGGACCGGCTGCTCCATGTCATCGCCGAACGTCAGGGCCACGCCATCGCCATGGCGGTTGAGGCCGCCAAGATCGACCTGTCTGACACGCTGGCCACCCCGATCCACCTGCAACAGATCATCGGCACCGATGCGGGGGCAAGTCGGGGGATGTTTGATGCAGTGGTGGAAAAGCCGGTAACGCGAATCGCACAGGCCATTGATGTGGTGCTGGCACAGGCGGAAGTTGATGCAGGGCAGATCGGCACGGTGTTCATGACAGGTGGTTCTGCCAGCCTGCCGATTGTGCAGGCAGCAGTGCGCGCGCGGTTGCCTGATGTGCGGCTTGCCCTTGGCGATGTTTTGGGCAGCGTCGGCACCGGCCTTGCTCTTGATGCCGCACGCAGGTTCGCTTGACTGGACGCGATCCCGCGTTGCTGCTTTAACGGTCACAACATCGAAAGGGCATCCAATGGTAATCGGCACAAACATCCGCACCTATTTCAACGGCAAATGGCATGAGGGCGACATCCCCGTTATGCGCGCCGCCGATCACGGGATCTGGCAGGGGTCGTCAATCTTTGACGGGGCGCGGTTCTTTGATGGCGTGGCGCCGGATCTGGCCAACCATTGCGCCCGTGCCAACCGCTCTGCCAAGGCGCTGATGATCACACCCACTGTCGGGGATGACGAGATGGTGGCGATTGTCCGCGAGGGATTGCGCGCTTACGGGCCCTCACAGGCGGTTTATATCCGGCCGATGTATTGGGCACTGGACGGGTCTGATCTGGGGGTTGCTCCCAAAGAAGGCTCTACCGGCTTTGCGATCTCGCTGGAACAGGTGCCGATGCCCAGCTTTGACAATGCCACCACCTTGACCCGCACGCAGTTCCGCCGTCCGGTGCTGGAGGATAACGTCTGCAACGCCAAGGCGGGATGTCTTTATCCAAATAACGCGCGGATGCTGGTCGAGGCGAAATCCAAGGGCTTTGCCAATGCACTGGTGGCAGATGCGATGGGCAATGTGGCCGAAACTGCAACGGCTAATGTGTTCATGGTAAAAGATGGCGTGGCCTATACCCCGATTCCCAATGGCACCTTCCTGTCGGGCATCACCCGCGCGCGCCACATCGCCAACCTGCGCGCCGATGGCGTTGAGGTGGTGGAAACCGTGCTGACCTTTGATGATTTCCACGGCGCGGATGAGGTGTTCCTATCGGGCAATTTCGCCAAGGTGACACCCGTCAAAGCCTTTGACGACACCGCATATGAAACCGGTCCCGTCACCCGCCGCGCATGGCAGCTCTATATGGATTGGGCGCATAGCGACGGCAATTAACCTGCCCCCTCAGCTTCGGGCTTGTCAGCGATAGGGCAAATACTGCAATATCTGCGGGTAAATGCGGGGGACAAGATGCGCAAGTTTATGGTGGTGCTGGATGACAGCCGCGAATGTCTGAACGCGATGCGTTTTGCAGCGCTTAGGGCTGCGCGTACTGGTGCGGGGGTTCAGATCCTCTCCGTTATTCCGCCAGAAGAGTTTCAGCACTGGATGGGCGTTGCCGATCTGATGCGCGCCGAGGCCCGCGAACGGATCGAGGCACATTTCGAGGTATTCGCGAAATGGATGCGTGACAAACAGGGCGTGGACCCGGAACTGGTCATCCGCGAGGGCGACCCTTTGGCAGAGATTTTGGCCCAGATCAGTGATGACCCGGAAATCGGGGTTCTGGTGCTTGGCGCGGGGCATGATAAATCCGGCCCCGGCCCGTTGGTCTCGCAACTCAGCCGCAGCTCGGGCGGCTTGCCAGTGCCGATCACGATTGTACCGGGCGATATGTCCAAGGAACGGCTGGAAAGAATTACCTGAGCCCCCGACCAACATCGTAAGACCAACCCAAAAGATAGGTCCGCGGCAGCGCCGTTTCGGGGGGCTCGATGCCCCCTGAAACGGCTGTCCCCTTATTCGGCGTCGGTGTCCCAGCCGGAAATGGCCTTGGCTTCCAAAAACTCTTCCAGACCCCAGTGACCACCTTCGCGCGCACGGCCCGATGCCTTCACCCCACCAAAGGGCGCACCGGCCCCGCGGGACTGGCCGTTCATCTCAACCATGCCCGAACGCAGTTTACGCGCCAGGCGGTTGCGCCGCGCCCCATCCGAGGATTGAACATAGTTTGTCAGCCCGTAGGGCGTGTCATTGGCGATGCGAACACCGTCTTCCTCGGTCTCAAACGGGATGATCGACAACACAGGACCAAAGATTTCCTCACGCTCGATCGTCATCCCCGGTTTCACATCGGCAAAGACCGTCGGCCGCACATAAAACCCCTTGTTCATCCCCTCGGGCAAACCCGGCCCACCGGCCACCAGCCGCGCGCCCTCATCGATACCCTTCTGGATAAAGCCCTGGATCTGGTCCCACTGACGACGGTTCACCACCGGCCCGATGTGTTTGCCCTCTTCGGATGCAGGACCGACCTTGACGGCGTTGGCCACCTCGGTCGCGATCTCCACCGCCTTGTCGTAATAGCTGCGCTCCACCAGCATCCGGCTTGGCGCATTACACGACTGGCCAGAGTTGTTCATCATATGCAGAACACCGCGTTTCACGGCCGAGTCGTCAGCATCGGCAAAGATCAGGTTGGCACCCTTGCCCCCCAGTTCCAGCGTCACGCGCTTCATCGTTTCCGCCGCAGCGATCGAAATCGCACGCCCCGCGCGGGTCGATCCGGTAAAGGAGATCATCTCGATATCAGGGTGACTGGAGATCTGGCTACCCACACCCGCACCATCACCGTTCACAAGGTTGAACACGCCCGCAGGCACGCCCGCATCATGACAGAATTCGGCAAAGAGCATCGACGAAAGTGGGCTTTCCTCGGATGGTTTCAACACACAGGTACAGCCCGCCAAAAGCGCGGGAATCACCTTCAGGGTGACTTGGTTCATCGGCCAGTTCCAGGGCGTGATCAGACCAACGACGCCGATCGGCTCCATCGAGATCCGGTCATTCGGGGCATGGGGGCCAAGCGGACGGATCCATTCCATCTGGTCAAAAGCGGTCAGAAAATTCTGCGTGTGCCACGGCAAGGCCGGTGCCTGACTGCCGCGCGCCAGATCAATCGGGGCGCCCATCTCAAGGCTGATCGCCTGGGCCATTTCTTCAGCGCGGGCTTCATATTGTGCCAGAATGGCTGCCACCACCTTGCGCCGCTCGGCAGGCGGGGTAACCGACCAGCTTTCAAATGCGGTTTTCGCGGCGGCCACGGCGGCATCGGTATCGGCCTGCGCGCCCAGCGAGATTACGGCACAGGGTTCCTCGGTCGAGGGGTTGATCACTTCACAGTCATTCGGTCCCGAGGGGGCGACCCATGCGCCATTAATAAGAACTTGCGTTTATCGAGCATTACAGCCTCCTGAATTTCCTGCCATACCGTGGCACCGGAAATGCGCCGCCGCAAGCCTTGCGCAAAGGCGCGCCTCCTCACCAATCCGCGAGTTCCTGTTTCTTTTTATCGCGAGCAGCGCCTTGGGGGGTGTAAACATGCGTCCATTGGCATATGTCAAAGGGACCAAGGTCACAATTTGGAGAAATATATGTCTGTTCGTATCAACGATATCGCCCCCGATTTCACCGCCGACAGCACCGCCGGCAAGATCAGCTTTCATGACTGGATTGGTGACAGCTATGCCATCATCTTCAGCCACCCGCGCGATTTCACGCCGGTTTGCACCACCGAATTTGGTGCCGTGGCCCAGCTTGCAGGCGAGTTTGCCAAGCGTAACACCAAGGTTATGGGTGTCTCGGTCGATTCGGTCGAAGAGCATGTGAAATGGAAAAACGACATCGCCGCCGTTGCCGGTGCGCCTGCGGATTTCCCGATCATTGATGATACGTCGCTGGCCGTTTCCAAGGCATTCGACATGCTGCCCGCCGACTACTACTTGCCCGGCGCGGACCGCACGCCTGCCAATACCGCAACCGTGCGCGCCGTCTATATCATTGGGCCGGACAAGAAAATCCGCCTGACAATGACCTACCCCATGTCCGTTGGTCGCAACTTTGCCGAGATTCTACGCGCTTTGGACGCAGTTCAGGCCACCGATGGCGCCCCCATTGCCACGCCTGCCAACTGGTTGCCGGGTGAGGATGTGATCGTCGCCCTGTCGCTGGATGACAAGGCCGCCGAGGATAAGTTTGGCAAGCTTGACGTCAAGCTGCCTTACCTGCGCTACGCCAAAGCGCCGAAATAAGCGGTACGGCCCCCGCACAATTGGGGGCCGCACGTTTCGCTTTCCTTTTGCGCCAATTCCGCCTATATCCACGCGATCCCGAGCCGTTCGGGGCACCAAGGGCCTTGCTGGACGACATCCCGGCCTGTGCCGTCACAATTCATAATGGAGAACCCGATGTCGATTACGCCAGAAGAAAAAACCCGCCTGATCAAAGAATATGCAACCAAAGAAGGCGACACCGGCTCGCCCGAAGTACAGGTTGCCATTCTGACCTCGCGCATCACGACCTTGACCGAACACTTCAAGGGCCACAAAAAGGATAACCATTCCCGCCGTGGTCTGTTGATGATGGTTGCTCAGCGCCGCAAGCTGCTGGACTACACCAAAGCCAAGGACGAAGCACGCTATCAGTCGCTGATCAAGCGTTTGGGCATCCGCCGCTAAGGCCGGACCCACAAAAGACCGCAACGCCCGTGTCCCAGACGCGGGCGTTTTGCTTTGTGTCCGGCGGCTTCGGGAACGCAAACCTTGTTGGGGCGTTATACCGTCAACGAAACGGAATGGAGCATCACGATGACTGATCTGCAAAATGAATTCTGGGACCGGATAGAAGACGTGCGCACCGCGATGCTTGGCATCAAGGGCCAAGGCCGTTTGGTCGCGATGTCACCGCGGGTCGACGACGACCTGCCGGGGCATGTGTGGTTCATCACTGCCAAGGGCACCGATCTGGCCAAGGGTACGGCAAACGGCCCGTGCGACGCCCAGTTGGTGATTGCCAGCGACAGCGAAGGGCTTTACGCCGATATCGATGGCACGTTGTCCCATTCGGCCGACCGCGAAGCCTTGGACGAAACCTGGAGCTTTGTCGCCGACGCCTGGTTTGAGGGCGGCAAGGCCGACCCGGACGTTCAGCTTTTACGCTTCACCCCCCGCAGCGCAGAACTGTCTGTGACGACCACCAGCAGCCTGAGCTTTTTCTACGAGATGGCAAAGGCGCAGATGGCCGGCGAAAAGCCTGACCTTGGCGCACAGGGCGTGGTGACATTCTAGCCGTCAGGGGCCGCCCGGGGGCATCGCCACGGGCGGTCTTAGCGCACCACGAACACCGATATTGTAGCATGGGATGCAAGATACCCTGCATTTGAAGCAAAGAAATACTCGGCGAAACCCGGCACATGGCTGGCCATTACGATCAGATCTACCCCCAGCGTCTTGGCCGCGGTTTTCAGCAGATCATCAAGATCCACCGAAGGGTCATGGCTGATCTCGGCGTGCGGCTCCAAGGTAATGCCAAGTGCTGCGGAACGTTCACGCGCAAAAGCAGCCAGCTTTGCTGTAAACTCTGCGGGTGTGCGCGACACTTCGTTCGGCACTGTCTGGCCCACGCCAACAATGGTTACCTTGGCACCGTAAAGCTTGGCCATATCAGCCGCCACCGTCAAAGCTTTGTCGGTTTGGGCCACCTGCGCAAGGTTGACCGGAATCATTATGCTTGAATACATGCTGTTCTCCTTTATTCCGATGCCTACCCTAACATAGCTGTCGCAGATCACGCTTTGCCTTGGATCAACCCCACCCCTTCCCAAACAGCCTGTTTTCCTGTAAGGGCGACACATCTGTGACGTGAAGGCCTGCCCTCGGCCGCATGCAAAGGATAGGGGGCGGCGGCAATGGGGCCGCTATGCAACGGGGGGCCCGGAACGCCGGGATGCCCCCATATAGGAAACGATGAATGTTTAACGTAACGAAAAAAGAAATCGAATGGGGCGGTGAAACGCTTACCTTGGAAACAGGTAAAGTGGCCCGCCAAGCCGATGGTTCGGTTATCGCCACTTTGGGCGAAACCTCGGTCATGGCCAATGTGACCTATGCCAAAGCGCAAAAACCCGGCCAGGACTTCTTTCCCCTGACAGTGCATTATCAGGAACGCTATTACGCCGCCGGCAAGGTGCCAGGCGGCTTTTTCAAACGTGAGGCACGGCCTTCCGAAAAGGAAACGCTGACCTCCCGTTTGATCGACCGCCCGATCCGTCCGCTGTTTGTGGATGGCTTTAAAAACGAAGTTCTGGTGATCTGCACCGTTCTTTCGCATGACCTCGAAAATGAGCCGGACGTGCTGGCGATGATCGCCGCCTCTGCTGCGCTGACGATTTCCGGCGCGCCGTTCATGGGGCCAATCGCTGGCTGCCGCGTCGGCTATGTCGGTGGCGAATATGTGCTGAACCCAAGCTGTGACGACATGATGAAGCTGCGCGACAACCCCGAGCAGCGTCTTGATCTGGTTGTGGCCGGCACCAAAGAAGCCGTGATGATGGTCGAATCCGAAGCCTATGAGCTTTCCGAAGCGGAGATGCTGGGTGCGGTGAAATTCGCCCATGACAGCATCCAGCCTGTGGTCGACATGATCATGAATTTTGCCGAAGAATGCGCCAAAGAGCCGTTTGATTTCACCCCGCCAAACTATGACGATCTTTCGGCCCGCGTCAAAGCGGCTGGTGAGACCGCCATGCGCGCCGCTTTTGCGATCCGCGACAAGCAAGAGCGCACGACCGCAATTTCGGCCGCTGTTGCCACGATCAAGGCAAGCCTGTCCGAAGAAGATCAAGCCAATGAAAACCTTGGCGCCGCGATCAAGGATCTGGAAGCAGGCGTCTTGCGCGGCGATATCATCAACGGTGCCGACCGGATTGATGGCCGTAACACCACGACCATCCGCCCGATCGTGTCAGAAACCGGCATCCTGCCACGGACCCACGGTTCCGCCCTGTTTACCCGCGGCGAAACCCAAGGTCTGGTTGTGACCACTTTGGGCACAGGCGAGGATGAGCAGTTCATCGACGCGCTGACCGGCACCTCCAAATCCAACTTCTTGCTGCACTATAACTTCCCTCCCTATTCGGTTGGTGAAGTTGGTCGTTTCGGCCCTCCCGGGCGTCGTGAAATCGGCCACGGCAAGCTGGCTTGGCGGGCGCTTCAGGCGGTTCTGCCTGCGGCAACCGACTTCCCCTACACCATCCGCGTGGTGTCGGAGATCACTGAATCCAACGGTTCGTCCTCGATGGCGTCGGTTTGCGGTGGCTCCCTGTCCATGATGGATGCGGGTGTGCCATTGAAGGCCCCTGTTGCCGGTGTGGCAATGGGTCTGATCATGGATGATGACGGCAAATATGCGATCCTGTCGGATATCCTTGGTGACGAAGATCACCTTGGCGACATGGATTTCAAAGTGGCCGGTACCGAATCCGGGATCACCAGCCTGCAGATGGACATCAAAATCGCAGGCATCACGCCCGCGATCATGGAAAAGGCGCTGGCACAGGCCAAAGACGGCCGGATGCACATCTTGGGCGAAATGTCCAAGGCGCTGACATCTGCGCAGGCATTCTCGGCCTATGCGCCAAAAATCGAAACCATGTCTGTGCCAACCGACAAGATCCGTGAAGTGATTGGTTCCGGTGGTAAAGTCATCCGCGAAATCGTCGAAGTATCGGGCGCCAAGGTCGATATCAACGACGATGGCGTGATCAAGATCGCCTCCAACAACGCCGAGGCCATCAAGAAGGCCTACGACATGATCTGGTCGATCGTGGCAGAGCCTGAAGAAGGCAAAGTCTATACCGGCAAGGTCGTGAAGCTGGTTGATTTCGGTGCTTTCGTGAACTTCTTTGGCAAACGTGACGGCCTGGTGCATGTCAGCCAGATCGCCAACAAGCGTTTGCAGCACCCGAATGAGGCATTGAAAGAAGGTCAGGAAGTCAAAGTGAAGCTTCTCGGCTTTGACGATCGCGGCAAGGTACGCTTGGGCATGAAAATGGTTGACCAAGAAACCGGCGAAGAGATCAAAGAAGCCGCCGCAGAGGCCTGATCCGAACACCAGTCCCCCCGGCGCTCACGTCGGGGGGATTATTCTTTACGCTGCCGCATTGCCTGCATATCACTGCACGGGGTGGTGGCTTTAGGTGTTGAATAGCGTCGGCCGCCAATTCACGCAAAGGCGCAGGCCGGATATGACCGATATGATCATCAAACATTTCACCAAAGGCGATGCTGAAAGCGTGGCCGAGTATTCGCCTTGCGAACAGTACCGCTATGCCCTGACGCGGGTTTGGGACCCGCAGGGGGGCAAGGTCGCTTTTATGATGCTCAACCCCTCAACCGCCACCGAAGTGCAAAACGACCCCACGGTGGAACGCTGCGAGCGCCGCGCGCGTACGCTTGGGTTTGGCGCCTTTCGGGTGGTGAATATTTTTGCTTGGCGCGCCACAGATCCCAAGGTGATGCGGGCCCAAACCGATCCTGTCGGCCCCGAAAACGATGCGGCCATCATAGAGGCTGCAAGCTGGGCAGACCGCGTGGTTTGTGCATGGGGCGCGCATGGGGCGCATCTTGATCGCGGGGCCAAGGTAGAGGCGCTATTGCGCGCCTCGGGACGGCCGCTCTATCAACTCGGGTTGACCAAGACCGGGCAACCCAAGCATCCGCTCTATATCAGTTATAACCAACAGCCAGAGCTATGGACCTGACCCCCAAGCCTAAAAGTTGTTGGAAGGTGTCAGTTTCAACGCATCAATCGTAAGATTGGCACCATTCGCAATAACGGCCAGAGGAACGCCATCCAGCATAATCGTCGCGTCTTCCGAATCCTCGTCGGTCAGCAGTTCGACATGCGGATCAGGGTGCGCTTCGGCATCGTAAAGCACAACGATTTCATCTTCGGACGGTTTATAATCCAATATATGGGCCAGGTTGTCCGAACCAAGCCAGCTGTTCAGGGCAAAGCTGTCCTCACCCTCACCGCCATGGGCCCAATCCCCCGCGCCAATCATCAACGTATCATCACCCGCGCCGCCATTCAAAAAGTCGGTGCCCAAGCTGTCATTTGGGTTTTCCGCATCCACACCCCAAAGCGTGTCGTTCCCGTCATTCCCGTCCAGCGTATCCGCACCTTCATCACCGAACAGCGCATCATCATCAAAGCCGCCTGCCAGCCAATCGTCGCCGTCGCCGCCCTTGAGCATATCCGAACCGGACCCACCCAAAAGCGTATCATCGCCCTCGTCTCCGCTCAGGGAATCATCCCCCATATGGCCCGACAGGGAGTCATCCCCGGTTCCGCCAGCCATCAGGTCGTTGCCATCATGGCCGTCGACAACATCATTCCCGGCACCGCCGCGCAGGTCATCATTGCCCGCACCACCACCGATGTAGTCATGACCGTTGCCGCCACTGATCACATCGTCACCATCACGCCCGTCCAGCAAATCATCACCGTCCTCACCATCTATGGTATCCGCACCGGCCTCACCGGCCAAAATATCATCATAGCTGCTGCCGGTTAATTCAATGTCAAGCGGCGGCGGGACGGGCGCATCGCTGGATTCAGTGCCAGAGGCATCAACATAGGGGTCCGAATTCTGGTTGGCGATATCCAGAAGGTCGACGGTATCACTGTTCTCATCGCCAGATTCAGGCGCGTTATCCTCGGGGTCGGCGGAATCATCGCCGTCAAGCTTTGCCTTGGTCGCGATTACACCATCGGCCATAAAGCCGGCAAAAACCGCACCGAACAGACCCAGAATTCCCAACATGACCACAGCCCCCGATTCCCAATCCTGATATACCCATCACGGGCCTTAACCAAGGGATTGGCTAACCCCCTGTAAGCATTAGGATTAGCGGAGGATCGTGGCATAAAAGTGCATAAGCGGTTCTCGAACCGGTGCGGAACTGCGGCAAATTTCGCCAATTTTATTTAAATGTTATGCGAAATGCCAAGGCTGCAAAACGGCGCATAACAAGGCCAGAACCCTGCCACGCGACGCCGTTTAGTCGACAAACACGCGTGAGGGGTGCAACTCACCGGCCTTATAGATACCCACGGCAACGGCTTTACCCATATAGCTGGCCCAAGCCTCTTCGCCATAGTCCGCATCAGAGGTCAGAACCATTCCGGGATTGCCGTTTTTCAACCGTGTGACCCCTTCGGGCGTGGTCGGCAATTCGGGCAAGTCGGTCAGCCCAAGCTCCAGCGGCAACAAATGGGCATCCAGCGCTTCGGTCTTGGCACCGGCGTCCAGGGTTTCAATGCTGATCCCCTGCTCGGCCTGAAACGGACCGGACCACGTGCGCCGCAACCACAAAACATGCCCAAGGCAACCCAGAGCCTGCCCCAGATCCCGCGCGATAGAGCGGACATAGCCACCCTTGCCACAGACCATCTCCAACTCCACATGATCGGCATCGGGCCGGGCGATCATCTCCAGGCTTTCGACCCAAAGCGGACGGGCCGCCAGCGCCATCTCGCCACCGGCACGCGCGATGTCATAGGCGCGTTCACCTTCAACCTTCACGGCAGAAAACTGTGGCGGCACCTGCATGATATCACCGCGGAACGCGTCCAGTGCCTCGGCAATCGCCGCATCCGAAGGACGCGCATCGCGTGTCTCGATCACCTCCCCTTCGGCGTCATCGGTGCGGGTAGAAACGCCCAAGCGCATCACAAAGCGGTAGCATTTCAATGCATCGGTAATATATGGCACGGTCTTTGTCGCCTCACCCAGCGCCACGGCCAAAACGCCGGTTGCATCTGGGTCAAGCGTGCCTGCATGGCCCGCCTTTTGCGCGTCAAACGCCCATTTCACCTTGTTCACAACAGCGGTAGAGGTAACGCCCGCAGGCTTATCCACCACCAACCACCCGGAAATCGCGCGACCCTTGCGTTTGCGTGCCATGATGCCCCCAATTGGAAAAATCTGTGGCTACCCCGCACGGCGCGGCGCGTCAAGCGGCGCTATTTCGGAACGACGAGCCCCACGATCGGCCCCATCTGGAACCCGAAATCATTGCGCCCCAGTTCGGGCGAAAACAAGCGGCTGATCTTGCCATCAAAATAAAGCGCATTCGGCACCCCCAACTCATCGCGGAACAACCGCCCGAAGGTGTCAAAATTCACCGCCTGCCCCGAGATCGCGAAATAGGCCGTCTTGCCATCGCCCGACACGCCAACCCCGTTGCGAATAAAGCGGCTGTCGCTGTCAGGCAGGAAACGCGGGTGCAGGGCACCGTCAATCACCAGAATCGGGCCGGATTGTGTTGCAAAATGACAGGACGGGCGCGCGGCCTTGAATGCCCGCGATTCGACAACCGAAAAATCCTTGCCTATGCAAAAAACACCATTGGGCAGCAGGCCAAAATTACCCGGCCCCTCTTGGGTGACAATGCCCGCACGTTCCTGCCCTTCGGTCACCAGCAGGCCAACGGGCGCGCGGTCATCGTGGTACATTCCAGCGTTCATCGCAAATTTCAGGGTTTTGCCCTCGGCTGCAAGAACCTCATCCACCTTCGCAAAGCTGCCAAGCACTGCCCCTTGCGCATCGGCATGGAACAGCCGCAGGTCGGCATCCGCGCCAACCTCGCACACCGTAAACGGCAGATCATCAAATTGAACTTCACGACAAGAGGCTTGCGCAGGCAGCGCATAGGCCAGCGCAAATGCGCAAGCCGCAAGCAACCTAAGCATCGTCATCCGGCGCAGCATCAACATCGCGGCGCACCCGTTCGTCTTCCAAAAGGCGGCGGGTTTCGTCCAGCTGATCAAAGGTGATGTCGGGGCGAAAGCGCAGCTCCGGTATATGCTTGATGATCATCTGCTTGCCGATCAGGTGGCGCAATTCGCCCTGATGCTTGGCCAGAAGGGCGATCGCACCCTCAACATCCTTGCCGCCCAAAGGCATCACATGGACGGTGGCGACGCGCATGTCCTTGGACATCTGCACCTCCCCCACAGTGATGTAGAAACGGTTCAGATCCGGGTCATGCACCTCGCCACGCGAAAGCACTTCGGATAAAATCCGGCGGATCAATTCGCCAACCCGAAGTTGACGCTGCGAAGGGCCCTGGGCCGAGGTGTAGCTTTTATGTGCCATCCTTCCCACATAGGCGTTTCCAACCGCGCCCGCAACGGGCATCACAGTAAAATGGGCGCTTGGGCCTTTGTGACACATGCGATAAGCAGACGCGAAAGCACGAAAGGGGATTTAAGAACATGGCCGACCTTCCGGGACTCGTCGTAACCGGCGCCTCAGGGCGCATGGGGCAAATGCTGATCCGCACGATCACCGCATCGGATCGCGCGCGTCTGGTCGGCTGCATAGAACGCGCAGGCCATGACTGGATCGGCCGCGATGTGGGCGAATGCATCGGCGGGCCTGCGATGGGCGTGATCGTCAGCGATGATGCGCAGGCGGTCTTTGCCAAGGCCCAGGCCGTGATTGACTTTACCGCCCCCGCCGCCACCGTTGCCTGTGCGGCACAGGCGGCCGAGGCCGGAATTGTCCATGTGATTGGCACCACAGGGATGGAGGCGGGCGACATCGCAAAGCTCTCCCCCGCCGCGACCCGTGCGGTGATCGTGCGGGCGGGGAATATGTCATTGGGTGTAAACCTTTTGACAAGGCTGACCCAAAAAGTCGCCGCTGCACTGGATGCCGATTGGGATATCGAGGTGGTCGAGGCCCATCACCGCATGAAGGTCGATGCGCCTTCGGGGACCGCCCTGATGCTGGGCGAGGCCGCCGCACAGGGGCGCGGTGTCTCGCTGGACGAGGTACGCGATTCGGGGCGTGACGGCATTACCGGCGCGCGCAAACGCGGTGATATCGGCTTTGCCGCCATTCGCGGCGGGGATGTGGTTGGGGAACATGATGTGATCTTTGCCGCCGATGGCGAACGCATCGTGCTGCGCCACCTTGCCACGGATCGCGCCATCTTTGCCCGCGGTGCGCTGCGCGCAGCCCTCTGGGGTATCGGACAAAAGCCCGGCGAATATGACATGATGGATGTGCTGGGCCTGTAATCAGCGGATAAAACGGCGATAGGCCTCGGATGCCTCCAAAAAGCCTTGGTCGACCAAAACCTCCGGGCCGGCATAGACTTCCGCCCTTGCCGGGGCGATCCGGAAGGCATCGCCCCCCGTTGCTGCGGCCAGACGCTTGGCATCCTCGGAATGTTCCCAGGTTCCATTGGCAACCGAGGCCCGATCCCGCGCCAGATAATCCCCCGCCAGCTTGTAATGCCGCAAAAGCCCGGTCACATCCGCCACCCGAACCCGGCTGGCACAATGCGGGTGGACCATCGGCTGAACCCTGGTGATGTTGCGCACCAACGAGTGCTTGGACAAAAAGCATGCCTCGCCAAAAACCTCGGCACGAATGCCACCGATTTTCAGGGCAACATCGCCTTCGTTCCTATCAGAAACCAGCTAAAGCCGATGGCTTTGCGGTCATGGTAGGCGATTGATTTCACCTGCCCCAAACTATAGTGGTCCGCCTGCTGCAAGACATGGCCATAGGTCCAATCCTTGCCGTCACCATAGCAAAGCGGCGAAAACAGATCGAGCATCTGTGTCACCATCGCCGTATAGCCATGTTTGTTCAAATAGCCCAAAAGCTGCGGCAAAGCGGCATCCAGCGGCACCTCGAACATCTCATCCGCGTCGGCAAATAGAAACCAGCCGCCCCGCACCACTTGGCGCGCGGCCACCACACGCAGCAATACCTCATACTGCTTGGCGGGCAGCGTGTTTTGCAAGATTGTCACACTGTCGAAACGCTTGGCGATTGCAATGGTATCATCCGATGACCCGTTATCCACCAACACAATATGGCGTACCCCAAGCGCGTGATGATGCGCCAGAAATGCCTCAATGAAATAGGCAGCATCCTTGACCAGACAGATCACCGCGACCTCATCCCCGGCCAGTTTCACCCGGGCCGGACCATGGACCAACGCCATATTCGTTGCCACAGCGCGCCGCGTCGAAAATTCGCCCCAACGCCGCGTCACAGCATCCACCATCCGCCCAATCACGTCGTCTCTATCCCTTAAACCAATGCAGTATTACCAAAATAATCTTCGTCCACGGTTTTGAGAACATAGCGCATCCGCCCCCGAACCCCAATATCATAGCGGATCATCAAGCGCGCCAACTCTTGCCCGTTAATCAAAACGATCCGGTGCTGCACCTTGTTCAAAAACCCTTTTGCCTCGGCCGAAAAATCCGAGGTGGTCACGAAAACCCCTTTTGTCGCGCCTTCGCCGTTCAACGACCCCACGAATTGCTGAATGGCAGGCCGCGATACCTTATTATCCGCCCCATAGCGTTTCGCCTGAATATAAACAGCGTCCAGCCCGAGGGCATCCTCATAGATAATCCCGTCAATCCCGCCGTCGCCGCTGGCCTTGGTCATATGGCTGTTGGACAGATCCCCCTTGCCATAGCCCATCGCCGTCAGCAAATCGAGGATCAACCGCTCAAAGCGGATCGGGTTCATCTCATAGAGCAGCGCCAAAAGTTCATCACGCAGGGCCGCCGTAAGCACGCCAAAGGCCACCTCAATCGTATCCTCGGGGGTTTTATCGGCCGCAGGCACCGTGGGTGCAGTCGAGGGGGCGTCGTCACCTTCCTGCTTTCTGCTTCCACTTTTCCATTCAATAAATGCCGGAAACTGCTCGAGTGTTTTATTGGAAATCTCATCCGGATTGCTTGCCAACACTTTGCGCCCAAGCTCCGTAATCTCATGAAACCCCCTTTTGGGGGAGGCCAAAAGCCCCGCTTTGCCCAAATAGGTCCGCGCCCAGTTGGCACGATTGAGAAGCAGCGGGCCACCGTTTGGCAAAAGCTCTTCTGCCTCTGCGTCGGTAATCAAAAATTCTCTCTGCAATGCAGGAAGGCACTCCACCACCCGCGCTTTTCCTGCCGCGAATTCCCGCAGCAGGGGCAGCATCATCGTTTGATAGTCAGGAATGGCCATTCAAATCCCCCCGCGATCTGAAACTTTTTGCAAATTCCGTAAAACGGGTTCGAATTGCCCATGTCGGATACTCTGGCGGGCAAGCCCCTCTCACGCCCGTTTTCCCACAACGGAAACGCCCAGAACCTCCAGAACTTTGCCTTCGATCTGTGCGGCATCCATGCCCGCAACCTCATACATCCGTTCGGGGCTGGCTTGGTCGATAAAGATGTCCGGCAATACCATAGAGCGGAATTTGAGGCCGCTATCAAACACGCCCTCCTCCGCCAAAAGCTGGGCAACGTGCGATCCGAAGCCGCCAATCGCGCCTTCTTCTACCGTGATCAGAACCTCATGCCGTGCGGCCAGATCAAGGATCATATCGCGGTCCAGCGGCTTGGCGAAACGGGCATCGGCAACCGTCGGATCGATGCCCTTGGCGCTTAGGTTTTCCGCCGCTTTCATCGCCTCGGACAGTCGGGTGCCAAACGACAGGATCGCCACGCGCGCGCCTTTCCGCATCATCCGGCCCTTGCCGATTTCCAACGGCACGCCGCGTTCAGGCATCTCGACGCCCTCGCCCTCACCGCGCGGAAAGCGGAAGGCGATGGGGCCGTCATCATGGGCAGCGGCAGTGGCAACCATATGGACCAGCTCTGCCTCATCGGCGGCGGCCATCACCACCATATCGGGTAGGTTGGCTAGGAAGGCCACATCAAACGCGCCAGCGTGGGTCGCGCCATCAGCGCCCACTAGCCCCGCGCGATCAATCGCAAAGCGCACCGGAAGCCGCTGGATCGCGACATCATGCACAACCTGATCGTAACCACGTTGCAAAAAGGTCGAATAAAGCGCGCAAAAGGGTTTCATCCCACCCGCCGCCATCGCCGCCGAAAACGTTACTGCGTGTTGCTCGGCAATCCCGACATCAAAACACCGGCGCGGGAAGCGTTCGGCAAAAAGGTTTAGCCCTGTCCCATCCGGCATCGCCGCGGTGACGGCCACGATTCTATCATCGCGCGTGGCCTCATCGACCAAGGACTTGGCAAAAACCGAAGTGTAGCTGGGCGCGTTGGAGGGGGCCTTTTTCTGCTCTCCGGTCAGCACATTAAATTTGGCCGTGGCATGGCCCTTGTCACGTGCAGCCTCGGCGGGGGCATAGCCTTTGCCCTTTTTGGTGATCACATGAATCAATATTGGCCCCGTGGCGCGGTCATGTACGGTACGCAAAACCGGCAGCAACAGGTCAAGGTCGTGGCCATCAATCGGGCCAACGTAGGAAAAGCCAAGCTCCTCAAACAATGTGCCGCCGATCGTCATGCTTTTCAGCACCTCTTTGGCCCGCCGCGCACCTTCTTGGAACGGGCCGGGCAAAAAGCTGACAGCGCCTTTGGCAACGGCCTTGAGGTCCTGGAACGGCGCGCCGGCATAAAGACGGCTCAGGTAGGATGACATCGCCCCCACCGGCGGCGCGATCGACATCTCGTTATCATTCAGGATCACAAACAGCCGTTTTTTCAAATGGCCCGCGTTGTTCATTGCCTCATAGGCCATGCCCGCACTCATCGAGCCATCCCCGATCACGGCAACCGCATCGCCCGCGTCACCGCCCAGATCGGCCGCCACGGCAAAGCCCAGCGCCGCACTGATCGAGGTCGAACTATGCGCCGCACCAAAGGGATCAAAGGGGGATTCGCTGCGCTTGGTAAAACCCGAAAGCCCGCCTTCGGTACGCAAGGTGCGGATCCGGTCGCGTCGCCCCGTCAGGATCTTATGCGGATAGCATTGGTGCCCCACATCCCAGATAATCTTGTCACGCGGTGTGTCAAAAATCGCGTGCAGGGCCACGGTCAGTTCCACCACGCCAAGGCCCGCACCCAAATGTCCACCCGTCACGGATACGGCCGAAATCGTCTCCGCGCGCAGCTCATCTGCGACTTGCCGCAATTCGCGGTCGGACAGGGATTTCAAATCCGATGGCAAAGCCACGCGGTCAAGCATCGGGGTGTTGGGCCTGTTATCCGTATGATCTGTCATGGTGCCCCCTTGGGCCTAGCTTTCGCGCGCGATCACGAAACGTGCCGCCGCTGTCAGATTATCTGCCTTTGCACCATATGGCGCAAGGGCGGTGGTCGCCTCGTCAATCAGGGTGGCGGCACGGGCCTTGGCACCGTCCAGCCCCAAAAGGGAAACGAAGGTGGCCTTGCCGGCATCGGCATCCTTGCCCAGCCGTTTGCCCGCCTTTGTCGCATCCCCAGTCACATCCAGAATGTCATCGGTGATTTGAAACGCAAGTCCGATGGCTGCGGCGAAACGCGCAAGTGGGGCGGGATCAGCGCCCGCCAGAACCGCACCCGCAGTGGCCGACCATTCAAACAAAGCGCCGGTCTTGCCGCGCTGCAGACGGGTGATCTGGTCCAATGTCAACGGCGTGGTCGCGGTTTCAGCCGCGATATCCAGCGCCTGCCCCAACACCATACCACGCGCACCCGCCGCACGGGCCATGACAGCCACCAGATCAAGCCGGTTGGCACCAAGGGCAGGATCGGTCAACAATTCAAACGCCAGTGATTGCAGCGCGTCACCGGCCAGAACGGCAACCGCCTCATCCCATTTGCGATGAACGGTGGGCAAGCCGCGACGCAGGTCGTCATTATCCATACAGGGCATATCATCATGCACCAATGAGTAGGCATGCATCGCCTCAATCGCTGCCGCAGCCGCAACCGCGTTTTCAGGCGCGATCCCGTGCAGCGCCGCCGATTCCAACACGAAAAACCCGCGCAGGCCCTTGCCGCCAGTACAGGCATAGCGCATCGCGTGGATCACAGGCTCATCATCAAGCCCTGCCAATGCGGTATCAAGCCGGGTTTGCACGCAGGCCGAAGAGGCCGCAAGCAGCGCCGGAAAGCTCACATCCCCTCCGCCGGGGTGGCGCCGACGGCCTGGCCATCCTTGGCGCGGATCATCTCGACCTTATCCTCGGCCTCTTTCAGCTTGGCCGCGCAGTGCGCCTTAAGGGCAGCGCCGCGTTCATACAGCGCAATCGAGGCCTCTAGCGGCACTTCGCCCCGTTCAAGCGAGGTGACGACCTGCTCCAGCGCGCCCATCGCTTCTTCAAAACTCATTTCTGCCACTGGCTTATCGGTCATTCCCGCGTTCCTTCAATACTGCCACATGTGCGGCGGTAGAGGCCGCCAGCGCATCCAGATCATAACCGCCCTCAAGGGCCGATACCACCCGCCCCGCGCAATGCCTGTCGGCAAGATCACAAATTCTGTGGGTGAGCCACGCGAAATCATCCTCATCCCAGCGCAACCCCCCCAATGGATCGGCATGATGGGCATCGAAACCGGCCGAGATAAGAATAAGATCGGGCGCAAACGCATCAATCGCGGGAAAAAGCTGCGCCTCATATGCCGCGCGCATTTCGGCCCCCGTACAACCCGCAGACAGGGGCAGGTTGTGGATCTGACCATGCGCGCCTTTTTCCGATGCCGCCCCCGTACCGGGATATTGCGGCATTTCATGCGAAGAAGCGAAAACCACGCGCGGCTCATCCCACAAAAGGCTTTGGGTGCCATTGCCGTGATGCACGTCGAAATCCACAATCGCCACCCGCGAAAGCCCGTGATGGTCCAACGCATATTTGGCCGCAATCGCGATGGTACCAAAGAGGCAAAACCCCATCGCGATCTCGCGCTCGGCATGATGGCCCGGCGGGCGTGTGGCCACAAAGGCATTCGCCGCCCCGCCCGACAACACCAGATCAACCGCCCCGCACGCACCGCCCACGCCCCGCAAGGCCGCGTCAAAACTGCCGGGGGCCAGATAGGTATCGCCCGTCAGCCCAACCCAGCCCTGCGACGGGATCGCGGCACGCAGCATGTCGATATGGCGCGCCGAATGGCAGCGCAGGATATCCTCTGCACGCCCCAGGTCCGCATCACGCCGCAACAAATCCATCCCCGAAAGTGCCGCGGTAACGGCATGAAGCCGCGCGACCTGCTCAGGATTGCCCGGCGGCTCAATGTGCAGATCGCAGTCGGGATGGGTAAAAAAGGCGGTTGTCATCAGGAGGCTTTCACGGCTGCAACAAACTCAGGTCTCGGCTGGGAATTTTTCAGTCCGGCGCCAGCATATAGCCCTCACCGCGCACGGTTTGAAGATAGCGCGGCTGCTTGGGGTCACGTTCGATCTTGCGGCGAAGGCGGGTGATCTGCACATCCACCGCGCGCTCTTGCCCGCTGCTTTCCTCGGTCCCATCAGTGCGGCCCAGATCGCCGGCAAGGGTTTCACGGCTTATCGGCTCTCCCGGTTGGGCGGCGAACACGCGCATCAACTGCGCCTCGGTCGCGGTCAGCCGCACGGGGTCACGCCCCTGCCACAGCTCTGCCCGATCCACATCATAGCGAACAGTGCCAAGATGCAGCACTTTTGGACCAACCTCGGCCTGCGCCTGCGGGACACGGCGCAAAATGGCGTTGATGCGCAACAACAGCTCTTTTGGTTCAAAGGGTTTGACGAGGTAATCATCCGCCCCGGCCTCCAGCCCCTCGATCTTGCTTGTGGATTCGCCCCGTGCCGTCAGCAACAGGATCGGCACACTTAGCCGCTCACGCAATTCACGGGTCAGGGCGATACCATCAACGCCGGGCATCATCACATCCAGCACGATCATATCAAAGTCCAACCCGTCCAGCAGACGCCGCGCCTGCGCGCCATCCCGCGCGATTGTGACTAAAAAGCCATTACGCATCAGGAACTTTTGCAAAAGCCCGCGAATGCGTTCGTCATCATCAACCACCAAGAGATGGGCCTGCGGATCAGGGATCATATGTTCGCCTCCTTCAGGCTTTGATACTGACGATTGGCATCCTCGTCCATCATCGCCTCAAGCACCAACCGAAATCCCTGCACCGCCCCCGGCCCCGCCGCACGGTAAGCGGCCCGCAAACGAGCCCGCTGGGCATCCGACAAACGACGTTCCAACGCGGCACCCTTCTCGGTCAGGTGTAAATGGCGTTCGCGCTTATCGGAATGGCCTACACGGCTTTCCACCAGATCATCTGCGATCAGGCTGCGCAAAACCCGGTTGAGCGATTGTTTCGTCACCCCCAGAATCGCCAGAAGGTTATTCACCGTGGTCCCAGGGCTGCGATGAATGAAATGCAATGCGCGGTGATGGGCGCGGCCATAGTCCATCCCCTCCAGAATGCGGTCAGGATCAGCGGTAAATCCGCGATAGGCAAAGAACATCGCCTCGATCCCCTTACGCACCTGATCATCGGTCAGGAACAGCAGGTTTTCACCCGTCTGCAAATGATCCATAGCCTGCTCCCCTTTATTGCTTGCCGGATTTTACGTCAGCCTTGTTGACTTTCCAAGCCTCGAATGCTAGCAAATCGACGTGGTATACGCAACTTTATGACCTAAGCGGCCCTAAATTGCGCAATTAATGCAAATTTACTTACGGAGAGCGCAGATGGCCGGATATGATGATCGCGATGGCAAGATATGGATGGACGGGGAATTGGTCGAATGGCGCGATGCCAATGTCCATATCCTGACCCACGCGCTGCACTATGCCTCCTCGGTGTTTGAGGGGGAGCGTTGCTACAACGGCAAGATCTTCAAATCGGTGGAGCACTCTGAGCGGCTGCGCAAGTCAGGGGAATTGCTGGATATGCCCCTGCCCTATTCGGTTGCCGAAATCGAGGCCGCCAAGGAAGCCACACTGAAGGCAAACGGGTTCACCGATGCCTATGTGCGCGTAATCGCATGGCGCGGTGCCGGTGAGGATATGGGCGTCGCGGCCAAGCGTAACCCGATCCGCATGGCCATTGCGGCATGGGAATGGGGCAACTACTACGGTGATGCAAAGTTCAAGGGCGCCAAGCTGGACATCGCGAAATGGAAACGCCCCAGCCCCGAAACCATCCCCCATGCCGCCAAGGCCTCGGGGCTTTATATGATCTGCACCATGTCCAAACATGCAGCAGAGGCAAAGGGCTGTTCGGACGCGATGATGTTCGACTATCGCGGCTATGTGGCCGAGGCGACGGGGGCGAATATCTTCTTTGCCAAAGACGGTGTGGTTCATACACCGCTGGCAGACGGTATCCTGAACGGCATCACCCGCCAAACCGTGATCGGCATGCTCAAGGCCAAAGGGGTCGAAGTGCAGGAACGCCGGATCGAGGCGGCCGAACTGGAAGATATGCAGCAATGCTGGCTGACCGGAACGGCGGCCGAGATTACGCCAGTAGGCCAGATCGGGGATTACACCTTTGAGGTCGGACAGATGATCAAGGACCTGTCCACCGAATATGAGGCCTTGGTCCGCGCCTGATCCCAAGTCAAAAGCCCGGTGCCAAGCGCCGGGCTTTTTAAATCAGGCCATATGGCCGCGCGCGATTCGCAGGTATTGCTGAACGCGTGTACCGCTGTGACCTTGCGAGCGCTGCACCAGCGTGCGGATGGCCGGATGCGGCGTTTCCTCTCCTGAACGCTTCTCCATCGCCCAAAAGTGCTTTTTGCGCGGGGTATCAGAAGGCTTGCGCTTGTCTGCGATATGCTTGGTCATAGTCTCCTCCCTCAAGGTCTATGAGGGGATCATAACACATCCGCTGGCCTGCGTCACGACAGTCGGGCGATGGCCCAGGCAGCCGCATCGACAACGGTTTCATTCGGATCGGCCAACAACGGCGTGGCCGCATCGCGCAATGCCGGGTTGCCGGAATTGCCAATGGCGTAAAGAACGTTGCGGATAAAACGGTTACGCCCGATCCGCTTGACCGGGCTGCCCGAAAAACTGGTGCGGAAACTGGCATCATCAAGTGCTGCCAACTCTGCCAGCGGCGGCGCGCCAACGCGGTGGGCATAGCCATTCTCAGAGGCTGAAACCGCGAATTTATTCCACGGGCAAATGGCAAGGCAATCATCACAGCCATAGATGCGATTCCCCAACAACGGACGCAGTTCGGGGTCAATCGGGCCGTTATGCTCAATCGTCAGATAGGAAATGCAGCGTCGCGCATCCAGCTGATAAGGCGCCGGGAACGCCTTGGTCGGGCAAATATCAAGACAGGCGGTGCAATTGCCACAATGGCTGGTTTCCGGCCCATCGCGCGGCAATTCCATCGTGGTAAAGATGGAACCGAGGAAGAACCAGTTCCCCAGATCGCGCGACAAAAGGTTGGTGTGCTTGCCCTGCCAGCCCAAGCCCGCCGCCTGCGCCAAGGGTTTTTCCATCACGGGGGCGGTATCGACGAAAACCTTGATCTGCGCGCCGGTCTGTTCAACCATCCAGCGGCCCAACCGTTTCAGACGCTTTTTCACCAGATCATGATAATCACGCCCCTGCGCATAGACCGACACAGCCGCCTGTTCGCGCAACTCCAGCACCGGCAGCGGATTTTCGGGGGGGGTATAGACCTCAGCCAACATGATGACCGAACGCGCTTCGGGCCAAAGTGCGGCAGCAGAACCCCGCCAGCCCATGCGTTCCGCCATCCAGCCCATCTGCCCGTGACGGCCCAGATCAACATATTGCGTCAGCCGCTCTGCCGTATGGGGCGTGGCATCCGGCGTGCAAATGCCCATGGCCGAGAACCCCTCGGCCAGCGCGCGATCATGCAGCACTGCGCGAAAGGCGGCGGCATCCATGGATCAGGCCGCTTTTGAGGTGCGTGCTTCGGTCAAAATGGCGTGCAGTTTGGCAGGGTCATTATTGGCGCGCAGCTTGGCCACCACACCCGCATCGCGCATCGTCCGCGAAACCAGCGCCAGCGCCTTGAGGTGGTCCACCCCGGAATCCTTGGGCGCAAACAGCGCAAACACCAGATCGACGGGCAGCCGGTCGACCGAATCATATTCCAGCGGTTTTTCCAGACGAAAGAACACACCGATGATCTTATCCAGCTCTTCCAGCCTTGCATGTGGCAAGGCGATGCCATGGCCCACACCAGTCGGGCCAAGGCTCTCGCGTTCCTGAATGCCATCCACCGCAATAGAGGCATTCAGGCCATGGACAGAGGCCACCACCTCACCGATCTCTTGAAAGAGACGCTTCTTGCTGGTGAGATGGTTGATGATGCGAACAGCACCAGGCTCCAAAAGGCTTGCTATGTCCATGACCCGCTTTATCCCGCGCCAAGGTTGGGCGCTTTACTTTGTGTGCCGCGGGTCAATCCAGCCGATGTTACCGTCATCGCGACGATATACGACATTCACCCCGCCATGTTTAGAGTTCCGAAAGACCAACATGCGTTGCTCTGCCAGTTCCAGCTGCATGACTGCCTCACCAACCGAGACCGTGGGGACCTTGGTCTCCATCTCGGCGATGATCATGGGCTGGAGTGACTCGGGCTCTGCGTCTCCATACTCTTCATTCGAGGCGAGGATATAGGACGAACCGCCGTCAAACTCAACCGGGGTCGAGCGATCACGGTGATGATCGCGCAAACGCCGCTTGTAACGGCGCAATTGTTTGTCGAGCTTTTCACGGCAAGACTCAAAAGCGGCATAGACTTCACTCGCCTGCCCGCGTGCTTGTGCGGTCAGACCTGTGGAAAGGTGGATTGTCGCCTCACAGACCAGTTCATGTGCGTTGCGTGAAAATATCACAAGGGCATCCGTCGGGCGCAGGGCATATTTTTCAACCGTCTCGCCAAGTTCGGCCTTCACATGGGTTTGAAGCGCCTCGCCAATTTCGATTTGTCTACCGCTGATCTGATACCGCATAGTCCCTCCTTCGTGGTCCGGCATAGGGGTGGCCCTGCACTGTGCAAGACGCCTTGCCGATGGGTTTTCGGCACCGGGGCAACCGGTTAATACCTTTTGTTAATGGGCAGTTAACCCTTGGCATCACTAAAATCCGATTGGTCCGGTTCACGCTTGTATCCAAGGTATTTGGCGACACAGACGGGCAACTTGTCAATGGGGTCGTAGCAAAACTGTCAGATTTGTCACGGTTTCGGCGCACCGGTTGCGATAAAAAATTTTCAAGGGGGCGGCGATCAGAAAATCTTGAAGTTTTGGCCCAAATAAACGCGGCGCACGTTTTCATCGCGCACGACCTCTTCGGTGGTGCCGCTCATCAAGACGGTACCATCATGCAAGATATAGGCGCGGTCCACGATATCCAGCGTTTCGCGGACGTTGTGATCGGTGATTAGCACACCAATCCCGCGCCGTTTCAGATCGCTGACCAGATGACGAATCTCGCCCACGGCAATCGGGTCCACCCCCGCAAAAGGTTCATCCAACAGCAGATATTTCGGATCGGCGGCCAAACAGCGCGCAATCTCTACCCGCCGCCGTTCGCCACCCGACAAGGCCAGCGCAGGTGCGCGGCGCAGGTGGGTGATCGAGAACTCCAGCAACAGCTCTTCCAGCCGCTCACGCCGCTTGTGGCGGTCATCCAGCGTAATCTCCAACACCGCAAGGATATTATCTTCAACGTTCAAGCCACGGAAAATGCTGACCTCTTGCGGCAAATAGCCAATGCCAAGCCGCGCGCGGCGGTACATCGGCAAGCTGGTGACGTCCGTGCCGTCAATCAACACACGCCCACCCTCGGGTGAGATAAGACCCGCAATCGCGTAAAAGCAGGTGGTCTTGCCAGAACCATTCGGCCCCAAAAGGGCGACCACCTCGCCACGATTAAGCTGCATCGAGACATCGCGGATCACGGGCCGCTTTTTATAGCTTTTGCGCAGACCTTCGATGCAAAGGCCGGCTGTCCCGTCGGTCACAGATAGATCAGGTTTGGACGCCATCAGTTCTGGGCCTTGCCCGGCTGAAAGACGGTCTGAACCCGCCCCTCCATCACGCCGGTTCCGGCCTTCAGATCAATCACCAGCTTTTGCCCCGACAGCGCATTTCCGCCTTGGGTCAGCAAGACATCGCCGGTCATCACCACAGTGCCGCTGTCGATGGTATAGACCGCCGCACGCGATTCGGCAGCATCCGTGGCATTGATCAACGTCACGCCGTCGCTTGCATAAAGCTTGGCGATCCCGGTGCCATCGGCGGTATATTCCACCTTCACCTGCCCCGCAGACAGGCGCATTTCGCCCTGACCCACCAGAACATTGCCGGTGAACATCGCCGTGCCATCCGCCTGACTGACCGCAAGCTGATCGGCGGACACTTCAACCGGAAGGGTGGTGTCTTGCTTTAACCCGCCAAAGGCCACACTCGCGCCTTGCGCGCTGGCGATGGCCGGAAACAGGGCAAGCGATGCCAAAACGACGGTAACCTGAAACACCTTTAACATGGCTTGTCCTGAACTTTATTTACCTGTGGGAGTATATAGCAGCCTAACACCATTCTTGAAAACAAGAAGATACTGGCCGGGGGCATCGGGTTGCTGGGAAATCTCCATCGCGCCTGCGGTAATCTGCCCCGCCGGTGCCGTGCCTGTCACAGGCGTTTCGCTGATCAGAGAGGTGCGGTCCAGCGCTGCACGCATCGCATCAGTCGTCACCTCATAGCCGGTCGAAGTGGTCACCGTCACGCCCCCGTCCACCAACAGCACCCCCTGATCGGAATCGAGCATGCCGCGACCGGCAACCAGATTGGCACGGCCGCCGTCTGGTGTCTGCAAATCCAGAACCAACGCATTGGCACTGGCGCCAAGAGCATCCCCCTGCTGTGGACGGGCCTCATCGGCGGAAATGGTCAGGGCGGCACCATCGTCGGTTACACCGGCCCATGTCGGTTGGGTCAAACGCGGTTCACGCACGCGGTCCTCGATATCCACCTCGGCAAAGGGAATCGCATCGGAAGGGTCCACCGTGCGCGCCACCAGAAACAAGGTCGACAAAATCGCAAGCGCCAACAAGGGCAAGGCGACCTTGAGCCATGCCACCGCGGTCGAATGGAAATTGTCATCCCGCCTCATCGTGCCCCTGCTTTCGCCAATATCTGCTGTTTAGTGGTGATAAATATCTACCGGCGTATCATATCCCATCAGGTCCAGCTCGGCCCGTGTAGGCAGGAAATAGAACAGCCGATTGGCAAGATCCATCCGGTCCTCGCGGATCAAACGCGCCTCCAGCGCCTCTTTGAGCCGGTGCAGATACAGCACATCCGAGGCCGCATATTCCTTTTGCGCCTCGGTCAGCTTCACAGCACCCCAATCAGAGGATTGCTGTTGTTTGGATACATCGACCCCCACCATTTCCGACAGCAATATCTTTAGCCCGTGCCGGTCGGTAAAGGTCCGCACCAACCGCGAGGCAATCTTGGTACACCAGACAGGCGCCGTCACCACCCCAAAGGCATTTTGCAGCGCGGCAATATCAAAGCGGCCAAAGTGGAAAAGCTTGGTCACATTCGGATCGGTCAGCAGCCGTTCCAGATTGGGGGCCGCGGTTTGCCCCTTGGCGATCTGCACCAGATGCGCATTCCCGTCCCCTGCCGAAAGTTGCACAACACACAGCCGGTCACGGCGTGGATCAAGGCCCATCGTCTCGGTATCAATCGCGACGAGATTGCCAAGGTCAAGCCCGTCGGGCAGGTCGTTGCGATGCAGGTGAATGGTCATCAGGTCATGCTTTCGGCTGGTGCGGTTAGAGGTCTGCTTATACGCGCGGCACCCCCATATTGCCAAGCCATAGCGATCGCTTTGTGATCGCCCGCCTGTCACCAAACATCGCCATGAGATCCTCGGCCAAGGTCGTCGTCGTAACATTCCAAATTGCCCAACCTATATTGCATCCCCCGCGCCAGGTTTTGACAATTGCTTGCAGAGGAAGCGCACAGCAAAACTCATCACCGCCCGCCCAATCAAAGCGCCCCCCAAGCTTAGGGCAGGCCTTGTCGCAGTGCGGCGGCCAGGTCGATTTAGGATTGGGTCATGGCGCATACGCCCCCTGCGGATTGGTGTTGGGGCCGAATGATGCAGGGCAGATCGTAGCATGTCGATGATGGCAGGCCTCTGGCCCATTGCAGTTTCTTTGCAGGGCTGCTTTGTTAGCGGCAACCTGCCGCTCGGCATGGGTCAAATAAAGGGATGGCTATGGGATTTACCGAAGACACAAAAACACTGCGCAACGCCGCGATCATCACGATGCTGGACGCAGGCTGTGCCAAGGCCGAGGCGATGGGCCAGCCGCAATGCCTCGTGATCGTGGATGCCTCGGGCGTTGATCTGGGGGTTTTGCGGATGCGCGGGGCCAAGTTTCTGTCGCTGCGCTCGGCCCGTGCCAAGGCACAGACAGCGGCCAGCACCGGCGCCCAAAGCGCCAATATCCCCGAGGGGATACGCACAGCACTTGCACAGGCCAGCAATGGTGCCGTGACCGGACTTGCGGGTGGTTTGCCGATTTATATGGGCGGGATGCTGGTTGGCGGTGTTGGCGTCGGCTCTGGCACCGGCATTCAGGATATCGAGGTGGCAGAGGCGATGCTGGCCGCGATTGGCGCAGACCCGGCCTAGATCTTGCGGATGCGATTGGCAAGCGGGCGCTATGTGCTGATGGGGGTCGCGGGCTGCGGCAAATCCTCGGTCGGGGTGGCGCTGGCGCGGGCCATTGGCACGAGATATCTTGACGGCGATGATCTGCATCCGGCGGCCAATATCGCCAAGATGGCTCGAGGCGAGGCGCTGACGGATGCTGATCGCTGGCCTTGGCTGGCAAAGGTTGGCGCGGCCTTGGCCGATCCGGGGATCCTGGGCTGTTCGGCCCTGCGCAAAAGCTATCGCAACCGTATTGCCGAACATGCAGGCGGGCCGGTTTGCTTTATCTACCTAAAGGGCAGCCGAGACCTGATTGCCGCGCGTATGGCGGCGCGGTCGGGGCATTTCATGCCCGCGACCCTGCTGCAAAGCCAATTCGCCACCTTGGAGCCCCCAACCGCCGAAGAACCCGCAATCACGGTGGACATCGACCAGCCGGTCCCCCGGATCGTAGCCGAAATCACCCAAAAGCTGCACGGCTAGGGCCTGACCCCGCAATCACAACCCGAGCCGGTCAAAAGCTGCATCCAGCACCGTCCAATCGGTCAAACGCAGCCGGACCGGCAATGTCAGCACCTTGGGCCGGAAAACGGCGGGCAGGCGTACCGCGTCTTTTTCCGTGGTGACAAGCTGCGCCCCCAAGCCTGCCGCATCATGCGACAGCCGCCGCAGCAGCGCATCGGTAAAGGGTTGGTGATCGCTCAACCCTTCTGCCCGCAGCAGGTTGGCCCCCGTGGCCCGCAGGCTGGCAAAGAATTTCTCTGGATGGCCGATACCGGCAAAGGCCAGAACCTTTTCGCCGGTCCAGTCCATGCCCATCTGCAAGACCTCCAACCGGCCGGTCACATGCGGCAGATGCAGGGCATCACCCCAAATGTCGGCAAAACCGAGCTGGGCCTCATCCCCCCCGATGGACAGCACTAAATCCGCGCGGGCCAATCCCACAGGCACCGGCTCTCGCAACGGGCCTGCGGGCAGGCAGTGGCCATTGCCAAAGCCGCGCGCGGCATCGACCACGACCAAGGACAGATCCTTGGCAACTGATGGATTCTGAAATCCGTCATCCAGCAAGATCACCTGCGCGCCCGCCTCTTGCGCCGCCATAACACCCGCCGCACGGTCGCGCGCCACCCAAGTGGGTGCAAAGGCGGCAAGCAACAGCGGCTCATCACCCGTATCCGTGGCGGTATGGAGCCGCTCTGAAACCCGCACTGGCCCCCGCAACTGCCCGCCATAGCCGCGCGAGACCACATGCACCGCAACACCGCGCGCCAATAACCGTTCAATTAAGGCGATGGTTGTTGGCGTTTTGCCGGTGCCGCCCGCGTTCAGATTGCCCACACAGATCACCGGAACCTGTGCCTTGAACCCCGCGCCTTTGCGCAACCTTCGTGCCGTGGCCGCACCATAGGCCCAGCCAAGCGGCGCCAACAGCCGCGCACGCCATCCCGGCGCATCGGGCGCAGTGTACCAAAAACCGGGGGCCTGCATCAGCTTTGCCTTTCCAGCAAGTCACATATCACTTTGATCGCCGTATCGGTCGCCTCTGCCCCGTCGGATTCCACGGTCCAAGCCGCTTGTGCCAAACGAGCGGAACGGTCGGGGGACAACAGCTCTATCAACCCGCGGCGCAATTCGGCGGCGTTGCGCACAAGGCTGGTGGCCTGCGCCGAGGCAAGCCGCCCCAGCGTGGTCCCGAACCGCCCAGCGCGCGGGCCGTGCAATATCGCAGAGCCAAGTGCAGCGGCCTCCATCGGATCGCGGTTGATGCCGCCTTCTCCCATGCCACCGCCAAGATAGGTGACCGGGGCAAGCCTGTACCACAGCCCGTATTCCACCCCCGGCTCGGTGATATAGACCTGCACATCCGCCTCCAGATCGTCGTCATGGCAACGGCAGGCAACGACCCAGTGCTCATCCTGTTCCAGATCGGCGGCCAGCGCCGGTATGCGGGCCGCATCTTGCGGGGATAGGATCAGCAATAGCCGATGCGCCACCCTCAGCGCGCCACGGTGGGCGGCGATGACGGCGGCCTCTTCTGCTTCTGGTAGGCCGGCCGCAAACCAGACGGGGCGGGTTGCCAACTGGGTGGCGATATAGGCGCGCTCCGCCTCAGCGCAGGGCAAAATCGCACTGGGGGTTTCCATTCGTCCGGTCACCTTCACAATGCTGGTCGGCGCCCCTGCCCGGCGAAACGCACGCGCAGAGGGGCCGTCAACCGTCAGCACGGCATTCATTGACCCTAGCAGCCCGCGCACCAGACCCGGCCACCAGCCCTCATTCCCCTGCATGATGGCGGGCGTGCGGGCATCAACCAAAACCGAAGGAATGCGCCGCTCATATGCCCCATGGAGCAAGGCGGGGCGCAACTGCCCTTCGGCCAGCACGATGGCATCGGGGCGCCAATGATCAAGCATCCGCCTTACCTCTGCCGGGTTATCGGCGGGCGTGGGCTGCCAGATCACCCCAGGATGGGACAGGTCGGGTGCGGCATCACTGGTCAGCAGGATATTCAGATCGTGCTCTTCCTCCAGCCTGCGGGCCAACCCGGTGATTTGCGGCAGATTGTTTCGCGCGGGCGCATGTAGCCACACCAGCCGCCCCGCAGGTCGGGGCGGGCGCGCAGCATCAGAGGCCGCGGCCCTGCGGTTCGCAAGATTATAAAGCGTCAGGCCAAGGGAATAGGCCATCGCCGACCATCACGCGCCAAGTTCTTCGGTCGGAGAGCCTGGCTGGTCCTCATCACGAAGGCGGTGGATATGGGCGATGAAATAACGCGTCTGCGCCTCATCCACGGTGCGCTGCGCCTCGGCTTTCCACGCGGTATAGGCCGTTGCGTAATTGGGGAACATTCCGACAATGTGGATATTGTCAGGATCTTTGAAGGTCGTGCCTTCGGTGCTGATCAGTTCGCCGCCAAAGACGAGGTGAAGACGTTGGGTCATTACGATGCTCCGCATGCGTTATTTCGATCGTTCCAAACTAGTTTGTTTACGGCCAAGGGGAAAGGGGGTGCCTTTCGTGATCGCCCGAAACCTCGTTTGGTCAATAGTTTTCATGGACTCTTGGCCGGTTTGGCGTTATCAGGCGCGCTTGGCCCAAAGATATTCCGGTGCTGTCAGGCGAGGAGGCCTGTGTCAGTCAGGGGTGTGGCGGCCGTTTAACGGGCAATATCGCCCCTCTGATTAGGCAGAATACATGATCGAAAATATGAATATCGCCGCGCCATTGGCTGCGGCGCTGGATGCCAAGGGCTATGCAAGCCTTACCCCCGTACAAGAAGCCGTACTGGCCGATGAGGCCGCAGGGCGCGACCTGTTGGTTTCGGCGCAAACCGGATCCGGCAAAACCGTGGCCTTCGGGATCGCCATCGCGCCAGATTTGCTGGCGGGTGCCGACCGCTTTTTGTTCGCCGATGTGCCCGCCGCACTGATTATTGCGCCAACGCGCGAACTGGCATTGCAGGTCGCCCGAGAGCTGGAGTGGCTTTACGGTGAGGCCGGCGCCAAGATCGCCACCTGTGTCGGTGGTATGGATTACCGCACAGAAAAGCGCCGACTGGATCAGGGCGCGCATATCGTTGTGGGCACGCCAGGCCGTTTGCGCGACCATATCGAACGCCGCTCGCTTGACCTGTCGGGGCTGAAGGCCGCCGTGCTGGATGAGGCCGATGAAATGCTGGACCTCGGGTTCCGCGATGATCTGGAATTCATCCTGTCCCAAGCGCCAGAAGAGCGCCGCACGCTGATGTTTTCAGCCACCGTGCCAAAAGCGATTGCAGCCTTGGCCAAGGATTTCCAAGTTGACGCGCTGCGCATCCAGACCGCTGGTGAGGCCAAGCAGCACGTCGACATCGAATACCGCGCCCTTTCGGTTCAGGTCCGTGACCGCGAACATGCGATCTTTAACCTCTTGCGTTTCTATGAGGCGCAAACCGCGATCGTATTCTGCAAAACCCGCGCCAATGTGAACCATCTGATGGCACGCATGGGCAATCGCGGCTTTGCGGTTGTGGCCCTGTCAGGTGAGCTGTCGCAGCAGGAACGCACCAACGCGCTGACCGCATTGCGGACCGGGCGCGCGCGGGTTTGTATCGCCACGGATGTGGCCGCACGCGGCATCGACCTTCCGGGGTTGGAGCTGGTGATCCACGCCGATTTGCCAAGCAACTCTGACACATTGCTGCACCGTTCGGGCCGGACAGGCCGCGCCGGTTCCAAGGGTGTTTCGGCGCTGATCGTTGCCCCGAGTGAATTCCGCAAGGCACAGCGTTTGCTGCAAGGTGCCAAGGTTGTGGCCGAATGGGGGGCCGCCCCTTCTGCTGAGGAAGTGCAGGAACGCGACGACCAGCGCATCTTGGAGCATCCCGCATTGGGGCCTAATGACGGTGAAAACGCCGAGCTGGGGGCCTTGTTGCTGGACCGGTTCGGACCTGAACAGGTGGCCTCGGCGTTTGTATCGCTCTGGCGTCAAGGCCGGTCCTCGCCCGAGGTTCTGTCCGATGTGGCAAAACCCGGAGAACGGCCAGAACCAAAACCACGCGGCGAATTCGGCGCATCGGTCTGGTACACGATCTCGGTCGGCCACACAGGCCGCGCCGAGGCACGCTGGCTTTTGCCCAAAATCTGCGAAGCAGGCGGCATCACCAAGGACGGCATCGGCGCGATTCGCGTGCAGCATGACCTGACATATGTGCAGATCGGCAAGGGCGTGGCCGATAAATTCGGCAGCGGTGTTAACCTTGAAGAAGGTGTCTCGATGACCCGCATGGACGGTGAACCATCGCTTGAGCGTCCCGAACGCCCTGCTCGCGCGCCCCGTGAAAAGCCTGCCTATAAGCCAAAACCATCCCGTTTTGTCGAAGATGACGCCCCGTTGCCAGAGCGCAAACCCTATACAAAGCGTGAAAACGCCCCCAAACCCGAGAGCAACTGGAAGCCCGATACCGGCGCGCCCAAAGGCTATGAGGCCTATAAGGACGATAAGCCAAAGCGCGGCCCAAAACCTGACGGGGCCAAAAAGCCCCATGCCGCCGATGGTGCCAAAAAGCCATGGGTAAAACGCGAACCAGGTGACGGTAAACCTTGGGAAAAACGCGACGCGGCGCCGCGCAAACCCTATGCCAAAAAGGCCGAAGCCCCCGAGGGCGCGAAACCCCATACCAAACGTGCCGATGGTGCCAAACCTTATGCGCCACGTGGCGCCAGCCCTGAGGCGGGCGGCGAGCGCAAGCCACGTTGGAAAGCCGACGCAGCGGCGCCCAAATCACGCTCGGCAGGGTTCAAGTCGCAAGGCGGAAAGCCCGGAGCTGGCAAACCCTTTGCCAAGCCGAACAAGCCAAGAGCAACAGATACCAGCAAACGGTTCGTCCCGCCGAAAAAGGGCTGATCCGGGCGGCCGGGGCACCACATCCCCGCACAGCTTGGCAAAAACTCTACAATGGCCGCGCCCCACCCGTCGCGGCCATTTTCTATTGTACATTCGGCGTCAACCCACAGGCATATTACGCCGAATTCTGTCGATCCGGCCTTTCCAATCCGCCGTCTTAATCGTACCACCTTTTGCAATGCACCTGCATAAGCTATATGAGACCAGTCTAAAAATGGGTTGAGGCGGGATAGAACCGGCCGCTTCCCCCGCTGCACGATAAAAAGGGCTCTGCCATGAAATTCACCCTGTCCTGGCTCAAGGATCATCTGGAAACCACCGCATCGCTTGATGACATTCTATATGCCCTCACCGATCTGGGCCATGAGGTGGAGGGCGTCGAGAACCCCGCAGATACGCTGGGCGCATTCCGCATCTGCCGCGTGATTGAGGCGGTGCAGCACCCCAATGCCGACCGTCTGCGTCTGTGCCGTGTCGAAACCTTTCCCGGCGGTCCCGGATCTGCGCCCGAAGAGGTGCAGGTTGTTTGTGGCGCGCACAATGCGCGCACCGGTCTGGTTGGTGTCTTTGCCCCCGTTGGCACCCATGTGCCCGGCACCGGCGTTGACCTGAAGCCCGGCAATATTCGCGGCATCGACAGCAACGGGATGCTGTGTTCGGAGCGTGAGCTGATGCTCTCGGATGATCATGACGGCATCATTGACCTGCCCGAAGACGCACCTTTGGGCGAACGCTTTATCGACTACCGCGGGCTGAACGACCCGATGATTTACGTAAAGATCACCCCGAACCGTCCTGACGGATTGGGTGTGCGCGGCTTGGCACGCGATCTGGCGGCACGCGGTCTGGGCACGCTCAAGCCGATGGATGTATCGGAGATCAAAGGTGATTTCCCTTGCCCCGTCACCGTCACGATCGATGCCGACCTCAAGACCAAGGCCGCGCCGCATTTCACCGGCCGCGTAATCCGTGGCGTGAAAAACGGCCCCTCCCCTGCGTGGTTGCAGGCGCGTCTGCGGGCCATTGGCCTGCGCCCGATCTCGGCTTTGGTGGATATCACCAATTATTTTACCGTGGGCCTCAACCGTCCGCTGCATGTCTTTGATGTGGCAAAACTCTCGGGCGGGTTGCAAATTCGTATGGCGGCTGAGGGGGAATCCCTGTTGGCGCTTGACGACAAGACCTATGCCCTGCGCGCGGGCCAGATGGTCATTGCCGATGATACTGCGCCGGTATCGCTGGCAGGTATCATGGGCGGAGAGACCTCGGGCTGTACAGAGGTGACCAATGATGTATTCCTCGAATCCGCCTATTGGGACCCGATCACCATCGCCGCGACGGGCCGGGCGCTGAAAATCAATTCCGACGCGCGTTACCGGTTTGAACGGGGCGTGGATCCGGCCTTTACCCTGCCGGGACTACATCTGGCGACACAGATGATCCTCGATCTTTGCGGGGGTGAGGCGTCCACCGTTGTTACCGACGGGGCCGCAATCGACACCGCGCGCAGCTACAAATTCGATGCCGCACGCACCGGCTCGCTGGTCGGGATGGAGATTGCGGAATCCGAACAGCGCCAAACGCTTACGGCACTGGGCTTCACCCTGAACGGCGATCAGGCCATACCGCCCTCTTGGCGCCCCGATGTGCAGGGAGAGGCCGATCTGGTTGAGGAAATCGCCCGCGTTGCCTCCTTGTCAAAACTGGTGGGTAAGCCCCTGCCGCGCACACAGGCAGGCGTGCCTGCCCCCATTCTGACGCCTGCCCAGATCCGGGAACGCAGCGCACGGCGCACTCTTGCGGCTTTGGGCTATAACGAATGTGTGACCTACAGCTTTATCGATCAAACCTCGGCCACATTGTTCGGCGGCGGTACGGATGCGGTGCGGGTGGACAACCCGATCTCCTCCGAGATGTCGCATCTGCGCCCTGATCTTTTGCCCGGCCTCTTGCGTGCCGCGGCCCGCAATCAGGCGCGCGGTTTTATGGATATGCAACTGGCCGAGGTTGGCCCTGCCTTTTCGGGCGGCGAACCCGGTGAGCAACACACCCAGGCCGCCGGTATCCTTGTTGGCCATAACGCGCCGCGTGATCCCTATGGCTCTCGTCGTCCGGTCGATATCTATGATGCCAAGGCCGATGCCGAGGCGGTTCTGGCCGCCCTCGGTGCGCCTGCCCGTGCACAGATCAACCGCAAGGTTCCCGCATGGTTCCATCCGGGCCGTGCCGGTACCATCGCGCTGGGACCGAACGCCTTGGCGACCTACGGTGAGCTGCATCCAAAGATCGTCACCGAAATGGGGATCAAAGGGCCAGTCATGGCCTTTACCGTCTATCCCGCCAAGGTGCCGCAACCAAAGGCCAAAACCACCACGCGTCCGGCCCTGACGATCAGTGACCTGCAAGCCGTCGAACGTGATTTCGCCTTTGTCGTGGATAAGGGGGTTGAGGCGCTGACCGCGCTGAACGCCGCCCAAGGTGCCGACAAAGCCCTGATCGCCGAGGTGCGCCTGTTCGACCAGTTCACCGGCGAAAAGGCCGAGGCCCAGATGGGTGAGGGCAAGAAATCCATCGCCCTAACCGTGCGCCTGCAGCCGACCCAGACCACGCTGACCGATAAGGATATTGAGGCAGTAAGCGCCAAGATCATCGAAAAGGTCAGCAAGGCGACGGGCGGCACCCTGCGCGGATAACCCTTTAGGGGGGCGGCAAAGCCCCCCTATTCCGGCTGGAACCCGCCGATCAAGCGGCGCAGCCCGAACATTGCCCCCAATGCAATCGCGGCCAATGTCACCGGCCCGGACCACGCCAGCGTGGCAAAGGCCGAAACCCCTTGCCCCACCGAACACCCCAGCGCCGTCACACCGCCCACGCCCATCATCGCAGCGCCCGAGACCTGACGGCCCAATTCGCGCGGGTCCTCACAGGCCTCCCAGCGGAACAGCCCGCGCCAAAGCGACCCGGCCAAAGCACCCAGCATCACCCCGCAAACCGTCCCCACCGAAAAGGAAATCCCGCCGGCGGTAGAGGTCATCAGCCAGATCAGCGTCCGGCCAAGCGGTGCGGTGAAGGACAACCCTTCAACCTGCACCGCGCCAAAGCTTTCATCCGCAAGCCATGTCGTCGCTGCAAAGGACCAGACCACAGCCGCCCCCGCCGCCACGCCCCACATCAACTGTCGCGGTGATCCGCGCAGGCCCGGATGCGCCAATGCCCAGATCAACAGGCCAAGCGACACCACCCCCGCCGTAATCAATGGCGGCATCCCCAAGGTATGGGTAATCCCCTGCGGGCCGGTCGCATCCATTTGCGGAAACAGCGCGTCACGCATCGGGGCCAAGGGGCCGGACAGCGCGACAAAGGCAAAAATCCCCATCACAACGACCACGACAAGCGACCGCAAATCCCCACCGCCAAACCGCACCAGCGCGCCAAAGCCACAGTTCCCCGCCATCGCCATCCCATAGCCAAACAACAACCCGCCCGCGATAGAGGCCAGCGGATTCCACGCGATCTGATGGTAAAACGTACCGCCGATGTCGATCATCCCCGCAGCAGCCGCCAGATGGGTGCCAAAAATCGCCACGGCCAGAACCACACCCCAAAGCCGCAAGCGACGCTGATCTTCACCATAAAGCGCCGATTCCAGCGCGCCTAACGTACAGAAATCCCCCAAGCGTGCCGAAAGCCCCAGCACCACACCGGCAATCAAACCTGCCAAGGCTGCCCAAACGCCAAATGGTATCTCTTCCATGTCACAGCCCCTTTAACATGCGGGGCTCAGCCCGGTTTGCAAAACATATCATAGACAAGGGCCACGGCCCGGGTGACTTTGGGATCATGCAGAGAATAAAAAATCGCCTTGCCATCACGCCTTGCAGAAACCAGCCCCTCCAGCCGCAACCGCGCAAGCTGCTGGCTTACGGCCGCTTGGCGCGACGAGAGCAAGCCTTCCAGCTCTGTCACGCTTTTTGGCCCCGATGACAGGTGGCACAAGATCATCAAGCGCCCCTCATGCGCCAGCGCCTTCAGAAAATTGGCCGCCTCATAGGCGTTCTCCAGCATTTTCTCAGGCGGGATCGCGGCGCAGGTGGCGTCCTGCGCTTGGGTATCGTCTGATCTCGCTGTGTCAGATGGCACGCCTTGCATTCCTCATCCGCGGGCCCTTATTTGTCATGGGCCGTTATTTCCTGTTGTGCTTATTGCACATGCCAAGACAGCTTCGCAAAGAAAACCGCCACAGTTACTCCAACGTCGCCCCGGCCTTTTCCAGCATATCTGCCAGAAGGACCCAAAAGAATTCATCCCCCGCATAGCCCTCAAGTCGGCCCACTTCCTGACCGTCTTTGATCAGCACAAAGGTTGGCGTAAAGGCAGCGCGGCGGGTGAATGTAACCCCCTCGGGGATCGGGTCGCGCAGATCGATCCGTTGCAGGGGCGCGGCGCGGCCTTCGGCGGTCAGCGGATAGGCCTCACCCACCTCTTCATTCCAACGCTCACAATAGATGCAGCCCGCCTGTTCCACCATATAAAGCGTGAAATCCTGCGCCCAAGCCGCACTGCCGACCGCGCCAAGGCCCAGCGCCAGGGCCAGGGCAAGCGTCATCACGACATGGTGGAGGCGGGAAAGAAAAAGTCGCGCAGGGATGAGCATGATTGACGGCCTGTTAAAATATATTCACATTGTAATATGAATCATCACTGGCGCAAGCCCCTTCGGGGGGACCGCCCCTGTCGCCTGCAGGGGGCTGTTATGTCAAGGATCGGTCTGGGAGAGGTCAGATATGTTTGAGATCAGTTACGGCGGGGCGGCCTTGGCCGGTATATTAAGCTTTCTATCGCCCTGCATTTTGCCGATGGTGCCGTTTTACCTGTCCTATATGGCGGGCATCTCGATGCAGGAATTGCGCGGCGACGGTGAAATCGCGCCCGGTGCGCAAAAACGGTTGGTGGGATCGGCGATTGCCTTTGCGCTTGGGGTGACCTCGATCTTTGTGCTTTTGGGCTTGGGGGCGACGGCGCTTGGCACCGCGTTCATCCAGTGGAAAGAGCAGCTTTCCTATGTCGCGGCGGCGGTACTGTTTGTGTTTGGCCTGCATTTTCTGGGCGTCATCAAGGTGCCGTTCCTGTACCGAGAGGCGCGGATCGAGGCGAAAACAGAACCCTCCAGCCTGATAGGCGCCTATGTGATGGGGCTTGCTTTCGGCTTTGGCTGGACACCTTGCGTAGGCCCGGCCCTGGCTGCGATCCTGTTCATGGCCTCGGGATCGGGGGATCTGTGGCAAGGCGGTGGCTTGTTGCTGGTTTACGGGCTGTCGATGACCTTGCCCTTTGTGATTGCCGCATTTTTCGCCAAGCCGTTTCTGGCCTGGGTCGGGCGCAACCGCAAATATCTTGGCCATGTGGAAAAGATCATGGGGGCGATGCTGGTGCTCTTTGCCATCCTCATCGCGACCAATTCAGTGAATTATATCGCCGATTTCATGATCCGGCATTTTGACTGGTCCGCCACGCTTAAATAAATCAGGAGGATTTTATGACCCGCATTTTCGCCACGCTTGCAACCTTGCTTGCCCTTGCCCTGCCGGTTTCGGCGGCCGAATTGGGTGATGACGGGCTGCATAAGCCCGAATGGCTGCGCGATACCTTCAAGGATCTACGTGACGATCTGGCCGAGGCAAATGCCGAAGGCAAGCGCCTGTTGGTAATCTGGGAACAGCGCGGCTGCATCTATTGCAGCAAGATGCATGAAGAGGTCTTTCCCGACCCCGCCATCAATGGGCTGATCCGCGATAACTATTTTGTGGTCCAGTTGAACCTTTTTGGCGATGTCGAGGTGACCGATTTTGACGGCACCGCCCTGCCGGAAAAAGAAATGGCACAGCGCTGGGGCGTGGTCTTTACCCCCACAATGATGTTCTTCCCCCAAGAGGTGACAGAGGGCCAAACCGCACAGCAGGCGGCCATCGTCTCTATGCCCGGAGCATTTGGCAAGGGCACAACTGGCGCTCTTTTGACTTGGGTCAAAGACAAAGAGTACGAATCCGGCGAACACTTTCAGAAGTATCTTGCCCGCACACTGGTTGTTCCAGGCCAGTAACACCTTGCTTTGCAACCGTGATTGCGAAGATATGCAATAATTTAAATATCATTATTGCGCAAAGCGCCAAGCTTGGTCTATCCTTGGATTCGGAGGAAACAGGGAGGACTTCGAATGAAGCGCCAAATTTTATTTGGTATGGCTGCTGCTGTGTTTTGCGCAGGCGCTGTCACAGCTCAGACTGCGCCGGCTGACGTGGAATTCACGGATGGCGCAATTACACAATCATTGTCCGGCAATCCCGGCAACCCGGAGGAGGGCAAGCGGGTCTTTAGCACGGCCGCCTTGGGCAACTGTGTGGCGTGCCATGCGGCCGAGATCACCAAGGATATTCCCTTTCCAGGTGATGTGGGTCCCGCCCTTGATGGTGCCGCAGACCGCTGGACCGAAGCCCAGCTTCGTGGTCTTGTCGGCAATGCCAAAATGACCTTCGAAGGGACGGTCATGCCGGCCTTTTACAAATCATCCGGCTATATCCGCCCCGGTGACGACTACACCGGCAAGGCGGGCGCAGAGCCGCTTGCACCGATCCTTAACGCCCAGCAGGTCGAAGACGTTGTCGCCTATCTGCTGACGTTCAAAGAATAACCCAACACCCCTGTCCGGCACGATCCGGACGTGACTGAGGAGTGAAAAGATGAACTTTTCCAGAAGAGAAGCCCTGGCGCTGGCCTTGGGAAGCGTGGCCGCCGCCGCGATCCCCTCGCTTGCACTGGCAAGCGTTGACGAGGCTGTTGCGGCCTTTACCGGTGGTGCCGAGGTTGGCACCGGACCCGGCGTTACCCTGACCGCCCCGGAAATCGCGGAAAACGGCAATACGGTTCCCGTATCTGTTGATGCCCCCGATGCCGTCGCCATTCTGGTGCTGGCCGCCGGCAACCCGACCCCTGCGGTCGCAACCTTCAAGTTTGGCGAATTGGCAGGGGCGCATATGGCCTCGACCCGTATTCGTCTGTCCCAGACACAAGACGTGATCGCCATTGCCCAGCTGGCAGATGGCAGTTTCGTACGCGCGTCTTCGGAAGTGAAAGTCACCATCGGCGGCTGCGGCGGCTGATTTAGGGAGATATTGACATGGCAGATAATGTAAAACCCCGCGTAAAAGTGCCGAAATCAGCTAAGGCTGGCGAAGCGATTGTACTGAAAACGCTGATCAGCCACCCGATGGAATCCGGTCAGCGCAAGGACAAGGAAGGCGCTGTTATCCCGCGGTCCATCATCAACCGTTTCACTTGCGACTTTAACGGCAAGAACGTGATTGACGCGACGCTGGAACCAGCAATTTCCACGAACCCCTATATCGAGTTCGAGGCCGTGGTTCCCGAAGCGGGTGAATTCAAGTTCACTTGGTATGATGATGACGGCTCTGTCTATGAAGAGAGCAAGTCAATCGAAATCGCCTGATTTCCGCAGCCACATAGAGGGAGGAGACAATATGAAGCCGCGGAGAATCAAGACGGCACTAGCCGCAACCGCACTCTTTGGCCTTGCCTTAACCGGCATGGCCATCGCAGACCCGGTCGATGACAAGCTCGTCATCGACGGTGTCGAAATCAAGACCACAGCCGAGGCGCCAGCCCATCTTGACGGTGCGCTGCCAGAACTGATTTCCGGTTGGCATTTCCGTGATACCGAAACCCGCGCCATGCAGGCCGATGATTTCGACAATCCCGGCATGATCTTTGTGGATCGCGGGCTTGATACATGGAACGCTGTTGACGGGACCGAGGGGAAGTCCTGCGCGTCTTGTCATGAAGGCCCCGAAAGCATGGCGGGCCTGCGCCCTGTCATTCCGCGCGTCGATGCGGAAACCGGCAAGCTGATGAATATAGAGGCTTACGTCAACAACTGCCGCACCACCCGTATGGGTGCCGAGGCATGGAACCCCAAAGGCGGTGACATGACGGATATGATGGCGCTGATCTCGCTGCAATCGCGCGGCGAATTGGTGAATGTGGCCATCGACGGTCCTGCCGCCCCGTTCTATGAATTGGGCAAGGAAATCTACTATACTCGTTATGGCCAGTTGGAGCTGTCTTGCGCCAATTGCCATGAGGATAACAACGGCAACTACATCCGTTCGGATCACCTGTCGCAAGGCCATACAAATGGCTTCCCTCTGTACCGTTTGAAAGATGCAGGGCTTGTGACCGCTCAGGGTCGCTTTGTCGGTTGTGTGCGTGATACCCGCGCCGAAACCTTTGCGATCGGTTCGGATGAATTCAACGCGCTTGAGCTCTATGTCGCATCGCGTGGCAATGGTTTGGCCGTCGAAGGCGTTGGCGTTCGTCACTAAACGCGCCGGGCGCCTTTGATCGGGGCGCCCGGACTCTTGAAACCAGTTAAAACCCGAAACGACCTTCCCGCCTTTTGGGCGCTTGGCTTGGTCATGTCTGTTTGAAAGGATCACCCTATGATCTCTCGGCGCGAGTTTCTTCAGGCCTCGGTGGCCGCATCCGCCCTTTATGGCGCATCTGGCGTTGGCAATTGGTCCCGTCTTGCAGCACAGCAGGCCTTGACCCAAGACCAGCTTTTGCAGTTTGACGCCTTTGGCAATGTCACGCTGATCCATATCACCGATATCCACGCCCAGCTCAAACCGATCTGGTTCCGCGAGCCGGAGATCAATATCGGTGTGGGCGATGTCAAAGGTATCCCGCCCCATATCACCGGCATGGATTTCATCAAGGAGTTCAACCTGCAACCCGGCAGCGCTGAGGCCTATGCCCTGACCCATGAAGATTTCATCGCCCTTGGCAAGACCTATGGCAAAATGGGCGGCATGGACCGTGTGGCGACGGTCGTCAAATCCATCCGCGCCGAGCGCCCCGAGGCGATTATTCTGGACGGTGGTGATACATGGCATGGCTCCATGACCTCACTTTTGACCAAGGGTCAGGATGTGGTCAATGTGATGAACAAACTTGGCGTCGAGGCGATGACCTCGCATTGGGAATGGACCTTGGGCACTGAGCGCGTGAAGGAAATCGTCGACGCGTTGCCCTTCCCATTCCTTGGGCAGAATATCTTTGATGCCGAATGGGATGAACCCGCCTTTGAGCCCTACACTTGGTTTGAGCGTGGCGGCGCGAAAATTGCCGTTATCGGGCAAGCCTTCCCCTATATGCCGATCGCCAACCCCGGCTGGATGTTCCCTGAATACAGCTTTGGCATCCGTGATGAGCGTATGCAGGAAATGGTCGAAGAGGTGCGCGCTGCGGGGGCCGATCTGGTTGTTGTGCTGTCGCATAACGGCTTTGACGTGGACCGCAAGATGGCGTCGCGCGTCAAAGGTATCGACGTAATCCTGACCGGCCACACCCATGATGCGATCCCCGAGCCGGTGCTGGTCGGTGAAACCATCCTTATCGCCTCGGGCAGCCACGGGAAATATGTGTCCCGCGTCGATCTGGATGTGCGTGACGGCAAGATGATGGGTTTCCGCCACAAGCTGATCCCGATTTTCGCGGATGTGATTACGCCCGATGCCGAGATGGCCGCGCTGATCGACGCCGAACGCGCGCCCTTCAAGGACCAGCTGGAAGAGGTGATCGGCAAGACCGAAAGCCTGCTCTACCGTCGTGGCAATTTCAACGGCACATGGGATGACCTGATCTGCGATGCCATGCTGTCAGAGCGTGACGCCGAGATCGCCATGTCCCCCGGTGTGCGCTGGGGTGCCAGCGTGATGCCCGGCGAAAACATCACCCGTGAGGATATCCACAACGCCACCTCCATGACCTATCCCAACTGTTACCGCACCGAGATGACGGGGGAGTTCCTGAATGTCGTGCTGGAGGATGTGGCCGACAACCTGTTCAACACCGACCCCTATTACCAGCAGGGCGGCGATATGGTGCGGGTCGGCGGTCTTGGCTATTCCATCGATGTCTCCAAGCCCATCGGCAGCCGGATCTCCAATATGACCCTGCTGAAAACCGGCGAGGCGATTGACCCTGCGCGGACCTATATCGTGGCCGGCTGGGCATCAGTGAATGAAGGCACCGAAGGCCCGCCGATCTGGGATGTGGTCGAGGACCATATCCGCAAGATCGGCACCGTCAAACTTGATCCCAATACCTCGGTCGATGTGACCGGCGTCTAAACCCAACCGCTTCAGAAAGGTTTCGTCATGACAAACGAACCCACCAACGGCACAACCCGCCGCGGCTTTCTGGCCGCAAGTGCTGCGACAGGCACCGCCTTTGTCGCGGGCGGCGCGGCTGCACAAATCCCCGATCCCCTGATTACCGAGGTACAGGAATGGGCCTCCGGCCTTGGCCTTGGCGTCGATGATGCGCCCTACGGCATGCCCATTCGTTTTGAGGGGGACGTGGTGCGGCGCAATGTGGAATGGCTGACGGCGGATGTGATCTCCTCGATCAACTTCACGCCAATCCACGCGCTGGATGGCACGATCACACCGCAGGGCTGCGCATTCGAGCGCCACCACTCCGGCGCGATAGAGCTGGCCAAGGAAGATTACCGGCTGATGATCAACGGGCTGGTCGAGACGCCCTTGATCTTCACCTATGAGGACTTGGAACGCTTTCCCCGCGTCACCCGCACCTGTTTTCTGGAATGCGCGGCAAATTCGGGGATGGAATGGGCCGGCGCACAGCTTAACGGGTCGCAATTCACCCACGGCATGATCCATAATATGGAATATACCGGCGTCACCCTGCGCACATTGCTGGATGAGGCGGGCATCAAGCCCGAAGGGAACTGGCTTTATGTCGAGGGGGCCGATGCATCATCGAACGGGCGGTCGATCCCAATGGAAAAGGCGCTGGACGATTGCATGATCGCCTTCAAGGCCAATGGTGAGGCCCTGCGGATGGAGCATGGCTATCCGGTGCGGCTGGTCGTTCCGGGCTGGGAGGGCAACCTCTGGGTCAAATGGCTGCGCCGGATGGAAGTGACCGATGCCCCGGTGGAAAGCCGTGAGGAAACCTCGAAATACACCGATACGATGGAAAACGGCACCTCGCGCAAATGGACATGGGTGATGGATGCGAAATCCGTGATCACCGCCCCAAGCCCGCAAATGCCGATCAAGCACGGCCATGGTCCCCTGGTTATCACCGGGCTGGCATGGTCGGGGCGCGGTGCGGTTACGGGCGTTGATGTCTCGGTCGACGGGGGCAAGACATGGGCCAAGGCGCGGCTTGCCGCACCGGGGCAGGAGATGGCCTTGACCCGTTTCTATTTCGATTACAACTGGCAGGGCGAAGAGATGCTGTTGCAATCACGTGTCACCGACAGCACCGGCTATGTGCAACCGACCAAGGCGCAGCTGCGCGAAGTGCGTGGGCTCAACTCTGTCTATCACAACAATGCTATTCAAACCTGGTGGGTCAAAACCAATGGGGAGGCTGAAAATGTCGAAGTTTCTTAATCTCGCGCTGGCTGCAAGCCTGCTCGCAACCCCCGCCATGGCGGATAAACTGGGCCTTGGCCGTGCCGCCCTGCCCGAGGAAGTCGCCGCCTGGGACAAGGATGTGCGCCCCGACGGCAAGGGCCTTCCTGTCGGGTCCGGCGATGCGCTGGTGGGGGAGGAAATCTTTGCCGATCAATGCGCCTCTTGCCACGGTGATTTTGCCGAGGGCATCGACAACTGGCCGAAACTTGCGGGCGGTATGAATACGCTGGACCGCAAGGACCCGCTGAAAACCGTGGGCAGCTATTGGCCGCATGTGTCAACCGTTTGGGATTACGTCAACCGCTCCATGCCCTTTGGCGCGGCGCAAACCCTGGCGCCCGATGACGTCTATGCCATCGTCGCCTATATCCTTTATTCCAACGATCTGATTGAGGATGATTTCGTTCTGTCGCATGAAAACCTTGCGGATTTTGAGCTGCCAAATGCGGGCGGGTTCTTCCTCGATGATCGGGAAACCACGGAATATCCGCAATTCTCGGCACCCGCCTGCATGGAAAACTGCAAGGAGAGCGTTGAGATTACCATGCATGCGACCGTGCTGGACGTCACACCAAATGACCTGACCGATGACGCGCCGGTTGAAGAAGCCGAAGCACCTGCCCAAGCACCCGCACCAGAGCCGGTTGTCGAAGCGACTGTTGACCCCGCCCTGATCGCAGCCGGCGAAAAGGTGTTCAAGAAATGCGCCGCCTGCCATCAGGTTGGTGAGGGCGCCAAGCACCGTGTCGGCCCGACCCTGAACGGGATGATCAACCGCACGGCCGGCACTGTTGACGGGTTCAAATATTCCGACTCTATGCTTGAGGCGGGCGCGGGCGGTATGATCTGGGATGATGCCACCCTGCATGCCTATCTTGAAAAGCCGCGCGACGTCGTGCCCAAAACCAAGATGTCCTTTGCCGGTCTTAAAAAATCCGAAGACCGGGACGCCGTCATCGCCTATCTCGCAAGTTTCGGGGAATAACATGGGACGGGGGGCGCGTTTCCTCCTGTCTGTTCTCGCGGCGCTTCCCGGTGGCGCCGCGGCACAGCCCCTTGGCGATGCGGAGTACGGAGAGTACCTTTCGGCAGAATGCACCACCTGCCACCAGCGCGATGGATCGTTTGACGGGATCCCTTCCATCACCCGCTGGCCCACAAAGGAATTTACAGCCGCCATGCTTGCCTATCGGGCCAAACAGCGGCCCCATCCGGTGATGCAGATGGTGGCTGCCCGCCTGTCGGATGAGGAAATCGCCGCACTTGCCGCCTATTACGCCACAATCGAAAACTGACGGGCGCAAACTGAAACGGGAGGATTTATGATCGCACTAAACAGACGCTTATTCATTGGCACGCTGACAGCAACCCTCACCGCGCCGATGGTAATCGCCCGAACCCGCCCGCGTGTGGTCATCATCGGCGGGGGGGCAGGCGGGGCCACAATCGCGCGCTACTTGGCCAAGGACAGCAAAGGTGCGCTGGATGTGGTGTTGGTGGAGCCGACCCGCACCTATTACACCTGCTTTTTCTCCAACCTCTTTCTGGGCGGGTTTCGCGAGTATAAAAGCCTTGGCCACGGCTATGGCACATTGGCCGCAGAGTACGGCGTCAACGTCGTGCATGATTTCGCAACTGGCGTGGACCGCGACGCCAAAGCGGTCACGCTCGCCTCGGGGGTGGTCATGCCCTATGATCGTTTGGTGCTGTCGCCCGGCATTGATTTTGTCGAAGGCTCGGTTCCCGGATGGTCGCTGGCGGCGCAAAATGCCATGCCCCATGCCTATAAGGGCGGCAGCCAGACACAGCTTTTAAAGGCGCAACTGGCCGCGATGCCCGAAGGCGGCACCTTTGCCATGGTCGCACCACCCAACCCCTACCGCTGCCCGCCCGGCCCTTATGAACGGATCTCGATGGTCGCGCATTATCTGAAGTCCCATAACCCGACGGCCAAGATCCTGATCCTCGACCCCAAGGAGGGCTATTCCAAACAGGCGTTGTTCGAGGAGGGCTGGGACAGGCATTACCCCGGCATGATCACCCGCATCGGTCCCGATATGGGCGGTAACATGCTGAAGGTTCGCCCCGACGCGATGGAGGTTGTGGTGGACGGTGAGGTTGAAAAAGTCGATGTCTGCAACGTCATCCCCGCACAGCGCGCGGGCAATATCGCCAGCCTTGCGGATGTGACCGAGGGCGGATGGGCGCCTGTCCAGGCCGACAGCATGCTGTCGAAAACGGATACGAATATCTATGTTCTGGGCGATGCCACCAATCAGGCGGATATGCCGAAATCGGCCTTTTCCGCGAATTCACAGGCCAAAGTCGCGGCCAATCATATCCGCGGCGCGCTGACCGGATCAAAGGTATTTCCGGCCAGATATTCCAACACCTGCTGGTCTTTGATCGCGCCCGATGACGGTGTGAAAGTCGGTGCCAGCTATGCGCCGACGCCTGAAAAAATCGCCTCGGTGCAAGGCTTTATCAGCCAGCGGGGCGAAGATGATGCCCTTCGCAAAGCCACCTATGAGGAAAGCCTTGGTTGGTATGCGGGCATCACCGCCGATATGTTCGGCGCGTAACCGTGCGCTGCCAACCCATCTGCTGAAAGGGACCCCTATGAAACGACGTGACTTTATGGCGCTTTCCGTCGCCGCCCTTACCCTGCCACGCGCAGGCTTTGCCGCCAGCACGATGACCCTGCCGGACGCAAAGCTGACGATGCTGTCGGATGGTAACCTTACCCTGCCGGGCGATTTCGTGCTGGCCGGACTGGACGCGACCGAGGCGGCCGGCATCCGCCAAAAGTTCAACCTTGATCCCGACAGCTACACCCCGCCCTGCAACCTCACGCTTTATCAGGATGGCACGCGTAATGTGCTGTTCGATGTGGGGGCCGGCCCCGACTTCATGCCCTCGGCGGGCAAGCTGGAGGCCGCGCTGGCGGCCGCGGGTCTTTCGCATGATGATATCACCCATGTCGTTTTCACCCATGCGCATCCCGATCACCTGTGGGGGCTTTTGGATGATTTTGACGACCCGAAATTTGCCAATGCCGAATATCTTATGGGCCGTGCCGAGTTCGACTATTGGATGGACCCGAACACCGTCCATACCATCGGCGATGCCCGCGCCAGCTTTGCCGTGGGGGCGGCCCGCAGGTTGGAGGTTATTGCCGATCAGTTGCAGTTCTTTGCGGATGGCGAAGAGCCGCTGGCCGGTATCACCGCACGTCTGACCCCCGGCCACACACCCGGCCATATGGCGTTTATCCTTGGCGGTAAGGTCTTGGTGACGGGGGATGCCATCTCCAACGATCATCTGGCATTTTTGCGTCCCGATGCGGCGTCACCCTCGGATCAGGATCCCGATCTGGCGGCCGCAACGCGGGTCTCACTGCTTGATCAGATCACCGCGGATCAGCTTGTCATCGCAGGGTTCCACCTGCCCGGCGGTTTGGGCCATGCCACCCGTGACGGCGACAGCTACACCTATATCGAAGGATAAATCATGCGTTTTCTTGCCCTTTTCCTGCTTGCGACACCCGCCTTTGCGTCCGAGGATATCCCCGACCAATACCCGCAATCGGTGCTTTATTCCAAACCGGTCGAGGTGATCCCCCATGTGTTTTCCGCCATTGGTGCCACTGCTCCGCCCACCTATGAAAACGCGGGTCATAACAACAACCTGTCGTTTATCGTCACCGGCGACGGCGTGGTCGTGGTCAATTCCGGCGCGTCCTACCTTTTGGCCAAAGCCCTGCATGGCGAGATCAAAACCGTCACCGATCAGCCAGTCAAACTGGTGATCAATGAGAACGGCCAAGGCCACGCGATGCTGGGCAATAACTACTGGATCGATCAAGGCGTGCCTGTTCTGGCGCACGCCGATGCCGCCGCCGAATTTGCCGATACCGCAGGGCAATCCATGGCCGGCCTGCAAAGCTATGCGCTGGAAAATGCCGAAGGGACCGTCCCGATGGGCCCGACAGAGACCTTTACCGACCGCCGCGACATCACCATGGGGAATTTCCAGATTGAGGTGCTCCACCTCGGCCCTGCCCATTCCGCCGGTGACATTCAGGTGTGGTTGCCCGAACAGGGCCTGATGATCGCGGGCGATATCGCCTTCCACGAACGCATGCCGCCGATTTTTCAAGGCACCTGCACAAGCTGCTGGATCGAGACATGGGAAGGCCCGCTGACCGATCTGTCACCGACCTATGTCATCCCCGGCCATGGCCATCCGACCAATTTTGCCCAGGTGACCCGCTATACCCGTGATTATCTGGTGCATCTGCGTTCGGTAATCGGCGCGCATATCGACAATGGCGGTGACCTTACGGATGCCTATTATGTTGACCAATCCGCCTATCGCCATCTCGATACGTTTGAGGAGCTGGCCACCAAAAACGCGGGCGTCGTCTATGAGGAAATGGAATTCGAATAGGCGGTCACGCCCCCCGATTTACACCGTAACGGGGGGCGGGCCGATCAACCGTCCAAATCAATCGCCGCAACAGCAAGCACGGCCTGCGCGGCCTCAGCCCCTTTTTTAACAAAGTGCTGGGTGAAGAATGAGATGTGTTCATCCGTGGGTTGGAAATGATGCGGCGTCAGGGATACCGAGAACACAGGCACGCCCGTTTCCAACTGCACATCCATCAACCCGGTGACCACAGCGGCGGCGACAAAATCATGCCGGTAGAGGCCCCCATCCACCACCAAAGCCGCACAAACCACGGCGTCATAGCCACCCTTTTGCGCCAGACGTTTCGCCAAGAGCGGCATCTCAAACGCGCCGGGCACGTCAAAGGGCACAATATCGGCGGCCTGCCCTGCGGCCTTCATTTCATCCGCAAAGCCGGTCAGCGCCTGATCGACGATGCCCGCGTGCCAACGTGCTTTGATAAAAGCGATTTTCAATGTCTTAATCATAGGAACCTTCCCGTTTCATGTCAGGCCCCCAAGGCGCGATCGGGGCGGTAAAACCACCCCAACCGTTGTTCCTTCCATCCGGACTATACCGTCGGCCCCGGAATCTCACCGGATCTGCTGACCCCTTTGAAAAGGGCGCTCGCGGGCTATACCGCCGGTGGGGAATTTCACCCCGCCCCGAGAACATCGTGAACTTAGAACCAAGCAAACCGGCATGCAAGATTGCTTGGCCCCCTAAAACGGGCAGGGCGCAGAGAAATTCATCGCAGCCTCGGTTTCGGGGTGGCGGATTTTCAAGCTGTCGGCATGAAGCATCAAACGCGGGAAATCCGCCGCCGCACCCGTCGCATAAAGCGGATCGCCCAAGATCGGGTGCCCTATCGCCTGCATATGCACCCGCAGCTGATGGCTGCGACCGGTTTGCGGGGTCAGCTTCATCCGGGTTTCGCCATTGCCGCGCTTCAGCGCCCGCCAATCGGTGATCGAGGGTTTTCCCGTCTCAAAATTCACATGCTGGCGCGGGCGGTTGGGCCAATCCACGATCAAGGGCAGGTCGACGCGGCCGGTATCCTCGGCCACCTCGCCCCAAACCCGTGCGAGGTAAATCTTCTTGGTCAGCCGTTTTTCGAACTGCTGGCCCAGAAACCCCTGTGCCGCCTTGGTGCGCCCGAAAATCATCACGCCGGATGTATCGAGATCCAACCGATGCACCAGCAAGATATCGGGATAGACCTCTCGCAGTCGGCCGATCAGGCAATCCTGCCGGTCCTCCCCGCGCCCCGGCACCGACAAAAGCCCCGAGGGCTTATCCGCCACCACGATGTGTTCATCCGCGAACAGCACGGAAAGCGGGGTGTCGGGGGGGGTGTAGATAAATCTCATACGGGCCTGTTATCGCAGCGCTTTGCCATGGGCAATCACGCTTATTCCGCCCCTTCAAAAAGTAGCGCCATCAGCTTGGTCAGCGCGTCCACATCGGTTTGGGTAAAGGCGTCGGGGGTGTTGCTATCAAGATCCAGCACCCCCAGCAATTTCCCCGCGCCGCTCCACACCGGCAGGACCAGCTCCGATCTGGTTGACGACGCGCAGGCGATATGGCCCGGGAACGCCTCTACATCCGGGACAAGCTGCGCCTGCCCCAAGCGCGCCGCCGCCCCGCACACCCCCTTGGAGAACGGGATGACAAGGCAGCCGTGACCGCCTTGATAGGGCCCGATTTTCAAGACCTCCGGTTCCGTCACGCGGTAAAACCCCGTCCAATCAGACATCTCATGCGCGTGATGCAATTCGCACGCAATCGTAGCCATCAGTGCAACAGCATCGGTTTCGCCGTGGCACAGGGACGTCAGCGTTTTGGTCAGCTCGGCGTAATCAGGCATCGGGGCGTTCAATCGCGATGGCTGTGCCCTCACCCCCGCCGATGCAGATCGCAGCGATTCCACGTTTGAGGCCGCGGTGTTCCATCGCATGAAGCAAAGTCACGATGATCCGCGCACCCGAGGCGCCGATGGGATGACCCAAAGCACAAGCACCGCCATTCACATTCACCTTGTCATGCGGGATCTCCAGCTCACGCATAAAGGCCATAGGGACAACGGCAAAGGCCTCGTTCACCTCCCAAAGATCAACGCTTTGCGCGTCCCACCCCAAAGATTTCAACAGCTTGCGCGCAGCAGGCACCGGCGCTGTCGGAAAATCACAAGGCGCATGGGCATGGCTGGCATGGCCGCGGATATAGGCGCGAACCGGCAGGGAATGTGTCTGTGCCGCGTCCTCGGATGCAATCAAAAGCGCCGCCGCCCCATCCGAGATAGAGGAAGAATTGGCCGCCGTCACCGTCCCGTCCTTGCGGAATGCGGGCTTTAGCGTGGGGATCTTTTCGGGGCGGGCCTTGCTTGGTTGCTCATCCGCGCTGATGGTGATGTCGCCCTTGCGGGTGGTCACGGTAAAGGGCGCAATCTCGGTGGTCAGCGCGCCCGAATTCTGCGCCTCCAATGCACGGCTAAGCGAGGCAAGCGCATAGGCGTCCTGATCCTCACGGGTGAACCCGATGGCTGCGCGCAATCCTCGGCAAAGGTGCCCATCAGGCGGCCCTTGTCATAGGCATCCTCCAGCCCGTCAAGGAACATATGGTCAAGGGTGGTGCCATGGCCCAACCGCGCACCGCTGCGCATTTTGGGCAAAAGATAGGGCGCCTCGGTCATGCTCTCCATGCCGCCTGCCACCATGACCTGCGTCTGGCCCAGCGCGACCTGATCATGCGCCACCATCGCCGCCTTCATCCCCGAGCCGCACATCTTGTTCAGCGTAGTCGCCGGAACCGCATCGGATAGCCCCGCCGCAAAGCCTGCCTGCCGCGCGGGGGCCTGACCCTGCCCCGCCGGCAAAACGCAGCCCATCAACAGCTCCTCAACCAATGCCGGATCAGCGTTTCCAAGGGCGGCACGAATGGCAGCCCCGCCCAATTGCGCGGCCGGAACACCCGAGAAAACACCCTGAAACCCGCCCATCGCCGTGCGCGCCGCACCTGCTATAACAACTTTATGCATTTCTGATCCCTAGTCGAAATTTAGTTACCGAATGCTAACCACTCGTAACTTACGGTGCCAAGAGGAAATTTGTGAAGGAACCGTTTCGATGAACATAACCGCCAAGGCCCATGAGGACCTGATCCTTGTTACAGTAGGCGAAGACCGGATCGATGCCGCCTGCGCCATCCAGTTCAAAGAACGTATGCGCGAATTGACACAAGCGCCATCCTCTCGCGTGATCCTAGATCTCTCCACTGTCGCGTTTCTGGACAGCTCTGGCCTTGGCGCTGTGGTGGCGGTGATGAAACTGCTGGGGCCTGACCGTAAACTCGAACTTTCCGGGCTGACACCAACCGTGGCCAAAGTTTTCCATCTGACACGCATGGACACCGTGTTTACAATTCATCCCAGTTTGCCAGACGGACTCCAAAAAGCCGGCTAATATGGGGAACACGGCATTTGCCTAAACGACAAGGATGTTATGGAATTGGTGTTTGATAGTAATCTGGACGCCGTGCGCGGCGGTCTTGCTGATTTGCTGGACAGCGGTCCCCTTTGCGCAATGGAGGCGGACGCTCGTGGCACAGCAGAAATCGTCTTGGCAGAGGTGTTCAATAATGTGGTTGAACACGCCTATGCTACACGTCAAGGGCGGATAAAGGTCTGTCTGAAAAACCATCCTGACGGAGTTTTGGTAACTGTTATTGACAGTGGCAGCCCCTTTCCCCAGCAGCAATTGCCACAGGGCCTGCTTCCGGAAATCAACGCATGGGACGATCTGCCCGAAGGTGGGTTTGGCTGGTATCTGATCCGCTCTCAAGTCCGACATCTAAGCTATCAGCGTGAGGGAAAACACAACCGTCTGACATTCTGCCTTCCGTATTGAACCGCGTATTGGGTGCTGCACCTTGCGCAGACCACAACATTCAGCTTTCATAGGTTAGGAACATTGCTCGCTGGGGGTAAATAATGCGCGATTTTCAAAGGCCTGGACGCTCGGCCGTATATGCTGCGAACGGAATGTGCGCAACGTCACACCCATTGGCGGCAAGTGCAGCAATCGACATTCTGAAGGCTGGCGGCAACGCGATGGATGCTGCGATTGCCGGCGCGGTATTGCTGGGATTTTGTGAGCCGCAAATGACAGGCCTGGGCGGGGATTGTTTTGTATTGTTCAAACCAGCGGGGGGGGAAACCGTTCACGCGATGAACGGTTCAGGCCGTGCGCCCATGGGGCTAAACGCCGCCAATCTCCGCGCACGCGGGCTGACCACGATGCCGCTTTATGCCGTAGAGGCCGTTACCCTTCCCGGTGCTGTCGATGCTTTTTGCCAGCTTTCCGCCGATTGGGGCCACATCGGGCTGGCCGACACCCTCGCCCCGGCCATCCATTACGCCGAAGAGGGGGTTCCCGTCGCACCCCGCGTTGCCAAGGACTGGGCCGAGGCCGAACATTTGCTGCAAGGTCGCGCCCGCGAGACCCTGCTTTTGAACGGCAAAGCTCTGACGCTGGGCCAAACCTTCCGCGCACCGGGTCAGGCCGGGGTGCTGCGCCGTATCGCTGCCCAAGGGCGCGCCGGTTTTTATGAGGGCGAAGTGGCACAGGATATGGTCGACTCTTTGCGCGCCCTCGGCGGCACCCATACGCTTGATGATTTCGCCGCGACCAAATGCGCCTATGTCGAGCCGGTCTCTGGCCCCTATAAGAATGTGGATCTGCTGGAGCATCCGCCAAACGGTCAGGGTGCCACCGCGATTCTTCTGCTCAATATCCTGTCGCATTTCGATATATCCGCGATGGATCCCTTTGGTGCGGATCGCGCCCATATTGAGGCTGAGGCGACGAAACTTGCCTATGATGCCCGCAACCGCTTTTTGGCCGATCCTGACCATACGAGGCGCTTGGCCCATATGCTCGCCCCTGAAACAGCATCCAGACTGGCCGCGCTCATTGATCCTAAACGGGCTATGGCAGCCGCCGCGCCGCTTACGGAATCGGTGCATAAGGACACGATCTATATCACCGTGGTGGATAAGGATCGCATGGCGGTATCCTTGATCTACTCGGTCTATCACAGTTTTGGCGCCTGCCTTGCCAGCGACCGTTTCGGCATCAATTTTCAAAACCGCGGTGCCGGTTTTACGCTTGAGCAGGGCCACCCGAATGAGGCCGCAGGCGGCAAGCGCCCGATGCACACCATCATCCCCGGCATGATCGCCGAAGGCGGCCGCGTCACCACACCCTTTGGCGTGATGGGTGGGGCATATCAGCCAACGGGCCATGCGCGCTTTGTCTCGAATACCGTTGATTTCGGAATGGATCTGCAAAGTGCTATGGATGCGCCACGTTGCTTTTCCGGCGTCCATGGCATGGAGGTAGAGCGCGGCTATTCCGACGCGGTTCGTGCCGATCTGGCTGCGCGGGGACATAAGGTCATCACAGCGGACACACCGCTTGGTGGCTCTCAGGCGGTCAGACTACACGCGGACGGGCTGCTCGAAGGGGCATCCGATCCGCGCAAGGACGGCTGCGCCTTGGGCTATTGACGGGCGAGCGGCCCCTTAGCCGACCTGCCCGCGAATGCCACCGGTTTGCCCACGGTCCATCAGGAAATGGTCCAGCAAAACACAGGCCATCATCGCTTCACCCACCGGAACCGCGCGGATACCGACGCAAGGATCATGGCGACCCTTGGTGATCAGCTCAACCTCCTCACCGGCGGTCGTGATCGTCTGGCGTGGCGTCAAAATCGACGATGTCGGCTTGACCGAGAAACGCACCACAACATCTTGCCCAGTAGAAATGCCGCCCAAAATGCCGCCAGCATGGTTTGATGAAAACTCCGGCCCGTTCGGCCCCATGCGGATCTCATCGGCATTCTCCACACCAGTCAACGCGGCGGCATCCATCCCCTCACCAATCTCAACCCCTTTGACCGCATTGATCGACATCATCGCAGCGGCCAGTTCGGTATCCAGCTTGGCATAGACCGGCGCGCCGAGGCCGGGCACCATGCCGCGTGCCGTCACCTCGATCACCGCGCCAACGGAATTATGGCTGCGGCGTAACCCGTCCAGATATTCCGCCCAATCATTTGCGGCTTGGGCGTCCGGCACCCAAAACGGGTTTTCCCCGATCTGGTCCCAGTCAAACCGCGCGCGGTCAATCTTATGCGGGCCCATCTGCACCATATAACCGGTTATGCTGAGCCCCGGCACCAAAGCGGCCAGCGCCGCCCGTGCCACGCCACCCGCCGCCACCCGCGCCGCCGTTTCCCGCGCCGAGGACCGCCCCCCGCCACGCGGATCGCGCAGCCCGTATTTCTGATGATAGGAAATATCGGCATGGCCGGGGCGGAACTTTTGCAAGATATCGCCGTAATCCTTGGAGCGTTGATCTGTATTTTCAATCATCAACTGGATCGGCGTGCCGGTCGTGCGCCCCTCATAAACCCCTGAAAGGATCCGCACCTGATCCGCCTCTTGCCGCTGTGTGGTAAATTTATTCTGACCGGGTTTACGCTTGTCCAACCACGGCTGGATATCTGCCTCGGTCAAATCGACACCGGGGGGGCAGCCATCAACAGTGGCCCCCAAGGCCGGCCCGTGGCTTTCGCCCCAAGTTGTTACGCGAAACAGGTGGCCAAAACTGTTGAAGCTCATGCCACGCCGCCCGCCAATTCCGGCACATTCAGCGCGGCAAAGCCGTAGTGGCGTAGCCAGCGCAGGTCGGATTCGAAAAATGCGCGCAGGTCGGGAATGCCGTATTTCAGCATCGCCAGCCGGTCGATCCCCATGCCAAAGGCAAAGCCCTGCCATTTGTCAGGGTCCACCCCTGCCGCGCGCAGAACTTTGGGATGGACCATACCAGAGCCCAGAACCTCCATCCAGCCGTCGCCTTCACCGATGCGCAGCTGGCCGTTGACCCAGGAACATTGGATATCCACCTCGGCCGAAGGCTCGGTGAAGGGAAAGTGCGAGGCGCGGAAACGGGTTTTGACCGGCTTGCCAAAGAAAGCAGAGAAGAACTCTTCCAGCACCCACTTCAGGTTCGCCATCGAAATATCCTTACCGATCACCAAACCTTCGATCTGATGGAACATCGGCGAATGGGTCTGATCCATATCCATCCGGTAGACGCGGCCGGGGCAAATGATCCGGATCGGCGCACCTTGATCCAGCATAGAGCGGATCTGAACCGGGCTGGTGTGGGTGCGCAAAACATGGGGCGGGCGATCATCACCCTCGGCGCGTTCATGAAAAACGTATCATGTTCCTGCCGCGCGGGGTGTTCCGGCGGGATATTGAGCGCGTCAAAGTTGTACCAATCCGATTCCACCTGTGGCCCTTCGGCCACGGCAAAGCCCATATCGGCAAAAATCGCGGTCAATTCCTCAGTCACCTGGGAAACCGGATGGATGGTGCCAGCGGGGCGCGGGCGCGCGGGCATGGTTACATCCAGCCACTCCGTGCGCAGCCGCGCATCAAGGGCAGCATCGGCCATCGCTGCTTTTTTCGCACGCAGGGCTGTGTCAATCTCATCCTTCAGGGCGTTCAGGGCCGCGCCGAATGTGCTGCGATCTTCTGGCGACATGCCGCCCAGTTCACGCATTTTCAGGCTGATCTCACCCTTTTTGCCCAAGGCAGCAAGGCGCACCTCTTCCAGCGCCGCCTCATCAGCCGCCTGCCCTACGGCAGTCAGGTATTTACCCTTCAGATCATCAAGCGCGCTCATCGTCAGCCTCCGAAATTCTTTGCGTTGTTGCTAGCGATGCAGGCCCCCAAATGCAAGACTGCCCACCACGCAATAAAAAAGGCCCCGCGGTTTTAAACCTGACGCATTCCGGCTTTTGGGACACGAAAATAGCGCCTGCTGAGATTTATCTCGGCAGGCGCTTGTTTTTTATGGATTATTCACTTTTACAATGCACTGAGCGGTGAGGGACTTCTGTCCCGCAGCAACACTTTTCAAAAAAAGTGCGATCAGCATTTCTTGTTTAGAGAGAATGGCCAACATCTTTGTTGGCTTACGGAGGCCATCTTGACACAACGCCGGAAGGGCAAACTAATGGTCAAGAGCATTCCTCAGCTTTCGCTGAAAGCAATATACCCACATCCAACACCACAAATCAACATGAACACCTGCGGTGATATTGACTGCGGGAACTACGGTGTTGCACCAAACTTTTCTCTTCCAGTCTTCAAAGGAAGTGGGGCCGCACAAAGGAAGCTGCTTGCTTCGGTCAAGATACCTGCGCTCGCGATGGGACTGGGTGGGTATTCACTTACAAGCGATAGCAAAAAGAGCACGATCTCCAAGGCATTTGAGTATCAAAACGACCCAAGAGCCTGGGACGATGGAAGGGAGATCGAGTGCCACCACCAAAAGGGGAATGGTGAATGCGGTATAGAGTTCAACATTATGTCCAACGAACTTTTGCTCGAAGAAATCGACAGATTGCGAACGCAAAACGGAATCCTGGAGGGTCCTAAGTGCGGTCATTGCGGCACGCGTTATCTCGACAGACCGGATGAGTTTGTATTCAACGGCGCACACGGCAAGTTGGCTCCTGAGGGAAACAGGCGCAAAGAGAAAGCCGCAGGATTTAGGATGATCCACAAGCCCTGCAAGGGAAAGCCGGGCGCACGGATTTCAACAACACTCGATCACCAAGGCCAGAAGAAGCAGCATGACAATGTTCGACTACTGAGAGCTTTGGTTAATGGCGCGAGCATCAACGATCTTGCGCGGCTGCTCTCCGACCCAGACACCGGCAAAAAATGCGGCGTTAGCAGAATATACAGTCGTATTTTCTGGCTTGAAAAGACAATGCTTGCTTTTGAACAGGCCAAGTTGCGCGAATGGAAAAGCAAGCAAGAGGAAACAGGACGCTTCATTCACACGCGGATCGCCCACGACGATGTTCTTATTTCGATCAATTGGGAAAGCCGCCAGGATCGCCGCCTGACACCCCTGACCTGCTCCGTAAGTGCCGATATCCGCAGTGGCTATGTTTTCAGGATTGATGCCAACTTTGATACCAGAGTTGATCCCGCATCGTTCTTTGAAGATCATTACATTGACGGAAATGGGCAACCAAAGAATATCCGGCAGCACTATACCAGGAAGTCTTCTGGCAAGGTAGTGAGCGCCCCAAAACTGCATTTCCAGCGACCCAGTGGCCGGTTCGATGAGGCAGCATTCTTTGCGAGTGCGGAGGGAAGCTGGCGTGTTTTCTCTGACCGTATTGAGCGCGCCTACGAAGACGATATCGCCGCAGGATTGGCATTGCCGCCAGACATCCAAGGAAAGCTGGACGATGCGCGTGATCGATGCGAGCTTCTTGATCAAATCCGCAATGGATATTTCGGGTTTGGCGATGTCGATCGCGACTTTCGGGGAAGTTTTAAGGGTATTATCGTCAAGCCGACCTACACGAAAGCCGCCCATCTCGCGTGTATACAAGAAATGTTGCCTGTTGGTAAAATCACCCTCGTCGGTGAGCGCGAAGCGGCAATGGGCCGCGTTGTGCCACACATCTTTCGCGATATGATTCAGGCCGACTTGTTCGAATGGTTGGTGATCGCGTTCGACAAGTAAGCATCCACGCCGAAGAGCCAAAGTCGTATCAAGAAGTTTGAGGAGGCATTCGAAGTCTTCGCAAGTCAGGAGATGGCTGTGGCGGGTAAGGAAATCCCCAGATACGAGCTTCTCCGCCGCTACTGTTCCAATCACTTGGAGCCCGCTGTTAAATGGGATCGACAAGGAAATGCTTTGTCCTTTGCCAGTGCCAACTTCAAGTCTGCGCAGTTCCCGCAGTTTTGGGCAGCATCACCGGTGCAGCACTTTGGCGAAACAGAGAAGGTGGTTGGTTTTCCCATCATCAGGGAAAAGTATCGCAAGGCACTTCGGCGGGTAGGGTTCGACCAAGACATCACGGATATCGATCTACGAGATGCGCTCGCGCGGCGCGTGCTTTATACAACGATCCAGCCGGTTTCCTCATTTATGAACTCGCTGCGAACACGCATCAGCCCCACCAAAAGAGCCGGCGGCAAATCCGCAAGAAATGGCCCAAGCTATATAAACGGCGCTGTATTCAATCCGGCAGTTCTGGTCGCAATCCTCAACATCTATCGGGTGTATTATAACTGGTTCGAGGCGCGGCAATATGTCGGGCCCGGATCTGCGGGCAAAGCAACCTCAAATGTTGAGATGGGACTCTCCTCGGTGCGTGTTCCGGGGTCGCTTGAGGTCGTTCAGGTCCCAAAGCGTCGATCAACTGCGCCGGTGATGCGAACACCTGCGATGCGCCTTGGTGCCGCTGACGAAAAGGACAAGGCACCAGACCCTCGCCGGGTGCTCTATCGCCCGTGGTTGTTCCACGGCACACCCCTGTGGCGAAAGTTCGAAACGCGATGATAGCCCGTATTCGTCAAGAGGCCCCTGCGAAAAACTTCGCAGGGGCCTCTCTATGTCCCGGATCCCGGAATGCGTCAGTTTTAAACCGGCAGGGCCTTTAAAAACATATCGCTTTGATCAAGCAGCGGCTTTGGCAGCTTCCGACTTGTCATAAGCAGCCTTGGCGGATGCGGCGATGGCGTTAAACGCCTCCGGCTCATTCACTGCCAGATCGGCCAGAACCTTGCGGTCCACCTCGATACCCGACAGCATCAAACCATTGATGAAACGGGAGTAAGTGAACTGGGCATCAAACAAACGCACAGCCGCGTTGATCCGCTGGATCCACAGCGCGCGGAAGTTGCGCTTGCGGTTTTTGCGGTCGCGTGTGGCGTATTGGTTGGCTTTATCAACCGCCTGCGTTGCAGTGCGGAAGTTGGTGCTGCGCGCGGCATAATAGCCTTTGGCAGCTTTGATCACCTTACGGTGGCGGGCGTGGGTAACGACGCCAGATTTTACGCGGGACATCTTTGGCTCTCCTTACCGGTTATAGGGCATGTATTTTTTAACGATCTTCGTATCCGCATCACACAGGATCATAGTCCCGGCCGTGTCGCGAATGAATTTCGTTGTACGCTTGATCATGCCGTGGCGCTTGCCGGCGTGGCCGGCCTTTACCTTACCGGTTGCGGTGAAGCGAAAGCGCTTCTTGGCCGCAGATTTGGTTTTCATCTTGGGCATTTCCATCTCCTTGATTTGAGCGGTTAACACGCGACTCGGCATGCCACTTACGGCCGGTCACGCAGTAATAGAGCGGCGGATATAGGCCGGACTGCCCCTGAACGCAAGCCAAAACCTATCGAGATCAACGGCCCGTCGCATTACGGAATAAATCGGGAATGTTGAGGGCAAAAGCACGCGGGCCGATAACAAGATAGGCCCGCGATATTGGATCAGGAATAACATCGTCGTTACAGAAATGTCAGGGGATCATTCCGCCTCGGAGGAATAGATCAACCGTTCATCACAGGGCGCCACCCGCAAAATATTGGTGGTACCCGGAACGTTGAACGGCACACCGGCGGTGACCACGATCTGCTCGGCCTCTTGGGCGAAACCTGCGCTGCGCGCCGCACGCACAGCGGCCAGGACAGCCCCCTTGAAGCGGCCCTGCGGCTCGGTAATCACGCAATGCGCGCCCCATGTCATGGTCAGGCGGCGTGCGGTGCGAACCAAGGGCGTCAGCGCGATGATCGGCGTGCGCGGGCGTTCGCGCGCCACAAGGCTTGCCGTGGTGCCCGATTGCGTAAAGCAGCAGATTGCCTTGATGTCCGTCGTTTCCGCGATTTCGCGTGCCGCTGATACGATCGCATCAGCCACAGTTGTTTTATGCGCCTGACGGCTGGACTCAATCACTTCGCGGTAAATCTTGTCGGATTCGACGCTGATCGCCACGTTGCTCATCGTGGTCACCGCCTCAACCGGATAATGCCCCGCCGCCGATTCCGCCGAGAGCATGACCGCATCGGCACCCTCATAAATCGCGGTCGCCACATCAGAGACTTCGGCACGGGTCGGCACCGGCGATTCGATCATCGATTCCAGCATCTGTGTGGCCACAATCACCGGTTTGGCCGCCGCGCGCGCACGCCGCACAAGACGTTTCTGGATCGGCGGCACGGCATGCACCGGCAGTTCAACCCCCAGATCACCGCGCGCAACCATGATTCCATCCGAGACCGCCAGAATCGAATCATAGGACTTCACAGCGGCAGGCTTTTCGATCTTGGACAGGATCGCAGCACGGCCCCGCGCCAGCTCTCGTGCCTCAAGAACATCCTCGGCACGCTGCACAAAGGAAAGCGCCAGCCAGTCCACGCCCATCTCACAGGCAAATTCCAGATCGGCGCGGTCCTTGTCGGAGAGCGCGGCCAAGGGCAGCAGCACATCCGGCACATTCACGCCCTTGCGGTTGGAAATCACGCCGCCCACCACAACGGTGCAATTTGCGTGATCCTTGCCACAGCTATCCACCGTCAACTTGATCTTGCCGTCATTGACCAACAGTGTTGAACCCGGCTCCAGCGCAAGAAAAATCTCGGGGTGCGGCAGGTTTACGCGGTTCACATCACCGGGGGCATCATCCAGATCCATGCGGAAGGATGCGCCCTCGACCAGCTCTTCGCCACCCTCTTTGGCAAAGACGCCGACACGCAGCTTTGGACCCTGAAGGTCGGCCAGCACACAAATCGGACGGCCGAGATCGGCCTCGATTTTGCGGATAATGTCATAGCGCGCGCGCTGTTCGTCATGTGTGCCATGGCTCATGTTCAGGCGAAAGACATCTGCCCCGGCTTCAAACAAAGCGCGAATGGTTTCATAGGTGGAAGAGGATGGGCCGAGCGTGGCCACGATCTTTACATTGCGAAGGCGTCTCATGCGTGCCACGTTCCTGTCGTTTGAATTGAATATAATGGGCCAGCCTCTTTATGGCGGAAATATCTTCCTTGGGCAACGGCTCAATGATAGCGCAAACAAAAAGGAAACCGAGATGGATGAAACAACCCGCACCGAACTGGAGGCCGCGACCTTTCGTCGTCTGATGGAGCATCTGCTGGACAAGCGGCCAGATGTGCAAAATATCGACATGATGAATCTGGCCGGATTTTGCCGCAACTGCCTGTCGCGCTGGTATCAAGAGGCCGCCAATGACCGCGGCATAGAGATGGACAAGGTCGCCGCGCGCGAGATCGTTTACGGCATGCCCTATGAGGAATGGCGCGACATGCATCAAACCCCCGCCGATGCGGAAAAACAGGCGGCCTTTGCCAAGGCCTTCAAGGATAATGTCGGCTGATCCCCAGCCAATCAGCCGATGCCGGGCGGAAGATCAGCTTTCGCCGAATATCTCTGCCTGGTGTTCACCCAATTTAGGGGCCGGTCGGTCCAGCGCCAGATCGGTGCCGACGAAGGTCATGGGCGAACGCACACCCTTCAGCCCCTCAGGCGCGATCTGCAAGCCGCGCGCAACCACCTGCGGATCGGCAAAGACCTCTGCCAGATCGTTGATCGGGCCAGCGGGCACGCCAGCCGCCTCACAGGCCGCCAGCAGGTCTTCTTTGCTGCGCTGTTTCGTGGCGCGGGTCAGTGTCTCTGTCAGGGCGGCGCGATTGGTAACGCGGTCGGCATTGGTGGCAAACTCCGGCGTGGTACCCATTGCCGACATTCCCAAAAGGTCACACAAACGGCGATACTGACCGTCATTGCCAGTGGCGATAATAATCCACCCGTCTGCACAATCGAACACCGCATAGGGCGCAAGGTTCGGATGCGCATTGCCCATCTTGGCCGGCGGCGCTCCCGTCGCCAGATAGTTCATCGCCTGATTGGCCATAACACCCGTCGCAACATCCAAGAGCGCCATATCGATATGCTGGCCCTGCCCTGTGGTGCCGCGCTGGTGGACCGCCGCCAAAATCGCGGTCGCGGCATAAATTCCGGTAAAAATATCCGTCACCGCCAGCCCGACCTTTTGCGGCTGGCCGTCCGGCTCTCCGGTGACCGACATCAGGCCCGACATGCCCTGAATGATAAAATCATAACCTGCACGATGCGCATATGGCCCCGTTTGCCCGAACCCGGTGATAGAGCAATAGATCAGCCGCGGGTTCACCTTTGCCATGCTTGCATAATCCAGCCCGTATTTGGCCAGACCGCCCACCTTGAAATTCTCGATCACCACATCGACATCGGCCACCAGCTTGCGTACGACCTCTTGCCCCTCGGGGGTGCGAAAATCGGCGGTAACGGACCGTTTTCCACGGTTCGTCGCATGGAAATAAGCGGCAGAGCGATCGCCCTCCCGCTCGATAAAGGGGGGGCCCCAGCGGCGGGTATCATCGCCTTCGGGGGCCTCCACCTTGATCACATCCGCGCCCAGATCGGCGAGGGTCTGACCGGCCCAAGGGCCTGCCAAAATCCGCGCCAGCTCAACCACTTTCAATCCGTTCAGCGGAGCCGCCATATTTATTTCGCCAATTCAGCGTCAATAAGCGCCTTGAGATCGGCATAGTTCATATTGCCATGCTTAGTCCCGTTGAGCACCAGAGAAGGGGTGGAGTTGATATCATCAGCCGTTGTATCGGCCTGATATTTATTCACCATCGCCTGCGCCATCGCGCCATCGTTCATGCAGGCGTCCAGCGCCGCATCTTCCAGACCGGCGGTCCGGCCAAGACGGCGCAGGTTTTCCACCACAGTCGCCGGATCATCCGAACCGGCCCATTCACGCACAGTGTTGAACAAAATCTCCTGAATACCGAAATAGCGCGTCTCGCCACCGCAACGCGCCACCATAGAGGCCCAAAGGCCGTAGCGGTCAAAATACACCTCGCGGAACACGAATTTGATCTTGCCGGTGTCGATATAATCGCGCTTCAATTCCTTGAAAACGGTCGCATGGAATGTCGCACAATGCGGGCAGGTATAAGAAGCGTATTCGGTCAGAACCACTTTGGCATCGGGATTGCCCAAGACCATATCCGGCACCTCAGGCAGGTCGGCATCAGCGGTCTGTGCCCAGCTTGGCACAGCGGTGGTTGCCATTAATGCCGCAAGGGCGATGGAAAATTCTCTGCGGTTCATGTTCTGCCTCTCTGTGATTTGGCACGAGATAAGAAGTTTTGCGTCAAAGTTTCAAGTGCCTCACGCAACGCATTGTCGTGAACACCCGTGGCAACCCGGCTTGCCTCGGCCTTGATCGCGGGGTCGGGGGCGGGTTTTTGGGCCGGCGCATGGGAAAAGCTGGCCTGCCCTTCGGCAAAGCCCGTGGGCGCGGTTTGTGTCAGGCTGATCCGGGAAATCGCGGCATAACCATAGCAGGCATTCACCTTTTCCTTGATCGCGGGCAATTGCATCTGCACCACCGGCGCATTCACAGATGTCGTCAGCAAGGTAAGCGAGGCCCCCATACCACCCTTGCCATAACCGATTTTCACGGGGCGGGTGATGGAGGCCAGATCGGGGCCGACAACCTCGGCCCATGCGGTCAAAAGCCGGGTCACGGCAAAACCGCGTGCCTCGCCCGCTGTCCTGATCCGCTCTTTCAACAGGCCCGAGGCCGACTCAAACCCGCGCATACGTCGTGTTCGCCCCTGAAACTGCCCGTTCTTTGCCTGCTTCATCTGGTCATTCCCCTCACTTGCCCTATCTTAGCGCGCTGTGCGACAGGTGCCAGCAGGAATGTAAAAGGCGACAGATAATGCGCAAGGAAACAGCGGCCCTTTTGGACTGGTATGATCGCCACGCCCGCGAAATGCCGTGGCGCAGCCCGCCGGGCAGCGGGCAAACCCCCGATCCATACCGGATTTGGTTGTCTGAGGTGATGCTTCAACAAACCACAGTGGCCGCCGTGCGCGCCTATTTTGACCGTTTCACAACACGCTGGCCCACGGTCGCCGATCTGGCCGCCGCACAGGATGCCGATGTCATGGCCGAATGGGCGGGGCTTGGATATTATGCGCGCGCCCGCAACCTGCTGAAATGCGCGCGGGTGGTGGCAGAGGCAGGCGGGTTTCCCGAAACATATAAGGGGCTTTTGGCACTGCCGGGCGTTGGGCCCTATACCGCCGCCGCCGTAGCCTCTATTGCGTTTGACCAACCCGCGACCGTGGTGGACGGCAATGTGGAGCGCGTCATGGCGCGGCTGTTCAATGTTGAAAAACCCTTGCCGCTGTCCAAACCGGATCTGACGGTGCTGGCCGCTGAACTGACGCCGAAAACCCGTCCCGGTGACTATGCCCAAGCAGTGATGGACCTTGGCGCCACCATCTGCACCCCGCGCAATCCGGCCTGTGGCATCTGTCCCCTCCGCCCTTTTTGTGCCGCTCAGGCCGAGGGCACCCAAGGCACCCTGCCCCGCAAGGTTCCGAAACCGGAAAAGCCGACCCGAACCGGCACGCTCTGGCTGGCGCGTCACCCCGATGGCCGCTGGCTGATAGAGGAACGCGCGGCAAAAGGGCTTTTGGGGGGCATGATCGGTTTTCCCGGCGCGGGCTGGGACAGCAAATCAGCCCATGACGCCCCGCCCGTGACCGCCAACTGGCAGGATGTCGGACAGATCCGCCATACCTTCACCCATTTCCACGCAGCGCTTACGGTGCTTGCGGCCACGACCAGCGCCGCGCCAGATCACGGTATATTTCAATCCGTTAACCCCGAAAACCTGCCCACATTGATGCGAAAAGCCTTCGATCTCGCCGCCACGACGCTTTTGCCACGTTGACCGAATGCCCACCCCGCAGCATCATGCGGTGAAAAAGGTTTCATATGTCAATCTCCCCCGTCGCCAAGGTCACCAGGATCGATCAAGCCCTGCCGTTCTGGCTGTCACTGGGGCTTATTCCTGTCGCTGTTATCTCGGCACTGGTCGGGGGCTGGACGGTGGCCTTGATGCCGCTGGCCTCATGGGGACTGTTTTCACTGCTGGACGCGGTTCTGGGGCGCAACCCTGATAACCCTGACCCTGAGACCCCTGAGGCGGGGCTGTTTTGGTACCGGATGATCACACTGATCTGGTTTCCGCTTCAGTTCGCGCTGCTGTGTTGGCTGCTCTATTATGTGCCGCGCGCCGAGCATCTTGGCACGCTTGAACGCGTCTTGATTTTCTTTGGCATGGGGGTAATTTCCGGCACCATCGGCATCAACTACAGCCACGAGCTGATGCATCAAAAATCCAAGCTCGAACGCTGGATGGCCGATCTGCTGCTGGCCTCGGTGCTGTATTCTCATTTCCGGTCGGAACACTTGCGGGTGCATCACCTCTATGTCGGCACGCCACGTGATCCGGTCACTGCCCGCTATAATGAGGGGTTCCACCGCTTTTTCCCGCGGGTTTTGCGGCAATCTCTGCTCTCTAGCTGGAAGGCGGAAAAGGCGATGTTGGCACGGCGCAAACTGCCGGTGACCGATATCGGCAATCCGTTCTGGCGCTATGGGGCGCTGCAAGGCGCGATGCTGGTGCTGGCCTTTGCCTTGGGGGGATGGGTCGGGCTTGGCCTATTCATCTATCAGGCCATCACCGCCATTTGGCAGCTGGAGCTGGTGAATTACGTCGAGCATTACGGCCTCACCCGTCGCCATTTGGGCGCGGGCAAATATGAACACGTTCTGCCGCGCCATTCATGGAATGCGGATCATACCGCCTCGAACTGGTTGCTGATCAATCTGCAACGCCATTCGGACCATCACTACAAACCCGACCGCCGCTTTCCCCTGCTGCAAACCTACGGGGATGATGAGGCGCCGCAACTGCCATATGGCTATCCGGTGATGACGGCGGCCGCGATGTTTCCGCCCCTGTATAAACGCATGATGAACCGGCGGGTGCGCGACTGGCGGCGGAAATATTACCCCGACATCACCGACTGGCACAGCTATAACAAAGCGTTAAATCCATTGCCGCGTTAGACATCAAAAAGCCCGCCATGAAACAGACATGGCGGGAAGTTATATCAGGGGGCGGGCCCCTGACACAGGCATTTCGGAATGAAACTGGTGGATCAGTGCGGGCGGCCTTCGCTCATCTCTGCACGGATTTGCTGGCGCAGGATATCGATGGAAACCATCTTCCCATCCCGCTTGAAATGCCAATAGGTCCAGCCGTTGCAACTTGGCGCGCCTTCCAGTGCGGCGCCAACCTGATGGATGGAGCCCTTAACGTCATTGCCGACCAAAGTGCCATCGGCGCGGACCTTGGCCTTAAAGCGACTGCCGATGGAATAAAGTTCCTCACCGGGGCGCAGCATGCCGCGTTCCACAACCTGCCCGAACGGCACCCGGGGCTCTGCCCGTTTGGAGCCGGTGATCTCCAGCGCCGAGGCGTCAAATTTGCGTACCTTTGCGATGCGACGCTCCGCAACCTTGCGGTAGGCTTCCTCCCGCTCGATCCCGATGAAATCACGGCCAAGCATTTTTGCAACGGCCCCCGTGGTCCCGGTCCCAAAGAACGGGTCAAGCACCACATCACCGGGATTGGTCGTTGCAATAAGCGCACGGTGAAGCAGGCTTTCAGGCTTTTGCGTCGGATGCGCCTTATCGCCGGACTCATCCTTCAGCCGCTCATGTCCGGTGCAAATTGGCAACACCCAGTCCGAGCGCATTTGCACGCCTTCGTTAAGCGCCTTCAACGCCTCATAGTTGAAGGTGTATTTCGCACCCTCATCCCGGCTGGCCCAGATCAAGGTTTCATGCGCATTCGTCAGACGTTTGCCGCGGAAATTCGGCATCGGGTTGGTCTTGCGCCAAACCACATCGTTGAGAACCCAGAACCCTTGGTCCTGCAACGTCGCGCCAACGCGGAAAATGTTGTGATAAGAACCAATTACCCAAATAGCACCATTGGGTTTCAGCAACCGTTTTGCCGCCGCCAGCCAAAGCTGCGTGAATTGATCATATTTCGCAAAGCTGGAGAACTGGTCCCAATGATCATCGACCGCATCCACCTTGGAGTTGTCCGGGCGATGCAAATCACCTTTCAGCTGCAAATTGTATGGCGGATCCGCAAAGATCAGATCAACAGAGCCGGCTGGCAAGCTGTTCATCACGTCAATGCAATCCCCTGCAAGGATCTGGTTAAGCGGCAAACTGGCCGCCTCTGGCGCTTTTGTTTTGGTTGTCATCTTCTGCCTCTGCCCCGCGCATTTTGCGTCGTTTTGTTGAGGTTAAAGATGAGTCATTACTGATTCATCGTCAAATTCTTTATTGAATCAAGGGGTTATATATTTTTCTTGATACAAGATGTTGTGTACCGGCTTGAACGAACGTCTATGATGCGGGGTCACACCAATATTTAGGAGCGCGGAGTGATGCTCTTTTGTCGGATATCCGGCGTTCCGATCCCAGCCATATCCCGGATACTGTTGCGCCAAATCCACCATCAGGCGATCGCGTGTTACTTTTGCAACAATCGAGGCCGCTGCGATCGAAAGGGAAAGGGCATCACCTTTGACAATCGCCTGCCCCGCGCAAGGCATATCGCGTGGCAAAAGGTTGCCGTCGATCAACGCAAAGTCCGGCGGGCGCGGCAGGCCTTGCAAGGCACGCACCATGGCAAGATGGCTGGCACGCAGGATGTTGATCTCGTCGATCTCCTCGACAGAAGCATGGGCGATGGAAACCTCGGCCAGATCCATGATCAGATCGAACAGGATATCCCTGCGTTTGGCGGTCAGGGTCTTGCTGTCGCCAAGGCCGGGCGGAACCTTGCCCGGCAACAAGCGCACCGCCGCCGCCGTCACCGGCCCGGCTAAGGGGCCGCGCCCCACCTCATCCACCCCCGCAATACAGGTCGCACCCCGCGCTTGGGCCTCTGTTTCAAATCTGTCATCTGCTGTGCTTTTCATGCAGCCAGACAAACCCCATCCGCGGGCAAATGGAAAGAGCCATAGCCGCCGATATGTCATAACCCCCCTGATCGCGGGCTTTGATATTGAATATCCGCGCCACTTGCGGGCAAGATCGCCACAGATCAGGAGGGTCATGTTGTGATCATAAAACTTGGGGCCGCCGCCCTGTTGGTTCTGGCACTTGCAGGAACAGCACAGGCCGAATGCTATGCCGATTATAAGGCGAAACGCGACAACCCGCTGCGGCTGCACTACGGCGTTGTCGCCCTGCCACAATCGGCCTGCTCGTCGGATGCGGCCGCGCGGTTTATCGCCCCGCGTCTGGCACAAAAGGGGTGGACCCTCTTGAACATCCTGTCCGTTTTCGGGCCTGAAGGCCTTGCAGAAAGGAAAGCCAATGCGGGCGCTTATTTCCTCTCCCTTTGATAATCTGCGGGCGGGCAACCGTGTGGTTGCAGGCGGGATTGCGGCTATTGTCCTGATCTTGTTGGCGGCGGCGGTCTTGTTGTTCATGAACCTGCCTGATGCCAATGCCTTCAACGCAAGGGTGGAACGGATCTTTGTCGAGAATGACGGGTTGACCACGGGGCCGGAGATCAAGCTTCTGGAAATCCTTGCGCAATCGGGCACGGCCTTTTCGGATGTTCTGGCCAGTTACCGCGTCGTGATCTTTGTGCTGCTGGTTTTTGCCACGGCTTTGATGATCGCGGCGCTGGTGTTTCTCGTCACGATTGTTGCGCTCAACCGGCGGATCTCGGCAATTCAGCGGTCGGGGATTCAGGTGTCCAGCCTCTTGATCAGCCGCGAAAGCAATGCGGTCTACATCAATGATCTGGAGTTCAAGCTGACCGAAGCGGCGCTTGAGACGCTCTCGGTTCTGGCCGAGGCGCGGATGGATGATGACGTGATGACCGGCGCGCAGATCGAGGGCATGATCTCTGGCCGCGATGCCAGCGATTGCGAAGAGGCGGCAGGCGCCACACGCATCAAACGGCTGCGCGATACCTTGGGCAATCAACTGGTGTCGGAGCTTCTGGTCAAAACCATTGCGCGGCGCGGTTACGTTCTGGCGGTCGGCAAGGATGTTATCCGCATGATGTAAGGGCAAACGCTTGCAGCAGGCGCGCGCTTGGCCTATACGCCCCCCTCTTGGATTTTTCGGGGGGACGCCATGATACCGACGCCTTACTACCTGATCGACAAGACGAAACTCGCCGCCAATATGGCCAAGATGGACCGTCTGCGCGCGCTTTCCGGCGCGAAATGCCTGCTTGCACTGAAATGTTTTGCCACCTGGCCCGCGTTTGACGTGATGCGCGACCATATGGATGGCACCACCTCCAGCAGCCTCTATGAGCTGCGCCTGGGGCGTGAGAAGTTTGGCCGTGAAACCCATGCCTATTCCGTGGCTTGGGCGGATGATGAGGTGGATGAGGCTGTTGGCTATGCCGATAAGATCATCTTCAATTCCATCAGCCAGTTGGAACGGTTTGCCGATAAAACCACCGGACTGGCGCGCGGTTTGCGGCTGAATCCGCAGTTTTCGACCTCGCATTTCGACCTTGCCGATCCGGCGCGCCCCTTCAGCCGTTTGGGCGAATGGGATGTGCAAAAGCTGATGGCGGTGGCCGATCAGATCACGGGTGTGATGATCCATTATAACTGCGAGAACGATGATTTCGATCTGTTCGACCAACAGTTGACGCGGATCGAGACCGAGTTTGGCAGCTTCTTGCAGCGTCTGGACTGGGTCAGCCTTGGTGGCGGCATCCATTTTACCGGCGATGATTACCCGCTGGAGGCGCTGGCAAAACGGCTTCGGGCCTTTGCCGATAAATTCGGCGTGCAGGTCTATCTGGAACCCGGTGAGGCCGCGATCACCGGTACGGCCAGCCTTGAGGTGACGGTGCTGGACGTGCTGAACAACGGTAAGGATCTGGCGATTGTGGATGCCTCGGTAGAGGCGCATATGCTCGATTTGCTGATCTACCGCGAATCTGCCAAGATGGATGTGACGGGCGACCACCCGTTCATGATCTGCGGCAAATCCTGCCTTGCGGGCGATGTTTTCGGAGAGTTCTCCTTTGCCGCGCCGCTGAAAATCGGGGACCGGCTGAGCATTGCCGATGCGGCCGGCTATACCATGGTAAAGAAAAACTGGTTCAACGGCGTAAAAATGCCTGCGATCGTTCTGCGAGAGCTTGACGGCACGCTGACCGTGGCGCGGACGTTTGACTATAGTGATTTTGAAGGCAATCTGGGCTGAAGGAGGCTTGATATGAAACGCAATGTTCTAATCATCGGTGCTGGAGGTGTGGCACAGGTTGTGGCGCATAAATGCGCGCAAAACAACGACGTGCTGGGCGATCTCCATATCGCAAGCCGTACGCTGTCCAAATGCGAAGCGATCATTCAAACGGTACATGAAAAAGCCGCGATGAAGGTTCCGGGGCCGTTCCACGCATATACCCTTGATGCCACCAACGTAGAGGCCGTGAAAACGCTTATCCGCCAGACCGGCGCGCAGATCGTGATCAATGTCGGCTCTCCATTTGTGAATATGACCGTGCTGGACGCCTGCATTGATACCGGGGCCGCCTATATCGACACGGCGATCCATGAAGATCCGACCAAGATCTGCGAGACCCCGCCGTGGTATGCCAACTATGAGTGGAAGAAACGCGAGGCCTGCAAGGCCGCTGGTGTGACGGCGGTGCTGGGTGCGGGCTTTGATCCGGGCGTGGTAAATGCCTTTGCGCGCTATGCGGTTGATGCCTGCATGGACGAGGTGCACAGCATTGATATCGTTGATATTAATGCGGGCAACCACGGCAAGTATTTCTCGACCAACTTTGATCCCGAGATCAACTTCCGCGAATTTACCGGCACGGTTTACAGCTGGCAAAAGGGCGCGTGGCAGGAAAACAAGATGTTCGAGGTGATGCGCGAGGATGACCTGCCGGTCGTCGGCAAGCAAAAATCCTACATGTCCGGCCATGATGAGGTGCATTCGCTGTCCAACCGCTATCCGCAGGCCGATGTGCGCTTCTGGATGGGGTTTGGCGATCACTACATCAACGTGTTCACCGTGCTGCAAAATCTGGGCCTTTTGTCCGAGCAGCCCGTCACCACCGCCGAAGGGTTGGAAGTTGTGCCGTTGAAGGTCGTCAAGGCCGTTCTGCCCGACCCAAGCAGCCTTGCCCCGAATTATACCGGCAAGACCTGCATCGGGGATTTTGTCAAAGGCACCAAGGACGGCCAGCCGGTTGAGGTGTTCGTCTACAATATCTCGGACCACAAGGACGCCTATAATGAGGTCGGTTCGCAAGGGATTTCCTATACCGCGGGTGTGCCGCCCGTTGCGGCCGCGATGCTGATCGCCGAAGGCACTTGGGACGTAGGCCATATGGCGAATGTCGAAGACCTCGACGCCAGACCCTTCCTTGGCCTGCTCAACAAGATCGGGCTGCCAACGCGGATCAAGGATGCCGCGGGCGATCGGGCCTTGGATCTCTAATCTTTTGGGGGCGCGCCGGTTGGTGCGCCCCAATTTCATCAGGTAGGGAACCGAATACCCCATCTGTGCGTTTCGTCACATGGCCCCTTACGGAGAGATATCATGAACCGAGTAATCCTTGCCGCAGCAGTTGCGCTGTGCACCGTCCCCCTGCATGCCGAAGAAGTCGGAGAGGTTGGCGTGGATTGGTTCGGCAATGACATCATCATCGAAAGCATCCGTGACCCCAAGGTAAAGGGCGTAACCTGCCATCTTGCCTATTTCGACCGCGGCATCATTGACCGTTTACAACAGGGCAACTGGTTTGAGGATCCCTCAAACTCTTCCATCGCCTGCACGCAAACCGGCCCGATCGAATTGGGCGATATCAAACGTGGCAAAGGCGGCGAGGAAGTGTTTCGTGAAAGCCAGTCCATCATCCTCAAATCGATCAAGGTCACGCGGGTCTTTGACGAGGCGAACAATACGCTGATCTATCTCGCACATGGCAGCGAAGTGAGCAAAGGCTCGGCGAAAACCTCGCTTTCAACGATCCCGCTCTATCAACCCTAAAGGTCAAAACTCGCAAAGACCGGAACGTGGTCGCTTGGCTTTTCCCAGCCGCGAACGGGGCGCAGGATGCGGCTTGAATGGGCAGATTTGGCAATATCGCCAGTGGCCCAGATATGGTCCAAACGACGGCCCTTATCGGCGGCGTCCCAATCTTTGGCGCGGTAGGACCACCAACTATAGAGCAGACCTTCGGGGATATCGGCGCGGGTGACATCTGTCCAATCGCCCGCCTCCATCACCTGATGGAAGTGGTCCACCTCAACCGGCGTGTGGCTGACGATCTTCAACAGCTTCTTGTGGCTCCAGACGTCATCCTCACGCGGGGCGATATTCAGATCACCCACCAAGATCGCGTTATCGGGCTTTTCCCAGCGGAACCAGTCGCGCATCTCGGTCAGGTAATCCAGCTTTTGGCCGAATTTTTCGTTCAGCGTCCGGTCGGGGATGTCGCCGCCCGCAGGCACATAGCAGTTGTGGATGGTCACGCCGTTTTCCAGCCGCGCCGCCACATGGCGCGCCTGCCCCAACTGTGCGAAATCCTTCTCACCAGCATCCACTATCGGCAGCTTTGACAAAATCGCCACGCCGTTATAGCCCTTTTGCCCCCGCGCCACCATGTAGCGGTAACCAAGCGCCTGAAACTGCTCCACCGGAATCTTCTCAACCGGGCTTTTGCATTCCTGCAAACACAGAATGTCGGGCGCCTCATCGGTCAATAATTGCGCGACAAGGTTTTCACGCAGACGGACGGAATTGATATTCCAGGTGGCAAGGGTAAAGGTCATCCGGTTCTCTCCTGCTGCGGGTTGGGGGCACCGTAAGGTGCGGGCGCAATACCCTCAACCCCTCTTGGCACCAGCGCGCCACAGGACAAAAAAAGACCGGGCACAAGGCCCGGCCAAGGTCCAACAGGGAGGATGTCACGCCATAACCCCGGCGCGACGAGGGGAATCAAAACTGGTACAACCTGTATACGCTATAAACGGGCATTAACCATGTTATACCTGTCGATTTAGACAGTACTATGGCAGTCAGGCAACAAGCCTGTAGCCGCCCGACTCTGTCACCAACAACCGTGCATTGGATGGATCAGGTTCAATCTTTTGGCGCAGGCGGTAGATATGGGTCTCTAGCGTGTGGGTTGTAACCCCGGCGTTATAGCCCCAGACCTCATGCAACAGCACATCCCGCGCAACCACGGACGACCCCGCACGATAGAGGAACTTCAAGATATTGGTTTCCTTTTCCGTCAGCCGGATCTTCTTTTCCTTGTCATCCAGTAACAGCTTTTGTGCGGGCTTGAATGTATATGGGCCAAGCTGAAAAACCGCATCCTCGGATTGTTCATGCTGGCGCAACTGCGCACGAATACGCGCCAAAAGCACCGGAAACTTGAACGGCTTGCTGATATAATCATTGGCACCGGCATCAAGGCCAAGAATCGTGTCGGCATCGGTATCATGGCCGGTCAGCATAAGGATCGGGCTTTTAACACCGGCCTTACGCATCCTGCGGCACAGCTCCCGCCCATCTGTATCGGGCAGGCCCACATCCAGAATGATCATGTCATAGAATGTGGCTTTTGCCTTATCCATTCCATCGGCACCCGTTGCTGCCTCAAAGACATCGAATTCCTCAGACATGACCAGCTGTTCGCTTAACGCTTCGCGCAGGTCATCATCATCATCGACCAACAAGATCTTTCGCAATTGTGCCATATCATTCTCCTCTGTGTTGTTTGAACAGATGCGTGCGACGCACGGTTTCGACAAGATATGCGTCAAACTTCTCACGCTGACGTGTCAGTTTCAGGGGATATGTTTCAATTTCCCCGCGCTGCGGTTACATCAAAGCAGAGCAAACAAGGAGCGCGCCATGTGGCTGGGCCTGTCAATCGTCGAACAACTGACCCGCGCGCGGGGGGATTTGCGCATGGGTGTGCCGGTGATGCTGACAGGGCAAAGCACCCTTCTTGTCGTCGCGATCGAAGCATTGAACGAGGAACGGCTCACCGCGCTGCGCAGTCTTGGGCCATTACAGCTGGTGCTGACCGCGCGGCGGGCCGAGACCCTGAAGATCCCTGTTTATGACGGCGATCTGGTCCGGCTTGCGGTGCCCGACGATGCGGGTATGACGTGGCTGCGTGCGATGGCCGATCCAGCCGATGATCTGCGCATCCCGATGAAGGGCCCGTTCCAAACCCTGCGCAGCGGCACCGCCGAGCTGCACCGCGCAGCGATCCAGCTTGTGAAATCCGCCGCGCTGTTACCGGCCGTTCTGGCCGTGCAGGTGCCACCGGATATGCCCACCGCCGGCCTAACCCGCCTGTCCCTGCCCGCGATCCTGCCGGAGCTGGAGCGCGCCTCACCTCTGCATCCGGTCAGCGCGGCACGCTTGCCCATGGCGGCGGCGGGGGCCGGCCGCGTGCATGTTTTACGCCCCGAGGACGGCGGCCCCGAACATTACGCGATTGAGGTCGGCCGCCCCGACCGCTCTGCTCCGGTTCTGGCGCGCCTGCATTCTGCCTGCTTTACCGGCGACGTTCTGGGCAGTTTGAAGTGCGACTGTGGCCCACAGCTTCATGCCGCTCTGGCCCAGATGGGGGCGGCCAGTTCAGGTGTGCTTTTATACCTGAACCAGGAGGGGCGCGGGATCGGGCTTGCCAATAAGATGCGCGCCTATTCCCTGCAAGATCAAGGGTTTGACACCGTAGAGGCCAATCACCGGCTGGGCTTTGAGGACGACGAACGCGATTTTCGTCTTGGGGCCGATATCCTGCGTGGGCTTGGCTTTTCCGCCGTTCGCCTGCTGACAAATAACCCCGCCAAGATCGCGATGATGGAGGCGAATGGAATCACCGTAACCGAACGGGTGCCGCTGCTTGTCGGGAAAACCGAGCAAAACGCGGGCTATCTGGCGACCAAAGCCGCTAAATCGGGCCATTTGATATGAGCGTGGATGACCTTGTCCTGACGCCGTCGGGGGTTCGTTTTGCCGGTCGGCGTTTTCCCTGTTCCATCGGGCGCGGTGGGATAACGGCCAATAAGCGCGAAGGCGATGGGGCGACCCCTGTGGGAACGCACCGGATTATGGGTATGTACTACCGGCCGGACCGCTTGCACGGCGCGGATTTACCCGATTGGGCGCGGCCCATACGGCTGGGGGATCTGTGGTCGGATGATGTGCGCGATGCGGAATACAATCATCTTGTGCGCACGCCGCATCGGTTCAGCCATGAGGACATGCGCCGCGCCGATCCGCTTTATGATCTGGTGATGATCACCGATTGGAACTGGCCCGATGCGGTGCCCGGGCGGGGATCGGCGATCTTTTTGCACCAATGGCGGCGAATGGGCTATCCGACGGCGGGCTGTGTGGCCTTTGCGCGGGCGGATCTGTTGTGGATTGCCGCGCGGGTGCGGTTGGGCACACGGCTGATCGTGCGGAAATAGCCCCTATGAGTAATCCCGCGCCCCGAAAATAGCCGACCCAACCCGGATATGGGTCGCCCCGGCGGCAATGGCCGCCTCAAAATCGCTGCTCATCCCCATGGAAAGGCCGGTCAAGCCATTGCGGGCGGCCAATGTGGCAAGGGCGTTGAAATGGGGTGTGCTGTCCTCTCCTTCCGGCGGGATGCACATCAAACCCACAACGGGCAGGTCAAGCCCGCTGGCCGTGGCGATAAAGGCATCGGCATCATCGGGCAAAACACCGGCTTTTTGTGGCTCTGCCCCCGTGTTGATCTGGATGAACAGCTTGGGACACTGACCACGTTGCTGTGCCAGATTGGCCAGCTTTTTTGCCAGGGACGGCCGGTCAAGCGTGTGGATCGCATCAAAAAGATCCATCGCCAGCTTGGCCTTATTGCTTTGCAAGGGGCCGATCATATGCACGTCAAGCGGGCCGAACTCAGCGCGCAGGTCGGGCCATTTGCCTTGCGCCTCTTGCACATAGTTTTCCCCGAACACCTTTTGCCCTTCGGCCAGAACCGCGCGTACGCGGTCAAGTGGCTGAACCTTGGAGACAGCAATCAAGGTTACATCCGCAGGATTACGGTCGGCGGATTTACAGGCAGAAATCAAACGGGCTTGGATGGCAGAAAGGGACATGATGGCGGCCTTTGACGGGTTTTCAGTATATTAGCCAATCAATAGCCCAGCTTGCAACATGGCGCATCCGAGATCGTGGGTCCCTGCAAGGATGTCACAGCGCTTTTGACGCCGCTGCCTGCACGCAGATCGTGCCCACCCGAGGAAATATAGATCTGCGCGCGGGGATCATCGTCAAGGTTAAAGTTGCTGACATCGATATCCATGATCACGCCGTATTCCAGCCCGCCATCGGTGGTCCCGTAAGCATGGGCGGTCATTTGCGCGCCGCTTAGGGCCGCCAAGTCCTGACCGTCAAAGACAAGGCCCATCTTGGCCTCACCCGACAGTTTCATCTCTGCCATGGCGGGGGTGGCGAGCAGGGCAAGGATTGCTGCAAGGGTGGTGAAGTTCATGGCTTGCGCCTTTTATCCGGTATCTGCGTTTTACGATGCCGCAAGGGGGGCGAATTGGCAAGCCGGTGCCTTGGTTCGAGTAGCGGCTGACAAAGCCTGTCGCAGAAAAGAAAAGAGCGGGCACAAGGCCCGCTCTTTCCCCATAAACTAATCGGTTAGATTAGAATGTGAAGGTTACGCCGAAGTCAGCGCGTGTTTCTTTGTCGTCAGCACCAACTTTGGTACCCTGGTTTTCGTCGCCAAGGGATTTAACCTGTGCGAGACCACCGTGTACGGAAGCACCGCCACCGAGGTCGTAAGCAGCGCCGATACCAACCGAAGTCTGGTCGTTCAGGCCCGAAGCGCCGTCAAAGTCAGCTTTGCCAAGACCCAAGGACAATGTCAGTGCGTCCATGGTGTAAGAAGCGTTCAGACCGTATGCTTTTGCATCATAGTCAGTACCACCGATGGAGTGCTCTGCGTCCGAGTAGAGAGCAGCAACTTTAACGCCGGAGAATGTAGCGCCAGCAAATACGGAGATAACTTCTGCATTTTCTGCGCCGATGTTGTGGTCAGCATAGCCGAGACCAACATATGCGTCGCTGAAGTTGTACTTGATGCCAGCTGCATAGCTGTCAACGTCGTCAGCTGCGTGGCTGCCGGAAGCCAACTGGCCGGACAGGGAGAATGTCAGGGCGCCAGTTGCGTATGTGTAGTTTACGTTATGGCTCAGGTCGCGGCCATAGAGGTCTTCCAGCTCGTCGCCAACCAGGGCTTCTGCAACGTCATCAACGTCCAGACCATCCCAGCCGATGTCGGACAGGCCAGCAACTTCGTCAGCTTCAGCAACGGAACCGAAGGACAGTTTGCCGAATGCGCCGGACAAGAACACAGTGGTGTCGTCGTTGTCGACGGTGCCGTTGTTTTCGATGAGGATGTTGGTGTTGAAGCCGAACTGCAGGCCACCATCGGTTTCGCCAGTGCCGTCAACGATCAACTGTACTTCGTTGTGCACTTTCGTGTTTTCGTCGCCTTCGCTGTTGTACTGCAAACCAGCTTTTGCAATCCCGGACATTGCAATGTCTGCCTGGGCCAGGCCAGCAGTTGCGATGAGTGCGGTTGTCGCGATAAGAAATTTTTTCATCGTCTTCCCTCGTGTGTTTTAAAGGTGCTGCCCAACTCGGGGAAATCCAAACTGGGTATGCATGCTTCATCACTGTTTCCCGCCCTTTTTGCAACGCTGACCAGCGGCGCGGCGGGAAACACGTGTCTTGTGGTGCGCCAATGCCACAGTTGATGCATCTGGCGGCCGGATTCGGGCGGGATTGCGGGGGGTAACTGCCCTTGATCGCCCGATTGGACGGATTCGGGCCAAGGGGCGCGACCATGCCCTGCTGCCTACGATTCTATGGTTTTGGGCCTATGGGCCTGTGGGTTGCGGGGCCGGGGATTGCGGGGGGTTTGCGCCTCTTTCGTGCGCGCCCTATAATAGATGCGTTGAAACCCCTTGTTCCAAAGGGGGCGCTAAGCTAGACAAACGGCAAGCAGAGCCGGGAGATCCGTATGAGCCTTTTTCTTCTTCGCGCCACAGTGATGGCTGTGACGGTCGTAGCAACCGCCTCTTGTGGCGGTGGGTTCATGGGTGGCCCCAGTGATCCCGAAGCGGTTCGTGAAGCCGCACAGCGCAACAACGATGCCGAATACAACATGCGCGCAGAGCAGGACGACCTGCTAAAGGTGGGCAAGGAGCGGGGTGGAACCGTCTGGGACCTGTTCCGCAATGCCGATGATCCGAACACCACGGTTGAGGTGAACAAATACATCTGGAACGCCTCGCTGGATATTCTGAACTTCTTGCCGGTTCAGACGGTTGATCCGTTTACCGGCGTGATCGTGACCGGATACGGTGTGCCACCGGGGGGCGGGCGTGCCTATCGCGCCACGGTCTATGTACAGGATCCGGCACTTGATGCGCGGTCGTTGAAGCTGTCGCTGCAAACGCGCGGCGGGGCTTCGGTCAGCCGTGATACCCAGCGCGCCGTTGAGGATGCGATCCTGACCCGTGCGCGGCAGCTGCGGATTCAGGATAGCAAGCTTTAACCTCGCGCGAATTGGGCATTACGGCTGGACGTTACAGGGCCTTGTGGGTTAACTGCACGGGATATTTGATCCCCTGCTAAGAGGCCCGCCGTCATGCCCTATGATCCCGCTGTTATTGAATCCCGTTGGCAAAAGGCCTGGGCTGATGCGGGCGTGTTCACCGCAAAGCACGACACCAGCCGACCCAAGTATTATGTGCTGGAGATGTTCCCCTATCCATCGGGGCGCATCCACATGGGCCATGTGCGCAACTATACCATGGGCGATGTTGTCGCGCGGTATAAAGGGTCGTGCGGGTTCAGCGTGCTGCATCCGATGGGCTGGGATGCCTTTGGGATGCCGGCCGAAAACGCCGCGATGGAGCGGGGCGGCCACCCCAAGGACTGGACCTACGGCAATATCGCGGACATGCGCGGGCAGATGCAGCCTCTTGGCCTGTCGATCGACTGGAGCCGGGAATTCGCGACCTGTGATGTCGAATACTACGGCCAGCAGCAGGCGATGTTCATAGACATGATGGAAAAGGGCTTGGTTTACCGCAAGAATGCCGTGGTGAACTGGGACCCTGTGGATATGACCGTGCTTGCCAATGAGCAGGTGATCGACGGCAAAGGCTGGCGTTCGGGGGCTGTGGTGGAACGGCGTGAACTGACGCAGTGGTTTTTCAAAATCTCGGATTATTCCGCCGAATTGCTTGAGGCGTTGGACGGGCTGGAAAACTGGCCAGACAAGGTGCGCCTGATGCAGGCAAACTGGATCGGGCAATCGCGCGGGTTGCAATTTGCCTTTTCCACCGTGGATGCGCCTGACGGTTTTGATCGTCTGGATGTTTACACAACGCGGCCCGATACATTGCTGGGCGCGTCTTTTGCGGCGATCTCTGCCGATCACCCCCTGGCCAAACATCTGGAACGCCATTCCCCCGAGGTTGCTACATTCGTCAAGGAATGTCGCAAGATCGGCACCTCAGAGGAAGCCTTGGAAAAGGCAGAAAAGCGCGGGCTTGATACCGGCGTGCGGGTACGTCACCCCTTTGATACCGCGGTGGAGTTGCCGGTCTATATCGCGAACTTTGTGTTGATGGACTATGGCACCGGCGCGATCTTTGGCTGCCCCGCGCATGACCCGCGTGATTTTGAGTTTGCGACCAAATACGGCCTGCCGATTCCCCCCGTCTTTGTTCCCGAGGGCACCGAGGAAGAGGCGTTGACCGAGGCCTTCGTGCCGATGAAGTCCGAACCCGTCCGCTATATCCGCGGCTTTGCGGGCAAAGAGGTGCAGACCGGCGCCGATGCGGTCGATGCGGCCATTGATTTTTGCGAATCCAAAGGCGTGGGGCGCGGCGTTACCAATTACCGTCTGCGCGATTGGGGCGTCTCTCGTCAGCGCTATTGGGGGTGTCCGATCCCCGTGATCCATTGTGAGAAATGCGGCGTGGTGCCTGAGGCCAAGGAAAACCTGCCGGTTGAGTTGCCCTATGATGTGACCTTCGACATCCCCGGCAACCCGCTTGACCGGCACCCGACATGGCGCGATTGCTGCTGCCCGAAATGCGGGGCGGCGGCACGGCGGGAAACCGACACGATGGATACCTTCGTGGACAGCTCTTGGTATTATGCGCGCTTTACCTCGCCGCACGCCGCAACGCCAACCGACCCGGCCGAGGCCGATTACTGGATGAACGTCGACCAATATATCGGCGGGGTGGAACATGCGATTTTGCACCTGCTCTATTCGCGCTTCTTTGCACGGGCGATGCATAAGACCGGACATCTGCCTGCCAAGGCGATTGAACCGTTCAACGCGCTGTTCACCCAAGGTATGGTGACACATGAAACCTATGCCACAAAAGGGGCGGATGGCCGCCCGGTCTGGCAATTGCCCGAAGACGTAGAAAAAACCGACAAGGGCGCACATCTGAAAGACGGCACTCCGGTTGAGGTCGGCCCGATCATCAAGATGTCGAAGTCGAAAAAGAACGTGGTCGATCCGATGAATATCATCGCGACTTACGGGGCCGATACCGCGCGCTGGTTCGTAATGTCCGACAGCCCGCCCGAACGCGATGTGGAATGGACAGCCTCGGGCGCCGAGGCGACGGCGAAATACCTCAACCGTGTGTGGGTGTTGAGCGAACGGATCGCGCAAATGTCCGATGCGGCGGGCAAGGGCGATGACGATCTGCTGCGCGCCATGCACCGCATCGCACAGGATGTAACCCAAGCGATTGAGGGCTTTGCCTTCAACAAGGCGATTGCCAAGCTTTATGCGTTCACCAACACGCTGTCGAAATCAGGCGCGGGCAAGCCTGCGATGCAAGAGGCGATGCGCACCCTTGCGCAGCTGATGTCGCCCATGGTGCCGCATTTGGCCGAGGAAGTTTGGGCGCAACAAGGCGGCACCGGCTTGGTCGCAAAGGCCCCTTGGCCACAGCCCGACCCGGCAATGTTGGTGCAAGACACCGTCACTCTGCCGATCCAGATCAACGGCAAACGGCGCGGAGAAATCACCGTGCCTGCCGATATGCCTGCATCCGAGATTGAAAAAAAGGTTCTGGCGGATGATGCTGTGGTAAGGTTCCTTGCAGGTCAGCCTGTAAAGAAACTGATCGTGGTGCCGGGGCGGATCGTCAATGTGGTTATCTAAAGCACTTTTGTTTTGCGTTCTGGCCCTTGCGGCCTGCGGCTTTACCCCGGCCTATGCGCCGGGGGGGCCGGCCGCCAACCTGCAAAACGCGATTCTGGCGGATGAGCCGCGCGACAAACCCGCCTTTGATCTGGTCGAACGCCTCGAAGAGCGGCTTGGCCCCTCTGACGTGCCACGTTTTGCGCTATCTTATAAGATCAAGCTGGACAGTGACGGGGTGGGCATTTCGACCGATAACGCCACCACCCGCTATCATCTGGTAGGCCGCGTGGATTGGCAGCTGACCGATCTGGCCAGCGGGGCGCAGGTTACGGGCGGACAAGCCAGAAGCTTTACCGCCTATTCGGCAACCGGATCGACCGTGGCCGGCTTGGCGGCCGAGGAAGACGCCTCCCTTCGTTTGATGCGCATTCTGGCGGATCAGATCGTCAGCCAGATCCTCGCAACCTCGGCAAATTGGTCCGGCGCGCAATGAACCTCAAGGGGCAACAGGCAGCAAAGTATCTTGCCGCGCCCGATGCCAAAAAGGCCGGGTTGCTGATCTTTGGCGCCGATGCGATGCGGGTGGCGCTTAAGCGGCAAGAGGCGATTCTGGCGCTTGTTGGCCCCGAGGGTGAGGCAGAGATGCGCCTGACCCGCCTGCCCGCCGCTGATTTGCGCCGTGACGGGGCGGCCTTGTCGGATGCAATCCGCTCGCAGGGGTTTTTCCCCGGCGCGCGCGTCGCCTTTGTCGAGGATGCGACCGACGGGCTTGCCCCGCTGTTGGCGGATGCTTTGCGCGAATGGCGGCCCGGTGATGCGGTGATCGTGGTCACGGCGGGCAACCTTACGGGGAAATCCCCGCTGAAAAAGCTGTTTGACGATTCGGGGTCAGCGGTCTCGATCGGGCTTTATGATGATCCCCCCAGCCGCGAAGAGATCGAGGCCGAATTAAAACGCGCCGGTTTGCGTGCGATTTCAACCGAAGCGATGACCGATCTGGGCGTTCTGGCCCGTGCGCTCGATCCCGGTGATTTCCGGCAAACGCTGGAAAAGATCGCGCTCTATCATTGGGGTGTCGATGCGCCACTTGGGTCCGATGCCGTGGCCGCCTGTGCGCCCGCAACAATCGATACCGAAGTGGATGACGTGATCCACGCCGTGGCCGAACGCAACCAGAGACAGGTCGGCGCCTTTATGCGTCGGCTGGAGGGGCAAGGCGTGGCCCCTGTGACCCTCTGTATCGGGGCGATGCGCCACTTCAAGGCGCTGCATGCCGCCGCAACCGATGGCGGCGGTGCGGCCAACGGATTGATGCGGGCACGGGTTTTCGGGCCGCGGCGCGACCGGATGCTGCGGCAATTACAGGGCTGGCGGGTACCGGTGCTGGAATGGGCCTTGGGCGAATTGCTGGAAACCGATCTGACCCTGCGTTCCGCCAGCCGTGCCCCCGCTATGGCCGTGATGGAACGTGCGTTGATCCGGCTTGCGATGGCCCCGAAATGACGCGCTGGGGCCGTATCATGCGTGCTCTTGGCCCTGCCGTTGGGCGCCCGCCCACCCGCGAGATGTTGCGCGCCTGTATCGGCGCGGGTGTCGGCCTGACCTGTTGCACATTTCTTGTCCGGCTAACGATGACCCCTGCGAATGCTGCGGGGCCAGATCCGACCCTGTTGTTGATCGCGCCCTTGGGGGCCACGGCGATGCTGGCCTTTGCCGTGCCGTCCAGCCCCTTGGCACAGCCTTGGGCCGCTGTTGTTGGCAATACGGTTTCGGCATTTATCGGCGTGGTCATGGTGATGCTGGTGGCCGAGCCATGGATGGCGCTTGGCCTGTCTGTCACCTGTGCGATGATCGCGATGATGTTGCTGCGCGCCACCCATCCACCCGCGGCCGGGGTGGCCCTTGGCGCGGTTCTTACGGCGGATGCGGTGCGAGAGGCTGGATTCTCATATGTTTTCAGCCCGGTTTTACTTGATACGGTTTTGCTATTGGCGGTTGCGGTCGTCTATAACCGCATGACGGGGCGGGTTTATCCGTTTCGCCAGCCTGTTGACCACGGACCTCGTACGGTTGAGGGGGCGGGCCTGCGCCCAATGATCAAAAGCGCGGATCTTTCGTCGATCCTGCAACGGCTGCGGCTGGATGTGAACATTGGCCCGGCAGACCTCGCGCGGCTGATCGACGCCGCCCATAGCCTTGCCGCTGAACATCTCTTTGACGGTGTGCGAAGCGCCCAGATCATGACGCGCAAGCTGGTAACGGCCGATCCCCAAATGCCTGTCAGCCAGATCGCCGCACTTTTTCGGCTGCATAAGGTACGAACCCTTCCGGTGATCGGATTCGATGGCGCGTTTCAGGGCCTTGTCAGTGAGGCCGATCTGGTTCGCACCCTGCACAAGCCCGATAGCGCAGGCGACGACAATATGCTCTCACGGCTTTTGCGGGCCAGCCGCGATGTGGTCGAACCCGTCGCCGCAGAGGTCATGGTCACCACAGTTGGCACCGCAACCAAAGACACCCCCTTGGGCGTGTTGGTCGATCTGTTGGCCGAAGGGGACCAGCAGGCCGTTCCCGTTCTCGACGCCGGACGCATGGTCGGGATTATTACCCGCGCCGATCTGGTGGCCGCATTGGCCAGGGCACAATCCGTGGCCGAACTCCCTGCGGATACCCCAGACGAGGATGAGGACGATCCCACGGATACCCTTAACCAAAAGCAGCAAAAGACAACATGACCAATAGCGTTGCCATAGATGCCTTGGTCATTGGCGCCGGTCCCGCAGGTCTGATGGCCGCCGAAGCATTGGCCGATGCCGGGCGCAAAGTCGTAGTGGTAGAGGCCAAACCAAGCCCCGCCCGCAAGTTTCTGATGGCCGGGAAGTCCGGCCTTAACATCACCCATTCAGGCCCGAATTTCGGGGCTGCATTTGACGCCCCTTGGCTGGCCCCCATGCTACATGAATTTGGCCCTGCACAGGTTCAGGAGTGGTGTCACAGCTTGGGGCAGGACCTGTTTACCGGGTCTTCGGGGCGGGTGTTTCCAGTGGCCATGAAGGCCTCTCCACTGTTGCGGGCATGGCTGGGGCGCCTTGCCGTGGCGGGGGTCGAGCTGCGCACCCGATGGCGCTGGACTGGATTTGCGGGCGATGATTTCACCTTTGACACCCCCGATGGCCATGTGGTTGTGAAACCTGCGGTCACCGTTCTGGCCCTTGGCGGGGCTAGCTGGGCGCGACTGGGGTCAGATGCGGCTTGGGTGCCGATGCTGGCGGGGCGCGGCGTGGCGATCAGCCCCTTCCAACCGGCCAATATGGGCTTTGGCATAGGGTGGTCCCCGCATATGGCGCGCCATTTCGGCCAGCCGGTCAAGGCGGCCGCGCTTTGCCTGTCGAACGGACGGCGCGAACGTGGGGAGTTTATAATTTCGTCCAAAGGGTTAGAGGGCGGCGGCATCTATGCGATCAGCCGTGACCTGCGCCAAGGGGCCACCTTGCATCTGGACCTGATGCCCGATCTGCCAGCCGAGGTTATCCGCAGCCGTCTGGCCAAAGGACGGCGTGGCGACAGCATATCGGCACGGCTGCGCAAGCTGGGGCTTCCCCCAGTTGCGATTGCTTTGGTGCAGGAATGGGGGCGACCTTTGCCAGATGATCTGGCGACATTGCTCAAGGCGCTGCCCGTGCCCTTGACCGGCCCCCGCCCGCTGGATGAGGCGATTTCTTCGGCGGGTGGCATTGCGCAAGAGGCCTTGACCGACGAGTTGCAACTGCGCGCCCTGCCCCGGATCTTTGCCTGCGGAGAGATGCTCGACTGGGAGGCACCGACGGGTGGCTATTTGCTGACGGCCTGCCTTGCGACCGGCCTTTGGGCAGGGCGGGCGGCCGCGCAAGTGTGATTCCGGTTGGTCGCAGTAACGACCAGCCTAATGTGACCTTCGGGATGATCTGGCACGTGTCGGCCTTTGGGCGAAAACCCATGGGGACAAAATCACATGGCGGACCCAAAACCGACACCTTGGGCTTGTCCATACCCCATTTCCAACCTGTCAATACGGGGTCTTGGCCGATCTGGGCAAAGGGCGCCGTCAAAATCCTGATTTTGCGATTCCGATATTTCACAACTATTTGATTTAAAGGTGAACGGTTTGTTGACCTCATTAATGATTCATTATACCTGACATAAATAGGCACCTAATCGGCACCCATTCTGTATCCCTAAACTGGAGACTTGAAATGGAAATGTCTAAACTTCTTTCTGCAACAATTATTGCAGGTGCCGCCCTTACAAACACAGCCGCTGCTGCCACGATCGACGTCATCACTGGCGGTTCGGCGACAATCGAATTCACCGCTGATTTTGGCGCTGCTGCGCTGACAACAAACTGGGACTCTAACGAAGCCGGAAATCCCGAGCGCACCGTGAACATCAACGCCACACGCGTAAACGACGATGGCAGCATTGACCGCAGCCAGTTCATCGATGGCGGTGCTTTGCTTTCCCTGAGCCGCGCGACCGCTTATATCTCGCCTGTTGATGCTGATGGTGAAGAGGTTGAATCCTTTGCCTCGGTCAAAGCCTTCTCTTTCCGTGAAACGGACCCAAGCATCACCGACGAGATGAAAAACATCAACTACGTCGCAACCGATGATCCAAACGTTTTCACCGACTACAAGGACCCAAGCGCCTCTTATACTTTGACGGATGAGCAAGTCGCCCTGTTGAACGACAGCGAGCTTCGCCTTTGCTGCACACACACTTTGGGTAGCCTGGAAATCAACACCGCCAATATGACGGTTGACGGCGTGATCGACAGCATCGCAGAGCGTGACATCAACTTTGATGGCGTGATCGATGAGAGCGATGAGTTCCACTTCTTTGACCTGGTTGCGACCGAAGCAGAAGGCGTTTGGGGTCTTAGCCTGACAGAGACTTTGGCATCTTACCTGAACTTTGGCTACACCGAGTATGCTTTTGCCGACGGTCAGGCATTGTTGGACGGTTGGGCCGCGTTGCAGCCCGGTGGCGCTGGCTACCTGAGCTTTGCTGGGGGTGACGTGATCGGCACGGTTTCTTATGCCTATGACACCGGTGTTGTTGTTGCGCCTGTTCCGCTGCCTGCAGGTATGCCGCTGTTGCTTGCGGGTCTGGGTGCAATGGGCTTTGTGCGCCGTCGCCGGAACAAAGCCAACGCCTGATCGCTACGCGTATAAGGTCTAATTCGTAATTATCGAACTTGGAAAAGCCGCCTCTTGGGGCGGCTTTTTGCATCTGGAGCGACCGGCCTGCAGGTTAAGGGTCACCCCCGCGCAGGGCCTCGTTTTTTTCTGGATGCCTCAATAATAAAATATACCTCAAGCAACAGGAGATATCCCAAAAAGAACCCCCACGCCTGAAATTGGTCAAAGGGTCCGGTCATATCGGGGGTTGTTCCCCATCCCCCCGTCAACCTGTCCCAGATCACATAATGCATCCGGTAAAGCCATGAGCTGATGACAAGCACGGACAACCGCCAGCCCCAACGCTCATGCTGTTTCCACTTTTTTGCCCGTCCCAACCGATATGTTTGAACGGCCGCAATGAAAATCAGGATGCCATAAGCGGTTGAGGAGATGTCCATGAACAGTCCCCCCGTTGTGCCGCGCAAACAGGCATAGACGATGCCACCAAATCCGGTGATAAGCCCGAAAACAATCATGGCCCGCCCGTTCCAGCGATGAAACCCGCGTGACATTCGCCGGATCGGGCCAATCAATTGCAGCGGGGCCTGCAACGTCAAAATGGCCCCTGTAACCATATGCAGGAACATGATCCCCGTGACCCAAGGCGCATCTGCGGCGTAAAACGGGTTGAGGCCGCTTAGATCGCGGAGCAAACCAGCGATCCCCATACCGGCAGAGTGACGGACAAAGCCGAACATCAGCAGGAACAACACGACAAGTGCAATCAGCCATCGAGCGGGGCGAAACCGGCGAAGGGCATGGGGAAGGGCGATCTGGTTCATGTTGTGACCTCTGCTGGCCAGTGGGTGCGGATGGTGCAAAGGAGCGTTTTGAATTGCAGTGCGTTCAACATATGCCCGCCGGCGATAGGGTGCAGACAGGCATGTCGGCTGGTATATTCGGACCAATCAGCGGCGCTCTTTGCGTCGACCAGATGGTCATGATCTGCAACGAATACCTCAATGGGACAGGGTAGGCGAAAGCCGCCTTGGGGCGGGCGGTAGGTGCCGCACAGCCGGAATCTGCCCTGAGGCCCGGCTCAAACAGAGCGCGCAGGCCGGCATCATTCAGAATTTCCGGCGGGGTGCCCCCGATACGTGCAATCTGGGCCCAAAATGCCTGACCGTCCAGCGCCAGAATATCCTCGGTGCCTTGGGCAAGGCGATGCGGGGCCAATGCGCCAAGCGTAAAGGCAGCATTGGGGGCTGGCAGACCGCGCGCGACCAGCCGCTCGGCCAGCAAATAGGCAAGGGTGCCGCCCAGCGAATAGCCGAAAATTCCGTATTCTTTGCCCAGTGTCGGGGCCACGCGATCGGCAATATTATCGGCCAGCGTCGCAAGATCAGTCGGGGCCGCTTCGCGAAACAGCGCCTCGCGCCCCGGTATCGCAGGGGCGATCACATTGGGATCATTCTGTTGCCAAGGCCGGAACAGGCTTGGCCCCGCGCCGGCAGGTGGAAGGCAGACCAGTTGGGAAAGATCAGACATCAGAACTCCATTGCGACGGTGTCGTCATCGGGGGTGGCTTCAACGGTGTGGTCAATTTGCAGGGCATCAAGATAAGCGGCAAACTCTGCCAGAACCGGGCGCTCCAACATGGCGCGCACCGTCAGCTCCAGCTCCAGCTCCCGCCGAAGCTGGCTGATCATGCGGGCGGCCATCAAGGAATGCCCCCCCAGCGCAAAGAAATTATCGGTCGCCGCAGGGGCGGGCCGTTTGAGCAGATCGGCCCAGATCGCGGCAAGACGTTTTTCGGTCTCGGTCGCAGGCGCACGAGTTGTCGCAGGTGCGGGCTTCGCGGCGGGTTGCGCGGTTTGGAGGCCACCGATCAGGGCATCAACCGGACCATCCGGCGCGGCCATGATCCGGCCGATCAGGGCTTTGAAACGGTCCGTGAATGTGGCCAGATCTTCATCGGAAAGGACGGTCCGATCATAGCGCAGGATCAGCTTCATCCCCGCCTGTTCCGGCGCGACCAGCAAGGTCAGCGGGAAATGCGTCCACTCATCAAACTCGACCCGGTCCAGCGCGATTTCATGGCCGTCCGTATCCAGAGACAGCGGATAGTTTTCCACCACCAACAGACAGTCAAACAGGGTGCCATGACCGGCCTGAACATCGCGCAGGGCCACATGCTCATGCTGGATGGTGTCCGCCTGTTGTCTTTGCAATCCCCGCAGCCAATCCGCGATGCGGTCTTGGGGTGTGATCTTCAGCCGGACGGGCAGGGCGTTGATGAACAGCCCGACCATTTCCGCCGCGCCGGGCAGGCTGGTGGGGCGGCCGGCGGTGGCACTGCCGAATGTGATGTCATTGCGCCCCAGCCGTTCCGCCACGATCAACCCCAGAACCGCCTGTAGCAAGGTGTTCAGCGTGATGCCCTGATCGGCGCAGAACCGGCTGACCTCTTGTGCCAAGGCAGGGGGGAATGCCCATTCGCTGCGCAAGAATTCAGGTGCCTCACCGGGGCCGCCAAAGGCAAGGCTGGGGCCGGGAACCTCTGCCAGATAATCACGCCAGAACCCGATGGCCGCATCCCGGTCCTGACGTTTGAGCCAGCGGATATATTCCACATAGGGCTGTGGGGGGCGCAGATGGGTTGCGCCGTGGTAATAGGCCATTACATCTTGCAACATGCGCGCCTGTGACCAGCCATCAAGGATGATGTGATGGTGACACAGGATCAGGATGTGCCGGTCCGCTGTGACACGCGCCAGCTGCAATCGCATCAAGGGCGGGCGGCGCAGGTCAAAGGGCGTCTCGCGGTTCTTTTGAAACTGGCGCTGCAATTCGGCCTCGGGATCGCGGCCCTGCCAGTCGAGCTCTTGCCAGGGCAGGGGCAACTGACGGTAGACGACCTGAAAGGGCTCGTCCCGCTCTTCCCAATGGATCGCGCTGCGCAGGGCCGAATGGCGTGCTAGCACGTGTTCCCAAGCGTCGCGCAGCCGTGCGGCATCAATCGGGCCGGTCAGGTGATAGGCCATCTGTGGCATGTAGACGCCCGCCTTATCGGGGGCGATCAAGCTGTGGAACAGGATGCCCTCTTGCAAGGGGGCAAGGGGATAGATGTTCTCGATATTCCGGCGGCGGTCTGTGGTGGTGTTTGTCATGTCAAAGGCTCTGCAATAGGTCATCAAGATCGTCGGCGGCAAAATCCATGTCGGGGAAATCGACAGGGCTTAGGCCCGTGTCCTCGCCCCCCAGACAATGGGCGACCAGCCTGTTCAGGTGGTGGGTGAAATCATTGGCCAAGGCCTCGATTGTGGCGGCTGCGATCATGTCACCGGGATAGTTCCAGCCGATGCGCAGCCCGTCGGGTGCGGCCAGCGCGTTAATCTCCAGCACTGTGTCGCGCGGGTTTGCACCGGCACGCGCAGGGCCCGCGCCTTCATCTGCGGGGTGGAACAGGCTGTCGGCCCCCAGAATGGCGCCGGCCTGTCCCAGATAGTTGAACCGGATATCCCCGCCCCCGTCCGACAGGTCATTGTGCAAATAGCGCAAAACCCCGAAACCGACCCCGCCGCTTGGCACGCTGCGCAGGGTTTCCTTGACACCGCGCAAGGCATCACCGGCCGCCCCATCCGGCGGGCTTTGCAGGATGAGGGGATAAAGCGCCGTCAGCCAGCCCACCGTGCCGCTCAGGTCCAGCGTGTCTTCGGCAATGCGCCCATGGCTTTCCATTTCAATCCGTGTGGCGGTGTGGCCGGTCCAGTCGTGCAGGGCCAATGCCAGTGATGCCAGCATCAATTCCTCGCTGGTGACCGGATAGGCGGCAGGCACATCTTGCAAGATCTGTCGGCTCAGTGTGCTATCCAATCGCGTTTCATGGCGCTTGGCTGTTGCCTCGGTGTTCTGGGCCCTGGTGTTTTGGCCGTCGGGGGCGTCAAGCGGCAAGCGGGCACTCGGCACCGCAAGCACCTCTTGCCAATAGCTGCGCTGGGTCTTGAAGGTACCGGCATTTTGCAGATGGGCCGCCCAAGTCCCAACCGGTGTGGACCGGCGGCGGGTCGGGGTTTCGCCCCGTTCCAGCGCGTCGTAAATCCGTTGCAGATCGGCCATCAGGATGCGCCAGGATACACCGTCAACAAGCAGGTGATGCGCCACGACCACAAGGCGCTGGCCACCCTCGGCAAGGTCGCATAGGGCCGCGCCCCACATCGGCCCATTGGCCAGATCAAAGCCTTGTTGCAAACCTTGCGCGGCATTGCTGACATCACCAGAGGCGCGCGTCAGATAAGGCTGGTCCTGAACAGGTGCGATGATCTGTGCCCAGATGCCATCCGTGCAGGTAAACCGCGCCCGCAATGCCGCGTGCCATTCAGACAGATGGCCCAAGGCCCGGTCCAGAATGTCGGGGTCCAATGGCCGTGTCGGGGTGACGACAACCGCCTGATTCCAGTGCTGCGCCTGCGGCAGGTCGCGGCTCAGGAACCAATGCTGCACGGGGGTCATTGCTTGCGGGCCGGTGACGGGGCCGGCGGCGTGATCGACGGTATCACGATCTTCGGCGGCGGCGGCCAGTTCGGCAAGGGTCGGGAACTGGAACAGATCGCGCGGCGTCAGGGCAATGCCGAGATCACGCGCTTCTGCGACCACCTGAATCGCCAGAATGGAATCCCCGCCGATGCTGAAAAACCCTGCGTTTCGCGTGATGGCATCGCGGCCCAATACGCGTTTCCAGATCGCGGCAAGCCGGCTCTCCAACCCCGGCAGGGGCATCTCGTCATCCGTCTGCTGCATCGGGTCATCCCCGGCTGGCGCGGGCATGGATTTGCGGTCCAGCTTGCCATTGGGCAAACGCGGCAAGGCGGCGGCGATGACAAATTGCGTGGGCACCAGATGGGCGGGCAGACGTTTTGTCAGCTCTGCGACTAGATCGGATTGTAGCGCGTCCCCCTCGACCCATGCGGTCAGACGCGCGGGCCGGTCGGGTGCCTGCCAAAGGTCGACCACGGCGGCGATCACACCATCCAATGTGCTGAGCGCGGCCTCTACCTCGCCCGGCTCTATGCGGAAACCGCGGATTTTAAGCTGCCGGTCCCCGCGCCCGAAATAGTCGATCGAGCCGTCTGCGGTGCGCCGCACGCGGTCGCCGGTGCGGTACATCACCGGCGCGCTGCCGTCACCGTCAAAGGGGTTGGGCAGGAACCGTTCCGCAGTCATCCCCGGCCGGTTCCAATAGCCACGGCCAACCCCTTGCCCCGCCAGATAAAGCTCTCCTGCCATCCCTACGGGAAGCTGTTGCAACTGTTCGTCCAGAATATAGGCCTGTGTGCCCGCGACCGGATGGCCCAGATTAAAGCGCGCAAACCCGCGCCGCACATCCATGCCTGTGGAAAAGGTCGTATCCTCTGACGGGCCGTACAGGTGGACGAAACGATCAACGGCTTCGGTCATTTTCCGGGCCAATGCGGGTGAGGGGGTCTCACCGGCAAGGCAAACGGTGCGCACGGATCTGGGCAATGGCCCCAGCCGGATCAGCTCTGCCATGGGGGTGGGAACGGTGTTGATCAGTGTCACCTGATCGGCAAAAGGGGCCGAGGGCAGGGCAAAGAGATCCTCAACCATGAACAGCGTGCCGCCCAGCGAGAGGGTGGCGAAAATCTCAAAGACCGACAGATCAAAACAGACCGAGGTGGAGCCAAGAACGCCTGCCAGCTCTTCCTTGCTGAATGTGCGTTCGGCCCAGCAAACCAATGCCACCGCGTTGCCGTGGGTCAAGGCCACGCCCTTTGGCTTGCCGGTCGAGCCCGAGGTATAGATCAAATAGGCGAGATCATCCTGTGTTGTGACACAGGGGGTTGGCATTTGTGGCGGGCGCCCCTGCCAAAATCCGGCCAGACCAAGTGTGTTTGTGCCATCGTGATCGCCAAGGATCAGGGACAGGGTCGCATCCTCGGCAACATAAGCGATGCGTTCAGCCGGGTAATTGGGATCAAGCGGAACATAGGCCGCGCCCGTTTTCAGCACCCCGAGGATTGCCGCAACCAGATCCACCCCGCGCCCCAAGGCGACCCCGACACGGTCACCCGCCCCGATACCACGGGTTTGCAAATATGCGGCCAATGTGTTGCTGCGCGCCTCCAGCGCCTCATAGGTGAGGGCGCCCGAGGTATCCTGAACGGCGATCCGCGTCGGGACCTGCGCCGCACAGGCCGCGACCAAGCCATGTAGCGTGTCGGTATCTGCCACCGGCAGGCGTCCGGTATCGTTCCAGCGCGCGATGGTTTGGGCCTGTTCAGGGTGCAACATCGACAGGCTGCTGATCGGTGCATCGGGGGTGTCGAAAAGTGACAGGATAAGCGCCTCAAAGGATTGCGCCATATTCGAGGCTGTTTCTGGCAGGAAAAGATCGCGGCGGTATTCCAGCCGCAGCGCCAGATCCTCACCCCGGTCCAGCACGGCCAGATGCAAATCCGTTTTGGCCGATGTGGCGGGCATGGCCAAAGGCGCCCATTCCGGCCCCTCATGCGCGGGCCTTTGGGCCTGAACCCGCCACGAGAACATCGCCTGAAAGACGGGGTTATGGCTCCATGTGCGGTCGGGTGCCAAAGCCTCTACCACTTTTTCAAAGGGCGTGTCCTGATGGCCGAAGCCGTCCAGAACCCGCTGGCGACAATCGGCCAGCAGGGCGGTGAACCCGGCCTTGTCATCCGTGCGCAACCGCAGCGCCAGCGTGTTGACGAACATCCCGATCAATTGGTCCAGATCAGGATGGGGGCGGGTGCTGATCGGGGTGCCGACGACCACCTCTTCGGTCTCGGCAAAACGGCCAAGAAAAGCCGCAAAACCCGCAAGCAGCACCATATAGGGCGTCGCACCCGTTTGTGCCGCCAAGGCGCGCAAGCCCGCAAGCGCGGGGCCTGACAGGGTGAAATCAACATTCCCGCCGGAAAAATCCTGCTGTGCGGGGCGTGGGAAATCGGTCGGAAGCTCCAGCAACGGCGGCGCGCCGCGCAGGTGATCGAGCCAATATTGGCAACCCTCGCTGAAATCCTGACCTGCTTGCCATGCCGCATAATCCGCATATTGCAGCGGCAAGGGATCGGGCCGCCACGCAGGCTCTTTGGTCAGCGCGTTATAGCCCTCCATCAATTCACCAAGCGCCAGTTGCACACTGGCAGCATCCGCGATGATGTGATGCATGACCATCAACAGGACATGGTTCTCGGCATCCGTGGACAAAAGATCAAGCCTGACAAGCGGTCCCTGTGCCATATCGAAGGGGGTTTGCACCTTGGCCGATAACACCGAGGCCATGGCATCCTCGTTTATTGTTGCAACGTTCAGGGTCGGATCTGTTGCACTGCGGGCCGCATGCCGTGGTGTCCCGTCTATGGCAGGATAGGCCGATCGCAAAATCTGGTGTCGGTTGCATAAGGCGGCAAAGGCGCGGGCCAAGCGCGCGCTGTTGACTGTACCCTTCAGGCGCAGTGCCGACGGAATATGATAGGCGGTTTGATCCGGGTCCAGTGACGCCAATGCCCATTGACGCGATTGCGCATGGGACAGTGGCGGCATGGCCTCTGGCGCAAGGCGGGGGATCGGATCACGGGGCACATCCCGCAAGATCCCCACCTGATCCAAAGCACGGGTATAGGCGCCAAGGCGGGGGTTTTCAAACAACAGGCGCAGCGGTAGGGCACGCGGGCCGTCATGGTCCAGCCGCGCCACCATGCGCATCGCCAGCAAGGAATGCCCGCCAAGACCAAAGAAGTCATCCTCCGGCCCCGGTGCGTCAATGCCCAGAACCTCGGCCCAGATTTTCGCCAGCATGGTTTCGGCTCCGGTTGTTGTCTGTGTTGATGCGGCCTGCGTGTCTGGCGCAGGCAGGCGCAGCCGGTCAACCTTGCCGCTTGCGTTCAGCGGAAAGCTGTCGAGGAACACAAAAGCCGACGGCATCATATAGGCCGGAAGATGCGCCCCGAGATGCCTGCGCAAACGGTCTTGCAGGTCGGGTTCATCATTGGCACGGCAATAGGCGACCAGCATGGCCGCATCGCCCTCGCCCAAAAGTATCATCGCCGCCTGTTCGACCGCAGGATCCTGGGTCAGCAATGTCTCGATCTCGCCCGCTTCGATCCGGAACCCCCGCAGCTTGAGCTGAAAGTCGATCCGCCCGAGATAGATGATTTCCCCCTCGGCAGTTATCTTTGCACGGTCGCCGGTCCGATACAGACGTTGGCCATCGCGGGTGATGAATTTTTGCGCGGTCAGCTCCGGCCTGTCCAGATAGCCGGGTGAAAGGCCGTCACCACCGATCAGGATCTCACCCGCCACGCCGGGGGGGCAAGGGCGACCATCGGCATCCGCGATGTGTATCCAGGTGTTGGCGATTGGGCGGCCCAAAGGGATTTGCCTGCGGCCGATATCATCCGCCGTAATCTCGGCGCAGGCCGACCAGATTGTGGTCTCGGTCGGGCCATAGAGGTTGAACAAACGCCCGTCCCCACCCAGCAAGCGTTGGGCAAGGGCCATATCCAGCGCCTCCCCCCCGCAAAGCATCTTAAAGCCCGCCGGGGCCTGCCAGCCCTCTTCGACCAACAGCCGCCAGCTTGAGGGCGTGGCCTGCATCATCGTCGCATCCACCCGTTCCAAAAGCCGCGACAGGGCCAAGCCGTCAATCACGTCAAACGCGTCCGCGATCACCAACGTGCCACCCGACAAAAGCGGCAAGAACAGCTCCAGCCCCGCGATGTCGAATGCGGGCGTGGTGACGCTGACCAAACAATCCTGCGCGGTCATGCCGGGGCTGCGCGCCATGCTGGTCAACAGGTTCACCAGACTGCGTTGCCGGATCGGCACGCCCTTGGGCCGCCCCGTGGTGCCAGAGGTAAAGATGACATAGGCCAGATCCTCACCTGTAATCACCCGCAAGGGGGGGGTGTCGGCACAGGCGTTTATGGCGTCGCGGCTGGCCTCAAGGTCCAGATAGGGGCATTCGGATGGCACAGGCGGCGCACCTGCGCCGATCAGCAAGACGGGTTTGCTGTCTTGCAAGATATCACGCAACCGTTGCGGCGGATGGGTCGGGTCCAGCGGAATATAGGGCGCGCCCAGTTTGAGCAGCGCCAAAAGTGTGACCACCAGATCAGCCGTGCGGGGCAGGCAAACGGCCACCCTGTCGCCGGTCTGCACCTTGGGGTCCAGATATTGCGCCAAACGGTTGGCGGTGGCGTCAAGCTGCGCATAGGTCAGACGGGTATCCCCTGCGACCAGGGCCGTTGCCTCCGGCTGTTGCGCGGCCTGTGCAATGAGGCTTGCAAGATCAAAATCGGGTATGGCGCGATCGGTGGCATTGAACGCCAAAAGCCTCTGTTTGTCGGTGGCTGTAAACAGGTCGATATCGGCCAGCTTGCAATCGGGCGCCCCGGTCGCCGCCTCAAGAATGCGGATATAGTCATCAACCATCCGCTGTGCCGTTTCGGGCCGGAACAGTGCCGTGGCATATTCCAGAACGCCGCTGATTTTCTCTCCGATGAACATATCGAGGCAAAGGTCGAACCGTGCCGTTTTCGCAGGCAGGATGACGGTCTCAAGTGTCAATCCCGTTAGTGTCGCCGTGTCCGGCTGCTTTTCATGCAGGTTGAACATGGATTGAAACAGCGGCGCATGGGCTAGGCTGCGTTCGGATACGGTGGCATCAACCACCTGCTCAAATGGCAGCTCTTGATGGGCCATCGCCCCTGTGATTTGCCTCTGCATCCGCGCCAGCAGGTCGTCAAAACTGTCATCCGCCGCCACAGTGCAACGGATCGCTAATGTATTGACGAAATAGCCGACCAGCCCTTGCAGCTCGGCACGGTCGCGGTTGGATACGGTGGTGCCGATGCAGATATCCTGCGCGCCGCTATAACGGTGATGCAGAATATGAAATCCGGCCAGCAAAAGGGTAAAGGGCGTGACCGCACGGGCCTTGGCAAGGCCGCGCAGGCGCGAGACCAAACCATCGGGCAGATCAAAACGCAGCCGCCCGCCGACATAATCTTGCTGTTTGGGGCGCATAAAATCCGTGGGCATGTCCAGTAATGGCGCAAGCCCGTGGAGCGTCTCTTGCCAAAAGGCAAGTTGCCCTTTCAGATCCCGGCTTCGCTGTGCCAGCGCATGATCGGCAAATTGTAAGGGCAGCGGGGGCAGGGATTTACCCTCATAAAGGGCGGTGAACTCTGCGATCATGACCTGAAGCGAATGGTAATCGGCCACGATGTGATGCACCGCAATGGCCAGAACATGATGGCGGTCATCCAGCCGGAACAAGGCGGCGCGCAACACCGGACCTTTGACCAGATCAAAGGGGCGTGCGGCGAAACCGGCCAAGGCTTTTTGTAGGGCGGGTTCCGCGATATCGGCGGTTTCCAGTGCCACGGGCGCAGCTGCCCCGATGGATTGCACAACCGCGCCGTCGTGATCGGTGAAGAGGGTACGCAAGGGCTCATGGCGGGCCACTATCCCGTCCAGCGCGGCCTGAAGCCGGGCGGGGTCAAGATCCCCGCGCAGACGCAGGGCGGCGGCGATGGTATAGGTCGACTGGCCCGGTTGTAGCTGGTCGATGAACCACAGACGTTGTTGGGCCGCGCTAAGCGGGGCATGGCGGGGCCGCGTATCGGGGCGGGTCTGTTTCATCATTTTTGCCAATAGGGCGCGTTTGGCGGCCGGATCAAGCGTGGTGGTGTCTTGGGGGTTCATGCCTGTTCCTCTGTTGTATTGGGGGCCATCTGCGCCAGCAAAGCGTCAACTTCGGCATCGCTTAGCCCTTCGGTCGGATCGGAAGATTGTGGGGCGTCGGGCACCTGCCCGACTGCTTCATCCAGCAGGGCGGCCTGTTTGCGCGGTGTCAGCGCGTTGAACATCTGGCCCAATGTCAGCTGAACGGTGAATTCCTGTTGCAAGCGGGCCAGCAGGCGCATCGCCAGCAAGGAATGCCCCCCAAGCGCGAAAAAGTCATCCTCGGCCCCGATCCCGGACTGGTCCAGAAACTCCTCCCAGATCGCGATGACCCGCTGTTCGGTCTCGGTTTCGGGCGCAACATGGCGACGGTGTTCGACCCCTGCAAAGGCATTGAGGGTGGGCCGGTCCACCTTGCCATTGGGCATGCGGGGCAGAGTGGTGTGGAGCTGCCAAAGCGTTGGCACCATATGGGCCGGAAGCTGTGCCGCCAAAAAGTCGCGCAGGGTTTCGGGCGCAACGCTCTGCCCCGGCAACGGGGCAATATGGGCGATTAGCTGACGGTCGATATCGGCAGGCGCGCCTGTGATCAGAACCACGGCCTCGGCCACATCGGGGTGGGTCTCCAACCGGTTCTCGATCTCGCCGACTCAATACGTTGGCCGCGCAATTTTGCCTGCGTGTCGATGCGGTCCAGAATATCAATGCGCCCGTCCACCCGCCAACGCCCGCGATCACCGCTACGGTAGAGCCGTGCGGTCTCCCCATCCTGAAACGGGTCTGGCAAGAACCGTTCGGCTGTCAGCTCGGGCCGGTTCAGATAGCCGCGCGCAAGGCCGGCCCCCGCGACGCAAAGCTCTCCGGCAAGGCCCGTGGGCATCAGCGCGCCGTTGCGGTCCAGCACATAGATGCGCGACCCCGGAAAGGGGCGGCCGATGGGCATCGGGCGTTCGGGCTCATTTTGCACCGGATTGCCGGCGTCATAGATGGCGTCTTCGGTGGGGCCATAGAGGTTGTTGATGGTCCTGAGCTGCGGAAACTCCAGCAACCGGTCCAGCAAAGCGGGGGGGAAAAACTCTCCGGCAAGGTTGATGCAGCGCACCGATGCGGGCAGGTCGTTGTGTTTGACCAATTCGCGCAACAGGCTTGGCACCGTGTTCAACAAGGTCACACCGGCATCAGCAGGCAGGTCGAGCAAGCTTTGCGCCATCACCATCCGCCCGCCATTGGCCAGTGTGGCAAAGATCTCAAACAATGACAGGTCAAAGGAAACCGAGGTCGCAAAAAGAACGCCGGTAAGGTCTTGTGGTTCAAACACCGTGCCGGCCCAAGCGACGCGCGACAGGATATTGCGATGCTCCAACGCCACACCTTTTGGCTGGCCGGTGGAGCCTGATGTATAGATGATCACCGCCAGATCCGCACCTTTGCCACGTGGCATCGGCGCGGGGGCAGGGGGCAGGTCATGGATATTGACCGCAAGGGTATCGCCAACCGTATCCACGCCGCCATCGGTCAGGATCAGCCCAACACCCGCATCCTGCGCCATATAGGCAATGCGCACAGCAGGATAGGCCGGATCAAGCGGGACATAGGCGCATCCGGCCCGCAAGACCCCGAGGATCGTCGCCACCAGATCGGGCCTGCGCGCCATTGATATCCCGATACGGGATTGAGCAGGCATATCGCGCTGATCCAAGGCCGCCGCAATAGCGCCCGACCGCGCATCAAGATCACGGTAGGTGATTTCCTGCTGCCCATCGGTAATGGCGATGGCGTCAGGGGTCCGGCCTGCCTGATCCAGGAATGCCTGATGCAAGGTCTCGGCGTGCTGTGGCAAGGCGGGGCCGGTGGCCAGAGAGACCATCTTACGGGCCTCATCCGCGTCCAGCATGGCAAGCCGTGACGCAGGGCATTTGGGGTCATCCAGCGCCGCCCGCAGCAGATTGATGAAATGCACGCTCATCCGCGAAATGATCTCGGGGTCATAGAGGTCGGCGCGATATTCCATCCGACCGGAAAGGGCCGCACCGTCATCCTCTAGGTTCATCCGCAATTCGTATTTGGTGGTACGATCCTGACGGGCCAGACGTTCCAGACGGACTCCGTGGATCTGATCTGGCAGCCGTTCAGCCTGTTGCAGGTCGAATTTCGCGCGAAACAGCGGGATCATCTCGCCACCGGAGCGGTCGGGGTTCAGGGCTTCGACCACTTGATCCAAAGGCACATCCTGATGCGCAAAGGCATCGCGCAAGACCTGCCGGGTGCGGCTAAGGATCGTGTCGAAATCAGGATTTCCCGACAGATCACAGCGCAGGGCCAAAGTATTGACCAGCGGCCCGATCATCGCTTGGGCCTCATGGCTGTCGCGGTTGGATATATCGCTGCCGACGGTAATGTCATCGCTATCGCAATAGCGGTACATCAACAGGTTGAACCCCGCGAGCAACAGGGTGAACAGGCTGACGCCGCGCTGCCTTGCCTCTTGGCGCAGGGCCGCGCTCAGGTCATCGGGCAGGGTAAATTCATGTGTCGCACCAAGGGGCGTATCACCACGGCGTTTACGCGGTAGATCTAGGGCTTGCGCGTCGCGTAGTGTGTCCTGCCACCATTGGATTTGCGTATCCAGACCGGTAACCTGTGTGCTGCGTTGCCGCTCTGCATAATCGGGCATTTGCAGTCCGGGCGGGGGCAGCGGATCAACCTCATCGCGGCAAGCCGCATCATAGAGGACGGCCAGTTCGCGGACCATTACCCCCATGGACCAACGGTCAGCCATGATGTGATGCAATCCGATGGCAAGGATGGCATCCTCGGGCGCCTCGCGCAGCAGGGCGGCGCGCATTGGCACCTGCGTCAGATCGAAAGGCGGCTCTATGATCCGTGTCATCGCGGCTGTGGCATCTGCGCAATCGATCAGGGCAAGCCGTGGCGGGGTGCCGGGCATTTGTTGCGGGGTGCCATCCGCATCAAGCCGGTAACAACTGCGCAGGGCTGCATGGCGGGCGACCAACCCGTCAAACGCCCTTTGCATTGCACTGGCATCCAGCGGGCCGCGCAAACGCAGGGTGATCGCCATATTATAGGCGGTGTTTTCCGGCTCAAGCTGTTGGACGAACCACAGCCGTTGCTGGGCAAATGACAGCGGCGCGGGGGCTTGTGGATCCCGCGCGGGGGCGGCGCTCCGGCGACGTTTTTGCAGCAACGCACGTTGCGCGGGGGTCAGGCGGGCAAGTTTGCTGGCGATATCACTCATGGCTCACACCGTTTCCTTTAGCGCGTCTTGCAGATCCTGTTCGGAGAGGCCGGACACCTCATCCAGCAGGGCAAGCAGATCTGCGTCCCCGGCCAGTTTGGCCTCGATCAACGCCGCGATGCTGGCGGTGCTGGGGTTGTCGAGCAAAAGCTCGCGCATCTCGATTTCGACGGGGAATTCCTCACGCAGGCGGGCGATGGCCCGGATTGCCAAGAGGGAATGGCCGCCAAGCTCGAAAAACCCGTCATCTCGGCCGATCCTGTCAAGGCCCAGCAAGTCCTGCAAAATGGCGGCAACAGAATATTCCAAGGGGGTGCGGGGCGCGACGAAGGGCGTCTCAAGCGCGGGGCGTTCGCGGCCGCGGGCGGTCTCTTCATGGCGGGCGGCGGGATGTGTGTTGAGCCATTGCTGACGCCGGGCATCCACATCGGCCCGCGACAGGATGCTATGCCCCGACAGGCCCGCCGCGAGGGTGGCACAGGTGGTTTTCCAAAGCTGATCGGCAGTGATTGCAAAATCATTGGTGGCACCTGAAAGGCGCGCCCCGTCAACCCCGTCTCCCAATGCGTCCCAGCCGGTTGCGTACCAGCGGCCGGGGGCTTCGCGGTCCAGCCGTGCGATGGCCAGATCAACATAGTGATGCGCCGCCGCATAGGCCCCGAGGCCGACACCCGCGATCACCGAAGACAGAGAGGATTGGACATAGCAAAACCCGACACGCCGCGTGGCCACAGCCGCAGCCAAGGCATTCAGCGGGGCCATGATGCCGCTTGTGACGCGGTCTTGTTGCGCCTCCCCCAATAGCGCCAGAGGGGCGGAGGTTCTCGCATCGCTAAAGGCTGTGCTCAGGAAAATCCCGTCAATCCGCCCCCATTTCGAGGCAACCCTGTCCAATGCCGCGCCGACGGCCTCGGGATCGGTGCAATCGGCGGACAGATACAGTGTGTTTTCCGTCTCGGGCAAGGTGTTGGTGTCCCCGATCAGGGCCACCCGCAGGTTTGCTTGCGCGATCAGCTTTTGCGCCCAGACACGTCCGGCGCCACCGGCAATATCCCCCAGCACCACATAGGCCCCGTTTTTGCGCAGCGGCATAGCATCCGGCAGTTCCCGCACCTGATGCGACAGGGACCAGAAGCGACCCCCGCGCCGCGCAAGAATCGGCGCCTCATCGCCAAGCAATGCCCGTCCCAAGGCAGGGGCCAGATCTGCGGGCTTTGCGCGTTCTTGCGGGTCAAGGTCCAGAATGCGGCAGCCGATCCAGGGGTGTTCCTGCCCTGCGACCTGAACCATGCCGTGAAGGCGCGCCTGTTGGGGTGACAGATCCTCGGCGCCGGTCACATCGGCGGCCCCTTTTGTCAACACCGTCAGGCGGATATCCCTGCCCAGATCGGCCAAGGCAAGAACCAGCTTTTGCAGCGCGGCCAAGGCGTGGGGATCGCTATTGAGCGGCCAGCCAAAAACAACATGCGCAGGCTGTGATCCGCGATCGGCCAGAAGGCCTAGCAGCCGGTCGATCTCGGTCATATCCGGTGCCAGCGCAAAGCAGCGGTATCCCGGTTCACCAAACCCCGCGCCGGAGACAACACGGTAGGCATCATCGCCCGTCCGCTCCAGCGTGTTGGCCAAAGCGGTGCCAAGGGTGCCATCGTCAAAGATCAGCCAGTTTTGCCGCGCGGCACGCTTGGGCTGAACAAGGTCGGTCCGCTGCCATGCCGACACATAGATGCGGGCCTCGCCCGGCTGGGTTTCCTGATGCAGTTGGCTGTCGGGTTCAATCCAATAGCGTTGACGTTGAAAAGCATAGCCGGGCAGGGCAACCGGCGCCTGTTTGACCGGCATCACCGCCTGCCAGTTGAGGTCTACGCCCTGTTCCCATGCCTTGGCCAGCGTTGCATAGAGGCCCGCCTGTCCCTCGGTGTCTTGCGTAAACCCGTGCAGCGCAGGCCCGATCCCCTGCTGTTTGAGCAGGGATGTCATTGCCCCCCCGGGACCTGTTTCGATGAAAACAGGGTTATCCAGTTGATTCAATCTGCGCAGCCCGTCACCGAATTGTACCGGCGCGCGCATGTGGCGCGCCCAATAGGCCGGATCGGTGGCGTTGCCGGGGGTCAACCAATCGCCCGTCAGGTTCGAGATCATAGGGACCTGCGGTGCCGCGAGGGTAAACCGCGCGACAAAGCGGGCGAATTCCGCCGCCGCCGTGTCCATCATTCTGGAATGAAAGGCGTGGGAGGTTTGCAGCCGATGATATGTCAGCCCCGCCCCCTCAAGAGTGGTGGCGCAGTGATCAATGGCCTGATGCGGCCCGGTCAGCGTGGTCAGGCCGGGGCCGTTTTGCGCCGCCACCTCGACCCCGTCGGGCAAGAGCGCATCAAGCGGTTGGTCGGGGTGGAATACGGCCAGCATGGCACCGGGATCTTCGGCCTGCATCAAGCGGCCACGTTCGCGTACGATCTCTATCCCGTCGGGGAACGAGAATACCCCCGCGATGCAAGCGGCGGTCAGTTCCCCCAATGAATGGCCGATCATCGCAGCGGGGTGTATGCCCCCCTCACGCAAGGCCTGCGCATAGGCATATTGGGTTACGAATAACGCGATTTGTGCGTTTTCTGTCTGATTGATGGCGTCACCGGCATCGCGCAACAGGGGCAAAAACGTGCCGCCTAGATGCGCATCCGCCTGATCCAGAATGCGTGCGAAGCTGGGGATTTCATCATATAATTTGCACGCCATCGACGGATATTGGCTGCCCTGTCCGGGAAAGACGAAGACAGGGGAAACAGGCGCCTCGGCGGCCTTTTGCGGGCGCGACAGGGCGCGCAGCCGCGTGCTTGCATCGGTCTTGCTGTGTGCGACAATGGCATAACGCCAGCGGAACTGGTGCCGCCCCATGGCCAAGGTTCGGGCCACTGCACCAAGCGGGGCGGTTTCGCCCTCAAGATGGTCCGCCAGTGCGGCGGCATTTTGCGCCAAAGCCTCAGGCGTTTTGGCTGACATAGGCAGGATCAGGCAGGTGTCGTCCTGCACCTTTGCGGGGGTGCTGCGCGCTTCTTCAAGGATCACATGGGCATTGGTGCCGCCGATGCCGAAGGCGCTGACCCCTGCGCGACGCGGGCCGGTCGATTGCCAGTCTTGCAGGCTGTTTGCAACGTGAAAGGGGCTGTCGTTCAAAGGGATTTTCGGGTTGGGGGCGGTGTAATGCAAACTGGGCGCGATCTTGCCCGCGCGCAGCATAAGGACCGTCTTGATCAACCCTGCAATGCCCGCCGCAGTATCCAGATGGCCGATGTTCGTTTTGACCGAGCCGATGGCGCAATATCCGGCCCTATCCGTCTGGCGGCGAAAGGCACGGTTCAGGGCGGTGATTTCCACCGGATCACCCAAAGGTGTGCCGGTGCCATGCGCCTCGACATAGGTGATGCTATCGGCAGGAACCTCGGCGGCGGCTTGGGCGGCGGCAATCACATCGGCCTGTGCGGACACATCCGGCGCGGTAAAGCTGGCCTTGCCCGCGCCGTCATTATTGATCGCAGAGCCTTTGATGACCGCGTCGATCCGGTCACCATCGGCCAGTGCATCCTCTAGCCGTTTAAGCAGGACCAGACCAACGCCGTTGCCCGTCACCGTGCCATCCGCCGTGGCGTCAAAGGCGCGGCACTGGCCGGTGGGCGACAGGATGCTGCCCGCAAGCGCGCGGTATCCATCCTGACGCGACAGGGCCACACCGCCCGCCAAGGCCATGCTGCATTCGCCGGCAATCAGGCTTTGGGCCGCCATATGCACCGCCACCAAGGACGAGGAACAGGCCGTCTGCACAGTGACCGCCGGCCCGCGCAGGTTCAGCTTATAGGCCGCACGCGTGGCCAGAAAATCCTTGTCATTGGCGGTAAAAATCTCATAGGGCGTCACCCGTTGACGCAGATCGGCATTGCCAAAGAGGTTGAGCAGATATCCGTTCATCCCCGCACTGGCAAAGACACCGATCGGCTGGTCCTGCGCGCCCGGCACAACGCCCGCGTTTTCAAGCGCGTGCCATGCACATTCCAGAAACATGCGCTGTTGCGGGTCCAGCAGCTCTGCCTCGGCGGGGGAATAGCCAAAGAAGGCGGGGTCGAACTGGTCATAGGCGTCAACCTGTGCGCCGCGTGCGACGAAATCATCAGCATCCAGCATGGATTGCGCCACACCGCGCTGGTGCAAGGCCTCAGGGTTCAGTGTGGTGATGCTCTCGACCCCGTCGCGCAGATTGGTCCAATATTCCTCAAGGTTCGCGGCCCCCGGAAAGCGGCCGGCCATACCGATGATGGCGATTTCCAGCCCGTTTGTTTCGGGCAGATCAGGGGTGTTTTCATTGGGCATTTTGGGTCGGCTCCTTGGCTTTCAACAATGCGCGGCGCTGTTGCAATCGCTTGCGGCCATCGGTGTTGTTGCTGCGTGGGGGAAGGGCGGGGGCGATGTTGTCGCGCAGACCTTGCACATGCGCGCTTTGCGCAGAGAGGGTCGCATGACGGAACAGATCGGGGATCTCGACCTCGACACCCAATTCGGTGCGGATCCGGTCTTGCAGGCTCAGAACCAGCAGGGACTCCCCACCAAGGTCAAAGAAATTATCGCTGCCGGAAACCGTGGGCAGCTCCAGCAGCGCACACCAGATAGCCGCGACCTCTGGCAGGGCGGGGCCGGTCAGGGCGGGCGTCTCGGCGGCGGGGGCCAATGGGATATGCGACGCTATGGAGATATCGCCCAGAGGGGTCTCGGGGGTATTGCCGATCTGGCGCAGGATATGATGCAGATCCGCCAACAGCCCCTTGGCAAACCCCGCATCCGTGGTCCGCGCATCAAACAGCAGACGCAGCATCAGCCCGTCGTCCTGAATGGCAAACAATGTCAGATCAAGGCTGGTCTGTTCAAACACCTCGATCTGTTCAACGGTGAAATCATCCAGACGCCCCAATAGGGCAGGATCGCGGGGGTAGTTCTCAAAGACAACAGCCGTAGACAGCCCGCGTTGTGCGGTGCCGCGCAGTGCATCGGCAAGGGTAGAGGCCTCATATCCGGCTTGGGCATGGGTGGCCGTTTGCAATTCCGCCAGCCATTGGTGCAAGGGGGTTTTGGCCGCGATACGCGCCCGCATTGGCAAGGTGTTCAGATACATGCCAACCCGGCGATCAGCGGCGGTCAGCGCGGCGGGCCGAACCGATCGCGCCACCCCGTAGATCACGTCATCCGCACCCATCGCAGCCCCCAGCAACAGCGCCCAAGCCCCCTGAACGGCGGTCGCCATCGTCACCCCGAGCGGCAAGAGCGTGGCCGCCAAGGCCTTTGTTTCGTCCGGCGTCAGGGCGCGTGACAGATCACCGCGCAAAGAGGCGGGGGGCATCTCGGGCGCTGGCAGATGCAAGCTGCGGTGGCTGTGGTCTGCAAGCTGGGTTTGCCAGAACGCTTGTGCCGCTGTCCGGTCTTGTGCCTGCGCCCACGCCACATAATCCTGAAATGCCGGTGCGGTTGGCAATGTCCGGCCGGAATATAGCGCGATCCAGTCCTGAAGCAGCAGGGGAATAGACCAGCCGTCGAGAATTGCATGATGAAAGGTGACAATAATCCGGTGCCGGTCCCTACCCCGTTGGAACCGTGTGATCCGCAACAATGGGGCATGCGACAGATCGAAACCGGTGCTGCGATCCGTGGCCAGCCATGCGTCAAAACGGGCCGATTGCGCCGCGTCGTCCAGATCGCTCAGGTCGATCACCGACAGTTTGGCGCGCGCCTGGCTGCCGACCACCTGCAAGGGTTGCTTGCGATCTTTCCAGACAAAGGCCGTGCGCAACACATCATGTCGGGCGACAAGTGCATCCCAGCTTGTGCGCTCGGCTTGCGGATTGGGTGTGCCTTGGATGTCCAGCGCGATCTGGATGACATAGGCCCCCTTGGCGCCATCGCCCAAGGATTGAAACAGGATGCCTGCCTGACCGGGGGCAAGGGGATATGCCGCGGTGATCTTGCTCATGCGCTGGTCACCTCGGATGCGGCCTTGGGGTTGATCAAGGCATGACGGCCTTTGCCAAAGCGGCGCAAACTGGCCAAGGCGTCGCGGTCGCCATAGCGCAGGCTGATGGCGTCATCGCCCACAAAGCGCGCGCATACTTTGACATGCCCGTCGGCCATACGCCGGTAAGCGGCCGCAAATTCGGCATGGGCGCAGCGCAGCTCATCCGGCAGATCCGCAAAATGGGGCCGCAATTCGCGCCACAGATTGACCAGCGCGCCATGCTCCCATGACATCAGCCCGCTGAACCCTTCGGATTTCACATTGGGCGGGGTCATTGAGATGCGGATATCGCGTTCATATTCCGCACGCGTGAAACTGCCGGCAAGCTGCATCGCGGCGGCCGAGGCATCCATGAGGGTGGCGGCGGTCTCCAGCTCGGTTTCGCAGGCTTGCAGGTCGCCGCGGTCCAGACAATCGGCAAAGCGGCGCAGGCATAAAATCATGCCCTGTGTGTGCAAAAAGAACGCCCAGTGGAACTCTTGCCAAATCTCGCGTGCATGGGGTGGGGTCATGATAAACCGTCGATCCCGCAGATGCGCCCCAACAAACGGGCATAAGCGGCAAAACCTTTTGCCTGATGCGCCAATAACGCGCGGGGCATCCGTGTATCTCTGGCCGCCAGATCAAACGCGGCGGCGGATGTGTGCAACAGCCCGACCAGCAAAGCCTGCGCAGGATGGTCGGGGGCGATCCGCCGTACGTTGAAATAGGTGTCGAAATCGTTGACCTCGGCGGCCCGTGCGGGAATGCCAACGCAACCGACCGTTGCGATTTCAAAGGGTGTGCCTGTGGCAAGTTCGTGCCGGATTTCGGCAATGCCTGCAGCGGGATCACGACCTTGCAGGGCATCAAGAAACCGTGCCAGAGCATCGCGCATCATCTCACGTCCCTGAGGGTCCAGCGTGATCCGGGCGGGCAAATCGGTCGGCAGCATCAGCTGCAAGACGCCGCTCTGTTCGGTTGGCTGTGCCGGTGCAACAGTCATTCGCCTGCGCCTTTGGTTGGGCGCATATCGGTCCAGACCTGTTCGATATGGGCAAGGCATACCTCACGAGGGCCGCGATAGCCCTCTTCGCGCCATCCCCACGGCAGCGGGCGACAGCTTGGCCAAATCGAATGGCGTCCGTCCTCGCTTATGACAACGGCATGTTCGGAGTGATCAAACGCGTTCATATCTGCTTTTGCCTTTTGGTGGGTCACAGCATGCCAGCCCGTTCAAGGCGATCGATGCTGTCAATGAAAGTCGTGGTAATGAAATCCAGATCCTCCGGGTCATGCGCGGTTGAGAGGAACCCGCCCTTGTCACCCGGACGCAGGTGGAGACCGCCCGCCAATGCCATCAGCGATAGCAACGGGCTGGCGCCCTCTGTCATGGTAAAAAACGATCCGAAATGCGTGAAGCGTGCTGCAAGGCCGCGTTGCGCCAACCCTGTGTTCAGCCGCGTGACCAACCCCGCTGTTTTCTGGGTCAACCCTTGTTGAAGCGCGGGCCCCGCATCCTGCAACTGTTTGGCCACGGCCAGTGCCGCCGTCAGCGCAAGCGGATGGCGACAATAGGTGCCGGCAAAGAGGGTGGTCGGAACCTGCGGGGTGCTGTTATCGCCAAACTGCCATTGCCCGCCGTCGATCCGGTCCATGAAACGCGGTGATCCGGCAATCAGGGACAAGGGCAGGCCGCCGCCCGCGATCTTGCCATAGGTCGCAAGATCGGCCCTGATGTCGAAATACTCCTGCGCACCGCCCTGTGCCACGCGAAACCCCGAGATCATCTCGTCAAAGATCAACGCCGTGCCGGTCTGGTCGCAAACCGCCCGCAGGCCGTGCAGGAATTCGCGCGGTTGCAGGTCCGGCACACGGCTTTGCACCGGCTCAACCAGAACAGCCGCCAGTGATTTGCCTGCCCGTCGCAGGATATCCAGCGCGCGGGGGTTGCCGTATTCGAGCATGATGATGTCACGCGCCTGCGTCTTGGGGATGCCCGCAAAGCCCGGTTTGGCACCCGTCAGCATCATCCGCCCCAACAGCGGTTTCAGCATGGCCAGCGGCCCGCTTTGCGCCCGCGCCAATGCCCCGCGCCGGACGTATTCCAGCCGCTGGGATTTGAACAAGGCGGTGTCGGAATGCCCGTGATAGGAATTGGTGAATCCCGCGATCTTGCGCCGCCCTGTGGCCGCCCGTGCCAGACGGATTGCCGTCATTACCGCCTCGGTGCCGGTGTTGGAAAAGGCAACGCGTTCATGCCCCGTCAGCGCGGCAAACCGCTCGGCCGCCTCGCCTGCGATTTCCGATTGCGGGCCGATCTGGATGCCTGCTTGCAACCGTTGTTCAAGCGCTTCACGGACAAACGCGGGGTTATGCCCAAACAGATTACAGCCCAGCCCCATCAGAATATCGACATAGCGGTTGCCGTCGATATCCCAAAGCGCGCTGCCTTCGGAGCGGTCCGAGACAATCGGGTAATAGGCCTCCTTCAAGGCGGGGGAAAAGGGCATCGACAAGGCCGTTTTATCGGCCAGATAGGGGCGGCTGTTTTGCGCCATCGCCTTGGAGGCGTGGGTGCGCGCGCAAAAAGAGGCGATAACCTCGGCGGTCAGATCGATGAGGTTCGGAGCGTTCATTCTGCGGCCGCCAGATCAAGGGCGTCATCGCGACGTTGACAGATAAAATAGGCCGCCGCGTTTTCACCGACCTCCTCCGCGCCGGTTATGGTTTCAACACGGGCGTCAAAGCCGCAATCATCCAGACAGGACAATACCGCGTTCAGATCATGCCCATAGACCGCGTAATCGGCCCCGCGGTGGTCCCAATCAGGGTGATCGGTGCCAAATTTTGCAAGCTGCGCCAGCTTGAACCGGCGCAGGACCGGACGGTTGAGCAAGAACCGCGACAAAGCGGTGCCGTGTTTTCGGGCGTGATCGGGACGGCGGTACATATCGACACGAAACGCCCCGCTTGCGCTGGTGGCGTCATAGCGGGGTGTGATCATCCAGGCATAATCGGCGGCGATTTCACCGGCGGCAGGGCGGTCGACCCAATGGCGGGTCATCTGTGCGTGGTGGTTGATATCAAAGACAAAAATACCATCCTCTTTCAACGCGCTATGCACAGATTTGAACACACGCGCCAATTCATCCATGTTTCGCATATGGTTCAACGAGGCGCTGGCGCAGACCACACCATCGACCTGCTCGGGCAGCGTAAAATCGCGCGCATCGCCTTGCATCAAGGTGGCGACAGGGGCGTTCTCCTTGGCGTAGTTCAGCATCTCTGCCGAAATATCGAGGCCGGTGACCAAAAAACCCCGCCCATAGATCGGGATCAGCATCTGGCCCGTGCCACAGCACAGATCAAGCACGCGCCCGCCCACGGGCAGATGCCCAAGGATCATCCGGTCCAGTGCCTCAAGCTTGCTTTTGCAATAGTCAGGGCCAAGGGTGCGGTCATAAAGCCAAGCCCAATCGTCATAATCTGCCTTGGTCATTGTGATCTCTCCTGCAAAATGGGGTCTGGGGGCGTGTCGGCCTGCAAGATGGCGCGCAGGTAAAGGCGCAGCAGTTCGGGTGAAATCGCAGGCTCTGGCAAAACCGGATCAAGCAACGCGCGCGTGGCGGTGCAGCCATAGGGCCAGCGGTCGCCGGTAAACCCTTGTGCGCCCCCCATTGCGGCAATGGGATAAAGCGGATGATCGGGGTCATTGCGGGCGATAGCGGCCAGATGTTCCTGCCAGTCGCGGGGCGCAATGCGCGCAACCGGATGGCCCAGATCGGCGCAGGCCTCGAACAGCAGCTCGGAGGAGACCGGCGCGGAATGGGACAGATGATAGGCCGCACCACCCCTTTGCGCGGCATTGGCCAGATGCAGAATGGCGCGGGCGACGTGATCAACGGGCAAAAGGTTGATCAGGGCCTCACCCTCTGGGGCAACCCCCGAGGCAAGATAGCCGCGCATCTGCCGGGTCAGCATGTCACTGGCGTTAAAGGCCCCCGTAACGCTATGCCCTGCGACCGAGCCAAGACGGTAGATCGCAACGGGCAACCCCCTTGTGCGTGCCTGCATGACCAGCTGTTCGGCAACCCATTTGCTTTGGTTATAGCCGCCCTCGGGGGCCTCCAGCGTGCTTGCGGCAATGGTCTCATCCACCGGCTTAGGGCTAATGCGCAGGGCGCTTAGGGTAGAGATATGATGAAACGGCGCATTCAGGCGGCAGGCAAGGCGCAGCATCTCACGGGTTCCGCAAACATTCGTGGCCCGCAGGGCGCGGTAGGGCCGCATGTGATGAACCTCGGCGGCGCAATGGAGGATGGCACAGGGCGGTACCGCGTCCAAGGCGTCTTGGTCCAGCCCGAGGTCCGGCTTGGACAGATCCCCGCGCAGGGGGATGATGCGACCGGCGTGACCTGCGACATAAACCCCATATGCCATGAGCGCGGATTCAATAGCCCGAACATCGCCCGACCGATGCAAACAGATCACCTGACGGTTCGGGTCCTCTAGTAGGGCTGCCAAAAGATGCGCACCGACAAAGCCCGTGGCGCCGGTCAGGATCACATGATCGGGCAGGGCCGCAGGGCTGGCCATGTTTTGCGCAGGCCGGATCGTCGGCTCCAGCACCAGATCCTGATCCCAAGGGCAAAGCACGGCGTTATCTTCGATGCCATCCACCCTGCGGGCCAGCGCGGCGATGCTTGACCCCGCAAAGAGATCGGCGGCGCGCAGGGTGATGCCCAGATGTTGCTCTATCTGTGCCAGCAGGCGCGTGGCCATGATCGAGGTGCCACCCAGATCAAAGAAATCTGCCTCGGCGGCGGGGCCGTCGACCTCCAGCAGCTCTGCGAAAATGCGGGCCAGCGCGATTTCCGTGGCCGTGGCGGGGGCGCGGCCCTTGGGCGCGGTGATTTCGGGGTCGGGCAAGGCCTCGGCGTTCAGCTTGCCATTCGCGGTCAAAGGCAAATGATCCAGCCAGACAAAGGCATCCGGCACCATATAGCGCGGCAGCAGACGGCCAAGATGCGCCCGCAGTTCCGCATCCTCGGCGGCGGCATGTTTCGGCACCAGATAGGCCACCAGCCTTGTGTCACCCAATGGCCCGACACGGGGCAGGACCACGGTGGTTTCAACCGATGGATGGGCTGCACAATGGCGCGCGACCTCATCCGGTTCAATCCGGTAGCCGCGGATTTTGACCTGATCATCCAAACGCCCGAGGATGCAAATGCGCCCGTCGGCCAAACGCATGGCACGGTCTCCCGAACGGTATAACCGCCCGCCCTTGGTAAAGGGATCAGGCACAAAGGCCGCCGCCGTCTTGCCCGGTTGCCCCCGATAGCCGCGCGCCAGCCCGATGCCGCCAATGCACAGCTCTCCGACACAGCCGACTGGCAAATTTTGCAAGGCGGTATCAAGGACATAAAGCTGCTTGTTCGCCGGTGCGCTTAGCGTCGGCTCCAGCGGGCGCCCGTTACCACAGGCCACCATAGAGGCGTTTACCGTGCATTCCGTTGGCCCGTAGGCATTGATGAACAGACGGTTGCGGCTCCAGCGTTGCACAAGCTCTGGCGCAGGGGCCTCCCCCCCGACCAACACCATACGCAGATCAGGCAGGTCGTCTGGCGGCAAGGCAGACAAGGCCGAGGGGGTGATGGTCAGATGTGTCGCCTTTCGGTCACGCAGGATCTTTGCCATCCCTGCGCCGGGCAAGGCATCCTCGGCGGGGGTCAGGATCAACCTTGCGCCGGTGCCTATGCCCATCACCAGATCGGGGATCGAGGCATCAAAGGAAAAGCTGAAGAACGCAAAAACACGGTCGCCCGCGTGCACATCACATTTGCGGATCTTGTCACGGGTCAGGTTGACCAGCCCTGCATGCGGCACCTCGACACCTTTCGGCAGGCCCGTAGAGCCGGAGGTGTAGATCACATAGGCCAGATCATCGGGGTCCGTATTGGCGGCGGGATTGCCGGTTGGGCCACTTGGCCAGCCGCGATCCAGATCCCAGCGTGTGATACCCTCGGGCAGGCTTTGGTGGCTTTGGCAAAGCACCAGTTCCGCACCGGAATCCGCCAGCATATAGTGCAGCCGTTCGGCCGGATAGGCCGGGTCCAGCGGCAAATAGGCCCCGCCCGATTTCAGGACCGCAAGCCAGCAGGCCACCATATCAAGACCGCGGTCGAGCATGATCCCGACCACGGTATCCGGCCCCACCCCCGCATCACGCAGCGCATGGGCCAAGCTATTGGCGCGGCGGTTCAGCGCGGCATAGGTCAGGCTGTGCAGGGTGTCACCCGCGACATATTCCACCGCCACCGCATCGGGTGTTACCTGTGCGAAATGCTCGAACAACGCCGGAAAACGTTCGGTCGGATCAAGCGGTACGTCGGTGTCGTTCCATCTTTGAATGTCCAGATGATCGCCCTCGTCCAGTATATCGAGCTGGGCGATTGGCGTGTCGGGCGCTTGGACGATGCTCGCCAGCAAGGTCAGATAATGACGACCGATCTGTGCGATGGTTTCAGGGGCAAAAAGAGCCGTGGCATATTCGATGTGCCCGCCAAGCCCGCTTGCCTCCCCCGCCACCAGATCAAGCGAGAGGTCATGGCGGGCAAAGGCCGCGTTGCGGGGCAAACGGTGCAAGGTCAGCCCGGGCAAGGCCAGCTGCGTACGGGGCGCGCGGTCCAGTTGGAATTTGATCTGGAACAAGGGGCTTGCACCGGGATCGCGCGTGATTTGAAAGGTTTCAACCAGTTGCTCGAAGGGGGTGTCCTGATGGTCGATGACATTGATCATCACCTGCTGCATTCCGGCCAGATAGGCCGAAAAAGGGGCTGCTGGGTTGATACGGCTGCGAACGGGCAGCGGGTTTACGAAAAGGCCGACCAAAGGCTCTGTTTCGGGGCGGCTGCGGTTGGCCGAGGGCATGCCCACAACCAGATCAACCTCACCGGTGTAGCGGTGGATCAGCACCTTGAAGGCCGCCAGCAATAGCGTGTGTTGCGAGACCCCTTGTAACGCGGCCAGTGACCGCAGCGCAGCATCCAGATTGGCCGGAAACACCAGCGGATGCAATGCGCCACTGTGGTCTTGAAGGGCGGGGCGCTGAAAATCGGCCGGTAGCCGCGTGACCGGCAGATCCTTGCCCAGATGGTCGCGCCAGAATGTCATATGGCGTGATTGCCCTTTGGCATTTTGCCACGCGGCCACATCGCCGAATTGCACCGGCAAGGCCCGCAGCCCTGCGGGTGTGCCGGAAACCGCCTCTGTATAAATCGCCGCAAATTCACCCATCAGAATTTCAACCGACCCGCCATCTGCGGCGATGTGATGAAGCGTGAACAACAGCACAAACCGATCATCTGCCCGCCGCAGGATGCACATCCGCAGGGGGGGCTCTTTGGTCAGGTCAAAGGGGCGGGTGGCCTCTTTTCGGGTCAGCACATCTATGTCGGATTGCGCCGTGTCCGGGATATCCAGAATGGCGACCGGCGCGCTTGAATCGGCGCTGATGTGCTGCGCGGGGATGCCGTCTTTTTCAGCGATGCGCATGCGCAAAACGGTGTGCCGCTGGATGATACGGGAAAGGGCGGCTTTCACCGCGTCGATATCCAGATCTCCTTCGGCCACAAGGGTAAATGGGATGTGGTGGGCGGCCTCAGGGGCCATGCGTCCTGCCACCCAGAGCCGCATCTGGGCATCGCTCAGCGGTGGGGTGGACGTGTTCAGCGCCGGTATTGACGCTGCATCTTGTCGGGCGGTCAGGAATGTGATGATCTCGGGCTTGCGATCACGGATTTCGGCACCAAGCGCCCCGGTCAAAAGCGCGCGCGGGCCGGTGCAGTGCAAGGTGCCGCCTGCAACAGAGACCCGAACCCCGCCTTGATACAGCCGGGCCAAAAGCCCTTCGACCCCCGCCTTCCCTGTGGAGGCGGTGGTCCAAACCCCATCGTGCATGTTTCCCCCGCAAGTGTTGACAATGGCGGGTGAAAGCTGGGGTTACATGTTGCCTGGCTTCCCGATTTGGATAGTTGACTAAAATACTTTGGCTTTGTATGCAAGGCGGAAATTAACGGGTTCCAGCCGCCGCCAAGCCCCATCGCAGCAGACTTTTATGTCTCCAATCGTGGCACCAGGCGGAACAATGGCAAGTCAATCATTAAGACGAAAAGACGCTGCATGGCCGCCCTCCCGCCCCAAAGGCACAGTGCGCAGCCTTGTCGACGATTTGGCCAGCCATGCGGCCCGCCAGCCTGCCGGGATTGCCTTTCGGTTTCTGCCGGATCGCGGTTATGCCACGGCCGCAACCGTCTGGAGCTGGGCCGATCTGGAGGCGCGGGTCTGGGGTGTTGCGCGCTATTTATTACGCCAAGGTATCAAAGCGGGCGCGCGGGTGCTTCTGGCCTATCCCACGGGGCTAGATTTCATCGCGGGGTTTCTTGGTTGCCTTTGTATCGGCGCGGTGCCTGTGCCGGTGTCCCTGCCGCGCCCGCGTGAACGGATGAGCCGTTGGGGGCATGTGTCGCGGGATGCGGGGGCCTCGCTGATCCTGTGTGCTGCGGGCGATCTTGACCGGCTGTCGGCCCAGACGGCCGAGGTCGGGATTGCAGCTTGTCATGCGCCGCTGACAGATGATTTCGTGCCGGTCGGGTTTGATCGCGAAACCATCCGGTTTGAGGCCGGTCCCGAGGATCTTGCCTTTTTGCAATACACATCCGGATCGACCGAGGCGCCAAAGGGCGTCATGGTCACCCACGCGATGTTGCAGGCCAATCTGGAACAGATCCGTGCGGGCTTTGGCTTTACGGCGCTGGACCGTATTGCGGGCTGGTTGCCGCATTACCATGATATGGGGCTGATCGGGGGCATCCTGACGCCGGTTCATCTGGGCATTTCCAATACGATGATGACGCCCACTGCGTTCCTGCGCGATCCGCTGCGCTATTTGCATATGGCAAGCCGGTATGGTGCCACGGTGATTGGCGGGCCGAACTTTGGCTATGATCACATCCTGCGCCGCGCCACCCCTGAGGCGATTGCCGGTATTGACCTGTCCGCCCTACGGGTTGCGTTTTCCGGGGCCGAGCCGATCCGCGCCGATACCCAGCAAGAGTTCCAACGGGTCTTTGCGCCTGCGGGGTTTTCGCCGCGCCACTGGGTTGGCTGTTACGGCTTGGCCGAGGCCACGCTATGCGTCAGCGTGACCCCCCCGACAGAGATTGCCCGCCACGCCTGCCTTGATGCCGCGGCACTGCGGCGGGGGAATATTGCGGCAGGTCAGGATGTCACCTTGCCAGAAAGCGGTGCGGCAACGGGCGGGCAAGAGATTGCGATTGTCGACCCTGATACCTTACAACGCGCCCCTACCGATAAGGTAGGAGAGATCTGGTTGCGCGGGCCGAATATCGCAAAGGGCTATTGGATGTCCGACGCGCCCGATCTTTTCGATCAACGGCTTGGGGGTGCGGGGGGCTGGCTGCGCACGGGCGATCTGGGCTTTGTCCAAGGGGGGCGGTTGTTTGTGACCGGCCGTCTGAAAGAGCTGATTATCCTGCGGGGGCAAAACCTCTATCCGCAGGATCTGGAACGGACGGTTGCCATCTCTGACGCCGCGATTGCCAAGGGCCGCATCGCCGCCTATGAGATGGAGGGTGGTGGCCTTGGCATCATCTGCGAGTTGACCCGACAAGCCTGCAGGGATGTGCAAGCGGATGCCATATTTGCAAACATCCGCAACGCTTTGGGGCAAACCCACGGCATCACGCCTGACCATATCACGCTGCTGCGCCCCACAAGGCTTCCGGTTACGCCAAGCGGCAAGATCCAGCGTTTGGCCTGCAAGTCCGCGCAATGGCCGGACGCGGTTGCGCAGTGGCAGGCCAATACCGTGCAAAACAGCACCCCTTTGGCACCGCGCGGGGCATTACTGGCGCAATTGCAAAGCATGCCCCTGCCGCTGCGCAAGGGGCGCTTGTTATCGCACCTTCGCACGGCACTGGCACAGGCCACCGGCAACGCTGAGGGGATCAGCAACGATGGCCGCTTTTTTGAGATGGGGTTGGACTCAGTCAACGCCGTGTCCCTGATCGCCACATTGGAACAAGAGCTGGCGCTTGATCTGGATGCGACAGTGATCTTTGAACACAGCACCCCCAAGGCGTTGGTAGATTACCTTCTGGCGCGGCTGTTCCCACCGCAAAACACGCGCCCAGGGCACCCACATACACAAGCGACCAAGGATACGCAGGCCCTTGCGGCGGTGCCGGGGTCCGCGCCATTCCCACGGAGACTAGAATGACCGAAAAAACCCGACCGGCTATGCGCGAGATGCAAGATATGTTACAGCGCGCACGCGTACATATTAAGCATCAAGCGCAATCGGCCAATGAAAAGATTGCCGTGGTCGGCATGTCGGCCCGTCTGCCCGGTGCCGCTGATCTGGATGCGTTCTGGGATCTGTTGAAGGGCCGATCCTCGGGCCTGCGGGCGGTCACGCCAGAGGATCTGACAGCAGCACAGGCTGGTGATGAGACCAAAGACAGCGAATATGTGCCCGTCTGGGGTGGCCCCCCCGAAGCCGACGGTTTTGACGCCGCGTTTTTTGGCTATGCCCCCAGCGAGGCGATGCTTCTGGACCCCCAGCAAAGGATGTTCCTTGAATGTGCGTGGCACGCGTTGGAGCATGCGGGCTATGACAGCGCGCGACTGGAATATGCGGTTGGCGTCTATGCCGGATCGGCCTTGGCGGGTCATCTTTTGCGCGTGGCCGACAGTGCCGATCAACTGGCGGCGGGTCTTGCCAATATCGGCGGTATGGTGGCGGCGCGGGTGTCATTTCATATGGATATGACAGGACCGTCGGTCGGGGTGCAAACGACATGTTCCAGCGCGCTTGTGGCCGTGCATCAGGCGATACAGGGCCTGCGCAATGGCGATTGTGACATGGCAATTGCGGGGGCGGTCGCGGTAAACCAGCCCCGGCCCGAAGGCTATTTGCATCAGCCGGACGGGATCTCTGCGCCCGATGGGCGTTGCAGGCCCTTTGATGCCGATGCTGCGGGGACGGTGTTTACCAATGGCGCGGGCGTTGTTGTGTTGAAACGCTTGGGCGATGCCTTGGCCGATGGTGATACGGTCCACGGTGTCTTGTTGGGATCGGGCGTGAACAATGACGGCGGCAATAAAGTCAGCATCACAGCACCCAGCGTTGCGGGTCAAGCGGGCGTTATCACGACCGCCCTGCGCAATGCCGGGGTTACCCCCACGGATATCGATTTCATCGAGACACATGGCACCGGCACCGCGCTGGGTGACCCGATAGAGCTGGCCGCGCTTAATCGCAGCTATGGCAAAGATCTGCTTGCGGCAGGGCGACGATGCGCCTTGGGGGCGGTAAAGGGGAACCTTGGTCACCTGGATGCCGCGGCCGGAATGGCGGGGCTTATCAAGGTCTTGCTGTCCTTGCGTCATGATTACATGCCGGGGACGGTGCATTTCAATGCACCCAACCCCAAATGTGATTTCGGCCCCTTTGACGTGCTGGCCGAGGGGCGCGCTTGGCCCAAGGAGGCCGACAGGCCGCGCCGCGCCGGTCTTAGCGCCTTTGGCATTGGCGGTACCAACGCCCATCTGATCATCGAAGAAGCCCCGTCCCAAGAGGGTAAAACCCTTACCGCCGACACCCATATGCTGCCGCTCTCGGCCCGCACGCCAGCGGCTCTTGCACAGATGCGCATCCGGCTTGCCGACCATCTGGCGGGTGCCGATGCGCCATCGCTGGCCGATTGCGCCCATACGTTGCAATCGGGACGCAAGGCGTTCGAATGTCGCCAATATATCGTGGCCAAGACCCATCAGGATGCCATCGCCGCATTGCGCGACGGCGCGGAGCAACCCCTTGCCCCCCTGAATGCCCCCGACCCTGTTTTCCTGTTCTCGGGGCAAGGCAGCCAACGTTCCGGCATGTGCCGTGATCTTTATGCAGAGGATGCTGTGTTTGCGGCGGCCTTGGAGGAATGTCTCGCCCTGATCCCCGCCGGTCTGGACATGCGCCACCTGTTGCTGACGGCCAGCGAGGACGCAAGGATTGATGAGACCCGCGTGACGCAGCCCACGCTTTTTGCCACAGAATATGCACTGGCGCGCATGTGGATGGCGCGGGGGCTGATGCCGGTGGCGATGCTGGGCCACAGCATTGGCGAATATGTCGCGGCCACGCTGGCGGGGGTGTTTTCGCTGGCCGATGCGCTGCATGTGGTCTGTGCGCGGGGCGCGTTGATGCAGGCTTGCGCGCCGGGTGCGATGCTCTCGGTCATGATGTCGGAACGGGAGGCCCAAGGCGCTTTGCCCGAGGGGGTGGAGATCGCAGCGGTGAACGGCCCGCGCAATGTCACCTTGTCAGGTCCCGCCGTGGCGATCACGGAACTGGCCCGCCAGTTTGATCAAAGCGGTATCGGCTGCCGGATATTGCGCACCTCGCACGGGTTTCACAGCGCGGCGATGGAACCGGCCCTGGACGGCTTTCGCGCGGTGCTGGCGGAGGTCACGCTTTCACCGCCGCAAAGCGCGATCCTGTCCAATGTTACCGGCGACTGGATGACCGAAGCCGAGGCGACGGACCCCGAATGCTGGGTCACCCATCTGCGCGCGCCGGTGCGATTTGGCGATTGCGTGGCACAGGTGATGGCGCTGGAGCATCCGCTTTTAATTGAGATCGGCCCCGGTCCGGGCCTGAGCCGTCTGGCGCGTCAACAGCTTGGGCAAAAGGGGCGCAGCATCGCCACGCTGCCCGATGCGGGCGTGCAAGACGGGATGTCGGAAACCCAACAGGCAAGCGGCGCGCTTTGGGCGGCGGGCGTGGCGTTGAAGCCCGCCGCCGGTCGGCGTGTGCCCCTGCCGGGCTATCCGTTTGAACGGCAAAGCTTCTGGCTCCCCGCCAAGCCGCAAGGGCATGCCCCCACGTCAGAGGGCGGGTTCTTCTATCAGCCGGTTTGGCAACGTGTTCCCGTCGCCCAAGGCAAGGACAAGGGGCCTTGGCTGGCATTTGGCGCGGTGCCCGCGCAAACAGATATGATCGCCGTCAGGGATGCCGGGGATGGCACCTTGCAGGAATTGGGTCAGGGATACCAAATAGATCCGCTCAATCCCGATCACTACCTTGAGGTTTTGCGCAGGGTTGAGGCGCGGCGTATCATCCTTGCCGGTGACAAGGATCTGGCCGGCCGTGTGATGGCCCTTGCCACCGCGCTGGCAGAATTGGGCGATCCGGCCGATGTGACCTTGCTGGGCAGCGGCATGCAAGAGGTCACAGGCACAGAGGCCCTTTGCCCCGATACGGCGGCGGCCCTTGGTCTGGTTGCGGTGCTGCGTCAGGAATTGCAGGGTGTGACCTGCCTTTCCATTGATCTGCCCGAGAGCGGTTTTGACGCTGTGCTGGATCAGGTGCTGGCCATGGACCACGGCGAGACATTGCATCTGGCCTTGCGCGGCGGCTACCTTTGGCGGCTGGAGGAAATGCCGACCCCCTTGGACCCTGTTAAGGGTTTGCCCGTCACCCAAGGGCCGTTCCTGATCGTCGGGGATCTGGTCAACGGTCTTGCACATGTCTTTGTCAAAGCACTGGCGCAGCAAGGGGCGCGGCTGATCCTCGCGGGGCGCGGCCTGCCGGAGCGCAAGGATTGGGACGGCTGGCTGGCGACCCATGGCCCGCAGGATCCGGCATCGCGGATGATTGCCGCGCTGCGCGGGTTGGACGTGCGGATATACAGCGGCGATGAGGGCGATGCCCGGTGGCTGGACGCCGCTCTGACCGAGGCCGAGGCAGGGATGGGACCTGTTGGCGGTGCGTTCCACAGTGCCGCGATGGGGGATGCCCATTTCGCGCCCTTGACCCAGACTACATTGGCCGAGGCCACAGCCGTGATCGACATCAAAAGACGCGGGGTGCGGGCGTTGCGGCAGGTGCTGGCCAAGCGCGCCCCTGTCTTTTGTCTCTTGCAGTCCTCGCTGTCGTCGGTGGTGGGCGGACAAGGTTTTGCCGCCTATGCCGCGGCCAATGCATGGCTTGATGCCGAGACGCTTTGCGCGCGGCGTGAGGGGAAAACAGTCTGGCAAGCGGTGCGTTGGGATGTGGCCGAAACCGGATCGATCGGCGCCGTCGCAGGGGCCTCAGCGACGCAGGTTTTGACCGGGGCCGAGGTCTGGCAGGCGGCGCTGTCCGTGCTGGCGCAACCTCGGGCCGGATTGGTTGCCGTGTCCCATGGTGATCTGCGTGCGCGTTTGTTGGCCCCTGTGCCCAAGCCGTCGGAACCGGCGCAAAGACAGGTGAAAACCGCATTTGTCGCGCCGCGCAATGACTATGAGATCGCCGTCGCCAAGGTGATGTCAGAGATGCTGGGCGTGGCCGATATCGGGGCCGAGGACAACTTTTTCGAGCTGGGCGGGCACTCTTTGCTGGCGATCCAAATCATCAACCGCCTGCGTAAGGATTTCGGGGTGGAGCTGCCTGTGCGGGCCTTGCTCTATGAGGCGCCGACCGTTGCGGGGATTGCGGCCACTGTCAAAAAGGCCAGCGCCGATGCCGCGCGCGACCTGTCGCTGCTTGATAGCCTGTTGACCGAATTCGAAGACCAACCCACTGAAACGACGGAATAATGCCCCATGTCCAATAAGGAAGCAGCCATGCAGTTCAGCCTGTTCTATTTCGATGGAGACGGGGCGACCCGCAACCCGGATGCCTATCGTCTGTTGATGGATAGCGCGGTTTTTGCCGATACCAACGGCTTGTCCGCGCTGTGGGTGCCGGAACGTCACTTCCATGCCTTTGGCGGGCTTTATCCCAATCCGGCGGTGATCCATGCCGCCTTGGCCGTGGCTACGAAAAACGTCAAGCTGCGGTCGGGCAGCGTGGTGATGCCGCTTCACCACCCCGTGCGCGTGGCCGAGGATTGGGCCATTGTCGACAACCTCTCGGGCGGGCGCGCAGGGATTGCCATGGCCTCTGGCTGGACGATGGAGGAATTTGTGCTGTCGCGTGAACCGCATGGGTTCCGCCGCACCCAGATGTGGCAGGGATATGAGCAGGTGACACGCCTGCTGGCCGGTGACAGCGTTGAGTTTGAGGATGCCGACGGTAATCTGGTTGCGGCCAAAACCCTGCCGCGCCCCTTGCAGCCGCGCATTCCCTTTTGGGTCGCCTGTCAGTCGACCGAAACCTTTATCGAGGCGGGGCGCCGTGGCATCAATGTGCTGTGCTCTTTGCTGGGCGAAACACTAGAGGATGTCGCCGTCAAGATCCGCGCCTACCGTGAGGCCTTGGACCAGAACGGCCATGACCCGGATGCGGGCAAGGTCACCATGATGGTCCACACCTTTCTGGCCGATGATGTCGAGACGGCCAAGGCCAATGTGATCGAGCCGTTCACCGAATATCTGCGCACGCATTATCATCTGCTCGAAAGCCTTGCCAAAAGCATGAACCTGAACGTCCAACTGTCGGATTTCAGCGAGGATGATCTTGAAACCTTGCTGAAATTCGGGGTCGAGGGGTTCATGAACGGCCGCTCGTTGATCGGCAGCCCCGAAAGCGTGCAGCCCTTTGTGCAGGCGCTGGCCGATGCGGGGGTCGATGAGACCGCCTGTCTGATCGATTTCGTGCAGGATTATGATCTGGTCATGGGTGGGCTGCCCAAGATCGCGCAGCTTGCCCAAGCCACCGCTGCGGGTCATCCGCGCAAGACTGCCTGACGCAGATGCAGGACCAGATCGAAGCCATCCGGGCCCGTGTCGCGGGTCTGTCGCCAGATGAACGTGCCGGATTCCGCGCCAAGGTGGAGGCGCGCGGAATCGATTGGTCGCTTATTGCCGTCGATGATGCGCCACCCCCCCGGCCAGACCGTCTGCCGCTCTCGCCCGCGCAGATGCAATTCTGGTTGATGCAGCAGGTACAGCCGGACACAACGGCCCTGACCATTGCCTTTGCGTGGGATGTTGACGGGCCGCTTGATCTGGGGGCTTTGCACCATGCGCTGACCCATCTTGTCGCGCGTCATGAGCCGTTGCGCACTGCGGTAGAGGTCAGGGATGGAACCCCGACCCAGCATATTCAGGCATCGGTGCCATTCGACCTTGCTGTTGTTACTGATCCCGATGCGGCGGCCGAGGCCGATTTTGTCGCCCGGCCATTTGACCTTGGTGTTGCGCCCTTGTTTCGGGTGCAGGTGCTTCAATATTCCAAGGTTCGCTTTTCGGTCCTCTTCGCCTTTCATCACATCATTTGCGATGGCTGGTCGCGCGGCGTGTTCCTGCGAGAGCTGGCGACCTGTTATCAGGCCTTCATCGCGGGGCAAGACCCGCAGCTGCCGCCGATCTCGCGTCAGTTTGCGGATGTCGTGCTGGATCAGGCGAGGTGGCTTGCCTCACCCGAGGCCGCAACGCAGGCGGGTTTCTGGCGCGCGGAACTGGCGGATATCGCACCTCAGGACCTGTCACCATGGAAACGCACGGCCGATAGCACGGCTGAAACTGTCACCCTTCCTTTGGGGGCGGATCTTTCGGCCAAGATCGCCGCTTTGGCGTCACAGTTCGGCGTGTCGCAATTTGTGCTGATGCTAGCGGTATTTCAACTGTTGCTCTACCGGCTGACCGGCACCGAGGATATCGCCGTTGGCACCCCCACCGCGGGCCGCGCCTCCGAGGAGAAATCAGGGCTGATCGGGCTGTTCGTCAATACCTTGGTGCTGCGAAACCGGCTGGGGCCAGAGATGACGTTCCGTGCTTTTCTGGACCGGGTGCGCAAGGGGTTCGCCCGTGCGTTCGAGCATCAGGACCTGCCGTTTGCCAGCGTTGTTGATGCGGTCGGTGCGGCCCGTCACGCGGGGCAGACGCCCTTGTTCCAGACCCTGTTCCAAGTGCAAACCGGCGGCTATGCCCATCAGAACGCCGCGCAGCTTGATCTTGGCGATCCGCGTCTGACCCTGCATCAACGCGTCTTGCCCCTGCCACAGGCAAAGTTCGACCTCAGCTGGCATGTGATGGATCAACCCGGCGGTTACGCCGTCATCATCGAATACCGTCCGGCCCTGTTTTCCAAAGCTCAGATTTGCGGCATGAAGGCCCAGTTCGAAACCCTGTTGCATGCCGTGGCGGATGCGCCGGATATGTGTCTCTCGGGGTTCGGTTTTGTCCCGCCGGATCAGGCCCGTGATGCCGTTTTACGCGGTCCTGACAGGGATATCCCCGATCTTTTGGATCTGATCGGCCTGCAAAAGGGTGCCGAGGCGCTGATCTGTGCGACAAGCGGGCAGTGTTTGGCCTATGCCGAACTTTGGGACCGTGCGGGGCGGATGGCCAAGGGGCTGTTGGCGCGGTCCGAGCTGAACGGACCGGATGCCCGCATTGCGATCTCTTTGCGGCGGGGGCCGGAACTGGTGGTGGCGATGCTGGCCGCGCTGCGTGCGGGGGTGGCCTATGTGCCGCTTGACCCCGACCATCCGGCCACGCGCAGAGAGGCCATCCTGCAAGATGCGGATGTGGGGCTTGTCCTCTCGGATCACCCGTTGGATACCATCTGCCCGGTGGTCGACCCGGCCAGCCTGACGGGGCAGGGCAATTTGCCACTGCCGGACCCCGACCGCACCGCCTATCTGATCTATACCAGCGGCAGCACCGGCCGGCCCAAAGGCGTGCCGGTCACCCGCCGCGCTTTGTCTAATCTGATCGCCTCGACGGCTGATATTCTGGGGGCGGAGCGTGATATGCGTATGCTCGCCCTGACGACCGTCGCCTTTGACATTTCCGCGCTTGAGATTTTTCTGCCGTTGGCGGTTGGCGGCACATTGGTTATCGCAAACAATACCGACACAGTGATGCCTGCACAGCTGGCCGGTTTGATCCCCCGCCACGCCATCACCCATACGCAGGCCACACCGGCGACATGGCGGTTGTTACTGGATCACGGTTGGTCCGGCGCGCCCGATCTGACCGCGCTGAGCGGGGGGGAGGTCTTGCCCGCCGATCTGGCGCGCCGGTTGCAGGCAAACGTCAAGAGCTTGTGGAATATGTATGGCCCGACCGAAACGACGATCTGGTCGGCGGCGTTGAACGTCACCGCTAAGCATCTGGACGGCTCTGTTGTGCCAGTCGGCGGCGCGATTGCCAATACCAGCCTGCGGGTGCTTGATCCCTATGGGGTGGTTCTGCCCGCTGGCGTTGTGGGTGAGCTGGCCATCGGCGGGGCGGGGCTCAGCCCCGGCTATCGCAACCGGCCCGATCTGACGAAGCGCTGCTTTGTGACATCGGGGCAGGAGCGGCTTTACCGCACCGGCGACCGTGTGGTTCTGCAAGAAGATGCGACCTTGCAGTTTCTGGGGCGCGTCGATCATCAGATCAAGCTGAACGGTCACCGGATAGAACCGGGAGAAATCGAGGCCGCATTGACCGCCCGGCCTGCGATTGCCGAGGCGCTGGTCGTGGTTGATGGGGGGCGCCTGATTGCCTATTGCCGCGCCGAACCGCTTGATGCGCAGGCCTTGCGAACACAGTTGGCTGGGTCTTTGCCGGCCTATATGATTCCGGCCCAATATGTTTGCCTTGCGGCATTTCCGCTTAATCCCAATGGCAAGATCGATCGTGCGCAACTGCCAAGGCCGGATGCCGACGCGCAACCCGCAAGGCGCGCGCCAGTAACCGAGACAGAAGTTTTGTTGCAGGGGATCTGGGCCGATGTTTTGAAACAGGACGGGTTTGGCATTGATGACAACTTCTTTGATCTGGGCGGAGATTCCGTGCGCGCCATCCAGATCGCATCCCGCGCCAAAGAGCGGGGCCTGACCCTGACCCCCGCCCAAATGTTTGAGAACCAGACAGTGGCCACACAGGCGGCAACCGCGCAATCAGCAGCAACGCCGTGGCAAATCGCCTTGTCGGGCGGGCCTATGGGCGATGAAATCGCGGGGCTGGGCCCTGTATCGGGTGACGGTATCGGCGGCGGTGGCGCGGCGGTTGAGGAAACGCTGGGCGCGGCGGATCTGGGCAAACTCTATGCAGAGGCCAAGCTGCGCAACATAACGCCAGCACGATTGGTGGCCGCGGCCATGGCCCGCACCCTCTGGCATTGGCGACAGGTCCCGATGTCGTTGGTCCTGATTGATGGATCAGAGGCCAGCCTTCGCGCCATGCCCGCCGTTTTGACGACCCTGCCACCGGGCATCGCCGCCTCGGAACAGGCACTGGTTGAGGCATTGGGGCAGGGCGACCCGCGTGGCGTCGATCCGCGAAAAATCGTTGAAAAGGCGCTTGTCGTATCATGGCAGGTCCGCCCTAAGGAATTGGCACAAGTGCTGGCGCCCGCAGGGTTGCACCTTTGGGCAGAACCCGCAGGCGACGGGATCGCACTGCATTGGAATTATGACGCCAGCCTGTTTTCCGGCACAACCGTTGCCCGGCTCGCGGCCCGCCATGCGGCGGAATTGCGCACGCAGTCAAGCGGCAGCACCGCGGGAAACAGCAAGCTGAACAAACTGCGTGCACGGCTAAAGGACAGCTCGAAATGACTGCAACCGATGATATCCAGGATGTCTATGAAATGTCTGCGGCGCAGGCGGGTATGCTGTTTCAATCGCTCTATGAGGAGGAGTCCGGCATCTATATGCAGCAGTATTGGAGCCGGTTGCAGGGACCATTGGACAGGGACCGCTTTCGCGAGGCATGGCGGGCAACGATCAACCGTCATGACATTCTGCGCGCCCGCTGCCATTGGGAGGATCTGGATGATCCGGCACTGATTATCCAAAGTCAGGTGCAGCCCGATTGGCAGTTCCTTGACTGGCGCGGGAGGCCAGAGGCGACACAGGAATCCGCCCTGCAAGACTGGTTGCGCGCGGATTGCGTGGCCGGTTTCGCGATGGATACGGCCCCGCTGACGCGCTTTTCCCTGATCCGTATGGCCGATGACGCGCATCTGTTCGTCTGGAGCTTCCACCATCTTTTGCTGGACGGCTGGTGCGGGGCGCTGATCGTGCGTGAGGTCCTGGATGCCTATGCGGGTGCCAAGGCAGGCCCCGCCCCGCGCCCCTATTCGGATTATATCGACTGGCTTTCGGGACAAGATCAGGGCGCCGCAAATGCCTATTGGTCCAAGGCGCTGGCGGGGCTGTCCGAGCCGACCCCCTTGGGCATTGAACAGCCGTCAAACGAAGATGGTCTGGTTGAGCATGGCTTTACGCTTGGCCCCGCCTTGAGCGCCCAGATCAGGGCATTGGGGCGGGAAAACCGGCTGACGCTGGCCACGCTGATGCAGGGCGCTTGGGCGCTGGTTCTATCGCGCTACAGCGGGTTGGAGGATGTGACTTTTGGCACGGTCCTTTCGGGTCGGCCAACCGATCTGACCGGTGCAGCAAAAATGATCGGCCTGTTCTTGCAAACAGTGCCGGTCAGGCTGCGCACCGGTGCGCAGAAAACCCTGCCATGGTTGCAATCGATACAAACCGCGCAAAGACAGCGCGAAGAACACGGCCATCTGGGCCTGGCCAAGATACGGGCCTGTTCGGAGATCACCGGCCGTGCCGCGCTGTTCGACAGCCTTCTGATTGTTGAAACCTATCCCGAAACGATCCTGACCGTGGCGGATGACCATAGCAGCCTGTGCCTCAGCGATGCGGGGCTGCATGAGCGCACCGATTTCGCGCTGACCCTCAAAGTACTGCCCGAAGAGGATATCAGGATCACCCTTGGAGCCGATCGCGCACGCATCCCGCCCGATGCGCTGGACCGTCTGGCGGGGCACTTTCGGCAGGTCTTGGCCGCGCTGGCGCAAGGGGCCGCGACACTGGATAATATCGATATATTGACCGCAGAGGAACACCGGCTGATCGCCAAGGCCGGACAGGGGCCAACGCCGCCAAGCAAGCCGTCCGTATTGGCGCAATTGCTGGATCGGGCGGCCCGCTATGGCAACCATAGGGCGGTGGAAACCGTGGCGGGCCCGGCGCTCGACTATGCAGGGTTGATCGCGCGGGCAGGGCAGATTGGCACGGCGTTGCGGGATGCGGGCCTGCGGGCGGGCGATGTCGTGGCGGTCTGTCAGGATCGCACCCCCGACCTCTTGGCCAGCCTGATTGCGGTCTGGCGGGCGGGCGGGGCCTATCTGCCGCTGGACCCGCTGTATCCGAGCGCACGGGTCGCGCATATTCTGTCGGACTCAGGCGCGCGTATGGCGCTGGTGGATGACATCGGCGCCGCGGCCTTGCCCTCGCAGGATGTCACGGTCCTCAACGTTGCTGATTGTCACCGCCACGCCGCATTGCCCGATCAGGCAGGGCCGTCGGATCTGGCCTATATCCTCTATACCAGCGGCAGCACGGGACTGCCCAAGGGGGTGCCGATCACGCATGGGGCATTGTCGAATTTCATCGCTTCGATGCTCTCGGTGCCGGGGTTTTGCGAAGATGACAGGATGTTGGCGCTGACGACCGTTTCCTTCGATATCGCCGCGCTGGAGCTTTTTGCCCCCTTGGTGGCCGGTGGCACAGTGGTCATGGCGGGGGCTGGTGCGGCGCTGGACGGCAAGGCTTTGGCGCGGATGGTTGAGGATCATCGCGTGACGGTCATGCAATCGACCCCTGCGGGCTGGCGTGTCTTGCGCGACAGTGGCTGGCAGGGGCGGCCCGGCTTGCGCATGTTTGCAGGGGGTGAGGCGCTGGATTCGGCGCTGGCACGCGATCTTTTGGGATTGGGGGCCGAGCTTTGGAACCTTTATGGCCCCACGGAAACGACGATCTGGTCGGCGGCATTGCAGGTAACCCCAGCGTTGCTGCATGGCCCCAAGGTGCCGGTGGGCGGCCCGCTGGATCACACCACGCTCAGCCTGCGTGATCAGGCGGGGCGGCAGGTGCCCGTTGGCGTGGCGGGGGAGCTGTGGATCGGCGGCGCGGGCCTTAGCCCCGGCTATATCAACCGGCCAGACCAGACGGCTGATCGTTTTGTGATGCAGGATGGCACGCGGCATTACCGCACCGGCGACAGGGTGCGGATGGCGGCGGATGGTACGTTTGATTTCCTCGGGCGGTTTGACAACCAGATCAAGCTGCGCGGCTACCGGATTGAGCTGGGCGAAATCGAGGCCCGGCTTGAAAGCCACCCGGGCATTGCACAGGCGGTTGTGGCGATAAGGGGCGAAGGGAATGCCGCGCGGCTGGTGGCCTATATTCGCGCCACCGGTCCCGCCCCGAGCCGTGTTTCGCTGCGGGCCTATCTGGGTGAAAGGCTGCCTGCCTATATGGTGCCGGGCCTGTTTATTCCCATGGACAGCTTCCCGCTGACCCCGAACGGCAAGATCGACCGGAACGCCTTGCCCGCAGCACAGATGGCACATCCGCCAAGCCCGCCGCAATCGGCATCACAACGAGAGGAGCTGGTTGCGGGCATCTGGGCGGCGGCCCTTGGCGTTGCGACAATCGACCCCGAGGATGATTTTTTCGCGCTTGGTGGCCATTCGCTGATTGCGCTGCGCGTGATTGGCGATTTACGCAGCCATCTCGGGCTGGAGGTGTCATTGCGCGATCTGTTTGAGGTCGACAGCTTCAGGGCCTTTTGCCAAAGGCTTGACCAATTGACGGTCTCGCGGGTTTTGCCTGCGGTGGAGGTCGGCAATGCGCCCAGCCTTTCTGCGGCCCAGCACCGTCAATGGCTGTTGTCGCGGCTGAATGCCGGAAATGCCGATTACCATTTGCCCTTGGCGGTGCAGCTGTCCGGCGATCTGGATATCGCAGCCCTGACCAAAGCGCTGACAGCTTTGGGCGATCGCCATGATGTACTGCGCTGCCGGTTTCCCGATGAGCGCGGTGCGGCCAAGGTTGAAATTCTGGACGGGTTTGTGCCGGTTCTTGAGCGCGACGACATCTCGGGGCTGGCCGCATCTGAGCGCGCACAAAGGCTGGAGGAGCTGGCAATACAAGACGCGGGAACGCCGTTTGATCTCTATGCCGCCCCCCCGTGGCGCGCGCGGCTGATCAAGGTCGGGCCAACAGAGCATATCTTGCAGGTGACATTGCACCACATCCTTGCGGATGAATGGTCGTTCGAGGTGATCTTGCGGGATCTCAGCGCGGGCTATACCGGCGCGTGCCAAACCAAGCTTTCCGCGCAATATGCGGATTTCGTGGCATGGCAAAAGAAACTGCCGCTGGCGGATCAACGGCGCTATTGGCAAGAGCGGCTGAATGGGGCGCCAGTGCTGGCGACGCTGCCGACCGACGTGCCCTATCCCGCAAAGCGAAGCCGTAAGGCGGGGCGTGTATCACTGCGGGTCTCCCCCGAGGTGGCGGCGGGGCTGGAACAGATGGCACATCAGAACGGGGCGACCCTGTTTATGTGTCTGCTGGCGGCTTACGCGACCTTTCTCTATCGCCATACCGGAGGCCGCGACGTCATCATCGGCACGCCGGTCAGCAACCGGCATATGGCCGATTTCCATGATCTTGTGGGCCTGTTTGTGAACACCCTGCCGATGCGCGCCTGCCTTGATGGGCAGATGGAGTTTCCGGCACTGCTGGATCAGATCCGCGAGGCGGTGCTATCAGCCCATGCCAATCAGGACCTGCCCTTTGAACAGATGCTAGAGGCGATGTCCCCACCGCGCGACGTCTCTCATGCGCCGCTTGTGCAGACCATGTTTTCAATGGCCGATATCCCGCGCAAGGGGCAGATCACCACAGATCTGCATTGGCGCGCGATCCCGGCCCCCCTTGGGCGGGCGCGTTTTGATCTGGCGCTGGAGATGGCGCGCGGTGAAAACGGTCTTGAAGGGCATATCGATTTTGCGACAGATCTGTTTACCCCAGAGACCGCCAACCGTTTGGCACGGCGGTTTGAAACCCTGCTTGAAGCCTTGGCGCAAGCTCCGTCACAGATGCTTTGTGAACTGCCGATCCTGACGGATGCGGATCATGCTCTGGCCTTTGTGCCGGCGCCCAGTGCCTATCAGCCCCTGTCCAAAACCTGCGTTCGGGACGGGATGATCTTTGACCAAGCCGCCCTGCAAGCGCATCTGGAAGCGGTCGGCGGATCGGCAACAGGCCAGCTTGATGATCCCTTGGCCGAATGGGTCGGCCCGCCGGAATATCCCGCCGCCTTTCAGCGCACGCAGGATGGCCTGCGACCGGCCAAGGGCGTGCGTGCGGTCGTTCTGGATGCCTGCGGGCTGCCCGCCCCGCCCGGCCAGATCGGGCGTTTGGCGCTTGCAGGGCCTGGCTTGGCGAGGGGGTATGCCGGTGATCCAATACGCAGTGCCTTGGCCTTCAGGCCCAACCCGCTTGTTGATCCACAAGCATTTCATGTCACCGATAGCGTGCTGTTTGAAACAGGTATCCATGCGAAACAGGCCTATGACGGCAGGTTTCACATCTGTGATGCACCCACCCGGGCGGATACCCTTCCGGGCGCGCAGACCCAAGATCGGGTTGCGGATGGGCCGGAAACACCTGTTGATCCGGCAATTGAGGCGGGCCTGACCGAAATCTGGGCCGATCTTTTGGGCATCGCCCCGCCTGACCGGAACACGGGGTTCTTTGCCTTGGGCGGCGATTCCATTCTGGCCATTCAGGTGGCGGCACGTGCGGCCGAGCAGGGCATGCAGATCGAGGCAATGGATATCTTCCGGCATCAAACCATCGCTGCCCTTGCCGCACAGGTAAAACCCGTGGCCGTGCCTGTGGACCCACCTCGGGTCGGGGAAACCGAGCCGGTAGATCTTGACGCGCTGGCAGATCTCGTGTCGTTCAACCAGGTATGAAAATCACCACAACCGCCACGCTGTTCCAGCTAAGCTATCCGCTGTTCTTACAGTCCTTGGTCATGTTTGCCGTGATGGTCCTCGATATGATGATCTGGAGCGCCCATTCCCCCGATACCGCCGCTGCCCTGAGCGTGGCGGGGCAGGTCCTGCGCGTGGCTGTTGAACTGTCTGCCGTGATGGGGATCGGCGCGGTGATCACCATCTCGCAGCAATTGGGCAGCGGGCAGGAAGATGCCGCACGGCTGACGGCCGATATTGCCTGTACGGCAAATGCCATACTTGGCGCCATTATGGGGGGGCTGTTGGCGGTTACGGGGCCGTGGATATTGGGCCTGATGACGCTCAGCCCCCAGATCGAGGCATTGGCGACAACCTATCTCTATTTTTCCGGCGCGATGATGGCGTTCCTGTTTCTGGGCAATGCGGCGGTGGCGTGCTTGCGGGGGTTCGGGCAAAGCCGGACGGTCATGGCGCTTTCTGTGCTGGGGGCGGTGCTCTATCTGTCGCTTGAATATCTGCTGGTTCTGGGGGCCGGTCCTGTGCCTGCAATGGGGGTGACCGGGGCGGGGGCGGCGAACCTTGTGACACGGGTGGTGGTTTCTGCGGCGCTGGTGATCTTGCTTGCGCGCGTGCTGGGGTTGCAGTTTGGTTTGCGGCAAGTCTGGGCGCATATCGCAAAGGTCCGCCGTTTCGCCGCCCTCGCCCTTCCGAGCGTTTCGGATTTTGTGGCCTATGGGTTTTACCAGATGATCCTGCTGGGTGTGATCGCCACCCAAGGAGAGATCGCTGTGCTGTCGCGGGCCTATGTCATGATTGCGATGTCCTTTCTGACGATGGTGATCATGGCGGTTTGTCAGGGCAGCGAGGTTCTGATCGGATACCGTCTGGGGGCGGGGAATACCGGAGCGGCGCAACGTCAGGGGCTGCGCTCGTCCTGGATTGCGGCGGCGCTTTCGACCGTTTGCGCCATTGTGATTTATCTGGCCGTCAATCCGTTTATCCACCTGTTCACGGATGATCCCCAAGTGCTGGACCTGTCGCGTCGGCTTTTGTGGCTGACGATTTTCCTGCAACCCTGTTTTGCCTTCAATATGATCCTGTTCCACGCCCTGCGCGCGATTGAGGATGTGCGCTGGCCGGTCGTGGCCAGCCAGTCGCTAAGCTGGCTGTTCGGCTTGCCCTTGGCGTGGTATCTTTGTGTGCCGATTGGGTTGGGGGTCGTAGGTGTCTGGTATGCCTTCATCGCCGAGGAACTGTGCAAGGCGGCAGTCATGGTCTATCGTTGGAAAACACATGGGGCGGTTTCATGACTGCGCATTGCCTTTCATCACATCCGCTGATCCCGTCAGAGGGGGTCATTTGGCGGTCATGCCATTTTGATGTCAGCCCCGTGGACCGGCTTGAGGCGGATACCGAATTCGGCAGGATTACCGTTGATCTGCCGCCCGATCTTGCCTGTGCTGTGGACAAGCGGCGTAGCGAGTTTCTGGCAGGGCGGCTTTGTGCGACCCTTGCCCTGCGCGCAGCAGGAAGCAACGGGGCAGTTCATCGCCGTGGTCGCGCGCCGGTTTGGCCGCAAGGGTTTGCCGGTTCAATCAGCCACAGTTCTGCCCGAGCGATGGCGGTGGTCTCGCCCAGTCTGTTTGCCCTCGGGGTCGATTGCGAAACATGGCTGACACCGCAAACCGCAGCCGAGATTTCGGAAATGGTTTTGACGGAGCAGGACCTTGCCCATAAACCGCCGGATGTCGATCCGGCGCGTTTTTGTACGGTGGTCTTTTCGGCCAAAGAATCCCTCTACAAGGCCCTGTCAAACCATCTGGATGATATCCCCGATTTTCATGAGGCATCGATTGTTCAATCCGGCATCAACCGGCTGGTACTTTCGTTCCGCGGGTGGCGCATTCGTGTGGATTACGCCGCAGGGGCCGACGAATGCATCACGCTGGCCCGTATCAGAACACCTTTGCGGTAAAGCATCGTCATGGCGCATCAGATGTCGGGGCCGTCCAATAGGCTGCACTGTGAAATTCATCTCTGGACAGCCCGTGTTCGGCCAAATAACCCCGCGCGGCCACGGCTTCGGCACGTTCAGCCGCAAAAAAGACAAAGCGGTCGGTTGCGGGCAAGGGTTCAGCGTGCAGCGTCGCCAAAGGCGTTTCACGCTCATCGCGAAGAACCCAATGGACCGTCATGCACGCAGGACACGCCAAGGCCTGAATATCCGCCGCATCAGGCACGAAAAGCACCGCTTTGCCCTTGGTGTTTTCAGGCAAGGCGGCCAGTTTTCTGGCAACGACCGGCACTGCCGTTTCATCCCCGATCAATAGCTGCCAGCCCGCCTTGTGATCAACGCGGCCCCCGTTTGGCCCTGTCAGGGCAACCTCATCCCCAAGTGTTACTGACCTGGACCAAGCCGTCACGCGGCCACCGTCATGCAAGAAGATATCAAAGCTGATGCGCGCGGAGCCATCCGTATCACAAGTGATTTCCCGCACGGTATAGACGGGCCGGTGCCATGCTTTGTCGCCGCCGGGCCATTGGGTAACGCCGCTTTCATTGATAAAAGGCCAGCCCGCATCTTTGGGGCCGAAGAGTAACCTGAAATGCAGCCCCCCATCGGCAAAGCGCGCCAGATCGGGACCCTGAACTGCGACCCGCACATAGGATGGCGAAAGACGTGCAACCTCGACGACCTTCGCGAGACTCAGGTTGGCGGGGCGGGTTTTGCCGGTTTGGACCTCCCACACCACAGGGATGTGAAGCGCCGCCATCCGTTCCGCAAGTGTATCGCGCAGCAGTTGCAAGGCGGCGGCGCTCTCGGCCGAGATATCCAGCCGGGTTTGTGCCGCATCTCCCGAAACCTGCACCACGCCACGTTGAAACCGGATCAGGCTTATATCGTCTTCGACCTCGACGGGCAGCCCCTGTGCTGTCGCATATTCGGTAAACTTGCCCCGCGCCAATGCGAAAGGCAGGGCAATCGTTGCATAGGTTTGCTGCCCTGCCGCCGCCATCTTAGAATGTATAACCATAGACGAGGCCAATCTCGCGGCCCTCTCCTTGTGTTGCAAGAACGCCGGGACCGTTTTCATAGGTGAAATAGTCGGTATCAAAGGCATTGGTCACATAGGCCGTCAGCTTTGACTTTTCCCAGGCATAGCCAACCGAGAGATCCACGGTGGTGTAACTGTCAAGCTTGACAGGCCGTGCGACGCCGCTTTCGATCCGTGACAGGCTGCTGCCGGTGTATTGGATCGACCCGGTGCTGAACCAGCCAGTCGCCCCCCCCGCGAAATAGCCAAGCGCAATCGATGCCTCGGGCGCGCCGGGGAAGGATTGGCCCGAATAGTCGATGCCATTGGCCTCAAAGTTCTTGAACTCGGTATTCAGCAGGCCGACCGACCCATAAAGGTCAACAATATCGGTCGCGGCATAGCTCAGCTCCAGCTCGGCACCGTAGGATTTGGATTTACCTGCATTGGTGACGTAATTGTTGGGGTATGAGCCCACTTCAACCTGCTGCGAATCCCAGTCCTGATAGAACAGGCTGGCCGCAAAACTAAGGCGGTCATCCAACCCGCGCCCACGATAGGACAGCTCCAGATTTTTTGCCTTTTCTGCGTCATACTCATATGCGGCACCCGTTGATGCCAAGATGCCAGAGCCGCCGGGACGGTAGCCTTCTTGATAAATCAGCGCGATCTTGTTGCTGTTGGACAGCTCGTATTCGATCCCGACCTTCGGCACGAAAACCGTATCGCTGAACGACGACTGGCTGTTGCTGGTCAAAACCCCATCCGTCACCAGCGATGCTGTTTGGTCCTGATCAAAGTAATCCAGACGACCGCCGGCAATGATGGTCCAGCTTGGCGCGAACTCATAGGCCACTTCGCCAAATGCCGCGATGTTGAGCATGTCGCCGGTATTCTCGGAATACTGGTTTTCGGGCAGGTAGGTCGTAAAGCTGGGCAAGGTCGCATCGCGGAAAGAGGTTTGCTCTTCCTTGCCGATATAGAGGCCCCCGACCCAACGCAGCCCCTCTGCCTCATAGTTCAGGCGGAACTCTTGTGTCAGCAGCTCTTGATCGAATTCACCCGCAACGGTCAGAAATTCACCCGCCGTGCCTTCGTTGATGGAATACCGCTCTGTCAGCGACGCGGAATAGCCGGTTTGCGCGGTAAAGGTCAGGTTGTCATTGACGTGATGGGTCACCTCGATGCCGAAGTTATCCACCTTTGTGTTGCGCACATCCTGGAAGCCCGGGAATTCCGGGATCAATGCAGTATAGAAATCGGGCAGGATATTGCCCCAGATGTCACCGCGCTGCGCGCCATAGCCGGTCGAGGCCGTTGACCAATAAGGGCCCGCAATATCATTCGGCGCCGGATTGCCGTACGAATGGGAATAGCTGAACAAAACATCGGTCTGATCGGTTGCCTGCCACAAAAGCTTGCCGCGAAGGGTGTATTGCTCATCCGAGGTGATATCGTCATAGCGGTCAAAACGCGTATAGGACGGATAGTTCAGGTCGTTGTCCTTGCTGTAATATTCACCGCTGATCCGGTAGGCGAGGTTCGGCGCAAGCGTATCGCCAAAGGCGAGGCCCACAGATTTCTTGTTGTCGGAACCATAGCCCAGCTCAACCTTGCCGGAGCGTGCGAACTCGGGGTCTTTGGTCCGCAGATGGATTGCCCCCGCCAAGGCCGAACGCCCGCTGAGGGTCGATTGCGGGCCGCGGAATACCTCGATCTGTTCGGCGTCGAAAACCCCGTTGATGCCGCGGCGGGTGCCCTCAACGGTTTGCTGGACCCCGTCGATATAATAGGCCGCCAGTGGTGTGCCCAATCCGCCCGGTGTCTGACCCTCAGAGTTGATGCCGCGCAGCACAAACCCGCTTTCGACAAAATCGCCGGCCTGAACGTTGGCCATATGCCGAAAGGCGTCACGATAGCTGGAGATCGTCGGATCGGCCAGCTCGGCGGCGGTCACGATGGAAACGCTGCTGTTGGTTTCTTCGGCCTGGGTTGTCGTCCGGTCACCATAAAGAACCAGTGTTCCCAGATCATAGGCCACATCCTGCGCCATCGCCGCGCTGATTGACAAAATGGAAACGCTTCCGGCAAGCGTTACTGACGAAATAAGTCTGTTATAAATCATATCACGGTCCTGAATATCTGGCACAAAGGGATGTGGCTGGCTTCAGGCTGGCGTTTGCGCAGAGCAATACACGACAGATATAGTAAGGAAAGGGCGCGCGCCGCAAAAACTGACGGAATGTGGCGCTTAGGCATCAGCTTGGGGGGTGACGGTTCGTTGCGGCAGGCAAAATGGCAAACCGTCTTCGGGATCATGGAGAACCTTGACCTCGACGCCAAAGGCGCGGGCGATCACCTCTGGTGTTATGATGTCGCATGCCGGGCCTTTGGCCATGATTTTTCCGGCCTTCAGCATGATCAGCTCATCAGCATATCGCGCGGCTTGGTTCAGGTCGTGCAAGACGGCGACAACGGTCATGGCCCGCGTATCCACCAGCCGCCGGATCAGGTTCATCAGATCGACCTGATGCGCAATATCAAGATAGGTTGTCGGCTCATCCAGCAACAAGATAGGGGTCGCCTGTGCAAGGGTCATCGCGATCCAGGCCCGCTGGCGCTGCCCGCCTGACAGCGCCTCTAACGGCCGGTCCTGCAGGTCTTGCAGTGACGTCAGCGCAAGCGCCTCGGCCACGGCGGCGTCATCATCCGCGCCCCAGCCCCCGAACAGGGGCCGGTGCGGATAGCGACCCTGCCGGACCAGATCGATAACCCGCAACCCTTCGGGGGCGGTCGCCCCTTGGGCCAAAAGGCCGACGCGGCGCGCGAATTCCTTGGTGCTCATGCGGGTGATGGCTTGGGCGTCCAGCAAAACCGTACCCGAGGCAGCAGGTTGCAGCCGCGCAAGCGCCCGCAGGATGGTGGATTTACCCGATCCGTTCGGCCCCAAAAGCACGGTCAGCTTTCCCGGTGCGATTTGCAGATCCAGATCCTCGACAATCCGGGTGGGACCATAGTCGACCGCGACGGCTTTGGTCTCTATTATCCCGGTATCGGACTTAATCATGACGCTTTTTCCATAACAGATACCCAAAGAACGGCGCCCCAAGCAGGGCCGTTGCCAAGCCCACAGGCAGTTGCCCCGGTGCAAAGGCCCGGCGCGCAAAAAGATCGGCCAGCACCACCATCACCGCGCCCGTCAAGGCCGCCGCCGGGATCAGGCGGGCGTGGCCTGCGCCAACCAGCTTGCGTGCGATATGGGGTGCGACAAGGCCGACAAAGGAAATGGGGCCGGCCGCAGCAACCGCAACGCCGGCCAACCCCGCAGCGGCGAAAACAGCGATTCCGCGCACCATATGGACACGCTGGCCCAAAGCGCAAGCCGTGGTATCACCCAAAGAGATCAGATCCAGATCATGTTTCATCAGCCAAAGAACGCCAACGGCCGGCAGCCCCCCCGCCAGCAGCCAGAGCGACTTGACCCAGCGCGCATCATGTAGCGACCCCGCCAGCCAGACCATTGCGCGCTGTGCCTGTGCCACCGGGCCGAATACAGACAGAAACGCCGCCGCAGCCCCCGCCAGCGCCCCCAAGCCGATTCCGATCAGGATCAGCCGCAGGGTGCTTGTCCCCGCCCGCCAGGCCAGCGCATATATTGCCGCCGACATTGCCAAGGCCCCGCCGACAGCGAACAGCGGCAACAGGCTCTCGGGCAAGGTATCGACCTGAATGATAACAATCGTGGCGGCCAGTGCCGCACCGGAATTGATTCCCAACAGGCCGGGCTCGGCCAAAGGGTTGCGGATGAGGGCTTGTGTGGCGGCACCGGCCACGGCCAATGCAGCCCCGACCAGCGCCCCCAAAACCGCGCGTGGCAGCCGCAACTCTGTCACGATGAACCCATCGGTTATGGGGGTGCTGTCAGTGCCCAGAAGAGCGCCCAGCACAGACATTACAGGGATGCTTTGATCGCCCACCGAAAGCGATGCCATCAGGGATGCGGCCAATACCACTGTCAGCCAGAAACCCACCCTCATGTCCGAGCCGCCCTTTCGCGGCGGGCCAACCAGATAAAGAAGGGCGCACCAATGGCCGCCAGGGAAATGCCGACCGGCACATCCCGCGCAAAGATGGCGCGGGGCAGGGTATCGGCCAATAGGGTCAGACCCGCCCCGACCAGACAGGCAAAGGGCAGAATGCGCGCATAGTTGCTGCCGATGCTCATCCGCACCAAATGCGGCACCACCAGCCCGACAAAGCCGATAGGACCGGCCAGCGCCACCGCACTACCGGCCAACCCGACGACAAGCAGCGCCGAGATTGCCAGCCAAAGCGGCTGGTTCTGGCCCAGGCTTCCGGCCGTATCGGACCCCAGCGCCAATGCGTTGAACTGTTGGCGCAGCACAATTGCCCCGATCAGCGACACCCCCGCATAGGGGGCCAGCAGTAAGACACCCTGCATATCGCGGCCCTTGAGGGAGCCGGCGGTCCAAAGGCGCACCTCGTCAAAGGTCTGCATATCGACCACCAGAATGGACATGGTCAGCGCACCCAGAAAGCTGGCAACGACAACACCCGCCAGAATCAGCTTGACCGGCGTTGTGCCTGAACGACCGGCACCCCCCAACAGGTACACAAGTGCCGCCGCGCCGCCTGCACCCAGAAACGCGAACCAGACCAGATTCTGCGCCCCGCTGACGCCGCCGAGGGCGATGGCCAGCACAACCGCAAAACTTGCCCCCGCATTGACGCCCAAAAGCCCCGGATCCGCCATCGGATTGCCGGTGACCGCCTGCATGATTGTCCCCGCCGCGGCCAAGGCAGCCCCAACCACAATCGCAGCCAGCAGCCTTGGCAAACGGACATCCTGCACGACGATCTCCTCTCGCTGGTCCGTGTCGGACCATAGCGCGTGCCAAGCATCAGCCAAGGAAATATCAGATGTTCCGACCGTCAGCCCCCAGACAAGCAGCGTCAGTAAACCCGCTGATAGCAACAATAATCCCAAGGCGTCCTGGCGATTGCCGGTCAAGGTGACCCCACCACATAGGTTTCCAGATCGTCAAGCACCCGATGCGCCGACGCAACCCCGCTAAACTGCATCCACGCCCCATGGGACACACGATGGACCTGACCCGCGCGCACAGCAGGCAGCATTTGCCACAACGGATCGTTCAGCACTTCTTCGTGTCGGCCGTCCTGATCCGAGGCATTGGTCCCCCCGACAATATAAAGCAGGATATCACCGTCCAGCTGCGCCAGCTCTTCACGGTCAGGCCGTTTGAGGGTCAATGACGGATCATCCGTCGTCTCATAGGCGCTGCGCCGGACGCCCGCCTGTTTCATGATCTCAAAGGGCGCATAGGTTTCGGGGGCGTCCATATAGACCTGAAAATCCCATGAGGTGATGCGCAGCACCGAAACGGTGGTCTCTGGCATCCGCGCTTGGATATCCGCGATGCGTTGATCAAGCGTATCAAGCTCGGCCACGATTTCTTGCTCCTTGCCGCCCAGACCAGCCAGAAGACGGTAAAACGCCCGCCAGTCGGTCGAGGTGAAAAGCAGGGTCGGTGCCACCCGCGTGGCCATCGGATAGATGCCCGATGCCATGGATTCCGAGCCAACAAAGCCGACAATCAAATCAGGCTGAAGGGCCACGATCGTCTCTAGGCTGGGTTCGGTGACAAATCCGGTACTGGTAATGCCATGATCCATTGCCCGTTTGAGCAGGGCCTCATCACTCATCAAATCAAGAGGGGCGCCAACCACAGGCAGGCCCACATCCAACCCCACGCCAAGCCCAAAGCTCGGGTCCAGAACAACCACACGCCGGGGTGTTTGTGGAATGCACAAAGGCGCGTCAAAGACATCCGCGCGATCAAGTTCAACCCCGTCGCAGGCAACGGCAGAGCTGGCAAAAATGATCGATAGGACAGTTAAAATATACCGGGAAAGTTTCACCATTTTCAGCCCCATAAAGATATATGTTGGCTGAGAACCTGCAGGTTTCCTGGCTACCCCGCTTCATGTCAAATTTAGGCCGGGCAGTCAATTTTTTTGACACCCTTACACCGACAGGCCAAGAAACCAAAAGCCTGCCGCGATGATCACGGCAGGCTTTGAATATCTTTAACTTTCACCAACGGGCGTCAGATCAGGAAACCGGCTTGTCGGTCTTTTGCTCTTCGGCGCGGCGTGCAAGCTCTGCCCGGTAGAGGGCCAGAAAATCCACCGTGTCGATGTTGAGTGGCGGGAAACCACCGTCGCGGGTGACATCGGAAATGATACGCCGCACATAAGGGAACAGCATGCGCGGGCATTCAATCAGCAAGAAAGGGTGCATCTGCTCTTCTGGCACGCCCTCAATATGGAAGATGCCGCCGTAATCCAGCTCCACAACAAAAAGGGTCTCGTCATTGGCTTTGTTCTTGGAAGTCACGCGGAATTTCGTGATCACCTCGAACTGGTTGTCCGTGCTGCGCTTGCGGGCATCAAGGCTAACGGCGACCTGCGTGTCGGGCTGGACATCGCCGCCCTGCATGCCGCGTTGCGCCACAGCGTTTTCAAAGGACAGGTCGCGAACGAACTGGCCAAGAACTTGCATCTTTACCTGTGCTGCGGGTTGTGGCGCGGCTGCGGCACCATTTGCTTCGGTCATTCTATATCTCCCAAAAAATTATTGCCTGTGGTTTAGCAGGTGATTGTCGTGGTCTCAATGCTCTGTCCAGCCAGAGGGGCGATTGTTTTTCGGGGTGTCTGGCGCGTCATTTTCCGACACATCAACGTATTCGGCATCAATAATATCGTCACGGGGCGCGCGCGCACTGGTCGTCGAACTCGCGCTGACAACCGTCACACGCGCGGCAATGGCGGTGATAATCTTTTGGCGCAATTGCGGGATCATCAGCAAGAACCCGACCGTATCGGTGAAAAAACCCGGTGTAAGCAATAACGCACCGGCAAAAAGGATCATAGCCCCGTGGGCCAGCGGTGACAAAGGGTCACGCATCTGTGACATGGAACTGCGCAATTCACCCAGAACACGCAGCCCCTGCCGGCGAACCAGAACCGTCCCGATTATGCCGGTTGCAAGCACAATCGCCAGCGTGGGCCAAAGCGTAAGCCAGCCCCCAACCTGAATAAAAAGGCCGATCTCGATCAAGGGAACGACAACAAATGCAAGCAGCAGCCACATAATCGGGCCTCCTTTCCCGGTTACCCGGTGATTTCTTTACGGTTGGGGCGGTAGACTTGGCGCACCCCACACCCTACATAAGTATAAGGGGGACAGTTACCAACACCCCAAACCGCATCGGGCCTTTCGCGCCGTCTTTCTGAGGACTGACATGAATTCTTCGCTAATCCAACTTCTCGTTCTTGCGGGAATTGCTGTTTTTCTGATCCTGAAGCTGAAAAGCGTTCTGGGAACGCGTGAGGGGTTTGAAAAGCCGCCCCTTCCGATGGACGATGACAAACCGCGCGCCCGCAAAGGGTTTGAAGTGATCGAAGGTGGGCCCGACCACGATATCGTTGATCATGTCGCCGATGGCTCTGACGCCGCCAACGCACTTTACGCGATGAAAAATGCCGAGCCGAGCTTTTCGGTAGGTGAATTTCTGGGCGGTGCGCGTGGCGCCTATGAGATGATCTTCATGGCGTTTGAAAAAGGTGAAATCGAAGAGATCAAGCCGTTCCTGTCGCCCGATGTCTATGAAAGCTTTGCCGAGGCCGTCGCCGCCCGAGAGGCGCAGGGCCTGACCGTAGAGGTGAATTTCATCGGCATCAGTGAACTTGCGGTTCAATCCGCTGATTTTGACGCCAGCAGCCGCGAGGGTGAGGTATCCGTCCGCTTCGTCGCAGAGCTGTATTCCGTGGTGCGCAACAAGCTGGGCGAGATTGTCGAAGGCAGCCCGAACGAGATCAAACGCCAACGTGACGTCTGGACCTTTGCGCGCCAGATGGGTGCCGATGATCCAAACTGGTTGCTGGTTGCCACCGGCGATTAATGCGGCGCGCTTGTTCGCATCAGGCACCCGGACCTATTTGCGCGCTAGTCTTGGGGTAGGCCATGGCAGAACTGACGGAGTTTTCTGAACCAAAAGCGCCCGCGGTGGATAGTATCCCTGCCGCGATTGCTGGATTGATCTGCCAAGGCATAAAAGCACCACAATCCGACAAAGCGACAGAGGCCACCTGATGTCGCGCCGCCGCCCCCTTGGCCCAGAGGAAGAAGCGCTGTGGGATGCCGTCGCGCGCACGGCAAAACCCATGCATGGTCCTGTTTTCAAACCTGAAAGCAACGCACCCCGTCTACCTGCCGTACCCAAAACCCCTGCTGAGCCACGGATCGCACCCTTCCGTCTGGGCGAAAAACCAGGCACTCCGCGCCCCACACCTGCGCCCCCGACAGCGTTGCAGATGGATGCCAAGGCCTTTGGCAAATTGACGCGCGGAAAACTGGCACCCGAAGCACGGATCGACCTGCACGGCATGACATTGGCCGAAGCGCATCCCGAATTGATCCGCTTTATCCTGAACGCCTATGGCAAAGGGTTGCGATTGGTGCTGGTGATCACGGGTAAGGGCAAACCGGGGTTGGATACAAGCGTGATGCCGCGGCGTACCGGCGTTTTGCGCCAACAGATGCCACATTGGTTGCGCCAACAGCCCTTGGCCTCGGTCATCCTGCAAGTCACAGAGGCGCATTTACGCCACGGCGGGCACGGCGCGTTTTACGTCTATCTGCGCAGGTCACGATAGGTGTCGGGGTGCGCGACCGCACCCCGACTGATTACAGAACGTAACGCGACAGATCGGCGGAACGCGAAAGCTCTCCCAGATGCTCCTCGACGAAACTGGCGTTGACCTCAATAGTCTCGCCGCCGCGGTCGGGTGCGTTAAAGGACAGGTCCTCAAACACACGCTCGATCACAGTATAAAGCCTGCGCGCCCCGATGTTTTCGACCGACTGGTTGACCTCAGCCGCGATGCGGGCAAGGGCCTTGATGCCATCCTCGGTAAAGCTGACCGTCACGTTTTCCGTTCCCATAAGGGCCGTATATTGCAAGGTCAGGGCATTGTCCGGCTCTGTCAGGATACGGACGAAATCATCCTCGGTCAGAGCGCGCAGCTCTACGCGGATCGGCAGGCGGCCCTGAAGTTCGGGCAGCAGATCCGAAGGTTTTGCCACATGAAAGGCACCGCTGGCGATGAACAGGATATGGTCGGTTTTCACCGGCCCGTGCTTGGTGGAAACCGTTGTGCCTTCGATCAAGGGCAGCAGGTCGCGCTGCACACCCTCACGGGAAACATCGGCACCGCGGGCATCGGCGCGGGCGCAAACCTTGTCGATCTCGTCAATAAAGACGATGCCATTTTCCTGCACCGCCTCCAGCGCGGCCAGCTTTACCGCCTCATCATCCAAAAGCTTGTCCGCCTCTTCTGACACCAGCAATTCATGGCTTTCGGCCACGGTCAGTTTGCGTTTCTGGGTGCGGCCCATTTTGCCGAACAAGTCGCCAAGGTTCATCATGCCGCCCATCGGCCCACCGGCGCCCTGCCCCGTGGGATCAAAAGCGGCAAAGGGGTTGGTGGTATCGGCAATCTCCAGCTCGATCACGGTATCATCCAATTCGCCGGCTTTCAGCTTGCGGCGGAACATCTCGCGGGTTTGTTCGCGGGCGTCCTTGCCGGCGATCGCCTCAATCACGCGATCCTCGGCGGCGGCAAAGGCGCGGGATTTGACATCTTCGCGCATACGGGCGCGGGTGTCGATCATCGCGGCATCGACCAGATCGCGGATGATGCTGTCGACATCACGCCCGACATAGCCAACTTCGGTAAATTTGGTCGCCTCGATCTTGAGAAACGGCGCTTGGGCCAGCTTGGCCAAACGGCGGCTGATCTCGGTTTTGCCGACGCCGGTCGGGCCGATCATCAGGATGTTTTTCGGATAGACTTCATCGCGCAGGTCATCACCCAAGAGCTTGCGCCGCCAACGGTTGCGCAGGGCCACGGCGACGGCGCGCTTGGCGTCTTTCTGGCCGATGATATAACGGTCCAGTTCGGACACGATTTCGCGAGGGGTAAGGTCGGTCATTATGGATTCCTGTCAGTCAGTCGCGCTTATGGTTTCCACGGTCAGATTGCCGTTGGTGTAAACGCAAATATCGGCGGCAATTGCCATAGCCTTTCGGGCCACGTCATCGGCCCCGAGGTCGGTTGTCATCAACCCGCGTGCCGCCGCCAAGGCAAAGTTCCCGCCAGAGCCGATTGCCGCGATATCATGCTCTGGCTCCAACACATCACCGGCGCCGGTGATGATGAAAAGATCCGTGCCATCCGTCACGATCAGCATTGCCTCAAGATTACGCAGGTACTTATCCATCCGCCAATCCTTGGCCAAATCGACCGATGCCCGCGCCAGTTGCCCCGGCATCGCCTCCAGCTTTTTCTCCAGCCGTTCCAACAGGGTAAAGGCATCGGCGGTTGATCCGGCAAAGCCGCAAACCACATCACGCCCGCCCGGCGAAAGGCGGCGCACCTTGCGGGCCGATCCTTTGATAACCGTTTGTCCAAGGCTTACCTGCCCGTCACCTGCCACCACAACTTCCCCGCCGCGCCGCACAGCCAGAATGGTTGTTCCATGCCAGCCGGGGAATTTATCTTCTGCCATAACATCCTCCGAATTTCGTGCTCAATATGGCGGTAGGGGCCGGGCTGTACAAGGTGAAGGCGGCGAATTGGCCGGGCCGCTTTGGCGACAAGGAATAATTGATCGATACATGCGATCTAGGTTCGGATGATGCCGACACCGGTGAAACAAGGGTTTACCTTGCGTGGGCGGGCATAAGGGGCCAATTATGGTTAAGAACGCGCAAGAAGGGCAGAGCGATGGATATTGAGCAGTTTATCGGTGGGAATGCGGTGTCGATTGCGATCGCCGTTTTCATCATTGTTTGTATTTTTCTGGGCGTGCGGGTCGTGCCGCAATCAGAAAAGCATGTGGTGGAACGCTTTGGCAAGCTGCGCTCTGTTTTGGGGCCGGGGATCAACTTTGTCGTGCCGTTTCTGGATAAGGTCGCGCATAAAATCTCTATTCTAGAACGCCAGCTGCCCAACGCGATGCAAGATGCGATTACCGCAGATAACGTGCTGGTAAAGGTAGAAACATCAGTGTTTTACCGGATTATCGAGCCGGAAAAGACAGTTTACCGGATCCGTGATGTGGACGGCGCGATTGCCACCACGGTCGCGGGGATTGTCCGTTCCGAGATCGGCAAGATGGAGCTGGATCACGTACAATCCAACCGCAGCCAGTTGATCGGCAAAGTGCGCGAACAAGTCGCGGCGATGGTTGACGATTGGGGGATCGAGGTGACGCGGGCCGAGGTTCTGGATGTGAACCTTGATGAGGCCACGCGCGCCGCGATGTTGCAACAGTTGAACGCCGAGCGTGCCCGGCGCGCACAGGTGACAGAGGCCGAGGGTGACAAGCGGGCGATGGAATTGAAGGCCGATGCCGAGCTTTACGCTGCCGAGCAAGAGGCCAAGGAACGCCGCATCCTCGCCGATGCCGAAGCCTATGCGACCGGCGTGATCGCCGAGGCAATCCGCCTGCACGGGCTGGAGGCCGCGCAGTATCAGGTCGCGCTCAAACAGGTGGAGGCATTGACAGCCGTTGGACAGGGTACCGGCAAGCAAACGATTATCGTGCCGGCGCAGGCCCTAGAGGCCTTTGGCGACGCCTTCAAAATGCTGAAGGGCCGGACATGAGCTGGTATGGGTTTTGGTGGGTCTGGATCGTTCTGGGGTTCGCGCTTGGCGTGCTGGAAGTGCTTGCGCCCGGCTATATCTTCCTTGGCTTTGCCTTGGGGGCGATGGCCACGGGGATTTTGGTTGGCCTCGGGGTTTTGGGCAGCTTGCCAATGACATTGCTGGTCTTTGCATTGGCCTCCTTGCTGGCCTGGTTTTTAATGCGCAAGATGTTGGGCACACAAGCCGGCAAAGTCAAAATATGGGACCGCGATATCAACGATAACTGAGCGAATCTCAGAACTCCGCGTCAAACAACGCCCGTAGACCGCTACGGTAATCGGGGTGTATCAGCTTTACGCCCAGCTTCTCTTTGATCCGGTCGTTTCGCACGCGTTTGCTTTCTGCATAAAAACTGCGCGCCATTGGCGTCATCTTTGCCTTGTCCCAGTCTTCGCTTGGGGGGGTCGGCAGGCCCAATAGTTCGGCAGCATAGGCGATAACATCCTCAGGCGGGGCCGGGTCATTGTCGCAAACATTATAGGCGCGGCCCGGATCGGGATGCGCGATCGAGGCAGCAAGAACCTGCGCGATATCATCAACATGGATACGCGAAAACACCTGATCGGGCTTGAGGATACGGCGCGCTTTGCCCTCTAATACCTTGGCGAAGGGGCCGCGACCGGGGCCGTAAATCCCCGCCAGCCTGAAGATATGCAACGGCAGACCCAAGGCTTGCCACTGATCCTCGGCCAATACGCGGTGTTGGCCCCGCTGGGTGCTTGGGCTCAGGGGCGTTTCTTCGTCAACCCAACCACCTTTATGGTCACCGTAAACCCCCGTGGTGGACAAATAACCAACCCATTCCAGATCGGACGCCAATATCTGCGGGCCAAGGGCCGCCAGAACCGGATCACCACCCGCATCCGGCGCAACTGAGGTCAGCAGATGGCTTGCCTGTTCCAATGCTGGTGAAATATCCTCGGCGGGCCAGATCACCGCTTCGACCCCATCCGCGCGCATCTTGGCGGCTTTGTCTGCATTGCGGGTGGTGCCGATGATGCGCCAACCCAAAGGCAACAAAATCCGGGCCAGTCCCTGCGCAGAATAACCGTGACCAATGGAAAGAAGTGTTTTCATAGCGTCAGTATCAAGCCCGCAGCCACGCTATGCAACTTGAATTTGGCAAGGCCAGGCCTTGAAATCAAAAGGGTTGAAGTCTTATCACAACCCACCCTTAATGTGGCCAGAAAAGCCGCAGGGAAAAAGATCGCATGACCGATAGCACGAACCAACCGATTTTGACGCCACAAGATCCACTCAGCGATCACTTCACCTCGGCCAAAGCGGCGGTGGACCGGCTCGAGGCATTATATTTCGAGGCCACGCAATTTTTGGCAGCACAGTTCAGCGCCGCAGTGACCCAAGGCCGACCTGAGGCGCGGGTGCGTGCATTCTATCCTGAAATCCGGCTGACAACGACAAGCTTTACCCAAAGCGATTCACGGTTCAGCTTTGGCTATGTGGCGCATCCGGGGACATATTCGACCACGGTCACCCGTCCCGATCTGTTTCGCAATTACCTGATCCAACAGATTGAACTCTTGATGAAAAACCACGGGGTCGGTGTACAGATCGGCCCTTCGGATACGCCCATCCCCGTACATTTCGCGGTGGCGGGTAATCCGGGCATCTCCATCCCGCAAGAGGGTGTTTTGAACTTTAGCCTGCGTGACGTGTTTGATGTGCCTGATCTTGCGACCACAAATGACGATATTGTGAATGGTACCCATGGCATTTTCGCGGACGGTTCCCGTCCGTTGGCGCCGTTCAGCGCACAGCGGGTGGATTACAGTCTTGCGCGCCTGTCGCATTATACCGCCACCGATGCCGAGCATTTCCAGAACCACGTGCTTTTCACCAACTACCAGTTCTATGTGGAGGAGTTTGAGGCCTACGCAAGGACCATGCTGGCCGATCCCGACAGCGGTTATTCCGAGTTTGTCGGCACGGGGAACGCGGTTTTGCGCAGCGCGGATGGCGAGCTGCCAACGCCACTAAAGCTGCCGCAGATGCCGACCTATCACCTTAAACGCGCCGACGGGCAGGGGGTGACACTGGTCAATATCGGGGTCGGGCCAAGCAATGCCAAAACCGCGACCGATCATATCGCCGTGCTGCGCCCGCATGCCTGGATGATGGTGGGCCACTGTGCCGGCCTGCGCAACAGCCAAAGTCTTGGGGATTTCGTCCTTGCCCATGCTTATTTGCGCGAAGATCACGTGCTGGATGACGATTTGCCCGTTTGGGTGCCCATCCCGGCGCTGGCCGAGATCCAGATTGCACTGGAAAGCGCGGTGGCCGATGTGACCCAATTGCAGGGGTTTGACCTGAAACGGATCATGCGGACGGGCACGGTTGCCACGATCGACAATCGCAACTGGGAGCTGCGCGATCACTCTGGCCCAGTAATGCGGTTAAGCCAGTCGCGCGCTATTGCGCTGGATATGGAAAGCGCCACGATTGCGGCCAACGGCTTTCGCTTTCGGGTGCCTTATGGCACGCTTTTATGTGTTTCCGACAAGCCGCTTCATGGTGAGTTGAAATTGCCGGGGATGGCCTCGGATTTTTACAAAACGCAAGTGGCACGGCATTTGCAGATCGGCATCCGCGCGATGGAACGCCTGCGCGAGATGCCATTGGAGCGCATCCATAGCCGTAAGTTGCGCAGCTTTGAGGAAACCGCCTTCCTATAAAGGGAAAACCCGACCAACATTCCCCCGATACTGGAATTTGCACTTGATTTAGGGCGTAAAAACCTATGTAGCGGGGACATTCGCCCACAAGGGCTGCATATGCCCCCAACAAACGGCAGGGCAGAACAATGGAGACAGGACTAATGAACAAGCCAATGACAAAGACGCAGTTGATTGCAGCGCTGGCCGAAGAAATGGGCACCGACAAGAAGGTCGCAACAACAGCACTTGAAGCAGTGGCAGCGATTGTGACCCGCGAAGTTGCAAACGGTGGCGCGATCACCCTTCCCGGTTTGGGTAAAATGGCATGCCGCGCACGCCCCGAGCGTCAGGTGCGTAACCCGGCAACGGGTGAAACCATGACCAAAGCCGCTGACAAGCAGGTGAAATTCACGATTGCCAAAGCCTTGAAAGATTCGGTTAACGACTGATCTTTGCATGCAGTTTTACTGCATTTGATGGGCCGCCCCTTGTTCAACGGGGGTGGCCTTTTTCTTTGGCTTGGTGTCTTTTCGTGGCGTTGGACTGGGGGATGGGATGCCGAACAAAGATTATGCCATCACCATGGCGCGCTATAACAAATGGCAAAATGAAAACCTGATCCAAGCCGCGACCGGATTGGAACAGCCCGCTCGGCAAAAGCCACGCGGCAGTTTCTTTGGCAGCATAGAGGCGACCTTTGCGCATTTGCTTTGGGGGGATCGTATCTGGCTAAGCCGTTTTTCTGATATGTCGGCCCCGCAAGGCGGCATCGCGCAATCAACCACCCTGCCCCATGGATGGGCGCAGTTTTGCACTGATCGCGCTGCATTTGATCACCAGATCCTGGAATGGGCGCATGGGGTGGACCCCGCATGGTTTGAGGGCGATCTGACATGGCATTCCGGCGCTTTGGGCCGCGATGTGACCAAGCCCAAACCTATTCTGGTGCTGCAATTGTTTAATCATCAGACCCATCATCGCGGGCAAATCCACGCGATGCTTACTGCGGCGGGGGCACGTCCGGGCGATACCGATGTACCCTTTATGCCAGACCAATATAACCAGATTTAGCGGATGAGGGACGACGGGATGGATATGCGGGCGATCTTCATGGGGCTGGCTTTTGCGCTGATGTGGTCCTCTGCCTTCACCTCGGCGCGCATGATCGTCGCCGATGCGCCGCCGTTGACCGCACTGGCATTGCGGTTCTTTGTGTCCGGATTGATTGGCGTCGCGATTGCAGCAGCCCTTGGGCAAACCTCGCGGCTAACGCGCAGCCAGTGGCGGGCAACAATCATTTTTGGCCTGTGTCAGAACGCCATCTACCTCGGCTTCAACTTTGTCGCGATGCAGTGGATAGAGGCGTCACTGGCCGCCATCGTCGCCTCTACCATGCCGCTTTTGGTGGCGCTGGCCGGCTGGGCGATCTTTAAGGAGCGGTTGCGGCCCTTGGGCTATGCCGGCCTGTTTGCTGGGATGGTTGGGGTTGGTATCATCATGGGCCACAGGATTTCGGGCGGTGTAGATCTGGTCGGGCTGCTGTTTTGCGGAATTGGGGTATTGGCGCTTACATTTGCCACGCTTTCGGTGCGCACGGCCTCAAGCGGTGGCAATCTGTTGATGATTGTCGGCTTGCAAATGCTGGTTGGCGCATCACTACTGGCGGTTGCCGCCATTGCATTGGAAACATGGGATGTGAACTGGACACCGCGCCTGGGGCTGGCCTTTGCCTATACCACGCTTGTGCCGGGGCTTTTGGCGACATGGGTCTGGTTCTTGCTGGTGGCGCGGATCGGGGCGGTTCGCGCGGCGGCGTTCCATTTCCTCAACCCGTTTTTCGGGGTTGCGATCGCGGCGCTGTTTCTGGGGGAAAGCCTGACACTTTGGGATGTGGCAGGCGTTGTCATCATCGCCGGCGGAATTCTGGCCGTGCAGATGTCACGCGCGGTGCGGGCTTAATTCAGGTTGAACTGAAGCGGGTAAAAGCCATCCTCAAACTCTCCGAACAGATCGGCAAGGTCGGGGTGGTTTACCGGTTCACCGGTTTCATCCGGCATCAGGTTTTGCTCTGACACATAGGCCACATAGTAGCTTTGATCATTTTCCGCGAGCAGATGATAAAACGGCTGCTCTTTGTTCGGGCGGTATTCTTCGGGGATGTTTTCATACCATTCGTCGGTGTTGGAAAACATTGCATCGACATCAAAAACCACCCCGCGAAACGGGTGTTTACGATGGCGCAAGACCTGGCCCAGATGATATTTCGCGCGTGATTTAAGCATTAGTTGCACCCCATTGGGCTGACTAGTAATCCCATGCACGGTGGCTTGTCCACCGGGCAAGGCGGTAAAACAGGGAAACAGTCTGTGAATCTAATTTTAACGGTATTGGAGATAGTGGCACCTGTCGCGGTTCTGGCCTCAATCGGGTTTATCTGGGTCAAGGCCGGTTTCGAGTACCGGATGGAGTTTGTGACACGGCTGGCGATGATGCTGGCGACGCCTTGTCTGGTCTTTACCGCCCTGATGAAAACCGAGATAGAACCATCCGCCCTTACCAGCATGCTGCTTGCCGCGATTGTGGCTTATGGCGCGCTGACCTTGCTGTTTTGGGGGCTGACGGCCGTATTGGGGTTGGAGCGCCGGACGTATCTGCCACCGTTGATTTTCGGCAATACCGGCAATCTGGGCCTGCCACTTGCATTATTTGCCTTTGGTGAGGCGGGGATCGGCTATGCGGTGGTAATCTTTGCCGTGGCGGGGATTTGGGGATTTACCTATGGAATATGGCTGGTTGCCCAAGGCGGATCACCGCTGAAGGTGCTGCGGGAACCCTTGGTCGTCAGCACCCTGCTGGGCGCGCTGTTCCTGTGGCAGGGTTGGCAAACGCCGACATGGCTGACCAACGCGCTGGAGATGATCGGGCAGATGGCGATTCCGCTGATGCTGATCACGCTGGGCGTTGCCGTGGCGCGGCTTTCGCCAGGGCGCTTGGGGCGGGCGCTGTGGCTGTCACTGCTGCGGGTTGCGGTCTGCGTTGCGGTTGCGCTGGCGGTGGGTCATGGCTTTGCGCTGGAGCCGGTCGCGCTGGCGGTGCTGGTTTTGCAGATCAGCACGCCGGTTGCGGTCACGACCTATATGCTGGCCGCGAAATACGGGGCGGATGCCGATGCGGTGGCGGGGATGGTGATCGTTTCAACGCTGCTGTCGGTCATCACTTTACCGCTCACTCTCGCTTTTCTGATCTGAGGTAGTGAACAGCACCATTTCCCTTTTGCCGAATTTGCCCTATGATATCCACAAAATATAATGTGCGAGGGGCATATGAGCAGGTTTCTCCGCGCGTCGATACTGATGTTGTTGCTAGGCTCTTGTGGCGGTGGCAATTTTTCGGCGCCCCGTGATTTGGATAACGCGTGCAGCATTGCGCGTGAGCGGCCGCAGTATTACCGCGCCATGAAGGCGACAGAGCGCAAATGGGGCGTGCCGGTGCATGTGCAAATGGCGACGATCCATCAGGAATCGAAGTTTATCGGCGATGCAAAGACACCACATAAATGGGCTTTGGGGATCATCCCGCTAGGGCGTCAAAGCTCTGCCTACGGGTATAGTCAGGCGCTGGATGGCACATGGGATGAATACCGCAAAGAACAGCGCCGCAGCTCTGCCAGACGAGACCGCATCAGGGATGCGACCGACTTTATGGGGTGGTATATGGACAAGTCGGAAAAGGTTCTTGGCCTGTCGAAATGGGATGCGCGCGGACATTACCTTGCCTATCACGAGGGGCGCACAGGTTATGCGCGCGCCACCTATCAAGGGAAACCCTGGCTGTTGGCCGTGTCACAAAGGGTGGCCGATCGAGCGTCACAATACCGCGCACAACTGGCAAGCTGCGGAAAATAACGGAGCAGGGGGCAAATCGCCCCCTTCTTTTATTGGCGTTGCCGTGTGGCCATTGAAATATTGAACAACGATGCCTTCAGTTTTGCGCCCTTTTTCATTTCCCCCAAGATAACCGTGGTTTCGGCCCCGCTGTCATCGCGGATGACCCATTGGCGCAATTCGGTCGGGGCGGCAGTAAACACCATTTCGATCGAACCATATTCCGGATGCTCGGGGTCTTGGGCGCGCACGCGGGTGGTGTTGCCATCCTGACTGTGACCGGTGACCATTTTGGCGCGGGCCAGATCGACATTCTGATCCAGAATGATCGACAAAGGCGTGCGTGAGAGGGGATATTGCTCTGGCGGCTGGTTGGATTTCGCATCAAAAATCGCGACCTGCCCGCCGCCGGCTATGACAAGATTGTTGTCAGGCGGCGCATATTCAAAGCGCACGCGACCGGGGCGCTGGATAAAGATCCGACCCGTGGCGATGGACCCGTCAGAATTGATCTGGGTAAAATCCGCCTCGGCTGTTGTCAGCGTATTGAGATAGCGCGACAGCTCTTTAAGCGTGATTTTCTCGGCCGCGGCAGGTACGGCCAGCGCCGTCAAAAATGCCATTGCCGCAAAGGGCATTGCAAAGGAACGGATAAAAGATCTGCGGTTCATCGGGTTGGTCCCATTCATTACGCCTTATCAGGTATATATAGGCATGACGGGCCCGCCCTGCATCCATTTGGTTGAACGCAACACGCGGATGTGAGCATGTTTTTATCAAATTATCCCGCGCAGGCGATCGCCTGCGCGGATTTATCAATGTTCTGGCAACAAGATTTCACGTTTGCCGACATGATTGGCGGCGGTGACGACGTGATTGTCTTCCATCTGCTCCACCAGTTTCGCGGCCTTATTATAGCCGATGCCCAGTTTGCGCTGGATGTATGACGTGGAACATTTACGATCTTTGGCCACAACCGCAACCGCCTGATCATAAAGTTCATTCTCTGAGCTATCACCAGAGCCGAGGCCAAGAACAAGGTCGATATCGCTTTCTTTATCCTCATCCACGCCCTCAACCACGCCCGACATATAAGACGGCGGGCCATAGCTCTTGAGGTGGTTGACGATTTCCTCAACCTCTTCATCCGACACAAACGGCCCGTGGATACGGGTGATCTTGGCACCACCGGCCATATAGAGCATATCGCCCATACCCAGCAGTTGCTCGGCGCCCATTTCGCCCAGGATCGTGCGGCTGTCGATTTTCGACGTCACCTGAAACGAGATCCGTGTGGGGAAGTTGGCCTTGATCGTGCCGGTAATCACATCGACCGAGGGGCGCTGGGTCGCCATGATCAGGTGAATGCCCGAAGCCCGCGCCATCTGTGCAAGACGCTGGATGCAGGCCTCGATCTCTTTGCCGGCGACCATCATCAGGTCGGCCATCTCATCGACGACCACGACGATATAAGGCAGGGAGACGGGTGTATCCTCTTCGGTTTCAAACACCGGCTCGCCGGTATCCTCGTCAAAGCCGGTCTGGATTGTGCGCTTGAACATCTCGCCTTTGGCCAGCGCCTCACGGACACGTCCGTTATAGCCCTCGATGTTACGCACGCCCATTTTGGACATCTTGCGGTACCGTTCTTCCATTTCGCCGACCACCCATTTCAGGGCAACAACGGCCTTTTTCGGGTCGGTCACAACTGGCGAAAGCAGATGCGGGATGCCGTCATAAACCGAAAGCTCCAGCATTTTGGGGTCGATCATGATCAGTCGGCATTCTTCTGGCGTCAACTTATAGAGCAGCGACAGGATCATCGTGTTGATCGCAACCGATTTACCCGAGCCGGTGGTCCCGGCAATCAGCAGGTGGGGCATTTTGGCAAGGTTGGCGACGATAGGCTCACCGCCGATATCCTTGCCAAGCGCGAGCGGCAGGCTCATCGCGCTGTCACCGAAATCACGCGCGGCAAGGATTTCGCGCAAGACCACCTTTTCGCGCCATGAATTCGGCAGTTCGATCCCGATGACCGAGCGTCCCGGAACGGTGGAAACCCGCGCCGAAAGCGCCGACATCGACCGCGCGATATCATCGGCCAAACCGATCACCCGGCTGGCCTTCAGGCCCGGCGCGGGTTCGAGTTCATATTGAGTGACAACGGGACCGGGGCGCACGGCGGCGATTTCACCTTTGACGCCATAATCATCCAGAACTGATTCCAGCATACGCGCGTTTTCTTCCAGCGCTTCCTCGGACAGAGTGTGGCGCTGTACGGTATCGGCGCTGGTCAAAAGGCCCAGAGGGGGCAGCTCATAGTCGCTATGCTTTTCCTCAAACTTCAACCCTGGCTGCGCCTCTGCCTTGGCTTGGCGTGAGGGGGCAATAGGCTTGGCCGCAGCGGGTTGCACGATGCGGCGCTGTTCAACCACCGGCGCGCGGGGCAGGGGGGTAGAGACGCGGATCACCTCTGGCGCATCATCCTCGGTCAATACGGAATCGTCCTGCTCTTGATTGTGATCGAAGGTTGCAATTTCTTCGTCCCAGACCTCTGGCGCCTCGGCGGTATCGCTGTCGCTATTCAGCCATTCCGGCGCTTTGGGCAGCGCACGGGACGCCGCGCCAAGGCGTTCCATATTCGGGCCATGTGTCAACGCTTGGGCATGGACCACAGGACGATGGTTTGCCGTTGATTGCACGGCAGGCCCACGTTGCCCTGTCAACGGCGGCTCACGCCGGGCGATTGCGGCCTGAACTGCCGATTGCACGGTCGCAGCTTGAGGCGAAGGATTTTGCCGCACACGAGAGCGGATAACATCATTGATCCGCGCCTTTATGCGATCTTCGCTGCGCAATGGCGGTTCGGCCACGGGTTCATGCTCTGCCTGCGGCATGGCGGCGCGGCGGATAAGCTGCGGCATACGCGCCAGAAGTCCCGGCTTTTCGGTGGGCCGTTCCAGCACCTCATCGTGGTGGCGTTGCGCAACCATGGGTTCCGCCTCTGGCTGCGGGGCCGACGGCGCGCCATAGCCTTGCGGCATATTAGGGCGCAGCGATTTCGGGCGACCAAAGCCGCCTAATGCAGGCTCGGCGCGCAAAGGTGCGTGCTGGATCCGGTCGGAATAGATAAGATCATCTTGCGCATGGCTGGCGGCGATTTCACGCTGCGTACGTTTCTTCTCGGCATAACCTTGTGCCGCGCGGGCAGCACCAGCAGCAGAGCGACCCGCAACCGAAGCCGCCATAGCATAAGCGGTAATCGTGCCAAAAATGACAAAGCGTTTAATGATGGTCAGCTCACGCATATCAAAGCCGGTAACGAATAACCCAATCGCCAGCAGGCCCGCGCCAAAGGCAACCGAAAGCAGCTTCAGCCCGAACCCCGAGCCAATCGGCAAAATCGCCAGCATCGCGCCCAGAACCGTATCGCCAAAAAGCCCCCCCAGCCCGATCGCGGCATGCGGCCAGTTTGGCCCCGGCACATGGGTAGCCGCAAAGACCGACGCCAGCGCCACTGCGATCACGGCAAAGACAACGCGGCCCATGGCACGATCCTCGCCGGCATGTGTCACAAAGCGCAGACCCCAAGCGCCCAAAATCAACGGAATCCCCCACGACCCAAGCCCACCGATGATGAACAATGTCGACGCGATAGAGGCACCAAGTCGGCCCAGCCAGTTATTGACCGGCGCATCGGTTGCCACCATCCAACCCGGATCCGTGGCCGAATAGCTGCCAAGCAATGCGGTAAAGGCCAAGGCCAGCACAATAAGGCCAATGCCCAGCAACTCGCGCCCGCGCCGTTCCAGCATTGCCGCTGTATTTTGATCCACCAAGGGGTCGCGCTGCCTGATCTGATAGGATGCCATGCTCTAATCTCCTTGCCCGTAGAGACAGTCGCGAAGCAGGGTCAGCCCGCGCTGTGTTTCTTCTTTTGGGGCGACCAAAGCCACCCGGATATAACCCGCGCCGGGGTTTTCCCCCGCAACATCGCGCGAAAGATAGGCCCCCGGCAGCACGCGCACGCCGGTTTCCTGCCAAAGCTTCAACGCAGCATCCTCACCGTCCTGCACCGAAAGCCACAGGAAAAATCCGGCTTCGGGGGATTGATAGCCTTGGATACCGCTGAAAATCCGGTCCGCGAGGTCAAATTTCTCGGCATAAAGCGCGCGTGACGCGGTGACATGCGCCTCATCCTCCCATGCGGCTTGCGATACCTTTTGGATCGGCAAGGGCAGCGGCGCGCCGGCAAAGGCCCGCAACTGGCGGATACGGGCCATGGATTGCACCCCGCCCGCCACAAAGCCGGACCGAAGTCCCGGCAAGTTCGACCGTTTGGACAGCGAATGAAACGTCAACGCGCGCTCTGGGTCCGCGCCAATGGTTTGCGCCACCGCAAGAATGCCGGGGGGCGGCGCGTTGCGGTAAATCTCGGCATAGCATTCATCGGCAAAAATGCGGAAATCATGCTTTTCGGCCAAGACCAGCAGGTCCGCCCAGTAATCCGTACTTGCAACCGCGCCCTGCGGATTGGCCGGAGAGCACAGATAGGCAATCGCCGTGCGGTCCAGAATGTCACGCGGCAGGCCTGCATAATCGGGCAAAAACCCCGTGGCGGCGGTTGCGGGCACATAAACCGGCTCGGCCCCCATCGCCAATGCGGCCACGGCATAGACCTGATAAAACGGGTTGGGCATCAAGATCACGGGCCGTTTGCCGGCTTTGCTTTCGGGGCAAAGCGCGACCGAGGCGTTGAACAACCCCTCACGGGTGCCGTTCAGTGCCATGATCTGATTGGCCGAAAGGGTGACCCCATAGCGCCGCTGGACCCAAGCCGCGATTGCCGCCAGAAGCTCCGGCGTCCCATCATTTGGGGGGTATTTGGCAAAACCATCAAGATTTTGTGCCAAAATTGGACCAACGAAATCGGGCATGGGGTGTCGCGGCTCTCCAATCGTCATGGAGATCGCCTCACCACCCGCCGGATGGGAATCCAGAAGTGCGCGTAGTCGCGGAAACGCGTATTCTGGCAGGTTCGAAAACCGCTCAGGAAATGCCATTGCTGCCTCATCTATCGGGGTCATGTCGCCCCGTTTGGAGGCAGGATAACGAGGCTTTGCGTGCGGGTCCAGAAAAACGCTTTGATTTAATGTGCTTGGGGGGGGCGATTGTGTCTTTTGCGTCCCTCTCCCAAAATTTTACTGGGCTTAGCCCAGCGCCCGTTCTGCCGCTGAAGCAAGGCGCAAAACGCGTTCTTCCTGCATTGGCGGGGCGATAAAGCTGATCCCGCATGACGGCTGACCTGTGGGCAAGGTGACGCCGCAAAGGCCGAACAGATTGCCGATACGCGTGTTGCGCAGGGTCAACAGGTTTTCGGTAACATAATATTCATCATCTTCCATCAGGCGCTTGGCATCCGGGGGCAGGTTCGGCGCGGTGGGCAGGATAACTGCATCATAAGCAGCCGTCTTTTGCGCCCAAATCTTGCGCAGCTCCTCCATCCTGCGCCAAGCGGCGACATAGTCAGACGCGGTGAAGGCTGCACCAGACCGAAACCGTTCCAGAATACGCGGGAACATCTTTTGAGGCGCGGACTCAATGGTCTTGCCCCAGATCCCATACGCCTCGGCGGTGAACAAAATCGCCGCAAGGTCCATTGCCTCGGTTACTTCCTCGATCTTGCCGGATTCGATGCGGGCGCCGGCACGGGCAAGCCCCTCTACCGCGCCCTCAAACCCGCGGGCGGGCTCCTCGCGCAGATCATCCAAGGCCACAGTTTCAAGCACCAAGAGCCGCGCGCCCTTCACGCTTGCGCCGACCAGATCGGCGGGCTTGCTGCCCTCCATCGCGGCCAGAAGCAGGGCGCAATCCTCGACGCTGCGGGCCAATGGGCCAACGGTATCAAAGCGTTCGCACAGCGGTACAGCGCCTTGGTTCGACAGCCTGCCCGACGTGGTCTTCAATCCGACCAGATCATTCCAAGACGCCGGAATTCGCACCGATCCCCCGGTATCAGAGCCGATTGCAGCGGCCGCCAGCCCAAAGGCAACCGATGCCGCCGCCCCCGAGGATGACCCCCCCGGAACCGCCGCTGGATCATTCACATTCGGCGGGGTGGCGGTAACGGGGTTCAAGCCCAGCCCTGAAAAGGCCAGCTCTGACATATGGGTTTTGCCCAGGCACACCAGCCCTTGCGCGGTGGCGGTTGTCAGCACCTGCGCATCGGTTTCAGGCACCCGCCCTTTGAGCAGGGCAGAGCCCGCCTCACAGGGTGCACCTGACGCATCAAAAAGATCTTTCCACGAGATCGGCACACCGTCCAATAGGCCGATCCGTTGCCCTGCTCGTGCCCGATCCGCCGCAGCGATGGACATGGAGCGCGCACGACGCGGAGTGGTGCGGGAATAAATGCGACCGGCCTCGGGGTGTTTTTCCGCCGCATCCAGATAGGCCTCGGTCAATTCAACGGGGTGGATCTTGCCTGCCTCAATCCCGCGTCCTAAATCCGCCGCCGTCATCCAAAGCCAATTGCGCATCATAACCCACCCTTTGCCAATTTTCAGCAAAAGCTAACGTTAACTCCGCCTTTGAACAATGGCATATATAGGGCCGTGCGCGCGGGCCGCATGGACAAAGCCGATGAAAGAGACATATTGAACCCTATGGAACATGATACTGATATCTTGATTGTAGGTGGCGGGCTGAACGGCCCTGCATTGGCATTGGCTTTGGCGCAAAACGGATTGCGGGTGAAGGTGGTCGATGCCCGCCCTGCACCGGCGCGGGCAAACGCCGGTTTTGACGGACGTGCCTATTCGCTGGCGCTGGGCTCTAAGCGGTTGCTGTCCGTGATTGGTGTCTGGCCGCGCATTGCCGAGCAGGCCCAGCCGATACTGGAGATCAAAGCCTCGGACGGTCATGCAGGCCAAGGGGCGGCACCGTTTTTCCTGCATTTTGATCATACGGAAATAGAGGAAGGCCCCATGGGCTTTATGGTTGAGGACCGCCACCTCTATGCCGCCTTTCTGGCCGCGATGGCAGATGCGCCGGGCATTACCTTGCTTTCGGGCCAAGCCGTTGTGGCGCAAGAGGTTTCGGCCCAAGGAGCCAAGGTTACGCTTGCCTCGGGAGAGGTGCTTTCAGCGCGGCTGTTGGTGGGCTGTGATGGGCGGCAAAGCGGTGTGGCCCAGCGCGCTGGCATCACCCGGACGGGGTGGGATTACGGTCAAACCGCCTTGGTGACGGCGCTTAACCACAGCCTGCCGCATAATGGCATCGCGCATCAGTTCTTTATGCCCGAAGGCCCATTGGCGATTTTGCCGCTGCCCGGTGGGAACCGTTCCTCGATCGTTTGGAGCGAGCAAACAGACCGCGCCAATGCGATTAACGCGCTGGGCGATGCGGATTACCTTAATGCGTTGCGTCCGCGTTTCGGTGATTTTCTGGGGGATATTTCACTGGCTGGAACGCGGTTTACCTATCCGCTGAACCTGACGTTGGCCAATAGCTTTACCGCCGAACGGCTGGCGCTGGTGGGGGATGCGGCGCATGGGGTGCATCCGATTGCGGGACAGGGGTTGAACCTTGGGCTGCGCGATGTTGGTGCCCTGGCCGAGGTCTTGATAGAGGCTGCGCGGCGGGGTGAGGATATCGGTGCTGCGGATGTGTTGGATAGGTATCAACAATGGCGGCGCTTTGATGTGACCAGCCTGGCGCTGGGCATGGACGCGGTCAACAAACTGTTTTCAAATGACAATCCAATCTTGCGACTTGGGCGCGATCTTGGCATGGGCGCGATTGGCGCGATGCCCGGTCTGCGCCGCCGCTTTATGCGCACGGCGGCCGGGCTGGAAGGCAGCCTGCCCCGCTTGTTGCAGGGCCAGCCGATCTAGTTATTTCCCGGCTTTTTTCGCCTCAACCGCGGCCTTCATGCGGGCCAGAAGATCGGCTTTGGAGGGTTGCGATCCATAAGGGTTTTTAGCGCTGCCCTTGGCGTTATGTTCCGAATAACGTGCGGTGTTCTTGCCTTTATTAGGCGCGCCCGATTTGCCGTAATCCATAATATTCTCCTATGGCGATGCGCGCTTTTGCCCGAAAAGCCTGTCATCCACAATGGTAACCTAACTGTCGCATGTTGGAATTGCCCAATCAGGAAGCTGTATATCGACAGGCAGACCGGCAAGAACGTCGTCGGCAACCTCGGCAGATATTTCGGCCAGCTCACAAGCATAATCGCTGTTTGTCTTGCCGGGGTTATCCGCGAGCCACGACCGGCGGTCTTTTTCCTCAAAATAACCCGCTGCCACAAAGCCGACAACAGGAACGGCAACAACAATCCGTTTCAGGCGTCCGGCCGCTTTTTGGCGCATCAATTGCCGCTTGTGCTGTGATTTGAGCGCCAGAACTTCATTTTGATGCTGCATGGCCCGGACCGCAGAGGATGCAAGCTTGGCAGACATTTCAATCGCATTTTGGGTCTGCGTGATCGCCCAAATCGTGGCGGATGCGGCCAACGCGGCGAGAGACACAAGGAGAACGATGACAAGAAGCGTGCTGCGAAGAAATTTAAACATCAGCGATACTCAGGGTTGTTGGAAGAGCGCTTCAGTGAGGCTTGATCACGCAACCTATCCAAGTCTACGGCCCTTACCCTGTCCAGATCATCCGTTTGATCGCGCTGGCATGGTCGGGTGAGGCGGCCAGTGCGTCTGTGGCTAGCGAATGCGCGACGGTCGTCACGTCCTCCTCCACCACGCGGTCGATAAGGCCCCATGCTTGCGCCTCGGGTGCATCAATCTTTTGGCCGGCCATCAGGATCATCGATGCCCGCGCCGGCCCGATCAGTCGCACCAACCGCGGCACGTCAGAGGGTTGGGGCAAAAACCCCAAGCGCATAACCGGGTAAAACACCTTGGCCCCGGCGACAGAAATACGCAGATCGCAGGCCAGCACCATGCCCATCGCGCCACCTGCAACCGTGCCATTCAGGGCTGCTACGGTCAGGCAGGGCAGGGCCGCAATGGCCCCCGACAAGCGTTCCCAAACCGGATTTGTGGCAAGCCCTGCGTGGGCTTCCTCTAGGTCGGCGCCTGCGGAAAAGACGCGGCCGGTGCCAGTCAGGATCAACGCGCGGGCCCCTTCGGTGCCGGCGCGCGCGGCAATATCTGCCAATTCGCCCAGCATCGCAGTTGTCAGCGAGTTCGCTTTGTCAGGACGGTTGATAGTTGCGGTCCAAACCCCGTTTTCGACGGTCAGATCAATCATACGATCAACCCCACTGCACGGCGGATATTTTCATCGCGCAATGAAATCTCTTGCCCCAGAAAATCATCTCCACCGGGGCCGCACATCCACAGCATCAGGCGTGCAGGCCAATCCGCAGGGATGTGAACTGAAGGGTCCAGCTCACTCACCGCATTGATACCGCTAGCTTTGATCTTCACCTGCATATCGGTTGCCACGGTTCCGGGTGACATGCCCATGACGCGCAAACCGTTGCCGCCTTCCTCCAGATGGGCTGCGCGGGTCAGCATGGCAGCACCGGCCTTGGCGGCGCAATATGCGCTCCAGCCTTCCAGCGGGTTATGGGCCGCACCGGAGGAGACGGTGATGATCGTCCCACCCCGCGCCCGCATCAGGGGAATCGCGGCCTGCATCCCGTAAAACACGCCCTTGAGGTTGGTATCGATCGCGCGGGACCATTCCTCGGGCTTGGCATCACTGATGCGGGCGATCGGGTCAATCGTGCCCGCATTACCGATAAGCACGTCCAGACCGCCGTATTCCACCGCCACACGGCCCAATGCGGTTTGTACCGATCCCATATTGCTGACATCGCAAGGCAAGGCCAAGGCACCGCGCCCGATCTCGGCGGCAATCGCCTCTGTCTTGCCAACTGAACGCGCCAATAGCACCACCTGCGCGCCGGCATCGGCAAAAACCCGCGCCGTTGCTTCACCAATACCGCGGCTTGCGCCCGTGATAACCACCACTTTGCCTTGCATAACGTTCCCCCACTCCAGTTTAATGACCAAAGGCTAGCGCAGTTTTATGGCATGCTCCAGTCAGCCGATCACGGAAATCATATCCAATCGTTATCAACTTGACCCGCGTGCCCCCTTGACCCGCCCCCATCACATGCAGATGCTACGCCACAACATTCGTATACGGAGACCCGAACGATGACCTCGCGCATTTTGACGATTACGTCTATTTCTGCCCTTACTGCATTTCTGGCACTCCCTGCCCTTGCCGATATTACGGCAGAAGAAGCCTGGAAAGGCTGGCAGGAGCTGGGCACCGCCCATGGCCAAACCCTGAGCACAGGGTCACAAACCCGCGCAGGTGACACGCTGACGATCACCGATCTGACCATCGAGGTAATCAACGACGACGCCAAAGTCGCCGGTGTCATCCCCGAGGTCCGCTTTCGCGAAATGGGCGATGGTCGCGTCGAAGTAACGATGAGCAACGCCTACCAGTTCGAAATGGAAGGCGATAACGGCGAGGGCGATACGGTCGGCGCGACGTTCAACGTCCAGCAAAACGGGGCCACGCTTATCACAAGCGGCACCCCTGAGGTGATGAACCATGACTACAACGCAGATAACCTTCGGGTCGGTGTTGTCGACGTTAAAACCAAAGGGGAGCCGCGCGATATTGCAATCGACGTGAACCTTTCCAGCCTTGCAATGACGTATAATGTCAAACCGGGCGATCTCATGTCTTTTACCTCAACCTTCGCCAGCAAGGCGCTGACGTTTTCTGCCAAGGGTACGGATGAGGAAAACAACTCGGCGTTTGATGTGGTCGGCCAATCGAATAATATCGCCGGCGTGACCACATCGGCAATTCCGGCCGAGATGACAACAAATGATATTGTCAGCCAGCTTGCACAGGGTATGACCTCTGACCTCGCTTTGACCTATGACAGCGGCAACCTGACAATAAACGGCAAAGACGAAACCGGAGCGACCTCTAATTTTACCAGCCAGTCCAATGGTGGCAGCCTGAAGGTCGCAATTGACAAGGATCGCATGTCTTATGGCATTCTTGGCAAAGGCGTGGAAATGAAGGTTTCCGGCAGCTCTATCCCGTTCCCGGAACTGGCAGCAGCCTATGACGAGCAAGCCGTCAACCTGACGGTGCCGATCTCCAAATCGGATGAGGCCAAGGATTTCCTGATTGAGACGCGGCTGGAGGGCCTGACTGTTTCGGATGTTATCTGGGGAATGATCGATTCCGGGGCGACCCTGCCACGCGATCCGGCAACCTTGATTGTATCGCTTAAAGGCAAGGCAAAGCCATTGATCGACATGCTGGCCGGCAACACCGAGAACATGCCGCAGGATCGCCCCCCGTTCGAGGTGGAAACCCTGGATATCGAGGCGCTGCAGCTGACCGTTGCAGGGGCGGAATTCAAGGGCAATGGCGCTTTGGCTTTTGACAACTCGCAACCGCCAGTGTTGGGCAATGTGGCCCCGATGCCAACGGGCAAGCTGAATCTGTCGTTGGTGGGCGCGACCACCCTTTTGGGCAAGTTGCAAGCCTTGGGGTTGGTGCAGCAAGACATGGTCATGACCTTTGGCATGATGGCTGCAATGTTGGGTAAACCGGGCGCCGAGCCTGACAGCTACACCTCCGAGGTGGAATTCGTTGAGGGTGGCAAGATCACCGTGAACGGCGCGCCGATGCCGTTCTAAGGCAGCGCGATTTGGTAAAAAGGGGCGGCCATCGGGTCGCCCTTTTGCATTCAGACTGCTTGCTTTGAGGCTCATAGCGGCTTACCTGCCTATGGGATATAAAAGGAGACCCCGATGACACGCTCGCTTGAAACACTGACCGAGGCGCTGTTAGTGGCCGCAAAGCGCGCAGGCGCAGAGGCTGCCGATGCGATTGCGGTGGACGGTATTGCCACAGCGATTGATATCCGCGCAGGCAAGTTGGAACAGGCGGAACGTTCAGAAGGGGTGGAACTGGGGCTGCGGGTGCTGATGGGCAAGCGGCAGGCCTGCGTGTCGATCTCCGATACCTCGGATGGCAGCATTTCGGCGATGGCCGAACGGGCCGTGGCGATGGCACGCGAGGCCCCCGAAGATGCCTATGCAGGCCTCGCCGATCCATCGCAACTGGCGCAAAGCTGGGATATCGACGCATTGGAATTATGCGACCCATCCCAAGAGGTCCCCGCCGCAACGCTGGAAGAAGATGCGCGCCGTGCCGAAGCCGCCGCGATGGCGGTTGATGGCATCACCCAGGTCGAGGCCTCTGCCAGCCAGTCGCGCCGTCAAATCCACTTGGCGGCCAGCAACGGGTTTTCGGGTGGCTACGGGCGGTCTTCGCGGTCGGTCTCGGCCGTGGCCTTTACCGGCAGCGGCACCGAGATGGAACGCGATTGGGCCGCCGAGGGCCGCATTTTCGCCGCCGATCTGCCAAGCGCAGATGAGATCGGCGCACTTGCCGCCGCGCGCGCTTTGGAGCGTGTGGGCGCGCGCCAACCCAAGACTGGCGCCTATCCGGTGCTTTATGATGAACGCATTTCCTCGGGGATCATCGGCCATATGCTGGGCGCGATCAACGGGGCGACGATTGCGCGGGGTTCGGGCTGGTTGCGCGATGCGCTGGGTCAACAGATCCTGCCCTCGGGCCTTTCGGTGATCGAGGACCCGCACCGCGCCCGCATTTCCGGCAGCCGCGCCTTTGACGGTGAGGGCTTGCCAACGGCGCGGCGCGCGATTGTCGAGGATGGTATCCTGACCGGCTGGGTTCTGGATCTGGCCACGGCGCGCAAGCTGGGGATGCAAAGCACTGGCAATGCGGCGCGGGGTACATCTTCGCCACCCTCGCCCGGCACGTCGAATATCGATCTGACCCAAGGCACAAAATCGCGGGCAGAGCTGTTGGCCGATATGGGCACGGGGCTGCTGGTGACCTCGCTGATCGGCTCTTCGATCAACCCCACCACGGGGGATTATTCGCGCGGGGCATCCGGATTCTGGGTCGAAAACGGTCAGATTGCCTATGCCGTGAATGAATGTACCATCGCCGGCAACCTGCGTGATATGCTGATGCGGATGACACCTGCGAATGATGCGCGGATGCATATGTCCACCCGCGTGCCGTCCCTGCTGATCGAAGGGTTGACGCTTGCCGGGGCTTGATGAGGATCTGCAGCTTTTGGTCGATGCCGCGCGTGCGGCGGGGCCAATTGCAATGCAACATTTCCGCCGCGACCCGCAGGTCTGGGACAAGGGCGGGGATGCGGGGCCGGTAACGGCGGCGGATCTGGCCGTGAACGATATGCTGGCCACCCGTCTGCAAGCGGCCCGCCCTGACTATGGCTGGTTGTCCGAGGAAACGCCCGATAACACCGACCGCCTGCGCGCACGCCGTGTGTTCATCATCGACCCGATTGACGGCACCCGCGCCTTCATCGACGGTCAGGACAGCTTTGCCCATTCGCTTGCCATTGCCGAGGATGGCGTGATCATTGCCGCCGCCGTATACCTGCCGGCCAAAGACCGGATGTACAGCGCCCATGCGCAAGGGCCGGCCCGTTGTAACGGCAGTGTAATCACAAGCTCAACCGCGGTGATGGCCGCTGGTGCCAGCGTTCTGACCGCCAAGACGAATATGGCACCGCGGCATTGGCCCGCAGGGGTGCCGACGCTGGATCATGCGTTCCGGCCCTCGCTTGCCTACCGGCTATGCCTTGTGGCCGAGGGGCGCTATGATTCCATGCTGGCGTTTCGCCCGACATGGGAATGGGACATTGCGGCGGGGGCCTTGATTGCCAACCGCGCGGGTGCCGTGACCAGTGATGGCAAGGGGGCTACGCTCTGGTTCAATGAGGCTGATCCACGCACCGAAGGGATTATTGTGGCCCCGCGCGGACTTCATGCCGATCTGATCGCACGGCGGGGTTGAAAACCCCTTGGCCTTTGGCCCTTGGATGCGCATATATGACAGAACAGTTTCGACGAAAGAGGGATGCTATGTTGACGTTTGGCGATCAATCGGGTGCGGCAAACGCCGCTGCGGATGAAAATCTGATCAAGGACGGGACGGAGGCCACCTTCATGGCCGATGTTATCGAGGCCAGTAAGGAAACCCCGGTGATCGTGGATTTCTGGGCGCCTTGGTGCGGCCCTTGCAAACAGCTTGGCCCTGCGCTGGAGGCGGCTGTGACCGCGGCCAAGGGCAAGGTACGCATGGTCAAGATCAACGTCGATGAAAACCCCGCAATTTCGGCCGAGTTGCGCATCCAGTCCATCCCCACCGTCTATGCCTTTCACGAGGGCAAGCCTGTTGACGGCTTTCAGGGCGCGCTGCCCGCGTCCGAATTGAAAACCTTTGTCGACAAACTGGCCGCCCTTGCCGGTGACGGCGGATTGGCCGATGCGATCGAGGCCGCCGAGGGGATGCTGGCCGATGGCGACTTTGCCGATGCCGTCGAAACCTTTGCCGCCATTCTGGAAGAAGAGCCTGAAAACCCGCTGGCCTTTGGCGGGCTTTTGCGCGCCCATCTTGCGCTGGGTGAGGTAGCACAGGCCGAGGCCCTTTTGGCCGCTGTTCCCGCCAAAATCGCCAACGCCCAAGAGGTAGAGGCCGCCCGCGCCCAGATCGCCCTATTGCACCAAGCCGCCAACGCCGGCCCCGAGGCCGAACTTCGTGCTGCGGTCGAGGCAGATCCCGACAACCATCAGGCGCGCTTTGATCTGGCACAGGCGCTTCATGCGGCCGGCAAGGTAGAGGAAGCGGTAAATGAATTGCTCGAACTTTTCCGCCGTGACCGCGAGTGGAATGATGCCGCCGCCAAGACCCAGCTTTTCACGATATTCGAGGCGCTGACCCCCAAAGATCCGATTGCCTTGACAGGTCGTCGCAAACTGTCGTCAATGATATTTGCCTAAGGGGAAAAGCGGCCTAGCTGCTGGATATGAAACACATACGCGATTTGCCCGAGATCATTCCCGTCTTTCCGTTGCCCGGTGCGCTGTTGCTGCCGCGCGCAAGGCTGCCGCTGCATATATTTGAGCCGCGCTACCTGCAAATGCTGGAAGATTGCATGAAGACGCCCCACCGGTTGATCGGCATAATCCAGACACGGGATGTGCCGGCCAATCAAGGCACCGAACCGCGCCTGCATTCCATCGGTTGTGCCGGCCGTATGACGGGGTTTTCGGAAACCGAAGACGGGCGCTATATGATCACGCTCTCGGGTATTTCCCGCTTTCGTCTGCGCCAAGAAGTAGAGGGGTTCACCCCCTACCGCCGCGCCGAGGTTGACTGGAAAGGTTTTGAACGTGATCAGGGCGAGGTCGAAAAAGACCCCGGTTTTGAACGGGCGGCCTTTATGAAATTGTTGAAACGCTTCTTTGAAACGCTGGAGCTTTCGACCGATTGGGATGGCCTGCGCGACGCAGATGAAGAGCTGTTGATAAACTCTTTGTCGATGCTCTGCCCTTTCTCACCCGAGGACAAGCAAGCCCTGCTGGAGGCGCCAACCCTGATCACACGGCGCGAAACCATGGTAACCCTGATCGAATTTGCCCTGCACGGCGGATCGGGAGAGGAGACAATGCAATGACCAATACCCCCCCTGTAATTGATCGCCGTATGCTGGAGGCATTGGTTTGCCCCATGACGCAAGCGACCCTGACCTATGACGCCAAGGCGCAAGAGTTGATCTCTGAGCCCGCAAAAATGGCCTTTCCCATCCGCAACGGCATCCCGATCATGTTGATCGCAGAAGCCCGCGCATTGGAGTAAGTCAGCCATGCGCAACCTGTTAACCTATGCAGTGTTTATCATCGGCGTCGTTGTAATCGGCACGAGCATCGGGCTGATTACCCTGCCCGGTGCATGGTATGTCAGCTTGGAGAAACCGTGGTTCACTCCGCCTAACTGGGTGTTCGGGCCGGTCTGGACCACGCTTTATGTTCTGATCGGCTGGGTCGGCGCGCGCAAATGGCTGCATGGTGGCGCAGCTGGGCTTTGGTGGGCGCAGATGGCGGCGAATTTCCTGTGGTCGCCCGTGTTCTTTGCACTTCAGATGCCGCTTGCCGGGCTTATTGTAATCATCGTCATGTGGCTGTTGATCACAGCGTTTATCGGTAAGGAGTGGCGTAGTGACAGGCTCTCGGCAGTGCTGTTTCTACCTTATCTTGCATGGGTCAGCCTTGCGACAGCCCTGAACGGCGCAATAGTGGTATTGAACTGACAGGTTCTAAATGAACTGGCGCTATGCGGTGCTTTGCCGTAGATCATGGCCCATCCCGTTCAGCACCTTTGGAAACCGAGATGTTCACAGCCACGCTTTTGACCAATCCCGCCACCCCGATCCTTGACCGCGCCACCGTGGAAAGCCTGCGCAACGCTTGGGGCGGCGGCGATGCCATCTGGCTGAACCCCGCGATTGCGGCAGAGTTCCCGCTGGAATCCCGCCCCGAGAACCTTTGGGACGCATGGGAAGCGATGCAGGCGCTTGGCATTGATCTGATCGTTCAGCCCAGTGAAAACCGTCGCAAGCGCTTGTTGTTGGCCGATATGGACAGCACGATGATTCAGCAGGAATGTATTGACGAGTTGGCCGAGGCCGCAGGTATTGGCGCACATGTGGCAGGCATCACCGCCCGCGCGATGAACGGAGAGCTGGATTTCAATGATGCCCTGCGTGAACGCGTGGCCTTACTCAAGGATCTGCCCGAGGCTGTGATCGAACAGGTCTACCGCGACAATATCACCTTGATGCCGGGGGGGCCGGTGTTGCTGGCCACGATGAAGGCCAATGGTGCGCGGGCGGCCCTGGTTTCGGGCGGGTTTACGGAATTTACGCAGCGGGTTGCCGCCACGCTTGGATTTGATGAAAACCGCGCCAATGTCTTGCATATCGCGGATGGTGTGTTGACTGGCACCGTCGCCGAACCGATCCTCGGGCGCGAAGCCAAGGTTCAAGCCCTGCAAGAGATCGCGGCACAAATGGGCATCACCGCCGCCGACGTTATTGCCGTCGGGGATGGCGCGAATGATCTGGGAATGCTAGGGCTGGCGGGGGCTGGTGTGGCACTTCATGCCAAGCCAAGCGTTGCCGCGCAATGCGATATCCGCATCAACCATGGTGATCTAACGGCGCTTTTGTATCTGCAAAGCTATGCCATCAGCGACTTCGTAGGTGCCTGAAATCACAGGATTTATACCTTTGGCCGACTTATTGACGCTTGGCCCAGATCGCAGCTTCACCCAGCTTTTCCACAAAAGCCGCATGGGCCGCCGCCTCTTCTCCGGTCAAGCGTGAGAGCAGCGCGGTGGCGCGTGGCTGGGGGCGCCAATCCGCTGCTATTTCCGCGCTATCCTTGCTGCGGTTGTTATCGGTGGATAGCACAAAGTCAGGCTGCCTGCCGCCGATAAGTTCCAGATAAACCTCGGCCAGAATTTCACTGTCCAACAGCGCGCCATGCTTTTCACGGCCCGAGTTATCCACGCCAAAACGCCGACAAAGCGCATCAAGAGAGCTGGGGGAGCCGGGAAACTTTTGCCGGGCCATCGCCAAAGTGTCCAACGCCTGCCTGTCAGGTAGTTTCGGCAGGCCAATCGCGCCCAGTTCATGGTTAAGGAACTTCATATCAAAGCTGGCATTATGGATGACCATTATATCGGTGCCGACAAAATCCAGAAACGCCTGTGCGACATCGCGAAAAAGTGGCTTGTCACGCAGAAAATCATCCCCCAACCCATGCACCTCAAAGGCCGCTTTGGGCATAGAGCGCTGTGGGTTGATATATTTGTGAAAGGTGCGGCCCGTGGGCATGTGGTTGAACAGCTCTACCGCGCCGATTTCAACGATGCGGTCGCCCTCAGTCGGTTCAAACCCCGTGGTTTCGGTATCCAGAACGATCTCACGCATTTTGGGCCTTTGGGATATAATCGATCAATGCCGTAACACAGGCGCGCGCAGCATCCATGCTCAACGTCTCTATAATATGGGTCGCACGGGCGCGTTTTTCCGCATCCGGCATCTGGCGCGCCAAGATCGTTTGGAATTGCGCCTCTGTCATCCCGTCACGTGCCATAACACGGGCATGTTGCAAGGCAGGGGGGGCGGTGACAAGGAGGGTGGCGTCCATCTCAACCTCTGTGCCTTTTTCGAACAACAGCGGGATGTCGAAAACCACGATATCCGCCGTTGCATTGGCCAGAAATTCCACGCGATCAGCAGCTACCAGCGGATGAACGATAGACTCTATTCGGGCAAGGGCGCTGTCATCCGCAGCGATAATGGTTTTGAGGGCGTTCCGGTCCACAGCGCCATCCACAACCGCATAAGGCCAGACCGCGGCAACCGGTGCCACTGCGGCGCCTCCGCACCCATAGAGCCGATGAACCGCCGCGTCTGCATCCCAAACCGGCACGCCCGCAGCCGCAAAAAAACCTGCTGTCGTAGATTTACCCATCCCGATGGATCCGGTCAGGCCAAGACGGTACGGCATTAAATCCCCATAACCTTGTTTCGGGCCTCGTCATCGACATCGGGGCGCTGACCGAACCAGCGCTCAAACCCCGGCGCGGCTTGATGCAAAAGCATACCCAATCCATCCACTGTCCTACACCCAAGCGCTGCCGCCGCCGTCAAGAATTCGGTTTGGAGCGGCGTATACACCAGATCGGTCACCAGTGCCTTTGGGTTCAGCTCAGCCAAAGACAGGGTAAACGGCGGTTTGCCGGTCATCCCCAGAGATGTGGTGTTCACAACCGTTGCGGCATCCCAAAGTTGATGCGGGGATTGGACCCAATCGACCACAGTGATCTTTGCACCGAAATCATTGCGCAACGCCTCAGCACGGGGGCGGGTTCTGTTCGTGACGCGGATTTCTGGCACACCGGCATCGATCAATGCCGCCAGGATGGCACGCGCAGCACCGCCCGCACCAAAAACCATCGCTGGCCCGGATTTCGGATCCCAGTCCGGAGCATATTGGCGAAGGTTGGCCATGAAGCCATACCCATCGGTATTATCAGCATGAATTTTGCCATCGGCCCGAAAAATAAGGGTATTCGCCGCACCAATAAGGGCGGCCCGGTCGGTTACGATATCGGCAAGCTTCAAGACGGATTCCTTATGGGGAAGGGTCACATTCAACCCGACAAACCCCATTTTTGGCAGCATCTCTAGCACTTCTTCCAGATCGGTCTGGGCAATATCCATCGGGATATAATGCCCCGAAAGCCCGTAACGTTCCAGCCAGTGATTGTGCAAAACCGGCGATCTGCTGTGCGCTATCGGAGAGCCGATAACCCCGGCTAACGGGATGCGTGAATGGTTAGTCATGTCTCTAGGAACCCCCTCGTCCTGAGATAACCCAAGAGGGGCAACAGGGGAAGCCCAAGGATTGTGAAGTAGTCGCCTTCGACCGCGGAAAACAGACGAACGCCCTCCTCCTCCAACAAATAAGCCCCTGCCGAATGCTGTATACTGTCCCAGTTCCGATCAATATATCCCTGAAGCCAATCGTCGGAAAACGCATGCATGGTCAGCCGGGCCTTGCCAATATGGCGCCATATCGGAGCTCCGTTGTGATAGATGACCATTGCCGACAAAAGCTGATGAGTTTGGCCGCGCAATTGCTGCAATTGAATCTTAGCATCATTGGGGGTTCGGGGTTTTCCCCATGATTTTCCATTGAAGTCAAGTACTTGATCACAACCCAGTACCAATGAATCCGGATATTTTTCGCCAAGCTTCCTGGCTTTGGCCTCAGCCAGAAAATCCGCGATATCACGGGGTTTTGCACCATCACTATCCAGACTTCCGCGCAAGGTCTGCTCATCAATACGTGCTGGAAGCACTGTGGCATCAAGCCCTGCAGACTGTAAGAGGCGTAGCCGTGTCGAAGAGGCAGATGCAAGAATAAGCTGTGGTATCACTGTGCGCAGTCCTGTGGAAAATCATGATATGTTCCAGATGCCGGTTTTGTGGAGAAGCATGAGGAGCGCAATTGCTGTGGGCAATAGGGGCATTTTGTCAAGCTTTCAGGCAGTCTGTCCACATGTGCACAGTGTTTCAAGGGATGCACGTACAAGACCACACATTTTTCCACTGTGGATGGTTTATGAGAGATCCATACTCCGCTAATCCCTTGTTTTTACGATATGATTGAAACAGTCATTTTTTTGGACATAGATTTACTCACAGCCTGAATCCTGTGGATAAATACTAGGATAGAGTACATAATCCTGTTATCCATAGGCCCATCTTCAACTACTATCTTTCTATAAATATATCTATTTAAGAAGAGAGTGTTCCAGAAAGGGCAAAACATGACTTCGTTTTTCGCAGATATATACCTTTGGGTAAAAGCTCTGCATGTGATGGCTGTCATTTCATGGATGGCGGGGCTGTTCTATCTGCCGCGGCTCTTTGTTTATCACGCAGAGCAGGTTGTTGGTGGTGAACCAGCCGACGAGCTGTTCAAGACCATGGAAATGAAGTTGCTTCGTTTGATTATGAACCCGGCGATGATCGTGACATGGATTGCGGGCCTCACATTGGTTCTGACGCCCGGGATCGTGGATTGGACAAGCTTTTGGCCCTGGACCAAAGCGGTGTCTGTGCTTGGGATGACTTGGTTTCATATGTGGCTTTCTGTCAGGCGCAAAGCGTTTGAGGCAGGTCAGAATACATTGACAGGGCGGCGTTACCGGATGATGAACGAGGTTCCGACATTGTTGATGGTTGTTATTGTTCTGTCCGTTATTCTTAAATTCTGAAGGAAATATTGACATTGATGGGCCTGTCAGGTAGCCAAACATCAGCAGGGCCATCCGGCCTGATAAGCGATTCCCCATTTTAATGTTACAGGCGTGGTCCGTTGTGGACTGTAGGCCAAGGATTTTTCGAACATGAACGATGAAACCGTCATCACAGAAGACAATGTGCAGCGCCTGAACCTAGCCGATCTGAAGGCCAAGACTCCTGCTGATCTTTTGGCGATGGCAGAGGAATGGGATGTTGAGAACGCGCCTTCTATGCGTAAAGGGGAGATGATGTTCTCTCTTTTGAAAGAGCATGCGGAGGAAGGCTGGGAAATTGGCGGTGATGGTGTTTTGGAGGTGGTGCAGGACGGTTTCGGGTTTCTGCGTTCACCTTCTGCCAACTATTTGCCGGGGCCAGATGACATCTACGTTTCGCCGGATATGATCCGGCAGTTTTCGCTGCGGACAGGGGATACGATTGAAGGGGTTATCGCAGCCCCGCGTGAGGCAGAGCGTTATTTTTCCATGACAAAAGTGACGCGGATCAACTTTGATTCTCCCGAACGGGCACGTCATAAAGTTCACTTCGACAACCTGACACCGCTTTACCCTGATGAGCGGTTGAAGATGGAGGTTGAGGACCCAACGTTGAAGGATCGCTCAGCCCGGATTATTGATCTGGTTTCGCCGATTGGTAAGGGCCAACGCGGGTTGATCGTGGCGCCTCCGCGGACAGGTAAAACCGTTTTGCTGCAAAATATCGCGCATTCCATCGCGACCAACCATCCAGAGTGTTATCTGATCGTTTTGCTGATTGATGAGCGGCCCGAAGAGGTGACGGATATGCAGCGGTCGGTAAAAGGTGAGGTTGTTTCCTCAACCTTTGACGAGCCTGCGACACGGCACGTAGCTGTTGCTGAGATGGTGATTGAAAAAGCAAAGCGTTTGGTTGAACATAAGCGCGATGTTGTGATTTTGCTTGATTCGATCACACGTTTGGGACGTGCGTTTAACACGGTTGTACCATCGTCGGGTAAGGTGCTGACTGGCGGTGTTGATGCGAATGCGCTTCAACGGCCGAAGCGGTTTTTTGGCGCGGCGCGGAATATCGAAGAGGGTGGATCCTTGACGATTATTGCGACTGCTTTGATTGATACCGGTAGTCGCATGGATGAGGTTATATTTGAAGAGTTTAAGGGGACGGGTAACTCTGAGATTGTGCTTGATCGCAAGGTTGCGGATAAGCGCGTATTCCCCGCGATGGATATTTTGAAATCCGGAACGCGGAAAGAAGACCTGCTGGTTGATAAGGTCGATTTGCAGAAGACCTATGTTTTGCGGCGTATTTTGAACCCGATGGGGACGACGGATGCGATTGAGTTCTTGATTTCCAAGTTGAAACAAACCAAATCCAACTCAGATTTCTTTGATTCCATGAATTCCTGATCGGCCCTAAGTTAGGGATTTGCAATGCTAGACACTATTTTTGCTCTTGCGACCGCGCAGGGGAAGGCTGGGGTATCTGTTATTCGGATATCAGGGCCGAAATCACATGCAGCTCTCGGGATGATGGCAAGCGTTCCAGAGTTGCGCAAAGCCAGTGTCCGTAAACTCTATTGGGATGACGTGCTTTTAGATGAAGCGCTCGTCATCGCTTTTGGGGAGGGTGCGAGCTTTACGGGTGAGGAATCGGTAGAGCTTCATGTTCATGGAAGTCGCGCCACTATTAACGCTATTTTGAATGTCTTAATAGCGATTCCTGGATTGCGCCCTGCCGAAGCTGGTGAATTTACACGTCGGGCACTTGAGAATGGTATGCTGGATCTGACCCAAGTTGAGGGTTTAGCCGATCTTATCGATGCTGAAACTGAGGCGCAAAGAATCCAGTCGCTTCGCGTCTTGTCAGGGGCGATCGGAAAAAAAGTTGACGCTTGGCGTCAGAAAATTATTAGAGCTGGTGCGCTTTTAGAAGCGACGATTGATTTTGCGGATGAAGATATACCTGTAGACGTGATGCCAGAGGTTAAAGATCTTTTGAGCGAGTTAATTGTAGATTTCGAAGCGGAAATAAGTGGTGTAAAAATGGCCGAGCAAATCCGGGAAGGGTTTGAGGTAGCTATCGTTGGGCGGCCTAATGTCGGAAAATCTACGCTATTAAATGCGCTTTCAGGGCGTAAGGCAGCGCTGACATCTGAAATTGCGGGCACGACGCGTGATGTGATAGAAGTACGCATGGATATCGATGGGCTTGCCGTTACGTTTCTTGATACCGCGGGTATACGCGAAACAGGCGATCAGCTTGAGGCGATGGGAGTCAACCTTGCAATCGAGCGAGCAAACGCAGCCGATCTTAGGGTGTTTTTGACCGAAAATGGTGATAGGATTGACGAAGTTGAGTTTTTTGACGAAGATATCACGGCACTTGGAAAACTTGATAGTTTTTCCGGGGACGTAGAATTTCAAGCCGACCATAGAATTTCCGGGCTGACAGGCGAAGGTATTGGCGCTCTTTTGAGCAATATTTCTAGCATCCTTCAACAGCGGATTTCTGGTGCTGGGCTGCTTACACGCGAGCGTCATAGGGTGGCGATACAGAATGGACTTATCGCGTTACGTTTGGCAAGTGATGAAGTTTTCAATGTCGTTCCTACAGTGGAACTTGCCGCCGAGGAATTGCGATCCGCATCACAACATCTTGAACTTCTTTTGGGGGAAGTTGGAGTTGAAACCTTACTTGGAGAGATATTCTCTAGTTTTTGCATCGGAAAGTGAGGATGTTTCACGTGAAACAATTTGACGTTGTTATCGTTGGGGGTGGACATGCGGGTTGCGAAGCTGCGGCTGCCTCAGCACGTATGGGTGCAAAAACTGCGTTGATTACGCTTACTATTAAATCGCTGGGAGTTATGTCCTGCAATCCAGCAATTGGAGGACTTGGCAAGGGTCATCTTGTTAGGGAGATTGACGCTTTTGATGGGCTGATGGGGCGTGCGGCTGACGAGGCAGGGATTCACTATCGATTGCTGAATCGTAGTAAAGGACCAGCAGTTCAGGGGCCGCGTGTTCAAACTGATCGTTTGCTTTATCGTAAATCTATACAGCGATTGCTTGGACGCCAAGAACGGTTGAATATCATTGAAGGCGAAGTTATTGATTTTGTCATTAGGGGTGAGAGAGTTTGTGGTGTAACGCTTGCGAATGGCGATGACATTCTTTGTAATTCTGTCGTGTTGACTGCGGGTACGTTCCTGAATGGCGTAATTCATATCGGGAAAGAACAGAGATCCGGTGGCCGGGTGGGAGAAAAGCCATCTGTAAAGCTTGCTAAACGATTGGGCGAGTTGAACTTGGAGCGTGGACGGTTAAAAACCGGAACACCACCGAGGCTGGATGGTAATACAATCAATTGGCATCAGTTAGAGGCGCAAAAAGGGGACGACACCCCAACTATGCTTTCATTTTTAAACAAACAGCCAATCGTTCGTCAAATAAGTTGTGGGATCGCTGAGACTAACCCTAATACGCACAGAATTATCGAAGATAATTTAGCTCAATCAGCAATACATAGTGGTAACATCGAAGGTGTTGGTCCACGTTATTGCCCTTCAATCGAGGATAAAATTTCTCGATTTCATGATAAGTCATCACATCAAATCTTCCTGGAACCAGAAGGGCTTGAAGATTCCACAGTATATCCGAATGGCATATCAACTTCACTTCCGCTAAGCGTCCAGAAAAGTTTCGTTAATTCTATCGTGGGTTTGGAACAAGCTAAAATCCTTCAACCTGGGTATGCGATCGAGTATGACTTTTTTGATCCACGTTGCTTAACAGGATCTTTGGCCCTAAAGGCGATCGAGGGATTGTATTTTGCTGGTCAAATTAATGGCACTACTGGATACGAAGAGGCAGCCGCCCAAGGGCTTGTTGCTGGCCTAAATGCCGCATCGAATGCGTTAGGTCAAGATGAAGTGCTCTTTAGCCGCTCCGAAAGCTATATTGGTGTCATGATTGATGATCTGACATCTAGGGGTGTTACTGAACCATACCGGATGTTCACATCACGCGCTGAATTCCGGTTGATGTTGCGCGCGGATAATGCTGACCAGAGACTTACACCAAAAGCGATTGCTATTGGGTGCGTATCTGCGGGCCGTAGGGAGTTTTTCGAAGCGAAAGCCTCTAGCTTGAATCATTCGCGAAAGAAACTCTCCGAGATATCCTATACCCCAAACCAGCTCTCTGCATCTGGGTTTAATGTTCGACTAGATGGGACGCGGCGTTCTGCATTTTCAATTCTATCACAACTCGATGGATCGCCGCAGGATATTATTTCTCGCTTATCTGATTTCCCCGAAATTCCCAGCCAAGACCTGATCCAACTTTGGCGTGAATCCTTGTACTCGAGTTACATTCAACGCCAACGGCAAGAAGCAGAAGTTTTAACCAAAGATGAGAATAAAAAAATACCAGATAAATTTGATTATGAAAGTATCTCCGGTCTCTCGCTTGAGTTACGCGGGAAATTAATGCGCTTTCAGCCAGCATCGATTGCTCATGCCAGTAAAATTGAAGGCATGACTCCCGCTGCATTAGTTCTCATTCTCTCCCGGCTAAACCGATAGGTTTTGGCTAATAAGTTGGTGATTCTTCATGCTCTTAAGCCGAGATGTTTCACGTGAAACACAACACAAGTTGCAGATCTTTGTGGACTTGGTTCTAAAGTGGAACCCGGTGATAAATCTCATTTCCAAGGGGACACAGGACCAAATATGGAATCGCCATATTGCCGACTCGATACAATTATATGACTTAATTCCAAAAAACGCCGCCAAAATTCTCGACGTGGGGAGTGGGGGTGGATTTCCAGGAATTGTACTGGCAATTTTGTCATCCACCGATAATCTGAGGTATGAATTTCAGCTAGTTGAATCTGATCAGCGAAAAGCGACATTTCTTCGTGAGGTTTCTAGAGTTTTGGAGCTTTCCGTTGTGGTGTGTCCAAAAAGGGTCGAGGAGATCGCAGCATTCCAAGCGGACTGCTTTACGGCCCGTGCGCTTGCACCATTGCCAACCCTTTTAACATTTGCATCTCTTCACCTGAAATCATCTGGGGTTTGTCTGTTTCCAAAGGGCTCCGCTTATAAAAGTGAACTAAAAGCGGCACAAGAATGCTTCCTGTTTGACTATGAGTTGATACCAAGTCAAACAGACCCTACAGGAACGATCCTGAAAATTAGCGGATTAAAAAATGCCTAGGCGTCAACATGAAATCTCACCACGTATAATTGCTTTGGCAAATCAAAAGGGTGGGGTGGCCAAAACGACCACTACGATAAATTTGGCTGCTGGCTTGGTAGAATTGGGCGCCAAAGTTCTTGTTATTGACCTCGATCCACAGGGGAACGCATCAACGGGTCTCGGTATCGAGGTTTCTGGAAGAACACTCACGACCTATGATCTGATGGTTGGTGAATTGCCTTTGGATGCCGTTATTCAAGAAACCACAACAAAAGGCATTCTTATTTGTCCAGCTAACGCCGATCTGTCCTCTGCAGATATGGAGCTTGTTTCAAACGAAAAGCGTAGCTTCTTGCTGCATGACGCGCTACGGCAACCAGATATGGAGAACCTTGGCATTGATTTCATCCTGATTGATTGCCCGCCTTCACTTAGCCTTCTTACGGTAAATGCATTGGTGGCGTGTCACTCAGTCTTGATACCTCTCCAGAGCGAATTTTTTGCGCTTGAAGGGCTGTCTCAGCTGATGTTGACTATCCGCGAGATCCGGCAAACTGCAAATAACGATCTTCGGATAGAAGGTGTTCTTTTGACGATGTACGACAAACGGAACAATTTGTCCCAGCTGGTTGAAGCTGACGCACGCGAAAATCTTGGTGAGCTTGTCTTTAAGAACATTATTCCGAGAAATGTCCGAATAAGCGAGGCGCCGTCCTATGCGTTGCCAGTTCTTTCTTATGACCCGGGATCAAAGGGGGCTGAGGCATATCGCGCGCTATCCTTGGAAATTGCGAGTAGATATGGCTTGCAACAAAAACACATGAGGCCACTGAATGAATGATCGAAAGCCAGAGCGCCGTGGACTAGGTCGCGGTTTGTCTGCTTTGATGGCAGACATAAACGTTTCTGTAGAGGGTGACGCTTCGACACCGGTTGATAATAGATATGCTACCCTTGTTGCCGTAGAGAACCTGGTCCCGAATCCAAATCAGCCCCGGCGTGACTTCACCCCAGAGGCATTGGAAGACCTTGCATCGTCAATACGTCAGAAAGGCGTGTTGCAGCCCCTTATTGTGCGGCCAATTTCTGGCACAAACACATACGAAATTGTCGCGGGTGAGCGCCGCTGGCGCGCAGCTCAATTGGCTCAGGTCCACGAGCTTCCGACTGTGGTTCGCGAGTTTAGCGATACCGAGGTCCTGGAGGTGGCAATCATTGAAAATATTCAGCGCGCGGATCTAAACGCTATCGAGGAAGCCGCTGGCTTTCGACAGTTGATGGATCGTTTTGGACATACACAGGAAAAAATTGCTGAAGCATTGTCTAAAAGCCGGAGCCATATAGCCAACCTTTTGCGGCTGTTGAATTTACCTATAGATGTTCAGGCCCATATTCGTGAGGGCCGATTGTCAGCTGGACATGCGCGTGCGCTCATCACAACCGAAAACCCGTCCGAGCTCGCAAAGACGATTATCGATAAAGGTCTTTCTGTTCGAGAAACCGAAAAACTTGCTCGCGATACATCATCAACACCGCCGCGATCAAAGAAACCAAGCGCGATTTCGAAACCAGAGAAAGATGCGGACACCCGCGCGCTAGAGGCAGATTTATCTGCCAACCTTCGTATGGGTGTGAGCATAGATCACGAACCGGGTGGGGATCGCGGAACTCTGACAATCCGTTATAACACTTTGGAAGACCTCGATAATTTATGCCGCACGCTGTCTATGATGGATCGTGATTAGAGATTGGCTGGCATTAGCTCTTCGATTACCGAATTAAGAAGCAACCGTCCTTTGGTCGTCGCGACCAGGTGGCGGTTGCTCAGTTCGATCATGCCTAAATCTTGCAGTTTTGTAATCCGTTCGGTTTCTAAGGCGACACTACAAATTCTATCATAGCGGTCCAGATCAATTCCAACATCGCGCCGCAAGCCCATCATCAGGTACTCCAGACCCTGCTCCGGACCTGACAGAAAATCATGTTTTTCCACACCTTCACCTTTCAGGACGCTCGACAGCCATAGCGCCGGATTTGAAGCGGCTTCCGTTGCATAGCGTTTACCTGAAAGAGTTAATCTTCCATGGGCTCCTGGGCCTATGCCCGCATAATCCCCAGCATTCCAGTATATCGTGTTATGGCGGGATTCCTGCCCATTTCTGGCATAGTTAGAGACTTCATAAGACCGAAAACCGGCCGCTTCGGTCAGCTCTTGGGTCACAAGATACATATCTGCACTCAAGTCATCATTTGGCAGCCCACGCAAAAGACCACGTCTGAACCGATCACCGAAGGCTGTGCCATCTTCGATTGTGAGCTGGTAAAGTGATAAGTGGTCTCCCGCAATGGTAATCGCTTCTGAAAGTTCGGCGCGCCAATCGGTCAGGCTTTGATCTTGCCGGGCATAGATTAGGTCAAAGCTGAAGCGGTCAAACGTATTCCTTGCGATCTCGATCGCCGCTTTTGCTTCTGCCACAGAATGTAGGCGCCCAAGTCGGCGTAGATCTAAATCATTCAGCGCTTGTACGCCGATTGAAACCCGGTTCACACCAGCGTTGCGATAGGCTTTAAACCTTCCCGCTTCGACAGAGCTGGGATTCGCCTCCATCGTTATTTCAATGTCGTTTGCGGGTTGCCATGTCTCATGCACAGTTTCCAGAATGCTAGCAACCAGACCCGGGTCCATAAGGGACGGTGTGCCACCGCCAAAAAAAATGGATTGTAGGGTTCGTCCTTGGGTTATTTGGCCAATCCTTCTGACCTCTGACAAATAGGCGGCCTTCCATTGATCCTGATCTATGGCGTTGGAGACATGGCTATTGAAATCGCAGTAGGGGCATTTTGACTGGCAAAAGGGCCAATGGATATACAGACCAAAGCCACCCGCTTGCCAGTCTTCGACCAAAGAAAGCTCCTTCACGTGAAACAGCCCGCAACGAGTTTCTTGAACGCATCTGCCCGATGGCTAATCGCATTTTTTGTTTCAGCTGACATTTCTGCAAACGTAATGTTATAACTACTCGGTTGAAATATTGGGTCGTACCCATGACCCAGCTCACCTCGTTTGGGCCAAACCACGGTGCCGGGCATCACCCCCTCAAAAACCTCATCGTGCCCATCGGGCCAAGCCATTACCAAAGTGCAACAAAACTGTGCATGCCGCGGGTAGGGGGCATTGACCGCCTCAAGCTCTTGCCAGGTACGATCCATAGCGACGTGAAAATCACGTCCATTAGGCGTTTCTGCCCAATCGGCTGTATAGACGCCTGGTGCCCCACCAAGTGCATCGATACAAATGCCCGAGTCGTCGGCCAAGGTTACCAGCCCTGATGCACGGGCAGCGGTGTGCGCCTTGATCCGGGCATTGCCGACAAAATTATCTTCGGTTTCGTCCGGTTCCGGAAGCCCAAGCTCACCGGCCGAGATTACCTCGATATTGAACTGTTTCAACAGATCCGCGATTTCTGCCAGCTTGCCGGCATTATGCGTGGCAACAAGCAGCTTTTGTTCAGTAAACTTGCGCATCTTATTCGGTCGCCGCTTTTTGGGCCGCAACCAGTTCGGTACATCCCGCCTCGGCCAGATCCATCAATTGATCCATTTCCATGCGCGAAAAGCTGGCACCCTCTGCCGAGAGCTGTACTTCGATCAGCTTTGGTGCGCCGGTCAGAATGAAATTCCCGTCCGTGCCGGCATTAGAATCCTCGGCATAGTCCAAATCCAGCACAGGTTGACCTGCATAGATACCGCAAGACACCGCGACGACATGATCCACAATCGGATCAGAGGTGACGATACCTGCCTTGATCAGCTTGTTCATCGCCAAACGCAACGCCACCCAACCGCCTGTAATAGAGGCACAGCGGGTGCCACCATCGGCCTGCAAGACATCGCAATCAATCACGATCTGGCGTTCGCCCAACGCGCGCCGATCAACGCCGGCCCGCAAGGCGCGGCCGATCAAGCGCTGGATTTCCTGCGTCCGCCCGGTTTGTTTTCCCATCGCCGCTTCGCGACGGTTCCGGCTGTTGGTGGCGCGGGGTAACATGCCATATTCGGCTGTGATCCAGCCTTGGCCAGTGTTTTTCAGAAACGGTGGCGCTTTTTCCTCAATCGTGGCAGAGCAGAGCACGTGGGTTTCGCCCATCTTGATCAAACAGGATCCTTCGGCATGTTTCATAATACCCGTTTCAATGGAAACGCTGCGCATTTGGTCTAGTTTGCGTGATGATGGCCGCATGGTATGCTCCTAAATACAAATTCATGCACAAATACCCATCCTGTGGATAAGGATGCAAGTATCATTGACGGGTGGGCCACATCCTCCATAGAGTGACGGGCCGTTAAAGAGCAGATAAATGACCGAACAAAAGAAGCACACCGCAGTTATTTCCGAGATGAACGAACGCTCCCGAGAGGTTTTTCGGCGCGTTGTCGAGGGGTATCTGGCATCCGGCGATCCGGTTGGTTCGCGGTCGCTCACACGGACCATGTCGGAAAAGATCAGCGCCGCGACCATACGCAACGTGATGCAGGACTTGGAGTATCTTGGGTTATTAGGCAGCCCCCATACCTCATCTGGTAGAATCCCGACCCAAATGGGATTGCGCATGTTCGTTGATGGCGTGTTGGAGGTGGGTGAGGTTGCCTCTGATGACCGGGATCTGATTGACGCGACGATGAGCAACAATCAATCGGGCGTCTCATCCCTGCTGGACCGTGTCGGGTCTACGCTTTCGGGCATCACCCATGGTGCAAGTCTGGTCCTGACGCCCAAGCATGAAGCCCCGATCAAACATATTGAATTTGTCAGTCTTGGCCCCGACCGTGCCTTGGTGGTCTTGGTTTTTGCCGATAGCCACGTTGAAAACCGTCTTTTTACGCCACCTCCCGGCCAAACCCCATCATCGATGCGTGAGGCAGCAAATTTCCTGAATGCCTTGGCGGCCGGCAAAACCCTGTCGGAATTACGAAAATCAGTCAGCGCTGAAATCAAGAAACGTCGGCAGGAAATTGACACCCTCGCACATCAACTGGTTGAGACCGGCCTTGCTGATTGGCAAAACGCGGGGGAGCAAAGCGAGCGGTTAATCGTGCGCGGCCGCGCCAATCTTTTGGACGGCTCTACTGAGGCGTTCGATGTGGAACGCATCCGCCATCTGTTTGATGATCTGGAACGCAAGCGCGATATCGCCGAATTTCTGGAGCTGACCGAGGACGGCGAAGGTGTGCGCATTTTTATTGGCTCTGAAAACAAGTTGTTCTCACTTTCGGGCTCGTCTCTTGTCGTGTCTCCCTATATGAACGCTGATCGAAAGATTATTGGTGCGGTGGGAGTTATTGGGCCGACACGGTTGAATTATGGCCGCATCGTACCCATCGTTGACTATACAGCGCAACTTGTCGGGCGGCTAATCTCCGACCGGACGAGGGGATGAGTTAAGATGACTGAAACAAAGAAAGACGACGAAATGTCCCAAGAACAGGCAGCCAGTGCAATGAACCCTGAAATGACAGAGGCTGATTTGTCAGAGTTTGATGCCGCCCCTGTGGATGAGCTGGCCACGCTTCGTGCCGAGCGTGATGAATACCGTGACCGCTTTATGCGCACGCTGGCCGATGCTGAAAATTCGCGCAAGCGTGGCGAACGTGATCGCCGTGAAGCAGAGCAATACGGCGGCTCCAAGTTGGCCCGTGATCTGTTGCCGGTCTATGATAATCTTCGCCGTGCGCTTGATGCGGCGACCGACCAAAACCGCGCCGACGCCAAAGCCTTTTTTGAAGGGGTGGAGCTGACCCTGCGTGAATTGCTGAATGTGATGACCAAACATCACGTCACGCCGGTCGCCCCCGAGATTGGCGATCAATTTGATCCACAATTGCATGAAGCAATGTTTGAGGCGGCCTTGCCAGGCACAAAATCCGGCCAGATTATTCAGGTGATGTCCGAAGGCTTCCTTCTGCATGACCGTCTTTTGCGTCCGGCGCAGGTTGGGGTCTCCTCTACACCTGCCTAGTTCCGTTCCAAGTCTCGCCGGGTTTGTACCCGGCGTTTCTATTTCTATCCATCCAATTGCGCTTTCAGCTCATAGATCAAACTTAGCGCCTCCATCGGCGTCAGCTGATCTGGCAGAACCTCTTTGATCCGCTTTTCAACCTCGGAACTTTTGGCCGGTTTTTCAGGCGGAGCAGGTTGTGTCACGCGAAACAGCGGCAGATCATCGATCAGCGCCTTTTGTTTGCCGCCTTCGCGCTCGCCTTTTTCCAGGGCTTCCAGAACCAGTTTGGCCCGATCCGTCACCGCATCCGGCAGCCCTGCAAGTTTTGCGACCTGCACCCCGTATGACCGATCCGCCGCGCCCTTTTTGACCTCATGCAAAAAGATGACGTCGCCTTCCCATTCTTTCACGCTGACGGTGGCATTTTCCACCCCCGCCAGCTTGTCCGCAAGCGATGTCATCTCGTGGTAATGGGTGGCAAAGAGTGCGCGACACTGGTTTTTGTCATGCAGATATTCAAGCGTGGCCCAAGCGATCGACAGCCCGTCATAGGTTGCCGTACCGCGCCCGATTTCATCGAGGATAACCAGCGCGCGATCATCGGCTTGATGCAGAATTGCGGCCGTTTCCACCATCTCCACCATAAAAGTTGACCGCCCGCGGGCCAGATCATCCGATGCGCCAACACGGCTGAAAAGCTGGCTGACCAAGCCGATATGCGCTGATTTTGCCGGTACGAAACTGCCTGCCTGCGCAAGCAGCGCAATAAGCGCATTTTGGCGCAGAAAAGTAGACTTACCTGCCATGTTAGGGCCTGTCAGAAGCCAGATCGCAGCGGTATCATTCGCCGACAGATCGCAATCATTGGCCACAAATTGCGCGCTTCCTTGTTTTTGCAAGGCGCGCTCCACCACGGGATGTCGGCCGTCGCGGATGTCAAAGGCGCGGCTGTTGTCAACGATGGGCGCTGTCCACGCTTCCTCGGCGGCAAGATCGGCAAAACTTGCATTGAGGTCAATCTCTGCAATCGCGCGTGCGGTGGCTGAAAGTGCCGCTGCGTGGTCCAGAATATGTCGCCTAAGACTGAAAAAATGACGTTTTTCGATCTCCAGCGTCAGGTTGCCGGCATTCAGGATCTTTGTTTCCATCTCTGACAGCCGCACGGTGGTAAAGCGCACTTGCCCCGCCGTAGTTTGTCGGTGGATAAATGTCTCCGACAACGGTGGCGACTGCATTTTCTCCGCATGGGTTGTTGTCACATCCACAAAATAGCCAAGCACATTGTTATGCTTGATCTTGAGGCTGCTGATACCGGAAAGTTGCGCATATTCTGCCTGCATCGCGGCAATCACCGCGCGGCCCTCATCGCGCAACTGGCGAGCCTCATCGAGTTCCGGGTCATAGCCACTTGCGATAAAGCCACCGTCGCGGGCCAGCATAGGGGGTTCTGCAACTAATGCGGCATCCAGAAGCGCGTGCAAATCCTTATGACCGGTAAGTGCAGAAGTGACCTGTTGCAGCAGTTCGGGGCCTTTGCCGGCTGCACTTTTGTACAGGGCCTGGGCCTGTTCCAGACCGGAGCGAATTGCCGCCAGATCGCGCGGCCCGCCGCGGTCAAGCGCAAGCCGGGACAGGGCGCGATCCATGTCAGGACAGCGGCGCAACGCGTCCCGCAGATCAGCCCGAAAACGGCTCTGTTCTTGCAGAAAACCCACTGTATCCAGCCGTGAGCGGATCAGCGTAAGATCTCGTGAGGGTGCTGAAAGCCTGCGTTCCAACAGCCTCCCCCCCGCAGCAGTCAATGTCCGGTCGACCACGGCCAGAAGGGACGCGTCTTTGGTGCCGGATAGGCTTGTGGTTATCTCAAGATTGCGACGGGTGGAGGTGTCGATTTGCACCAAACCGCCGGGATCTTCCTTTAGCGGCGGGCGAAGCATGGGCAGATTGCCGCGCTGGGTCAGGTCCAGATAATCGACCAGCGCACCCATGGCGGACACCTCGGCACGATCAAACTGGCCAAAACCCTCTAGCGAGGCGACCCCGAACAAGCCTGTCAGTTTCCGTTCCGCCCCCGCGCTGTCAAAGCTGGACCGGGCAAGCTGTGTCAGGGCAGGCCCGTCATCCAGATCCAGATCGAAGCCGTCGATCACCAACAGCTCTTTTGGCGACAGCCGTGCCAGTTCCGGTCCTAAACGCGTTGCGGGGCAGGGCATAACGCGCAATTCGCCGGTCGAAATATCACACCAGGCAAGCGCAGATTCGTCTCTAACCTCGCTAAAAGCGGCCAAAAAGTTATGCCGCCGCGCATCCAGAAGCGTGTCTTCGGTCAATGTGCCGGGCGTGACCAGACGCACCACATCGCGCGCAACCACCGACTTTGATCCCCGCTTTTTTGCTTCGGCCGGGTTTTCCATCTGCTCGGCAATTGCCACACGAAACCCTTTGCGGATCAGCGTAAGCAGATAACCTTCGGCAGCGTGATAGGGCACACCGCACATGGCGATATCTTCGCCCATATGTTTGCCGCGTTTGGTCAAGGCAATGTCCAGGGCGGCGGCGGCATTCACCGCATCCTCAAAAAACATCTCATAGAAATCGCCCATCCGGTAAAACAGCAAGGCATCCCGATGACGGGATTTGATGTCCAGATATTGCGCCATCATCGGCGTTACGTTTTCAGTGCTCAACTGCCACCCCCAGTTTGCCCTGACCCTACAAAACCGGTGGGCAAGGTGAAAGGCCATTCCACATCAAACCGCTATATCGGGTAGACGTTTTACCCCCATATAGTGCATCTTGAGCCATGACGATATTGTCGCAAGGACCGACGACCGGATGCAGAACCAGATCAACTTTTCCCTACCCGTGCAGGATCTGTTCCTGAACCCTGCCGTGGATGGCGGAATATCGTTGCCATACCCAGCCGAGTTTTTCTGGCGCCCCGCTACACCGGCTTTGATTCAGGGTTTTGCCACCAGCGCCTTTGAAGAGGTGAACTATAAAATAAACGCTTATCTGAACGTCACCAAACGTCACAAAATATTTTCCCAAGCGATTGAATTCAACACCGTTCCTGTTTTGCTGGAGCAGGCGTGTTTTTCTGAATCTTTTGCCTTGGCACAGGGTAAGGTCCTTTTGCCCGGTGCCCGGCTTTTGAAAAGATACTGCTGGGAAAATCAAGAGGATGATCTGGACCCCGAAGAGCAGCTGGTCTCATATTTTCAGGACTGTCAGCGCCAGAATATCGATGCCTCCATTCCCCTTTACACGCAAGCCTTGCCGGAAAACCTTGCCGTTGCAATCGCCTGCCGGAGCATCACAAACCCCTATGCGTTTATTGCCGAGGCTTTGCCACAGCTTGCACAGATCGCGGGTTCGGGGTTTCGGGGGGATGTCTTTTTCCACTTTTCCAACAGGGTCAAAAGCCCGCATCCCGCCGTACAAGAGATCGTAGCCGACCTTTTTCCAGAGTTTGTGGGGCGTATCTTCTTTGAGCCTGCACCAAAGCACTATGATCATGTGTTGACGGTGCTGGACCTTCTTCATGTCTATTTCCAGTTTCCGACAGAGGTTGTCGGCTCGGTTGCGCATCTTGCGCCCTCTGATGCGATGTTTCGCGGCCATGACGGATATGTCGAGTCCCGAACGATCCTGTCGATGAATGCGTTCAGCAGCAGCCTGTCCGCGCTGCGTCGACGGGGCCTGCGCGCAATTGAGGGCAAGGATTTCAGCTATTTGCCAAAACGATTTTTTGTGGGGTTGCCAGATGATGCCCCCAGTATCGTAGGGGCGGAACAACTGTTGGAAATGCTGCGGCTTTTCGGATTTCAAAGGGTTGATTTTGACAAGCTGTCACCGCTTGAACAGATTGCGATTATGGCCAATGCGGAAATGGCCATCACCCCACATAGTGCGAATTTGACCCATATGATGTTTGCCAGCCCTCAGACATTTGTGCTGGTTTTGGGGACATTGCAAACGGCCGTACATCGCTGGGACGAATATTGGGGCCATGCCCATGTCTCGGGCTGTCACTATATTAGTTTCTTTGCCGATTTTGATGCGCCGGACCCGAAGGTCAGCCCCTCGATTGATCTGGATGGCATGGTTCCTGTCGCGCTGTCAGATCAGACCGTGGCCGAGGTTCTGGCCTTTATCGTCTGTATTCTGGGGTATTTCCCGGGGTTGCCCACCGCGCGATCGCTCCTAACCTTGGCGGAACGTTTGATCTGTGTGGGTGAACATGATCACGCATTGCAGCTTTTGGAAAATCATAGTGATCTGGTTAAAACCCATGCGGGGCTTTGCGTTGCCAAGGCGGATTGCCATAAGGCCCGCGCCGAGCCTTATCAGGAAATTGCCGCCCTGTATCTTGCCTATGATTTGGACAAAAGTGATGTGAAAATATTGCTGCGTATTTTTTGGGGCGCAAAACGTGCCGATCGGTCGGATATCATGTCTTGGGCGCGTTCTCGTTGCGCCGAGATTTCCCGAACCGTTACGGCCTTATCCTCAAGTCCAATCCTTGGGTGGCACTGCTGCCCTGAAGTATCGCTAAATGGATTGTGCCGAATGGGCTGTCTGTTTAAAAGTGTATAAAGTATTAAGGAATTTGCTCAATGGCTTCTAATAATCGTGTCACCCCCGAAGAAGCGCTTGCCTATCACATGGAGCCGCGCCCCGGTAAATATGAGATCACAGCCTCGACCCCCATGGCAACGCAACGTGATCTGTCCTTGGCCTATAGCCCCGGTGTAGCGGTGCCGGTTCAGGCCATCGCGGACAATCCGGAAACGGCTTATGACTATACCGTAAAGGGCAATATGGTTGCGGTTATCTCTAATGGTACGGCGATTTTGGGGATGGGCAACCTTGGCGCGCTGGCCTCCAAGCCGGTGATGGAAGGCAAGGCGGTTCTGTTCAAACGGTTCGCCGATGTGAACGCCATCGATATTGAGCTTGATACCGAAGACGCCGAGGAAATCATCAAGGCGGTGTCCCTGATGGGGCCGACCTTTGGCGGGATCAACCTTGAAGACATCAAGGCGCCCGAATGTTTTATCATTGAGCAACGCCTCAAAGAGATGATGGATATTCCGGTGTTCCACGACGATCAGCACGGTACCGCCGTGATCTGTGCGGCCGGCTTGATCAACGCGCTAGAAATCTCGGGCAAGAAAATCCAGGATGTGCGGATTGTTTTGAACGGGGCAGGGGCGGCGGGGATTGCCTGTCTTGAGCTGTTGAAATCGATGGGTGCCAAACATGACAACTGCATCATGTGCGACACCAAGGGCGTGATCTATCAAGGTCGTACCGAGGGCATGAACCAGTGGAAATCGGCCCATGCCGCCAATACCAGCCTGCGCACCTTGGAAGAGGCAATGGAGGGGGCGGATGTGTTCCTTGGGGTTTCGGCAAAAGGGGCTGTGACGCCTGAAATGGTCTCTGGCATGGCCGAAGATCCGGTTATTTTTGCAATGGCCAACCCTGACCCCGAGATCACGCCCGAAGAGGCGCATGCCGTTCGGCCCGATGCGATTGTTGCCACGGGGCGCTCTGATTACCCCAATCAGGTCAATAATGTTCTGGGCTTTCCGTATCTTTTCCGCGGCGCGCTGGATATCCATGCCCGCGCGATCAATGACGAGATGAAGATTGCCTGCGCCGAGGCCCTTGCCAAACTGGCGCGTGAAGATGTTCCCGATGAGGTGGCGATGGCTTATGGCCGCAAGCTGGCCTTTGGTCGGGATTATATTATCCCCACGCCGTTTGATCCGCGCTTGATCCACGTCATCCCGCCGGCGGTTGCCAAGGCGGGGATGGATACCGGCGTTGCCCGCCGTCCGATCGTGGATATGAACGCCTATGAGCTGGCGCTGAAATCCCGCATGGACCCGACCGCCAGCATCGTGCAGGGACTCTATGCGCGCGCACGTCAGGCACAGGCGCGTATGATCTTTGCCGAAGGGGATGACCCGCGTGTTCTGCGTGCCGCCGTTGCCTATCAACGTGCGGGGCTTGGTAAGGCGCTTGTTGTTGGCCGGGATGCCGACGTCAAGGAAAAGCTGGAGGCGGCCGGCCTTGGCGATGGTTACCGGGAGCTGGAAATCGTGAACGCGGCCAACAGCCGTCATCTCGATACTTACCGCGATTTCCTCTATAAGCGGTTGCAGCGTGCGGGGCAGGACCGGCAGGATATTCACCGTCTTGCGGCCCGTGACCGGCATGTTTTTGCATCATTGATGTTGGCACATGATCATGGCGACGGGCTTGTGACGGGGGCCACGCGCAAATCGGCGCATGTGCTGTCATTGATCAACAATGTGTTTGATGCCAAGGCTACGGATGGCGCGGTGGGGGTTACTGCCCTGCTGTATAAGGGCCGGATTGTGCTGATTAGTGACACTTTGGTCCATGAATGGCCCGAGCCGGAAGACCTTGCAAATATCGCCACCCAAGCCGCAAAAGTTGCCCGTAATCTGGGGCTGGAGCCGCGCGTGGCTTTCGTATCCTTTTCTACCTTTGGCTATCCGGTGTCGGAACGTGCCACAAAGATGCATCTGGCGGCAAAGGTGCTGGACGGGCGCAATGTGGACTTTGAATATGAAGGGGAAATGACCGTCGATGTTGCCCTGAACAAGGAAGCGGCGGCGCATTATCCCTTTAGCCGTCTTACGGGGCCGGCGAATATTCTTGTGGTGCCTGCACGCCATTCTGCCTCTATCTCTGTCAAGCTGATGCAGGAAATGGCGGGGGCAACCGTGATCGGCCCGATCCTGACGGGCGTCAGCCGCCCGATCCAGATTTGCAGCAGCACCTCTACGGTGAATGACATCCTGAACATGGCGGTTCTGGCGGCCTGCAAGGTTGGCTGATCTGTTCTCGGGGCGGGTTTGACCCGTCCCGAATACATCCCGAATATGGCCAAAAAGGTGTCTGATGGCGGTTTATAATCTTGGGTCGATCAACATTGATCACGTCTATCAGGTGCCGCATCTGGTTCGTCCGGGTGAGACACTTTCTGCATTGCAGTATTACCGCGGGCTGGGGGGGAAGGGGGCCAATCAGTCAGTTGCGGCAGCAAAGGCCGGGGCAAAGGTGTTTCACATCGGTGCAATTGGCGCGGATTCCGGTTGGATGATGGAGGAACTGCGCGGCCATAATGTGGATCTTGGCAATGTGTTGCAGGTCAATACTCCGACGGGTCACGCGATCATTCAGGTGGATAGATCGGCTGAAAACAGCATAATCTTGTTCCCCGGCGCAAATCGTCAGATCCCCGATGGTCATGTTGCCCGCGTGTTGGACTCTGCTTGCCCCGATGACACTCTGATGCTGCAAAATGAGACTTCGGCCCAATCCGCCTCGGTTCGGATGGCTGCGGATATGGGGCTGCGTGTGCTGTATTCCCCCGCCCCGTTTGAGCTGGCACCACTAAAAGAGGTGGTCCGTTTTACCTCTCTTTTGCTGATGAATGCGGGGGAGGCCAAGGAGATGATCGCCGCTTTCGGGGCGCTGCCTGATTGTGATGTCATCATCACCAAGGGCAGTCAGGGCGCAGAGTGGCATAAGCCCGGCAAAGATCCGCTGTGCGCGCCAGCATTTCCGGTGACGGCTGTGGATACCACGGGTGCCGGCGATTGTTTTGCAGGTACGATTGCGGCTGCCTTGGATGAGGGCCTTGCCCCCGAGGTGGCCTTGCGCCGTGCCGTCTCCGCAAGTGCCCTGCAAGTTACCCGCGCCGGTGCGGCCTCTGCGATGCCAAGCCGTACAGAGGTCGACGCCTTTTTGGAAAATGCGCCTTAATGGGCAAAGGGGGCGGCATCACCCCAGACCTCTTTCACCCGCGCATCCCGACCGCAACCTTCGCGGTAGAATTTATAAGCCTCTGACTGCTTTTTCGGCCCGCCGCGGGTCAATACAAGATTGCTGCCCTTGTAATAATCCTGATGGTAATCCTCGGCGAGGTAAAAGGTCTTTGCGGCAAGGATAGGCGTTACGATGGGCTTTCCAAGCTCTTGTTCGGCCTTGGCTTTTTCGGTCACGGCTGTTGCGTTTTGCCTGTCGTCCAACGGAAATATTGCGGTGCGGTACACCTCTCCACGATCACAAAACTGACCGCCCGCGTCCAAAGGGTCAACAGAGCGCAGGAACATTTCCAGGATTTTGGCATAGCTGATTTTGGCGTTGTCAAAGGTGATCTCGACCGCCTCATAATGGCCGGTGCCGCCACGGCCTACTTGCTTGTAGGTCGGGTTATCCGTGGTGCCACCGGTATAGCCGGACACAACCGATTTCACCCCGTCGACGGATTCGAAATCAGCCTCGACGCACCAAAAGCAGCCACCTGCGACGATGGCCTTTTCGGTTGCCGCCTGTGCCATCCCCGCGCTTGTTGCCAACACTGCTGCTGTCAAAATCCGTTTCATCATTGTCTGATCCCATTCCCTTGTTTGCACCAGTTTGCCTGCCTGCATTGTTCGCGCAATGCACCTGCGCGTGATCTCACGGCAAGGTGAAGCTGCGGATATAATAAGACCGCGCAAACAAGTTACGCGGTCTTATTATATTTCAATGGCTTAGGCCGCAGCGTCGTTACTTGAACCGTGCATTCCGAGTTGCGATCAGTTTCAACCGCAGGGCATTCAACCGGATGAAGCCGGCCGCATCTTTTTGATCATAGGCGCCGGCGTCATCTTCAAAGGTCACATGCGCCTCGGAATAGAGGGAGTGTTCCGACCAACGGCCGACACAGCTTGCCGACCCTTTATAGAGCTTCAACCGAACCGTGCCCGTGACATGCTCTTGTGATTTGTCGATCAAAGCCTGCAACATTTCCCGCTCAGGGCTGAACCAGAAACCGTTATAGATCAGCTCAGCATAGCGCGGCATGATGCTGTCTTTCAGATGGCCTGCGCCTGAATCCAGCGTGATTTGCTCAATCGCGCGGTGCGCTTCCAACAGAACGGTGCCGCCGGGGGTTTCATAGATCCCGCGGGATTTCATACCGATGAAACGGTTTTCAACAAAGTCGAGCCGCCCAATACCGTGCGCGCCGCCCAGCTCGTTCAGCTTGGTCAGGATCGTGGCCGGCGACATCGCCTCGCCATCAATCGCAACCGCATCACCTTTTTCAAAGGTCACTTCGATATATTGTGGCGTGTTTGGCGCGTCTTCGGGTGCGACCGTGCGCTGATAGACGTATTCGGGGGCTTCAACCGCCGGATCTTCCAGTGCCTTACCTTCCGAGGAGGTGTGCAACAGGTTCGCATCAACCGAGAATGGCGCCTCACCGCGTTTGTCCTTGGCGATCGGGATCTGGTGTGTCTCGGCAAATTCGATCAGCTTGGTGCGGCTGGTCAAATCCCATTCGCGCCATGGCGCGATGACCTTGATCGACGGGTCAAGCGCGTAGGCAGACAGCTCAAACCGGACCTGATCGTTACCTTTGCCGGTGGCGCCATGGGCAACCGCATCGGCACCATGTTCATGAGCCAACTCAACCAAACGCTTGGAAATCAGCGGCCGCGCAATCGATGTGCCCAGCAGGTAAAGCCCCTCGTAAAGCGCATTGGCCCGGAACATTGGAAAGACATAATCACGCACAAATTCTTCGCGGATGTCTTCGATATGGATGTTTTCGGGCTTGATGCCCAGAAGTTCCGCCTTGGCGCGGGCTGGCTCCAGCTCCTCGCCCTGACCGAGATCGGCGGTAAAGGTGATCACCTCACAGCCATATTCGGTTCGCAGCCATTTCAGGATGATCGAGGTATCAAGCCCCCCCGAATAGGCAAGAACGACTTTTTTCGGCGCAAATGTGGTGGCGGCAGGCATGGCTTCTCCTTCACGATTTTCCTGCAATTACTGGGTATTCCTTGCAAGAGCAAGCGGTGGGACCAGTGGGGGGTTAACAATTTGCAACATAAAAGCGGCAGTTTATCTTGTCTTTGGCCTGCGGATGGGTCTAATCGGCACTATGCATGATTTTGCCCAAGCCGCCCGCCTTGCTACTGCTGCCCTGCGTGATCTCTTTGATCCGACGCCATTGCAGCGTAATGACTATCTTTCTGACCGTTTTGGCGCGGATATCTGGTTGAAGCGGGAAGATCTGGCACCGGTGCGATCCTATAAAATTCGCGGTGCCGTGAATGCAATGCGCAAGGTCCGTGCGACCAACCCCAAGCAAGAGCAATTTGTCTGTGCAAGTGCGGGCAACCATGCGCAAGGCGTGGCCTATGCGTGCAAACACTACGGCGTGCGCGGCACGATTTTCATGCCGGTCACCACGCCGCAGCAGAAAATCCAAAAGACCCGTGTTTTCGGCGGTGACAGTGTCGAAATCGTCCTGACAGGCGATTACTTTGACCAGACACTCGCTGCGGCACAGAATTTTTGCGCCGAAAAGGGCGCGCATTTTCTGTCGCCTTTCGATGATACTGATGTGATCGAGGGGCAAGCGAGCGTCGCGGTGGAGATTATGGAACAGCTGGGTCGTGCGCCGGATCTGGTTGTCTTGCCGGTCGGCGGCGGCGGTCTCGCGTCGGGCGTGACCAGCTATTTGCGGCAAGAAGCCCCCGAAACCCGGTTTTGTTTTGTAGAGCCTTTGGGGGGGGCAAGCCTGACTGCGGCCCTTGCGGCCGGTGGCCCGGTGACACTAGCCGAGGTGAACTCATTCGTTGATGGCGCCGCCGTCGCGCGTTTGGGCGCCTGCACCTATGAGATGTTGAAATGGGCCGACCCATCGCAGGTGTATCTTGCGCCCGAGGATCGGATTTGCGTGACAATGCTGGACATGTTGAATGTCGAAGGCATCGTTTTGGAACCTGCGGGTGCGCTTTCGGTTGATGTATTGCCTAGTATGGCCGATCAAATCGCTGGAAAAACAGTGGTTTGCGTGACCTCTGGCGGAAATTTCGATTTTGAGCGTTTGCCAGAGGTAAAGGAGCGCGCGCAGCAGTTTCTGGGGCTGAAAAAGTACTTCATCCTGCGCATGCCACAACGTCCGGGCGCATTGAAAGAGTTTTTAATGATGCTTGGCCCCAATGACGATATCGCGCGGTTTGAGTACCTCAAGAAATCCGCGCGTAACTTCGGCTCTGTCCTGATCGGGATTGAAACGAGCAGCGCCGAGAATTTCCCGCCGCTATTTGCCGCGATGGCAAAGGCGGGCTTCGCCTACCGTGATATTACGGCAGATGAAGCACTGGCTGCTTTCCTGATCTGACCTCTCACGCGGCGTGAGGCGCCTTGCCCTGCGCAAAGCTGGCCTTTGATCCCTCATAAACCGAGATGACCTTGCCAAGGTCGATGGTTGACGCTTTGCCATTGGCTGCGGCTTTTTCACCGATTTGGCACAGTTGCGCCAATTCCCGGAACCCGAGATTTAATGCGCTGCCTTTTAAAAAGTGAAGTGCGGATTCAACGGCATCAGGCTCTATACCTGCTCCTATGGTTTTTGCCACCTCATCAGCTTCTTCCAGAAACATTTCCACGACTTCGGCAAAATCCTCTGAGCCGATTTCATTCCGCAATTCGTTTACGCGATCCCAATCTATCATCACTATCCCAATACGTCACACACATTAGCCACCCGAATGCGATCATGTGGGCAATGGCTTAACAATCGGTAAGTCCGTTTGCGCAATAAAAGGATAATTTTAGGCTTCATTGGCCCTTAAGATTTTGACGGCATATCCAAAAAGACAACTAGTAAAGGATCCGCTGTGTTGACAGTTTTGCCAAAACAAATAGGGGGGGATTTTGTGCTGAATTGCACGCCACAGCTGCATGTTTTGGTTGCCGACGACAGTCGTGCGCAGCGGCGTATTCTGGCAATGATTTTGGCGCGGGCGGGTTACCGGGTGACCGAGGCGGATAGTGGCTTGTCGGCCTTGGCGCTGTGTCACGAGACGGATTTTGACATCGTGCTGAGTGACTGGATGATGCCGGAAATGAATGGTCTGGATTTTTGCAGAGAGTTCAGAAAACTACCGCGTGAGAGCTATGGGTATTTCATTCTGCTGACCTCTAAGTCGGAAAAAGCGGAAATCGCGGATGGGCTGGATTGCGGTGCTGATGATTTTCTGGCGAAACCTGTAAACTCCGACGAGCTGCGCGCCCGCTTTCGCGCGGGTGAGCGTATCATCAGCATGCAGTCAGAGCTGATGGAAAAGAACCGGTTGGTCGGCGCAACGCTGAATGAGCTGCAAAACCTCTATGACTCACTGGACCGCGATCTGATTGAGGCGCGTAAATTGCAGCAAACCCTGATCCGTGAACGGTTCCGGGATTTCGGCAAGGGAGAGGTGTCCGCCCTCTTGCGTCCTTCGGGTCATGTTGGCGGCGATCTGGTCGGTTTTTTTGAGATTAACGACCGACGGATCGGTGTCTTTTCGGTGGATGTTTCGGGGCATGGTGTTGCCTCTGCCATGATGACGGCGCGTTTGTCGGGGCTTTTGACCGGATCGACGCCTGATCAGAATGTTGCACTGACAATCAATTCGGATGGTGAACGCGATGCCCATCCACCAGAGGTGGTCGCAGCGCGGCTGAACCGGATGATGTTCGAAGAGATTCAGGTCGAGCAATATTTCACGCTTGCCTATGCAGATATCGACTTGGTTTCAGGGTATATGCAGTTGGTTCAGGCGGGGCACCCTCATCCAGCGGTGATTCGAAGCTCGGGTGAGATTGAGTATATCGGGAAAGGCGGCATGCCGATTGGCCTTATCCAAGAGGCGCAGTTCGAGCGGGTGGAAGCACAGCTTTTCCCCGGCGACCGGCTTTTCCTTGTCTCGGACGGGGTGACGGAATGCCCATCGCCTGCGGGGATCGAATTGGGCGAGGAAGGTCTGGCGCGTATTTTGCAGGCGAACAGGGGCATGCCAAACGCTGCACTGCTTGAAGCGCTAGTCTGGGATCTTGCATCCTATTTCGGCGGAGAGGATTTTCCTGACGATGTTTCGGGCGCGTTGTTCCGCCTGAAAGCTTAGAATTCTATCGACTTGGCGGGCCAGCAGACGCCTGCTTTAAGATCGGTCGAGGGCACTCGCCTAAAAACTGCATAAAATCTGGTCATGCACTGCATTGCGATTTTGCCGCACTAACCATATTGTTTGCGCTTGATGTTGCATCAGGCGCATAAACTATGATTTTTGCGGCTATATATGTGTGGTCAGGCTGATGGGCGTTTTCCGCCACTCCATCTAGTGGAGTCCTTTACACAATTTTTTTTATAGGTACATATAGGCGATTAAAACGCCTTAAGCGCGAGTCAGGATCGATAGCAAGTGAAAATCAGGCATATCCGCCCAAAAACTGCTTTGCATTTTGCCCTTCGCGTCGGTCGGACCGAGAGAGATACAGGTGTGAAACTGTTGAGTCCTGGATATCCAAGTGCGACCTTGGGGCGTTCGGCTGTGGCCTTGGCGCTTACATTGGCTTTGGCTGGTTGCGCATCATTGCCTGGACAGGGACCCAGTAAATCCAAGATAGTCGAGTTGGCAGCTGGTGAAAAGACTGTGCAGGATTCGCAATATGCGGTTGTGAATTTGACGCCGCAAACTGTGGGCGTAATGGGCAAGATACCTCGCAGGGCCTTTAGCACGGCCTTACCGCAAGGGCCCCGTCAACCCGGGGCCGTTCGTGTCGGGATCGGTGATGTCCTTGGCATCCAGATTTGGGAAGCATCGCCAGATGGGCTGTTTTCCACCGCAACGGCAAAAAGCGCCGAAATCGCGGCGACTGTGGATGGTCAGGGCAACATCTATTTGCCTTATGTGGGAACAATGCCGGCGCGTGGTCAAAGTGTTGAGCAAATCCGAGGCAGCATCGCGCAGGCCTTGGCTGGCAAGGCTGTCGATCCAGAGGTGGTCGTCGTGGTAAAGGAAAACGGCGCGCAATCCATCACAGTCGTTGGCGATGTAAAAGGTGCCGGTCGGTTTGATTTGCCCCCAAGCGGATTGCGCCTGCTGGATGCGGTTGCCCTTTCGGGTGGGCCAAGTCAGGCGAGTTTTGACACCGAAGTTATCGTCAACCGGGCAGGCAGGACGGCCAACATCCGGCTAGATGATGTCGTGAAGACAAACGCCGAGAATGTCTGGTTGGTCCCGCGCGATACCATACAGCTGCTGCACAAACCGCGGAGCTTTACCGCCTTTGGTGCGGTCAGCGCCAACGGGCAACAAATGTTTGAGACGGAAACTGTTAGCCTCGCTGAGGCCCTGGCCAAAGTTGGTGGGTTGAGTGATAGTCGGGCTGATAAGGGCGGGGTTTTTCTGTTTCGCTTTGAGCCACGAGAGCGCCTGATTGCGGCCAGAATTCCACTGCCTGAACAGCTGGCATCTGCACAAATGGTTCCCACAATCTATCAACTCGATCTTGGAACTCCGAACGCATACTTTTTAGCGCAATCCGTTGAAATGACCGACAAAGACATTGTTTATGTTGCGTCATCACCCGCGAGCGAATTCCGCAAATTTGTCCAAATCATCGTCGCCCCATTTGTCAATACGACTGACTCCGTAAATGACCTGGCGAATTAATTCCTATTGATCGGAGACTTCATGAACGATCTTGCTCAAAAACCTGCATCGCTTTTGCTGTTATCTGGTGGCGTGGGTACAAGAACACGGCACCACGAACCAAAGCAGTTTTTCGAATTATGCGGCCATCCGATGATGGCCTATGCCGTTATCGCCGCGACAAAAATAGACGCCATTTCCGAAATTCTGGTCAATGCGCCCAAAGAATTCCACGATAGAACCCATGAGGTTATGGCCAATTATTCCGGCGGCAAACCGTTCAAAGTGCTGGAATGTGGCAAGACCAGACAGGACAGCTCGTTTATTCTGGCGCAAGCGGCGCAGAACGACACGGTCTTGTTGCATGAAACAGCGCGGCCTTTTGTTACCCGGGAGATGTATCAGGAATTGCTGGATGACCCGGAAGGGAACGCCGGCTATTTCCACGATATCCCCTTTTCCATGTGCAAGATCGACCGCAAGACCAAGATGGTTCTGAAGGGGGTTTCGCGGGCAAAGGTATTTGACGTTCAGCTCCCCCAAAAATTCAATCGCGAAAGCCTGATTGAAGCACATCAAGCCGCAATTGCTGCGGGTAAGATCTACACCGAAGATTCTGTGATGGTGACCAAAATGACCGAGGCCAGGGTGCATGCGCTTACTGGCTCAAGTCGGAATATGAAGGTGACCTCACAGGAAGATTTTACCATCGCAGAGAACCTGATGAAGAGTAAGAAAACATGATTGAAGCAGCAGTGCACCCGCAAAAATCTGTCATGATCACAGGCGCTTCGAGGGGAATCGGGCTTGAGACGGCAAAATCGCTCGCACAGCCGGAAAGCGGGTTTTCGAAAATCGTGATGTTGGCGCGGCCGTCGCGGGAATTGTCGGATGGCTGTGACCATGTCGCGTCGATCAACCCCAACTGTGAAGTTGTGAAGCTGGAGGCGGATCTGTCGGATCCCGCCTCGGCCGATTATGTGTTCGGGGTGTTGGACAGCCAGAAAATCCGCCTGACGACGCTGGTCAACAATGCCGGATACACCCGTCCTGCATCGATAAACGAAGCAGAAATCTCTGACTTTCAGAAAACCATGCAGGTCAATGTCTATAGCCCGTTTCAGTTGATCCAGGGCGCATTGCGGCACAATCACCCTTTGACGCATCTGATCAATATTGCCTCGACTGCGGGCATTGGCGGTCGGAGTGGCTGGTTGACCTATTCCGCGTCAAAGGCGGCGGTGATCAGCATGTCAGAGGTCTTACGCGAAGAATTGAAACCATATGGCATCGATGTCATTTGTCTTTCGCCCGGCCGCTGTGCGACCGATCTGCGCAAAACGCTTGCCCCGGATGAGGATCCGAACACGATCATGCAACCGGATGAGGTGGCCTCGATCATCAAATTGATGATTTCACCGCTTGGACAGTTGCTCAAGAGTCAAAACCTTGTTGTCCGCACTTGACCAACATCTGTATTGGTGGGCGTGAAGGGTGATCCTTGCATCAACCAAGACAGGCTTTTGACAGGTCGTGAGTGGCGGGGCGGAATTGAATGGCGGGACTGAAGCAGGCGATCTATCTTGATAGCCCTATTATTTTGGCTTTGCGGCAGATCCGCCCCTATTTTGATGACGGGATATTCAGCGCGTCGGAAACACCCGTACTGATGCGCCGTCGCAAGGTTATTACAGCGCAAACCGCGCTGTTTTCCTTGCCCAAGGACCTGATCATCCACAAGGTCAAACCGGGCAATTTGCCGTTGGCCGATGATGCGGTTCTGTTCTATCCGTTCAACTCCCTGTCCAATATGACGGCGGTGACGAACCGCGAGGTTCATCATGTTTTGACCCTACATGGTGAAAGTAACAAATTTGCATCAAACAGGCCGACGGCCCGCCTATATGATTACATATGTGTGGCAGGCCCCCTTGGGCGGGACCGCTATATAAGGAACCATATTTTCACCCATGATGATGTTGATCGTGGGCGCCTGATCATGATGGGGGACAGCTTTGTCCAGACTCAGCCATGGATCCAACCCGCCGCTTCTGGCGAGGATGGCGCCGTGCTCTATTGTCCGACCTGGGAAGGCTATGGCAACCAGACCAACAATTTCAGCTCGATCACGGATCTAAGCGGGTTTGAGGCTTGCCGGCAGGCGGCGCGGGCTTTGGGCACCCAAAGGATCGTCATAAAACCGCACCCTTATCTTGGCCTGCTGCGGCGCGGCCTGTTCCGCCAGTTTATCGAGGGTGTGAAGGCATTGGTCGCTGATGGATTTTCGGTAGAGCTTGCCTTGGCCGATGCCAATATTGTGCTGAAGGCCCTGTGTCGCATGTCCTTGGCTTCTGTGCCAAAGGTGGACATCAGCGACGGTCATCCGATCAAGGTCCGCTTGGGGATATGTGATATCTCGGGGATGGAGGCCATCTTTCTAAAGCAAAGAGTGCCACATATGGTTATGTCCCGAATGCAGTCTTTCCCCGAGGAATTGTCGAAACTTTACGAGCGTAAGGCGATCATGCCAGGCGATGACATGGCTAAAAAGATATTCGCCTATTACGATGATGCAGAGCATATAGACAGTAGCCATCGGGAAATTTCCTTTGGCTGGCATGATCCGTCTTTGCAAAATATGACGGGTTCGGAACGTCGTGCATGGTTGATCGACTACGTCCGTCAAAACCCGTTCTGGCACAACACGCAAAGAGGCGAGCCATGAAACTAATCACCTTCACCTTGGGCCTGGCCTTGATCGCGGTTGCAAGTCTGGTCTTGCAGGCCGTGCCCGGATTTTTGGATGAGATCACGCGAACCGGCTTTGCGCAGGCATTCAATCGCCTTATTGCGGGGGCTGCACCGCTCTTGATTTTGGTCGAAGCTGTCTTGTTGCATGCGATCCTGGCGCTTCCGGCCAAGGTTCTGCGGACGCTTTTTGGCGCACCGATCCAGAAACTGCGCTATATCGAGACTCCGCTTCCCGTCATTGCCTTCCTGTTCTGGCTTCAGATCGGCTGGTTTTACGATGCGTTCTGGCCGGGCGCCGTGCTGGGGTTTGCCTTTGCGGTGACGATGGCGGTGTATTTTGCCGCGCTGCGTTTGCTTGACCTCGAAGCGCAACGTTTGGGCACCAATGAAAGCGTCTGGAAGCATGCCAAGGGCGGCGCTGATTTTGCGCTGGCCAAGAAGAGCATCTATATCCTGCGTGTCGGGGTCGCCTTCTTCTCATTGATGGTTGCCGGCCAGACCATTTTCAACGGGATGCGTGAGAGCCTGCTTTATATCCCCTTGGGCACAGCCGCAGTTTTCTGTTTGGTGCTGGCGCTCGGCGGGGTGGCGATCGGATATGCAAGCTGGCGTGCGGTAAACAACCGGTTGCAACAGGCTAAAATCGTCGACTCCACCCTTGCAACGACGCAGATAAACACCTCTGGCATCACCGTGGGGCATTATATTTGCGACCCCAAAGCAAAAGTATACGGAAACTCCACCGCCTTGGTAACGAAGCTGAAAAAGGAAGGGGTCGACCTTGCGGTGATTGCGCGTGAGACAAAAGCGATTGCACCGATCACAAAAGCGGGGCCAGCCAGCATCAGCTTTGTTCAAACCATGCAAGAGCTTGACCACTATGCTGCGGATGGCCTTCGGACCATTCTTTACGTCAATGATGCGGTCAAGAATGGCCACTTCACGCGGTTTAGCCAGTATAACCACGTCCTTGTTGCGCATGGCGGGGTGCTGAAAGAGGCAATGCTGCCGCAAAACTTTGAACTTTATGACTGGATTGTTGCGCCCAATACCGATGTAGCCAGAACGTGGATCAAAAATTCCAGCGCCGCAATTGGGGACAAGATTGTGGTTGCGGGCGGCTCTTCCGGTGCGATCAATTGTCAGCACGGGCGCATTTCAACCGAGCCGACAGTTGGGATCTTTGTTCAGCCGTCGGATTTTGGGGACGATAGTTTCGGGGTTGTCGATCAGATTTTGGCCATTCTGGACTGTTTGAAGGTGATGGAAGATGTTCATGTCACCATCACCTATTCATCCGAGGCGGGGGCAAAAGCGGCATCGCTTTATCGGCTTGCCCGTGTCATTGCTGCATGGCGGGCAGATCCGAAGCTCTCGCGCAGGCTGACCGAGAATATTGGAAATTTCGCCTTTGCGGCCAATAGCTGTGAGATATTCTGTACCCATGGCACCAACGCCTATGACGCTTTGATCGAGGCGCAAAAGCCGCTGATCTGGTTGGGCATGGGGGCGGCGCCTGCCGGTTACTATGATCTGGAGGATCCGGCATACACATTGGGCCGGATACGGGTAAGCGACCCGCTTGCCGCGACGCGCTTGTCGCTAAGAGGGGCCGAGATTCCGGTTTACCCGACGCTTGGCGCATTTATCCAAAACCTGAACACGCCAGAAGCCGTGAAAGGTGGGAAGAATGATTGATTTCACCGTATTTTGCTTGTGCGCCGCTGTCGTTATCGGCGTGTCGGTCTGGTTTCATCGCCAAGAGGTCATGGCGGCGGATGCGTCTCGTGTTTCCTCTGATCCGGTGGGGCGGGTGACGTTATCCCCTATGGATAAACGGTTGCGGTTAGGCCTGGCGGGGATCACCCTGGTCGCCTTGCTGGTTATGGCTATGCTGGGGGGGGGCTGGGCCTTGGTCCTTTTGGCCGCCGCCTATACCGGAGTGCGCTACTGTTTGTTCTTGTTGTTCCGGTTGCATGCGGGGAACAGTCAATCGGGGCTTTTGGTGGACGCGGTGCAAGTTCCGGCGATTCAACAGGCGGAAATTGCATTCTTCTTTTCAGGCATAGATCTGGCAGAACCACAACATTTGCAAATGTGGAAGGACTCCTTGGATGCAGTGGGTCGCCCTTGGTTCGCTATTCTGACTGAAGCACATCACATGGCCTTTTTCGGGGGCGATGATATGCCCCCCGCCATTCTTGTCAAAGACGCATCCTTTTACGGTAGTGTTTTGCCGAAAAAGACAAAGTTGGTTCTATATGCCAATAACGCACAAAAAAACCGTGCAATGGTCGCATCGAATCCAATGGTCAAACACATACAGCTTTTGCATGGTGATAGTGACAAACCGCCATCCTATTCTGTGCTGACCAAGATTTATGACTATGTCTTTGTTGCCGGCCAGATGGCGATTGATCGTTACCGTGATAACGGCGTCACTATTCCGGCAGAACGGTTTCGTATCGTCGGGCGACCACAGCTTGCCGCGATCAAGCCCGATCCCGACCGGACGCATGATGCGACCGCCCCGATTATCGGCTATATGCCGACATGGCGTGGCTTTTATGAGGATACCCAGTTTTCCTCGCTTGATCGCGCTGCGCGGATTATCGCAGGGATACGGGAGAATACGCCCAATGCCAAAATCGTGTTCAAGCCGCATCCGCTGTCTTATAAGGACCCTGATTGGCCGGCCTATAAGGCCGCGATTACCGCCGCTTTGGGGCCGAATGGCCGCTTTGCCGATCAGGAAAGCGAGCCTTTTGATATTTACAATGAGGTGGATACGTTGATCACCGATATATCCTCGGTCATGATCGACTATCTGTTTTCGGGCAAGCCGTTGATTGTGATCCTGCCGGAACTCTATACAGAGGAAAACGCATGGCGCTATCCTTCTTTGCGCGCGGCCTATCTGGTGGATGCAAAGCTGGAAAACCTTGCCGATATATTGACTGCGGCCAATACGGATGATCCCATGCGCGCCAAACGCTTGGAAATGCAGAAATATGCCTTTGGCGATTACGGGCGGCCACCGGGTGAGGTCTTTGTCGAAACGGTGCGCGCCTTGCTGGCGGAGAATTCGCAAGAAGCGGTGATTGAAAGGGTAGAGCCTGATGAGTGAGGAAAAACCTGCAACACCGGAAAAACCGGCCGCCAAGCCCGCTTCGGGGCCTTCGGGCGTTCAAAAGATGCCGCGGCAGGTCGGGCGCCAAAAGAAGAGCAAGCGCAGGCTGACCCTGTCGTTTCTGTTACTGTTTGTGCTGCCTGCTGTTTTCGGCGGGCTGTATTATGCGTTTCTTGCCAGTGATCGCTATGCTGCGGGGGCCAGCTTTGTGGTGCGCGGCCTTGAAAGCGGGGGACCGTCGGACCTTGTAAGCTCGTTTACGGGGTTGGCCTCGACCGGCTCCACCACCTCTGACAGCTATATCATCCGCAAATATATGCTGAGCCCCGATCTTTTGCGCGACCTCGACAATGAGCTGAATCTGCAAGAGCATTTTTCCAACCCCGATATCGACTTTATCTCGCGCTTTCCCAAGGGTGTCCCCTTTGAGGATTTCGTCGAATACTGGCAGCGCCGGATAACGACCACCTATGACAGCACGGCCGGCATTGTGACCTTTGAGGTGCAGGCGTTTGACCCCGAGATGGCGCATAGGCTGGCAGAGGCGGTTTTGGCGGCGGCGGATAACCTGATTAACGAGCTGTCCGAAAAGGCGCGGCTTGATTCATTGCGCTTTGCCACAAATGAGGTGGAGCTTGCCGAAGGCAGGCTTTTTGCGGCGCAGATTGCCTTGCGAGAGTTGCGGTCCTCTAGCGGGTCCTTCAACCCGACGGTAAATGCCCAACTGGACGCAGAGCTGATCGCACGGCTGGATACACAACTGGCGGAGCTGAACGCGCGGATCCAGATCTTGCGTGCCTCGGTCGATCCAAGCGCCTTGGTGCTGCGGCAACTGGTTTTGCAGGCAGAGGCATTGCAAGAGCAGATCGACCAGCGGCGCGCGGCGATGGGATCTGGTGAAACTGTCAGAGGGGGGGCGGTCTCGGCGGATGCGCTAAGCAAGTTCGAAGGGCTGAACATAGAGCAGACCTTTGCGCAGCAACGCTATGCCTCGGCGCTGTCATCACTGGAAAGCGCGCGGATGGATGCGGGGCGTCAGCAACGTTATCTGGCCGTTTTTGCGCGCCCGTTTGAGCCCGATGACGCCGTCTATCCGAACCGTATCCGCAACAGCCTTCTGGTTGCGGCCATCGCATTCGCGATTTGGGCGATCGGTTCGCTTGTGGTTTTTGCCGTTCGTGACCACCTTCGCTAGCATGGAGCTGATCGTCACACAGATACGGGTCATCGTGGCCCTTGTTTTGCGAGAAACCAGAATGACATTCGGTTCCTCGCACATGGGGTATTTGTGGGCGATCATCCAACCGCTTGTGTCGATCTCTTTTATGGTGTTTCTGTTTTATATCGCAGGTCGGCAATCGCCCTATGGTGCCTCGCTTGCGCTTTTCTTTTCGACGGCCATCCTGACGCTAGAGCTTTATAACAAGATCAGCGTGTCGCTCATGCGGGCGTTTACGTCAAATAAGGCGCTGCTGACCTATCCGATGATCAAGGAAACGGACACGCTTTTTGCGCGCTGGACGTTGATTGCCTGTACCTTTGTGATCATCAATACGCTTTTTTATGGCGGGCTGATCGGCCTTGGCCTGGCGGATCTGCCGGCCCATCCCGACAAGTTGATCCTTGCGTTTCTCAGCACCTGTTTTCTGGGGTTTGGGATAGGGACGCTGAATGCCATCCTGTATCAACGAAATCAGGTTTGGCAGCATATCGAAAAGATCCTTGGTCGCCCGTTGTTTTTCCTGTCCGGCGTGTTTTATATCCCGTCCAATCTGCCGCCTCAGGCGATTGCGGTGATCAAATGGAATCCGATCCTGCATCTGGTGGAATGGACCCGCGAAGGCTATTATCCGAATTATGAAAGCGATGTGCTGAACATTGGCTATCCGCTTTCCGTTGCCACCATCATGGTGTTGTTGGGCTTGTTCTGGGAACGCATGACCCGCAAGCAGCGAGCGTAATATGATCGAATTTGATACCGTCACCAAGATTTATAACGTCAAGAACGTTCGCAAGGTCATTCTGGATGAGGCCTCCTTTGCTTTTGAGACGGGCAAGAATATCGCAATCATGGGGCATAACGGGGCCGGAAAATCCACCATCATGCGGATGATGGCGGGGATCGAATTGCCCACCTCGGGCGTGGTAAGCCGTGACGAAAAGGTAAGCTGGCCGCTTGGGTTTGCGTCTGGCTTTAACGGCTTGATGACCGGCGTCGAAAATGTGCGCTTTGTGGCCCGCATCTATGGCGAGGATTCCAGACGTGTGCTGGCGGATGTTCAGGAATTTGCCGAATTGGGCAAATCCATTGATCTGCCGATCTCTACCTATTCCAGCGGGATGAAGGCGCGGCTGGCCTTCGGGCTCTCGCTTGCGATCAACTTCGAATGCTACCTGATTGACGAGATCACCGCAGTTGGCGACCGCCGGTTCAAAAAGAAAAGCTCGGCCGCGCTGCATGATAAAATTCGCGATGCCCGTGTCATCATGATTTCGCATTCCGAAAGCACGATCCGCGATTATTGCGACTCTGGCGTTTTGGTCTATCAGTCAAAGCTCTATTATTACGACAGCATTGATGAGATCATCGCCGATTACCGTAAGTTTTGCTAAGGAAACGCTGCATCATCGCGCGATCGCCCGGGTTCCCAAGCACCTCAAGGGCCAGATGTGGCGGCAGCCAGAGCGCCTCATGTCCGGGTTCGGTCGGTTCTGATATTTGCAAGGTGGGGCGGGCAACGAAGATGGTGCAAACCTTTTCGGCCCAGATGTCGTATTCGGGCATGAAGGTGAACCGCCGAAAGGTGCCAAAGCGGGACAAAAGCGTCATCCGCCAGCCGGTTTCCTCCATCACTTCGCGGTGCAGGGCTGTGATCGGATGTTCACCTTTGTCAATGCCGCCGCCAGGAAGCTGGATTTCCGGTGCAGGGTCTGTTTGACGGGTGACAAGCATGTCCCCGTCGCGGATCAAAATCGCATAGGCGCCGGGGCGGCGGATGTAGTGTTTGTCAGGTTTTGGCGCACCGCCATAGCTTTTGATCATCCTTTGCCCTTGGTCCTTTGGTTGCCCTACCTATATCTTAGATGTATGCCAAGGCTGGCTTGCCAAGGGAACCCCCATGACCATCGGAACAAAAATTGCTTGGGACGATACAGTCCTTCCATTTCAGCTTGATCACTCTGACGTCCGGGGCCGTGTTGTGCGGCTGGATGGGACGTTGGATTCTGTACTGAAACAACATGAATATCCGGCTGCGGTAGAGGCGCTGGTCGCCGAAGCCACGCTTTTGACCGCGCTGATCGGCCAGATGATCAAATTACGCTGGAAGCTGTCGCTGCAAATTCGCGGCAATGGTCCGGTCAGCTTGATCGCGACCGATTATTACGGCCCGACCGAGGACGGTGATCCAGCCCGTTTGCGCGCCTACGCCAGTTTTGATCCGGATGCGGATCTAACCGGGGTGGACCCGTTTAGCCTGATCGGTGAGGGCTTCTTTGCCATTCTGATCGATCAGGGCGAGGGCATGGTGCCATACCAAGGCATCACACCAATCGCGGGCACCTCGCTTTCGGATTGCGCGGAAACCTATTTCGCCCAGTCCGAACAATTGCCGACCCGCTTTCAGCTAAGCTTTGGCCAAAGCACCCTGCCCGGAGAAGGTGCTCAATGGCGCGCCGGCGGCATGATGTTGCAGATGATGCCCAAAGCATCGCCTTATGCCACGGATGAGGGCGGATCGGGTGAGGATGGCCTGCTGTCGCATAGCGATCTGGTTGACGGCGATGAAGGTGAAAACTGGAACCGTGTGAACCTGCTTTTGGACACCGTGGAGGAGCTGGAGCTGATCGGCCCACAGGTTGCGCCGACCGATCTGTTGATCCGCCTGTTCCACGAAGAGCAGCCACGTGTCTTTGACACCCAGCCTATCCGTTTCGGCTGTACCTGTTCCGAGGACCGCGTGCGTCAGTCCCTGTCGATCTATGGTGCCGATGATATCGCGGAAATGACAACTGACGAGGGTGTTTTGACCGCCGATTGTCAGTTCTGCGGCGCGCATTACGTGCTTGATCCGAAAACGCTTGGGGTTGAGGCCAATGGAGGCTGATGTCTTGCGCCGTGCTTTGCTTGGCAAAGCCGGCGCATCTTCGGATTTCGATCTAAACCCCGAAACGGTTTTGCCACCGGGGCGGGTTTTACGTGCGGCCGCCGTTCTGATCGCCGTGCAAGAATTTCCAGACGGCCCGCGTGTTTTGCTGACCAAGCGGGCGTCGCACCTCAAGCATCATCCGGGTCAGATCTCTTTTCCGGGCGGAAAAGTGGAGGCAACGGATACAAGTCCCGCCGCCGCCGCCCTGCGCGAAGCGCATGAAGAGGTGGGGCTGCCTGCAGATCTGGTGCAGGTTTTGGGCAGCTTGCCCAGCCATGAAACCGTAACAGGCTTTACCGTCCAACCCTTTTTGGCACAGATCACCGCGCCCTTTACCCCCATCCCCGAGGCGGGTGAGGTCGAAGAGGTCTTTTCCGTGCCGCTGGATTTCGTCACGAACCCGGCCAATTTCCGGATCGAGGCGCGCTTTTGGCAGGGCAGTATGCGGCGCTATTATACCGCGCCTTACGGCCCCTATTACATCTGGGGTGCCACGGCGCGCATGTTGTTCAGCCTAGCCGAAAGGTTGAAAGCATGAAGGTAGAGGGCGATTGGCTACATCATGCGGGAACGCAAGCCCTGTGCCACGCATTAGAGGCCGAGGGCTATCAGGCGCTATTCGTGGGCGGCTGTGTGCGCAACGCGCTTTTGGGCGCGCCTGTGAATGATATCGATATTGCCACCGATGCTTTGCCGCAAACAGTCACTAATATAGCAGAAAAACAGGGTTTCAATGCCGTACCCACCGGCATCGACCATGGCACTGTTACGGTCATTGCCAAGGGCTTGGCGCATGAGGTGACGACCTTTCGGCAGGACGTGGAAACCAATGGTCGTCACGCCACTGTGCGCTTTGCAACCGAGGTGGCGATGGATGCCGCGCGTCGTGATTTCACCATGAACGCGCTTTATGCCCGCAGTGATGGCGCGGTTGTCGACCCTTTGGGCGGCTTGCCTGACCTAAGGGCGCGCCGCGTGCGGTTTGTCGGGGATGCAACGCAGCGCATTACCGAAGACTATCTGCGCATCCTGCGGTTCTTTCGGTTTTTTGCGTGGTATGGTGACCCATTGCTGGGCCTCGATGCCGAAGGCCTGGCCGCCTGTGCTGCAAATTCTGCAGGAATAGAGAAACTTTCACGCGAACGTGTCGGTGCTGAATTTTGCAAGCTGCTGTCTGCACCCGATCCGTCGCTTGCCGTGGCAAGCATGGCGCAATCGGGCATCTTGGCGGCTGCTTTGCCGGGGGCTGATGCGCGTGCCTTGCCGATTGCGGTGCATTTCGGGCTGCGTTCATGGCAAGGGCGTTTGGCGGTCTTAGGCGGTGCGGTTGAAACCCTGCGTTTGTCGCGAAGCGACCTAGCCCAAATCACGCTGATCCGCAAAGAGGTTGGCAATATGCGTAGCCCGGCAGAGCTTGGCTATCGTTTTGGCGCGGATATGGCCGGGGTGATTACGCTGTCGCGTGCGGCAATGCTTGAGACCCCACCGCCAGAGAATTGGAAAGCGCAGGTGCAGCTTGGTGCGCAGGCGGGGCTGCCGATTTCTGCCGCCGACCTAATGCCCGCGTTTCAGGGTGCTGCCCTTGGCGCGCAGTTGCGCATGTTAGAGGATCGCTGGATCGCATCCGGATTTGCTTTGACGAAGGCCGATCTTCTGGCGTGAGGTTTCGCTTTTGCCTCTGCGGCACTATATCAATACTTGGACCGCCGCGCTGGGCCTGTGGTGACAAAGGATTTGGAATGAGCATTGTGACCCGTATCGGCGGCTTGATTGAGGCTTTTCGCCCTGCAGACGGCCCCCCTCCGCAAACGCTTGGCGCGTTCTTCCGCTGGTGCCTTTCAGGCAGTTGGCTGATGCTCCTTCTTGCCGGGGTGCTGTCTGCGATTGCCGGCGGGATGGAGGTAATCTCGGCCCTCTTCCTTGGCTGGGTGATCGACGCTGCCGTGGAAACAGGGGCCGAGGTTTTTTTTACCCAACATTTCTGGCTCTTGGTTGGTTTTGTCGGATTTTACCTGATACTGCGACCCTTGGCCTTTGCAGCTTCGGCTGCGTCCAACTCCATTATCGTGGGGCCGAATGTGTTGCCGCTGGTGTTGTCGCGGCTGCATCGCTGGACCTTGGGGCAGGCGGTTACGTTCTTTGACAATGATTTTGCCGGGCGGATCGCGCAAAAACAGATGCAGGCGGCGCGCGCGGTCACGGATGTAGCAACCGAGGTGATCAACACGGTGGCCTTTGCGCTGGCCTCGGTGATCGGGTCGGCTGTGTTTCTGGTTGCGGTGGATTTTCGCGTGGGACTGGCATTGCTTGCGTGGCTGGTGGCTTTTGTGTTCACCATCCGCTTTTTCATGCCGCGGGTGCGGGTCAATTCGGCGGCACGTGCCTCGGCGCGGGCGATGGTTTCGGGGCAGGTGGTTGATACGATCACCAATATCAAAACGGTAAAGCTGTTTGCGCATGCCGCGTTCGAGGACCGCGTGGCCCTGAAGGCGATGCAGGTATTCCGCGACCGCTCGTTGGAGTTTGGCCAAATCTCGACCCTGTTCCGGTTTTCACTGATGACTTTGGCGGGGGCGCTGCCCTTGTTGTTGATCGGCGGCACGATCTGGCTTTGGACGAATGGCCAGACGACGGCGGGGGCGATTGCGGCGGCGGGTGCGATCTCTATGCGGATTGCGCAAATGTCGGGCTGGGTCAGCTTTACGCTGATGTCGATCTATACTTCGGTGGGCGAGGTTGAGGACGGGATGCAGACGCTGGCCGTTCCCCACACATTGGCCGACAATCCGAAGGCGATAAGCTTGCCCCGGGTGAAGGGCGAGGTAACCTTTGACAATGTAACCTTTGCTTATGGTCGCAGGCGCGGCGGGGTGGAAAACATCAATTTGACCATTCGCGCGGGCGAAAAGCTGGGGATCGTGGGGGCATCGGGGGCGGGTAAATCCACCTTGGTTTCCTTGCTTTTAAGGCTCTATGATGCCGAAAAAGGCGCTGTTTTGATCGACGGACATGATGTGCGCGAGGTGACACAAGAAAGCTTGCGTCGGCAAATCGGTATGGTCACGCAGGAAACCGCGATGTTCAACCGTTCGGCGCGCGACAACATCCGCTATGGCCGCCCTGACGCGGATGATGAGGCGGTGATGGCGGCGACCCGCGCGGCCGAGGCGCATGATTTCATCACCACTATGGTCGATCACAATGACCGCAAGGGCTATGACGCCTATCTGGGTGAACGGGGTGTCAAGCTTTCGGGCGGGCAGAGGCAGCGGATCGCATTGGCGCGGACGTTCCTCAAAGACGCACCGATTTTGGTGTTGGATGAGGCGACAAGCGCGCTTGATAGTGAGGTGGAGGCCGCCATTCAAACCACCCTTGGCCGCGTGATGGAGGGCAAAACCGTGCTGGCCATTGCGCACCGTCTGTCAACGATTGCCGAGATGGACCGCATTGTTGTGCTGGACAATGGTCGCATAGTCGAAGAAGGCAGTCATGACGCGCTTTTGGCCCAAGACGGGCTTTACGCGCGCTATTGGAGCCGTCAATCCGGCGGCTTCATTGGATCGGAAGAGGCAGCAGAGTGATAGTAACCATCGAACGGCTTGGCCATTTGGGCGACGCGATTGCACAGGGCGAAAACGGCCCGATTTTTGTGGCGCAAGTGCTGCCCGGTGAGGTGGTCGAAGGCGATCTGGTGGGCAACCGTCTGGAAAAGCCGCGTATCATCACGCCGTCGCCCAACCGTGTGCGCCCGCCCTGTACCCATGCGCGCAGCTGTGGCGGTTGTTTGGTGCAGCATGCAAATGATGATTTTGTGGCGGAATGGAAAACCGATGTCGTGCGCTCGGCGCTGGCGGGGCAGGGGATCGAGATGTCGTTGCGGCCGATCAAGACCTCGCCCCCCCTATCGCGGCGGCGGGCGACGATTGCAGGGCGGCGCACCAAGGGCGGCACGCTTTTGGGCTTTCATGCGCGCGGCTCGGATACATTGGTGGCGGTGCCGCAATGTCAGCTTCTGCACCCGGATCTGAAGGCCGCTTTCCCTGCGCTTGAGGCCTTGGTCATGGCGGGTGGTTCGCGGAAAACGGAACTGGCGCTGACGGTGACACGCACCCTTGCGGGGCCGGATGTAATGGTGACGGGCGGCAAGCCGCTGGACGGGCAGCTGCGGTTTGAACTGGCGCGCGTGGCCGAGGCCCATAACCTGTCACGGCTGACGTGGAAGGATGAGGTGATCGCCCTGCGCACCGCCCCCATGCAGGCGATGGGCCGCGCCCATGTCGCCCCACCCCCCGGCGCGTTTTTGCAGGCAACCGAGGAAGGTCAGGCCGATCTTTTGGCTGCGGTGCAAGAGGCCGTGGGCAATGCCAAACGCATCACCGACCTTTTTGCGGGTGCAGGCACCTTTGCCTTGCCCTTGGCGGAAACGGCCGAGGTTCACGCCGTTGAAGGCGACGCGGCGATGACCACCGCCCTTGATAAAGGCTGGCGGATGGCCGAGGGCCTTAAACGTATCACCACCGAGGCCCGCGATCTGTTCCGCCGCCCGCTGGAACCGGATGAGTTCAAAAAGGTGCAAGCCGTGGTGATTGACCCGCCGCGCGCAGGGGCCGAGGCGCAGACCAAAACGCTGGCCGCCGCGCGTGTGCCGGTAATTGCCTTTGTTTCGTGTAATCCTGTCACTTTTGCGCGTGATGCACGGATTTTGCTGGATGCGGGATATAAACTTGATTGGGTGCAGCCTATTGACCAGTTCCGCTGGTCTGCCCATGTGGAGCTTGCCGCCCGTTTTAGCCTGTAAGCGGCGTATAGAAACTTGAACCATGAGCCCCCGATGACCCTGCGCCAGCGCGTTGCCGATCTGATCAATAACCCTGCCACGCAACGATTTATCATCGGTGTTATTTTGTTTAACGCCGTGCTCTTGGGTATGGAAACCTCGCAACCTGTCATGGATGCGTTTGGCCCGTTAATCCGGTTGCTGGATACGCTTTGCCTGACGATTTTCGTCATCGAGATCTTGCTCAAGCTGTTTGCCTTTGATTTGCGGTTTTTCAAATCCGGGTGGAATATTTTTGATGCGGTTATCATTGGCATCGCGGTGCTTCCGGGGGCGCAATCGCTTTCGGTGCTGCGGGCGTTGCGAATATTGCGGGTGCTGCGCGTTATCTCTGTGGCGCCATCGCTGCGCCGCGTGGTTGAGGGATTTGTGACGGCCCTTCCGGGGATGGGCTCGGTCTTTGTGTTGATGGCGATCATCTTTTATATCGGGGCGGTGATGGCGACGAAACTTTTCGGGGCGGATTTCCCTGAGTGGTTCGGCTCTCTCGGGCAATCGGCCTATTCCTTGTTCCAGATCATGACGTTGGAAAGCTGGTCGATGGGAATTGTGCGCCCTGTGATGGAGGTATTCCCCTATGCCTGGGGCTTTTTCGTGCCTTTCATCATGGTGACAACCTTTGCCGTGGTGAACCTTCTGGTCGGCCTTATCGTGAATTCCATGCAGGATGCGCACAATGAGGCGGACAACCTGAGGACCGATGAATACCGCGATGATATCCGTCAGCGCCTTGCGGTCATCGAGCGGCATTTGGAAAATATTAACCGCGATAAGAAATAGTGAACATGGCGAAAGCCGCTGTGCCTTTAGCGTAAACCAGCGTAGAGGGTACAAGAACCTGCGATGCAGGAAACACATGAGGCATATTATGCGGGCGCTAAGACTTATTGCGGTACTATTTGTGGTTCTGGGCCTTGCGGCCTGTGGTGGCGACCCGAAGTTCCGCACCTATAAAGGGCCAGAGGTGACCAAGGTCGTGGTTTATAAGGACGCGCGCAAAATGCAGCTGTTCCACCACGGCAAGATTTTGAAAACCTATGACATGGCGCTGGGTTTTGCCCCCGAGGGTCACAAACAGTTTGAGGGCGACGGCAAAACGCCAGAGGGGCTTTATTACATCGACCGTCGCAATCCGCGCAGTCAGTTCCACCTGTCGATCGGGATCAGCTATCCCAACAAGGCCGATATCGCCTATGCCAAGTCACGCGGCAAAGAGCCGGGCGGTGATATCTTTATCCACGGCAGAACCGGCTATAGCGGGCGCAACAAGGGCGACTGGACCTGGGGCTGCATCGCGGTGACCGATCGCGAGATGGAGGATATCTATGCGATGGTTCGCGACGGAACGCCGATCCACATCTACCGCTGACTGGTTACGACCGGCGCTTAGGTGCCCGTCACCATTGTCCACCAGATCTTGCCGTTCTGCTCTTGGAACCATGCAAAACCGATTTCGGTGGCCTTGGGGTCCATGATCACCTCACGCGTGTTTGGCTCTGCCATCCATGCCGACAGTGTCTCAAGCTCTGTTTCAAATGTTTCAGAAATATTTTCACCGATCAGATGCCCGGTATAGCCAACGCGTCTGACACGGTCCAAGGGCGACGATCCGTCAGACCCGAAATGCCACGGCCGATTCTGCACCGACATGTCGCGTGAATGGGTCGCTGCCGCGGCATTCAGCTGGGCGTTGTAGCGCAACGGCGCGGCCCCTTTGGCGCCGCGCAATGCGTTGACGGAATCAAGCAACCGGAAGGGGATCTTGTCTTCTTGCCCACCAGATATGGTATAAACCTGTGGCAATGGGCGTCCATCGCTGCCCACCCGGATCTGGGTACCTGTTCCACATGCTGCAAGCGCAAATGAGGCGCAGACGACGATAACTGATAGAGCTTTCATTTAGATTCCATTCGGTGCAAGCCACGCTTGTCTTTAGCTGTTCGCACAAGCATGAGCAAACGCAACTCTGCGTGACTTGGCCAATCAACAGGTCTGTGATTTGAAAAAGACACCAATAGGGGTTATCTTGCGCAACAGAAACGTAAAAGGAGTTCGTCGGATGAAAACCGTCCGCGCCATCAATTTGAACCGTCGTACGCTTTTGGGTGCGGCCACTGCCGGTTTGGCTATGTCGGCTGTTCCCGGATTTGCGCAGGATGGTACCACCGAGTTTGAGCCGCAAAGCACGGCCCGCAATAACATCTCCAGTTTTCGGATGCTCGATTGGCAACCCTATTTCTCGGACACCAAGAACGGGGCGATTTTGGTTGATACCAGATCGCGCGCGCTCCATTTCTGGTCAGAAGACCAATCCATCTACAAGCTGTACCCGACCTCGGTTCCGCTGACCGACGATTTGACACGTTTGGGCCGGACCGAGATCGTTAAAAAAGTTGTCGGCCCAACGTGGCGGCCAACGCCAGAAATGAAAAAGCGTAACCCCGAATGGCCCGATGTGGTGGGGCCGGGGCCAGAGAACCCGATGGGCACCCATGCGCTGCATCTGTCCTGGACCTATTACCGGATCCACGGCACACATGACACGCGCAAGATCGGTCGCCGGTCCTCAAACGGCTGTGTCGGGCTTTACAACGAACATATCGCGCAGTTGTTCGACTTGACCAAAGTCGGAACGCAGGTTCTGTTGATCTAGAACAGCTATTCCATCAACACATGCAGCGCAGCGGCGGGCAGCGACAGGTTGACGGTTTCGCCAACCGCAAAGATGCCGCTGTCGGCCCCGCTCAGCTCAATCAGCCACGGCTCGGTTCCCGGAACCTCGACCAGATATTCGGTCAGATTGCCCAGAAACATCACCCGTTTCACGCTGCCGGCAAGCATCCCTTCACTGGCCGAAAGCGTGATGAATTCGGGCCGGATCAGCAAGGTGACATCGGTACCCGGTGCAGCCTCCAGCGGGGTGGCAACTGCAAGCTGCGTGCCCGCGACGCTGACCGTGTTTTGATCGACCACCTTTGCTGACATAAAATTCGCGCGGCCGATGAATTCGGCAACGAAACGATTGGCGGGTTGGGCATAGATCTCTCGGGGGGTGCCGACCTGTTCGACCTTGCCGCCGCGCATGATAACAATGCGGTCCGAGATGCTCATCGCCTCAATTTGATCATGGGTCACATAAAGGCTGGTGATCCCCAGCCGCTGTTGCAACTCGCGGATCTCCACCCGCATCTGGTCGCGCAGCTTGGCGTCAAGGTTTGACAGCGGCTCATCAAACAACAGCAACCGCGGCTCCATCACGATGGCGCGGGCCAGTGCCACCCGTTGCTGCTGCCCACCCGAGAGTTGGTTCGGAGAGCGGTTCGCCATGCCCGACAGCCCGACCATATCCAGCACATCCGTCACCCGCTTTTCCAGCGCGGCAGTCTTGAGCGACTTCAGGCGCAGGCCAAAGGCGACATTCTCAAAGATGCTAAGGTGCGGAAAGATCGCGTAGGACTGAAATACCATCGTCGCATCGCGCCGGTTCGGCGGCACGTTGTTCATATGCCGGTCGCCAAAATATATCTCGCCTGCGGTGGGTTCCTCAAACCCTGCGACCATCCGCAGCAAGGTGGTTTTGCCACAGCCTGACGGGCCAAGCAGTGTCACCAGCTCCCCCGGTTTGATATCAAGACTGACGGTGTCGACGGCCAAGACCGGCTTGGCCGTTTTGTCAGGATTGTCGAACGCCTTGACAAGGTTCTGGATACGGACCGATTCTGTCATGCTATACCTTCACCGAAACGGAATGGCGGGTCATTCGCGCCACCCCCGTCTGAATAATCACGATGGCGACCAGAACAATACCGATCACCACGAGAGAATAGGCCGCAGCCACCCCCAATCGCCCCGACCCCACCTGATTGAGGATCTGCACCGTCATCAGGTTCCAATTCGCCGAGACCAAGAAGATAGCCGCGCTGATCGCCGTCATCGCCCGCACAAAGGCATAGACAAGCCCGGTGAAAAAGGCGGGCGCGATCAGGGGCAGCGTCACCTTGCGGAATGTGGTGACTGATCCTGCACCAAGGTTGCGCGCGGCCTCTTCTATCGACGGATCAATCTGGCGCAGCACGGCCACGCCGGACTGGATACCGACGGGCACATAGCGGAACACAAAGCATAAAACCAGAATGGTCAGCGTACCTGTCAGCACGAAAGGCGGGCTGTTGAACGCCAGGATATAGCCGATGCCCACAACCGTCCCCGGCACAGCAAAGCTAAGGATGGCGCCGAATTCCAGCAGATCATGGCCGGGAAACCGCTGTCGCACGATCAGAAAGGCCACAACCATGCCCAGCACGCCGCTGAGGGGGGTGGTGATCAGGGCGATGATTAGCGTGTCCGTTACCGCGTCAAAACCGACATCGAAAACATAGGCGAAATGTGCAAGCGTGGGCGCATAGTCAAAGCCCCAGACGCGGGTAAAGGCCCCGATCACGATTACCCCGTAAAACAGCGTCACAACCGCCGCAAACAGTACGACCAGCGCATAAAGCGACCATTTCACGCCGGGGCTGACGATACGCGACGCCGAGGCAGAGGGCTTGCCCGTCACGGTGACATATTGCCGTTTGCCCAGATAATAGCGCTGGATCGCAAAGGCGGTCAGCGAAGGGATAAGCAACACCACCGCCAGCATCGCCCCGCGTGAAAGGTTGAATGATCCGGTGATCTCCAGATAGGCTTGCGGGGCCAGCATTGGAAAGGCCGCACCGGCAAGCACCAGCGGGTTGCCGAAATCCGACATGGATTCGATAAAGACAATCAAAAAGGCGCTGGCAACACCGGGCAGTGAAAGCGGAAAGGTCACCTTCCAAAACGCTTGCCAGCCCGACGCGCCGACGTTCAGGGCTGCATCCTCTAGCACCGGATTGATCGAGGATAAAACCCCGCGCAAGGATAGATAGGCAATCGGCGCGAAGGTCAGGACTTGGCTCAAGACCACACCGTGAAAGCCGTAGATGCTGAAGTCTTGCAACCCCAGAACCTGTTTGGTGATGACGCCGTTAAAGCCGAACAGAAATAGGATCGACACCGCCGACACGAACGGCGGAGAGATGATCGGCAGCAATGTCAGGTAATGCAGAATACGCCGTCCCGGTACATCCAGCCGTGTCAGCACAAATGCCGCGATATAGCCGATCACAACGCCCAGCAGGCCGACCAGCGCGCCCACGCTCAGGCTGTTGACGATGGCGTTACGGTAAAGGCGTCGCTGGCCAAGCTGTGAGAATGTCTCCAGCGTCCAGGTGCCGCGAACCTGAAGGCTCGCGATCAGTACTTTGACCAGCGGATAGACGACGAATATCGCCACCGAGGCAAAGATCACTACGATCAGCGCCAATAGCACCGGATCGCGCGCCAGCACCTTGATCTGGCGCGCGGATTTTGTGAACAGCGCCATGCGCCCCTACTGGCCCAGAACGTCGTCGGTCCAGCGATCCACCAGCCGCTGGCGGTTCTCGGACGCATAGGCCGGATCATAGGAAACCAGGTTGATCTGATCGAGCGAGGACACCCCCTCACCGGCATTCACATCGGCGCGCACCGGCAGGAAATAGGTCTTGGCGTCGATCATCGCCTGTTGGCCCGCGGCTGAGGTCATCCAGTCCACCAGCGTCTTGGCATCATCAAGGTTTTGCGTGCCCGCCAGTATGGACATCGCCGCCACCTCATAGCCGACTCCCTCGGAGGCAAAGACCACCTCTACCGGAAAGCCCTCATCCTTGAGTTTCAAGAACCCCGGCGTGAACTGTATCGCAAGCGGGGTTTCGCCCACGCTTAGCGCGCCCGAAGGGGCGGTGCCGCTTTGGGTATAAGTCTGGATATTGGGGTTGAGGGTTTTCATATAGTCGAAGGCAGCATCCTCGCCCATGATCTCACGCAGGGTCAGGATGACGGCATAGGCCGTGCCAGAAGATTGCGGTGAGGGCATCTGGATCAGGCCCTTATAGGCCGGATCGGACAGGTCCGCCCAAGAGGTCGGCACAGGCGCGCCGCGTTCGGCCAGAATATCGGTGCGAACCCCGAATGCCAGCGGGTTGGTATAGATCGCATGCCAATAGCCATCGGCATCCTTGAACTGATCGGTCAGCCCGTCGGCATTGGCCGAAACATAGGCCTGCGTTAACTCGCGTTCACGGGCAAGGATGTGGTTTTCGCTTGGCGCACCGAACCATACATCGGCCTGTGGATTATTCTTTTCGGCCTCAATCCGCGACAGCGCAGGTCCCGATGACAGGAACACCATATCCACCGCAACACCCGTGGCATCGGTAAAGGCCTTCAATATGACGGTAGAGTTTTCCTCATCAACGCTGGAATACACCGTAAGCGCCTGAGCGGAGGTTCCGCCAAGCAGTGCCAACGATGCTGAAACCGCGAGCGCGCGAATAAAAGTGTTCATTTTCCTTGCCTCCCCAAGTGCAGCGTTTTTGCTGCATAACGTATCCGCTAACCGATGTTAGAGGTTCACGACACGCAGTCAACTGTCCCCACACAGCCCACGATCAGCCCCGTATACGCCAAGTGATTTTAAGCGCAGGCATCGGCTTGCCATATGATGTGTTTTCGACGATCTTGCGCGGCACAGCATTTCTTTGGTGCCACATTATTTTCGGGGGAAACAGATATGACCATTTCGCGCCGCGCAGCCCTTATCGGTGCTGCCGTTCTAACGTTTGCAACACCTGCTTTGGCGCAAGACGCTGCATGGCCAAGCAAGCCGCTGCACACTTTTGTGGGCTTTCCTGCTGGGTCGTCGCCGGATCTTTTGGCGCGCATCGTGACTGACCCCTTGGCCGCCACATTGGGCCAGCCGATCGTGATCGAGAACAAGCCCGGTGCCGGCGGTGTGATCGGCATCCAGCAAATGCTGAACGCCAAGGATCAGGACTATACCTTTGGCACCACGATCAATGGTCCGATGACAACCGCACCGCGTCTGGTGCCGGATCTTGGCTATGACGTTGCGGCGGATGTGGCCCCTGTTGCCTTGATCGCAACCTCGCCGCTGGTTCTTGTGGTTGCTGCCGATTTTGTGGCCGACGATCTGGCAGGTTTTGTTACCGCCGCCGGAGCAGAGCCAGAGGTGGTAAGCTATGGTTCGGTTGGCAAAGGGTCCGGCGCGCATCTGACCGCCGAGCTGTTCTCGGATCGTGCGGGCGTTGAGATGTTGCACATCCCCTACACCTCCTATGCCGAGGTGACGACAGCGATCATCGGGCATGAGATCGACTCCGGCTTTATGGCGCCATCGGCGGCCATGCAGTATGTCGAGGCAGGCACGCTGAAGATCCTTGGCATTACCTCACAGGTGCCCTTCGATCAGGCGCCGGGTGTGCCTGTTATGGCCGGTCAGGCCGGGCTTCCTGATGATTTCCGGGCCGAGCTGTGGAACGCTTTCATCGCGCCGGCCGGAACGGATGAGGCGATCATCAACAAGCTGAACGCCGACATCAACGTGATCCTTGCCGATCCTGCCGTGCAAAAGCGTCTGGCGGATATGGGCTGGCAGGTTGCGGGCGGCACGGCGGCCGAACTGCAACAGCGGATCGTCGAAGACACCGAGATCTGGGGCGCTGTTCTTGACCGGATCGACGCGAAAAACTGATCTATGAAGCGTGATATCCCTGATCTGGCCGGTGGTGCCATTCTGGCCGCCATCGGCCTGTTCATCGTGATTTATGCGGCGGTTCATTATGATATGGGCTCTGTCAGGCGCATGGGGCCGGGGTTTTTTCCCGCCATGCTTGGTGGTGTGCTGGCGGTTCTTGGTTTGGTGATCGCCGTTCCCGCCTGGATGCGGGCAGGGCAGGAAACCCCGATCGCATGGAAAGACGCGCTTGCCGTTCTGGTGGCGCTTCTTGTCTTTGCGGCGGGGGTAGAGCGTGGCGGGCTGGTGCCGGTGACGGTGGCAACGGTCCTGATCGCCTCCATCGCGGCGCCGGATCGCAGGCTTGGCTGGCGGGTTTTGCTGGCGGTGGTTGTCACCTTGCTGTCGGTTTTGGTATTTCACTATGGGTTGCGGATGACCGTTCCGCTATGGCCGTCGTAATCATAAGGGGCCGGGCATGAGCGGTTGGGAAGGTTTTCTGCACGGGCTAAGTGTTGCGTTGCAACCGGAGGTCTTGATCTATTGCGTGTTCGGCGTGGTGCTGGGCACATTTGTCGGCGTTTTGCCGGGGATTGGTGCAATGGCGACGATCTCTCTTTTGTTGCCGATCACCTATTACCTTAGCCCAGAGGCCGCGCTGATCATGCTGGCAGGGGTTTATTATGGCTCGCAATATGGCGGTGCGGTGGCCTCTATTCTGCTGCGCTTGCCGGGGACGCCGCAATCGGCGGTGACCACGCTTGACGGCTATCCATTGGCACAGCAGGGGCGGGCGGGGGTTGCGTTGTTCACCTCGATGACCTCCAGCTTTTTGGGGTCCTTCTTTGGCATCTGTGTTTTGATCGTGTTGTCAGGGTTTTTGTCGCGTGCGGCGACGGCCTTTGGCGCGGCTGATTATGCGGCGATGATGATCCTTGGCCTTGTCGCGGCCTCGACCATCGGGGCAAAGCATCCGGCCAAGGGGCTTGCCATGGTTGTGCTGGGATTGATCCTTGGCTGTGTCGGGACGGATGTGAATTCCGGCGCGCAACGTTTCACCTTTGGTCAGGCAGAGCTGATGGACGGTGTGAACCTTGTCGCTTTGGCGATGGGGCTGTTTGGCGTGGCCGAGGTTATCGCCAATATTCAGGTGGCTGAACGTACCGGCGTGCCGCGCCGCATTGCGATGCGCGATCTGTTGCCCCGCCGCGAAGAGTTGAAACGCATCCCCTTTCCGGCCCTGCGCGGCGCCAGCCTTGGCAGCTTTTTCGGCGCACTTCCGGGGACAGGTTCCACCATCTCGTCTTTTCTTGCCTATGCGACGGAGCGCCGTATCTCACGCCATCCCGAAAAGTTCGGCAATGGCGCGGTTGAAGGTGTAGCAGGCCCCGAGGCCGCCAATAACGCCGCCGCCATCAGCGCCTTTGTGCCAACGTTGACGTTGGGCATCCCCGGCGATCCGATCATGGCCTTGATGCTGGGCGCGCTGGTTATTCACGGTGTGCAGCCCGGCCCGCTGATGCTGGAGGCGCGACCGGATATGTTTTGGGGGCTGATCGCCAGCTTTGGTATCGGGAACCTGTTGTTGCTGATCCTGAACCTGCCGCTGATCGGTATCTGGGTGTCGATGTTGCGCATCCCGTTCCGCTGGCTTTATCCCGCGATCCTGATCTTTGTATGTCTCGGGGTTTATTCGGTACGAGGCGCGCCTTTTGATATTTTTGCCGTCGCGCTGATCGGGGCGATTGGTTACGCGCTGTCGCTGGCGCGGTTCAATCCGGCGCTGCTGCTGTTGGGATTTGTCTTGGGTCCGTTGATTGAAACCAACCTGCGCAGGGCGTTGTTGATTTCCCGCGGTGATCCGATGATTTTTCTGGAGCGCCCGATTTCAGCTGCTTTTGTGGCGGCGATTGCGGCGTTGATATTGGTGTCCGTGGTGCAATCCCTGCGGCGTGTGCGACCAGCCTGAGGGCCGGTCGCGCAGATCTTTTCTTACAGGCAATCCTCGATCAGCTTGCGGGTATTTTCCGCCGTCATAGTGATCGGGTTGCCGCCGGTGCTTGGGTCGGCCAATGCGTCCTTGACCAGACGGTCGATGTCAGGATCCTTGACGCCCAATTCGGTCAGCGTTTTCGGGATCGCCATTGACGCATTCAGATCATCGACAAAGGCACAGAACCCGTCAAAGCCCCCGGCAATGCCAAGATAGGCCGAGGCTGCACCAAAACGCTCTGCGATGGCGCTGCGGTTGAATTGCAGAACGGCGGGCATGCAGACCGCATTCGTGGTGCCATGATGGGTGTGATAGATCGCGCCGATCGGGTGCGAAATCGCATGGATCGCCCCCAGCCCTTTCTGGAACGCGGTAGAGCCCATGGCAGCCGCGCTCATCACATGGCTGCGTGCCTCAAGATCGGTGCCATCGGCATAGGCGCGGGGCAGGTAATCCTTGACCAGACGCATCCCTTCCAGCGCGATGCCTTGGGACATCGGGTGGTAATGCGGTGATGAATAGGCCTCAACGCAATGGGCAAAGGCATCCAGACCGGTGCCGGCGGTGATGAACTTGGGCATGCCGACGGTCAGCTCGGGGTCGCAGATGACTTGGACGGGCAGCATCTTGGGGTGGAAGATGATCTTCTTTTCATTTGTTGCCGAATTGGAGATGACGCTGGCGCGGCCCACCTCGGATCCGGTTCCGGCGGTTGTCGGTATGGCCACAACCGGATGGATGCCGTCAGGATCGGCGCGGGTCCACCAATCGCCGACATCCTCAAAATCCCACAGCGGGCGGGTTTGTCCGGCCATGAAGGCCAGCACCTTGGCCAGATCGAGCCCCGATCCGCCGCCAAAGGCGATCACGCCATCGTAACCGCCATCACGATAGAATTTCAGCCCGACCTCGACGTTCTTGTCCGAGGGGTTCGGATCAACATCCGAGAACATATCGTCACACAGACCGGCATCCTTCAGGATTGCCCGCGTCTTGGCCGTGATGTCCATGCCGGCAAGACCCTTGTCGGTCACCAGAAGCGGCTTGGTGATGCCAGCGGCACGGCAGGCCTCGGCGATCTCGGTAATGCGGCCGGCACCAAAACGGATTGCTGTCGGGTAGGACCAGTTTCCTATGAGTTTCATGACGTAGCTTTCTTGAGGTGGTATGATTTTGGACGTGTAAGGTTGTGATAGCCGATCAGCGACAGACCGCCGCCGCGCCCGGTACTTTTGCATCCCGTCCAGCACAGGCCGGGATCGAGGTAATCGGCACGGTTCATGAACACCGTCCCTGTCTCAATCTGGTCACCGACCGCTTGCGCCCTGTCGATGTCCTTGGTCCAGAGAGAGGCCGTCAATCCGAACTGGCTGTCATTCATCAGGCGGATGGCCTCGGCGTCATCCTTGACGGGCATGATGCCGACAACGGGGCCAAAGCTCTCATCGCGCATGACGCGCATGTCATGGGTGACATTGGTCAGGATTTGCGGCGTCAGATAGGCGCCGCCGTCATCTTCGGCAAAAGGGTCGATATGCGCCTTGGCGCCTGCCGCCACGGCCTCATCGATCTGGGCGCGCACCTCGGTGGCAAAGCGCAGGTTGGCCATCGGGCCGATCGTGGTGTCCTGATCCAGCGGATTGCCCAGCTTGTAGCCGTTCACAATGGCCACGGCCTTGGCAACGAAATCGTCAAACAGGCTTTCATGCACATAGATCCGCTCAATCCCGCAGCAGCATTGCCCCGAGTTGAACATCGCGCCATCGATCAGCGTCTCAACCGCCGCGTCAAAATCGGCATCCTCCATCACATAGCCGGGATCTTTGCCGCCCAGTTCTGTGCCGACGCCGGTAAAGGTGCCGGCCGCGGCGCGCTCCATCGCCTGACCGCCACCGACCGAGCCGGTGAAATTGACGAAATCAAACGCATTCCCCGCAATCAGGTCATTTGTGGTATCATGGGACAGATAGAGGTTCTGGAACACATCCGCAGGAATGCCCGCCGTATGAAAGGCCTCTGCCATACGCTCACCCACCAAAAGGGTTTGGGTGGCATGTTTCAACATCACGACATTGCCCGCGATAAGCGCAGGGGCCACGGTGTTGATCGCCGTCATATAGGGATAGTTCCATGGAGCGACGACAAAAACCACACCATGCGGCAGGCGTTTGATGTAGCGTTTGAACTGCGCATCCTCACCCACAAGGATATCGGCCAGCGCCTCTTTTGCGATGTCGGCCATATAGGAGGCACGTTCCTTGAAGCCGCCGAATTCGCCGCCATAGCGCACGGGACGGCCCATCATCTGTGCCAGCTCTGGCACGATCTGGTCGTTCATGTCACCGACCGCCGCAACCGCCGCCATGACCAGCGCGATGCGGTCCTCCATCGGGCGCGCGGCCCAGGCTTTTTGCGCAGCCCTTGCACGATCAACGGCCGCACGGGCCTCATCGATAGACAATGTCTGGCGCGTGGCAAACACCGATCCATCAATCGGCGAGATACATTTAAGTGTTTCAGTCATGTTAGCCTCATTTATACCCGTTCAAATCCGCGTGCGATTTCCCAATCGGTGACGACGCGGTCAAATTCCTCGATCTCCACCTCGGCGGCGCGCGCATAGTGATCGACAACATCATCGCCCAATGCCTTGCGTAGCATCGTAGATGCAAGCAGAGTTTCACGTGCATCGCGCAGATTGCCCGGAATCATGCCGGTGTCGCCTTGATAGATATCCCCCGTGGCGGGGGCTTGCAGGTCCAGCTTTTCCTCGATCCCCGCGATGCCTGCCGCCAGCATCCCCGTTATCGCCAGATAGGGGTTCATATCCGAGCCCGGAATCCGGCATTCAACGCGGATCGCCTTGGAGTTTTGCCCGCAAAGGCGGAAGCCTGCGGTGCGGTTGTCCACCGACCAGATGACGCGTGTGGGCGCGAAAGTCCCCTTCATGAAACGCTTGTAGCTGTTGATATAGGGCGCCATGAAATAGGTATATTCCGGCGCATATTTCAGCAGGCCCGCCATATAGTGTTTCATCAGATCCGACATGCCCAGATCGTCGCTGTCATCGAAAAATGCGGGTTTGCCATCTTTCCACAACGATTGGTGAACATGGCTGGAGCTGCCGACCTTGCTGTGGTGCCACTTGGGGAGGAAGGAGGCGGCGTGGCCCTGTTGCCAAGCGATCTCCTTGACCGCATGTTTGGCGATGCTGTGATATTCCGCCGTTTTCATCGCATCGGCATATTTGATGTTCAGCTCTTCCTGGCCGGTTTCGGCCTCACCCTTGGTGCATTCGATCGGCAGGCCCGCATCCCACAGATGATTGCGGATCGGGCGCATCACATGCTCTTCCTTGGTGGTCTGGAAGATGTGGTAATCCTCATTATAGCCCGAGATCGGTGTCAGATCACGAAAGCCTGATTTGCTGATTTCCTCATAGCTTTTCTCGAACAGGAAGAATTCCAGTTCGGTCGCGGTCATTGCCTCAAACCCCATTTCGGCCAGACGGGCGACTTGCCGTTTCAGCATCGCGCGGGGGGAATGGGGGACCTCTTCATGGGTGTTGTGGTCCAGAATATCACAAAGCACCATTGCGGTTGCGGGCAACCATGGCACCGGACGCAACGTGGTCAGATCCGGCTTCATCACATAGTCGCCATAGCCCCGTTCCCAGCTGGTAGAGGCAAAGCCATCAGGCGTTGTCATCTCCAGATCGGTCGCCAGAAGGTAGTTGCAGCAGTGGGTCTCTTCCCAAGCGCCCGCCACAAAATGACCCGCATGGAAACGTTTGCCCATCAGACGGCCCTGCATGTCCACAAAGCAGACCAGAACCGTGTCGATTTCACGTTTGGCGACGAGGTCTTGCAAGTCATCAAAGGTCATTTTGGCGCTCATTTCGGTGTCTCCGTATTGGTGAGTTTTTCTACTGCCGGGATCAAGAGGGTCAGTATCTCATTTGCGATTGTTTCTACGTTTTCCGGGGTTGCCAGAAGGTCGTTGCGCAGCTCCAGCATGACATTTGGGCATCCGCGCGAAACGGCGTGTTTTTGCAGCGAATGGGTAACGCCATCATCGGGGCCATAGGGTTGGTTTCGTTCGACGACACGGTGGGGCAATGCGGTGCGTTGTTCAAGCATAAGATCGACCAGACGGCTGTCGCTATCATGCAGCAGGCCCAGCTCTACCTTGCGGTGCTGGCCGAAATAGACCGGCGTAAAGGAATGCACCGTGACGACGATTGTACCGCCGTCCCGTGCGTCCAGAACCTTGGTCACGGCGGCGCAGAAGGGGTCGTAAACCTCGGCAACGCGCCGTGCCTTTTCGGCGGGGGTAAGGGCCGCGTTGCCCGGCACTTCGATCAGCTCTGATTTCGCGGGGGTGGCGCTTGCGGCCTCAGGCGGACGGTTGCAGTCATAGACCAGACGCGACACGGTGGACGCCACCAAGGGCGCATCAAGGTGCTGGCTCAGCCGTTTGGCCAGCGCCAGCGCGCCGGGGTCCCATGCGGCATGACTGTCAATATCATCCGCCGCCAGCCCCAGATCGCCAAAGGTTTCTGGAAACCGGTTAGAAGCATGTTCACAGAGCAAAACCACGCGGCCCTTGCCTTTGGGGTTTATGACATCAACTGCGGATTCGGACATGGTGTTCGCTTTCTCTTGCATGGTTCAACCGTTCAACAAGGCCAAAAGCGCGCGGTGCAGTTCCGGCGTCGCCGCCGCAACCACCTCCCCGTCCGAGGACAGGTCAAGCGGCTTGCCTTGCCAGTCCGTCATAATCCCGCCAGCGGCCTCGATAACGGGGGTAAGTGCCAGATAGTCATAGGGTTTGAGATCGAAATCCACCACGGCATCAATATGCCCCGCCGCCAGCAAGGCATGGGGATAGCAGTCATAGCCGAACCTGCGGGTTTTCCCCACTTGCAACAGCTTCGACAGGGTTTCGGGATGTTCGACCACCATTTTGTCCCCCTCGTTTATATAAAGGGTGCAGTCGTCGATGCTGCGTTGCGTGGATACCTTGATCGGCTGGCTGTTGCAGGTGGCCGGATGCCCGACCGCGCCGCAGTAAATCTCATCCAACATGGGCATGGATATGATGCCGGCCATTGGCACCCCCTTTTGCATATAGGACAACAGCATCCCGAAAAGCGGGTTACCCGAGATGAAAGAACGGGTGCCGTCAATCGGGTCGATGACCCAAAGATTGCCGGTCAAATCGCCGTCAACGCCGCTTTCTTCGCCAAATATCCCGTCTTGGGGGTATTTGGCCGCAATGGCCTGTTTCAGGTCGCGTTCAATCATCTGGTCGATGACGGTGACGGGGCTTTCATCCTCTTTGAACTCCACATTATTGTGCTTGCGAAAGAACTTGCGGGCCGTCTCGCCCGCCGCCCGCGCAAAGACTTCACTATCTGCCAAAATCTGGCCAAGGTGGGTCTCATTTGCTTGAGGGGCGGATGCCTTGGTCATTGATCTTCTCCTGATCTTTTATGCTATGGGCGTTAGAGAATAATGGTTGTGCTGGTGTTTTCGAACGCGGCGATCTGTTCGGGCTGTGCCTGACTGTCCGTCACCAGCGTGTCGATCTGGCCCGCCTCGCAAAAGCGGACGCGGCTGGTTTGGCCAAGCTTGCTCCGGTCGCACAGAATGACGGTTTCATGTGCCTGTGCCACCATTGCGCGGGCGACCTCGCTTTCCTTAAGGTCAAAGGAAAAAGCGCCCTCGGTGGCATGGGCGGCGACCGGGGCTATAAAGGCCAGATCCACTTTGAAGCGGGCAATCTCTGACAAGGTCAGCTCACCATAGGTGGCGGGCACATCCGATACGATCTGCCCGCCGAGCAGGATCAGATCAATGTCGGCACCCGCCGCCCGGATGGTTTGCGCGATGTCGATGGAATTGGTGATCACCATGATCCCCGATAGTTTGGCCAGCACGTTGCCAAAAACGCTGGTCGTCGTGCCGGCATCCACCATGATCGATGCCCCCGCCGGAATAAGGGACACAGCCTTGCGGGCGATGTCTTGCTTGGCGCGGTGATGCGCGCTTTTGCGGGCCTCGAACGGGGCCTCGCTTTCCTTGCGGGGCAGGACCGCGCCACCATGGACGCGGTCCACCAGCCCGCCGCTTTCCAGCTCCAGCAGATCGCGGCGCACGGTTTCGCGCGATACACCAAGCAGATCGGCCAACTCATTCGCGTTGACCTGCTGGCTGCTTTGCAAAAGCTGCAAAATGCGCTGATGGCGTTCCTTGAACCACATGGCCTAGCCTTCTTTTGACGTTTGTGGTGCCCACGTCATCAAGATGATCGCAAGCTTCATCCCGCCCAAGGCAAGACAGACAACCGCCATGACACAGGTGGAAAACGCCGCCGCCTGTGAGGTCAGCCCCGCATCGTCAAGTCGCATGATGGTGACCGCCGCCACATCCAGCTTGGCCGTGGTCAAAAACACCACCGCCGAGAGCGTGACCATAGAGCGCATGAACAAAAAGAAGAACACAGCCACCAGCATCGGTGCCACAAAAGGCGCGATCACATTCACCGCCGTGCGGCCAAGCCCCGCGCCCAGCGTTGTCGCCGCTTCCTCCAGCGCCATTGGGAACTGACGAAAGCCGGTCATCACGGTCAGAAACGCCTGCGTGTGATAGTGATAGAAGTTGATGATCCCGATCAGCGCCGCCGTTCCGTAAAGCAGGTAAAGCGGCGTTGAGGTAGAGTTGAAGGTCAGGATATAGGCCAGACCCAGCACGATACCAGGCACCGCCGCAGGCATCGCGGCCAGAACCTGAACCATCTGAGAGATACCACCCGACAACCGCCGCAGGCCCAGCGCCATCAGAAAGATCAGGAATGTCCCGCCCGCCGCGGCCCCAAGCGAGATTGCAATGGTGATCCAGAGCGAGTCATAGCCACCCGCCAGCGTGATGTCGAAATGCTTGAAGGTCAGTGACTGGTTATAGGGCCAGAGCTTGACAAAGCTGGCGTAGATCACGACGCCGATCACCGCCAAAATCATCGCCACGACCGCAAAACAAGCAGCCGCCATCGGGATGTCGCGCTTGGCATAAAAGCTGGGCACGAAGCGTTGGACGTTGGTTGCGTGCCGTCCCTGTTGGCGCTTCATCGACTGACGTTCTATCACATAGGAAATCACCGTGGGCAACAGCAGCATGATGCCAACAACGGCGCCCATGTTGAAATTCCGCAGCCCGATCACCTGAGTATAAATCTCGGTCGCAAGAACAGAGTAATCCCCGCCGATCACCGCCGCATTGCCGAAATCGGTGATCGTGATGATAAAGACGACAAAGGCGCTGTTGAGCAGGGCAAAAAAGATCGCGGGCAGGGTCAGATCGCGAAACTGACGGCTCGGTTTGGCGCCCATCACTTCGGCGGCCTCATAGGTGCGGGCATCCAGCAAAACCAGTGAGGCCCCGATGATCATCACCGCCTGCGGCAAGGCGTAAAGCGTATTGGCGATCAAAAGACCCCAAAAGCCGTAGATGTCCACCTCTGTCCCGATCGCGCGGCTGACAAGCCCGTTGCGGCCCAATAAGAAGATCAATCCAAGCGCCTGCACCAGTGAAGGTGCGAGCAGTGGCAAAACGATGACACCGCGGATCATCCATTTGCCCCGAAATGCGCAGCGGTGCAGCCCGTGCGCGATGATAAAGCCCAGAAACACGCTGACAATCGTTGTGGCGACCCCCATTGCCATAGAGTTCTGCGTGGCACGCCAAAACCCCTTGGAGGCAAGCACCTCGGTATAGTTGGCAAATCCGTAGCTGCCATCGGCGGTGGTGATGGACCGTAAAAAAACGGTGGCCATTGGATAGAGGAAAAACAGCGTCAGGCCGATCAGCGGGATGGCCACACAGGCGGCTGCCAGCACCTTGTCACTGTCCAGACGCATCCCGCGCTTGGCGGTGGCATTGGTGGATGCGGCGGTCATTGCGGCACCTCATAGCTATCGTTGACAACCCAAGTGCAATCGGACGGCGAAATCTGAAGCGAAACCTTTTGCCCCTCTGTAAGGCGCTGGGGGCCGTGTACCTCTACCATCATCTCACCAAAGACGCTGTCCAGTTTGTAGCGCGTCAGATTGCCCAGAAACCCGGCAGAGCGGATGGTGGCGCTGCCCCTTGGATCGGCGTTGATCTGAATTTTTTCAGGGCGGATGCAAGCGTCAAATTGTGCGTCAGGGGCATCGGGGCGCTGTGACAGCAGTGCTGGCATTTCCCGGCGGACCATCTCGGTCGGGATCAGATTACTAACCCCCATGAAATCCGCGACAAAGCGGGTTGCGGGCCGGTAGTAAAGATCCTCGGGGGTGCCTGCCTGTACCACGACACCGTGGTTCATGCAGATAATCTTATCGGCCAGCGCAAGCGCCTCTTCTTGGTCATGGGTGACCATAAGCGTTGGAATTTGCAGCGTTCTTTGCAGCTGCCTGATCTCATCGCGCAGGCTGCTGCGCACCTTGGCATCAAGCGCGGAAAGCGGTTCATCCAGCAGCAAAACGCGCGGATCAACGGCAATCGCGCGCGCAAGGGCGATGCGTTGTTGTTGCCCCCCTGAAAGCTGTCCGGGGAATTTATTGGCCAGATGCGGAAGCTTCACAATCTCCAGCAATTCGGCGACCCGTGCGTTGATCTGGGCCGCTGGTACGTTCCGGATTTTCAGCCCGTAGCCGATGTTTTCGGCAACGGTCATGCTGGGAAACAACGAGTAGGATTGAAAGACGATACCAAAGCCCCGGTTGCGCGCCGGCACGTCCGACAGGACTTCATCCTCAAGCAAAACCTGACCTTCGTCGATGTCGGTCAGCCCGGCAATCAGCCGCAGCAACGTGGTCTTACCACAACCGCTGGGGCCAAGCAGGCAGACAAATTCACCCTGCTCGATTGAGATGGAAACATCGTCCAAGGCCGTAAATGTGCCGTAGCGTTTGGTGACGTTTTTGACAGTAAGATACATGTCCGTATACCCCGGAATTAGGCGTTCAGAACGGGGTTCTGTACGGGTACTGGATTGGTTGGCGAAAAGGGCTGCGGGATATTCCCCCGCAGCCCGTGTCGTGGATCAGCGGCCGAGCTTCTCGCGCCACTCTGCCTTGATCTCGTTCTGACGGCCGGCGGATTCAATGAAATCTACAGGGGCCAGCACGGTGGAAATATCAGCAGGAAGCCCGGCGTTTGCTGCGGTCTCCGATAGTTCTCCTCCGGCGACGGTCACAAGCGCCTTATGCTCGCGGAATAGGGCGATTGCCTCGTCCGACATTGTCCATTCCAGGAACCGTTTCGCGTCATCTTTCTGGTCGCTGCTGGCCATTATGCCCGAGGCTTCCAACTCATACCCGACACCTTCTGATGGAAACACCATGGCCAGCGGATAGCCTTCCTCGATGGATTGCATTGCCGTGAAAGCAAGCGAGATACCGACGGTATATTCCCCCGTGCGCGCCGACTTGCAGGGTTTGGACCCCGAAGAGGTATATTGCGCCATGTTCGGATCAACCGATTCCAGCAGCTTCCAGCCTTCCTCCAGACCCAAAGCCTGTAGGACCGCGTTCACATGCAGATAGCCGGTGCCGGACTCATTGGGGTCGGGCATCAGGATTTCATCCTTGAATTCCGGTGCTGCCAGATCGGCCCAGCTTGTCGGCATCGGCAGACCTTTGTCGGCCAGACGCGCGGTGTTTACACAGAATGCCCCCATATATCCGATCTGTGCAAACCAGCGGCCATCGGGATCGCGGAATTTCGGGCCAAGCGCTTCGGTGCCGGCAATCTCAACCGGTGCCAACAGCTCCAGAACCTGCGGGTCCATCATCGCGGTGACGGCCCAGCCCCAGATCACATCGGCCTGCGGGTTGCCCGCCTCGGCCAGCAATCTTGCCCCAAGCTTGCCAGTAGACTGGCGCAACAGGTCAATTTCAAGATCGGGCATGGCCGCCTTGGCAGCGTCCAGATAAATGGCGATCTCTTCTTCTTCAAGCGAGGTGTAGACGGTCAGCGCATCGGCAAAAACCGGTGCCGCAGCGCAGATAGCAATGGCCGAAGCGGTGAGTTTGAAAATATTATTGTTCATTTTTTGCTTCCCTGTTCGTTCATTTTTATCGTGAAGTCATGCAAAGAGCATTGCCTGCTTTGCGCAAACGCCACAGTTATTTTCTACCCGAATCAATGGATGAAGTGGGTATATTTATGTTTTAGTGTATTTTTGTGGTTTTGTGATCTATTAAATTACCATTTAATGTCAGGTAATTAGGCAGAGTAGCCTAATATTTAGCCGAAATTGAAATGGGTAAGCACTGAAAGCAAAATGGGGTGTTGCTGCTATCGGGCGGTTTCTTTTTGCGGCTGACCTGCGACATAGGTTTGGGCAATGGTGCGGTCATCGCCCATCATCTGCAAGATGAACAACTCTTCTGCCAAGGTTCCGGCACGTTCCATCCGCAGGGCCATGGCGGGGGTGGCCGCCGGATCAAGGACGACGATATCGGCCTCTGTGCCTGCGTCCAGCGTGCCGATTTTGTCGGCCAAGCCCAACACCTCGGCATTGCCGCGCGTGATCCAGTGAAAAGCCCGCAAGGCATGCAGGGTCTGGTTTTGAAGCTGCAACACCTTGTAGCCCTCATTCAGGGTTTGCAGCATGGAATAACTGGTTCCCCCGCCAATATCGGTGGCAATCCCGCTTTTGATTCCGCGGGCGCGTAGGCCGGCATCATCAAACAATCCGCTGCCCAGAAACAGGTTCGAGGTGGGGCAAAACACCGGATGCGCGCCGCTTTCGGCGATTGCTGCGACCTCACGTTCCTTCAGGTGGATGCAGTGGCCCAAAAATGTGCGCGGGCCAAGCAGGCCGTAGCTCTCATAAATATCAAGATAATCGCGCGCATCGGGGTATAGGGCAGCTGTATATGCGATCTCGTCGTGGTTTTCCGACAGGTGCGTTTGGATGTAGCAATCGGGGTGTTCTGCCGCCAGCGCACCGGTCATTTCCAACTGCGCGGGGCTGGAGGTGATCGCGAAACGAGGCGTTATGGCATAAGAGATGCGGCCCTTGCCATGCCATGCTGCGATCAGCTCTTTGCTGTCATCATAGCCTGCTTGCGGTGTGTCGCGCACGGTCTCGGGGGCGTTGCGATCCATCATGGTCTTGCCGCCGATCATCCGCATGTTGCGGGCTGTGCCTTCGGCAAAATAGGCTTCGGCAGAGGCTTTGTGGACCGAACAGAACGCCATGGCCGTGGTGGTGCCGTGATCGGTCAGCATGGTGCAAAACCGCCCCGCCATGGCGCGGGCGTGTTGGGCATTGGCGTATTCCGCCTCTGCCGGAAAGGTGTAATTGTTGAGCCAGTCAAGCAATTGGACGCCCCAGCTTGCAACAACCTGCACCTGTGGAAAATGGATATGCGCGTCAATGAAACCGGCCATTAACAGATTTGGCCGATGGTCTATGACAGTGAAATTACCGCCCGTTTGCGCAACCTCTTCATAAGAACCCGAGGCCGCGATCATGCCATTGCGCATCAAAATCGCGCCATCCTCGATATAGCTGTAGGCGGCGGTATCCTCGGGGTCGGTGGGTTCATGATGGAACGTCAGGATGCGGCCGCGCAATAGGGTATCGGTCATCGGGAAACTGCCTTTGTGTTCGATGTGTCGATATATGCTAAGGGGTTGGGAGGGGTTTGTCGTCAGCGCATTCGCTGGGATTGTCGATGTTTTTATCTGGTTCGGGGTGGTGCCCCCTTAACGCCACCGTGCCTGCGCCTGTGTTCCCATCATGGTGGCCGCAAGTTTTGCCAGCGCAAAATCTTTGCGCCGCAAAAGTGGATAGATGCGGTTGCCATAAGCAGTGGGAAGGTCGCCCAAATCGATCATGGCAGACGGATGGATGCGCCGGATTGCAATCGCGATCTGCAACTGTTGTGCAAGGGTAAGGGCGGCAAGGGCCTGTTTTCCGGGATACATGCTTTCAACCGCCGCCCCAGAGGCGGACAGGATGGCGTGACGATCCAGCAGGATGTGGTGGTATTGCACCGTTTTGACGCCATATGCGATGCGCACGCCAGGTTTGCCCATATCAACGAAATGCCGTGCGCGAACCAGTTTGATATCCCCATCCGGCTGCACCATCGGAACGGCATGCTGTGGTGACATCCGCAGGGGACAGTTGTTGCCAATGGCACCTGTCGCAAAGTGAATCGGGATGTCCGCGGGCCGAGCGGCCAGATCGGCCGCGCTCAGGCTTCGCCCCCCGGCCCAGATGATCGGGGCAAGGCCGGCTTGTGTTTCCACCAAATCACCTGGCCCAAGGGTTTCGACCGCGCGCCAGCCACAAGATGTCAGGATCGGCGTGCCGCTGACAAAGCAGGGAATGCCGATTGTGGTCATCTCCAGCTTGCCATTCACTTGCGTCGGCAAGATGCCGACAAGTGTAATGCTCTCTCCGCCGGGGAAGGTAAGGATCGCATCGCCCGTGCCATTGCCCAATGTATCGGTGACAACAACATCGGCCCATCTTATCGGATTGCCGTCAAGCGCGGCCAGATCGCTTACATCCAGCTGATCGGCGGTCTTGCCGGCATCCAGCGTCATGTCGAAATCGTAAATTTTGTCACCGCCGCCATCATGCGTCTGAATGAACAGATCATCACCATCGCCGCCGTATAGGGCGTCGTCGCCTTTGCCGCCCGTTATACTGTCACTGCCTGCGCCGCCGATTATCTCATCATTGCCATCGCCGCCGTCAACCGTGTCATCACCGCTGCCTGCCAGTATCGTGTCACTGCCTGTTCCGCCGTCGATGCTGTCATTACCGTCATGAGAAACGATTGAATCATTGCCCTCACCGCCCGTGATCGTATCGGCATTGTTGAGGCCGTCATGGGTGGAAATGACATCGTTGCCCGCCCCACCATCTATGCTGGATGCCCCCGAGGCATCAGATGTCGTTATGCGATCGTCGCCATCGCCGCCGAAGGCTGTATTTTCATCGCCGGCCAGATAGATGGTGTCGTTGCCATCCCCACCGTAAACCAGATCGCTGCCGCTGCCGGTATAGAGGATATCATTACCCAGCCCGCCATAGATCGTATCGTTCCCGCTGGTGGTATGTGAACTGGCGACATAGTCATCACCGTCGCCACCATAGAGCACATTATCGCCCGCGCCGCCTGACAAGGTATCCTTGCCAATACCGCCATAGAGGAAATCCGCGCCATCGCCCCCGACAAGGGAATCGTCACCCTCTTCTCCCCACAGCGTGTCGTCGCCCGCCGCGCCATAAAGGACATCCCTACCGTCGCCGCCAAGAACCGAGTCGTTGCCGGAACCGGCCTCAATGTAGTCGTCCCCCTCATTGCCATAAATGGTATCATTGTCATTTCCGGCAAAGATGGTGTCATTGCCAAACCCGCCCTCGACGCTGTCAGCCCCGGCCCCGGCACTGACCCAATCGCTGCCATCCCCGCCATAGATCGTGTCGCTTCCGGCACCGCTGGTAATGGAATCATTCCCCGCCTGGCCTGAGATCAGATCCGCACCCGCGCCGCCCAGCACCGTGTCATCGCCACCGGCTGCGCTGATGGTTGTGCCATTTTTTGTGCTTGTTGCATCGATCTCATCGTCAAATTCGGTGGCAGAGATGCTTTCGATACCTTCAAAACTGCCGGTGCCAATGCCCCCGTAATGGGAAAAGCTGCCCTTTTCATTGCCCGTAAAGGTCGCGAATATGCCGCTGGTGCCGCTAGAGGATTTGAAATCTAGCGTGTCAAAATCGGTCCCGCCCTCGCCACCGATGATCGTGGTATTGCCGACGTTCTCCCGCACATAGAAATGATCGGCATCATCGCCGCCATCAAGAAATTTGTCGCCGTCCCAAGACCCGAGCGTATCGTCCCCGGCCCCGCCAAAAAGCGTGTCACTGCCGGTCCAGCCCTCCATTTCATCATTGCCATCCCCGCCATAAAGCAGGTCGTCTTCGCTGCCGCCGTAAACCGTATCATTGCCCGCGCCGCCGTAAACAGTATCCGCGCCTAAATCGTCAAATGCCTCGATTGTATCGCGTCCGTCACCGCCGAAAACGCTGTCATCTCCTTTCCATATGTAGATCTCATCATCGCCATCGCCACCATAAATGGTGTCGTTGCCTTCATCATCTTCTAGAAAATCATTCCCACCACCGCCATCAAGCAGGTCATCCCCGCTCCACCCGCGAATAGAATCGTCACCCTCGCCGCCATAGAGGGAATCGTGCCCCGCACCCCCATCGATATAGTCATTGCCCAGCCCGCCGTAGATCGTGTCATGACCGTCAATGCCATGAATGTTGTCATCGCCCGATGCGCCGATCAAGGAATCCCCGTTTGCGGTGCCCTCCATGTCGTTGTCCAGATCGGGGTCATGGGATTGATCGACAATTGAGGAATAGAGCGGCTGATTTGTGGGGGTGATGTCGTCAACGGTGTAATCATAGGTATTGCCCGGAACGAGCAATCCATTGGCGACATAGCCAACAGTCGTGGACCCGATCATCACGCGGTAGATGGGAATCTCGTTGCCGTATCCGTCCGCTGCGGTTTTGGAATACGCTAGATAGCTTTGACCGCTGGCCACCAGATTGCCGTCGCCATCGCGGACGGTTGTGGTTTGTTGCGTGCTGTCATCCGGGCTGCCATTCGCCGCGGAATCGCCCGACCAATGCATATCGTCATCGATAATCTCAAAACTGTAGGCCGCCGAGGAATTTGCATCATAGCCCGAATTTATGCGCAACTGGGACCCTGGCAAAAATGAAATGCCGGAGGGTGCGTAACCCTGAAAGGTGTAGGTCGCCATTGGACCGCTCCACTACCAATTATATTTCCCGCCGCGGCGGGCCACTACAATCTCGATAATAGAGGGCTATAGGTTACTATTCGTTTCCGCTTCTTTACACCCCGTGCAACAGGATTAAAAATACACCTAAAAGTTATCCTAGTTTTGCCCAAAAGATGAACCCCGCATGGCAGTCGGGGGCAAGGCCCATCGAGGCAAAGTTGGGCCACTCAGTTCTGCTTCCGATCTGGCTGCGGATCGAGGGACGGAATTCACTTTCATGTCGCAACGCAGTAGACGTCGGCCGACGTGCCTGAAGACGCGGGCTGGCTCCGATCAACTATGCGCATCCCGCGGTAATTATTATGTCTTACGATACGATGACGTCCGTATGCCAAGCACCTAACGCTTTTCTATGAAATCGGGGGGGGGGTAAAAGATCCTTCAGAAGTTGGATTAAAAAACACCGTATTTTTCAAAAGTGATTGTAGCTGCGTTGGCATCAGGCGGGTCGAGGCTCGTGACAAAATGTCAGAAGCTGTCGTGTTGCCAATGCATTAAATGGAAGTGGTCCAAGACGTCTCCACATTCGGTATATAATTCATTGAATACCCCCGAATCTGTTCTCTTGGCGCAAATAGAGCAGTTCACGGGGCGTACAAATGAGCTTGAATGTGCATGATGAGCTTGGTGGATCGCTTTAGGTCGGCCATCAGCGCTTCGTAAACTGGGGGCAGTGCATAAGCTGCCTTGCCCACCCATGCCGCCGGTGTGGACCAGTCGAGATCAACACCCTGACGGGCGTAGATCTGCGCTTGCCTGTAGCGCGGTAACAATCTCGGCAATATGCTCGGCCGCAGTCGAGGCATCCAGCCGGATCACTAGGACCGCCTGGATGATATCGAGCGCGCCCGAACATCCCGCACCGACGGGCACCTCCGCAGGCACTGCCGCTACATCCATTTCAACCGGCACAAATCCCATGCCATCCAGATTAGGCAACACCAACTTGCCCTGCCGCGCTATACGATGCCAATCCGATACCGTGCTCGGGGTCAGATCATAGCGCCCAGCGACTCCTTTGACCATCTCACCCTCAATCAACGTCTCCGCAACAATCCGGGCCTTCAGATCCAATGACCACTCCCGGTTGCGATCTGATCGCGGTGGCACAGATGTGAGAAACTCGCTTGTAGCTCAGGTGCGCATCGCGGTCCTGAATGGTTACACTGCGCTTGGTGTCCCCGTTACGAAAGCTGTGGCTTAAACCCGCTTGGGGATAGGGGGCTCCCGTAAATCAACTGAATTGTGCAACAAAGTCATGCAGACCCGAAAAACAGATTTGCCAATTATTGCTGTCTCCGTGGTTGTAGCCCTTCTTTTGGGCGTCCTGGGGTCCCTGATAGCCACTCTCCATATGTCCTTCTTCAATCAAACAGAGGGCCTCTAATTCCCAGAAATGTGGAAACACAGCAGGATGTTTCAATAGCACCTGTACGGGATCGTTATTGCGGCTACTAACTTTGAAATTATGTATTTATTTCCAGACGACCCTAAAATGATCGACATCAACTTGCGTCATGCAAAATTTATATTTCCGGAAGCTCGCCAAGCCCTTGGCGATACGACTGGCAATATAAACCTCGGCAGTAGGAGCCAGTTCAAAAGCAGAAATTATCAGAACAAGGGCGATGGCAAACAGCGCAAGAAGCACGTTCAACGGATCAAGGAGAGCCGTGCATTACCCCCATCCTTCCGCACTGAGATTTGTTTTGCGATTGAAGCAATTCATTGATTTGGGGACGTTTCTCTATGGGAGTCTCAGCGCCCTGTCTGTCAAAGCCCCGCGCCATCAGCCGCTGGCCCAGAAGTTTCAAGCAGTGCATTTTGGTTTCGACGCGGCTCCGGCGGTGGGCGACGATCTCGTTTTAGACCGTGCACGTCTCCCATTGGCATGGGAACTCGACCTTCCACATTGGTAAAAAGCTCATCGTAAATCTCCTCAACGATAGGCCTCGAGGTGTTTGTCAGCACACACTTCGATAACATAGCCACACGCTCGCTTAGCGGCTCTCTGGAAGGTCTCAGGACGCCCTTTTCCCTTCTGCTGCAGGTAAATGGATACTGCCACAGACAGCACGACAGACAGTGAGGACGGTGCTGTTAACTCGACTGAACTTGAACCCTCCACGTCAGACTGAAGGCGAAGCGTATGCTTTTCCCGGCAAGTCAGCATCATGTGATCTCAGGTTGTACCAGTATTCATCCAGCTGATCTGCAGCTCGTCTCGCTCTGGCTTCGGCTAGTTTTTCTGATTTGGTGCGCAACGAATATGCGACCCTAGGGGAAGTTTAATGGCGGCGAAGCTCTCTGGGGATACGGCGGTTGAAGTAAAAGACCCCGTCCTTTGCGAAGGTGAACGTAGGTGATTTGGTCTCCACATGGTCTACGGCTCTTAACAATTGTTAAAAGCTGGAGTGTTACCAAGGTGTTAGCTGAAGTGGTGGTGCCCCAAGACGGACTCGAACCGCCGACCCATTGCTTACGAAGCAATTGCTCTACCATCTGAGCTATTGGGGCATCTGAAACGTCGAGATACCTACTGCGCCATGCGAGGTTTTTCGGTGGTCGATGCCCGCCACCCCTTGCAGCATGGCGGGCTAATAGCATTACAAAGACGGTCTGTGTAGTCCTATTTTTCAGTTTTTGGATCAGTTTCTTCAGGCATAACTTCGCCTTCCTTGGCGCTGTCCTCGACGACAACAGGAGGTTCTTCTGGTGCGCCGATGATCAGGGGAAGCAGCTCTGATCCGGTGGCGCTTGGTCCCGACGTATCGACTGGTTCGCGCCATGACAGGGTGTCAAAGCTGCCGCAGTTATCGCAAACCGGGCCCCAATGCGCATGGATCGCCTGACATTTGTCACAGCACCATTGCGGACCACGCGGTGCCGTCAGCGCACGGGCCAGCCATCCACGGATCACGGCGTCATCTGCCCCTGCGCCCCGTTCAACTGCCGCCATAATCGCAAGCGTGCGGGCATTGGGGGTGGTGGAGGCCAGATCACCCAGAGCGCGACGCGCGGCGGGGAAATCCTCAGCGGTGATGTTCAGTTCTGCCAAAAGCAGGCGTGTCTCGATGTGATCGGGGTTGAGCTTGGTCAAGGTATGGAACCGTTTCAAGCGTTCCGTGGTGCTTTCGTTGGGCGCGATTTCGGCAAATGCGGCGGCCAGATCGGGGTGCGGCTGCACCGACCACGCCTTTTTAAGCACTTTGGTCGCTCGCCGCGCATCCCCCTTGGCGATATAGCTGCGGGCAGCCATGGTTGCGGCGGGAATCAGGTCGGGAGAAAGACGGTTTGCCTCAATCGCTGCTTCGCGGGCCTCGATGGTGGCGCCTTCCTCAATCACGCCGCTTGCCTCTTGCAGGGCCAGAACGGCATCGCGGCGACGGTACACATCCCGCGGCAGTGCGCCGGATCTTTGCTTGGCGCCAAGCGTTACGCGCGCCCCTTTCCAGTCACCCTGACCGGTTTGCAAGCCCAGCAAGGTTTCCTGAATTTCGGCGTGCTTTGGCTTGAGGGCAAAGGCTTTCTCGGCCAGCTTCAGGGCGGTTGCGGTATCGCCTTGGGTGATCTTTTGGTGCATCAGGCCGCGGACGCCGACAAAGCGCGATTTGTCATTGGACAACAGCTTTTTATAGGCAGCCTCGGCGCGGTGCGTATCGCCGGTCATTTCCGCGGCTTGTGCAATCAGCAGCGTCGTAAGGCCCGGCTTGTCCAGCAATTTATCGGCCTTGGCAGCACGCGACAGGGCCACACGCCCCTCACCCGAGGCAAGCGCCATAAGCCCGTCCGAAAGCGCCTGATAGCCTTTGCGTTCACGGTTGCGGTCGAAATAGCGCGAAATCGCGGTTTCATCCCCGCTTAGAAAGCGCAGCACAGCGACCAGTAACCCGATCAGTTTGAGCAACACCCAGACGGCAACCAGCAACAGCAAAAGCGCCACGGCGGTTTGCAATGGGCCGAGGGTAAATTCCACCCCCAGCATGGTGATCTGAATCCCGCCACCGGTGTCCATAAGGATACCGGCCCCGTAAGTAAGGCCCGCAATGGCGGCGACAAACAGCAGTACTTTGATGAGCGACCAAATCATTCCAGTGGGTTACCTTTCGCTCAACGCTGCCATTAATTCAGCAGTCGCTGTTTGTGCGTCTTGACGCAGTTTTGCCTGTGAAACCCATTCCGCAAGCACATCTTGTGCGGCGGGCGGCAGGGTCTCGATTTCGGTAAGCGCCGTTTGCAGATCACCTGCGGCAACAGCGGCATTCGCCCGCGACAGCACGGCATCGGGATCATCGCCCTGCTGCGGTGTCAGGGACCTTGCGCCGGTTTGACTGCGCAGGAAGGAACCGGCACGCTCGGACCATGTGCTGCCCATATTCTCGCGCAAACTTTGGTTCAGCGCGGCCCGCGCCGCCACATCAAAGCTTTCGGTCAGCGCCGTGATGGTTGGCACCCCGTTTTCGGCGTGATCGGTCAGGATTTGCGGAATGGCGATTCCGGCATCGGCCAATGTTGCCAAAGGTTCGGCAAAGGGCAGGCCGCTTTGCATCGCGGCCTCGACATTGCTGACGGCGGCTTGCAGCAGAACGGCTTGCGCCTCGGCAGCGGCATTGGCGCGCGCGACCTCGGCGGCATCAACGATTTCCTGCGTGGCGGCCATCTGTTCATCCAGACCGCTGCGAAGCGTGGCGATATCGGCCCTTAGTGCCTGAACCGCGGCGGGTGCCACCGTTTCGCCTTCGGGCACGCTGTTTTCAAGCGCTGTGATACGTGCGGCCAAGGCCTCTAACTGTGGTGTCACATCGGCTTGGGGCGCGGGGGTTGCGGCCTGTGCCGCCTCGGCCGTTTCCAAAGCGGTGTTGGCAATGCCGCGGAGTTGCTCCACCTCGCCCATCAAAGCGTTGCTGGCATCCTCTTTTGGCATGGTGTCGATTGGGCGCGCAGATCTGCGATAGCTTGGGCCTGCTGTGCATAATCGTCTTGCATGGTCGCTGTGCCGGGGAAGGGCCAGCCTTCAGGCTTGATATATTGCGCGAGGCCAAAGCCGATGCCGGCAGCAACAACCCCGCCCAAAACCAAGGGCACAAAGCCGGGGCCGGATTTCACGACAGGTGCGGGCGGCAGTGGTGTGGCAGCTTTTGTACTTGCGAAGGGTTCGGATTTCTCTTCGGGTTTCTCCGGTTTCGGCTCTGGCTTCGCAGCCTGCGCTGGCGCATCTGCGGGTGTTTTTATTGGCAAAGGGTTCTTTGGATCGGCGTCTTTGGCGGCGGCGGCATTCCCAACCTTGCTGGGTTCAGCTTTGCTCGGCTCAACCTTGCTGGACTCGGTTTTGGTCGGCTCAACTTTGCTCGGCCCGGTTTCGTTGCGATCGGGGGCGTCGGAAACAGAGAGGCCCGTCTCGGTTGTGGCATCCACGGGGGGCTTGCCCGCGCTTTCGTCCTGGGCCTTGACCGCGCGTTTGCGTGGGGTCTTTGGGGTTGCCATTGCTGCGCCTCCATTTGAATTGCCGGATGGGCCGGTATGATTATAGCCTAAACTGACTGCGTCACAGGCTCAAGGTTCCTGTCGTGTCACAAAATACTTCTTTATCGCATCAGTTAACGCCTCAGCGGTGGGTTTTTCTGCCGGGCACAGGGTAATATCGCCATGTTCCGCCAAGGCATCTGTCACCGCATCGCTAAGGGTCGCGCAGATCAGGGGGGCTTTGGGGTGGATACCGGCAAGCGATTTGGCAAAGATTGCCGCCGTGCGCGGAGAGAAAAGCGGTGCCAAAACCGGAGCTGTGCCAGAAAGTAATTCCACAGCCTCGGGTGTTAGGGGCTGTTTTTCTTGTTCGTACAGGACGAATGCCTCGGTCGGAATGCCGCTTTTGCTCAGGTTTCCGGCCACATCGCCACGTCGATGCGCGCCGCATATGTGCAACAGCCGACCCTTGGGGCGGTGCTTTTGGATCAGCGCAATCAGGGCAACGGCATCGGCATCGGCTGAAATGGTCTCCAACCCCGCCTCTTGGGCCACCTCTGCGGTGCGGTCACCTACGCAAAAGGCGCGTTTTGGCAGGCCGTCGGGGCGGTCGGGATGCTGGGCATAGGCGGCCACGCCGGTCTCTGACGTCAGGATCAACCAATCCCACGGACCGACAGGAAACGGCGTTTGCAACAGGCGAGGGGCGATCAGCGGACTGATGGTGATTGACAGGCCCGGCCCGAAGCAGTGCTGCAAAGTTGCAGCATAGCGCTGGCTATAAGCTTGCGGACGGGTCAAAAGAAAGGCGGGCATCTGGGATTGTGTGGTCATGGACACAGTGTTACCTGCTGGAAAACCCTTTATCAACGGGGCTGACATGCGGCAAAGTATAACCATTCTTGGTATTGAAAGCAGTTGTGATGACACGGCCGCCGCAATTGTACGCGATGGGCCCGAGGGACGGCAGATTCTGGCGAATGTGGTCGAGGGCCAGACAAGCCTGCATGCCGCCTTTGGTGGGGTGGTTCCCGAAATAGCAGCGCGCGCCCATGCTGAACGGGTGGATGGTTGTGTGTCCAAGGCGATGGCCGAGGCGGGTTTGGGCTTTGGCGATCTGGACGCGGTGGCGGTTACGGCGGGGCCGGGGTTGATCGGCGGGGTTATGGCGGGCGTCATGTGTGGCAAGGGGATCTCGGCGGCGACGGGCTTGCCGTTGATCGGGGTCAATCATTTGGCGGGCCATGCCTTGACGCCGCGGCTGACGGATGGGCTGGAATTTCCCTATATCATGCTTTTGGTGTCGGGTGGGCATTGCCAGTATCTGCGGGTCGATGGTGCGGATGATTTTACGCGGCTTGGCGGTTCCATCGACGATGCGCCGGGTGAGGCGTTTGACAAGGTGGCCAAGCTTTTGGGCCTGCCCCAACCCGGCGGCCCTGCGGTGGAGGCTGCGGCCCGCAAGGGGGATGCGAAACGCTTTGCCCTGCCGCGTCCGCTGATGGATCGGCCGGGGTGCGATATGTCGTTCTCGGGTTTGAAAACCGCGTTGCTGCGCGCGCGCGACAAGGTGATTGCTGAAAAAGGCGGGCTGACGCTGGCCGATCGTGCCGATCTTTGCGCGGGGTTTCAGGCGGCGGTCACGGATGTTTTTGCCGAAAAGACCCGCCGCGCCTTGGCATTGGCCCCTGTGGGCGCGTTGGCTGTGGCCGGTGGTGTTGCCGCCAATCTTGCCATTCGGGCAGAGTTAGAGACTGTTTGCGCCGCCGCAGGGGTGAGGTTTCTGGCACCACCGCTGGCGCTGTGTACTGATAATGCGGCGATGATCGCTTGGGCCGGGATCGAACGGTTTCGCACTGGGGCGCGCGATGACCTGACGCTTTCGGCGCGCCCGCGATGGCCGTTGGACCAAAGCAGCCCCGCGCTTTTGGGGTCGGGCAAAAAGGGGGCCAAGCTATGATCGGGATCATCGGGGCGGGGGCCTTTGGCGGTGCCTTGGCGATTACCTTGGGGGCGCAGTCGCCTGTGACGCTTTGGGGGCGCGGCCAGAAGGGGCGCGGGATTACCCGCCTGCCGGGGGCTGAATTGCCTGCATTAGTGACTGTTGCGGAGAATCTGGCGCAGGTTACGCAGGCGAGGACGGTGCTATTGGCGCTGCCCGCGCAGGCGATGGGACGCTTTCTGGCGGAACACGCTGGCGCGCTGGCGGGGCGCAATCTGGTGGCCTGTTGCAAGGGGGTGGACCTGACGACGGGCTTGGGGCCGACGGGTGTGATCTTGACGCATTGCCCTGATACCCACGCGGCGATTTTGACGGGGCCGAGTTTTGCCAGCGATATCGCCAAAGGTTTGCCGACGGCGCTGACGCTTGCCTGTGCGGATGACGGGGTTGGCGCGGCCTTGCAGCATCAGCTTTCAACGGATGTCTTGCGCCTGTACCGCACGACCGATGTCACGGGGGCCGAGTTTGGCGGTGCGTTGAAGAACGTAATCGCCATTGCTGCCGGCGTGGTGATCGGCGCGGGCCTTGGCGAAAGCGCGCGGGCGGCCTTGATGACGCGCGGCTTTGCCGAGATGCAGCGGCTGGCGTTGCATCAAGGGGCGCGGGTGGAAACCTTGGGCGGGCTTTCGGGTTTTGGCGATCTGGTGCTGACCTGTACCTCGGCACAATCGCGCAATTTCCGTTTTGGCGTGGCGCTGGGCGAGGGCGCCGGTTTTGACCCCGCGATGACCGTCGAAGGGGTTGCGACCGCGCAGGCCGTCGCTAAACTGGCGCAAACCCATGGGGTGGATATGCCTGTGACGCAGATGGTCGCCGCCCTTTCGCAAAATCAGATCACATTGGGGGATGCCGTTCGCGCCCTCATGTCCCGCCCTTTGAAACCGGAGTAGACCACGATGCGCGTTGCCCTTTTTTGCCACGATAAGCCTGATGCCCTGCAAGTGCGGCTTGATAACCGGACTGCACATCTGACCTATATCGAGGATACCGGCGTGGTTGAGATGGCCGGACCACTGTTGAACCCTGAGGGTGCCATGTGCGGATCACTTGTGATTTTGTCGGTGGACAGTCTGGCGCAGGCGCATGAATGGGCAGCGGCAGATCCCTATGCCAAGGCCGGGCTTTTCGCATCGGTCACGATCAGCGAGTGGAAAAAGGTAATCGGCTGATGGCCTATTGGTTGTTCAAATCCGAACCCAACGTCTGGGGCTGGGACCATCAGCTTGCTAAGGGCGAGGCGGGTGAAGAATGGGACGGGGTGCGCAATTATCAGGCCCGCAACAATATGCGGGCGATGAAACTTGGCGATCTCGGGTTCTTTTACCACTCCAACCTTGGCAAAGAGATTGTGGGAATTGTCGAGGTGTGCCGCGAAAGCCAACCCGACAGCACCACCGATGATCCGCGCTGGGATTGTGTGATGATCAAAGCGGTGAAGCCAATGCCGAATCCGGTGACGCTGGAGGATTGCAAACATGCGCCAGAGCTGGAAAACATGGCGCTGGTGAAAACTGCCCGCCTGTCAGTGCAGCCCGTGACCGAAGAAGAATGGCAGATCATTTGCCGTATGGGCGGTTTGACGCAATAGCGACCTTCGCCCGATGATCGTGGCAAAACCCCTGTTCTGGCGGTTTTAATTGAAGGCTGCGATTTGGTCAGTGAAATGACGCCGGGCGTATCTGTGCAAAAAATAGGAGGGTCCCGACCCCATCAGGACCCTCCTCTCGCACCACGCGCTCCCTAAGCACCACACGTGTTCTGTTTGAAAAAGGTCCCGGACATACTGTCCTATGCATTTGGTATAGCAACTCTGGTCACGCAGCGCAAAGACCAAGCATCTAAGGTTTGAAGTGGTTTTGATACAGTTTGTTCAAACCCCGAATACGCGAACACCCGCGCCGGACGGGCACGGGTGCGCGATCTGGATTTGCAAGAGTGTCAGCCGTAGACCGACTCTTTGTTGAAATGCTTGGCCAGCATGTAATAGATAACGGCGCGGTATTTGCTGCGCTCTGATTGGCCGTAAGTGTTGATGACGGCATGGATCGCCTCCATCAGGGCCGGGCTATCGGCCAGACCGAGCTTTTTCATCAGGTAGTTTTTCTTGACTGTTTCCAGTTCAGACGGGTCGCTGCCCGCAACCGTAGAGCTGTCGGAATTATAGATCGCAGGGCCGCAGCCGATGGTCACTTTGGTCAGAAGGTCCATGTCAGGTTCCATTTTGCACTTGTTGCGCAGGTCGTCGGCATATTTTTCGATCAACTCGTCTCTCTTGCTCATGTCTTGGTTGCTCCTATCTAACTGTTTGCACCCCAAAAGATGGGCGGCTGCGGGAAGGTTAGGATGAAATGCAGGCTCAAACAAACAAAAAAATATGGGGTTTTGCCGCTGTGGGCATTTCCGAATGCCGTTAACGTAAGGTTAAATAGCAATGGCCCGACGCAGAACACCGGGCCATAAAGATTAAGAATTAAAGCGATCAGTAGCGATAGTGTTCGGGCTTGAACGGCCCATCCACGGTAACGCCGATGTAATCTGCTTGATCCTTGCTCAGCTCTGTCAGCTTTACGCCGATACGGGCTAGGTGCAGGCGCGCGACCTTTTCATCCAGATGTTTGGGCAGGATATAGACGCCGGGCTGATAATCCTCGCCTTTTGTCCAAAGTTCGATCTGTGCCAGCACCTGATTGGTAAAGGAGGCCGACATCACAAAGGACGGGTGGCCGGTGGCATTGCCAAGGTTGAGCAAGCGACCCTCGGACAGAAGGATCAGACGGCTGCCCGAAGGCATCTCGATCATATCCACCTGTTCCTTGATGCTGGTCCACTTGTGGTTCTTCAGGGCGGCGACCTGAATCTCATTGTCGAAATGGCCGATGTTGCCAACAATCGCCATGTCCTTCATTGCGCGCATATGCTCAATCCGGATCACGTCTTTATTGCCGGTGGTGGTGATGAAGATATCGGCGCTGTCGAGAACATCCTCAAGCACCACAACCTCAAAGCCGTCCATCGCCGCTTGCAGCGCGCAGATCGGGTCAACCTCGGTCACCTTCACGCGGGCACCGGCACCGCGCAGCGACGCGGCAGAGCCTTTGCCAACATCACCGTAACCGCAGACAACGGCGACCTTGCCGGCCATCATCGTATCGGTCGCGCGGCGGATGCCATCAACAAGCGACTCCTTGCAGCCGTATTTGTTGTCGAACTTCGACTTGGTCACGGAATCGTTCACGTTGATCGCAGGGAAAGGCAGCTGGCCCTTTTTGTGCAGATCATAAAGGCGGTGCACGCCGGTTGTGGTTTCCTCGGACACGCCTTTGATGGCCTCACGGGTTTTGGTAAACCAGCCGGGGCTCTCGGCCATACGTTTCTTGATCTGCGCCTTGATCACCTCTTCCTCTTCCGAGGTGGGGACGGAAAGCACGTCTTCGCCCGCCTCCATCCGTGCACCAAGCAAGACGTAAAGCGTGGCATCGCCGCCATCGTCGAGGATCATATTCGCGCCTTCGGGGAACATGAAGGACCGGTCGAGGTAATCCCAATGCTCTTCCAGCGACTGGCCCTTGATCGCGAAAACGGGGGTGCCACCCGCCGCAATTGCCGCGGCCGCGTGATCCTGGGTCGAGAAAATATTGCAAGACGCCCAGCGTACATCTGCGCCAAGGGCCGTCAGCGTCTCAATCAGAACGGCCGTTTGAATGGTCATATGCAAAGAGCCGACAATCCGCGCGCCCTGCAACGGCTTGGTCGTGCCAAACTCCGCGCGCAATGCCATCAATCCGGGCATTTCGGTTTCGGCAATGTTCAATTCCTTGCGCCCGAATTCGGCCAGTGCGATGTCCTTGACGATATAGTCCTTCGGCATGTGCCGTGCTCCTTGGCAAATATTCAATTATGGGTCAGATAGCACCCTAGATAGGGCTCGGCAATGTCAGTAGGGTTTGGTGAAATAAAAGCGAGCAGAGGAAACGTTTATGAAGCAGCCCCGCGCTTGGCAAAGAATGCTTTCAGGTCGGCGATTAGATCTGCTTGATCCGACGCCGGTTGATATTGAGATTGAGGATATCGCGCATGGCTTGGCCTTTGTTGCCCGCTGGAATGGCCAGACCCATGGCGATTGGCCCTATTCGGTGGCAGAACATTCCTTGCTGGTCGAAGAGATTTTTCGCAAAGCAAACCCCAATGAATCCCCGCGCTGGTATTTGGCCGCACTTCTGCACGATGCGCCGGAATATGTGATTGGCGATATGATCAGCCCGGTAAAGGCCGCTGTTGGTCCGGGTTACGGGGCGCTGGATGATCGGCTGACGGCGGCAATTCACCGGCGCTTTGGCTTGCCTGCGGTCCTGCCGGCCTTGATCAAAAAGGCGATAAAGGAGGCTGACCGGGTTTCCGCGTGGCTGGAAGCGGTGGAGATTGCCGGCTTTACAACCCAGGAAGCCGACCGGATTTTCGGAAAACGCGAAGCGCAGCAGGTCAGCAAGCTGTCAATCCGGCTGCGCCCCCCGGTAGAGGTGCGTACCGCTTTTGTTGCACGTCACGCGGAATTGCTGACAGAGCTTTAGACAGTCAGATCGCAATATCGTCAGGTGTCTTGCCCGCGACCAGCGCCGCCTTGAACCACCGTGGTTTACGCCCGCGACCGGACCAAGTTTCTGACGGGTTATCCGGGTTCGCATATTTCGGCTCGGCAGGGGTGCGTTTGCGAGGGGTCGGTGCGCCTGTCAGCTCTGCCAAAGAGAAACCAAGAGTTCTGGCCCTCTCTTCCAATTCATTCAGGGCATCTTTCTTTTTGCGGGTCTCAAATGTTGTAATTGCTTTTGCGACTTGAGCTTGCAAATCACGCAGTTCTTTTAGGGATAAATTATTTAGATCGATATCCAACGTTATGCTCCTCGGCATCTCCAAAGTTAGCCGGATACATTATACAAAAAGTATACGCAATATGTATTATAACACATTTAATTGATCTACCTTAGCGTGTAGATCTGTCCGTAATCAGCGGGGGCTGCGTTTTGCCAAAATACGTTGCAAAGTCCTGCGGTGCATATTCAAACGGCGCGCGGTTTCAGAAACATTTCGGCCGCACATTTCATAAACTCGTTGAATATGTTCCCAGCGCACCCGATCAGCAGACATCGGATTTTCAGGCGGCGAAGGCAATGCATCGCCCCGCGCCAACAGCGCGCTTGTGACTTCATTCGCATCGGCGGGTTTGGACAGGTAATCGGTCGCACCTATTTTTACCGCAGCAACAGCCGTCGCGATTGCGCCGTATCCGGTCAAAACCACGATCCGGCAATCGGGGCGCTTTTCCCGAAGAACCTCAACAACATCAAGGCCGTTACCGTCTTCCAGTCGCAGGTCGACGACGGCATAGGCGGGGGGGCGCGCCGAGGCGATGGCCTTGCCCATGGCAACGGTTTCTGCTGTTTCGGCAATGAAGCCGCGCTTTTCCATGGCGCGGGCAAGCCGTTTTACAAAGGCTTCGTCATCATCAACCAAAAGCAAGGACCGATCCGCCCCAATTTCTGCAGTTAGATCTTCGGACATGTCCATCCCTTTTTCATTGCCGCCTGTCTTTGGTATGGGGTTTCAGCTTGCGTTGATAAAGCAAGCAACCCGCTGTGCCATTTCGTCAGCCGTCACATCGCGCTTGAAAAAATCGGCAAATCCCGATTGAGGTAGCACAAGATAGGTGAAAGTCGAATGGTCAACCAGATAATATTCGTCGTTCGGGTCGTCATCATGGCTTTTGAAATAGGTTTTATAAGCTTGCGATGCGGCTTTTACCTGTTCCGGGCTTCCGGTAAGGCCAATCATTTTAGGATGCATGATATCGGCAAATTCTGCCATTACCTCTGGCGTGTCGCGCTTTGGGTCGATGGTAATAAAGACCGGCGTGACATCCATTCCCATTTCTTCCAGAATGTCGACCGCTTCGGCATTGCGCGCATTATCCAGCGGGCAGACATCGGGGCAAAAGGTATAGCCAAAGTAAATCAGTGTCGGTTTGGTGATGACATCCGCATCGGTGACTGTTTTGCCGGTGTGATCCACCAAGGTAAACGGTCCGCCGATCGCGGCCCCCCCGACCTGTCCGCCACGGCATTCGGCAAACTGGTTGCCGGATTGATTGCTGTAAACCCAATAGGCGGTTCCGCCTAGAAGTGCGGATACTGCGGCAATGGCGACCCCTGCGTAAATCTTCAACATCTGCGTCTCCTCGGTTTCGGTCGGCTCGTCTGGGCCTTTGAGCAGGGCGGTTTAAGTTGAATCCAAGCCTGCCCCCTCTTAACAAGGGAGATAGTCGTTTTATGTACGCGGGGCAATGCAATGATGAACGCTGGTGTTGGTCTCTTTTCGCGGGGTCCGGGTGATTATCGGCTGCGGTTGCATACACTTGTTGTCTTGCGCTGGATGGCTGTTGTCGGACAGCTTGCTGCGATTACCATCGCCTATTTCTATCTTGATCTTCGCTTGTCGCTGGCGCTTTGCTATCTGGTTGTGGGCATGTCTGTCTGTGCCAATCTCTTGTCTTATCTGACCTACCCCAAGAACCGGCGCCTGTCTGATATGGAAGGAATGCTGGTGCTCCTGTTCGATCTGGTGCAGCTTTCGTGCCTTTTGTTCCTGACCGGCGGGCTGACGAACCCTTTTGCACTGCTTATTATTGCGCCTGTCATTATTTCGGCATCTGCGTTGCAATCGCAGACCACGGTCTTGCTTGGGGTGATGGCGATTTGCCTGATCAGCTTTGTGACCGTGTTCAACATGCCGCTTTATTTCGCGGATGGCACGATCTTGACGATCCAGAGCTTGCTGGAGGTTGGTTTCTGGCTGGCGATTGTGATCGGGATCCTGTTTCTGGGGTTTTATTCCTATCGTGTGGCCTCCGAGATCCAATCGATGTCCGCGGCCCTATTGGCCACACAAATGGCCCTTGCGCGGGAACAAAAACTGACGGCGCTGGGCGGTGTCGTTGCGGCGGCGGCGCATGAATTGGGCACACCTTTGGCGACCATAAAGCTGGTCAGCACGGAGTTGATAGAAGAGCTGTCCAGCACCCCCGATCTGCGCGATGATGCGCAGCTGATCCGTGATCAGGCCGATCGGTGCCGCGATATTTTGCGCTCGATGGGGCGCGCCGGCAAGAATGACGCGCATTTGCTGCAAGCGCCCTTGTCCGAAGTGCTGCGCGAAGCGGCAGAGCCGCATATGGACCGGGGCAAAGAGGTTGTGTTTACGCTATGCCCTGATACCGCCCAACCCAGCGTGCAGCGCCAGCCCGAGGTGATCCACGGCTTGCGCAATCTAATCCAGAATGCGGTTGATTTTGCGAAAACAACGGTTTGGGTAGAGGCGCGCTGGAATGCTGATGCTTTGACCATCAAGGTTGTGGATGATGGCGACGGTTTTGATCCGCATATCATCGGCCGTATCGGGGACCCCTTTGTGAAACGCCGTCAATCACCCCGTCGCAGCGCGCAACGCCCCGAATATGAGGGTATGGGCTTGGGGCTTTTCATCGCCAAGACCTTGTTGGAACGATCCGGCGCAGAGCTGTCTTTTAGCAACGGTTCCGACCCGTTTCTTGACACGGATGAGGCGCCGCCGGGATGCGGCGCAATCGTAGAGGTGGTTTGGCCACTGGCCTCTATTATTGCCACCTCGGAAGGTGTTTTGGGCGAAAACACCAAAATAGAGTCTTAATGTGCAGAAAGATGCGTTCTAAATGCCACAATTGCCCTGTTTGCACCGCGACATCTGCGCATCTTTAATACCTCGTTAACGATATATACTCAGGGTTGAGTGATGTTCAACTTTGCTTGAGGGAATATCGTGGTATTTGATCCTGTGCTCACAGGCGGGCTGGTGGTGACGGGTGTGCTCTCGGCGCTTCTTGGTTTGCTGTGCCTGACCATGTTGCAAAAAAACAAACGCCCCGATGCGGGGTCGATTTTCCTTCAGAAAAGCAATGGCGCAGAATTTATCTTTGATGGCAGAACCTTGGTGGATGCGACGCCCGCCGGGCGAAGCCTTTTGCCCACGACGTGCCGCCATGGGCCTGCGGTATGGCCGGGGTTGCTTAGTTACCTTGAGCAACGGTTCGATGGGGTCGCAGAGCGTTTTGAGGCGCTGAATACCGACGGTGTTTTGATGATGAACAGCGTTGAGGGGCCGACAACTGAGCCGCTGATGTTACGTGCTGAGTCGCGCGGTGGCCTGACCCATGTGTCAATCCTCGATGCGGATTCATCCAAGTCGTCAAACGGGCTTGATCCACTGACCCGCCGCGCCATCCGGGATGAGCTTGCGCAACTGCGCAGCATCACCGCTAAGGCGCCGCTGCCGATCTGGCGTATGGCGGCCAATGGTGATGTGATCTGGGCGAATGCGCGCTATCTTGAACTGGTGACCGAAAACCTTGGGGATGAAGAGGATCTGACCTGGCCTTTGCCCAAGCTTTTTACCGCACCGGCAAATACGACCCAATCCAGCCGTCGCGAAAAGCTTGTTCGCGGCGATGACCAAAAAGATCGCTGGTTCGATATTGCCCAGTTTGGTGATGAAACCGGCCAAGAGGCATATGCCTTGCCTGCCGACAGTGCCGTCAAGGCCGAGGAGGGCCTGCGCGCCTTTATGCAGACCCTGACGAAAACCTTTGCCTATCTGTCCACAGGGCTTGCCATTTTTGATCAGGACCGCAAGCTGGTCTTGTTTAATCCCGCGCTTATTGATCTGACAGGGCTGTCACCGGATCATTTGACCAAGCGTCCTTCGCTGACCATGTTTTTCGATGCGATGCGCGAAAATTCGATGATCCCTGAGCCGCGCGACTATAAAAGGTGGCGCAACCAGATTACCGATATTGAGGAGGCTGCTGCCTCTGGCCTTTATGAGGAGACATGGAGCCTGTCGAGCGGCCAGACATATCGCGTCATCGGGCGCCCGCATCCGAATGGCGCGCTTGCCCTGTCGTTTGAGGATATTTCGAACGAGATGTCACAAACCCGCCGCTACCGTGCAGATCTGGAACTGGGCCAAGCGGTGGTTGATGCCGTAGACGCCTCTATCGCTGTTTTCTCTGCATCGGGTGTGCTGGTTATGTCCAATGCTGCCTATTCCGCGCTTTGGGGTCATGATCCCGCCGCGTCCATTGGGACAGAAGGCAATATCTCGGCGGTGTGCAATTATTGGCGGCAGGCCACGGCCCCGACAACCATCTGGGACCAGGCCGAAGATTTCGCCGCGCAAATCGGCCCGCGTGAGCCGTGGGAGGGCCGTGTGCATATGTCTGACGGGCGGCCTGTTGCATGCCGTTTTGTCCCGCTTGCAGGCGGCGCAACAATGGCAACATTCCAATGCTGCGGCAGTGAGGTTGAGGATCCTGACCTTAACTATGCCGATGATCGCAAAATGGTTGGATAGGCTGGCTTCGCCCTTGCGCCCGCCTCTACGGCGCGTAAAACTGGGCCTATGTCAGCCGATGCAATTCTCTCTCTCTTTTTGCCTGATGATGCTGCGACAACGCAATTGGGCAAGCTGCTGGCAAGTTATTTGCAAGCGGGCGATGTCGTATTGCTAAGCGGCAGCGTCGGCGCCGGAAAAACCCATCTGTCACGAGCGCTTATCCGGCAAAAACTGGGCCGGGACGAAGATATCCCCTCACCCACCTTCACTTTGGTTCAAACCTATGAAGGCGCGGAATGTGAGATTTGGCATGCAGACCTTTACCGCCTGTCCCATCCTGACGAAGCGTTGGAATTGGGGCTTGACGCAGCATTTGAAACTGCAATCTGCCTAGTGGAATGGCCCGATAGGCTGGGTGGCTATGTCCCCCCGAATGCGCTGAATATTGAGCTGAGGGCAGCGGACGACGGGCGAATGGCACAGATTACGGGCGGACGTGCCGGATTGGTTGTGCAGTTGAAGGCGGGCTATGATGGGTGATAGGGGCGATCTTTCTGCGTCATTTCTGACCAAGAGTGGTTGGGGGGACGCGGCACGCGTTTTCTTGGCCGGGGATGCCTCTGATCGGCGGTATGAGCGGTTGCAAATGGTCGCCAAGACGGCCGTGTTAATGGATGCCCCGCCCGGAAAGGGTGATGATCCTGCTGATTTCATCGCAATCGGCGGACATTTGAACGCAATTGGCCTTTCGGCACCGCGCATTCTGGCACAGGATTTGCAGCGGGGTTTCCTGTTGCTCGAAGATCTTGGAGATGCGCTTTTTACCCGCGTGATTCAGCAAGAACCAGCCCAAGAGGCGGAACTTTACGCTGCGGCGACGGATGTACTTTTGCACCTGCAATCCAATGCGCCACCTGCTGATTTGCCCGACCTTGGCGCAGAGGATTGGGCGCAGGCGGCTGGTTTCGCTTTGGAATGGTATCGTTTTGCGATCGCCGGCGATGTCGGGGATAGTGCGGGATTCCATGCGGTGCTTGTGGCCGCGATGCGCGCCCATGCGGATGGTCCGCGCGTCCTGATTTTGCGAGACTATCACGCTGAAAACCTGCTTTGGTTGCCGGATCGTCAAGGGCTTGCAAAGGTAGGATTGCTGGATTTTCAACTGGGCCAGTTGGGTCAGCCAAGCTATGATCTGGTGTCTTTGCTGCAAGACGCAAGACGTGAGGTTTCACCACAGACCGAAGCCGAAATGATGGCGCGTTTCCAACAGGGCGCGGATACAGCGGGATTTGCGGCAGCCTATGCGACGGTTGGTGCGCAGCGGGCCTTGCGGATTTTGGGCATTTTCGCCCGTTTGTGCCTGAAGGATGGAAAGGCGCATTACCTGACACTGATCCCGCGCGTCTGGCGTCACCTCCAACGCAACCTTTCGCATCCCGACCTTGCAGAGTTGGCTGCCTTTTGCGCTCTTTGGTTGCCAGAGCCGACACCAGAGGCCCTTGAAAGGATACGCAGGCAATGCCGAACACAGCCGACGCGGTAATGATGTTTGCTGCCGGTTTCGGTACGCGGATGGGCGACCTTACGGCACAGATGCCAAAGCCACTTATCCCGGTGGCTGGGATGCCTTTGATTGAGCACGCGCTTTTGCAGGTTGAACGTGCAGGGCTGCGGCGGATCGTGGTCAACGCACATTACAAGGCAGAACAGATCAGCAAATATCTTGAGGACAAAAAATACATCACCGTTTCATGGGAAAGGGAGAGCATTCTCGAAACCGGCGGCGGGCTGCGCGCGGCTTTGCCGTTGCTTGGCGAGGGACCGGTTTTTACGCTTAACACGGATGCTGTCTGGACCGGACCAAACCCGTTGATGACCCTCCAAAAGGCCTGGAACGGGGTGCAGATGGATGCGCTTTTACTGCTTGCACCGCCCGGTCAGATCAAGGGTTACAAAGGTGCGGGCGATTTCATTCTGGCCCGGGATGGCCGGATTTCGCGGGCCAATGGCGCGGCCGGGTTGGCCTATCTAGGGGCGCAGATTATCCTGCCGCGCGGGATCGACGCCATCCCTGATAAAGCCTTTTCGCTCAATATTTTGTGGGACAGGATGATCGCGCAGGGTCGCGCTTTTGGCGTGGTCCATACTGGGGGCTGGTGTGATGTTGGCCGCCCCGAGGGCATTACAATGGCCGAAGAGATGTTGAATCATGTTCCCTGATGGCGGTTCCCGCATTTTCGCGCTGCCCTCGGGCGCGGATTTTCCCGCACTTTTGGTGGCGGGCCTGAAGCAGCGCATGGCCGACGCCCCGCCCGAGGCAATGGCTCGCGTCACGCTTTACGTCAATACCACACGGATGCAGCGGCGGATCGTTTCTCTCTTTGCCCAGCAGGGTGCGGCGTTTCTGCCCCGCATCCGTCTGGTGACGGATCTTGCATCGGCCTTGCCCACGGCGGGGCTTGGGCCTGCGGTTTCGCCGTTGCGGCAACGTCTGGTTTTGGCGCAGCTGATCGAGGGGTTGCTGAAACAACAGCCCGATCTGGCCCCGCGTTCGGCGCTTTATGATCTTGCCGATAGCCTTGCGACCTTGCTTGATGAAATGCAGGGCGAAGGGGTGTCGCCCGAGACCATCGCCTCGCTTGATGTGGCGAACCATTCGGCGCATTGGGCGCGCACACGGGAATTCATGGCCATTGTCGTGCAGCTTCTGGAGCAACTGGGCCAGCCTGACAGCCAGACACGGCAACGCATTCTGGCCGAGGCGATCACCACCGCATGGCAGGATAACCCGCCGCGCGATCCGGTGATTGTTGCGGGCTCTACCGGATCACGCGGGACGACGGCCCTGTTCATGCGCGCCGTGGCAAAGCTGCCGCAGGGGGCAATTGTACTGCCGGGGTTCGATTTCGACCTGCCTGATCCGGTGTGGGAGGGGCTGAGCGATGCCTTGACTGCCGAGGATCACCCGCAATACCGGTTCTTCAAGCTGATGCAGATGTTTGGTATCTCGCCCGCTGATATCACACCGTGGGAGGCGACACCCGCGCCAAGCCCGTCCCGTAATGCCTTGATTTCCCTGTCTTTACGGCCTGCGCCCGTCACCGATCAATGGTTGACCGAGGGGCAGAACCTGAAGGATCTGCCAGAGGCTTGCGCCGATATGACCTTGATTGAGGCACCAACCCCGCGCAGCGAGGCGATGGCGATTGCACTGATCCTGCGCAAGGCGGCCGAGGACGGTGTGACGGCGGCGCTGATTTCGCCTGATCGGGGGCTGACGCGGCAGGTGACGGCCGCGCTCGATCGTTGGGGGATTTTGCCGGACGACAGCGCGGGTCGGCCCTTGGCCCTCTCTGCGCCCGGCCGATATCTGCGTCATATCCTGCGGTTGTTTGAGGATCGGATGACATCCGAGGCGCTGCTGATCTTGCTCAAACATCCGCTTACGGCCAGCGGTAAGGGCGAGGAGATTGATCGCGGGGATCACCTTCTTTTTACGCGCAATCTGGAACTGAAGCTGCGCCGTTATGGCCCCGCTTTTCCTACGGGGGCGGATCTGATCGCTTGGGCCGCGGCCGAGAAAAACCCCAAGACATTGCCTTGGGCGACATGGCTGGCGCGCAATCTGGACGATCTGCAAAACACGGGCACCCTTGCGCTGGTGGATCACGTCGCGCGGCACCGTCAATTGGCCGAGGCGCTTGCTTGTGGTCCCGACGCCCAGAACAGCGCGCTTTGGGAAAAAGAAGCGGGCATCGAGGCCTTGGCCAAGATGAATGAGCTGGCCAGCGAGGCCGCGTATGGCGGTGTGATGACCTCTGCCGATTACCGCCATCTGTTCGAGGCGATTTTGAACAAAGGAGAGGTCCGCGAAGCCGTCCAGGCCCATCCCCGCATCATGATCTGGGGCACGATCGAGGCGCGGGTACAGGGCGCGGAACTGGTGATCCTTGGTGGCTTGAACGATGGCATCTGGCCACAATCGCCACCGCCCGACCCGTGGATGAACCGCGCAATGCGGATGGAGGCGGGGCTTTTGTTGCCGGAACGCCGGATCGGGCTTTCGGCGCATGACTATCAACAAGCCGTTGCCGCGCCGCGTGTTGTGATCAGCCGTGCGGTGCGCAATGCCGATGCCGAAACGGTGGCCTCGCGCTGGGTAAACCGCTTGACGAACCTCTTGCATGGTTTGCCGGACCAGGGTGGGCAAAGGGCGTTGGCAGAGATGCGGGCCCGTGGGCAGGAATGGCTCTCGCTTGCGACCGCGGCCGAACAGCCCAGCCCGATTGCCCCAAGCGCGCCGCGTCCCGCGCCGCGCCCGCCGGTTGCTGCCCGTCCTGCCAAGCTGGCCGTGACTGGCATTAAAACCCTGCTGCGCGATCCTTATGCAATCTATGCGCGTCATATCTTGCGGCTGTTCAAGCTGAACCCGCTGCGCCCCTCGCCGGATGCATTGTTGCGTGGTTCGGTGTTACATATGGTGCTTGAAAACTTCACCCGCAGCAGGCCGGAAGCGGAGACCCGCGATGCTGCCCGTACCCGTCTTTTGGCCATTGCAGAGACTGTTTTGACCCAAGAGGTCCCTTGGCCCGCCGCCCGTGCGCTGTGGCTTTCGCGCCTTAATCGTGCCGCAGATTTCTTTTTGGGTGTGGAGGAGCGGATGGGCGGAACCCCTGTGTTGATCGAAGAGCAAGGCGCCGCGCCGCTGACGGGCCTGCCATTTACCCTGACCGCCAAACCTGACCGGATTGATGCGATGCCGGATGGGCGTGTGCATATTTTCGACTATAAAACCGGCGCGCCACCGACCCAAAAGCAGCAAGAGTATTACGACAAGCAGTTGTTGCTGGAGGCGGCTATGGCAACGCGCGGCGCGTTTACCGCCCTTGATGGCCCGCGCGAGGTGGCAGGGATCACCTATATCGGTCTGGGTTCCTCACCCAAACAAGACAGCAGCACACCCGATGAGGCCATGTTAGACAAGGTTTGGGAAGAGCTGCACCTGTTGATCGCCGAATATATGGACCCTGAGCGTGGCTATGTTTCGCGCCGCGCGATGCATGAGGAACGCTTTCCCGGTGATTACGATCACCTTGCCCGATACGGCGAATGGGAAATGACCGACGACCCGAAACCGGAGGATGTGACATGATCCGCAACGCAGCCTCTGCGCGGCAGGTGCAATCGGCCGATCCGCAAGCATCGACATGGTTGTCGGCCAATGCCGGGTCCGGCAAAACGCGGGTGTTGACGGACCGGGTGGCGCGGCTGTTGTTGTCGGGCGTCGATCCGGGGCGGATTTTGTGCCTGACCTATACCAAGGCCGCCGCCTCCGAGATGCAAAACCGTCTGTTCGCGCGCTTGGGCGAATGGGCGATGAAAGAAGACAGCGCCCTGCGCAAGGCATTGGTCGATCTGGGCGTGGATGATGTTGTGGATGCCGCGCGCTTGGCCCGCGCCCGTCAGCTTTTTGCCCGCGCGATTGAAACCCCCGGCGGGCTGCGCATTCAGACCATCCACTCGTTTTGTGCGTCCTTGCTGCGCCGGTTTCCGCTAGAGGCACGGGTTTCCCCGCAGTTCACCGAAATGGACGACCGCGCGGCGGTGCTTTTGCGGGATGAGATCATTGACGAACTTGCCGATAATATCGCCCCTGATGTGATCCGTAGCCTTGCCAATGCCTATACCGGTGAGGATTTCAGCGCGCTGGCCGCTGAGGTCGCGAACCGCCGGAATGATTTTCAGGGGTTTTTGTCGGATGCTGAATGCCGCGCCTTGTTTGAGGTGCCAGAGGAGCAGACCGAGGCCTCCATTCTGGCCGATGTCTTTTTGGGCGGAGAGGCGGAGTGGCTGCCGGAGGCGACCGCGATTATTGCCAGCGGTTCGGCCAATGATGTCAAAGCGGCGGCCAAGCTTGCGCTGCTGGATTTGACCAAATCCGACCTGCGGCTTTTGGCCGATCTGGAGGGTGTTCTTCTGACGGGGGCCAAGACCAAAACCCCTTTTGCCGCCAAGTTAGGCAAGTTTCCAACCAAAGCGACGCAGGCAAAGCTTGGTCCGCTTCTTGACCGATTAGAAGATTTGATGCGGCGGGTAGAGGCGGCCCGGGGCGCGCGGATTGCCCTTGCGGCCGCCAGACGCACGGCCATATTGCACCGTTTTGCCAGTGTTTTCCTGCCGGAATATAAGGCGCGAAAAGAGGCGCGGGGCTGGCTTGATTTTGATGATCTGATCACCTGTGCCAAGGCCTTGTTGACCGATCCTTTGGTCGCGCAATGGGTCTTGTTCCGGCTGGATGGTGGTATCGACCATATTCTGGTGGATGAGGCCCAGGATACCAGTCCTGACCAGTGGCGAGTGATTGAGCTGTTGGCCGATGAGTTTACATCTGGCAGCGGGGCGCGGGATGTATCGCGCACGATCTTTGTTGTGGGTGATAAAAAGCAGTCTATCTATAGCTTTCAGGGTGCTGAAGTAGAGGCGTTCGACCAAAAGCGCGATCTGTTCAAGGGCAAGCTCAATCAGGTCGACACGCCATTGCAAGAGCTGCAGCTGGAGCATTCCTTCCGCTCATCGAACACGGTTTTGCGCCTGGTGGATCTGACATTTGAGGCGCAGCACGAGAAAGCCTTGGGCGGTGAGGTCAAACACATCGCCTTTTTCCCCGATATGCCGGGCAGGGTTGACCTATGGCCGGTGATTGAGAAATCGAGTAAGCCCTCGCCGGAAAACTGGTATGATCCTGTCGATCTGGTCACAGAGGAACATCACGCCGCCAAGCTAGGCCAAAAGGTTGCAGAAACCATCCGCGATACGATTGCGGCGGGGGTGCAGATTCCGGTCGATGGTGGCAAGGAAACCCGTCCCGCCCATGCCGGTGATTTTCTGATCCTTGTGCGCAGACGGTCGGATATTTTCGGCGAGATTATTCAGGCCTGCAAGGCAGAGGGGTTGCCGATTGCGGGGGCAGACCGTCTGAAACTGGGGGCAGAGCTGGCCGTGCGCGACCTTGCCGCGCTTTTGGCCTTTTTGGCGACGCCAGAAGACGACCTTTCGCTGGCAGCCTGTTTGCGCAGCCCGCTGTTTGGTTGGACGGAACAGCAGCTTTACAGCCTTGCCCAACCGCGAAAAGGGTATCTGTGGCGGGCCTTGGAAAACGACCCTAACCATGCCGAAACAGTCTCTATTCTTCGGGATTTGCGGGATCAGGCAGATTTCATGCGCCCCTATGACCTCATCGAACGGATGCTGACCCGCCACGATGGTCGCCGTAAATTGCTGGCGCGCTTGGGCGCAGAGGCCGAGGACGGGATTGATGAGTTCCTGTCCCAAGCGCTGGCCTATGAGCGCAATGACGTTCCCAGCCTGACCGGCTTTTTGGGCTGGTTAGAGACAGATGACGTCGAGGTGAAACGTCAGATGGACAGCGCGGGCGAACGCATTCGCGTGATGACGGTACATGGCGCCAAAGGGTTGGAGGCACCGATTGTTATCCTGCCTGATACCGCACAGTACCGCGCGCGCGAACGCAACGAGCTTTTTGTTCTACCCGAGGGTCCCGCGTGGAAAACCGCCAGCGGGGAAAGTCCCGAAGCGATTGAGGCTGCACGCACAGCGCAAAAAGAGCAGAACGCGGCGGAATCGATGCGGTTGCTTTATGTTGCGATGACGCGGGCGCAGAGCTGGCTGATCGTGGCAGCGGCTGGTGATATCGGGGCGGATAAATCCGACGATGAGGCGGAAACAGTTGTTTGGTACCGCTTGATCCAAGAGGCGATGGTCAAGGCCGGGGCACAGCCACGTGTTGATGGCGGCTTGACCCTGAGCGACGGGGTTTGGCCGTCGAATGCATCACATTCGGCAAGAATAGAGCCTGAATCACACGTACTCCCCAATTGGGTCACAACGCCAGCCACAGCCGAAAAACGTCCCGAGCAAGCGCTTAATCCATCCAAGCTTGGTGGGGCAAAGGCACTTCCCGGGGATTTTACCAGCGACGATGGCAACCGCGCATCAATGGACCGTGGCACACGGCTGCATCTGTTGTTGGAGCATCTTCCCAACTATCCCGTTACGGAGTGGTCAGGTCTTGCCACTGCGCTGCTGCCTGATGCGCCTGACCGAGATGCCCTTTTGGCCGAGGCCTCGACGGTCATCAACCTGCATCCGGCGCTTTTCAGCGCGGATGCATTGGCCGAAGCACCCTTGACCGCCACTTTGCAAGGTAAACCTCTGATTGGCACTATTGACCGGCTTTTGGTTTCTGATACAGCGGTTTTGGCCGTGGATTTCAAATCCAATTTTCTGGTGCCCGATACTGTGGCGGAGGTGCCGGACGGTCTGTTGCGCCAGATGGGGGCCTATCACGCCGCCCTTTCGCAGATCTATCCTGATCGGGTGGTCGAGGTTGCTTTGCTTTGGACCCGCACAGCACAGCTGATGACGGTCGATCCCGAAACCGTGAGGCGGGCGCTGGAAGGTGCGAGCTTCCCTTGACGTTCCTCGGGGGCGCCCTTACTTTCTCGTTAAACACATTCCAGCCAGGAGATATGTCATGGCCACGATCCCCGTTACCGACGCAACCTTTGATGCCGAAGTCCGTAAATCCGATATCCCTGTCGTTGTAGATTTCTGGGCGGAATGGTGCGGCCCATGCCGTCAGATCGGCCCGGCACTTGAAGAGCTTTCCGCCGAATACGAAGGCAAAGTGAAGATCGTAAAGATCAACGTCGATGAAAACCCAAACAGCCCTGCTGAACTGGGTGTGCGCGGCATTCCGGCGCTGTTCATGTTCAAAGATGGTGAGGTCGTTTCCAACAAAGTTGGTGCCGCCCCCAAAGCCGCGCTGGCAAGCTGGATCGCCTCTGCGGTCTAAGCGACGGAAACAAAAACCAGAGGGCGGCATTTTTGCCGCCCTTTTTCATGCTTGGGGCATGATAAGCACTGCGCGGAAATCATTGACATTGGTCAGGGTCGGGCCGGTTACAATCTGCCCCCCGATGCGGCTAAAAAATCCATGCGCATCGTTGCGCGCCAGTGCATCCGGGGCCGACACCTCCTGCAAAAGCGTCTCTGGGCCCGCATATGCACCGGCAACCTCGGCCGCGCCATCGACACCGTCCGTATCGCAGGCCAGAACATGCACGCGCGGATGGCTCTTTAGCGCCACTGCCGCCGCCAGCGTATATTCCGCATTTGGTCCGCCCACACCATCACCGCGCCGTGTGACGGTGCATTCGCCCCCCGACAACAGCAAGACCGGATGGGGGTGACCCTCCTCGGCCAGTTGAAGTGCAATGGCGGCTTGTTGGGTGGCAAGATCGCGCGCCTCCCCCTCTAGCGCGTCGCCCAGCAGGCGGACCTCGACGCCTTGGGCCTCTGCCTCGGCTTTTGCCGCCTCCAGCGACTGCGCGGGGGCGGCGATGATGCGCAGTTCGGCGCCGGTCAGGCGTGGGTCATCAGGGACAACCGGATCAGGGGCGCCTTCAATCACTGCGCGGATATGGGCGGGCAGGGTGACGGCCCAACGGTCCAAAGCCGCCAGCGCCATTTCCCGTGTGGCGGTGCTTCCGACCGTGGGCCCCGAGGCGATCTCGGCGGGATCATCGCCCGGCACATCCGAAATCACCAAACTTAGCATCCGCGCGGGATGGGCAAGCGCGGCCAGCCGACCCCCTTTTACCAGTGACACCTGTTTGCGCACGACGTTCATCTGTGAAATCGGCATCCCCGAGGCCAGCAACGCCGCGTTGAGGGTTTGCTTGTCTGCCAAGGTCAGCCCCTCGGCCGGTGCGCAGAGCAGTGACGACCCCCCGCCAGAGATCAGGGCGATGATCTGATCATCCACACCCAAGCCGGAGACCAGGTCCATCAATCGCCGCGTGGCCGCAACACCTGCCTCATCGGGGACGGGGTGCGCGGCCTCAACAACCTCGACAGAAACGGGTCTATTATAGCCGTACCGCGTGATGATCAGCCCCTCACAGGGGCCGTAATGCGCCTCAAGGGCCTCGGCCATACGCGCGCTGGCCTTGCCCGCACCGATCACAACCAGACGACCCTTGGGGCGGGGCGGAAGATGGGCAGCCAAGCAAAGCATCGGGTCTGCCCGTGCAACGGCAGTGGTAAAAAGCCCCGTCAGAAAGGCCCGCGGATCGGATATTGTCATAGTGCACCTGCCAGTTTCTGACCAACGGGGGGTCAGGCGTTACATTCTTTGAGGTCTCTCAAAATTCCGGGCCAGAGTGCAGGGTTTTCTGGCCCGGTTCAAGGCTTAGCCCTTGATCATCTCGGACTGGCGCACAATGACCTCGGCCTGTTTGATCGAGGCGATATCAACCAAGCGGCCTTTGTAAACGGTCGCACCTTCGCCGCGGGCTTTGGCCTCTTCCATCGCGGCCAAAATCTCGCGGGCTTCGGCCACGGCGGCGTCAGAGGGGGTAAAGACCTCATTGGCCAGTGCGATCTGTTTGGGGTGGATCGCCCATTTCCCGACCATGCCCAACACAGCGGACCGGCGGGCTTGCGCGCGAAAACCCTCATCATCCGAGAAATCGCCAAAGGGTCCATCGACCGGCAAAACCCCATGTGTCCGGCAGGCGGCGACAATGGCGGCTTGGGCCCAATGCCACGGATCGGACCAATGCTTTTGCCCGCCTTGCAGCATGTAATAGTTTTCTTGCGTGCCGCCGATGCCCGTGGTCTGCATCCCCATCGAGGCCGCAAAATCGGCCGCGCCAAGGCTCATTGCTTGCAGCCGTGGAGAGGCGGCGGCGATTTCCTCAACATGGGCGATCCCTGCCGCAGATTCGATGATGACCTCAAAGGCAATGGGTTTGCTGCGCCCCTTTGCGCGCTCAACCGCGGTGACAAGCGCATCCACGGCGTAAATATCGGCGGCACAGCCCACCTTTGGGATCATGATCATATCCAGCCGCTCGCCGGCCTGTTCCAGCAGATCCACCACGTCGCGATACCAAAAAGGCGTATCCAGCCCGTTGATCCGCACCGAAAGCGCTTTTTTGCCCCAATCGACGGTATTTATCGCCTCAATGACATTGGCGCGCGCGCTGTCTTTGTCGCTGGGGGCAACGGAATCCTCCAGGTCAAGGTTGATGACATCGGCGGCCGAGGCGGCCATCTTTTCAAACAGCGCAGGGCGGGAGCCGGGGCCAAAAAGCTGGCAACGGTTGGGGCGCGCGGTCGGGGTTGGTTGGATGCGGAAACTCATATCGGACCTCTTGGTAATGAAATGTCGTCTTGATTGCATCAAGGGTTAGATTGTTGCGCACATCTTCGCAACCCTGTTTTTGCGATGCAGCAATCTTGCGGCGGTGCAGCGCTCGTGGATCAGCGGTTAAACCGGCTTTAAGGTTCTTAGCGACCTTGACGGACGGGGATTTTTGGCGGAAACCGCAGGGGTCCGTTGGGTTTGATGCTGAAGGTGTCAATCCACCCAGCGCCAAAATATGGGGATTATTCATGTCGCGCATCGTCTATGTTAACGGTCAGTACCTGCCCGAAACCGAGGCCAAAATTTCAATCTTTGACCGCGGTTTTCTGATGGCGGACGGGGTTTATGAGGTGACCAGCGTTCTGGATGGCAAGCTGCTTGATTTTGCCGGTCACTCGGTCCGTTTGGCCCGCAGTTTGAAGGAGCTGGACATCGCGACACCTTGCTCGGATGACGAATTGCTGGCGATCCACCGTGAATTGGTGGCCCGCAATGAGGTCGTCGATGGCATGGTCTATTTGCAGGTCACGCGCGGCAATCCCGGTGATCGCGATTTTGCCTTTCCCGGTGCCGATGTGAAACCGACGCTGGTGATGTTCACACAGTCCAAACCGGGGATGGCCGATAGTGCGCAGGCGAAAACCGGCATCAAGGTGATCTCTATCGAGGATATCCGTTGGGGCCGTCGCGACATCAAAACCGTACAGCTTTTGTACCCTTCAATGGGCAAGATGATGGCCAAAAAGGCCGGTGCGGACGACGCCTGGATGGTTGAGGACGGGCATGTGACCGAGGGCACCTCTAACAACGCTTATATCGTTAAAAACGGGCGTATCATCACGCGCCAACTGTCGCATGATATCCTGCACGGGATCACGCGGGCGGCGGTTCTGCGCTTTGCCGCCGAGGCACAGATGGAAGTGGAAGAACGTCCCTTTACGATCGAAGAAGCAAAGGCTGCGGATGAGGCATTTTATACCTCTGCCTCTGCCTTTGTGATGCCGGTGGTTGAGGTTGACGAGGCCGCAATCGGCACGGGCAAACCCGGCCCGGTCGCAACACGTTTGCGCGAAATCTATCTTGAAGAAAGCCGCAAAACCGCGATCTGATGGAATGTGGGGAAGCCGCTAGATGCGGCTTCCTTTATTTCATCGACCCTGTCTCGACATAGCGCTGATGCCAGCTGAGCGCCTCGGTCAGGTTATTGGGCGCATGTTTCCCGAAAGAGCTGTGGTTCGCCCGATCAAAATAGTCGCGCAAGGCGTCGCGGTAATCGGGATGGGTGCATTTCTCGATGATCTGCTTGGCTTTTTGCTTGGGCGCCAACCCGCGCAGGTCGGCAAGGCCTTGTTCGGTCACGATGACCTGCACATCCTGTGAAATATGATCGACGTGGCTTGCCATTGGCACGATTGCCGAAATCTTGCCGCCCTTGGCGGTAGAGGGCGACATGAAAATGGAAATAAAGGCATTGCGGGCAAAGTCACCCGAGCCGCCGATCCCGTTCTGAATCCGTGACCCCATAACATGGGTAGAGTTCACATTGCCGTAAATATCCGCCTCGATCAGCCCGTTCATCGCCACACAGCCAAGGCGGCGGATCAATTCGGGGTGGTTCGAGATCTCTTGCGGGCGCAGGATCAGCTTGTCGCGATAGCGGTGCGCATCCTTGTTGAACCGTTCGGCCACCTCGGGGCTAAGCGAAAAGGCGGTGGCAGAGGCCATGCTCAACTTCCCCGCATCCAGCAGATCGAGCATGCCGTCCTGAATAACCTCGGTAAAGGAGGTCATATTCTCGAACGGGCTGTCCAACAGACCGGCCAGAACCGCATTGGTCACATTACCCACACCAGATTGCAGCGGCAAAAGAGAGGCGGGCATCCGACCCACCGCAACCTCATGCTTAAGGAAGTCCAGCAGGTGACCGGCAATCGCTTCGGCGGTTGCGTCGGGTTTGGCAAAGGGCGCGTTACGGTCGGGGATGTCGGTTTCGACGATGGCGACGATCTTGTTCGGATCGACCTTGAAATGAGGCTGACCGATGCGGTCATCGGGCTTTACCAGCGGGATCGGCAAGCGGTTGGGCGGCAAGGCGGTGCCATAGTAAATATCATGCATCCCGTCAAAGGCGTCGCTCTGCCAGCTGTTAACCTCCAGAATGATCTTTTCGGCCTGATCGAGCCATGTCTTATTGTTGCCAACCGAAGAGGAGGGGATCAGATCACCTTCGGGCGTGATGCCGGAAACCTCAATCACAGCCGTATCAAGCCGACCCAGAAACCCCTGCCATGCCATCGGTGCGACCTGACTTAGGTGCATGTCGAAATAATTCATCTCACCCGCGTTGATTTTCTCGCGCGCGATCGGGTCAGAGTTATAGGGCAGCCGGAAATCGATACCATCCGCCTTGGCCAAAGCGCCGTCCAGCTCGGGGCCGGTTGACGCGCCGGACCAGATCTTTACCTGAAACGGATTGCCCGCCGCGTGCTGCGCCTCGATCTGCGCGGCCAGCGACAAGGGAACCGCCTTGGGATAGCCCGAACCTGTAAAGCCGCTCATCCCGACGACAGCACCATTGTCGATGAGAGAGGCTGCGTCTTCGGCACCCATGATTTTGGATTTGAGCGACTGGGGGGAAATGCGGCTGGAACGCGACACGGCAAACTCCGTTGCTTTGACTGAAATAGGGACCCCAAGAGTGGGGAAGACAGGCAGCATTTTCAGCCGGTGCCTTATCCCGTAGGGCTGAATAGCGCCAAACTTTCAGCAAACCAAGCAGGTGAAAAATGCATTTGATCCGGGCTAGCGCTAACAGTATCGCTCCATCATATGGGATACGGAAATGTTAACGCTGCCAGATAGATATGCGATGCTGTGCATTCATGGCCCCATTCCGTCCATGGTAATATTTACCCCCCGCTGTTATGTCGCACGCTATAAGGGGCTGATGTTCTTATCGGTTGGCATGTGGCATGGTTTACCCGACAGATACATGAATATAGCAGCATTATCACGATATTTCAAAGGTATAGCATTACAGGAGGCGGTGTGACAATGATGCGGAGGATCGGACTTGCGGCCTTGTTTATCTTTTCGGTGGGGTCCGTGGTGGCGCAAGAGGCCCCACTGGGCATCGGCAGGATCAGCTATGGTGACCGTATGCAGTCGGGGGGTGCGATCTGCACCGGGGCCTTGGTTACCCCCGATCTGGTCCTGACAGCGCGCCATTGTATTGAGGGGTCCCAAAGGACGCCGGGCGTGGTACGATTTGCCGCAGGCTATGCGGCGGGACACAGTGTCGTGACCCGACGGGGCGCAGAGGTGATCCTGTCGTCGGCGACGGTCACGGCAAATAGGGCGAATGACGTGGCCTTGCTGCGCTTGGCATCGCCGGTTGCGCCGTCCCGGGTGGTGCCGTTATCGCTGAATAGTCCTGACACCGCCGCGTTGCCTGCGGCGTTCAACCTGATCTCATATCGCCGCGATGCACCCGAGCAGCCAGAGCGGCAGGACGATTGCGCGCTATTGACCACGGCGCCCGGCATATTGGCCCTGTCATGCCGGGTGGTCTCTGGCAACTCTGGCGCGCCGGTTCTGGCTTGGGATGGCAAGGATTGGCAGATCCATGCGGTGATGGTGGCGTCATCCCGTGGCGGGCAAGTCCATTCGCTTGCGGCCCTCGTGCCGCCCGACCTGCGGGCGCGCATCAAGGGCTCTTTTTAGGGCATGTCAGAGCCTGATTCAGCGCAGATCCCTACATCATACCAGCCGCAATAACGGCCTGAACCGAAGCGCGCTTTTCCATTTCTTCTCGCAATGCTGTCAGCTTTGGATAATCCGCGACATCAATCTTATTGTCTTTCAGCCAGCCACTGACGACATATAGATAGGCATCCGCCAGACTGAACCTGTCGCCCAGCAGAAACGGCCCTTTCAACAGGGTTTCTTCGACATAGGCACAGCAGGCCCGCATGTTTTCGGGGGCCTTTCGGTGCATATCGTCATGACTTGCCTTATTGTCGGCCCAGCGTTCGCCGTGCCCCCCGTGGGCGTGGTTCACATGCCAGGTAGAGGCGAGGTAATACATCATCTCCCACATTTTAGCGGCCTGGAACGGGTCTTCGGGCACCAGGCCAGCCTCTGGTGCCAGCGCATGGATATAGTCCAGCAAGGCACCCGTTTCTGTAAGGATACCTTGTTTCGTGACAAGGGCGGGTACCCGACCCCGAGGGTTGATCGCCAGAAATTCCGGTTTGGTTTGATCTCCTGCGGCAAAATCAACCCGGACCAGCTCACAGGGCAGATCAGCCTCTTTTAGGGCAATAATCAAGGCGACTGCGACGGTTGTATCGGCATAATATAGTTTCATAGTCATGCTCCGGCATAAGAGTTCCACGCCATTTATCCCCTTCGCGCGGGGGGCATTACCAACAAGTAAAACTTGTCTGATTCCACATTTTCTTGATTGGCTTCCTGCGGCCATCTGGTCAGGGTGAATGGGAGGGGAGAAAATTCTCCTGATCCAATTCCGTTGTCGGGCGCCTGAGTCCCGGAACAAAATTCGCTGAGAGGAAACCTGCATGACCAAATCCGACATTCGTCTTGGCGCTGATATCGGGGGCACTTTTACCGATATCGCACTGGAAGTGCGGGGCGCGATATATTCGACCAAGCTGCTTACCAACTACACCAACCCCGAGCAGTCCATTCTGGACGGCATGAAGATTGTGGCCAAGGATGCAGGCGTTGATGTTAGCGAGATCGACATCCTGATCCACGGCACGACCCTTGCCACCAACGCGTTGATCGAACGGCGCGGGGCGCGCACCGCGCTGGTCACCACCGAAGGTTTTCGCGATGTGATCGAGATGCGGACCGAGAACCGGTTTGAGCAATATGATCTCAACATAAAATTGCCCGCCCCGCTTATCCCGCGTGAGGATCGTTTTCCCATAAAAGGCCGTATTAGTGCCAAAGGTGATGAGTTGCAGCCCTTGGATGAGCCTGCACTTGAGGCTTTGGCCGACCGGCTGGTCGCCGAAGGTTTTGAGGCGGTTGCGATCGGTTTCATCCACTCCTACCTCAACCCTTCGCATGAGGAACGCGCGCGTGAAATCATTGCGCGCAAGCTGGATGTGCCGATCTCGATCTCTGCCGAGGTTTCGCCCCAGATGCGCGAGTTTGAACGCTTCAATACCGTCTGTGCAAACGCCTATGTGCGCCCGCAAATGTCGGATTATCTGGGGCGCTTGCAGGGGCGGCTGAAAGATATGGGTGTGAAATGCCCCGTCTTTATTTTTCACTCTGGCGGTGGTCTGATCACGGTTGAGACGGCTGCGGTGTTGATTGTCACTGAGAACTGACCCGGCATTGTCACCGAGACTTGACCCACCCAGCTGTTATGTTCTTTGCGTCATGATGGCGTCAATGCTGCTGTCTCCTTTCGTTTCTTTTTCGCTGTCTCAGAGCTGGCCTTGAACCGATAGCTGTCATTACCTGTCTCAAGGATGTGGCAGCGGTGGGTTAGGCGGTCGAGTAGCGCGGTGGTCATTTTCGCATCGCCGAACACGCTGGCCCATTCGCTGAAGCTCAAGTTCGTGGTGATGACGACGCTGGTGCGCTCGTAGAGTTTACTGAGAAGGTGGAACAACAACGCGCCTCCCGAAGCGCTGAACGGCAGATATCCCAGCTCATCCAGGATCACCAAGTCGGTTTTCACCAACGCCTCAGCGATCTTTCCGGCCTTGCCTTGGGCTTTTTCCTGCTCCAGCGCATTGACCAACTCAACCGTTGAGAAGAAGCGGACGCGTTTACGGCGATGTTCGATCGCTTGGATGCCAAGAGCGGTAGCGACATGCGATTTCCCGGTTCCTGGGCCCCCGATAAGCACTACGTTTTCGGTCCCATCCATGAACTCGCAGCGATGCAACTGGCGAACCAAGGCTTGACGGATTTCACTGGCGGCAAAGTCGAAGCCAGGGAGGGCCTTGTATGCCGGGAAGCGTGCCGCCTTCATGTGATAAGCGACGGAACGAACCTCACGTTCAGCCATTTCGGCCTTGAGCAGCTGCGACAACATGGGGATCGCTGCGTCGAAAGCGGGCGATCCTTGCTCATGCAGGTCCTGCACAGCC
>NZ_LGHS01000053.1 GCF_001202025.1 Pseudorhodobacter aquimaris
GGGGAAAAAACTAGGTCGTCAGATTGGGCACCGCCCAAAGTCGGACAAACTAGCACCCAGGGTCGTCCAAGCCGTCGCTGAAGGCCGAAGCTATCGTTGGATCGCTCGTGACCTCGGTATCAGCAAAAACACTGTCCTCGATATCGTGAAACGAAGCCGCCCAGAAACCTTATGATACGATCCTGCCCCTATCCTCAATCGACCCCCCGCCTGCTGACGGGGGCCTCAATTGTTCGGCGGCGCGGGCTGTTACTCGGCGGCCATCCGGTCTGCCTGCGCGGTGCGGGCCATAATGTAATCCACGGCCTTCTGCGCCTCGGACGCGGCGCGGAAAATCGCGCGGCTGTCTTCCTTCATCGCCTCAAGCCATCCTTCGACATAGGCTGCGCTCTGGTCGAATTCCGGCTCCACCCCGATCTGCGCGCAAAGCATGCAGTTGCCAATTTCCGCGACCAGCTCCTCGAACGCGTAGGCCTTGCGGTCGTTGAACCGGCCCAAGCGGTCCAGCCGCTTTGTCGCGCCTGTCCAGTGGGTCAGCTCATGCGCCAAGGTGCCGTAATACCCTGCGGCCCTGTGAAACGTCACGATCGGCGGCATGTGAATGCGGTCGGTCTTGATGTTGTAATAAGCGCGCGGCTCCTCGGTGCTGTCGATCTGCGCGCCTGTCGCGGCAAAGAACGCCTCCAGCTCGGGGTCGGCCTCGGTGCCAAGATCACTGGGCGGATCGGGCAGGATGTAGAATTCAGCGGGTAGGCCCTCGATCTGGTCGGCGTTGAACACCCGGTAGGCCTTGGCATAGGGGATCTGGCGTTCCTCGCCGTTTTCGTCCTCGCGCTCGACGGTGCCGTATTTCACGACCGTGGCGGATTTCTCGCCCTTGCGGACATGGCCCCCAAGCTGCTTGGCCTGATTGAACGTCATCCAGCGGGCTGAGCTGTAGTCCTTGACCATCGCTGTCGCCCAAAGCATCAGGATATTGATGCCTCGATAGGCTTCGCCGTTGAACCGTTCCGGCAAGCTGACCGATACCCCGCCACCGGTCCACGGCTTACGCCATGGCGGTGTTCCCGCCTCGATCTGCGCGATGATCTGATTGGTGACATGGGAATAAACGTCAAACTTCTCTGCGGTCATTTGTGACCCTCCTTTGAGTAACGCGGGCCGGGTCTCTTCCCCTTTCCGCCAATGGGCGGGCCTTCCTTCTCTGTTGTCTGGAATGCCCATGCATTCCGGACGGCAGAGCAGGTAAGGGCAAAGCCCGTCCTGCGGCCTGGCGGGGCCGTGACAACCGGGTGGAGGGCGTGAATTTGGGAGGGAACCGCGCGCCTGCGCGTGGGAGGAACCGGAATTCTCGACCGGAACCGACGCCAAGGGCGGCGCTTGCCGGTTTTCTCGGACTTGCCGGGATGGCAGGCGGATCAACAGTTTTTGAAAACTGTCAGGGTTGGGGTGAGCGGGCGTCAGCCCGTCGATCCCCTGCCCTGACTATCGCTCAAAGCGAGACCGGCGCACGCCGGGATCACATATTTTCTATGGCTTATTTATCAGTGGTATTCGTCAATTTATCCAACAAACTCAATGCAGGTGTACTGATATCCCCGCCCGGAATAATCAAAATATTGGCTCTCCTTCGCGCTTCGAAACTCATTCCAAGCGAATCCAGAATCCTGCGGCAATGCGCAGGTTTCACTATTGAGGTGGGCTGTAAGAGCGTGGGACGCCTTGGGTAGTTCATCTCCAAAGCAAAACGCTGTCATATACGGAGCTGATTTACTTTTGCTGCCCCAGACGACCATTCCATCGCGCGACACGATAAATGCAACCGGCTTGCTGGACAGCCCAACAAATCGCAAAGCACTCGCCTGGAGTGAGCACTCGAAACGGTTTCCTATCTCGCACAGGGAATCTGTATTCCAGCCAATCCCGCTAAACTCATCTCGGAGAAGGTTGGCAGGCATAAGTAGCCACGACGCAAACACGTTGGCCTCGGTTTCTATCTTATCCCTGAAATCGTTCAGGGTATCATCGCTGTCTTCGAAACGATCCCGCAAACCCCGATGGCACATGAAGTGTCCCAGCTCATGGGCATATGTGAACCTTTGACGCCGCTTGTTCTCGATTTCCGAGTTCAACAAAATCGTCCACTTGTCGGTGTTCTTTGTTTTAACAAGACACCCCTCGAAGGAATCGTAGCTGCCTATCTTGGTTTTCAGTTCGCCGCCAAAATCGCTGTTTTGAAGTGCGCCATCAATGAGCTTTGAAATATCCAGTGGGTAAGTGTTCGGGCCGTGGTCCTGCCAGAGCCTTGTAAGGCGGTTGGCCTCCTTCATCGGAGGGCGGCTAATCGTCGTCGTCAAAACCTGAAACTATCCTCTCAATCGTGCGCTTGTCATTCTCAGACAGTTTATGGAATTTTCTGAAAAAGGCATCCTCGATTTGTCGGTCAGAAGGCTCGTCTTGCGTATCGTCCAGGAAGAACTCTGGCGAGGCCCCAAAATGATTTGCGATCTTTAGCAGCAACTCAGCGGACGGCTTGGCATTCTTCTTGTTTTCGAGCTGCCAGACATACGCCTTTGATGACCCTAGGACCGTCGCCAGCTCCTCCTGCGTCATGTTCTTGGAAGTCCGGATTTTTCTGAGCTTTTCGCCAAATTTTTCTGACATGCAAAATTCTCTCCGTTCGCGGGTTGACAGAAGTATAGCGATCACTATATCTGATCGCAAGTGTAGTATTCGCTATACTTATGTAAACCAATACGGAGCACGAAAAGATGGCTGACAGAAAAGTTACCGCGTCGGGAAAAGACAAGGACGGCGACATCACCAAGCTTTGCAAATCAGGCGAGGCATGGTCCCCACGGCTGAAGGCTGACGCGATCCGCGATATCGAAAACGGCACGCATACCTACTACGTCCAACAGGCTGGCACGTCTCGTGTCGACATCACCGTGGTGAACGGAGCGACTGGCAAATACCTTCGCTCGACCGCCGATAAATCGTCGAGCAACAACTTGGACAATCTCCCTGATTGCTAAGCCTATGACCCTACAACATCAGGGCTCGCAGATAGCATCTGCCTCTGCGGGTCCGTTTCAACCTGGCATCCTTGAATGTCATAAAAAGAAGGATATTACCTCATGCCACAGGATCATCAGATCACCTGTATTATCCCAGACGGCGCGGACTCTGACCGGCGTATTGACAGCATCGGCGGAGCCACTGGTTCCAAGAGTGGTGGTCCTTGGTGCATTAAGCTCGATGTTGCCATCAAAGGTATCGAAGACGGCACTTGGCGCTTCTGGACCAGCGTCAATGGCAACTCGGTCTGGGTCATCATCGCTACGCGGAATGGAAAGAAATACCTGAAAACCGAAGCGGATGGTGCCGAACCGAATAACCTCCTTAGTCTGCCACGCTGTAACTAGCCCTCGATCCAGTCCAAGAGGGGCGGTCGCGGCGTCACCGCCTCGGTATGTATCAGTGGACCGAGATCACAGAGTCAGAGGCTGCGCGTCCGGCTTATGATCGAACAGGATCACACGCCCGTCGCTGCTGCTCGGACTGTTGACCAGCACGAACGGCACATCCGCACCTTGTTTCTCATAGATGCAGCGGTATTTCATCTTGCCATCGAGCGGATCGCGCACTTGGTCGTAGCGATAGCTGTACTTGATTCCTTGATCGATCCAAGCCTCGACGCCTGCGGGCGTCACCAAGGACATGGGCTGCCCATCCAGCAGCAACGTTTTGCCCACGTTGAATACTTCATCCATCTTTCGGTCTCCTCTGTTTGTCCTGTCAGATCAAGTCACAGGCTGTGACCTTCGCCACGATCCCTGTCCCGCGTGTTTTCATTCTCGTTGTCATCGCGCTCCTGCTCGCGGTCGTTGTCCGGTTCCAGCCGCTCGCGCGGCTTGTTCAAAACGTCCTTCAGCCGCTCGTTGACAGACGGCTTGCGCTCCTCGCGCTCGATGTCCTCGGAACGGTCCTGCCTTTGACGCTGGGCCGGGGTCCGTGACGGTCTCGCGGCATCCGCGCCGAGGTCATTTTCGCTGAACCCGTCCAGCTTGTGAACCGCCGCCTGGCCGTCGCGCCCGGCGTCCTTCTCCATGATCTCCTTCAGCCGCTCGCGCGCGTAATTGCGACCTTCCGGCTTTGGCGTGTCGTCCTGGTCCCGTGACCGGCCCACGACCTGCGACAACCGCTCGCGGATATCGTCCGACGTGCGCCCGTCGCGATCTTTCGCGGCTGCGGCCCTGAGCGCCGCCAGACCGGCAGAAACGCGGCCCTGCCCTGCCTCGCGCTCGATGCCGTAGGTCTCCCGCGCGATATCCAGCCGCTCACGCATTTCGCGGAATGCGGCGCGGGCCTGGCGGGCGGCATGGACGACAGCCCCGCGCTCAGTGACCGGGACGTATTCCCGGCCCTGACGCTCGGCCATCAACTTCGCCCGCCGCTCCATGGAATTGGCCGCTGGCCCCAGCTTCAGCTCGGGGTCGCGGTCCAGCTCCTCGGCCGTCAGCTTGTCGCCACGATCCAGCGCCGTCTCGCGCTGCTTCTCAAGTGACCGGTGATCGACACGCTCCATTTCGCCGACACGCTCCAGCGCGCGGTTCTGCAACTCGGCCCAGAGGCCACGCATCTGCTCGATCTCGACACCGCCGGTCTTGGCGGAATCGAGCACGCGGGTTTTGGTGGTGAAGCCCCCGGCTTCCAGCTTGCGGGTGGAAGTCAGAACATGGGCATGATGGTTGCGCTGATCGCCTTCGCGGTGCGGCGCATGGATCGCCACATCGACGGCTACGCCGTAGCGGCTGACCAGCTCCTGGGCGAAGTCGCGGGTGATCTGCGAGCGGTCCTCTGCGCTGATCTCGGACGGCAGGGCCAGTTCCCATTCGCGAGCGGTGACGGAGTTGCGGCGGGTCTCGCTGGCCTCGACCTCGTTCCAGAGGCGGGACCGGTCCGTGGCCCAGTCCGGCGCATCCTTGGGGGTCAGGATGAAGGTCTCCTCGATGCCCTGCTTGCGGGTGTAATCGTGGACGCGGCCTTCGCGCTGGCACTCGATGCGCTCCCCGACACGGTAGGCTGCCGCCGCCGTGGCAGAGCGCCCGGCGCTGCGTTTGATCGTCTTCACGGAGAGGTGGTAGCTGGCCATGCGCCCTCCCCTCGCCCGTGATACAGATGACGACAAAGCGCGCCGCTGCTGACCCCGGCCCATGCCCGAACATGGACCACCGGGTCAGCCGTCTTTTCCCCGATGTACTGCGCCCCGCCCCGGCGCGGTGCGATAGGAAAAGACAGCCCGCTCGAAGCGAGCCAACGGCTCTCCGAGGCGCGGGCTTGCCAGTGATCTGCCCCCAGATCCCCAGCCTCATGGAGGGCGGGATATGGGGGCAGATCACTGGCGGTTTGTCGGGGGCAAACCCGGTTCGTGGCGGCACCGTCAGGTCTGCCGGGGTGCGCGCTCGCACCGACACGAACCTCCCGCAAGGGAGACGCCAGCGGCAGACCGGCCCCCATCGTGGGGCATCGGGCGAGACGCTGGCGCGACCTTGCGGGGCGCGATCCAACCGCCGAGGTTGGGCTGGGATGGTTTGGAAGGGGCGGCGCGCCCTTCCATGTCGCGGCGGCACGCAGCGAAGGGGATGGCCATCGGCCGGGGCTTTGCCCCAGAGAGATCGCACGCAAAGCTCGTAACCGCAGGTGAAGAGTTTGCATAAGTGCGCCCTTGTCCTTTACAGGCCTACAGGTAAGCGCTATCGGTTGATCTGGCAAGAACAACTTCAACCACAAGAATGTTTGGTGGCGAGGGTAGAGATTTGGCAGAAACAGAACTTGAGCGCGCCGAGAAACGATATGTCCAGGCCAAGGCCCGGCTTCAGGCGCTGAAGAACCGGGAAAGCACCAGACAGCGCAAACTCGACACGCGGCGCAAGGTGATCCTGGGCGGTGCGCTCATGGACCTGGCGGAACGGGATTCCGGGGCTGCCGCGATGCTCGACCGGCTGATCCGCAACCTGCCCCGTGAACATGATCGCAAGGCTTTCGCGGACTGGAGGACGCCCGCCCCTGCCCCGTCCGGCTCTGATCCGGAAACGCCGTCCTGATGCGGAGCGTGATGCTCGTCCTCGGAGGGCTGTTCCGGTTCTTCGGTCGTTTGATCTTCACGCCCATCCTGTTGGGCTGGATGATCGGCGCTGTCCTGTTCGGCGCGATGATCGGAGCGCTCGTGGCCACGCCCTTCGTCTTCGCCTTCTTCGACCAGCCACCCGGCGAAAGCGCATGGCAGTGGCTGGTCTTCGGGCCGTTCATTTTTGTTGGTGGCGTCTTCGGATTCCAGTATTGGCGCATGGCCTCTGGCGCGGACGCCTTCTTCGGGCTGACCGGCGACAGCCACGGCTCCGCCCGCTTCGCCAACCGCAAGGAGCTGAAGAAACTCCAGCGGGAAGACGGCCTTCTGATAGGGCGCAACCCGCACACCGGACGGCTGCTGCGCTATGACGGTCCGGCCCATCTGATCACCCTCGCCCCGACACGGGCCGGGAAAGGCGTCGGCACCGTCATCCCGAACTTGCTGGCGGCTGAACGCTCGGTCCTGGTCATCGACCCCAAGGGTGAGAATGCCCGGATCGCCGGGGAAGCCCGGCGGCGGTTCGGAACGGTCCACGTCCTCGATCCGTTTGAGGTCTCCGGGATGCCCTCTGCCGCCTACAATCCGCTCGACCTGCTGACACCGGACAGCCTTGATCTGGGCGAGGATGCGGCCTCCCTGACAGAGGCGCTGGTCACGGACCCGCCGGGACAGGTTTCGGAAGCGCATTGGAACGAGGAGGCCAAGGCCATCCTCGGCGGCCTGATCATGTTCTGCGTCTGCCACGAGGACCGCAACCGCCGGACGCTTGCCACCGTCCGGGAATATCTCACCCTGCCCCCGGAAAAGCTGCGCGCGCTGCTGGAGCTGATGCAGGACAGCGATGCGGCGGGCGGGCTGATCGCCCGCGCCGCCAACCGCTTCCTCGGCAAGGCGGATCGCGAAGCCGCCTCGGTGCTGTCGAACGCACAGCGACATACCCATTTCCTCGACAGCCCGCGCATTGCCAAAGTCCTGTCGCGGTCGGATTTCCACTTCTCCGATCTGCGCCACCGGATCACTTCGGTGTTTCTGGTGCTGCCCCCAAACCGGATGGACGCCTACAGCCGCTGGCTGCGCCTTCTGGTGTCTCAGGCCCTTCAGGACATCGCTCGGGACGCTGAGGCGTCCGTGAGGCCCCTGAGTAGCCCTGCAGGCGCTCAGGGAGGTACGCAGCGCCTCAGGACGCCCACGCTGTTCCTCCTGGATGAGTTTGCGGCCCTGGGCCGTCTGGAGGCCGTGGAGCGCGCCATGGGGCTGATGGCGGGCTATGGCCTCCAGCTTTGGCCAATCCTGCAGGACATGAGCCAGCTCAAGGACCTCTACGGCGAACGCGCGGGCACCTTCATTGCCAATGCCGGGGTGCAGCAGGTCTTCGGGGTGAATGACTTCGAGACAGCCAAGTGGCTGAGTCAGATGATCGGCCAGGAAACCGCTGGATTCCAGACTGACAGCTTCAAGCCCGGTGACGGTCCCAGCTTCAGCAACAACCTCACGGGCCGCGATCTGCTCACTCCAGATGAAATCATGCAGCTCCGCCCGGAAAACCAGCTCCTGCGGGTGCAGGGGCAAGCAACCGCCGTGGCGCAAAAGCTGCGCTACTACACCGATCCCGAGTTCAAGGGGCTGTTCGTCCCGCAGGACCAGTAATCCGAAGGACGCCTCCCGATGCAAGACCAACCCAACCTCCCTGCCCTCTCCGACGATGATCTGCGCGAAACGCTCGATCTCATGGCAACGGCTGTCGCCAGCATGTCCGACAGGATCGACGATCTGACCGCCGTGGCGGACAAGCAGATCAAGGTTGCCACGGAAGCGCGGATCGCTGCCTTCGCCGCACGGGACCAGACCAATCCAAAAAAATACGGGGATCTTCTTGGCCAGACACTCGACAGCCACCTGGGCGCAACCGCTGACGCGATGACCGAGATTGTCAGACGCCTTGGCGTCCAGACGGACAAGACCATCGGGGCCTTGGCCAAATCGGAAGATGATAGGTCCAAAGCCTATCGAGAGGTGTTCGAGCGGGAACAGAAAGCGGATCGTCTCAAAAGCCGCCTGCCCTGGTTCGGTCTGGGTGCATTGGTTGTGGCTCTGGTGCTTACCGTGACACTTCCTCGTTTCTTGGCCAGCAACGCGACCACATGCGCTGTCCTCGGGGCATCCTGGACCACGACAACCACGGGTGTCGATGCGTGCGTGTTCTATCAGAGGTGATGGGTGAAGCGCTTCAGATGGATAGTTACCCATGACTTGGAACTAGAGTTATCCACAGGCCTTTAGTGTTAAATATGTGTTAGACTCTGTGTTAAGCAAAAAAAATCGCGCACAAGCATTTGATAAGAAAGACGTATTTCGACACTTCCGTGTGTGAAAGTACGAAAGATTGTGTGTGAAAGTACGAAGGAACGTGGGTAAAAGTACGAAAGCCCTCCTCCTGTGTGTGAAAGTACGAATTATCGTGACTTCTCTCTAATCCAGCCCTACTGTGTGTGAAAGTACGAAAGGATTTCGCTTTGACTGACGAGAGCGCGATCAACCGATCCCCCCTCCTGCCCGACAGGTATCCGCAAGGCGATTTCTTCGTCTGCGATATTTTTGATGCTGTTCCCAAGGCTGATATCGCCTCGATGGAGCATCCGATATTTTCGCTCTCGACCAAGCCGGATACGCGCGTCCGGGAGTATGAGCACAATGGCATCAAGATCGCGATCAAACCCTCGGTAGATGGGCTCGCGACGGTCCATGACAGGGATATTCTGATCTACTGCATCAGTCAGCTCATGACAGCCATCAACGAAGGTAAGGAAGTGTCGCAAGCGGTTCGCTTCCGGGCTTTCGACATGCTCGTGGCAACCAACCGGAATACGGCTGGTTCGGGGTATGCTCAGCTCAAAGCGGCTTTGGAGCGGCTGGCTGGCACACGGATCAGCACCAACATTGTGACAGGCGGTCAGGAAATGTTCCGGACATTTGGACTGATCGAAAGTGCCGAGGTTGTCCGGGAAACTCGTGACGGGCGGATGCAGGAAGTCGAGGTCAAGTTGTCGGATTGGGTGTTCAATGCGATCCGGTCCAAAGAAGTTCTGACTCTTCATCGCGATTATTTCCGTCTTCGCAAACCTCTCGAACGCCGCATTTATGAGATTGCCCGCAAGCATTGTGGTGCACAAAAGGAATGGCGGATCGGTCTGTCACTTCTTCAGAAAAAGTGTGGATCAAACTCCACGCTCCGCGAGTTCCGGCGTCTGGTCATGAACATCATCCGTGAAGACCAGTCGCACGACCATATGCCCGATTATTCCATCGAAATGGATGAGCAGGAGGACATGATCCTGTTCACAAACCGACAGAACGTCAAAGTGGTGCTGCCCCAAGCCGTGGCTCCGCAACTTGATCCGGATGTTTATGAAACCGCACGCATGCTCGCGCCCGGTCATGATGTTCACTACCTTGAACGGGAATGGCGGCAGTGGCTGCCCGAAACACCGCGCAATCCTGAAGCAGCTTTTCTGGGCTTCTGCCGTAAGTGGATGCAGAACAGAAAAAATACCGGATAATTTTAAATACCGGATTTGTTTTTGTACAGCTTCCAGGCCTCTTCGATGATGACCCCTTGCTGAACGCCCCTGCGCCTTGCCTCGTTGGCAATTTCTTCTGAAATTCCGGGCATAACCTTCGCATGCACTTGGCCGGTGCGGGGGCTTGGCTTCCGTCCGCGCTTCTTCTGAGGCTCACGCGCAACAAAGCCAAGCTCTTCACCTGCCCTGTCGGTTTTCTCAACAGCCTGCGCGCTTCTGTCTTTTTCGCGTGTCTTCAGACGGCCAAGGTCGATGTTAAACGGCTTGTCGGTCATTATCCCATTTCCCCGGCCAGGCGCTGATAGACCGCCTGCGCAAACTGCGCGGCATTTTCAATAGCGCCTTCCATGTTGCCTTGCGCTGGCATGGTATGCAGGTCGCCTCCGAACTCAAAGAGCGCAGAGAAGGATGCGCGCTCCATCAGCGGGGGATTGATCAGATCTACACCTTGTTCCGCCAGAGACCCTGCGATGCCAGTATGCTGCTTGGACTTGATGGCCTTTGTCATGGTGAAGACAACGGCATACGGAATCTTCCTGTCCAGCGCCTCTTCCTCTTCCGAGATGAGTTGCAGGGCGCGGACACCGATTGTTGCGTCCAGAGTGGTGGCGCGCATGGGCGTGATGACGAGATCAGCCTGCGAAATTGCACGGGAAACAAGGCGGGACGCCACGCCTTCCAAGTCAACAATCACGATCTGGCCGTCAGTATCGTGTCGCTTGATCGTTTTCACGATGTCAGATTCGCTGACGCTCGACAGAACACTGATCCGGTCGGGCAGCGGCCCCCGGTCTGCCCACAGAGTCAGAGACTGGTTGGGGTCGCAGTCCAGCATGACAACATTTGCGCCCGCATGAGCAAGCTCTGTTCCCAAGAGGACTGCCGTGGTGGACTTCCCGGCACCACCCTTGGGAGACGCTATGACGACTGTGGGCATGGCCCCTCCTTATAATTATCTGGTATTTGAACTAACCGGATAAACTAAAAAACCCGATTAATCAATAGATGCTTGGTCAGTCAAGGAGCGGCAGGGGAAGGCTGGCCTGCCTCGGCATTGTTCACAGCTTGGATTCCACACCAGACGATGCTATGATTACAGATGATTACAGATGATTACATTGGAGCACACTATGCCGCAGCGCGCAGCATCCGAACCGATCACCATCCGCACGGCCAAGGTGGCCGAGATCGACGCCTTGGCGGGCGCGATGGACCGTTCCCGCAACTACATCGTCAATCAGGCGATTGAGCAGTATCTTGAAGCCAACACCTGGCAGATGGAACGGATCAGAGACGGCATCGCCGCCACCCGCGAAGGCAAGGTCGCGCCTGCGGGCGAGGTCTTTGCCGGGATCGCAGCAAAGCACGGCTGGTCACGTTGAAGCAGCTGGTCATTGCTGAACCTGCGGCCCGCGATCTTGAAGGGATCGTGGATTACATCGCTCTGGATAACCCCGTTGCGGCTGAGAGAGTGTACTGGGGAATCGTGAGTGCGGCAGAGAAGCTGCCTGAGTTTCCGGCCTTGGGTCGCCCCGGACGCCACCCTGAGACGCGGGAGCTCAGCATTGCAGATTTTCCCTACCTGGTTGTCTACGAGGTTGGCCCCAAAGCTGTAACTATCCTAGCGGTATTTCACACCTCCCGCGATCTCGCAAAAGCGCTGAATGAGAGAATGCAGGCCAGCTAATGGCGCTTATGTGTACGGAGCAGGGGTTCCTTGCAGCATGGCAGTGCTCAGTAGGGACTGGCGGCGAGTAGGCTACCCAAGTAACCGTCGCAACCTGTAAAATATCCCGCAACCCCCTGCATGACGTTGGCCAGCGTTGGCAGATGCAGGTCGGAATAGGCAACTGGCACGGGGTTCCCTTGTCGATCCACCGGGTAACGATATGAATATGGCCCCATCGGAAGGTTTGTGCGTAGGATTACTCTAAGGGAGAACTTTCATAGAACTTAATCACGTTCCCCAGTCTCTTGCTGGTCTGATGTTCAGCGGTCGCGCAATTTTGCGGTCAGCGGCGCCAGAATGCCAATCGAAGTCGCCGGATAGTATGACGTGCTCCCACCCGAGGGGCGAGGTGTGCGGAAGCAGCTTGGCGTCGTAGAGCGGGCTGGCCTGCTCGAGGTGGCTGGCCGCTTTGTCCATGTAGATCGTGTTCCATAACGTGATGGCGGCGATGACGAGGTTGAGCGCCATGGCCCGTTTCTGTTGGGCCGCGTCAGAGCGATCATGAATGCGCCCTTGTGAATAAGCAAATACGGCCTTGGCCAGCGAGTGACGCGCTTCACCCTTGTTGAGACCTGCGTGGCTTTCCATGCGTAGGTCGGCGTTCTCGATCCAGTCGAGCATGAAGAGCGTGCGTTCGATCCGACCGATTTCACCCAGAGCGAGGTATAGCCGGTTTTGCTGGCGGTACGCCCCAAGCTTGCGCAGGATTTCAGACGGTTTGATGGATTTGTCACGTATGCTGGCCGCGAGCCGCATGATGTCGCCCCAATGCTGCCGGATCACCTCTTCGTTGATCGGTTTGCCCATGATAGGCGATAAAGTGGGCCACGCTTTCGCGCTCCCGAAGCAGGTCAACCTCCGGTCCGGAAAGTCGCGCAGACGTGGCGCGAAGGTCATCCCCAACAGATGGAACAGGGCAAAGACGTGGTCCGACACGCCGCCGGTATCTGTGTAGTGAACGAGGGGATCGAAGCTGGCCGGATTGTTCAGGAGGCCATCGAGCACGAAAGGGGCTTCGCCTGCGGTTGCCCCGATGACGCTCGAATGGAACTCTCCCATACAGGTTTTTACCCTGTCATCGAGTGTTGACAACAGGGGAGCGTAGGGCGAAAACCGCATCGGGACATGCGCGAAGCATCCATCAGCACAGCAATCAGAGGCAGATCATGGCAAAGCCCGGCAGAAACACCATTATTCTGGGCGGCCTGGCCGTTGTCGCCGTGCTTGGCTGGCTGGCCTGGGACCGGCTGCAACCCGCCGGTCTGCCGGCGGGTTTTGCCAGCGCCAATGGCCGGATCGAGGCGACCGAGGTGGATATCGCGGCGCTCACCGGCGGCCGAATCGCCGAAATCACCGCTGCCGAAGGTGACATGGTCAGCGCAGGCGATGTGCTGGTGCAGATGGACGTGGTGCAGCTGAACGCACAAAAACGTCAGGCCGAAGCGCAGCTTGCCCGCGCCGAAATCGGCGTCGAGACAGCAAGGGCGCTGGTCGCTCAGGCCGAGGCACAAGAGCGCGCGGCCCGGGCCGCGGTTGATCAGGCAGGCTCGGTTGCCGATGCCGCGTCGCGCAGGCTTGAACGCTCTGAGCAGCTTGCAAAGACCAGTGCGATCTCGCAGCAGGTGCTGGATGATGACCGCGCCCGGGACGCCCAGGCCCGCGCCGGTGTGGCCTCGGCCGAAGCCAGCCATGCGGCAGCGCTGGCGGGGGTCAGCAGCGCGCAGGCGCAGGTGGTCGATGCAAGTGCGGCCGTCGAGGCGGCAAAGGCGTCGATTGATGCGATCCAGGCCTCTCTGGACGACGCCACGCTGAAAGCGCCGCGCACGGGCCGGATCCAGTATCGCATCGCACAAGAGGGCGAGATTGTCGGCTCTGGCGGGCGGATCCTCAGCCTTGTCGATCTGGGCGATGTCTATATGACGGTTTTTCTGCCGACATCGCAGGTCGGCCGGGTGCAGGTCGGATCAGAGGTGCGCCTTGTCATGGATGCGGCGCGGGAATTCGTGATCCCGGCCACGGTTTCCTATGTTGCCGATGTGGCGCAGTTCACGCCAAAGACGGTCGAGACCGCCGATGAGCGCGAAAAGCTGATGTTCCGCGTCCGTGCCCGCATCGACCCCGAGCTGCTGTCGCGGCATATCGAATATGTCAAAACCGGCCTGCCGGGCATGGCCTATCTGCGGCTTGATCCGGATGCCGCCTGGCCTGACTTTCTTTCCAATGTCGTGAAATGACCGGCTCAGTTGCCGGGGTCTCCGGCCTGACGCTGCGCTATGGCAAGGTCACGGCGCTTGACAATGTGACGCTGGAGATCCCTGAGGGGCGCATGGTCGGGCTGATCGGGCCAGACGGGGTCGGAAAGTCCAGCCTTCTGTCGCTGCTGGCCGGGGCACGTGTGATCCAGCAGGGCAAGGTCGAGGTTCTGGGCGGCGATATGCGCGATGTGGCGCATCGCAACCGCGTCTGCCCCCGCACCGCCTATATGCCGCAGGGTCTGGGCAAGAACCTCTACCCGACGCTTTCGGTCGAAGAGAACCTTGATTTCTTCGGCTCGCTTTTCGGTCATGACAAGGCCGAACGCGAGCGGCGGATCACCGATCTGCTGGCTGCGACCGGCATGACGCCGTTCCGGTCGCGCCCGGCGTCAAAGCTGTCGGGCGGCATGAAGCAAAAGCTGGGTCTGTGCTGCGCGCTGATCCATGATCCCGATTTCCTGATTCTTGACGAGCCGACCACCGGCGTCGATCCACTGTCGCGCCGCCAGTTCTGGGATCTGATCGACCGCATCCGCGCGACACGGCCGGGGATGAGCGTGATCACCGCCACCGCCTATATGGAAGAGGCCGCGCGCTTCGACTGGCTGGTTGCGATGAATGCGGGCCGGGTGCTGGCCACCGGCACCACCAGCGATCTGCTGTCGCGGACCGGGGCCGACACGCTTGATGCAGCCTTCATCGCGCTTTTGCCCGAAGAAGACCGGGGCGAAGACAGTGCCGTGGTGATCCCGCCGCGGACCACCGATGACAGCGATATCGCCATCGAGGCCGAGGGGCTGACGCAGCGCTTTGGCGATTTCGTGGCGGTCGACAATGTTTCCTTCCGCATCCCCAGGGGTGAGATTTTCGGCTTTCTGGGTTCGAACGGCTGCGGCAAGACGACGACGATGAAGATGCTCACCGGGCTTCTGGAGCCGAGTGAGGGCCGGGCAAAGCTTTTCGGCCATGAGGTCGATGCAAGCGATCTGTCGGTGCGCCGCCGGGTCGGGTTCATGTCGCAGGCCTTCTCGCTCTATTCCGAGCTGACGGTGCGTCAGAACCTTGATCTGCACGCGCGGCTTTTCGATATGGCGGCCGAGAAGATCCCCGCCAGGGTTGACGAGATGATCGCCCGGTTCGATCTGGGCGACGTGACCGACAGCCTGCCCGAGGCGTTGCCGCTGGGTATCCGCCAGCGGCTTTCGCTGGCGGTGGCGATGATCCATGCGCCCGAGATCCTGATCCTTGACGAGCCGACCTCGGGGGTGGACCCGGTGGCGCGCAACGGCTTCTGGCGCATTCTGGCGGAACTTTCGCGCAAGGATGGCGTGACGATCTTTGTCTCGACCCATTTCATGAACGAGGCGGAATGGTGCGACCGCATCAGCCTGATGCATGCGGGCAAGGTGCTGGTCTCGGACACCGCCGAGGGGATCACGAAAGCCAAAGGTTGCGCCACGCTGGAAGACGCGTTCATCGCCTATCTTGAAGAGGCGATTGGCGAGACGGCACCCGCCCCCGCCGCTGCGCCCGAGGCCGCGCCCGAGGCCCCCGCAGCCGGGGTGACCCATCACGCGCAGCAATCCGGCTTCAGCCTGCGGCGACTGCTTAGCTATTCGCAGCTGGAAAGCCTGCAATTGCAGCGCGATCCGATCCGGCTGACCATGGCGTTGGTCGGCAGCCTTCTTCTGATGATCGTGGTGGGGCTGGGCATCAACATGGATGTCGAGGATCTGACCTTCGCCGCCCTTGACCGCGACCAGACCACCACCAGCCGCAATTATATCGCCGATATTGCGGGATCGCGCTATTTCATCGAACAGCCGGGCCTGACAAGTTACGACGAGATCGACGCAAGAATGCGCTCGGGCGAGCTGGCGCTGGCGATCGAGATCCCGCCCGGCTTTGCCGCCGATATCGCGGCAGGCAGGGATGTGCAGGTCGGGGCCTGGTTCGACGGCGCCAACCCCAGCCGCGCCAATACGGTGCAGGGCTATGTGCAGGGCATGCATGCCGACTGGATCACACGTCAGGCGCGTCAGCTTTACGGTGACAAGGCGAGCGGCGGCAGTTTCGAACTGGTGACCCGATACCGCTACAACCCCGACGTGCGCAGCCTGAATGCGATGGTCCCGGCGATCATCCCGCTGCTTTTGCTGATGATCCCGGCGATCCTGACCACGCTTTCGGTCGCGCGTGAACGCGAACTGGGCTCGATCATCAATTTCTACGTCACGCCGGTGACGCGGCTGGAATTTCTGCTTGGCAAACAGCTGCCCTATATCGCGCTGGCCATGCTGAATTTCTTCCTGATGATGGCCATGGCGGTCACATTCTTCGCAGTGCCCTTCAACGGCAGTTTTCTGGGCTTTACCCTTTCGGCGCTGATCTATGTCACCGCGACCACGGCGCTTGGTTTTCTGGTGTCGGTCTTCATCGCAAGTCAGGTCGCGGCGCTGTTCGCGACCGCCATGCTGACGATGATCCCGGCGGTCAGCTATTCGGGTTTGATCGACCCGGTCTCTTCGCTGTCGGGTTTTGGCCGGGTTCTGGGCGAGATCTACCCCTCGACCTGGTTTATCACCGCCGCGCGGGGGGCTTTCTCCAAGGCCTTCGGAATGGCGGAACTGGCCGGGCCGATGCTGGCCATGGGCATCGCCATTCCGGTGATTATCGGGCTGGCGGCGGCCTTCCTGAAAAAACAGGCGAAGTGAGGGGCGGATGAACCTGCGCAACACCTTCAATCTGGGCGTCAAGGAATTGCGCGGGCTCTGGCGCGATCCGGTGATGCTGGTGCTGATCGTCTATTCCTTTTCGCTCTCGATCTGGACCTCTGCGAACGTCTCGCCCGAGGCGCTGACGAATGCCGCGATCTCGATCGTGGATGAGGATCAGTCGCATCTCTCCGCCCGCATCACCTCGGCCTTTTATCCGCCCTATTTTGTCGAGCCGCAGATGACCACGACGGCCGAGATGGATCGGCGGATGGATCAGGGGCTGGATACTTTTGCGCTGAACATCCCACCGGATTTCGCGCGCGATGTGCTGGCCGGAAAAAACCCGGCGATCCAGCTGAATATCGACGCGACAAGGATGAGCCAGGCCTTCACCGGCGGCGGCTATATCCAGCAGATCGTGTCCTCCGAGGTTTCGGAATATGTGGCGGGCTACCGGGCCGAGACCGCGCTGCCGGTCGATCTGGCGCTCCGCGCGCGGTATAATCCCTCGCTGGATCCGAAGTGGTTCGGCGCGATTTCCGCCGTGATCCGGTCGATCACCATGCTGTCGCTGGTGCTGACCGGCGCGGCGCTGATCCGCGAAAAGGAACATGGCACGGTCGAGCACCTGCTGGTCATGCCCGTCACCCCGACCGAGATCATGTTTTCCAAGATCTGGTCGATGGGGCTGGTGGTGCTGCTGGGGTCGATCTTTTCGCTAAGTGTTGTGGTGCAGGCGCTGATGGCGGTTCCGGTGCAGGGCTCGGTCGTGCTGTTTCTTGCGGGCGCGGTGCTGATGGTTTTCGCCATGACGGGGCTTGGAATTTTCCTTGCCACCATCGCCGGGTCGATGCCGCAATTCGCGCTTTTGCTGATGATGGCGCTTTTGCCGCTGCAGGTGCTGTCAGGCGCGATGACGCCGCGGGAATCCATGCCAGAGATCATCCAGACCATCATGCTTGCAGCCCCCAACACGCATTTCATCATCCTCTCGCAGGGCATCTTGTTCCGAGGTGCCGGGCTTGACGTGGTCTGGCCCCAGTTCGCGGCGCTGGCGGCGATCGGGGTGGCGCTGTTCTGGCTGGCACTGATACGATTCAAGAAATTCCTGCGGTAAGGCATATGTTGGGCCGCCTGCTTCTGATCCTGACGCTTGCGCTTGCAGGCTGCGCTGCGCGTCCGGGGCCGGAAGTTCTGGCCCCCGATGCCGGTGCCCTGCCCGAGGGCGCCCGCCTTGTCCGGGTGCTGACCATGACCACCCGCGCGCCCGAGGCAAATCTGCCGGGGGCCTTTGGCGACTCTCGCTCCATCCGGCCAAGCTGGCTGGAATACGAGGTCTCGGTGCCGCCTGGCCATCGGCCGGGAAAGATTGAATGGCCGGATCGCAATGGCAGCAGCGCCGACCGGAATTTCGTGATGCGCAGCCGGCAGACGCTTAGCCGTGACGCCTTTGCAAAGCGTCTCTCGCGCGAGGGGGTCGGGCTTTATGTCCACGGCTTCAACACCCGCTTTCATGAGGCCTTGTTCCGCACCGCGCAGCTTTCGGTCGATGCGCATATCGAGGAAAAGCCTGTCCTTTTTACATGGCCCTCGGCAGGCTATCCGGGCGCCTATCTGGCTGATCGTGACGCGTCTGACTTTTCCCGCGCGGCGCTTGCCGATCTGCTGCGGCTTTTGACAAAGGGTCGGTCCGCTTCCGACGCGGTGCCGGTGCTGGCTCACAGCATGGGCGCGCGGCTGACGATGGAGACGCTGGTGCAACTGCGTCTTGCCGGGCGGGACGATGTGCTGGACCGGATCGAGGTCATCCTTGCCGCCCCGGATATTGATATCGATCTTTTCCGCGCCCAGATGGTCAGCCTTGGGCCGATGAAGCATCCCATCACGGTGCTCGTCTCCTCGGACGATCTGGCGCTGAAACTGTCGTCGCAGCTTTCGGCACGTCGGATACGGCTTGGGCTTGTCGATGTGCGTGATCCGGCGGTCCAGCGCCTGGCGGTCGCGACCGGAATACGGATCGTGGATATTACCGATATTCCGACCGATGATCCCGTCCACAGCCGCTATGTCGGCCTGCTTTCCGGCGAGGCCGGGGCTGTGGTTGAAAACACCCTTTTCGGTGAGGTACGCTTGGCGGGGGCCTTTGTCTTCAATCAGGTCGGTGGTGTCTTCACTGGCATCGGTGATGTGCTGGCGGATTGAGGCCGCGGCCTTGGCCCGGCGTTGGTGCCAGCGGCATTGGCCGGGTCATGGCCTCGACGTCGCGCCGTTTTGCCGGTAATCGTCCATGATGATCAGGGCAGGGACAGGGGATTCCGTGTCCGCCGCCGGACGCCGATGCTTTGCCTGTTCAGTCCGGGGGCGGCTGTTTCGGCGGTTTGACGGCGCTTTACGACATGTCGTCGGCATCGGGCCTTGGGCGCAATGCCTATGTTCAAGAAAAATCTTGAACTCTTTGATTTCGATCAACACTCGTTGATAGTTCTGTGCTAACTTCCGCCGGTAAATTGGAGACGCGACATGGCCCTTACTCCCAAATCAGATGGCTCGGGTGCAACCGGCGATGAAAGCCTTGGCATCGAGGCTTTTCAGGCCGTTAACCGCATACGAGAGGCGCTCTCGGGACAGCTCAGCGGCGGGGTCTCGCCCGGCTCGCTGATGATGGCCTATGTCGACTGGGCCTTTCATCTGGCGCAGGCACCGGGCAAGCAGATGGAACTGGGCGTCAAGGCGGGCCGCAAATGGCAGCGTCTCATGGCGCATCTGATGGCCTCGGCGATGGATCCGCAGGCCGCGCCGGTCATCACGCCCTTGCCGGGCGACCGCCGTTTCGCCGGTGAAGCCTGGGCGAAACCGCCCTTCAGCTGGATGTCGCAGGCTTTCCTGCTGCAGCAGCAATGGCTGCATAACGTCACCCATGAGGTTCCGGGCGTGACGAAGCACCACGAGGATGTGGTGTCTTTTGCCGCGAAACAGATCCTTGATGTCTGTGCGCCTTCGAACAACCCTTTTACCAATCCCGAGGTTGTGGCACGGACCTGGGCTACCGGAGGCATGAACCTTGTGAAGGGCTGGCAGAACTGGCTGCAGGACGTCGTCCGCCAGATCCGGCACGAGCCGCCAGAGGGTGTCGAGGCCTTTACACCGGGTCGCGATGTGGCGGTGACGCCGGGCAAGGTAATCTTCCGCAACCACCTGATCGAACTGATCCAGTATACGCCCACGACAGAAACCGTGCACCCCGAGCCGGTGCTGATCGTTCCGGCCTGGATCATGAAATACTATATCCTCGACCTCAGCCCGGAGAATTCACTGATCCGCTGGCTGGTGGCGCAGGGCCACACGGTTTTCGCCATTTCCTGGCGCAATCCGGGTGCAGAGGATCGTGATCTGACGCTGGAGGATTATCGCCGGCTGGGCGTGATGGCCGCGTTGGATGAGATCACCCGTCTAATGCCCGATCAGAAAATCCACGCCACCGGCTATTGTCTGGGTGGCACTTTGCTGTCGATCGCGGCGGCTGCCATGGCGGGGAAGGGGGACGCGCGTCTCGCCTCGCTGACGCTGCTTGCCGCGCAGGTCGATTTCGCCGAACCGGGCGAGCTTGCGTTGTTCATCGACCCAAGCCAGCTGCATCTTCTTGAAAGCATGATGTGGAACCGCGGCTATCTCTCTGCCGATCAGATGGCGGGGGCGTTTCAGCTTTTGCGCTCGAATGACCTCATCTGGTCCCGGATGGTGCGCGATTACATGATGGGCGAGCGGACGGCGATGAATGATCTCATGGCCTGGAATGCCGACAGCACCCGGATGCCCTATCGGATGCATGCCGAATATCTGCGCAGGCTTTATCTGAATAATGAGCTTTCTTCGGGACGCTTCACCGCCGGGGGCAAGACAGTTCTGTTGCAGAACATCCGGGTGCCGATCTTTGCCGTCGGGACCGAGCGCGATCATGTCGCACCCTGGAAGTCGGTCTACAAAATCCACCAGTTCACCGATTGCGAGGTGACTTTCGCGCTGACGTCGGGCGGGCATAATGCGGGGATCGTCTCTCCTCCCGGTCACCCGCGCCGCCGCTACCGGCTGGCGACCCGCGCCCATGACGACGCGCTTTTGCCGCCCGAGACCTGGGTCGAGGCCAATCCTGCAACCGAGGGTTCGTGGTGGACGCCCTGGCAGGCCTGGCTTGCCGCGCGTTCGGGTGCCCCCGCCGCGCCGCCCGCAATGGGCAACGCGCTGGCAGATGCGCCCGGCACATATGTTTTCCAGAGGTGACAAGATGACCGGCACTCTGACCAACTATCTGTTTCACCAGATGAAAATCGGCGACCGCGCCAGTCTGCTGCGCCATGTCGGCCCCGAGGATATCGCGCTTTTCGCTGCGGTCTCCGGCGATGCCAACCCCGCGCATCTGGATCCGGGTTTCGCCGCCCATGGCCCGTTTGGCCATGTGGTGGTGCATGGCATGTGGACGGCGGCGCTGATTTCGGCGGTGCTGGGCACCCGCCTGCCGGGGCCGGGGACGATCTATCTCGACCAGCAGATCCGCTTTCAAAAGCCGGTTTCCCCCGGCGATACCATAACCGCCGAGGTCGAAGTGGCTGAGCTGATCGAGGGTAAAAACCGTGTTCGCCTGACCACCACCGCCCGCAATCAGCTGGGCGAGGTGGTGCTTTCGGGTGAGGCGCTGGTGCTTGCGCCGGTTGAGCAGCTGACCTGGGTGCCGGGGAACCTGCCCGAGGCGGTGATCTTGCCGAAAGGTCGCTGGCAGGGCTTTGTCGAAGAGGCCCGGGCGCTGCCGCCGGTGCGGGCGGCGGTGGTGCATCCCTGCTCGAAATCCGCGATCCTTGGCGCGGTCGAGGTGCGGGACGAAGGGCTGCTGGATCCGATCCTGATCGGCCCCGGCGCAAAGATCCGCGCGGCGGCAGAGGAGGCCGGGGTCTCGCTCGATGGCTTCCGGATCGAAGAGGTCGAACACAGCCATGCGGCGGCGGCGCGGGCGGTGGAACTGGCCGCGAAGGGCGAGGTCCAGGTGCTGGTGAAGGGCAGCCTGCATTCGGATGAGCTGCTCTCCGCCGTGGTCTCGAAAACCGGCGGGCTGCGCACGGAACGCCGGATCAGCCATGTCTATGCGATGGATGTGCCAGCCTACGGGAAGCCCGTGATCGTCACCGATGCCGCGATCAATATCGCGCCGACGCTCGAGCATAAGCGCGACATCTGCCAGAATGCCGTCGATCTGATGCGGCTTTTGGGGCGCGACCAGCCCAAGGTCGCGGTGCTGGCGGCGGTCGAGACGGTGAACCCGATGATGCCCGCGACGCTCGATGCCGCCGCGCTGACGGTGATGGCGGCGCGCGGCCAGATCACCGGCGCGCTGGTCGACGGGCCGCTGGCCTTTGACAATGCGATCAGCCCCGAGGCGGCGGCGACCAAGGGCATCACCTCGCAGGTGGCGGGTGAGGCCGATATCCTGCTGGTGCCGGATCTTGAGGCCGGGAATATGCTCGCCAAACAGCTGATCTATTTTGCAGGGGCGACGGCGGCGGGGCTGGTGCTGGGCGCGCGGGTGCCGATCGTGCTGACCAGTCGCGCCGATCCCTTGTCGGCCCGCATCGCCTCGGCCGCTTTGGCGAAACTGGTCGCGATCCGCAAGGCGGAGGGCAAGGCATGACCCGCGATCTGATCCTGACCTTCAACGCCGGGTCATCGACCATCAAACTGGGCTTTTACGCGCTGGAGATCGCCGGGCCGCGCCCGCTGGCCTCTGGCGTGATCGATTTTCGTGACGAACCTTTCGCGGTGCGTCTGAAGCGGGAGGGGGAGATGCTCTCCGGCCCGATCAGCGCCGATCCGGGCGATCTGACGGCGGTTCTGAACCAGGCTTTCGCCTGGCTGGCAGGGCAGTTCGATCTCTCGCGCCTCGCGGTGATCGGCCACCGGGTGGTGCATGGCGGGGATGTTTTCAAAGGCCCGGCGCGGATCACCGATCGGGTGATTGCCCAGATCGACGCGCTGGCGCGGCTTGCGCCCTTGCATCAGCCGCAGAGCCTCGCGCTGATCCGGGTGATGCGGGCGCTTTACCCGGATGTGCCGCAGACGGCGTCATTTGACACAGCGTTTCACGCGACCAGCCCGCCCCTGATGCGCCGCTTTGCCATTCCGCGCGCGCTTTATGACCAGGGGATCAAGCGCTATGGGTTTCACGGGTTGTCTTACCGCTATATCGCCGGGCAGCTGGGCGATCTGGCTCCGGATGCGAAGGTGGTCGCGGCGCATCTGGGCAGCGGTGCCAGCCTTTGCGCGATCCGGGGCGGCGAGAGTATCGACAGCTCGATGGGGTTCTCGACGCTGGATGGCATCCCGATGGCGACGCGTTCAGGCGCTCTGGACCCCGGTGTCATCCTGCATCTGATGGGCGAGATGGGGCACAGTCTGAAACAGGTCGAGACCATGCTTTACCGCGAAAGCGGGCTGCTGGGGGTGTCGGGCTTTGAGGCCGACAGCCGCGAGCTGATGGCCAGCCCGCGCCCCGAGGCCGCCGAGGCGATTGACCTTTTCTGCCTGCGCATTGCGGGCGAGGTGGCGCGGCTGGCCGCCAGCATGGGCGGCATCGACGCCATCGTCTTCACCGCAGGCATCGGCGAACACCAGCCCGGCATCCGCGCCCGCGTGGCGGCGCGCCTGGCATGGCTGGGGGCCGATCTTGACCCGAAGGCCAATGCGGCGGGTCTGCGCCGGATCAGCACGGCAACCAGCCGCGTGAAACTCCTCGTCATTCCGACCGATGAGGAAAGCATCATTGCCCGCGAGGCGGCAAGCGAAGGAACTGGGACATGATTGATCTGAGCGGCAAACGCGGCCTCGTGGTCGGTGTGGCGAATGAGGCGAGCATTGCCGCTGGTTGCGCCCGGGCCTTTCGCGCGGCGGGGGCAGAGCTGGCGCTGACCTGTCTGAATGAAAAAGCACGGCCCTGGGTGGCGCCGGTTGCCGAAGAGGTGGGCGCCGACTTGCTGCTCGCTTGCGATGTGCGCGAGCCGGGCCAGCTGGAGGCGGTGTTTGACCGTATCACCGCCGAATGGGGGCGGCTCGATTTCCTGCTCCATGCCATTGCCTTCGCGCCGAAGGAGGATCTGCAGACCAGCGTGGTCAATGCCTCGGCCGAGGGGTTTGCGCTGGCTATGGATGTTTCCTGCCATTCCTTCCTGCGCATGGCGCGGCTGGCGCGGCCCCTGATGCAGGCGGGCGGATCGCTGATCACCGTCAGCTTTTACGGCGCGGACCGGGTGGTCGAGAATTACAACCTCATGGGGCCGGTCAAGGCGGCGCTGGAGGCCTCCGTCCGCTATACCGCCGCCGATCTTGCGGGTGAGGGCATCCGGGCCTTTTCGCTGTCGACCGGGCCGGTGAAGACCCGGGCGGCCTCGGGGATCGGGCGGTTTGATGCGCTGATGGATGAGGTCCGCGCGCGCACGCCCTCGGGTCGGCTGGTGAGCATCGAAGAGATCGGTACGCTGGCGGCCTTTCTGGCAACCGAGGCCGCAAGTCCCATGAGCGGATCGGTGGTCTATGCCGATAACGGATTTCACACCACCGCCTGAGGCAGGCGCGGGGCCCCGCCCTTGACCGGGAGAGTACCGTAAAGTGTGGGGCAATCATGCAGCCATTTCGGTTTCGGACGAAGGCTTCAACGCCGGATGCCATTGCTCGAACTTGGCGCGCAGGGTGCCATCGAGGGCTCTGGTTCGGGTTTGCAGCATGAGGTGCGCGCCTCGTTTTGACCAGCGCATTTGCTGCCGCTTGCCGAAGCGCTTTCCAACAACGGTGTTAACGGTGCTTTCGACAAAGCCGGTTGAAACGCGTTCACCGTACCGTCGTCTTTCCGCATAGTTCGGGATCATCAAGGCGTTGTTGGCGATGTAGGTCTCGAACTCGGACGCCGCCTTCCGAAGTGCCTTGATGCTGGCATAGTCCGTCTCGACAATTTCCAGATCGATGGCAAGGTCTTCGATCGCTGCCTGACCATCGTGAAGGTTGCCATTCCAAAGGAACCCTTTGATCTGGCGCAGCAGGCGGGCAATGGCTTCGGCCTCTGCGGGATTGTGATGCGCAAGCCCTTTGACGTATTGCTGCATGACGGTGATGCGCATGGTGATGTGGAACCAATCCAGGATATGCTCAGAGGCAGGTGCCATGTGTCGCGCCATGTTGATGACCGTGTCTCCACCGTCAGTCATGAATGTCACTGGCTGGTTTTCCTGCCAACCCTGATCCTTCAGAACTTCATGCAGTCGCCGCTTGGGCTTGTCATCATGACTTTGGACAAGCCCAAGGTAGCGGCTCGGGCGATCTGTGGGGATGGATTTGCCGACGGTGACCTCGAAATGCGACTGACCAGCGTCGCGAGACCGAACATAGCCACCGTCGATACCGACGGTGATTTGGCCCTCAGGGTTGGGAAGCTGGGCGCGCTGGTGGGGACTGGTTTCAATGAAACTGTAACGCTCATTAGAAAGTTCGGCCTCCATCCGCGTGGCCACACGCCCCAGATGTCTGCGGATGGTGTCTGGATTTAGCCTCATATCAATCGGCAGGACATCTTTCAGCAGGTCAGTCGTGACCCCGAAAGATACAAGCGAAGCCCATTTCGTCTCAAGCCAGAGCAACTCCGGGGCAATATGGTCGGGCAAAAGTTCGTTCAGGGGGCTGAAAGTTTTGGCTGGACCATTGTGGCACTGGCAGGAATAGAAGCGCGGACTTTCAACGGCGATGTCACCGAAGACCGTCCGGTATCGAATTTGCCGGCGCCCTTTGCCACGAAGCTTTCGATCACAGCACGTACAGCGGGCATGTTTGATACAAAACGCTTCGCATTGCGCGGCAACAACTTTCCGCTGGATGCCCAAAAGAACGGCTTTGCCTTCCTCTATGGACAGGCCGATGTCACCAGCAGCCTCAATGCCCTTGGAGAATGCGGCGATCCTATCCGTGTGAGCGGTGCCATCTGGCGCAGTTATTGTGACGCTGATTTCGATATCCATCTTCGGGGTCCTGCCTGCTTGATTACATTGGTTCTGAATCTCTCGCCCGCATGATTGTCTGCCGACTGGTGCCCATTTCGCGTGCGATGGAGGAAACTGTCGCGCCATTGGCAATCTTTTCGCGGACCAACGCCTGCTGATCAGCCGAAAGGGTTGATGGGCGCCCCAGTGTTTTGCCTTGCGCTTTCGCACGCGCCAGCCCCGATTGCGTGCGTTCGATCAGAAGGTCTCGCTCGAACTGGGCAACTGCGTTGATCACACCCATCGTCAGCTTGCCCGCAGAACTGGTCAGATCCACGCCGCCCAAGGCGAGGCAATGCACACGGATGCCCAAGGTTTCCAGCTTGGCCACGGTGGTACTGACATCGATCGCATCGCGCCCCAGCCGGTCCAGCTTGGTCACGACAAGAACATCGCCACGCTCCATCTTGTCCAGAAGACGCGCAAATCCCTTCCGCTGTGCGATGGCTTGTGAGCCGGAAACCGTCTCGGTAATGATCCGGTGTGGCTCCACCGCAAATCCTGCGCCAGCGATCTCCCGGATCTGGTTTTCGGGGTCCTGGTCGACGGTTGATACTCTGGCGTAGGCGAATGTTCTGGTCACAGCACTGCAATTCTGTCCGGAAATGTTGTCCAAAATCATACACCTGTTCGATACAGGCTCAAGATAATTTATGGACAGATCATTACGTCCTGTCCGGAACCGAACCCTTCTGAACACCCCTACCGCATCTGCTGGTGCATCAGAGTACGGTGTTCCCCGGCACGAAATCGCTTGTTCACATCGCCCCGTGAAAACTTGTCCTCAAGGAAAGGTTGACGGGCCTTGATCCGCTCCATCGCTTCTTCAACATCGTCATTCAGAAAGTCAGACACTTTCCTCTCGGGGGCATTCGCCGCGACGATGTCTTCAAGAAAATCTGACATCACGCCCATGTCGCGCCATGCATCATACCCGTCAGCTTCATCCCGGCGCTCTTGATACCCGTGTGGCCCCCCACAATCTTCCGGCGGACAAGCCCCCGAACCGCCCGTGCAGATCGGATAAGTCTTCTTTGGTGGAGGGTTGATCGCCTCAAGGCGGATTTCGTACTCCCAATGATCGCCCATATCATAGACATACGAGAACCGCTCATTTTCGCGGAACCCAAACTGGTACAGTGACACATCCGGGTTCGCGGCAATCAATTCGAACGAGCCATACCGCACAGCATGAATGTCAAAGACAAACAGATGAATGCCCTCCCAGCCCATGGCTACCTGTAGAATGCCGTGCAACTCGCGCACGGTCGTCGAAGTAGGCACCAACACCCGCCGCCAGATCATCGGGCTGATGCCGAGAAGGCGAACTTTCAACTGGTAGATTTCCGGGGCGGCAGACATCAGCAAGCATTGGCATCGTCAAATCCCCAAAGCAACTGCCCCACACTTTGCGGTGCTCTCGGCACCTGGGGGTCGATTCCGGCTCAGTGCAAAATAGTACGGTAAGCTTGCTCTGACGCCCACAACCATATGATTGTTAAAGATTTAATCTGATTCGTGTTGTTGGCATATGTCTCAAACGCTGGTTTGTGATATCGCCCTAAAAATGCCTCACAGAGGCTCGAAACGGGCATCTTTACCCGTTTCTCAATGAAAATACCGCAAACGGTGGCTCCAAAACCAGTTGACAAATCCTTAGAGTGCTTTTTGACACTGAGCCGGAATCGACCCCAAGTTCGTTTATCGGCATTACAGGTAGCCCTGTTCCACCTTACGCTTTGCTACCTCTGACAGAGCATCAACCGCTAGTCCCTCGTGGCGTCATTGCAAGATTTGTTCGTTGAGTAACGCTAAGGGTTAAGGTGATTTAATTAGCCTTGAGATATCACGCACGGCTCCTTTCGCGGCACTGGTAGTCAAAGCCGCATAGGCTTGCAGTGCCTTGGACACTTTACGCTTGCGCAGCACTGCCGGATGCCAGCCGGTTACATCTTGTGTGGCGCGGCGGGCAACCAAAGTTGCACCATCGACGGCTAGGTGGATCGAACGGTTTGGGATGTCGATCTCGATCTTGTCGCCATTTTTTACCAGCCCGATGGTGCCACCTTCTGCTGCTTCGGGCGAGACATGCCCAATAGATAGACCGGAGGTGCCGCCAGAGAAGCGACCATCGGTTAGCAAGGCGCAGGCCTTTCCCAAGCCTTTGGATTTCAAATAAGACGTGGGATACAGCATTTCCTGCATGCCAGGCCCGCCGCGCGGCCCCTCGTAGCGGATCACAACCACGGCACCCTCCTTGACCTTGCCGGTCAGGATGTCGCTGATGGCGGATTCCTGGCTCTCGCAGACATGAGCGGTGCCTATAAATTTCAGGATCGAGGCATCGACCCCAGCCGTTTTCACAATACAGCCTTCTGCCGCGATGTTGCCAAACAGGACCGCAAGGCCGCCATCCTCGCTGAAGGCATGGGCCTTGGACCTGATCACGCCCTTTTCACGGTCCTTGTCCAATTTCTTGAACCGGTTTTCCGTGCTGAAGGCCTGCGTGGTGCGCACGCCCCCAGGGGCCGCTTTGAACAGGCTCTCGGCCTCAGGGTTATTGGCAACCTTGATGTCCCACTGCGCGATCGCTTTGCCCATCGTCATAGAATGCACAGTGCTGCAGTCGTCGTTCAACAACCCGGCCCGCGACAGCTCTCCCAAGATAGAGAAGATGCCACCGGCGCGATGCACGTCTTCCATGTGGACGTTGGCGATGTTCGGCGAGACCTTACACAGACAGGGTACCTGGCGTGATAGACGATCGATGTCGTCCATCGTGAAATTGACCTCGCCCTCGCTGGCGATGGCCAGCAGGTGCAGCACAGTATTTGTCGATCCGCCCATCGCGATATCTAGGCTCATCGCATTCTCGAATGCCTCAAACCTAGCAATCTCGCGCGGCAGCAAGCCTTTTTCCTCAGCCTCGTAGTGGCGCTTGGTAATATCGACGATGCAGCGACCGGCCTCCAAGAACAGGGATTTGCGGTCAGCATGGGTGGCCAGCGTGGACCCGTTTCCGGGCAGCGCCAGACCCAGTGCCTCGGCCAGGCAGTTCATTGAATTGGCGGTGAACATACCGGAACACGATCCACAGGTTGGGCAGGCGTTTTCCTCGATGTTCTGGACCTGCGCGTCGGTCAGCGTCTCACTGGCGGCTGCGACCATCGCATCGACCAGGTCAATCTTGGTCATCTCAAGGTCCGCGATGTCGATCTTACCAGCCTCCATCGGGCCACCGGACACGAAAATCACGGGGATGTTCAATCGCATCGCGGCCATCATCATGCCTGGCGTGATCTTATCGCAATTGGAAATGCAAACCATCGCGTCGGCGCAATGGGCGTTGACCATGTACTCCACGCTGTCGGCGATGATCTCTCGCGAGGGGAGTGAATACAGCATCCCGTCATGGCCCATCGCGATACCATCATCGACGGCGATCGTGTTGAACTCTTTCGCGACCCCCCCGGCCTTTTCGACCTCTCTAGCGACAAGCTGGCCCAGATCCTTCAGGTGGACGTGGCCGGGAACGAACTGGGTAAAACTGTTGACAATGGCGATGATAGGTTTGCCAAAATCGCCGTCGGTCATCCCTGTCGCGCGCCAAAGACCACGGGCACCCGCCATATTTCGGCCATGTGTACTTGTTCTCGAACGATAGTGAGGCATCTTTTCCACCTTAGACAAACTATGCTCAGTGTACGTCCGTAACGCGAGGAAGAAAATGGGCCAATCACCCAGTATCGTCCGGTCACTGGCGTTTGCGTCTAGGTGGCTTGTAGCGTGGCTGGTCAGCCCTATCGTAGATCGTGCCACCTGTCTGATCTGGTCGGACACTTACACCCTCCCAAAAGCGACATGGTGTGATTGCGGCGGCCGCTCTCCAGTGGCGAACGAGGTCCTGTTACATTGGCCTCATGGAAACAAGCCGTGAGGAGAACGACCATGACGCATTATGCAGGATTAGACGTATCGCTCAAAGAAGTTTCGATATGTGTTGTTGATGACGATGGGGAGGTTGTGGCGCAGGGCACCGCGCCAGCTGATCCGGAAGGAGTGGCAGGTTGGTTTAAGAACCGATCCCTGACCCCAAAGCGTATCATCCATGAAAGTGGGCAGCTTTCGATCTGGTTGCAGCGCGGGATGGTGCAGATGGGTTTACCTGCGATCTGCATTGATGCCCGCAAGGCTCACAAAAGCTTATCCGCTCGGTTGAACAAATCCGACAGCTCCGACGCAGAAGGTCTGGCCCAACTCGCGCGGATGAACTGGTTCACGCCGGTTCACATTCGCAGTGAAGAGTCTGATCGGTTGCGGGCGTTGGTCGGAGGGCGAGAGCGTATGATCCGTCTGCGCAAGGATCTGGAAGGTCATATTCGGGGCGTTTTGAAAGCCTTCGGTATCCGCATGACGGGGATCAGTCAGGCGCAACAAAGGCAAGGGTTCCGTGATCAACTTGCCGCAGCTGGCGAAACCGATCCGGTGCTGCGCACCATCGCAGACGGGTTCATCGCCGCTCACATCACGCTGTGCAACGCGACCGCTGACTTTGATGCCGCATTGAGAGCGAAGTCGAAAAGCAATCCCATCACGCGCCGCCTCATGACCATTCCAGGCGTTGGTCCGATTGTATCACTCAGTTTTGCAGCACTCATCGACGATCCTAACCGGTTCAGTAAAACTTCAGATGTGGGGGCTTTTCTCGGTTTAACGCCGAGGCGTCACCAATCGGGTGAAATGGATTGGTCTGGCCGTGTCTCAAAATGTGGAGATGCCGGAATGCGTGGGCTTCTTTTTGAAGCGGCGTCCTGCGTCATCAGGCAAGTGAAGCGCTTCTCGGCGCTGAAGTCTTGGGCCGTTCGACTGGCTGGGCGGCGGGGCTTCCGCAAAGCCGCCGTTGCCACTGCGCGCAAGATTGCAGTGTTGATGCTGACGCTCTGGAAATCAGGAACCGACTATCAATGGACACATGAGGCCACTGCCTGAACTGAATTCTCGCCCGACGGGCGGGAAGCGAAGTCCCGACGGGACGGAGGTAAATCGATCTCGTAAAAACGGTTGGGACGTGGCGGTTGCCACATAACGGGTTCCTCCCAACAAAGGTACGTAATGCGACATAGCGTTCACGCCATGATGTTAGTCTGATGGCGTTTTTCGTGTTTTCGCCCCGCCCGTTTTGCTGCTCTGTTTATGCTGCCTTTTTCGGGGGCAGGATGCCAAGGGTATCGCGGAGCTTTTCCTCGGAGAAGTCGTACTCGCCGAGCATGTTGATATGTGCCCATGACATGGGCGAATGGGAGGCGATCAGCATTATCGGCGGATCAGCAGGCTGAAGTGAGAGACAAGATCAAAAACGGCGAGACGATCTCAGCCATTGCACGCCATTTTGAAACCAGCAGGCAAACAATCATGCGCGTCAGAAATCAGGGATAATCCTATGTCGCATTTCGTACCTTTGTTGGGATAGACCCGGTGAGGACCGAGGTGTGGAGATCGAGCGCAATATTGAGAGCGCAGGGCATGCCCTCACCCAACAGGACCGGGAGAGGGAACGCGTGCTGGAGCAGGAGCGGGCGTTGGAACGGCAGCGGGCCGCTGAGCGCGAAGGGCCCAGCCATGAAAGGTGAAAAGGTGATGGTATGTATGGATGCGGCAAAGGTCTGCTTGACTGTCCCGCTTGCCCCATGCAGACTAACAGACGGTAATCAGAAGAGTTTTGGTCAGATGAACTGACCTACGGCGGCAGGGGCAGCAGAATGGACATCAGACGAGGGCGCCTTTGCGCCGATTTCATATCCTGCCTCATGGTTCTGGCTGCCGTCCTGTCCCTGAGCGCCTGTGCGGCCAGACCCGGGCCCGAGGTTCTGCGCATTACCGAGGCGCACGTTCCCGGTGCACAGACCGTCACCGTCTATGCCGCCACAACCCGCGCACGGGCGGCCGGGAATGTGAATGTCTTCACCTCGGGTCGCGCCAGCCAGCCAAATTACGCGTCCTTTGACATCTCGGTGCCGCCCAACCACCAGCCGGGCCGGATTGAATGGCCTGAAGAGCAGATCGATCCGCAGACAAGCTTTGCTACAGTGGGACAAACCAATCTGACCCAGCAGGGCCTTCTGCAGCAGGTGGCGGGATCAGGGGACGGTAGGAAGGACGTGGTCATTTTCATTCATGGCTACAATTACAGCTTCCCCGAGGCGCTGTATCGGCTGACCCAGATAAAGGTAGATGGCAATCTGGACGAGACCCCGATTCTGTTCGCCTGGCCCTCTCAAGCCGCCGTTGCGGGTTATGTGGCCGACAAGGAATCCGCAACCTATTCGCGCGATGCGCTGACTGATCTGCTGGCCGCGCTGGCACGCGACAGCCGCATCGGCACGATCACCGTCTTTGCCCATTCGATGGGCGGCTGGCTGACGGTGGAAGCGTTGCGCCAGTTGCGTTTGTCGGGGCAGGACGATGTCTTTAACCGTCTGACGGTTGTGCTTGCAGCGCCCGATATCGACGTGGATGTATTCCAGGCGCAGATGCAGGTTATCGGCCCGATGACGCCGCCAATGACGGTGCTGGTCTCGTCCGATGACCAAGCGCTGCGCGTCAGCAACCGGCTGAGCCGCTCCCGCGCGCGCATCGGCGCGCTGGACATCACTGACCCGGCCGTGCAGCAGGCTGCGCGCAAGGCCCAGCTTGCGATTATCGACATCTCCAGCGTCGAGGCCTCGGACGGTCTGAACCATGACCGCTATATCAAGCTGGCCACCCTCTATGCCAACCGGCGCGACGAGGGGGGCGACACGCCTGGACCCGGTCTTCGCAGCACCGGTGCCTTCGTGTTCAACACGGTGGGCGCCACCATCTCCAGCCCCTTCTCAATCATCGGCGAGGCTTTGGAGGGTGGGTAAGACCGGGCCGCAGCCTGGGCGCCGACTAGGATCTGGCCGAGGGTGGCTTGCCGGGGCGGCCTTTGCGCTTGGTGTGCTGATCGCCGCGGCGCTTGTCGGTCTGACCGTTCGCTTTCAACTGGACGGTCCGGCGCGCTGGTTCTGGATCCTGGTCGTCGTCGCGACGGCGCTTGCCGTTCTGGCGCTGCGCGCGACAGGGCGACGCAGCGCCAGCCGGGCGGTTCTGCTGGCCTCCATTATCGGTGCTCTGGGCTGGTGGCTAACGATCCGGCCTTTGGGGGATCGGGACTGGGCAGCCGATGTCGCTTATGGCGTGACCGCGCGGATCGAGGGTCAGACCGCCATTTTGGACCACGTGCGCAATTTTGATTGGCGCAGCAAACAGGACTTCACCTCGCAGTGGGAAACGCGCCGCTATGACATCAGCACGCTGTCATCGGTCGATCTTGCCACATCGACATGGGATAATCCGGCCATCGCCCATACGCTGGTCAGTTTTGGCTTTTCGGACGGGGCATACCTGACCTTTTCGGCCGAGATCCGGCGCGAGCGGCACGAATCTTTTTCCGAGATCGGTGGTTTCTTCAAGAAATTCGAACTGGTGTTGATCGCAGCCGACGAAGCCGACATCCTGCGGCTGCGCACCAACATCCGCCGCGAGGATGTCGCTCTGTACCGGCTGAATCTGACTCCAGCGCAGCGCCGCGCGCTGTTCATGACCTATCTGGAGAAGGCCAACCAGCTGGCGGCCCAGCCCGCTTTCTATCATACGATTACCGCCAACTGCACTACAATCATCTTTCAGCTGGCCCGGCTTGTCGCGCCGGGTATCCCGATGGACTGGCGCATCCTTCTGTCCGGCTATCTGCCAGATTACCTGCATGACCACGGGGTGACCGACGCCGGGCTGCCGCTAGAGGAGCTCAGGGCGAACGCCCGTATCAGCGCCAAAGCACAGCAGGCCGATCCCGCCATTCCCTATTCCATCGCCATCCGGGCTGAGGATCCGTCCAAGCGCTGACCGCCGCCGGGGGGGGGCGCAAGGCGGCGTGCTCTGGCCTCCGTCGCCGCCCGCGCAAACGCCCGTTAAGCGCTCTCCAACTTGCCCCGGGTCTCCAAGAAGGGGTCGCTTGCTTGGACGTTCCGGTGTCGCAAACCTCGGCTCGATCGTGTTCGGTCCATACCCGGCTTAGATCTGGATGGAAATCGACAGATCTGCGCGTCCTTTTCGGCCAGCGTATGAGCGCCGGCGCAGTTCGCATTGCGCACGTAGGCAATGACGGGAACGCCGGCCTCCGGCAGCGCGCCAGCGAGAGCGCCGCCTCGGATTCCGGCCGCAAGCGTTACGAGGGCGGGCCTGTTTTTATCGAGTATTATCTAAAGTGGGGTTCCTCCCAACAAAGGTACGTAATGCGACATAGCGTTCACGCCATGATGTTAGTCTGATGGCGTTTTTCGTGTTTTCGCCCCGCCCGTTTTGCTGCTCTGTTTATGCTGCCTTTTTCGGGGGCAGGATGCCAAGGGTATCGCGGAGCTTTTCCTCGGAGAAGTCGTACTCGCCGAGCATGTTGATATGTGCCCATGACATGGGCGAATGGGAGGCGATCAGCATTATCGGCGGATCAGCAGGCTGAAGTGAGAGACAAGATCAAAAACGGCGAGACGATCTCAGCCATTGCACGCCATTTTGAAACCAGCAGGCAAACAATCATGCGCGTCAGAAATCAGGGATAATCCTATGTCGCATTTCGTACCTTTGTTGGGATAGACCCAATAAAGATTGCTCATCTGTCCCCCAAATCATTGGGGTTCGTGAATCATGACACCAACCCAGCATCAAGTCGATTAATAGGTCCTGAACCTAGAAATCCCTCTTCGGAGGAGCTCGACGGCGCGCATCGCCACTTGCCTGCGTTCGGTCGTTGGGCCAGAGTGAACCGCTCCGCCAATCATACGCAACAGCAACACGATATCAGAGGGGGCAATGTCGGGGTCGACGCTCTTGTCTTGCTTTGCAATGGCCAGCGGTGTCTCAAATATCCCGACCAACTTTTTGTGACGGATCGCCAATTGGTCGCTGTCGATATCTGCCGCATCCCAAATGGCGTGGCTCACTTCATTTTCCACCACTTTGACGGCAGCCTCTGCCAGAAGGTCCCAAAAGTCATCAGAATGAAGGTCGAGTTCATCAAGAGCCTCATCGACAAGGGCTAGAAACAACGCTTGTCGATTTGGGAAGTTTCGATAAAGCGTGGCGCGGCCGACATTCGCGCGTTCGCGGACAAGTTCCAACGGAGCCGTGACACCAAATTCAGAAAATACAAGCTTAGCGGCGGCCAATAGGCGTTCGCGGTTTTTTTGCGCATCAGGGCGTTGTTTCATTGGGCGCGGGTGCTCCTATAATTCTAACGCAGATACGGACAAAAGTGTCCATTTGTCAATTGACAAATGGACACTTTTGTCCGTATTGGGCTGAGAGGAATGAGTACAACGTGATTTCCGTGAAAAAGCACAATGCCCAAGAGCGATGAGCGTTTAGAAAGCCTGAGACATGTCAAATGAGACCTCCCCACCCCCGTCAAACCCCAGCAAACCAGTAGCGCAGGATATGCCCACTGACACTGGGCCAGAAAGGGGTCGATTGGGGATAGGGGCAGGATCGTATCATAAGGATTTTGATCATAGTTTTGGCCACCTGTATTCGCCTGTGAGGAGGATATGCGCCCATCCGAGGGGCGAGATGTGCGCCAGCAGGTCGGGTGAGCAATCCAGACCGGCACGGCGGCGGCTGGTGACGGCTTGGCCGAGGTGTTTGGTGTTCCAGTAGATGATGACAGCGGCGAGCAGGTTCAGGCCGGCCATGCGGAAGTGCTGGCCTTCGGTGGTGCGGTCGCGGATTTCGCCTTGGCGGCCAATGCGCAGTGCGTTTTTCAGAGCATGATGGGCCTCACCCTTGTTCAGGCCGATCTGGGCCCGGCGCTGCATGTCGGCATCGAGCGCCCATTCGAGGATGAACAGCGTTCGTTCCACCCGTCCGATTTCCTTGAGGGCTTCGGCGAGCGCATGCTGGCGAGGATAGGCTGCGAATTTGCGCAGCAGTTGGCTTGGCGGCATAACGCCGGCGACCATGGTTGCGGCGCTGCGCAGGATGTCTGGCCAGTTGGCAATGATAAGAGCCTCGCGGATTTTGCCGCCTATCAGGCCCTTGAGTTCCTTTGGGGTGATCGCTGGATCGAAGACATAGAGCCGCTTGGAGGGCAGATCGCGGATGCGGGGGATGAACTGGAAACCCAGGAGGGCTGTGACGGCGAAGACGTGGTCGGTAAAGCCGCCAGTGTCAGCATATTGCTCTTTGATTTTGCGCCCGGTCTCAT
>NZ_LGHS01000054.1 GCF_001202025.1 Pseudorhodobacter aquimaris
GCCCTCTTCGAACACCCGGCGCGTGATCTCAACGCTCATCCCGGGCCAATCGTAGTCTCCATCGTCGCCAAGCCCAGCGCCTTCGGCGACACGACCGAAGAGATTGTTGGTATCCTCAAAACGCTGCACTTCCTGGCCGAGGATCATCAGATCGCCGATCGAGACTGGCACGCCCTCCTCAGGGGCAGTGATATAAAGCCAATCTTCCCCCCCGAGTTGCCGCACGCGCCGCAATTGCGCATCTTGCGGACCAGTCCTGCCGCGTCGGAACATCGGCTAGATATTTGCGTGTTCGATCTGCACCAGCCCAGCGATGCGCACTTCGTCACAGGCGATGGGCGGAATGCCCGTAACAAACTTGAGCATCCCCATCGCCGCCCAGCCCGCGATGTCAGAAACCGTGCACCCCCAGCGTGCAGCGGTTTCATGAACAGGATAAAAAACACGTTGTGGCAGGCCCATACTCAAATCCTCCTTCAAGGACCGCCAGCCAGATCGAGCAGAGCCTGGCAGCGGATGTTAAGCTTTTGGCGTCGTTGCTGATCGGCGAAATCACTGAAACAACGTGATTTTTGATTCTCATTGACGTAAGAGAGTTTTAATCTCCCTATGGGGTAAGTTGCTTACCCCTCGCACAATCAGAGAGAGAATATTCACCATGTCATTCGCCAAGGCGCAGGACCTGTTCCGGCTGGCCGAAATGGCCAAAGCGCGCTACCGCGGCGTCACCTTGCGCGACATCATGGAAGAGTTCGCCGTCAATGAGCGGACGGCGCGACGCATGGCACGGGCGCTGGAGGACGTGTTTCCCAGGATTGATGTTGTCACGGATGGCGAGCGCCGCCGTTGGTGGTCCCTGCGCGATGTCGATTACATCCGCCACCGTGGGTTTCGCGACAGTGAAATTGCCGCGCTGGATCTGGCGATCCGCAGAGCCGAGCGGGATGGGGCTGCAAACGAGGTCAAATCTCTTACCGAGATGCGCGACCGGCTTCTTGCGTCCGCATCGCAGCCGCAAGCGCGTTCGGCCGAAGTCAGTTCCGAGGTCATGTTGGAGGCGAATGGGTTCGCGTGCCGTCCCGGGCCAGCTAGTCAGGCGTCACCACATTATCTGAAGTTATTGTTTGAGGCTTTCATCGCGCCGATGTCGATCCGCATGACTTACAGGAGCGCCCGCGATGATGCACCCCGCGAGCGGGTAGTGGAACCCTACGGCGTCATCCTTGGCACCCGGCATTACCTTGTGGCGCGCGACACGACGCCAGAGAGGAGAATTCGTCAGTATCGGTTTGACCGTATCAGTGACATGGCTGTGACGGGGCAGGGCTTTGTCCGCGATCCGGACTTCTGCATCAACGCCCACTGCGCTCAGTCTTTTGGTTCGTTCTTCTCTGAGGCCGAGCACGGGCCCGTTCGTTGGCGCTTTGCGCCCAGCGCGGCGCCTGTGGCGCGTGACTTCCGGTTCCATCCAAACCAGGTGATGACTGAAACGCCGGACGGCAGTCTGCTGGTTGAATTCAGCGCGAGCGGCTGGGTCGAGATGGCCTGGCACTTGGTCTCCTGGGGCAGGGCGGTCGAAGTGTTGGAACCGCCTGAGCTGCGTGTCATTCTTGAAAGGGTGCGGCGAGGTAATGTGGATGTATTGCCATGATGGCTGATGTGATCTCTTCTATCTTGGCACTTCATACGCGAAGGGCGAAAACCGGACTTGCGCAGAACGGTGCAGCCGCTGCATCATTTTCGATATCTGACGTTCAGCCGCGGCGAAGAGTTAGAACGATTTGACCCGCAGGTCGAGGGGGGAATGTGCATGCGCGATGCAGCTTGGCATACACCTACCGGGCATGGTCTAATCAGTGACATGAACAGATTTTTTACAGGGGCGTAGGTATTGAGCGAGGCACTTCAAGAACTCTTTGAACATGGGGCGCAGTGGGTGAGGGCAGACTTTCACCTGCACACGCGGGCCGATAAGGAATTTCGCTATGACGGCGAGGAGGATCGCTTCGTCGGCAGTTATATTGATGCGCTCGAAGCCGCCGGAACGCGGCTCGCCGTCATTACCAACCATAACAAATTCGACTTCGACGAGTTCAAGGCCCTGCGCAGGCGGGCGCGCAAGTCGGGGATCGGCGTGCTGCCCGGAGTGGAGCTATCGGTCAAGGATGGCGCGAACGGAGTACATACGCTGGTCGTATTCTCCGATGCCTGGCTGACCGATGGTCAGGACTACATAAACCAGTTCCTTGGCGTTGCCTTTTCTGGCAGGGTCCCCGCGCAATACGAGCAGGAAAACGGCCGCAGCAACGATGATCTAGTTGAGACGCTAAAGAAGCTGGAAGGCTACAATCGCGATTTCTTTATCATTTTTGCCCATGTCGAGGCCAATAGCGGCCTGTGGAAGGAAATCGGCGGAGGGCGGATGGCGGAGCTTGCTGCAGAGCCCCTGATCCAAAAATACGCGATTGGTTTCCAGAAAGTGCGTACGCACGACAAACCCGATGCCGTATGTCGCACCAAGGTCAAGGGCTGGTGGCGCGAGCATTATCCGGCAGAGGTCGAGGGTTCTGACGCAAAAGCAATTGGGGACATCGGCAAGGGACAGAAGGCCTATCTCAAGCTTGGCGATCTTGGTTTTGATGCCGTTAAATTCGCATTGACTGATCATAATTTCCGCGTCTCGGCAGAGGTCCCGCCGGTTGGCCATTCTCATATCAATGCAATTCGCTTTGAAGGAGGGTTGCTGGATGGTAAGCGCGTCACCTTCTCTCCGCACTTGAATTGCTTAATTGGAATCCAGGGCAGCGGCAAATCCTCCGTCCTGGAGAGCGTGCGTTATGCGCTCAATATCCCCTTCGGCGAAAAGGCACAGGACAAGGAGTACAAGGACAGACTCCTGCCCCATGTCCTCAAAAGCGGCGGCAAGGTGATTGTCGAGGCGACCGACCGGCATGGCGGGCGTTTTGAGGTAAGCCGGATCTGGGGACAATCGCCGAATGTCTATGTCGATGGCACGCTGCGTCCCGGCGTCTCTGTTAACGAAACCATCATCGCCAAGCCGCTATATTTTGGGCAGAAGGACCTCTCGGCGGCAGGAAAAGGCTTTGGCCACGACCTTGTCGAAAAGCTCATGGGCGATAGCTTGAAAGCTGTCCGGCAAGAAATCGAAGTGCGATCGGGCGATCTGAAGGCGGCGATAGAAAGTTTCAATTCGGTACGCAGCGACGCAGAGAACAAGCAGGCGCTGGAGGATGAACTCAAGAATGTGGAGTTCAATCTTGAGCATTTCGACAGGTACGGCATCAAGGACAAGCTTGAAAAGCAACTGGCTTATAGCGAGGACCTGACCTACTGCGAGGGCATTGATGAGACGGCGCAAGGCTGGCACAAGACAATTGATGATGCGGCAACCCAGGCCGAGGAAAATTTCAAGCTCATCGAGAACCAAGATTCCGATCACAACGCTGAATTCTTCGCTCGTTATGCGGCCAAGGTGCAGGAACTGAAAGGAACCGTTGCAACGGCCAGGTCACTTGCTGCCACGATCAAATCCAAATCTGGCGATCTGGATGCGCTGCGCCAGGAGCTTGAAGGCGTTCGCGATGGCCTAAAGGAGGAATTTGCGAAGACCGAGCGGGATCTGGTCAAGGCGCTCGAAGAACAAGGCGTTACCTCGGTCCAGCCGGATGCCTACATTAAGCTCACGCAGCGCAAGCAGGAACTTGAGACGCAGATCGACGAACTTGCCAAGCGCACCGGAAAAGAAAAATCAAAGCTTGATGCGGTTCTGACCGCCATAAGTTCGCTGAATGATGCCTGGCATGATGAGTTTAAGCTCATCGCGGCGGCGTTGAAGATCATCAATGAATCGCAAGGATCGCTCAGGGTAGAGGCGGAGTTCAAAGGGGACCGCAGCGCATTCAAGAACCACATTGATGGGCTGCTTCGCGGCAATAATCTCCGGAAAGAATATTATGATGCCCTCGCTGCTGCGTATACAGATTTTGGCGAGATTTTTAAAGACCTCGACAGGGCTTCCACTCACGCGAAGTCAAAGTCCGTAGATTTCAAGATGCTCTTCACGGCAAACCTATACGCACTTACGGGCTATCAGGTACCAAACAGCTACTCTGTTACATACCACGGCAAGGCACTGTCATCACATTCTCTCGGCCAGCGCGCTTCTGCCATGATGCTTTTCCTACTGAGTCAAGAAGGGAACGATCTCTTGCTCATCGACCAGCCAGAAGATGATCTCGACAGCCAGACCGTCTATGAAGAGGTGGTGAAGCTACTTCGCAAGCTCAAGCCGAACCAGCAATTCGTCTTCGCAACCCATAATGCCAACTTCCCGGTGCTCGGCGATGCGGAGTCCATCACCACGTGCAGCGCGAGCGATAATGAAATCGTCATATCGGTGGGTAATATTGACGACAAGGCATGTCAGGCGAGCGTTATCTCGATCATGGAAGGTGGCCCGGAAGCCTTTGAACGGCGCAAGGCAATCTATCAAATCTGGAAGGCACGTGCCGTTTGACGATGGCGGTAGGTGAATCGGTTGCAGTCCTTAAGGCCGGGGAGGGCGCGACGAAGGAGCCTGCTGGAGGCAGTGTCCTCTGCAACCTCGACATCGTGACCCAGTGTCATCTTGTCGCCAGATGGTGGATCATGCACAAGCCTGTCGACCGGGCTGAGGATCTGTGATCAGCGCCCGCGCCGTTCGTCTATGATCCGATCAATCTCAGCTTCAACTTGGCCCGCCGTCTCTTGCATAATGCCGCGAAGTAGTTCGGTTTCCTTCATGAAGTTTAGGTAGCTAGACAGTGCTGAATGCGGATTTCTACCGGAGCGGATCTTCTTAGCCCTAGACTTCCACGACGCAACAGGATCGGCGCGGACCTTCATGGGGAAGTGATCCTCCATCCATTTTTCCAAGTCCGCCATATTATTCACGTTCGTCGGCCTGACATTCTTTTTGATGAACGCTCGGCCTTCATCCGAGAAGATCGCCCTCCAAGCCTGGGCGCCGATGATCGCCTGATCGCGACTTACCCTAGAACCGTTGTATGGTCCATCAGCAGCCGTCTGCACGCAGTAGTCGAACATCTCGATGATATCCTCGAGATAATCGGCAATCGAGGCGATCATGGGGAAGTGGTCAAATCCTAGGCGAGCTCGGATATCGCTACACCCCCGATTGAAATCCTCACCGTTCGGCATGAGCCTGCCGGTCTTTGACGAGGTCGAGATGTATTTTCGAGCCCGGTCCGGGACGCTGATTCCTGATCCATATGACCAGTGCCTGACGCGATAATCGGCGAGGATCCGACACACCACATCCAGGTAGAATGCAGACAGGCTAGGCAGAACCTGCTCGTGTTGCAGGCCAGCGTGGTGAAGCTGGTTGCGGAACCCGTGGAGGCTAATTATCGTCGCCTTGTCTTCAGTCGAGATCATCCCCTCGGTGTGGGCGAACTTTACCTTCCGATCGAAGTGCTGGCCCTGCGCCGCCAGTAGCTCATCCTTGTGCGGATAGGCGTCCCATTTTCGATCCCAGGCCTTCAGCTCACCAAGTTTGTCTCCAGCGAAGCGATGAAGGGTCAGTTCAAGGGCGTTGTCTGTCATCATCAGGCTGAAGCGGGCGTTGTGAACGTCTCCCTTCGAGATGTGCTCCAGAGCGACGTCCAGCTGCTCCAGAACGCCCGCGATGAATTTGACCATCTCAGTCCCCCCGAATCATCGGCTTGCGGGGCGGCAATAGCTTGGCTTTCGCAGTACCAACGCGCCCGTGGGTTTTGAAGTGCGCCTCAAGCTCAGCAAGGAGCTCCACCGTTGACCGAGGCCGGATTAAGGTCTTTGAGGGATAGATAACCCGCGACGGTGGCCCATGGAGAGGCGCATTTTGCGTCAGCGTCTTTGCAATTTCAGCAATGTCGTTCAGGATTATTGGCACTTGCTCCTTGGCCTTGGAATAGTTCGCCACGCCGGTGACAATTGTGCCCATCGTCCCGCAGAGAGCAAACACCTTCAGGATGAACTGGATGCTCCCCGGCTCCATACCAACCGGGTCAAGGAAGACGGTCTCCACGCCGAAAACGGCCCCCTCGACCTCTATGGCCCGGTGTGGCCTTGCATCGAATTTTGTGGTGACCTTCGTGACAAACCGGTTCACCGACCTGCGGTGGGTCTTGTATTTAATGTCGGCGTCGAAAACGAACTCGACAGTTCCCAGCTCAATTTTGCTGTAGTACAAGGCATCCCCCAATCAAATTTTGACCATGATGCGATCATGGTGATGAAGTGGTCAAGAACTGGTCTTGGGGAGCCAGATACAACCACCATGTGGTAGACGAGCACCGACACGGGATAGGGCCAACGCGAGGGGACTAATGAACGACCGGTCTGGGGATGCAATGCACGATGCTCAACCAGGCACGACCGGCAGCAATGGTGAAGGTTTTCTGATGCGGGTCGCGGCGGCACGTTGCGCACTGGCGAGACCACGACCCGCGTTGGAAAACCTCCCAAGGTGGAAGCCGTGGGGATCTTGGACCCGTCTATGGGGAAAGTGTACAGTCGGTTAGGGCAACCGTTGCATCAGGGGTGCGGCTGAAGGTGCGTATGGTGCCCGATACGCTCGCATGCACGGCTAAGGATGCCGACAAAGCTGTTTGTTTCGGTGTCATTGCCGCTTCGTGCGACGCTGGAAGTGAACAAGCACAGGCTGTTAGGACCAAGTCTGCGGATTGCAGCTGGTGGATTTCCGTGACGAGTGACAGGCGATTTGTCATGCGGCCTGCTCCCTTGGCGGTGCTCGTGATGACGGCTTTTGCCCGCGCCGGAAGATTTCGACGATGCGCATGGGGCCGCCGCAACAGGGGCATGGTTCGCGCAGGGTGAGTGAGACGATCTCGGCGTCGGGTTCTGACGCAGGGGTCTGTTCGGGGCGCTGGACGCAGAGCAATGTGCGGATCTTCGTGATGTTTGCCTTGCGGGTCGAACTGGCCAGCAGGCCGTAGTGCCTGATGCGGTGTAACCCGTCAGGCAGGACATGGATCAGGAAACGACGAATGAACTCCGGCGTGGCCAACCGCATGACCTTTTGGCGATCGCCGGACTTGATGCGGTAATCCTTCCAGCGGAAGGCCACAGTATCGGCATCGGCGCTGACCAGGCGGGCGTTCGAGATCGCGACCCTGTGGGTGTATCGGCTCAGATAGGCCAGCACGGCCTCGGGTCCTCCGAAAGGTGGCTTGGCATAGACCACCCATTCGGATTTGCGGAACGGGGCGAGCCACGCCGTGAAGGTGTCCGCGTCGGCCAGTTCGCCCAGATCGCCGAAGAAGGCCAGCTGACCAGCCCGGTGCAGCGCCATCAGCCCTTCCAGAAACAGGCGACGAAACAGTCGCGACAGAGCCCGCACATGCAGAAAGAACCCGGGGCGGCAGGCAACCCAGCTGGTGCCATCCGGCGATAGGCCGCCACCGGGCACGATCATGTGGATGTGGGGATGATGTGTCAGCGCTGATCCCCAGGTATGAAGGACGCTGGTCATACCCACCCGAGCGCCCATGCGCTTGGGGTCGGCCGCGATGGTCATGATCGCTTTCGCAGATGCCCGGAACAGGAGACCGTAGACCGCCCGCTTGTTCCAATAGGCGATCTGCGCGATCTCGGCCGGCAGGGTGAAGACGACGTGGAAATACTCCACGGGCAGCAGGTCTTCAGCGCGCGCCGCCATCCAGTCCCGCGCGGCCGGACCCTGGCACTTGGGACAGTGCCGGTTCTTGCACGAGTTGTAGGCGATGTGATGGTGGCCGCACTTGGCACAGCCGGCCACATGGCCGCCGAGCGCCTCGGTCCGGCAGGCCTCGATCGCGGACATCACCTTAAGCTGCGAGATGCTGACATGCCCTGCGTTGGCCTTTCGCCATGCAGGACCATGGGCGCGGAAGATGTCAGCGATTTCCAGCTTCGACCGGGTCACCCCAGAGCCCGGTCACTCCAGGCTTCGCTTCACGGTCTGGTCCTGTAATCTGGCCAGCATCTCGTAGGGGCTGACGGTATCGCGGATCGTCTTGGTGGCCACATGGGTGTATCGTGCGGTGGTCGTCAGCTTGGCATGGCCGAGAAGCACCTGGATCACCCGCACGTCGGTGTTGGCTTCCAGCAGGTGCGTGGCGAAGCTGTGCCGCAACGTGTGCAAGGTGGCGGGCTTCTTGACCCCGGCCATGTGCTTGGCCGAGGTGAAGGCGCGGTTCAGTTGGCGCGGTGAGATCGGGTTGATCTTCGGCTTGCCCGGGAACAGCCAGCCTTCGGGACGCGCCTCGCGCCACCAGGCCCGTAGCAACTCCAGCAAGCCGGGTGACAGCATGACCTTGCGATCCTTCTGGCCTTTGCCCAGTTCGACATGGATCAGCATCCGATCACTGTCGATATCGCCGACCTTGAGGTTGCAGACCTCGGCAGCCCTGAGACCGGCACCATAGGAAATGCTGAGAGCTGCACGATACTTCAACCCTGGCCCGGGTGCCGCCATCAGGATGTCGGACACCTCCTCGACGCTGAAAACCACAGGCAGCTTGCGCGGCTCGGTTCGGAATTGCATGTAGCGCTTCATCTCTTCGCGCCCGCAGGTCATGCCGAAAAAGAACCGCAGCGCCACAATGCGCGTGTTGAAGGTCGAGGGCGTGATCCCTGTATCTGTCATGTGGAGCTGATATGCGCGCAGGTCCTCCGGCGTCGCGGTGTCGGGTGATCGCCCCAGAAAGGACGCGAAGTCCTTGATCGCCCGGATGTGGGACTTTTGCGCCTTGTCGCCCATCCCACGGATGCGCATGTCTTCGATCATCCGCTGGCGCAGCGGGGTTACTTTCTCCTCTGTCATGGGAACCTCCTGTCTGATGATTGAGAAGGCCTCAATC
>NZ_LGHS01000055.1 GCF_001202025.1 Pseudorhodobacter aquimaris
GTCTTCATGTTGTCGTAGACGCCGCGCCCTGAAACACCCTCAAACACCCGGAAGCCATGCCAGTGGGCATCGAACAGCATCTCATGCGTTTGCAGCAGATAGGCCCGCACCAAGAAGGCGCGGCTGTGCGACAGCTTGATATGGGCGACCTGAAGCTTGATGCGCTCGCCGCCAACATAGGCCCAGTCCTCGCTCCAATCGAATTGAAACGCCTCGCCAGGCTGGAACACCAGCGGAACGAAGACCCCGCGGTCAGTCGTGTGATATGCGCGTTGCCGTTCACCCTTCCAGTCCCGCACAAAGGCCGCAACCCGCTCATATGAGCCATCAAAGCCAAGCTGCACCAGATCGGCATGCATCTGCTTGGCAGTCCGCCGCTCCTTGCGTGATTTGCGCTGCTCAGACAGCAACCAGGCTGTCAGCTTCTCAGCATACGGATCCAGCTTGCTCGGCCGGTCCGGTCTCTGAAACTCGGGCTCGACAATCCCAGCCCGCAGATACTTCTTGATCGTGTTGCGAGATACGCCTGTACGCCGCGCAATCTCGCGAATGGGCATCTTGTCTCGCAGCGCCCATTTCCGAATAACCCTCAAAAATCCCATGTCTACCACTCCAATAGCCCCCAGCTGAATCAAGCAGGGGCAAGGTTGCACATGGGTCAATTCTCAATGACAATTTCTGCTGTTGCCGGGTCAGTTCTCAGTGACAATCAACACCTTGGAAATCAGGGCGTTTTTTGCGTCTTCGGAACGACCGAGCTTGGTCGATGTCAGGTCAAGGTCTTCGAAAAGGTGGTCAAAGTCATCCTCAGACTCGGTGCCCATCGTCGAGCGTTCGATGTTCGACAGGATGGTCGCAAGATCGCCGAGGATGAACGTACCGTCTTCGCCACGCCTGGAAACGGCGCTGAACAGTTCGGACGGTTTAAGGAAGTACCCTAGAGCCTCAACCGATGCGTCTTTGACCGCATCGAGAAACGCCTGACCGTCGGCTGTGGTTTCATCTATGGCGGTGAAGTCCAGCTTTTCAGCCTCCAACAGCGTGTTGGCATAGCTGTGCATGCGTTCGGACAGGTATTTGTAGAAGATGAAGCCGAGGATGTAATCGCGAAACTCATCGGCACCCATTTTACCCCGCAGAGTGTTGGCGATGTCCCACAGCTTTTGCTCAAGCTTTTTCTTTTGTTCGTCGGTCATGCCAGCGTCTCCGCTCAAAAAGTAAATATGCCGGATAACAGCCTGCGTCCCGGATGGTACTTGTTTTGTCGGCGTTTTCAACGCTGGTCGCAAGTGGTTGTTCGTGACGGTGGCATAGGAGGTCGGCTGTGTGCGTAACACCCGCCACCGCCCGCCAGTCAAATAGCGCAGGAGCGGGTCGCTGATCGCTATACGCGTCGGACCCAGCCTTACCTGGCGGACAGAACAGATACCCACTCAAATCGCCCCTCCGTGAGTCTGTGATGCTCTCAACGGGAAGGGAGGCGCAGGTACTGCTATCAGCCTCTTTGCGTCACTCGGTGAGCCCCCCAAGTTATGCCGTTCCAATTGGCTTGTCTTGCACACAGGCACGTCGCCAAAAAGCATCCAGCGCGACTGTAAAAGCCAACTAGGTGATGGTCTGGACGTCGAAGTTCACCACTCGCTGCGGTCTGCGCAGAGGTCAGCTATGCGGTTTTTGCCGACCTTCGCTGCACATGCGCCAATTTCCGGCTAGAAGACATGTTCAAAAACAGCCGTTTCTGCAAACGTTCTATAGATATATATGCAAAATCTAGTCTGCGATGCAGACAGGTGGGCTAGATTCGTGGTAAAGAGACATATCCATACCCAAAATTGAGAAGATTTTCCGTGATTGAAATCCTCACCCTTTTGCAAAGCGCGAATAAAAAAGTTGGACTGACTGGTCCTCTTTTAATCGGTCTTGCAATCTGCATTATCACATATTCCGAGATGTTTTCGGAAGTCTCTGAAATAGGCGAATATATTTCCATTTTTAAAACACTATCGGCGTTGCTGTTTCTGGCGGGCATAACGTCGATCACTTTTCAATTGGTTTCAGGTGCATTTAGGACTCGACCTGCTAAGGGTATGATTGATGGGCTTGCTGCTGGATTATTTGCCGGACTGTTTGGTGGCGCCCTTGGGTATGGATGGCACGAAGTTTCATCCATACCTGGCTTTTATGACATTCCAATGGGAAGTTCTCTTGAACGGATAAAGCTATGCCTAATATTTAGTGTCCCAGTAGGAGGAATTATCGGAATTACGTTAGATTTTGTTGATCCAGAAATGAAATTTGATTTAAGAAAAAATATTGGCGCTTTAATCCTTGGCTTTTCCGTTATGGCTATCGCGCTTGGATTTTTTGTGGGCTACTATGCGCCGATCGTAAAGGATGGAGGAGTGAAGCTGTCAGATCTGCAGATAATTTCAGAGATTTATATATTAATATTTATCATCATCGTAAGCTTCGGCTCCAAGTTATCGCTTCGCGAATTTAGCCTTAGGATCGCCATACTCGCAATTTTAATAATTTTTTGGCGCATTTCGTTTTCATTGATACAGATACCACATCCATTCTCACCTTTTTATGCAAATGAGGGGCTTCAAGATGTTTCATTGTCTGAGATGCGAGCCGTTTTTGTGGAAACTGATAGAACATCACGCCTGACAGAAGTTAACCAATCAGGAATGATGTCTGTCGTGATTATGACATCACTTTGTGTTGCATGGATCGTCACCTCCTTCGCTATCTGCTCAAAAGTATCAAAAATTTTAATGCAGCAGTTGCGGAGAGATTTGTAGAAGTTCTACTTCATTATAGCTTTTAAGCGCACTGAGTGTCTACTCAGTGCGAAAAGACATCAGTTAATAAAATCTCCTTGCTGTTACATGCAAAAGGCTACTTTTAGGTTTCCCCAAACGCTGTTCAAAACCTAGGCTGTTTTTAAAGGCTTTTGGTTCAATAGTGAAAACCGACAATGGGTTAACCCGCAGCAACCTGTTATCTGGGCTCATACCGCCATGTTTTGCGATAATTCCATCCATTAAAGCTCTTTCAACCCCTGAACGTAACCGCAACGATTCCGAGCCACGACCTTTGGGGCTGTTTGTGCTCGACGGCGATGAGGTCACACGGTAGCTCGCCGCATGCACCGGATTAGCGCGTGCAAAAGCGCCAACTGATCAATATCGCGCCCACCGTTAAGCGATAGCTCGTATGCCCTTGCGTGCAATCAGATCAAGCAACCGAGCGGCTGACCCTCCTGGCTTCTTTTTACCTTGCTCCCATTGAGCGACTGTTGTCCGACCAACGTTCATATAACTTGCGAAGATTGGCTGGCTCACGTGGTTCCGCTCTCGGATCAAGCGAATTTGTTTGGCGCTATACTGAGGGACCTTTGGGATTGCCAGCTCCTCGATGTCACGAAGGGTGGCTTTATCAATTGCTCCAACGTCGTGGAGGTCAAGCGCAAGGTCGAGCGCCATATCGAGGATATCACTGCGGTTTTCCATCTTCGTTCCCTAACTCACGGATCGCCATCTTTGCTTTCAGTCCCTCAACCTGTTCATTCGACAGATCAACCAAGGACTTTGCAATCTTCTTCAACGCCTTCTCCTCTTTCGAGGTGATATTGCCTTTGCTACTCTTCGGAAAACCGTGCAGAAAAAAGATCCTGCTGTCATTGGACTTCCGAAAGCAGAGTATCGTGCGATACCCGCCTGACTTTCCTCCATCTTCACGTGCAACCCGCTGTTTGAACAGGTATCCGCCAAGATCTGCGCTTACTTCGCCACCGAAGGCTTTTTCAGCGGTATCGAAGAGCGTATTATCGTCGATTGCCTCGTCAACAGCCCACTTCGAGAACTGCTTAGTCAAAAATACTCGCACATCACCCCTATCACTTAGTGCTATACTTTTCAAGCTTCAATTGCTGCGGACGGCACCCGCATTTAATCTTGAGGTCAACATTATAGACTCTGCCTAACTGACCTTGCTACCGCAAGCGCGAATGTCGGTGCGGAACGCTCTGAAGGCTTCCTCACAGCGCCACCATCCAACCGACCGCCCATTCCACTCAAATCAAATACCCACCCCGACAGAACCATGTCACCATTGCAAACAGCTCAGAAGCGGGTCGCTGAGCGCCATGCGCGCCGGACCCAACCCAACCTAGCAGGCAGGGCGCATACCCCCTTTAAATCGCCTCTCCGTGAGTCTGTAGGGCTATTGTGTGGGCGCGCTGCGCTTTGCAGCAATACCCCCAACTCCCGGATGAGGACGTGCTCGGTTTTCATGCCGATTACGCCGTTACGCCTTACAGCGGCACATCGTCGTATCCACGTTTTGTCGATGATACAACGGCACCTGCCTGCGCCTTCCCAGCACCCGACATAACCTCTACGACGCGCTGTATTTGCGCGTTATAACCCTTTACCGCCTCGCTAAAGAATTCAGCTTGAACCTTCTGAAGGTCTTCAAGGCTCTTGCATGCCAGCATGGACTTTTGCGCCTCAAGATCTTGCTGTATCCGAGACGCCGCGAACTTCATCATGTCAGCCCCCAGATCGGACCAGACTTTCAGCTGCGGATCATTCGTCGGGTTGAACGGCATGTTACCGAGCATGCCGATAAAATCGGTAGACGACTGAGCTTTTGTATCCTTAGTCATAACGCGTTCCTTCTGTTACTGTCGGGTCAAGATAATACGTTTGAAGCACTCACGAGACGCAAGCAGCTGTTAATCGTCCGGTTTAGCGCTGGATGCTCTCAAGATAGGTGAGCAACCCTGCAAGCGCCCTTGGTGTGGGCGTGTAAACACCATCGAGTTTGACCGGCACCAAGTCATCAGCCATCGCGCCTGCGAATTGCGGCATAACGCGCGCGAGGTGGCTCTGCTTTGGATCGCCCCAGATGTAGGCAAGCGCGCGCGTTGCAGGAAACGTGCCACCATTGGCACGGCTTAACGTGGTCAAGTCAGTCGGCGGAACCGACAAGCCTTCGGACATGACACCATCGCCCTGCCCGCTCGATCCATGACAAGACGTGCAGTTGTCAGCGAAGAACGCTCTACCGTCGGTCCTGTTTGGCATGGACGGCCCACTGCAAGCGACCATAACAGCCAAAGCCAAGCCTATCGCTGAAACGAAACCGATGTTGATGCGCATGCATGCCCCCCCCCCCAAAGCTGCTCAAGACCAGATCACCTTAGTCATCCGGTGCTGAGACGATATGACAGAGATCAAACAGAGCCACTTCGTTGCGGCTTGCAGCGCGCGCACAGGCAATCAGATGCTGGGCATATAGGTCGGCGCGACGGTCATTTGAGCGTTTCAACCGCAGCACCGTCGAACGATCCCGCTTTACAGCCGTTCCCTAATTTTATTATCGCGAAGATAGCGTAAGGGGGTGGCGACGGCATGATAATTTCGACCGGTAATGCCATGACCAGAGCGTGCTACAGGACGTTCTGAGGTCGTTTGCGCTTTGAGTTGATGCGGTCGGTACGGCTTGCTGTTGCAAACTTCACCGACCGCCTTTTTGCCCCTCCCACAGGACAGGCCCTTTGTACCATAAGCCAGACGTGGCGTGAATCTCTCAACAGAGTTTTTTGTTGTTTTTGAGTGTTTTACTTGCAGCTTCTTGCTGGCGTAGACATCATTTTTGATCTGAGCAATGACCTCGGCACGAAAGCCCTCGAAGTAGTCCTTAGCCAACCGACGCATAGGGTCGTTCATCATGGTAATTTCATCAACCCCATCCGAGGCAGGCATTGGCAATGCCAACATGATGACGCTTCTGAAGAACGGTAAAACAAGGTGCCGCTCGACCAGGTACCATCGCTTGCGAAGGCGCTGGAAGTTTATCCAGCGTATCTGATGCGCCTCGCGCTTGACCAAGCCGTTGGTGCGACGGCGGCGAAAGCGATTACAGATATCTTCGGAACACCAGCAACCGAGAACGAGAAGGCATGGATTGAGTTCATCAGGGTCATCAGCTGCGGCAGTGATCCACAGGTCACACCAGCGCGGGTGAAGGCGCTCAGGGAGCTTCTCGACGCGGGATGAGGCGTTTAGCAGTGGAAAGTCAGCCGTTCCCATTGGCTGGTCTCGCACTCGAGAGCTAACGGCTAATGGGCTTGCCCCGAAGAAAGCAAGAAGTTTGCATTCGTCGCGAAGCAGGTCCGCAAAGTGCAGTCATGCTCGATTATGTCTTGCAATCGCCACCGCGTGCACCCTGGGCCAACTTTAACCGCACGAGGAAAATCTCCAGTACGCGTCTAACGCCAGATCGTGGCGATGGATACTCGATATCGCTCTGCGACCTCTTCTACAGCCAAATAGATGTCGTCTGTTGCGAAGTGTTTCGTCACCTATTATCCTCGGCTTACTTCTACATAGGGGTTACATCCCCACTATAGACAGGATCCACAAAATCCGCCGTTGGCATTTTTGTTTTTTGACAAAGAATCTTTGTCACGCACGCACCCTTGGCCACAAACCAGAGCTGCATTTGCGTAAGGTAGTCCAGAGGTAGTCCAGAAACAACAAGACCAACAACACGCAAAAATGAATGCAGGGGCAACTGAATTATTTCAATAGAATAAGTGGTGCCCGGAGACGGATTTGAACCGCCGACACGCGGATTTTCAATCCGCTGCTCTACCAACTGAGCTATCCGGGCACGTATCGGGGTATTAGGCCAGCACGCGGGGGCTGTCCAGAGGGTTTAATCAAAAAAACGCCTGCACCCCGTAATTTACTGAAGTGGCAGGGATTGGTCTGGCACGTCGTCATCCTCATCTTGTGCCGTGATCGCCGCAGGAATCGCATAGGAACCGTTGAGCCACTTGCCCAGATCAATATCGGCACAGCGGCGCGAACAAAACGGCTTGTACTTGGGGTCTGATTCACGGGCGCAGATCGGGCAGCTCATGCAAGCACCTCGGCCAGTGTCAGACGGTCACGTTTGCGCACCAGCTCATAAAGGCCCATCGTTGTCCAACCGACGAGGCTGGTCTCTGCCGCGCTGCCCTTGAAGGCCGCGCGCAGCACCTGATCCAGCACGGCGCGATCCCGTTTCGGCATCGGTGCGAAATCAATCACGATCTGCCCGCCAAGCCCGCGCAAGCGTAACTGACGCGGCAATTCGCGGGCCGCCGCGATATTGGCCTTCAGCCCCGCCGCGGGTGTGGTGTCACCGCCTGTATTCACATCAACGGCCAAAAGGGCACGTGTCGGCTCTATCATCATATGGCCCGTGTCCTGCAACCCCACCCGAGGAGAGAGCAGATCATCGATCATATCCAAGACGCCGTGATCGGCAAAACCGCCGGTCAGCACCTCATCCGGTGCCGGATCGGCCCAATCACGCCACGCGGTTTCCTGCGCGCCGACGCCTTCGACCAGCAATTCGGGACGGCCGTCGATATCGGCCAGCACAGCCTCGGCCAACTGACGCATCGCGGCAATATCTTCGGCGATCTCCTCTGCCTCTACGCCCTCACAGGCCGAGCGCAAAATAAGCCCGAGCCCCTCATCCGCGCCTTTCATCCCCGCATCCGCAAGGGTTTCCAGCAGCGCGCGGGTTTCGTCATCCCTGATCCGGCGCGAGATATTCCGCCCCGGCGCGCCCGGCGTCACGATCGCATAGCGGCTTTTGAACAAGGTCCGCGTGGTCACAGGCACGGCCTTGCCACCCTCGGCAGGGCCGGTGACCTGAACCAACAGCCTTGCACCCGGCGCAATGCCTGTGGTCTGACGCAAAAACCCCTTGCCCTGCGGAAGCTTTACAAACACCCCGCCTTGCCCCTTCATCGGGCGGTCAGCAACGGCACGGTAAATGGCGCCCGGTAAGGCCACATCGGTTTCGGGGTCAATCAGCAGATCCTGTAACTGGCCATCGACCAGCAAGGCGGCGGCAGGACGGGTCTGCACCTCATCCAGAATAACAACGCGGCCCTTCATGGCTGCCCTTTCCAAATCGGATAACCCGCCGTGGCAAGCATCGTGGCGGTTTCGGCCACCGGCAGGCCCATAATGGCGGTGTAGGACCCCGATATCCACGGGATAAAGGCCCCTGCAAGCCCCTGAATACCGTACCCCCCCGCCTTGCCCTGCCAGTCATTGCTGGCCAGATAGCAGTTGATCTCGGCATCCGACAGACGCTTCATCTTGACGGCCGAGACGACCTCCCGGGTCCAGATTTGATCACCGCGCCGCACGGCCACGGCCGTGATAACGCTATGACGCCGTCCACCAAGGGCGATCAGAAAGGCCGCCGCCTCTGCCGCGTCGACAGGTTTGCCCATGATCCGGCGGCCAAGGGCCACGGTCGTATCGGCGCAAAGTGCGATATCATCGGGGCCAACCTGAACGGCCTGCACTTTTTCGCGGGCGATTCGCGCGCAATAGGGGCGGGGCAATTCCGCCTTTAACGGGGTTTCATCAATATCCGGCGGCAGAACAGCATCCGGCACCACACCTATCTGCGCCAGTAACTCACGCCGACGCGGGCTGGCAGAGCCGAGAATCAGACGCATGGATTATTTGAAACGATAGTTGATACGGCCTTTTGACAGGTCATAGGGCGTCATTTCCACCTGAACCTTGTCGCCCGCAAGCACACGGATACGGTTTTTGCGCATCTTGCCCGCCATTGTCGCGATCAACTCGTGGCCGTTCTCAAGTTCGACCTTGAATGTCGCATTGGGCAAGAGTTCCTTCACGACACCGGGGAATTCAAGAATATCTTCTTTGGCCATGGTCACTCCAATAAGTTTGAGCCCGCAAAAATGCAGGCTTTGACGGGCATATGCGCCCAAAAGGCTCGATTTTCAAGGGAAAAAGCATGGGCAGGGCGGCAATGCGCGCCCCTGCCCGCTTGGTTTCGCCTCATTCTTTGGGAATTACGCGCAGATGCAACTCGCGCAACTGCTCGTTCAGCGGCTCGGATGGGGCGTTCATCAACAGGTCTTCGGCGCGCTGGTTCATCGGGAACATGATCACCTCGCGGATGTTGGCCTCTTCGGCCAAAAGCATCACGATGCGGTCAATCCCTGCCGCACAACCACCGTGGGGCGGGGCGCCATATTTGAACGCCTTGACCATACCGCCAAACCGTTTTTCGACCTCGGAATTCGGATAGCCCGCAATCTCAAACGCCTTGAACATGATCTCTGGCTGGTGATTCCGGATCGCGCCCGAGATCAGCTCATAACCGTTGCAGGCAAGGTCATACTGATAGCCAAGCACATCCAGCGGATCGCCGTTCAGCGCCTCCATCCCGCCCTGCGGCATCGAGAAGGGGTTGTGGCTGAAGTCGATCTTGCCCTCGTCGTCTTTCTCATACATCGGGAAATCGACGATCCAGGCAAAGCGGAAAGTGTCGGTTTCAGTCAGCTTCAACTCATTGCCGATCTCGTTGCGGGCACGGCCGGCGACGGATTCGAATTGCTCGGGCTTACCACCAAGGAAGAAGGCGGCGTCACCCTCGTTCAGATCAAGCTGAACCCGGATCGCTTCGGTGCGTTCTGGCCCGATGTTTTTGGCGAGGGGGCCGGCGGCCTCCATCTGGCCATTCTCACCCTTGCGCCAGAAAATATAGCCCATCCCCGGCAGGCCTTGCTGTTGCGCAAAGGCGTTCATCCGGTCACAGAACTTGCGGCTGCCGCCTGTTGGTGCCGGAATGGCGCGGACCTCGGTGCCCTCATTTTCCAGCAACTTGGCAAAGATCGCAAAGCCGGAGCCGCGGAAATGCTCGGACACGTCTTGCATTTTGATCGGGTTGCGCAGGTCGGGCTTGTCAGAGCCATACCATTTCAGCGCATCCTTATAGGCGATCAGCGGCCAGTCGGTATCGACCTTCTTACCCTTGCCGAATTCCTCAAAGATCCCCTGAACAACGGGCTGCACGGCGGCAAACACGTCTTCTTGGCGGACAAAAGACATTTCCATATCAAGCTGATAGAAATCGGTGGGCGAACGGTCAGCGCGCGGGTCCTCATCGCGGAAACACGGCGCGATCTGGAAATATTTATCGAACCCCGAGACCATGATCAGCTGTTTGAACTGCTGCGGGGCCTGCGGCAGGGCATAGAATTTGCCGGGATGCAGGCGGCTTGGCACCAGAAAGTCCCGCGCACCTTCGGGGGAGGATGCGGTGATGATCGGTGTCTGGAACTCGTTAAAGCCCTGATCCCACATCCGGTTGCGAATAGAGCGCACAACGTTTGAGCGCAGCATCATATTGGCATGCAGCTTTTCGCGGCGCAGGTCGAGGAAACGGTAAGTCAGGCGGGTTTCTTCGGGATAATCCACCTCACCAAAGACCGGCATCGGCAATTCATCGGCAGCGCCCAGAACCTCCATGTCGCGGATGTAGACCTCGATCTCGCCGGTTGGCAGCTTGGGGTTCACAAGGCTTTCGTCGCGTGCCTTGACGGTGCCGTCGATGCGGATCACCCACTCGGCACGCACCTTTTCCAATGCCGTAAAGGCCGGGCTGTCGCTATCGGCCAGAATCTGGGTCACGCCGTAATGGTCGCGCAGATCGATGAACAAAACGCCGCCGTGATCTCGTACCCGATGCACCCACCCAGACAGGCGGATATCCTGCCCGACATTGCTGGCGTTGAGTTGGGCGCAAGTGTGGCTGCGGTAGGCGTGCATCATCATTCCCTTTCCAAGGGCTGGTTTTCCGGTTGTCCGTGATACACATCGCGCGGGCGGTGAAGTCAAGCCCGCGCGGCGTCAGAACGCCCCTCTGCGCCATTTCGGCCCTTGCACCCCAGCGCACGCTGGCTATAACCCCTGAAGTTTTGCGCAGATGGGGGCCGATCATGCCGAAGAGAACCGATATCCAATCTATCATGATTATTGGTGCGGGGCCTATCGTCATTGGCCAAGCCTGCGAGTTTGACTATTCCGGCGCACAAGCCTGCAAGGCGCTGCGCGAAGAGGGATACCGCGTCATCCTCGTCAACTCCAACCCCGCGACGATCATGACCGATCCGGTGCTGGCCGATGCGACCTATATTGAACCGATCACCCCCGATGTGGTTGCCAAGATCATTGAAAAAGAGCGCCCCGATGCGTTGCTGCCGACCATGGGCGGGCAAACGGGGTTGAACACCGCTTTGGCGTTGGCCGATATGGGCGTGTTGGAAAAGTACAATGTTGAGCTGATCGGCGCCAAGCGCGAAGCCATCGAGATGGCAGAAGATCGCAAATTGTTCCGCGAAGCGATGGACCGCATCGGGCTGGAAAACCCCAAGGCAACCATCATCGCCGCGCCGAAAAATGCGGCTGGTAAATATGACATCAACGCTGGCGTGGCCGAGGCGATGGCCGCGATTGAATACGTCGGCCTGCCCGCGATCATCCGCCCTGCCTTTACCCTTGGCGGCACCGGCGGCGGGGTTGCCTATAACCGCGACGATTATGAGGCAATCTGCCGTAGCGGCCTTGAGGCCAGCCCGATGGCACAGATTCTGGTCGATGAGTCGCTTTTGGGGTGGAAAGAATACGAGATGGAGGTGGTGCGCGACACCGCTGACAACGCCATCATTATCTGCGCCATTGAAAACATCGACCCGATGGGCGTGCATACCGGCGACAGCATCACCGTGGCCCCTGCCCTGACGCTGACCGATAAAGAATATCAGATGATGCGCTCCGCCTCTATCGCCGTGCTGCGCGAAATTGGCGTGGAAACAGGCGGTTCCAACGTGCAATGGGCGGTCAACCCCGTCGATGGCCGTATGGTGGTGATTGAGATGAACCCCCGCGTGTCGCGCTCTTCGGCGCTGGCCTCCAAGGCGACAGGTTTTCCGATTGCGAAAATCGCGGCGAAACTGGCCGTGGGCTACACGCTCGACGAATTGGACAACGATATTACCAAAGTGACGCCCGCGTCGTTCGAGCCGTCGATTGACTATGTCGTCACCAAAATCCCGCGGTTCGCTTTTGAAAAATTCCCCGGATCGGAACCGCATCTGACAACGGCGATGAAATCGGTGGGGGAGGTGATGGCGATTGGCCGCACCATCCACGAATCGATGCAAAAGGCGCTAGCCTCGCTGGAAACCGGCCTGTCCGGTTTTGATGAGATTGACATCCCAGGTGCCCCCGACCGCGCCGCCGTCTTCAAGGCGCTCAGCCTGCAAACCCCCGACCGTTTGCGCGTAATCGCCCAAGCCATGCGGTTTGGCCTGAGCAATGACGAAATTCAGGGCGCGACCTCTTTTGATCCGTGGTTCCTTGCCCGCATCCGCGAGATTATCGACGCCGAGGAAGAGATTCGCGCCAAGGGTCTGCCCACGGATGCCGATGCGCTGCGCGGGTTGAAAATGCTCGGCTTTACCGATGCGCGTCTGGCGATGCTGACGGGTCAGGACGAAGGCCAGATCCGTCGCACCCGCCACAGCCTTGGCGTCAATGCCGTGTTCAAGCGCATCGACACCTGCGCCGCCGAGTTCGAGGCCCAGACCCCCTATATGTATTCCACCTATGAGGCCCCCGCGATGGGCGAGGCGGAATGCGAAGCGCGCCCTTCGGATGCCAAGAAGGTGGTTATCCTTGGCGGCGGCCCGAACCGGATCGGGCAAGGGATCGAGTTCGATTATTGCTGCTGCCATGCCTGCTATGCGCTGACCGATGCGGGCTATGAAACCATCATGATCAACTGCAACCCGGAAACGGTTTCCACCGATTATGACACCTCGGACCGGCTGTATTTCGAACCCCTGACGCTGGAACATGTTCTGGAGATTTTGCGGGTAGAGCGTGAGAACGGCACCCTGCACGGTGTCATCGTCCAGTTCGGCGGGCAAACCCCGTTGAAGCTGGCCAACGCCCTGGAAGAGGCCGGTATTCCGATCCTCGGCACCACCCCCGATGCGATTGATCTGGCCGAGGATCGTGAGCGTTTTCAACAACTTCTGAACAAGCTTGGCCTGCGCCAGCCCCATAACGGCACGGCGCGTTCGCGCGACGAGGCTTTTGCTGCCGCCGCCGATGTGGGCTATCCTTTGGTCATCCGCCCCTCCTTCGTTCTGGGCGGGCGCGCGATGGAAATCATCCGTGACGACGCACAGTTGGAACGCTATATCCGTGAGGCGGTTCAGGTTTCGGGCAATAACCCGGTGCTGCTTGACAGCTATCTTTCCGGCGCGATCGAGGTCGATGTTGACGCGCTGTCAGACGGGCAGAACGTGCATGTCGCAGGCATCATGGAACATATCGAAGAGGCTGGCGTCCATTCCGGCGACAGCGCTTGTTCCCTGCCCCCGCATTCGCTTTCGCCCGCAATGATCGAAGAGCTGAAGGTGCAAACCGTGGCCATGGCCCGAGCGCTGAATGTGGTCGGGTTGATGAACGTACAATTCGCCCTGAAAGGCGATGATATCTATGTGCTGGAGGTGAATCCCCGCGCATCCCGCACCGTGCCGTTCGTGGCCAAGGCGACCGACAGCGCCATTGCCTCTATCGCCGCCCGCCTGATGGCCGGAGAGCCGCTATCGAACTTCCCGCTGCGCGCGCCTTACGCACACGATGTCGGCCCTGACACCGATCTGCCGCTGGCCGATCCGATGACCCTCGCCGATCCGATCACACCTTGGTTCTCGGTCAAGGAGGCGGTTCTGCCCTTTGCCCGCTTCCCCGGCGTCGACCCGCTTTTGGGGCCAGAAATGCGCTCTACCGGTGAGGTGATGGGCTGGGACCGCACCTTTGCGCTGGCCTTCCTGAAGGCGCAAATGGGGGCTGGCAACGACCTGCCCGAAACCGGCCGTGTGTTCCTGTCGATCAAGGACATGGACAAAACCGAGGCCATGGCAACTGCGGCCCGCGATCTGGTCGCAATGGGTTTTGAGATCGTCGCAACCAAGGGCACCGCGGCATGGCTTGCCTCGGTCGGCGCGGCAGCGACACCTGTGAACAAGGTTTATGAGGGCCGTCCAAATATCGTGGACCGGCTGAAAAACAATGATCTGGCCTTGGTTATGAACACGACCGAGGGCGCACAGGCCATCAGCGACAGCCGCGAGATCCGCCGCGTCGCCTTGATGGACAAGATCCCCTATTTCACCACCGCAGCAGGGTCCATCGCCGCCGTAAGCGCCATGAAAGCGCGCAGCGAAGGCATCGGCGTGCGTACATTGCAAGGATAGTATAACCACAGCCCGCCCCCAAAAGGGGTGGGCTGTGGGGATGCTCCGGCACCGTTCAGAACACCTCGCCGACCTCATACATGACCGGCTCAAACCTGCTGCAAAGCCCCGCGATCATTCGGTTGCGTTCGCGCATCTCGGGGGTGCGCAGCATCGCCTGAAAATCTTCACGGCGGCGCCATTTGGAATAATTCGCGATGCGGGTTTGTGCGTCATTCATATGCAACCCTGCCCCCAAAAAGCCGGGCTGGCGGCTGATAAATTCCGCGTAGGCACAGCTTAGGGCCTCCATCAGATCCGCGGCGGTTCCGGGCGTCATTTCAAATGTGGTGATGACAGTTTGCCCGTCAAAATTTTTCTCTATCGCTGGCATGGTTTGGCCCTCCTCTCAGGCTATCATGGCACAGATCACAACGCCGTATATGAGATTTTTTTTCGGCCAAAATGATCAATTTTTCCGAATCCCTTGCTTTGGCGCGAGAACACCCCTATGTTCTCCATTGCAACGTTAACTCTGTCGACCATTGCCTTTCCGTCTTACGGCCACAGCAACTGGATTCTTAGCTGACGTGCCGCGCCGCCGCATAGTGTGGGTGGAACAAAAGACAGGAGATCTCACGATGGCCAAAGGCACCGTGAAATGGTTCAACGAAACTAAAGGCTTCGGCTTTATTGCCCCCGAAGGCAGCAGCAAAGATGTGTTCGTTCATATCTCGGCTCTGGAACGCGCTGGTTTGCGCACCTTGGCTGATGGCGCTGCTGTGTCCTTCGACATCGAAGCAGGCCGTGACGGTCGCGAATCCGCGACTAACCTCACGCTGGATTAATCTGCTTCTCCCGTTTATCGGGAAGAATTCTAGAAGGGCGGACAGTTTTGTCCGCCCTTTTTTATGGCCAAATCATCCTGCACCTAGATCAACCTGCGCATAGCGTTACAGCGCATCAAAGTTCACGCGCGGACCGACCTTCAAAGTGGGGTCAAAAGGGCAGCATGGATCTGCGCGGTCTTTACGCCCCTATTGCGACATAAACCGGCAGCAGCGCCGTAGAAATACGGACTGCGCCCAGAGACCCCGCAACAAAGGCCCAAGACGATGAAAATGACCGGACACTCCTGCGTATCTGATGTGCTACAGTCCCGTGGGCTTGGGCAGGTACTCGCGCGGTCATGATCGCGGCAGGTCTTTGGGTGGTCTCGAACGTAGGCTATTACCAGCTTGTCGCAGCGTTCGTGCTCAATAGCGGCTACGACGATGCCCCTGTATTATTTGCGGCCTATTACCTTGCATGGGCAGCAATTACAGGCTGGATATTCCGCCGCCTGATTGAGCTACCCCCCGAAATTCGGACAGTGACGTAAGCTACGATTTACAGTCTGCTGATCTTCGACGAGAAGGAGATCAGCAGATGTCGAACCGCAAACAACATGCGCCTGAATTTAAGGCGAAGGTCGCGCTGGAAGCCTTGAAGGGCGAGGCGACCGCCGCCGAGCTGGCGAGCCGGTTCGGGGTGCATCCGACGATGATCCATCAATGGAAACGTGCGCTCCTTGAGGGCGCCTCCGGCGTGTTTGAACGCGGTGGCAAAAAGAATCCCGAGATCAATGAAGAACAGGTGAAAGAACTCCACGCCAAGATTGTGGGGTAAGCCCGCGAACGCCATGCGTTCGAGAGAGCGGGCGCACGCCGTGGCCCCAGCGGGGCCGCGTAAGCCCGCAGAACGGCCACTTGGTGAACGAGAAACGGATACGCCGGCTGATGCGCCTGATGGGGCTGATGCCGATCTACCAAAAACCCAACACCAGCAAGCATGCGAAAGGGCACAAGACGTATCCCTACCTGCTGAGAGGTCTGCGGGTAGAGCGTCCGAACCAAGTTCCCCTCTCACACATGCAAGCATGTGTTGCCGGTCAGTGGGTGCTCGGATATTACCTATCTGCCCATGCGCCGAGGGTTCCTCGTATCTGGCCGCCATTATGGATTGGCACACCCGTAAGGTGCTGGCTTGGCGCATCTCGAATACGCTGGAGGCGGACTTCTGTGTTGCGGCACTGAACGAGGCCATCCACAAGTTCGGCCCGCCCGAGATCATGAATACCGATCAAGGATCTCAGTTCACGTCCTTTGCCTGGACTGACCGGCTACGCCGATCCGGCGTGCGCATCTCAATGGATGGGAAGGGCCGCTACCTAGACAACATCTTCATTGAGAGGCTCTGGCGAACCCTGAAATACGAGTGCGTCTACCTGCATGCCTGGGAGACCGGATCAGAAGCGAAGGCAGGCATCCGGAAAT
>NZ_LGHS01000056.1 GCF_001202025.1 Pseudorhodobacter aquimaris
GCCCAAGGCCGGAGAGAAACGCCATGGCCTTGGAGGGCTCAATCAGCAGCGGCGTGTTGAAGGCGCGCGCGGCAATGCGGGCATGCAGCATCAGGATTGGTCCTTCTTTTGGTTTTGCATTTCCAATCTCCATAAGGTAATGTGATGCAGTGATTTGTAAGGAATAGGATCATGCAGGAATCAACCGTGACGATCAAAGGCCAGACGACCTTGCCCCGCGATGTCCGGGCAGCACTTGGCCTGACCAGCGGGGACCGGGTGCGTTATGTCATCCTCGACGGCGAGGTGCGTATTCTGAAGGCCCGCTCGGTCAAGGAACTGCGCGGGGTGCTGGCGCGCCCAGTTCAGTCACCCGTGACGCTGGAGGCCATGGACGAAGCCATCGCCAGCGGTGCCGCCGCAAGTGCGAGGCCTGATCCGTGATCGCCGTTGATACCAATGTGCTGGTGCGTTTCCTCGTGCAGGACGACGCCGATCAGGCCCGGATCGCGGGCGATATCTTCGACCAGTTGACGGATACTGAGCCTGGCTTTGTCAGCCGCGAGGTGTTGATCGAACTCGTGTGGGTTCTGGAGCGCGCCTATGGCTACGGGCGCGCGCAGATTGCAGGGGCGCTGGATGGGCTGTTGTCGTCGACCGAGGTGCGGATTGAGGCGGGTGACGATGTCGGGTCCGCGCTGGATCTTTACCGCAATGACGGCTTTGGCTTTGCCGATCTGATGATCGCTGCCGCTGCCCGGCGCACAGGTGCTGCCGAGCTTGTCACATTCGACCGGAAAGCCGCGAGATTGCCTGGGGTGCGGTTGTTGCTGGGGTAGTCATCCCCTTTCCGGCTGGTCCCCTTCTTTGCGCGGACGGTCTTCCGCGTCATCGGTTGCATCTGTCTGGTCGGAGTCGTCGTCTTTGCCCCCCTCCTCACCCGGACCCAGCTGCGCTTGCACGCCTTGCGCGGGTGAGCCAGGTCGGCGGAAGTCGAGGCCCAGTGCGCGTTCGCGGGCGCGTTCCGCCGCGATATCGCGGTCGACCTGTTCTGCGTCATAGCCACGTTCGGCGATGGCCTGCGTGCGGGATTTAAGGCCCGCCTCGATCTGGGCGATTTCGGCATTGGCGTCTTTCAGCGGATCGACCCAGTCCCATTTCGTCGGCAGCCAATCGGCGGCGAGGAGCTGGCTGCGGTTGGCCTCATAGCCCGGCAGCGTGAGGGCCCCTGACAACACGGCGGCGTCCATCCAACGCGCGTAGACAGGACGGCAAAGCTGCCAGACCATGACGGAATGCTGCCAAGCCGAGACGCGGCGGCGGAACTCGATCAGCGCCAGGCGCGAATTCGAGAAGTTCCCCTTCACCATGTCATTGGCGATGTATGGATAGGGAATGCCCAGTGCTGCCGAGATTTGCAGAAGGGTTCGGTATGAAACGGCTCTAAGTGCCGCCGCTGTCGGCAGGCTGGCCATGTGACATCTTCGCCCGGATCCAGTCGCACATTGACCGGGCTGATTCGACCCTCGGCCATCTCATCGTCCGGGCGAGGGGGTTCTCCGGCGCTGGGGAAGTCACAAACATCGCATACATCGCCGCGACCTTTTTGCGGTCCAACTCGCATCGTCATACTGGTCGAGCAGAAAGCTTACGATGGCGGGGCCAGCTTTGAGACCCCGCGCAGCTGGCCGCCCTCGACGGTCGATCACATGGATCACCTCGGAGGCGGGTACCCGCACGATCTCGCCCGCAAGCCCCGGATCTGTGCTGTCGCCCGGGTGGCGGCGAAAGAAATGATAGGCCACACGCCGCCCGATCCGGTCGAACTCGATCCCCTGGCGGATGGGATTGCCAGCAGCGGAAACGCCGGTCTGTTCCAGCGGCAGCATCTCTGATGGCAGCATCTGCAGCTGCACAGGCACGCTCAGGCCGTCGCCCGTGCGCCGGGGGCGAAAGCGAAAGAACACTTCGCCCGCAAGGAAGACCTCTCGCGCCGCGCGCCGCTGCAGCCCATAGAAATCGGTCAACCCCTCGGCATCGGCCTCGTCAGTCCAGGCAAGCCAGAGCCGCTGCAATTCCTCTTTGCGGGCGGCATCCGCGATCTTCGAGATTGGCTTGATGCCATCGCCGACGGTATTGGCGGCCCAGCTTTCCACCGCATTCACGGCATAGCCGTTGTTGCGCACCAGCCAGCGGGCGCGGGCGGTAATGTCAGGCCCGCTTGCCGCGATCAGCGCGTTCACATGGGCGCGGGTCGCCCGAAACCCGCGCAAGCGGCGATGATGCTGGCCCGCGTCAAAC
>NZ_LGHS01000057.1 GCF_001202025.1 Pseudorhodobacter aquimaris
GCCCATGCGCCGAGGGTTCCTCGTATCTGGCCGCCATTATGGATTGGCACACCCGTAAGGTGCTGGCTTGGCGCATCTCGAATACGCTGGAGGCGGACTTCTGTGTTGCGGCACTGAACGAGGCCATCCACAAGTTCGGCCCGCCCGAGATCATGAATACCGATCAAGGATCTCAGTTCACGTCCTTTGCCTGGACTGACCGGCTACGCCGATCCGGCGTGCGCATCTCAATGGATGGGAAGGGCCGCTACCTAGACAACATCTTCATTGAGAGGCTCTGGCGAACCCTGAAATACGAGTGCGTCTACCTGCATGCCTGGGAGACCGGATCAGAAGCGAAGGCAGGCATCCGGAAATGGATGACCTTTTACAACAACCAACGCCCACACTCAGCCCTTGGCGGCAGGCCACCAGCCGTGGTCTATTGGCTGAGAAATGACAGAACACAACACGATCAGCAGGAGCAGAGAGTAGCTTAATTTACGCCATATCCTGTCCAGCCGATGGGGAGTAGCTCAACATACTGTTAGAGATGGGTGAGTCACTCCCTAGCGTGGACAAATGAAGATATTTCTGCCGCGTGCAGCGCAAACACTGCTTCAACCCATGCGGCGGCTGCCAATGTCCGCTCTGTCCCGCTTAAGGGACCTCTGCGCAAAACGCAGCGAATGGCCGGTCTCCTGAAGGTTTTTCGATGCGGGCCGCGGCGCACCGGTGGCCATCCTGCGGTGGCGGCCCGCGTTGACAAACCTCGGAAGGAGGAAGCCGCGGGGGTCTTGGATCAGGCTATGGGGAAAGTGCGCGGACGCTTGGGGCAACCATTGGATTTGGGTGCGGCTGATAGCGTGGCTGGCGACCGATCCGCCTTCTGATTGCTCCAACAGCACGGAGGGATTGGGGGCAAATGCACCCGAGCGGCCTGACCGGTGACGGCAGGCACAATCCAGCCTGGCCGGGTTTTGCAGGGAGCAGCCGGTGCCATTCTGTAAAAGGGGATCGATGACAGGAGATTTATCATGCGGCCTGCTCCCTGGGTGGTGCGCGCGACATTGGTTTTTGCCCACGCCGGAAGATCTCGATGATGCGCATGGGGCCACCGCAGCAGGGGCATGGTTCGCGCAGCGTAAGTGGGATGATCTCGGCGTTGGATCCTGATGCGGGGGCTTGGTCCGGATGTTCGATACATAACAAGGAGCGGATCGTTCTGATGTTGGCCTTGCGGGCCGAGCTGGCCAGCAGGCCGTAATGCCGGATGCGGTGGAATCCATCTGGAAGGACGTGGATCAGGAAGCGGCGGATGAACTCGGGCGTGGCCAGCCGCATGACGGATCGGCGGTTGCCGGATTTAATGCGATAGTCTTTCCAGCGGAATGCGACCGTCTCGGCATCGGCGCTGACCAGACGGGCGTTCGAGATCGCCACCCGGTGGGTGTAGCGGCTCAGATAGGCCAGCACGGCCTCAGGACCACCGAAGGGCGGTTTGGCGTAGACCACCCATTCGGATTTGTGGAACGGGGCGAGCCAGCTGGCGAATGTATCGGCTTCAGCCAGCCCTTCGAGATTACCGAAGAAGGTGAGTTTGCCCGCGCTATGCAGATCCATCAGCCCTTGCAGAAACAGGCGTCGGAACAGCCGCGACAGCACCCGCACATGCAGGAAGAAGCCGGGTTTGCAGGCGACCCACCGTGTGCCGTCGGGTGACAGGCCGCCGCCTGGCACGATCATATGTATGTGCGGGTGGTGGGTGAGTGCCGAGCCCCAGGTGTGTAACACGCTGGTCATACCCACCCGCGCACCCATGCGTTTGGGGTCTGCCGCGATGGTCGTCACCGTTTTAGCGGATGCCTTGAACAGCAGCCCGTAGACCGCCCGCTTGTTCCAATGGGCGATCTGCGCGATCTCGGCTGGCAGGGTAAAGACCACGTGGAAATACTCCACCGAGAGCAGGTCCTCGGCACGCGCTTCCATCCAGTCGCGCGCGGCCGGTCCTTGACACTTGGGACAGTGCCCCCTCTCGGCAGATTGCTTCGCAATCGCCTGCCGGGCAATGGTATCTTGCAAGAGTTATAGGCGATATGATGGTGGCCGCACTTGGTGCATCCCGCCACATGCCCGCCGAGCGCCTCGGTTCGGCAGGCTTCAATCGCCGACATCACTTTGAGCTGGGAGAGGCTGACATGCCCCGCATTGGCCTGCCGCCATGTAGAACCGTATCGTCGAAAGATGTCAGCGATCTCCAGCTTTGGTTGGGCCACTGGTCCCGGGCGCTATTGCATTCCTCGTCGCAAGGTCTCGTCTTGCAGCAGCTTAATTTGCTCATAGGGGCTGACGGTGCTGCGGATCGTCTTGGTGGCCACATGGGCATAACGCGCAGTGGTTGTTAGCTTGGCGTGGCCAAGAAGCACCTGAATAACTCGCACGTCCGTGTTCGCCTCCAGCAGATGGGTCGCGAAGCTGTGGCGAAGCGTGTGCAGCGTTGCCGCCTTCTTGATGCCCGCCATGTGCTTGGCCGAGGTGAACGCCCGGTTCAACTGGCGTGGCGACAGAGGATTGATCTTGGGCTTGCCCGGGAACAGCCATCCCTCCGGACGGGATTCACACCAGTAGTCGCGCAACAACGCGAGCAGATTGGGCGACAGCATCGCTTTGCGATCCCGACCGCCCTTGCCGTCATCGACATGGATCAGCATCCGGTCGCAGTCGATATCATTGACCTTGAGGTGGCACACCTCGGAGGCGCGCAGCCCCGCCCCGTAGCTGATGCCAAGGGCGGCGCGATACTTGAGCCCCGGGCCGGGAACGGCGGCCAACAGATCAGCTACCTCTTCGACGCTTAGAACTATGGGTAGTTTACGGGGCTTGCGGTGAAACTGCATGAACCGCTTCATGTCTTCACGTCCGCAGGTGGTGCCGAAAAAGAAGCGAAGCGAGATGATCCGCACGTTGAACGTGCTGGCCGACACGCTGTCCTCGGTCATTTTGAGCTGATACGCGCGCAATTCCTCCGGCGTGGCCGTGTCGGGCGGCCGCCCAAGAAACGCCGCAAAATGCTTCACGTTGCGAATATGGGCTTTCTGGGTCTTCTCGGCCAAACCCCGAATGTTCATGTCTTCGATCATTCGCTGGCGTAGCGGGCTTACTCTCTCCTCTGCCATGGGAACCTCCTGTGTGATGATTGAGAAGACCCCAATCATCAGGCAGGTCAGAAAGATCGCAAAATCCACCCCGTTACGGGCGTTGTACGCCATCAGCCAAGAGCGCCAATGCCGCGGAGCGGCTTAGTCCCCCCGCCCGTGTCGTCGGCGCTGGCTTTCAAGCGAATCCAATTTCACAGGTGCAGCGAATGTTGTAAAAGTCCGCTGAATGGCCTTTTGTGGACGATGCAACCTAGGTCTGAGACGCCCGCGCAAGATCAACAAAACTGCGCGAGCAGGCCATCAAGCCGCAAGATGTTGATTGTCACTGAGAACTGACCCGGCATTGTCACCGAGACTTGACCCACCCAGCTGTTATGTTCTTTGCGTCATGATGGCGTCAATGCTGCTGTCTCCTTTCGTTTCTTTTTCGCTGTCTCAGAGCTGGCCTTGAACCGATAGCTGTCATTACCTGTCTCAAGGATGTGGCAGCGGTGGGTTAGGCGGTCGAGTAGCGCGGTGGTCATTTTCGCATCGCCGAACACGCTGGCCCATTCGCTGAAGCTCAAGTTCGTGGTGATGACGACGCTGGTGCGCTCGTAGAGTTTACTGAGAAGGTGGAACAACAACGCGCCTCCCGAAGCGCTGAACGGCAGATATCCCAGCTCATCCAGGATCACCAAGTCGGTTTTCACCAACGCCTCAGCGATCTTTCCGGCCTTGCCTTGGGCTTTTTCCTGCTCCAGCGCATTGACCAACTCAACCGTTGAGAAGAAGCGGACGCGTTTACGGCGATGTTCGATCGCTTGGATGCCAAGAGCGGTAGCGACATGCGATTTCCCGGTTCCTGGGCCCCCGATCAGCACTACGTTTTCGGTCCCATCCATGAACTCGCAGCGATGCAACTGGCGAACCAAGGCTTCACGGATTTCACTGGCGGCAAAGTCGAAGCCAGAGAGGTCCTTGTATGCCGGGAAGCGTGCCGCCTTCATGTGATAAGCGACGGAACGAACCTCACGTTCAGCCATTTCGGCCTTGAGCAGCTGCGACAACATGGGGATCGC
>NZ_LGHS01000058.1 GCF_001202025.1 Pseudorhodobacter aquimaris
CCCATGTGCTGAACCTGCTGCATCGCCTGTTGGATGGTAAGCTGACTGACCAGCCAGACGTGGACCCTCCAGCTGCCTTGCCGCTGAGTAAGGAGCCAGAGGCCAATGTCGCACGGCTCATGATGGGTTGCGGGTCCAGAAAGGAGCGCGCGATGCGTCATGATCCCGCTGGAGCTGCCATCGTCATCATGCTGCGCAGCCTGAAGATGCGTCACGCCGAAGGCGTGCTTGCAGCACGACGCATGGCGCAGGCTGTGCAGGATCTGCATGAGCAAGGGTCGCCCGCATTTGAAGCCGCGTCACGCTGAAAGCGTGCCTCTGGCACGACGCCGATCCTGTCGCAGATGCTCAAAGCGGAAATGGCCGAACGCGAGGTGCGCTCTATCGCCTATCACATGAAGGCGGCGCGCTTTCCGGCTTATAAAGACCTCTCTGGCTTTGACTTCGCTGCCAGCGAGATCCGTGAAGCCTTGGTCCGCCAACTCCATCGTTGTGAGTTCATGGACGCTGCCGAGAATGTGGTGCTGATCGGAGGCCCGGGAACAGGAAAGTCGCATGTTGCAACCGCCCTCGGCATTCAGGCCATTGAGCATCACCGCAAGCGTGTGCGCTTCTTCTCGACGGTTGAACTGGTCAATGCGCTGGAGCAGGAAAAGGCACTGGGTAAGGCCGGAAAGATCGCTGAGGCATTGGTCAAAACTGACTTGGTGATACTGGATGAGCTGGGATATCTGCCGTTCAGCGCCTCTGGCGGCGCGCTGCTCTTCCATCTTCTGAGCAAACTGTATGAACGCACCAGCGTCATCATCACCACCAACCTGAGCTTCAGTGAATGGGCCAGCGTCTTTGGCGATACCAAAATGACCACAGCACTGCTCGATCGTCTCACCCATCGCTGCCATATCCTCGAGACCGGCAATGACAGCTACCGCTTCAAGGCAAGCTCCGAAACAGCAAAGAAAAAGCGAAAGGAGGCAACAGCATTGACGCCATCATAATCAGCAGATCATAACGAACAGGTGGGTCAGTTCTCAGTGACAATTAACACCCCATGGCCGCATCGAGTTCGACAACAACACCGTCGAACGCACAATCCGCCCCATCGCACTGAACAGAAAGAACGCCCTCTTCGCTGGCCATGACGCCGGAGCGGAAAACTGGGCCGTCATTGCGTCACTGATCGAGACCTGCAAAATGAACAGCATCGACCCGCACGCATGGCTGCAACGCTCACTGCCATCGTCAATGGCCACAAACAAAGCCAGATTGACGATCTGCTACCGTGGAATTACGCTAGCAAGGTGTGATTGGGACGCCGCTCTGATGTCTTTTTTCAAGGTTTTTTTCACGCAACATGGAACGCCGTGGCGTTTAATGTGATTTGGGCGCCCAAGGGTGGGCACGAGGTCTGAAGACGTCGGTGAACAAGCTCTGATACGCGGGCTGGATACCGCATGACCGATTATGCGTCTCGGGGCTATTCCTTTCTTACAACGAGCATCAACCTGCGTTGGCTTCAAAGCGAGTGCCGGATATTCCCCTGCCGTTGACCTCGCGCCCGCCATTGGGCACATGTGCCACGATTATCTCGTGGGCATCGTTCGGCGGGCTATATCCCACATGAAGGCGGCCATCTCACGCGCAATGGCGGTAGTCACGACCGTCGATTTCTTGCCTCGCTGAATGAGCTTACGGTATCTTGTCGTCAAGCGTGACTGGGCTTTCCATGCAATGTCCTGCACCTCCGCTGGTTGCTTCTGAAGGATGTAGAGCTTCCTTGCGCCCGGACGCGCCTGCAGCCGATACATCCAGGCTCCCTCGATCAGCTTGTGGCGAACCCGTGAATTCCCTGCGCGGGTGATGCCACCACGCTTCGTCGTTTTGCCAGTCGAGTATTCACTTGGCACAAGCCCAAAATAGGCCATGAGTTTTACCGGCGTCTCAAAGCGACGCACGTCTCCGATCTCTGCCATGAAGGTGACAGCGCTGATCAACGCGACACCCCGCAAAGCTTGCAGCGCATTTACCGCTGGGGCGAGGTCCCATTCTGGGACCAAAGCTTCAATATGCCCAGTCAACCGGTCTACCCGTTCCGTTGCGTTTCGCTCGGCTTGTAGCATCTCCTGAAGGGCGATCTGCTGTGCGGGATGATTAAAGCTCTGGCTTTACAGCCACCTGCGATACCGCATCGTCCAAGGCTTGCTCCGATGATAGGTCCGCCCGTGGCGAAGCATAAACGCCGAAACAAGCTGGCGTTTATGTCGCTGGTCCTCTGCGGCACTTTCCCGAGCCCGGACAAGATCGCGCATTGCCTCATGCGTTTCATCTGGAACCCAAATCGGCGTCAGTTCCCCGGCACGCAGGGTAATCCCCCCTAAAATTAGTGGTGTTCAAAAGTAGAATTTTCTCGGCAAGATATCTGAGGAGATTTACGATGAAGAATGGACGATACAGCGACGCGCAGATCATGGCGGTGTTGAAGCAAGCGGAGGGCGGTGTTCCGGTTTCTGAGCTTTGCCGGGAGCATGGAATGAGCAGCGCAAGTTTTTATAAATGGCGGGCGAAGTTCGGCGGCATGGATGCGTCATTGATTTCAGAGATGAAGGATATGGCGGAGGAGAACCGCCGCCTGAAGCGCATGTATGCCGAAATGAGCATGCAAAACGACTTGCTGAAGGAAGCCCTTGGAAAAAAGCGCTGAAGCCATCTCGAAGGCGGGAGATGGCCATGAATGCGGTCGCGCAGAACGGGGTCAGCATTGCGTTGGCTTGCCGTGCGTTTGAGATCAGCGAGACGTGCTACCGGTACGCCCAATCCTGAGCGACGAGAACGAGGAGATCGCCGCTTGGCTGGAACGGTTGACCGAGAATAAGCGAACCTGGGCTTTGGCCTATGTTTTTTGTATCTGCGCAACGTCCAAGGCTATGGCTGGAACCACAAACGCGTTTACCGGATCTACTGTGAACTGGAGCTGAACCTGCGGATCAAGCCAAAGAAGCGCCTGAAGCGTGATAAACCCGAGCCATTGGCTGTGCCTGACAGACCCAATGAGACATGGTCGATGGATTTCATGGCTGATCAGCTCGCAGATGGGCGTTCGATCAGGACATTGAACGTGCTGGATGACTTTAATCGTGAAGGCTTATGTATTGAAGTGGACTTCTCGCTGCCCGCAGAGAGAGTTGTCAGAAGCTTAAACCAGATCATCGAATGGCGCGGACAACCTC
>NZ_LGHS01000059.1 GCF_001202025.1 Pseudorhodobacter aquimaris
GATTGCGGACAACACGTCGCGCAGGGTCTCGGGCGCAACACCGCGTGCAGGCGTTGGCGTCGCACCATAGCCGGGAAACATGCTGATCCAGCTCTGTTCACGTGAGACCAGCCCCTGATCGACGGCACGCAACTGACCGAAATAATCCTCGGCGCTGGGCGTGATGAAATGTGGCGTGAAATTCTTGCCCCGGACATAGGCGCGCTGGCTCTTGTCGTAGACGAGATTGCGCTTCCACTGGTCGGAATAGCCGCTCAGGTCGAGCGAGGCCTGCTGAAGCGAGATGCCAAACGTTGCCATCAGGTCTGAGCGGTTGATCCGTCCATGCCAGAACACCCGAAACTCGATGAATGCGTTGCGCCGCTCCGCGCCCCAGTTCAGCTGTTTGACGTGTTTGTGCGGCACGCACTTCCCTTCCGATCACTCTTCGCGTGTATAGGACTAATAAATAGTCTCACGCAATAAAATGATTCAATCTGAAGAACCGTCGATGGCCGCTAGTGTTCGCCACCTGACGAAAGATACCACTGGCGGCTTCGGGCCCAGAACCGCCCCGCGGACACACCGCAGCACAGGTTGGCGATGCAGGTGCAGTGGAACGCACCCGGCCCTTAGCTTCCGTTCGCCGAGGTGCTCATCGCTGCGGCGCGGCTTTCAGAAAGCGGTCATTCATGGATGCCTGCAGCAGCGTTCATAGCCCAAGGTCCGCAGTGCGGACAAATTGCCTTTCGCTGCAGGGGCAAGCTAGCCCGGTCTGATCGGAGGCAATGCGCAGGGAGTAACCTTTACATTTTTCGGACTACGAGGCATGCTCTGCCGGAAAGGGACCTAGCTCTGTGGCGCTCCATTTGCAGGTTTTTTCGTCTTATTTTAAACCAAGCATACCAAGAGTTCACGACAACCACCCGCCCAAAGCTAGTTTAAAGCTATAGCAAAATCTGCTATTGCATCACTGAGTGCGACTTAAAAATAGGTCCACACCAACTATTGTCTGTGGAGCCTAGTAATCTTGCAAGACGAGAAGATAAGATACGTCAGCCTTTACAGTGGTTGCGGAGGACTCGACTTAGGGTTTGAATTGGCTGGGTACCACCAAATTGCATCGTTCGATCATGACGCAACTGCGCTAGGTACACTTGAAAAGAACTTGGGTTCTCGGATTTTGAACAAAGACTTGTCCGAACCAGATGGAGAGGTCATTGCCGTCGCGGCCAAAGCTGACGTCTTGATTGCTGGCCCACCATGCCAAGGGTTCTCTACAGCCGGTAAAAACGACCCAAAAGATTTTCGAAACAACCATCTTGTGAACGTCGCCGAAATAGCTTCGCTAGCTCGTCCAAAAGTTGTTGTGATTGAGAATGTCAAAGGTTTGCTGAATCCGGCGAACTCACATCACTTTGAAAAGACGATAGGCACTTTGAAGAGAGCGGGATACTCTGTTGATTGGGCAATACATGATATCGCAGATTATGGTGTAGCCCAAACCAGGATCCGAGTCCTAATTGTTGCCGTTCTGTCTGATAAGCCACTGGGATTGCAGCTTAAATGCAAACAAAGATTGTCCCTAGGTGAGGCATTAAAGGGCATCGGAGAGCAAAATAACATCGGAAAACTCACGTTGAAAAAAGGATGTGCCGATTTCCTTATCTCTGAAAAAATTGGACCGGGGCAAAAGCTATCGAACGTTCGGAGGGGACTAACGTCAGTCCATACTTGGGATATTCCAGCCGTCTTCGGGCCTGTAAGTCAGAACGAAGTATCATTTCTTGAGACTATCGTTAAGCTCAGACGTCAAAGCCGTCGCCGAGACACTGGAGACGCCGATCCGGTTTCATACGATTTACTTAGAGAGTATTTTGGACACAGTACAGACATGTTGACAAAGTCTCTACTTGAGAAAAAGTATCTTCGTAGAGTGGACGGACATTTGGATATAACTAACACATTCAACGGCAAGTATCGAAGGCCGCGTTGGGACGGCCTTTCACCAACTGTCGATACTCGGTTTGGCCAACATAGGTACTTTTTGCATCCCGACGAGCATCGGGGGTTTTCCGTTCGGGAGGCTGCAAGAATACAAAGTTTTCCCGATTCATTCCATTTCTCGGAATCTGATTCAGCAAACTATCGGATGATCGGAAATGCGGTTCCTCCCCGATTTGCAGAAACCATTGCCAATTGCATCCGTAAGCAGTGGGCTACCATATGACTCCCAATGAATTCCAAAGTCTCCTTAGAGAATGGTGCCAAAATGACTTTGATGGGTCAGAGGGGTGGTTAGAACTCAAGCACGATGTCGAGTTTTTAGCCCAAGAACTGTACAATGAATATGATGTAACCCGGCATGGTGGGCATGGCAACTTCTCCGTACGACTGGCTCGGTGGATCGGGTCTGCAGACGCGCAGAGTGATCAACAGAGCCTGTACACAATGCTGAGGCATTTGGTGTTTCTTGGCGACAAAGAACTGGTTGCGGCGTACCGTACAGCATACAGCAAACATGTTTTGAGCTGGCTGATGAAAATTGGTCGCGTCAATGTGTTTGCCCCGAACGCAAGAGATCTGATGAATTCTCTACTAAACCGGACGCTGCTTACTCAAATAACCGACAGCTTCGGGCTTCGCAGATTTTTGACAACAAATTCCATACAAGGACAACCAGTTAGGTACACCTGGCTAGAGCATGAACATGATTGGGACCGAGACAACTTTACCGCTGCCCACTTGAAACTATCGGATCCAAATAGGCGTGACCTTATTGTCTTGTTTGAAGATTTTGTCGGGAGTGGTTCGCAAATGGAGGACCACGTCGAGAGAGCTTGTTCAATTGGTGGCGGAACTAGCGTACTGTTGTGCCCCTTGTACATTTGTCCGATGGGTGCGCAAATGGCGCGCGACTTTGTCGCCATGTACCCCCATCTAACTTTCAGCCCGGTTCTTGAGATTCCAGATGAAAAATTCATTTATGAGAGGCAGAAACCAGAAGAGCATTCAGACTTTGCTAACATCAGGCGTACTATTCAAGCCGTTCACACCAAAGTCGTTGAGCAAGGATCCGCTCTCCAGGACTATGGGCCGTTTGGGTTTGGTGCAGACGGACCTTATGGGAAATCCGGTGGTTTCGTGGTAATGTCATCAAACTGTCCCGACAACACAATTCCAGCCATACATCGGAAAAGAACAGGGCACTGGGAGCCACTGTTCCTGAGAAACTCGCGGGAGCCGATCTAATGGATGGGAAAAAGAATCCGTTTAGCAATTTGTATCATACAGAATCTCTTTCAACCGATCATTTTGTTAAGATTTTCAGCCCAAAATTGCTGCGCGAGAGCAGAACTCATGAACTATTCCAACCCGGAAGCGTAGTTCTGACTGGTCTGCAGGGCTCTGGAAAATCTGCGCTGTTGAACTTACTCAAGCCAGATGTCCTCATCGCATATCAAAAGAGTGAAGAGCCTTGGCCTCTTCCAAAACACTGCTCAAAATTCCTTTCTGCTAGCATTGTACTTAGATCAAGTGGAGCGCTTGATTTTGGCCAAAGAGCGATCCCTCAAGAAACACAGGAAGAAACTGAGAACAAGAAAGTTCTCGGCCTGTTTTTCGGTGATTTTCTAAACTACTGGATCATCGACGATCTTTTAAATAACGTTGACTTGCTGGGTAGCCCTGAAGGTTCAACTTTAGGCGAATTTTTAGGTCTCGATTTATCGATTGAAAAATTAGATTTTTTTGCATCATCCTTGAAAAAGGATAGTTGCTGGTTCGGAGTCATGGATGATGTTGAGGATTATGAAGGGCTCCGCCTGAAGGTAAAGCACCGTATTTCGGGGTACGAAAGCTACTTGAACTACAACTCCGATTTTCCAAACGATTATGTTAACACGAAGACCAAACCCGGGGCTCCAATTGGCTGCGTTGCTGACGCGTTGAAGGGGGCAGGGTTAATACCTCGCGACCTGCCCGTTTTTGTAACAATCGATCAATTCGAAGACTTGATGGACCTTGAGCGCGATGAAAAAGGGAACGCCGCACCAACATTCCGCAGTGTAATTATTCGGATGCTCGGTGATCGAGACCGACGTGTCTCCTACCGAGTTGGAGCACGTCCCTACTCCTTAAGTAAAGGACTGCAGGGCTTTGGAAACAACGCCTTTACGGAAGAGATGCGCGAATATGAGGTGGTTGATATCCGAAAGGTACTTGAAGGTACTGAAAGTAGGAAAACACTGTTTCAAGAGTTCTGTGAAGACGTCTTAGAACGACGGATAAAGTTCTCAGGTTTTTCTAGTACTAGCACTGAAGACGTGTTGAAAACGGTTTTTGGATCTCGGCCTACTGTCGAAGAAAAGGTAGACAGCTTCATTCGTGGCAGTCGAACAAGCGTTGTTTCCAAAGATTTTCCGGCCTCAGACGCTATCCGTAACGAATTAGTCACTATTGCGGAGAAGGATCCGATTAGCGCGAAGTTGGGCGAAGCATGGGTTCGTCAGAACATTAAAAAGTCAGAGATTTCGAAAGAATTAGTTCGAGAACAGCCCTGGGGGAAAAGGACATATTGGAAGAAAGAGCGTAAACAGCAAGCACTACTTCAAGTCTTTTCGGCCTGTAGGCAAAGGCTCGCATGGTACGGAGCTCATGATATTGTACTCCTCTCTGGGAAGAATATTTTTGCGTTTCTGAGCATTTGCCAATTCATTTGGGCAGAGAACATGCGCAGCAACGATTACGAAGCGTATGAACTCCCGGAACAAATTGATCCTCACATCCAGTCAATGGGCATTCATTCTGCAAGTGAGCACTGGTTTAGAAAAGTGAGGGCTGAACCAAAAGGTGGAGACGATAGGCACCGATTTATCAATGTCTTGGGAACGTTCCTTAGGGACCGATTGAGGAATGACAAAAATATGTCTTATCCGGGTGAGAACGGTTTTTCCCTTTCTTCCGGGGAGCTAGAAAAGCAGGTGTTTATCGAAGACTTTATCGAAAGCTGTGTAGAATTTGGTGTGTTAGAACATAGTGCCCATACTTCGAAATCAAAGTCACGCGGCCAAAGTCAAAAGTGGCATTTGTCATCTATACTCACACCTTACTTTCAGGTACCCACTCCGCACACAAAAGAACCATTTTACGCCTCTATTAGTGATGTGAATAAATGGATGCAGGCTGCGCTTATAGTTTCTCCGGGCCCTGTGATCTCTGATAGCAAGGCGAAGCGCCCCAAAACGGCGTCAAATAACACTCAATTAGATTTAAATTTCCGATTTGGGGAAGAAGATTGATAAGACTGGATCAGCCATTTAGGGCATGGGGAAACATCGACAACATTTTCTCGGGTATGCCCGGTGGACAATGGTCAATGATTGGCTGCATTTCGACAGAAGAGCGATGTGCCGGACTTGCTAGATGGTTCGGTACATATGGGCGTATCATTAATCAGTTGTTGGTAGAGGTAGCACACAGACCACCTCCCACGGAGGAACGTCTAGTGCAACAAAAGATCGATGCCAATCGAGACATTTTTATCCAGCACGGCACAAACCCGAATGAGATACACCACATTAGCGTTGACGCACCCTTCGGGGAATTCGAAAGGGCGATCGTACAATACTTAGACCGGGTTAGCGCACAAAACTTGGTTGTCGACATTACATCGATGCCTCAAAAAATGCTCTTCTTTCTTATGAAACTGCTTCGAAACGGCTATCGCAACATCGACAATACTGTAGTGGTTTACGCGGAGCCAGACGAATATGATCGTAATGCTCTTGTTGCGAACCATGAACCTTGGGATGCATTGCCTGGGTTTCGCCTGCAAAGAGACAGCACTTCGGATAGAAAAACTGTTGTTGCCATTGGGTATGACCCAATGGGGTTACCTGAGGAAGTTAATTCTCCTGAATTTAACGAAGGAACAACTTCATTTCTTTTTCCATTTCCAGCACAACCCGAAAGAGTCGCAAGAAACTGGCGCTTCATCCGGCAGATTTTCCCAAATGTTGAAAGTCAAAGGTTGGACATAAAACGAGTAGATGGGATGAACGTACCGGAAATTTTTGATGAGCTATGCGGCTTAGGAGGTTTTGGCGACGTCGCATTGACACTGGCTCCTTTTGGTCCCAAGCCGGTTTCCTTGGCGATGGCGCTGTACGCATCAAAGTTCTCAACTGGTGAATGCAGAACTGCGGTTTTCTACACGCATCCGCTTTACAAAAACCCCAATTACTCCATCGGATTAAAGATTGTTGATGGTGTTCCGAGAATAAATTGCTACTGTGTTCGATTGGGCCGAAGCAACTTGTATTAGTTTCGTTTACGCGGCCAGCCTTCGTCCTCTGAAAGTAATCGCTTCATTTTTACCGCGTTGACTGCGCTGCGACTTGAGTGATTGCGTCAGCGTCACTGAGGAAGTCCTCAAGGAAATTTTGGGTGAATGCCCGCAATTGCGGTTCACAAACTTCTATATTGCGTCTGCAGCTAAGGTCCGGTTTCCGCCCTCCACGTCGGTCATGCTGTGACTGCGAGCGAAATCTGAGTAATCGAAGCGAAAGCCCACAAGGTCCCGCATAGCTGCCTGTCGCGACCGCATCGCCGATGCCACCAACCTTTCGTTAGGCGGCGAACACTAGCTTGCTATAAGATCAAAACCTTGCAGGTAAGCTCCGATCTCGGCAACCAGTGACGCGTTCAACCCGTCTTTGCCGCGTATTTCGTCAAGGGCACGCTGTGCCTTGCCTGCGGTCATCCACTCGGTCTCCGGCGCATCTGGTGCGGACCAGCGCTCGCGCAGCCAATCCTCGAATTGTGCTCGTTCTTCGGAGGAAAGTAGCTGCGGCGCGTGAAACGCCACTAAGCGCCGGCCGAGCTGGCGTAGGCGGGGATCGCTGAGTGCCGCCACGATTTCCTGCCGTTGTGGCCAATCCACGCGCTGGAATTGTGCAAGAAGGCCTTTGTCGGCGTGGGTGTAAAAGCCACTGAATATCTGCTTTTCGACCAGAGGCGTCGGTGCTGCTGGATCCTCGGGAAACCGCGCAGCCAGTGCCTGTGCCACACGCGCGCGGAACTCGGGTGCTTTGGCTATGACTTCGGCACGGCGCAACTGCAAGTCTGTGGGTTTCGCGAGAGATAGGAGCGCTGGCGTCTTGTTGACCGAAAG
>NZ_LGHS01000060.1 GCF_001202025.1 Pseudorhodobacter aquimaris
ACATCAGATCGCGCATGGCGCGGATGTCGGTCTCGATGCGTTCCAGCCGGTCGGCGTCGCCCTTGCGGTCCTCGGCGCGCTGGCGGTCCACGCGGTTGCGCTCGGCGAGAAGTTCGCGGTCAAGCCGGACCAGCATCGCGTCATTTGTGAACGCTTTGCGCGTCACGGATGCCAGCAGGGCGATGATCCCGCCGATCAGCGCAGTGATAGCTGCGGTCAGGCCATTGTCACGGAAGGCTTGCGCGATGGTTTCAAAAAGGTTGGGCTCGTCACTCAAGGGGTGGCCTTCGCTATCGCGGTCCTGCGGTTCAATAATCGGTCTCGACGTAGACGCCGGAGCAGTCATAGGCGACGGCTGCAGCTGCCGCGCCGGTGTTCATGTAGTTGCGGGGGCTTAAGAGCTGCGTTGCGGCAGGCATGTCGGTCGTGATGGTGAACTCGACAGCCGCGCCGCTGACCTCTTCGACCACGCGCACGCCGATGTCGGAGCCATTCGGGGCGGAGGCGATGTAGAGTGTCAGAACGTTCGTCAGGCTGTTCACCGGGAAGCTGGCACCGAGGTCAGTCAGGCTTGGCGCGCCGGAGCCGTCGTTGCGCACCAGCTGCCAGTTGGTGTGGGTGCCGCGCTGAAAGCCAATCCCGACACAATTCACCACGGTTGCCAGCGTCAGCGTGGTGGCCAAAGCCGCGACGGACCCGTAAAGCCCGAAGAACCCCATGCCTGTGGCCTGCAACGTGGTCAGCGACAGCCGGTTGACGTAATTCCAACCGCCAAGCCCATCGGCATTGCCGCGCCAGCAGACCCATCCGGCTGAACGTTCCTCGGCCACCGCGTCCGCCGTCGCGGCACTTGTGACCCGCCAGCGCCGCATGCTGGTGGAGAGGTTGGTGGTGGCCAAGGTCGGTGTCGCAACTGTACCGACAGCCGTGCGCGGCATGCCATTGGTGTTGACCGTTGTGCTGGTCGAGGGCGCCCAAGTCGCAATCCGGTTCACCCCGAAATGTGGCTGCAGGGGAAAGAACCGCCCCGAGGGGCGCTGCACATCCAGCCAACCAGCTCCGGCGCGATCACGAGCGTAGACCGCGAGTTTTCCGGCTGGTGGCGGTGAGGGCGCTGCAGGCAGGCTGGGCATCAATAGCGGTTCGGGCAACTCAACCCGACCATTTGTGCGGTCGATCCGGATCGCGTCATAAAAGGTCGACCCATTCGGGCTGACCTTGAAGCTGAAATCGTCGCTGCCCAGAAGCCCGATCAGCGCCCGGGCCGAGAACCCAGTCTTGAAGGCAAAAGCGGCATCATTGCCGGGAGTGTTCTTGTTGAACGTCGCCTCGATCCCGGCGCCTGCGTTGTTGAACAGCATGGCAGGCGCGTTGATGGACAGGCGATTGTAGCTGTCGGCTGTCGCGCCGCCAAGGCCCAGCAACTGTGCCGTCAGGTTTGCCTGCGGCATGCCAACCTGCGTGACCGCATTGGCAAAGGTCACGGTTGGCGTATTGACCACTGTGGTCCCGCCAGCCCCGGATGTGGTTGAACCGATATTGACCACCGTGTTCGATCCTGAAACACCGCCAGTGCCAATGTTCAGGGTTTTGGAGAGGCCAGTGGTCGTGGCCCCGGTACCCACGCCATAAGTGGCAGTACTGGTCGCGGTGCCTATTGTCGCTGTTGCCCCGGACGTAGTCAGCGTTCCCGAGGCTGTCAGCGTTCCGGAAAACGTCTTGTTGCCGCTGAAAGTTTGGGTGCCTGCGAGGATTGCCAACTCGCTGGATGTGTTGGGCAGGGTAAAGGTCCGCGTCGTGCCAGTGCTGATCCCCGACAGCGAAAACAACGCCCTCTTCGTCGGATCGACGGCGTTCACAAGGCTGAAGATGGCGTCTGACACATCCTGCGGTACGCCAACGGGATCCCAAGCTGTGCCATCCCAGACACCAAAAGCCGCCTCATCCGCAATCCAAGCCAGCCACCCCGGGCGCGGGACAAGGCGCATCCAGACGCCATCGACCCAGAAGGCGACGTTCAAATCCCAGCCCGTCCAAAGGCCAGTCGCGCCCGATGCCACAATATGGCGGTCGCCGTCAGCTGGGCTTGCCGGTGGTGCGGTGCGGCTGCGGTCCAGCACAGAAAGCTGCACCATGGCGTCCAGCAGCCGCAGCGCCTCGTTGTGGGTGACATGCTTTTGGGCCTGCGATGCCAGGATATATGGCAGCAGGAGATGGGTGGTGATATCGGACATGCGGGTGCTTTCAGAAGGTTAGGGTGACAAATCGCTCAGCGCCCCGGCCGATCAGGGCCGAGAGCTGGTAGATGCGGATTGCAAGAGACTGGCCGGGCCCAAGGGGTGTGCCCCAATCGGCGATCTGCTGGGCGGCGGTGTAGAGAACGCTGGTCATGGCAGTGGTCAGGGTGCGCTTGACCGTCACGCCATCGCGGATTTCGACCTCATAGGCCTCGCTGTCTTCCGCCAGAGGGACATCGCCCGCGCCCCAGCTGTCCGCGGCCAGCGACCGCGACCGGCGGGTCCATCGGATGGTCATGTCGCCCGGGCTGCGGGCGGTGCGCCATGGCTGTTCGACATGGCCGATCGAGAAGGGCCGCAGCCCAGCGCCTTCAGGGATGAAACTGAGGGCGACAAAGGTATCATCGCTGACCGGGTGCTGCGCCGGTCCAATGCGCCAGTTCCACTGCAGGCCGAGATTGGCTTCACCAATTGGCAGCGATGCCAGCGTGGCATCCAGCACAACCGCGCGCGCACCGGTCGGGACAATGCTGACCATCGCCGCTTCGGTTCCGCGCTGGCCTCGCAGCAGCCGGGTCAGGCGATAGCGCCGCGGTGCGATCAGTTCCGCCGCGCCCGCCTGAACGATTTCCCATTGCCCAGCGCCGGTCTCGACGGCCAGCGCATTCGCTCCGCCGAACAAGGCGATATCGGTGACGCTTTCCAGCGTACCGGAATAGAGATCGACCACCAGCGTGTTGCCGAGATCGAAGCGGGAAACAGGCCCGGCATAGAAGTCTGCTGCGAGCACGCCGATCCGGGCGCGGCTGCCAAATGTCGTCAGCAACGCAAAACCATCGGTCGCGGCGCTGCGATAAACCGCCATTTCGCCGGGCCATGGCTTTGCATGGGCGGCCATAAAAGGACGATGTGCAGGTTGATCTTCGCGCAGCTGCGGTAGATCCAGCAGCATCACATCGGGGGCTCCGAACACCGTAGGGGTCGACAAGGATGCGGGACGCGGGTCGCCGGGCGGCAGATCGTAAACCGCGCGGTCCTGACGCACGGCGTCTATGCTGCGCAGATCAGAATCGGCAATGGATACCAGCCGCATTTCCGTCAGGCGGCCATCATGATCGAGCAGGATGACATCGCAAGGATCCAGTGCCAGCCGGGATGGCGGCAGGCGAAACACCGCGCTTTCCCTCCCGACCCACGCCTCCATCAGCGCACGGCGACAACGACGCTCAGCCTCCTCGGGTGGCACGGCCATCGGAAAGGCCTCGGACGCGATGCGCGTGGTATCAACGGTGATGCGCCGGGCCTCGACCTGCGCTGCGTCATAATCCTCGTCGGCGCGGGCGACCTGCCATTTCAGGGCCTGGGGCAGCTCGGTTTCCTGCGCCCGGGTCAATTCCATCACGTCGCCCTGCGCCGAAGTGGGCGTGACCATGCTGTCGGGCGTGATCGTGGTGCTAGCGATCCGACCGCGCATCAGAAACTTGATGCGCCCCTCGCTCTCGACAGCATCGAAGCCGAAATGCCGCGCCAAAGTGGAAATCGAGGCCCTTGGGGCTTCCAGCGCCGAGATGACGTAACCTTCGACCGCACCCCAGAGGCCGGAGACGTCGATCAGTTCCTCGGGCATTCCGGTGCGCAGACAGAGGTGACGGACAAGGGCCGCCAAGGACACCGCCCCTAGCCGCCCGGTCAGCCAGTGCCCCAGCCGCCAGTTCGGGCCGTCGGTCCACACATCGGTCAGCCCGGGGAAGAACGGATAGGGCCGGGCATCCCAAGTCCACGCCGCGCATTCTGGCACATGCACCATGCGATTGCCTGAGACCGATGAGGTCGGGTTATTCGCCGCGGCCACCCAGTACAGAAAACTGGCTTCCAGATAGGCGCGCTGGATCGCATCGTCGCGCCAGCCGCGTGAGAAATATGGCGTGAAGCTTTCCGAGGATTTCGGGTCAAAGAACACGTTTGGCTGATTGGTGCCGCGGTCGATGGCCGGACAGCCCAATTCGGTGAACCAGATCGGTTTGGATTGCGGCACCCACACGGTCGGCGTCCCGCTCTCCACGCCGCCCGGACGATTGAAGTGGGTGTTCTGCCACCAAGCGCGCAGATCCTTGAAGCGAAACACCCATGGTTTGCCTGCAGCACCATCACTGATCGGTGTGCGGTTTTGTGCCGTCCGGTCGGCAGGGCTGGCATAGAACCAGTCAAATCCCTCGCCGCCGGTTATGTTGGATTGCAAATAGGCGCGGTCGTAAATCGCCGGGGCCAGTGCTGCATCGGCATGATCAAACCCGTCGCGCCAATCCGACAGCGGCATGTAGTTATCAATCCCGATGAAATCGATATTGGCATCCGACCACAGCGGATCAAGGTGGAAATACACGTCGCCCGACCCGTCGCCAGGATGATGCCCGAAGTATTCCGACCAATCTGATGCATAGCCGATCTTGGGCTCAGCGCCGAGGATCGCCCGCACATCGCTGGCGAGAGCCTTGAACGCGGTGACAGCGGGATAGGTCGCGGCCCCGCTGCGGGTTGTGGTCAGACCGGGCATTTCCGATCCGATCAGGAAGGCATCAACGCCCCCGGCGGCTTTGCACAAATGCGCATAATGCAGGATCAACCGGCGCAGGCCCCATTCGCCAGCGGGGCCGGTCCAGCTCACTGTTTTGCCAGAAACCGCAAAGTTCGCAGGCGTGGCAGTACCGAACAAGGCAGTGACCTGCGTTGCTGCCGTTGCGGTTTTGTCCACGCTTCCGGCGAAGCCCGCTGCTGGGGAGCATGTGATCCGGCCGCGCCAGGGAAAAGTTGGCTGACCCATCCCGGAAGCATTGGCGCTGTAAGGATTAGGTTTGGTGTTGCCGGGCGGAACATCCATCAGCAGGAAGGGATAGAAGGTCACCCGCAGCCCCCGCGCCTTCATTTCCTTAATCGCCTGCACCACCGCGAAATCTGCCGGTGTTCCGCCATAGACAGGGCGGTCTTCGGCGTCGCGGCTGACCAAAAAGGCACTGGCGCGCGAGACGCCATTCACAACCCAAGCCAAGGGCGTCGTCGTCTTGGTGGCCACCTCGACGCCGGGACGGACCTTGCAGGATCCTGCGCGCAGGTCATCCCCGAACCACGCCACCACCAGCGACACGCTTTCCACCGCCGGGGCCATGGATTGCAGACGATCCAGCGCGACCACGATGTCGGCGGTGTCTGGAATCGCGTTCAGGTTTTCTGCGACGGTTGTCCCACCCGAACCGGTGGTCTTTTTGACCGGCACGGTCGCATAGGTGAACTCGCCCGAAGCCGGGATCATCGTCACAGCCTTGACCAATCCTTCGGCAGTGTCGGGATCCGTGAGTGGCCGGAACACCTCGAAACTGATCTGCGGCAGCCGGTTGCCGAAGGCGCTGAGGTCCAGTTCTTCGAAGACGACATAAGCCGTGCCGCGATAAGCGGGCGTGCTGGCTGCGCCCATCTTGGCGGCGATGAACGGATCGGGGGATTGGACCTCGTCGCCGGGATACCAGCGCCATGTGACGCCGGTCATGTCCATCGGCTTGCCGTCGGCCCAGACCCTCCCAATGCCGGTGATCTCGCCCTCGCACAGCGCCACGGCGAAGGACGCAAAGTAGAGATACTCGGTGGTGGTAACCTTGGGCCCGCTGCCCTTGCCGCCACCCTGGCTGGTCGTGTTGACCTCTTCGCGGAAATCCGTGGCCCAGATGATGTTCCCGCCGATGCGCATGCGACCGAACAGGCGCGGGATTACCGCCCCTTCGGTCGAAGAGGTGATGCGCAGGCTGTCCAGTCGCGCGCCTTCGATGCGTTGAGCCGGGGCCAGCGAAGAGACGATCCAGTTGTCGACCACTGACCCGATGGTCGAGCCGATGAAGCCGCCGATGGCCGCACCCGAAAAGCCGAGGATGGCACCGCCAAATGCGCCGCCAATAGCGGAGCCGACGGCGCCGAGAACAAGGGTTGCCATGGATGAAAATCTCAGATGCTGCTGGGGTGTGGAAACATGAAGGCAAAGGCGATCTTGCGCGCCCATGTCGGGGTCAGGGTTTCCTCGACGACGCCCAGCCGTTCATAGGCGTGGATGAAGCGGTCGTGCGCGGTCAGGATCCCGACATGCTTGGCGATGGCGCGAGGGGCCATGCGAAACAGGATCAGAGCGCCGGAGCTGGCATCAGCCGGGCTGATTTCCGGCATCATCTGGCGCGCGCCCTCGGCCAACACCTCGCGCGGGCCGGTCTCACCCCAATCCCGGCTGTAAGGCGGAATGGGGAAAGGCTCGTCGCCCACCACCTCGCGCCAGACGCCGCGCGCCAGCCCAAGGCAATCGCAGCCGACCCCGCGCAGGCTGGCCTGATCGTGGTAGGGTGTTCCGATCCAAGACCGCGCGACGGCGATGACCAAGGCGGGATCGGCGGTCATCACAGCACGTTTCCTTCATGGCCGCCGTCCTGGCTGGCATATCGCAACACCGCGTCCTGGCCGGGGATGTTGGGGAAGCCCCTGAAATTGACGACATTCGCAAACTTGGCACTGCAGGTCGCGATGCGCTTGTCACAACCCGCCCGGGCGATGAAGCCGTCACCCTCGGCGACGGCGCGCACAGGGGCTTCCAACAGGGTCAGGGTGGCGATGCTGCCATCCAGCCCATGCGCCAGAACTTCAGTGATGCGCCCAGCATTCGCGCCGCTCGTCCAGGTCAGGGTACCGGAGGTGAACCAGCCCGCGTCAAACCCGGCGAGGCCAGACGCCATGAACGCCCGGTCGCGAAGCAAATCGGTGACAACACCCGTGCCCTTGTAGATCCCGTTTTCCAGATCGATGCCGCAGCGCGCATCGCCAAGTGCCGCATCGCATCCCGCCTGAAACGTCCGACCGACAATCTGGCCGAGGACATGCGCGAGCGACCGGACTTCCGCGACAAAGGCCATGCGGCCGCGCCGGATTTGCCCAACCGCACCCCGGCGCAACAAAACGCGCTGGCTGGTGTCTGCCCAATTGACCCGCCATAGCTCCACCGCGGCGTTGTCCCAGCGCCCATCGAGGATGTCAGTCTCGGTGATGCGATCCGAAGTCAGCACGCCGGTCGCATCCTGCGCATCGACGGCGAGATCGGAGCCAGCGCGGATTTCCGAGGCGGCGAACCCGCTTTCGGGTTCAAACTCGGTGCCATCAAAGGCCAGCGCACGGTCATGATCAGTAAAGCCCAGCGCTACCCCATCTGCGCGGCTGATCCGCCAGCACCAGGACAAGGTCGTGGTGCCATCATCAAGATGGGCCTGCAGCGCAGGGGAGAGGAATTTCATCGGAAAGCTCCGGATTTGCAGGAGAAACAAAGGGGAAATTCACCCTGCGAAACGTTAGGCGACAGTCTGGTGGCTTGGATGTAGATTCGCTTCAAAACCAGCTTGGAGGCGCAAATGGCAAAGTTCTGGACCGATGAGGAATATGAGATCACCGACACTGCCTATCAGGATGCCGTTGAAAAGAAGAAGCGCGGTAGCCGCGTATTGCGCTCCGACATCGTCGATCAATGCAAACGCGGCCTGCCCAAACGTGACCCGGCTTCGATCGGTCCACATTTGGGGAACCTCACTTCAGCCAGAAGTGAGCTTGGACTGGCGGTGCTCGACGAGGTTGCGCCTTTTGCCAACCGCCCTGAGAAGCTCATCAGCTTTCTCAAGCAAAGGTATCGACTGAGATGAAAGGCTTCGTTCAGGCTGGTGGGCCAGCACCCGGACAAGGTTGTGGTGCCATCACCCAGATGGGTCTGCAGCGCAGGTGTCAGCGTTTTCATCTGCGGATCTCCAGAAGCGGTATGGCGGTGATCGATCCCAGCCGTTCAAAATCGAGGGTCACATCCAGCGTGTCGCTGTCGAACCGCACCGGCACATCGAATTCGAAACCCGCCCGCACGATGACGCCATTGGCGGGCGCGGTGGTGAAGGTGATGACGCCGGTGCTGGCATCCAGCGTCCAGCCCGACATCTGCTCGACCATGCCCAGCGCCACGCGGACGGTTCCGGTCACGGGTTTTGTGATGGCCCTGATCCATGTCTGCGCGCCGGAGGTGTAGCGTTTTGCAAGCTGGAAGGTTTGCAGGCTGCCGGTCCCGGTGCCGATCTGCTGGTCCGTCGCGGTGATCGCCTGCGACGGCAGGGCAGATTTGTAGTCCGACCAATCCTTGTAGCGAAACCCATGCAGGCGGCCATTCCGGGCTTCGAAGAAGGCGACGACCGCCGCCAAGTCGTCAGCGCGGCGAATACCATAGGCCACATCGTAGCGGCGGCGGCTGTTGGCCCAGCTGGCGTTGCGTTCCTCGTCGCCCGAGGCCAGTTCCACTACTTGCGTGCGCCGTTCAGGGCCGCCCCGCGCCCCGCGGCTAATGTTGTCGGGGAAGCGCACCTCGTGAAATGCCATCACATGCCCCTCCGGCCAAGGGACACCGCGCGTGCGATATCCGCCGCGACCTGCGTGCGCGATTGACGGAAGCTTTCGGCGTCGCGGGCCATGATGGTGACGGACACGTTCGGGGCTGCACCTTGCCCTTGGCCGTATCCCGCCGCCTCGCGGCGTGACAGAACCCGCTCCCCTCGTTGCAGGATCGCGGGCACCTCGTCGGGCTTGATCCCGGCCCAGCCGCCCGAATGCATGCGTGGGGCACCGGCGAATGCCATGGCCGGGATCATACGACCCGGGCCTGGCGATCCGACCATGCCACCGGCGTGCAGGATGTTGGCAAAGATGCCACCCGCACCGCCCAGCGCTCCTGACAGGGCGTTGGCGATGGGGCCGAGGATGAAGCGTCGCGCGGCCAGCTTGGCCAGATCGGCGATCATCGAGGTGACAAGGTCGCGGAAATCCAGCTTGCCGGTTTTGACGAAATCGGCCACGGCGTTTTCGGCGCTCTGGAATGCCCCGACCAGTGCCTGTCCGATATCGCTGCCAATCTCGCGGGCTTTCGCGGCGTAATCGGCGAGCGCCGCAGTGACGGCGGCCCAGCCGGTCAGGGCTGTTTCCGCGCCCTCTGCTGCCGCTGCCCCGGCGTCGCGCGCCGCGCTGCCCGCGCCATCGGCTGCGGTCACGGTGTTGTTCAGTCCTGCCGCGAGGGCATCGGCTGACCCGGCAGCATCCGCCAGCGCCGCCTCGGCCTCGGCACCGGTGCCGGTCATGGCATCCTTCAACGCCTGCCAGCTGGCCAGCGGTCGACCTGCGGCATCGGCCAGCATGCCCGCAGCCTCGCGGTAGCCATCGGCCCGGCCACGCGCGTCGTCTGCCATCGCGCCAAGCCCAAGGTCAGGCGGTTCCAGATAGGTGCGCGACAGTGCCGCCGAGAAGGCATCGGCGGCGGCTGCGCCAGCAGCTGTTGCGGCCCCCTCGAACGGGTTTCCGATCCGGCTGAGTTCCACCGGATCAAGGGTCCCGATCCGCACCCCACCTTCGCCGGTGGCCCATTCGGGCAGCAGCGCCAGCGCCGCGTTCAGGCCGTTGATGAAGTTGTTGATGCGCGTGACAACGCCGTTCAGCATCGCTTCGACACCCGAGATCAACCCGTTTGCGGCTTGGAACGCGAAATCGCCGATGGCGCCGGGCAGACTACCCCAGATCGCGACGGCCGCATCATACGCTCCCTGGAAGATTGCAGCCGTCCGGTCGGCGAAGCAGACAACGCCCGCAATGGTGCCTTCGAGGGCCGATAGCCCGGCCGCCTTCAGACCCTCCCAGCCAGCTGCCATGTTGGCGAATGCGGCGTCGAGCGACAGGCCGATGCGGGACCAGACCTCCTTCGCGAGATCGCCCAGCAGGCGGAAGGCTTCGCCCACGCCGCCAACCCGGGCCACCAACTGCGAAAACTGATAGACCAACTCGCCTGCGCCGACGATCAGCGCACCAATGCCGGTGCGGATCAACGCTCCACGCAAGATGACCAGCGCCGTGGCAAGGCCGCGCACTGACAGCGCTGCAGCCGCCAACCCTGCGACCCAGCGCCCGGCCATCACGGTGGCGAAGGTGGCAGCATAAGAGGCCAGCCGCCCGAGATTTCCGATCAGCGCATCAATGGCTGTCCGCAGTATCCCGCCATCGGACGCCAGGGCGACGAAAGCGTTCGCAAGCGCCTCGACAGAAGGTGCCACGGCAACGGCGATCCGGTTGCGCAGGCCCTCGAACACCAGCGACATGGTGCCGAGGGCGACCTGGGTGCGCCGCAGGGCCTCAATGGCGTCGGTGTCCAGCACCGCGCCGAGGTCGGAGGCCTGGTCGCCCAGCCGCGCCATTTCCGCCCCGCCATTGCGCAGGAGCGGCAGGAGGCGCGTGGCGTCCGAGGCCATGGCTTCGAGATGGAAGGTCATCTCCTGCTGGCTAAGACCAGCGCGTTCCAGTGTGTCGACATAGAGCTGCAGGGCTTCCGGCCCGGAGAGCCGGGCGAATTGGTCAGCAGTGACGCCCACCTGCGGGGCCACACTATCGAAGAAGTCCGCCATCGGCCCGCCGCCGGTCTGCAGGAAATCCCCGACCCGGTCGTTCACGTCCTTCAGGATGTCGGCGAGTTTCTCCTGCTCGATGCCAACCGTGCGCGCCCCGGCCGACCAGCGTTGCAGAGCTTCGGGCGTGGCATTGGCGACCTGTGCGAACTGACGGATTTGCGCGGCACTTTCGGCGGTGGACCGGACAATAAGGCCGAGCGAAGCCGTCGCGGCCGCTGCGGCCGCAGACATCGCAATGCCAGCCCGGCGCGCAAAACCTGCTAGCCGGGTGTTGGCCAGCTCCATCTCGCGCGACAGGCGGCCAAACCCCTTTGCCCCTGCCTCGCCGACACCTTCCAACTCGGCGCGTACTTGGCGGCCGCCCTCCGCCACGAGGCGGACGGATACGCGTTTTTCAGCCATCGCGGCCACCTTCCATCTGTTCGTTCAATTTGCGCACCATCACCGCCTCGATCTCGGGCAGCAGTTCGGCGGCGATCAGGGTGTTGACGCCCAGCGCCTGCGCCATCGCGAGTGCCGCGCTCATGTCCCAGCCCAGCACCGCGCCGGGGATCACGCGCAGCTGCCCACCAAGGCGACCGACCAGATCCCAGACCTGCCAGCCCTCCGGCGTCTGGGGCCGGTTCAGTCTTGCGGGGCAATCGGGGCAGATGCCCCCGCGGCCCTCGCAGGGTGTGCAGGCCGCGCAGTACCGGTCGCCCCCGCCGAAGGACCAGTCGGCAAGGGCGCGGAGGCGTTTTTTTCGGCGTCCAGCAGTAGACCGCGCGCGACGTATTGGGTCTGGAACGTCTCGAAGACCGGCCAGATTTCCAGGAGGGCGTCGATGCCTTCCTGCGAAACGGGGATGATATTGCCTGCATCATCGCCCACACCCTCCCAATCCAGTACCGCGCGCCGGGCCACGGATTTGGCCATGGCCAGCGCCATTTCCTCCTGGGGCGCCCCATCGGGCAAGTCATCAATGGCTGGATCGGCACGGGCTGACACCATGAGCGCGGTGGTCAGTGGGCCGACCAGCAAGCGCAGGCCGGGGGCGAGGTCCAGCCATTGCGGCGTCGCGGTCAGGTTCAGTCGGATCATCGGTGGGCCTTTCTCAAAACAAAAGCGACGTGCCGGGGCACGTCGCTGGGGAGGGTGGTCTACGAAAGAGACGGTCTGTTCAGGTCATTGGAGGCAGCATTTCTTGAACTTCTGGCCACTGCCACAGGGGCAAGGATCGTTTCGCCCGATCTTGCCGGTGAAGACGCCGTTGAACGGATCACCGCTGCGGGGCATCAGGGATGATACGACGTTCAAGCGCCCTGCCGCTTTCTTCGCCAGATACTCCGGCGTGAAGCAGTACCATGGCTCGAGTTCTGCAATGGTGTCAGTGATCAGCGTGTTGCTGGAAATCTCGGTAAACCAGTCGGGCCGACCAGCAGCCACCGTCGCCTGAAGGCGCTCGGTGAAATCTTCGAATCGGCTATGATCCGGGGTGATCAGACCACTGTCGAACGCGGCGCGCACTGCCGTGTCCATGTTTGCAAGGCCAAGAGCCGCGATGCATTCCGCCCAGGACCACCAGACTTCCTCGCCCGTCAGGGTGCCGGTGAGGTCAAAGAAGTCGATCAGGAACTGCGTGATGCTCGGCCGCAGCTCCGGGTTTTCCAAGGCAACGATGGCCAGCGTGTCGAACATCTCGCCACGCAGGAAGCCATCGGCGGCATCGTCCAACAGGATGTCGAACAGCGGCTGCAGATCGCCGTCAAACACCCCTGCCATGACACGCGCGGAGGCTTCGGTGATCGAATCCCCCAGAAGCGCATCCAGAAACTCGGGATCGCGCCGGAGCAGCTTTGCCAGCGGGCGATAGGCCCGTGTCTCACGCCATTCTGCCAAAAGGAAGAAGATGAAGACAAAGGCATCCATCCGCTCGAGGTCGTCGATCTTTGCCGTTTGCAGTTTGCCGATATAGTCCAGAAACACCGGCACCATGGCGTCGCGCGATTGCCCTGCCGCCTCCAATGCTTCGCGTGGCAAGGGGCCATAGGCCTCCAATGCAGCCATGATTTCGGCGGGTGTCATGTGCGGAACCTTTCATCGGGGAATCGATGAAGGGAATACCGCCTTTCCGCGCCCGCCTCCACTGTGCGGATCGTCCTTCATGCCGAATTCAATAGGTCGCAACAGTGTTGACGAGAACGGCGGTGCACATGCGGGCGGGGCTGGTGGCCTTGGCGGCCATCCAGTCGAAGGTCGCCTGCACCCCTTGCGGCCCGGCGATCTCGATCCGGGGGATCGGCAGAAAGACGGCGTGGGCCGTGAACGTGAAGCTGGCATTGGCGCCGAGGCTGTAAACAAACTCCAGCTCGCAGGGGCTGCCGTCGATGGCTTGGGTCACCAGCGTGCTGTCGGAAAACCGCACCTCAATCCGGCCGGTCAGCGCCGCCATGGTCGGATCGGCCCCATCGATGCGACCATCGCCGCGGATGGTCTCGATCCGGTCGAGGTTGTTGGAATAGGTGATCTCGGCAGAGACGACATTCCCGAGGGCTGTGCCATTGCGTTTCACCGTGCCGTTGAAATGGCCGAAGCGTTGCAGGCCCAGCGCGGTGGGCGTGCCAGCTGCTGTTGTGGCGGCGATGGTTTCGCCTTGGGCCACCAGCCGAGCGGTGGCGGTCAGCAGGCCGGATCGCTGCATCTGCCACGACAACTGATCCAGCACACAGCCGGAATACATCGCGAAACGCGGCACCTCCGGCATGGCTGTTTCAATCGCCATGCTGGGCAGCGTCCAGTTGCCCGACTGAAAGGTGTGGGTCTTGGGCGTGGTGCCGGTCGTGACCGGCTGGCCGAAGGCCGCTTTCAGCCAGAACCCGAAGGCCTCGACATCGATGGGGATCACCACCTCACCGTCGGCAGTGACCGCATCCTTGATCGGCGCCAGCGGATCGCGGCCATAGCCCAGCAGGTCGGACTCCAGCAGCGGCTGTTCCGACCCGAGCGTCGCCCGGGCAAAGGGCATCAGCCGGAACCCACTGACCGGCGGGGTGCCGTAAACCGTCTCATACGCAAGCGCCATCTGCGCCCGCGCGCCTTGCGCACGTGCCATGGGGGTCTCCTTTATGTGGGGGTGTCAGGCCAGGGGGCCGGTGGTGGTGTAGTGCAGAACGACGGTGATCAGCGCCGCCTTCAGCGCCGCTGCGCCCTCGACCGGCAGGTCGACCGATGCCGGGGCCTCGGGTTCGACCCAGTCGCAGAGACCGCCGAGGGTGCGGTCAGCTTCCAGCGCCGTGCCGATGCTGGCGATCAAGGTGTCGAAGGCGCTGGCCCGACCGGTTCCCGCTTGAACGACAACTTCCAACTCAGCCCGGTGCTGGTAGTGGTAGCGCAGGGGCGACAGCGTCACCTCCGGTTCGCCCGGCTGGCCATCGCGCAGGATGATCAGCCCCGCCGCCGGGATGCGTTCGGGAAGTATGTCGTCGCGCCGCACGGTCGCCGGCAGTGGCGAGAGACGGGCGTATAGTGTGGACAGAATGCTCTCGCGGAGGAGTGGCATGTAGGAGTGACCCCAGATTTGACTTGTGAAGTGGTTGTTTTCGCGATCATTTGTGCAGAATAGGAGATGAGGCATGCAAATCACGGACTTCGCGCGAGCAGTTTCGCAACTGGATCCTGCTACCCCTCGGCACCGGGACCTCGAGAGTGTCCTGCAGATTGGCGTTGGCTTCGGAAACCCGTGGTACCGATCCCAAAAGGAACACTGGCTGGGTTGGCTCGGCGACTACCACACGCCTGGTGCCTACAGTCGATCCCAGATGAGCCCAACCGAAGCTCGAACCGTGTACAATCGCATCAACTGTGCCCCGATGCTATTCTGGCTTTGCGAAGCAGCGGGCATTGCGGACTCCCGGCTAAAGGAGTCTTTCGACGCCGTTGCGCAGCTTTCCTCTGGTCGCGTCGCATCGCAGTGCGCCGCGCTGCGCAGGATCATCCCTTGGGCCGACGTTGAAAAGGTGCTGTTGCAGCGACCCGAAATTTCCGCAATCCGGATTTCAGAGGCTGACGAGGCCATATGCGCGGCTCGCGAGAGGCTGAGAGAGAAGCTAGGGCTACCGTTAGAATGACGTTGATTGCCGGAGTGGCCAGTTCACCCACTCAGCAACGATCATCCCCGGCACGCCGTCCACCGCCCGCTTTGCATCCCGTGCCAGATCCAGCCGCTTGCGCAACTTGACCTGCCGCACCAGCAGAAAAATCGGAACTGTCGTCACACCGCGTCCGGTCTTGGATTTCGACGCCACGGCCCGGCCCTTCGAATTCAGCCGACCCTCCGCGACCAGCAGGCTCGGCCCACGGCGGCGATAGATGAACCGCAGGCGCAACCCGGTGCGGCGCTCCCATTCACCGGGGGTGATTCGGCCGCCTTTCGTGCTTTTTCCGGCGGCCGGGGTGGGGATGGCCAGCCAGAACCCGTCCTTTGACCGGATCAGCGGCCCAGTGTCATGCGCGCCGATGATCACCGGCGCGTTGGACCAGACGAGGGCCGCCGCGTTCAGGCTGTCGCCGGATTTCGGGAAGCTGGCGAGGCGGATGCTGTTGCCGAGCCGGGTTCCGAGGCCCGCGCCTGTGATCTGGCTCCGCCAGGCGGACTTCAGGGAGGTGCCCGCTTCGCGCATTGCGGCAGACACAGCCTTTTCCCCGGCGGCGATTTCGGCTTGCATCAGGGCGACGAGGTCGGGATCGAAGGCGATCTTCAGCTTCATGATGGGCGCAGGTCCAGCGACCAGATCAGGCGTTCGCGATCACGCACCGGCTCGCCCTGAATGGTGAAGCTGTCGGCCCCGATGACAATCAAATCGCCGGGGTGCGGATCGGGCAGGTCGGACACACGGACATCCACCATCATAGTGTCGCTGACAAAGCGCCCAGCGCCGAATTCCGTGATCCGATCCGGGGCGCGCCGAATGACGCGGATGGGGCGTTCCTCCGAGTTGGTGGCAGAAATCCAGACTGCGGCCGCCGCCATAGACGGGTTGGCATAGATCCGGTCCATTGCGGCGGCGAAGACGGTCATGACGCGTCAGTTCGAGGTGTGGATGCGGATCGCAATGCGCGGCCGCTTGTTCACCGGCAGGATTGACGCCTCGGTCATCAGGTCGATCCAGCGGCCTTTCTCGTCGAGGTGCTGGCGGGCGTAGAGTGGCAGGCCGAGGGTATTGGCCGCCTCCAGCAGGTTGGCTGGGCCGCCGTAGGTGGTGAAGGTGTCCATCGTGCCCAAGGGGAACGCGATGCCTTCGTTCGCGGGGACCAGACGTTCGGTCGCCTTTGTGGAAAGTGTGACCGTGCCCGCATATTCCTCGAACACGATGCCCGCGAAGGGGAAGTTGCGCCGCACATCCTGGCGCAAAGGCTGCGCGCCGGTGGCGGCGTAGAACTTGTAGGCTTCTTCGGTCTTGGGGTGCGCGATCAGCTTGTCGAAGAATTCCCGGCTGACGAGGGCATGAACGTCCGACATGCTTTCGCCGAGGAGGTTGTCCTCGATTGCCCGCAAAACCTCGCGCACCTTGCTTTGGACAAGGGTCCCTGCCGTGCCCAGCAGGAAATCCACCGAGATTTGCGCGAGGCCAAATTCGGTGAAGTAGTTGTAGAGGGTCGTGCCAGCGCCATCTTTGACGATCCCGCGCAGGGCGTTCATCTCCATGTATTCGCGGGTCTGGGCATGCTTGCGGCGCATCAGCTGCAGCTTGCGGTTCATCACCTCGACCAACGGGTCGGCACCATCGAAGACGCCCAGAGCGGGTTGGCCTTGAATGTCGCCCGGTAGGATCACATCGTCATGCGGGATCCAAGGCAGGGCGAAGCTGCGCATCGAGCGGCCTTCCCGCGTGCCGACGGTAGCGGGGCCGCCCAGCGGAACCGAGGGCAGCAGGTTCAGCACGCCTTCGTATTGCTCGATGATCACCGAACGTTGGGTGACGCCCTCGAAGCGGAAGAGGCCGATCTGGCCAAGGCGGGTGTAAAGGTTGGGCAGGATGTTGATGGCCTGCGTCATCTCGGCCAGCGAGTAACCGCCAGCGTCAAAGGGATTGCGGACAAGGGTCATGGGGTGCTCCGGGGGATTGAGGGGATTGGACGTCAGACGCCGTCGCGGGCGATGATGCCGACGGCGGCCAGCTGGGCGATCTTGGCGGTGATCTTGGTGCTGTCATCGACGGTGGCGCCGTAGGCAAGGCCTGCGCGCGAGACGATGGAAGGGCCACGGGCGACGATAATGCCCACGGCATCGACGAGGGTCGCATCGACGGCATAGAGCAGCACGGCGTTGGCGACCTGCGAACCGTCCGCCCCGGTCGCAGGTGACAGGGTGTATTTGCCGCTGGCGGTGATCTTCCCCAGCACCGAACCGACCGGATAGGGCAGGCCTTGCAGCAGGGTGATCACCTCGCGGGTGTAGTTCGGGTTGACCTCATATTTGAGGACATCGCCCATGCTGGGCTGTTCCGTCAGGACGGGCATTGGTCAGTCTCCATGGTTTTGGGGATGGGGAAGGTATGGGAAGCGTGCGCTGGATCAGCGTTTCGCTTCGGTCGCTGCCTTTTTCGCGGCAGCGATGATCGGGCTGTCTTTGGCGGCGGCCGCAGCCGGGGCGGTGGCGATGATGCCAGCGGCATCGCTGCGGGCGGCAAGATCAGCCAGCACGCGGGCGCGCAGGGCCTCTGGCTTCAGCCCGCGCGTGACGGCGTCCGCCGCGTCGATGGTCACGCCGAGCCGGGCGGCCTGCGCGCAAACCTGCGCCACTTCGGCCGCTTCGGCGCGAATGGCGTCGGCAGTCATCGACGATGGATTGGCCGAAGTGGCAGCATCTACAGGCGGTACTGCCGGGGCTGCTGCGACTGGTGCAGGCGTTTCGATGGGAGTTTCAGGCGTGGTGGTCATCTGTGGACCCTTTCTGCTGGGGGAAGTGGTGCCGCGAGGCGCGGCGGCGAAGGCGTGGAAGGCGGCGACGGGATCGGCGAGATCGTCGGCCAGACCAGCAGCGATGGCGTCGGCCCCGCGGAAGACCGCAGCTTCGGTGGCCACCGCGGCTGCATGGGTCAGCCGATCACCGCGACCGGCGGCGACCGTTTCTGCAAAGAGGAAGCGCACCACCTCCAGCTCGCGCTGCATCTGGTCGTGCACCGCCTCGGGCAACGGCTGATACGGGTTCGCATCGACCTTGTGCGCCCCGGCATGGATCAGCGTGACGCAATCCCCTTTTGATCCAGCGCCCCGCTCATATCTGTGTGCAATGCGACGACGCCAATGCTGCCCACCGCCCCGGTGCGGGGAAGAATGATCCTGTCGGCCTGGCTGGCGAGGACATAGCCCGCCGACAGCGCATGTTCCGCCACGAATGCGATCCGCCAGATCGAAAGCGCCTGCGACTTCGCCGCCGAAGCTGTCAATGTCCAGCGCAATGCCGCGCACACCGGGATCCGCGACAGCTGCCTGCAACTGGGCGGCGATGCCCTCGTAGGAGGTCAGGCCAGAGGATTGCCCGATCCACGCGCCACGGTGCACAAGTGTGCCCGCAATTTCGATGACGGCGATGCCATCCACCACCATGTAAGGCTGGCCGCCATTGCGCTGATGGCGTTGGGCGAGGTCATTGCCAAATAGAGAGGCGCGGGCCGGAAGCGCGGCCTTGGCTTGGTCAAGCTGCTCGACATCAAACCCCTGGAAAGTGATATCCTGCCCGGTTATTCGCGGTCCTAGCCCCGACAAGAAGGCCAGCGCCTTGGCGGGATCAACCATCAGGGGGGTGTTGAAGGCGCGCTGGGCGATCTGGGCGTGATGCATCAAGCGTCCTCCTTGAGGTCGGGTTTCTCGTCGTCGGTATCTTCGGCCGCGTCGTCGTTCTCGCTGTCCTGATCCTGCTCTTTCGCCCCACCTTCGCCGGGCCCCTGCGCAGGCGACCCTGGTCGACGGAAGTCGAGGCCCAGCGCCGCTTCGCGTTTGCGCTCGGCGGCGATCTCTCGGTCAACCTGCTCGGCGTCATAGCCGCGCTCGGACAGGGCTTGCGTGCGGGATTTTAACCCTGCTTCGATCTGGACAATCTCGGCGGAGGCGTCCTTCATCGGATCGATCCAGTCCCACTTGGTCGGCAGCCAGGCGCAGGCCTGATACTGGCGGCGCTGCAGGTCGTAACTCGGCAGGTCCAGCGCGCCCGAAAGCACAGCCGTGTCCATCCAGCGCACCCAGACGGCACGACACAGCTGATAGACCAGCACGCCATTCTGCCAGGCTGATATGCGGCGGCGGAATTCGATCAGTGAAATCCGCGTGTTCGAGAAGTTGCCCTTGGCCGTATCGCCGGTCAGATAGCCGTAAGGCATGCCCAGCGCGGCCGCGATTTGCAGCAGGGTGCGGTATTGAAAAGGCTCATACGTGCCGCCAGAGTCTGGTGTGGCAGGGGTCGAGACATCCTCGCCGGGATCCAACCGCACCACCTGTCCGGGTTCGACCTCGAGATCCTCCTCGGTCGGTTCCAGTGGGGTTTCCGGGGCGGGCGAGGTGATGAACATCGCAAACATCGCCGCGATCTTCTTCCGCTCCAGTTCGGCATCATCATAAAGGTCCAGCGTAAACAGCTTCACGATGGCGGCGGCGAACCGCGACACGCCGCGCAGCTGACCCGCCTCGACCGGGTCAAGGACGTGGATCACGTCGCCAGCCGGGACGCGGACGGTTTCGCCGGATAGCCCCGGATCGGTCAGATCGCCGGGGTGGCGGCGCAGGAAGTGATAGGCGACGCGGCGACCGATGCCGTCAAACTCGATGCCCTGACGGATCAGCCCCGCCCCGGGCAGGGTGCGGTTCATATCCAAGGGCAGCATTTCTGCAGGCAGCATCTGCAATTGCAGTGGCACGGTCAGACCGTCTTCCGCGCGACGCGGCCGGATGCGGATGAACACCTCGCCCGACAGATACACTTCGCGCGCGGCCCGGCGTTGCAGCCCGTAGAAGTCGGTCAGGCCTTCGGCGTCGGCATCATCGGTCCAGGCGAGCCACAGCGCCTGCAGCTGTTCCTTCAGCGCTGCATCCGTGATGGAACTGGACGGCTTGATGCCATCGCCGACGACATTGCTGGCGAAAGATTCTACGGCGTTGGTGGCATAGCCGTTGTTCCGGACCAGCCAGCGGGCGCGGGCGGTGATCGTATCACCCGAGGCCGCGATCAGCGTATTCACATGGGCGCGGCTGGCTCGGAACCCGCGCAAGCGACGATGGGCTTGAGCCGCGTCAAACCCGCCGAGGATCGAGCCGATGCGCTGCCGGAACGCTTCAAATGCCATGGATCACAGGCCCTTTGACGCGACGGTGCCCCAGCGCCGACGACGCGGTGTGCCGGAGGTGGCGGTGGCAATCCGGGTTTCCAGATCGGCAATGGCGTTCGCCAGTTCGACGTCCGAACCATAGTTGATGGTCTTGCCATCATAGCTAACTGAGCGGACGCCCGCGTAGCGCGCCTCTTGTAGTGCTGCCAGCAAGGCGCGCATCCGTTCCAGATCCATCTCAATCCCTCATGAAGTTTGGTGTGTAAGCCCGGCGTTTGCGCCGTGGCGTGGTCGGTGTTCCGGCCTTGGGCGGGCTTGGCGCGGTCGGTTCAGCGACGGCTGAAGTCTGATGTGCAGAACGGGTTTCAACTCCAGCCTGCACCTCCAGCCGCCGCCAGGTCGCCTCGTCCCAGCGATCCGCGCCCATGATCCAGGCCGCCGCCCTTGCATAAACCCGGCAGTCCAGTGCCTCGTTGCGCTCGCGCATCTTTTGCCATTCGGGGTGGGCATAGCCGCGCTTGTTGCGCACGGTGACCAGTTGTTCTGCCACCAGCTGCTTCAGCCATTCGGTGTCGATCCAGTCGGGCAAGTGCACGGTGCCGGGGGCATCGAGCACGCCCAGCGCCCGGTCCTCGTCGCTCGGCCGCTCCAGCCGCAGGTAGCGATAAGTCTCGGTCTTGAACGTCGCCGTGGCCACCGACCAGAGCCGTGCGCCCCGGCGCAGACGCTTGCCGCCAATGGTCGCGTCGACAAAGGTCGGGCCCGACACCGGCGTGGCGCGGTTGAACCCTTCCAGACCCTTGATCGGGGCGACCTGGTCGAACCCTTGTTTCCGCGCCCATGCGTAGACGGCCGGGGCTTCATAGCCGGTGTCGATGGCGAGCTTGCCGATCACCATCACCGCGCCATTCGCGCAGGTCCATGTCCGACCGAGCAGGGCTGTCAGCTTGTCCCAGCAGGCCGGATCGTCCGGGCCACCGGCGATGACGATGTGATCGACCAGCCAGCTTTCCAATCCTCGGCCCCAGGCCCAGACATCGACCTCAATGCGGTCCTTCTGCACATCGACACCCGCGGTGAGGAACAGACCACCATCCGGGATCTGCGCACCGGCATAGGCTTCGCGCCGCTCCGCCAGCCGCCGCCATTCCGGGGCGTCGCCACTTTCGACCCATGTCTCGCCCAGGAGCGTGTTCCGTGCGGCACGCAGCATTTCCTCTGAGCCTTGTGCCGCCAGCCAGTCGCGCGCAATCTGCTGCCAGCTTTTCCAGCCCAAAGGAGAATAGAGGGCCGAGATATGGAAGCCGATGGAATGCGGGTCGGCGGACACGGCCGTCGCGCGCCATTCGCCCTTTTCCAGCATCTGCGTCTTGTGATGCTCGGCGATGGGTTTTTCACAGCCCTCGCAATGATAGGCGGCGGTGTCGGGCCGACCTTTGTCCCAGCGCAGGCGTTCGAACTGCAGCCACTGCATTGCGCCGCAATGCGGGCAGGGCACGAAATACCGGCGCTGATCGCTGGCATCAAACTCCCGTTCAATGCGCGACAAACCCCGGATCGTTGGGGTCGAGACCATGAACACCTTGCGCCGGTGCGAGAATGTGGTGGTGCGCGCCTCGGCCAGCGTGACCGGATCACCTTCCTCGTCGGCCGAGGCGGGATAGGCGTCGACCTCGTCGAGAAAGATGTAGCGCGCAGGCATCGACCTCAGGCCGGTGGCGGAGTTTGCCCCGGTCAACACCAGAATGCCGCCGGGAAATTCCTTCGACAGCATCGAATTGCCCGCGTCGCGGGATCGGGCCGGGTTCACCCGCTCACGAAGGGCAGGACTTTCCGCGATCAGCGGATCAAGCCGCCCGCGCGATGTGCGCTTGGCCAGTTCCAGGGATGGTAGCACCGCCAACATCGGCCCGGGCGCATGGTGGATCACAAAGCCGATCCAGTTGTTGCCAGCCTCGGTCGCGCCGACCTGCGCCGCCTTCATGAACGAAATCCGCTGAGCGGGGTGGCGCGGCGACAGTGCGTCCATGATCTCGCGCAGGTAGGGCGCGCGGGCGGTGCGATAGCGTCCCGGTTCGGCCGCACCGCGTGACGACAGCCAACGATGTTCATCCGCCCATTCCGACACCGTCAAGTCCGGGTCGGGGCGCATGCCCTTGCGCCAGCTGCGCAGGATGTCTTCGGCCCCGTCAAACTCGAGGTCGAGGTCTGCGGTCAGGTCATCGCTATCCGAAGGAAACTCGGAGGTCAGCGAGGGCGTCGAGGTGCTGTCTGACATGGGCTTCCAACACCCTTTGCAGGATCGCGGCCTCGATGATCACCGGCGTGCCGGTCTGTTTCTCCACTCCCAAGGCCACTTCGGCCGCCATCAATGCCGCGACGCGGGCTGGCCAGGTGACCCATGTGTCGCGTTCCTGTCGCGCGAGGCGAAACACCAAAGCTTCGGCCCGGGCGCGATCAACCAGCGTGCCCTTCTTCTTCTGGATGCCCAGCTGCTTGTCCTGCGCCTGGTAGACGGTCAGCGCGGTGCGGGCTTTCAGATAGGACGAGCTGTCTGCCGGACCGGAAAACCCGCTATCGCCACCGGTGCTGCGGCGCTGCTGATCCGGATCGGTCATGTCGGCCCGGCGCACATCAGATGCGGCGGCGTTGATCGATCCATCGCTGTAGACCACCAGACGCCCGGCCTTGCGTGCCTTCTGGATTGCGCCGCGCGACAGGCCAGAGTGGGCGGAATACTCGCGCTCGGACATACCTTCCATGGCGATTGAGTAGACCTCAACATATTGTAATTAAACAGAAATAATGATTTTATTCAGTTGATTACACTCCCGTGTAGAGCGAATCTGGGTCCAGAACAACGATGCAACTCAGCCACGGAGCTCACCCCATGACCGCCAAGACCGCCACCCCCGCCAAAGCCCCAAGCGACGCCCTGCTGCTAGAGATCGCGACGAAGCATTTCCACAGCATCGAGACGCTAGAGACCCAGAACAGCGACCGGTTGGATTTCCACGATGTGGCGGTTTGGGCGATCCGTGCAGCACTTGAAGCAGCCTACGCCGCTGGCGTCGCCGCCGCTGCGAAACGCTGAAGGTGGGCAGGGACATGACCATGGCCACCACCACCATCCGCATCGACATCGACACGCTGCCCGACCATCTCGACCGCAGCCGCCCCAACGTGGTGGCGGAGGTGATCGAAGCCGCACTGCGCGAGGGCGGGATCAAGGCCGACTGCTCGGACCTGTTCTCACACATCAAGATCGACCTGCCGACCGCGCAGCTGGCTGCTGCCAGCGCCGTGCTGGTCGATCTGCAGCTGATCTGAGGCGTCGCCATGAGCACCCGCGCGCAGATCGCCATCCAGATCGGCCCTGAGGTATGGGCGCATGTCTACGTCCATTTCGACGGCTATCCCGCCCACATGCTGCCCGCGCTGGCGCGCTGGAAGCCGGAAGACATCCTCACCGCCATTGAGATTCGGCAGGTCACGCCCAAGGCGCTGGATTGCTTCAATCCGCCCCGTGCGCCGCGCATCCTGTCCCGCCCGACGCGCGAATTCGTGCATCTCTACATGTGGATCGGATGCCAGTGGGTGCATGTGATGCCGCAAGCCGATGCGCCCGGAGTTTGATCAGAACGCACTGATATTGCTTGCATTTACCTACACTAGCCGCCCCATCAGAGCGATGGTGATTACGCGAACACGATGCAACTCAGCCAAGGAAACCCCCGCCATGACCACCCGCCGCGCGACCGATAATTCCAAAGCCCTCGACGCATTCATGACCACCAAGTTCCAGATCGACGCGATGCTGGAGCGCCTGAAGGCCCTGAGCGACGACCACTTCGATGCTCACCCCGACGAGATCAACTGGGGCCACGTCGGCACCCTGAACCAGTATGCCAGCCTGCTGCGCCAGATCACCGACAGCGCCTTCAAGGAGGGCGAGCATGCCGCTGATCCCGTCCAGCGTCACCAGATCAAACAGGAGCCCGTCATGACGAAACTCACCGAAACCCAGACCATCATCCTGAGCGCCGGGGCCCAGCGCCCCGACAACATCGCCCTGCCGCTGCCCAAGGGGCTGGCCGGGGCGGCGGCGAAGATGGCCGTCAACAGGATGATCGCGCTCGACTGGCTGCAGGAGATTGATGCCAACCTGCGCCGGAATGAGCACCTCTGGCGAGAGACCGGCGATGGGCATGGGACCACGTTGGTGGTGACGGACGCAGGGCTGCTGGCCATCGGGATCGAGCCGGTGGTGGTCAAGGCGACGGCGGCGATCCGCGAACATGCCACAAAGACGCCCGCTGCCAAGCCGCCGACGCAGCGCGCCGGAACCAAGCAAGCGCAGATCATCGCCATGTTGCAGCGGCCCGAAGGCGCCACCATTGCCGAGATCGTTGCGGCAACTGCGTGGCAGGCCCATTCGGCCAGAGGTGTGATTTCGGGAGTGCTGAAGAAGAGGCTGGGGCTGCCAATCTCCTCCGAGAAAGTCGAAGGCAGGGGGACGGTCTACTTTTTCACGTAAACACTCTGGTGTCCGTGTTCCGGCATCCACAGCAGCAGCAATGGACGACTATCCCTTCCCATAGCGCCACATTCGTCTGGCTTTCTGTAATCAAGCCCGCCAGTTCCAATAAGGATACTGCCAGTTAGGCTTCCCCTCCATCATTCCCGCAACGGCTTCATCAATCGTTAAACGGCGATTGTTCTGGCCTCGTCCAAAGTGGAATTCGGGTGATTGGTCAGGATATTCATCCTTCCCTTTTATGTCGAACCAGAAGGGTATGATTTCCTCGCAGTCAGAAACAAAAACGCCATGTTCTTTGTAATAGGCCTGATTTTCATAGCAGAGCGATTTACCAAGTCGATTGGCTACAGGCTTGAATGGCATGAACCAACAGATTGACACACTTGATTGAGAGTACCTCAGGGTACGTGAACGAAAGTCGGCTAAGTGCTGACTCGAGAACTGAATTTCAAAAGCAAACAGCTTGTCATCCTTGCGTCGCGCCAGAACGTCGGCGATCCATGCATCACCATTTGGAGTTTGACCCGAAACCTCAAGATCTGCCTGATACCCTGTTCGGCGAAGTGCGAGCGCGATTTCAATCTTCAGGCGTGTGTGCGCGTAGCTTTCTGGTGCGGGCAGTTTATCAGGGAAACCGGGACGATGGGCGAAGAAACGTAGGCCGCGAATTGAAGTCTTCGGAATGGCGGGCCAATTTGTTCGGGGCATCAACCATGTGCCAGCGGGAGATTGGCAGATATCTTGCCATACGCTATCTGGCGCTGAAAATGCCTCAGCCATTGCTCCTGTTTCAGCATGATAAGCTATCTGTCCCACGTGCTCCGCCCAGCAACTGAATCACCTCGTTCAGAGGCACTGAAAACACAGTATTGATTGTATGGCGGTCGGGGTTCAACCTAGAACAGGTCGATGCGTCTAGTTTGGAATATGTTGTGCAGACACAGTGGCGTCAGCGCCGTTTCGCACCGCCAAATTCCCCATTGCCATCTCCCACCGCCGCACGGCCACGTCGCAATAGACTGGGTCCAGCTCCATCGCGAAGCAACGCCGCCCAGCGCGTTCGGCGGCGACGATTTGGGTGCCGGAGCCGCAGAACGGCTCGTAGATCAGGTCGCCCGGATCCGAAAACGTCGCCAGCACCGCCTCGACCAGCGCCACGGGGAACACCGCCGGGTGCGATCCAGCGGCGCCCAAGCCCCCTTTGTGGCGCATGATCCGGAAGACAGAGTCCGGGATGCGGTGGCTCTGGATCGCGTTGCCTGTGCCGGTCTTGGCGTGGACGGTGCCGTCGGCCCCGCGCAGCCCACCGCCGCCGAGGGTTTCGCCCGCGTGCTTGGACGGGACCGTCTTGTGTGGTTTGCGGGGTGCGCGGTTGAAGTGGAAAATGAACTCGTGCGACGGGGCCAGGCGGCCGTTCCAGTCGCCCGGCAGGCCCGGGCCCTGATCCCACACATACCAGCCAAACCGCCGCCAACCAGATGCGCGCATCCATTCCACCCATCCCTCCCAATATGGCTGCCATTCGCTGTCGCGATGCACGAGGCCGAGGTTGACCAGCAGCTGCGCTTCGGCGGTGACCGGCGCTGCGGCGAACACGCCCTGCATCAGTGCATCCCAATCGCCGACCTTTTCCTTGGCGGCACCATAGTCGCGCTGCTGGGCGTAGGGCGGCGAGGTGAACATCAACGTCGCCCGTTCGCCCTGCATCAGCCACGCGACAGCGGTCGGATCGGTGGCATCGCCGCAGCACAGCCGGTGCTTGCCCAGCGCCCAGATGTCGCCCGGCTTGGTGATGGGTTCAGCGGGCGGGGCAGGGATGGCATCGGCGGTGTCGTCATCGATAGAAGCGCGGTCATCAGCATCGTGCAGCAGCGCGTCCAATTCATCCTCGGGAATCCCGATCAGCCCGAGGTCGAAATCCTCGGCGAGCAACGCCTGCAGTTCCTGCAATAGCAACGCCTCGTCCCAGCCGCCCAACTCGGTCAGTTTATTGTCCGCAATCCGATAGGCGCGACGTTGCGCCTCGGTCAGATGGCCCAGAACGATGACCGGGGCCTCGGACAGGCCAAGGTGGGCGGCAGCCAGGATGCGACCATGGCCCGCGATCAACTCCCCGTCGGCCGCCACCAGCACCGGCACCGTCCAGCCAAACTCAGCCATGCTGGCGGCGATCTTCGCGACCTGATCAGCGTCGTGGGTCTTGGCGTTGCGGGCATAAGGTTTCAGCCGGGCAAGGGGCCAATGTTCGATCCGGCCGGGCAGCAGCGGCACATTCATGCTGTAAGCCTTTTGGCCTTCAGGTCGGCGAAGGTCTCGCCGGTGTCGGCCAGCACGGCGTTGGCGCCGGTGAATTGCTGCCAGCGCTCGATGGCCACATCGACATAAGCCGGGTTCAATTCGATCCCGAAGCAGATACGTCCGGTGGTTTCCGCCGCGATCAGCGTGGTGCCCGATCCCATGAAGGGTTCGAACACCCCTTGACCCGGGCTGGAGTTGTTCAGGATCGGGCGGCGCATGCACTCGACCGGCTTCTGGGTGCCGTGCACGGTGGCGGCATCCTGGTCCTTGCCGGAGATGTGCCACAGCGTCGTCTGCTTTCGGTCACCCGCCCAATGGCCCTTGCCGGTCTTTTTGACGGCATACCAGCAGGGTTCGTGCTGCCAGTGGTAGTCGCCGCGACTGAGGACGAGGCGGTCTTTGGCCCAGATGATCTGCGACCGGACGGCGAAACCCGCTGTCCCCAGGCTCTCGGCCACGGTCGAGGAGTGCAACGCACCATGCCAGACATAGGCCACGTCGCCGGGGAACAGCGCCCACACCTCGCGCCAGTCGGCCCGGTCGTCGTTCAGCACCTTGCCGGTGCGCTTGGTCTTGGCCGCTCCTGCCTGGTTGCGCCAGCTTGGGTCATACTCCACGCCGTAAGGCGGGTCTGTCACCATCAGCAGCGGCTTCACATCACCAAGAAGACGACCGACCACATCGGCGGATGTGCTGTCACCGCAGGCCAGCCGGTGCGACCCAAGCTGCCACAGGTCACCCGCCACCGACACCGGCGTGACCGGCGGTTCCGGAATGTCATCCTCGCCCTCGACCGAGCCGCCCTCGACCTGATCTGGATCGCGCAGCAAGGCATCCAGATCCTCGTCGGCGATCCCCAGCAGCGACAGGTCGAAATCCTCGGCCAGCAGCCCCGCGATCTCATGGCGCAGCATGGCCTCGTCCCAGTCGCCCAGCTCGGTCAATTTGTTGTCCGCGATGCGATAGGCGCGGCGTTCGGCTTCGTCGAGGTGGCCGAGCCGGATCACTGGCACCTCGGTCAGCCCCAGCATGATGGCGGCCAGCACCCGGCCATGCCCGGCGATCAGCTCGCCATCGTCGGCCACAAGGCACGGAACGGTCCAGCCGAACTTGGCCATGCTGGCGGCAATCTTGGCGACCTGGTCCGTGCCGTGAATCTTGGCATTGCGCGCGTAGGGGCGCAGCCGGTCGATAGGCCAGGTTTCAATCTGGCTCGGCGCAAAGACCAGGTCCATCAGGAGGCTTTCATGTAGGGCAGAGCGGACACGCCGATGCGCGCTGGGCGATGCCAGCGTCAGGATCGGGATCCGCGATGTCGGGAAATCAAAAGCGCCCGCGAGGGGGTTCCTCCGGGCGCAATTCTTCGATGATCAAGGGGTAGGTCAAGAGGGGCAGCTTTGTCAAATGAAAAATGCACGCGGATTCAATGGCTTCCCTGCAAGTGGCTTCCACTGCCTGGCTTCCGGTGGGGGTGGCTTCCGCAAACTGGATTCCGTGGATTCCGCAAAGAATCCAGCGCGCCAAGATCTTGATTCCGCAAGCCTTTGATAATGAGTCGCTTTTTCCAAGATTACCCGGCAGGTGGATTCCGCCTGGCTTCCCCGGTGAAACTGCCTGTCGCTAGCGAAATGCCGCGCTGCGCCCCCCCGCATACATTCCGGGCCCGGGAGGAACCATGCCGAGGGGGTGGGCTCGGAGACAAGACGCCCGAATGGGATTTCCTTCGATATCGTGCATTTGATCGTCGGTGTATACATCAAGAATGGAAGAGCTGTTCACCTCCAACTCAGCCCGTAGAGTGAAAAACCTTTTGATCTAGGCGCTCGGGGACAGAGCCATAGGTGTCTTTCCTTCAAACTGCTCCATAAGAAGCTTTAGATTCTCATCAGTCTTAGCCAAACGATGTAGAAGTTCCCAAGTAGCAGGTCCTCCAATGTCCTTGATTACCTTGAGGCGGGTATCTGTACCTTCGATGTCCGAAATATCTAGCATGCCTGCCAAGAGTTCCACATACACAGCCCGACATTCAGTGAAGACTTCGTGCCAGCTCTTCACTGAAATTCTCTTGTCGTTGTTTTCAAGGCCAGTCTTATTTCCCACTAAAACGCCACTGACATTTGCTTCAGAGTGATGAACCTTAATGAAGTCCATATATGCGGATAGTTGCCGGGTCTGTTCAACTCCGAGCTGGAGATCTGGCTTTTTGATCTCGACAACACTCACGTTCTTGTCATCTGATGAGGTTAGAAAGACAAAGTCAGCGCGCTGGCTTTGAGAAATGCCCTTTATCAAAAGCCCTGGATGATAGGGCTTTTCGTCCGAGAGTTCATCCGCAAGACGGTCAATCGTGGACTTCAAGGTTCGGTCCGCCGTAAGCAGATCCCCTCTTGGCTGAAGAATCCATGGAAACTCCGTAACAAGCTTTTGCAAGTCAGTTTCAGATTGTTTGTGAACAAGCTCATATAAGACCGATAATGCAAACGCTCTTTGAGAAAACGTCAGTGCAAGCCCCATTTTTTCTGGCACAGAGTGTCGCGAAAGTTCTTCAATTACCTTAGTAATGTGTTCAGGAGTTGCATTGACCTCCAAAAGACTTCCCCACAGCGAACCCAGAAGATCCCTTGTCGGTTGGTTTATCCATGCTTTTGATACGGCAATTAACAGGTCCTCTCTTGTCCTTTCAGCAGCCTTCATTTTTCCGATTTCGCGCGTCGCATCCGAAACCAGCGCAACAATTTGATCATTTTCAGCTTTTGAATATGTGTTCACAGCACCTGTAGCGCGCAGTTTCTGGGCTTGAACAGAGACCTCGCTGTCTTGTTTTGACTTTCGAAACTTTTCGTAGGCACTGATCCATTGTGAAACCTTTCCTTGTCCCCACTCATGCAATGGCTTCAGTTTTGGAGCACTCCAGTCCACTGACGTTCTGTCGGTGGAGATCAGATCTTCATGTTCCTCATCTATCCAGTCAGCTTCCACGACCGCATACAAATACCTCTGGAAAACTTCTTTACCTTTCTTGTTAAAAAAATAGGGCCTCGATTGTGCTATTTTTCCGTGTGCGAATACGCCGACCCCGGCTTCATCTGACGACCATTCGGCCCTCTCGACAAAACCCACCCAGAACCGAACATCTTGGCCATTAACAGTTTCAGTGATTGATCCTGGTGATTCTGGAATTCGGAATTCGAAAACAGGGAGCGCCTCTGCCTCGCTAATTCTTGTACCGTTGATCGAGACAACGAAATCATCACGTAATAGAACTACCGTAAATTTTGATCCCAGTTCGTACGCAATCTTCTCTCGCTCAGGTAGAAGTCCCGCATCAATCGAACTTAAGCAGATAAGTGTTCCGCTCTTCTTATTCTCTGCTCTTAGCTTCGATACGAAGCTTCCAACCATCGCTGAAGAAAATTGATCTGGGCCAGCCAGCGGTGAGTCTATCGGAGTGTCTTTTGCGTGAAATTTTGGTGGATATGCTCCACTCGATCCAACGGCCAATATTTGGTCTAAATCCAATGTGAACCAATTTATCAGGTTGTCTTGTACAGTGCAGACATCAACAATTCGAGCAATTCCAAATGGCGATAGTTTTCCTAAGCCCTTTCTGCCCATTGGTCGGCGGCCGCGAGGAGATAGATCTCTAGCATTTGTTCGCTTTGGTTTTCCGACGTGTAGATAGTGATCTTTGATCTGGGCATGTGACATTCCTATGCCATCATCAGAGATAACAATGCAGCCGTTGTTGCGAGGGCCACCAAGTTTATCAATCTTGACATCTACCCAAGAGGCGTCAGCGTCCCAAGAATTGGCTACGAGTTCCGCCAGAACATTTGCAGCCTTATTTTTATATAGCTTTATGCCGAGGTGCTCAATTACATTGTGGGCAAATTTTAATTCTGGTTGAGTGTCCGCTTCCTGATTCAACTTAAGCATCCTTTTCAATATGGCCGAAGAATCTTCGCAAGAAAACCTTTCGTTGATTTCTCTATTCGACGCTCAGGGAGCACAGCAGCAGCTTCGAGGGTAATTTTGAAGGATGCTCGCAGGTTTTTTCCTAGTTGAGGTTTCATGTCAGGATCGACGTATCGGAATGGCTTCAGAGGCCTTCTGCACCGCTCCATCCCTTAGTACTTCCGTTGTTCTGACCGTCTCAGCGCCAGCGTGCCCGACTGTGATCCTGACATTGTTCAGTTCGGAAGGAACGCCGCCGAAGCAGCGGTTGAGAGCATCAAGAAAGCCAACGTTGGCTATAGGCTGTGGAGTTGGACTCGCATTGTTTCTTGGGCTTGGTACCGTCGAAGGGAAAAGGTAGATGCACGGCGGTGGCAATCGATATTGCCCGATTTCTGTGAAACGCTCAGGATTGTTGATTACCTTGGGGCATGGTCGAGCAATTGTGCCACAGATCCAATCCCAAACGATGAGACCATCAACCCGCTGATTTCTTGAAATTATTTCTGCAGAGAGCCGCGTGTGAATCCCCGACCAAACGTTATGGCGTGGATCGGCCCCGGGGTTCGAACACACGCTCCAAAGAATGAACTCATCTGCGTGCGGAGGGCGTTCGAAAATGTTGGTGTTGTTCCCATCCAAGCACCCCTTCAATTCCACGACGGATGTTCTGCCGTCGTTCAAAGTGATGCTGTAGTCATGTCGGTTTTCGCCACCGGCTGAAATCCAATCTTCGATCAGTGCCTGATCTTGCATATGATTGAGGATGGCCGCGACAAAATCACGCTTCGGCCGCATCGTCGCGGAAAACTGGCCACGAATGCGTTCAATGCTACCGCGGAACAGCCCAGATTGGTAGAAATCGTGCTCGTCTAGGCCGTGAGTGCCGAGCGTGTGCGATTGGGTTTTCAGGACTTCGGCAAACTCAACAATTAAGTCACGGAGCGCTTCATTCTTTTCGCACGGAATCACACTCATCTGTCTCTCTTTCTTCATTATTCTTTTGAGAGACTATCGGTTCGATGATGTGCTTTGCAATATGCCGAACTACCGGCACCGCGACACCATCTCCAGTCAGATGATAGGCTTCGTTGTAGGCCTCCGGCAGCATGTATGCATCTGGCAGCCCCATGAGCCGAGCCGTTTCCCGAGTGGAAATGAGGCGCGAACGGATCAGGTTTCCCTCCACTACTAGGATGGACTGGCGAGATGATCCACCGCCAGGTGTGCGAAGACAGCCCGCGATGTCGTCGAAGCGGACTTCTGCACGTTGAACTTTAACCCCTTGTTGAAAGCGGGTTCTTTTGTACACGCCGCCAACCATCCGCACCCCCGAAGCTTGTGCGGTTTTTACCTTCGCCAGGTTGACCTCTGACATCATCGATATCAATTGTCGTGTTTCTGTCTTTGTATGCCATCGCACTGAGTTTGGTGTTTCTTCAATTACGTCGGCGAAGCGCATTTCTCGCTGATCAGGCTTTGGCATACTCCACCAAATCCAATTGCGCTGAAGTCGTTCAGGGAGTGCGCAATAGGAACGCCGAAGAGCAGTAGTATGCCATGGTTGCGTTGGCCCGTCGGACGCTCCATCGACCTGAACATCACCGCGAGTCGCGACAACGAAAAGTCTGGGTCTAGACTGCGGAACAAAGAGCTCCGCATCCACCACAACCGCCCCGTACCTGTATCCGAGTCCGTCGAGCGCTTCACAGATGGCAGTGAAGTCCTTTCCGGCATGGCTTGTCAGAGTGCCAACTACATTCTCTAAAGTTACAACGGTTGGTGCCCGGCCGTCGTCCTTCAGTGACTGGATTTGCGCGATAAACGGCCAGAATGTGCCCGACCTATCACCACGCAGACCGGCTCCGCCACCAGCCAACGAAAGATCTTGGCATGGGAATGACCCCCAAACCAAGTCCGCTGTTCCCGGGAGATCGTCAGGTGCTATGTTGCGGATATCATCGACAACCAGTTCGGCCTTACCCCAGTTACGCTTGTAGGACTCGCCTTTTTTCCGGTCGAAATCGTTGGCGAACAAGCACTTCCAGCCATCGCCTAGCCCAGCCCTTGCCATGCCCCCGCCGGCAAAAAATTCATAAAAGCTAGGCATTCATCACTCCCATTTCATACCTCTTGTGCCTTAGTCAGGAGAATATTTCAAGATTCTTGGGTTCATAATCGTCCACGAAGGTTGACATAGAGTTTGCTGAGTTACGCCAACGGCAACCCGTGAAATCCTACTGACTGCTAGTTTCTACGTGATAGCCATGGACGCACCTTTGGCATTGCGCCTGTAACGTCGATATCTCGCAGCATCCGCCCCACCACCAGCCCATCGCGCACCCAATCGAGCGCCTGCCACCAATCGTCATAGCCGCGACGAGCAGACGCGATCTGCTCTGGATGCGGCCGCCATGTGACCGGGCAGACCAGGACCTCGACTGTGCGCCATTTGCCTCGCGTCAGCACCCGTTGAGTGCCAATCACCACCGTGGTCGACCGCTCGCCGTGCTGATTGCGCTTAGTTTCCACCGGCACACATCGCGGGACGACGCCGGGCATCCAGTCAGGGGTCAGCCCGGCCCTTGCCAGTTCCGCCACGCTGATCGCCATGCGGATGCCGCCGAGGCTGTCGGGGATCCCGGCAACGGTGGCGGCGATCACCTCTGCGTCTGGGTGGGTGTAACTGCCCATTTTGTGCTGCCCGCCGTCCACTTTGCAGCCAAGTATGGCGCGCTGGAGGAGGACGTATTCGAGGCCAAAGCCAAACCCTTCCTCCGTCACGTCTTTTGGCGGCGGCAATTCCAGCTGCGCCCGCTCGACCCGAAACGCCCATTCCAGTGCCGCCTGGACGCCCAGCGCACGTTTGACCTTGCTGCCGCCCGAACGACCGATCCGTCCTTGGACGCTCATTGCAGCAGCCCCTCAAGGAAATCCATCTGCGCTGGGCCTTCCGTCCCCGCAGTAGGCCGCCAGATCCACGGGCCCGAGGCCATGGGCAGCCGCGAGAGCGCGCCACGCATGTGCTGCTGCCAGTGGGTGAACTCCGTTGCCGAGCAGACGCAAAGCGCGTGCCCGATGGGCCAGCCCATCAGCCATCCGACGAAGATCGGGTTCAGCCGCCGCCGCGACCGGCCCTTCAGGATCCGCCGACATGCGGCGCGCCCATGCGAGGCAATCATCGAAGCCCAGAGCGGGCGCGAGATCGGGGCGTGATATGAGCACCGCCGCCCATCCGGCATGATCGCCGGGGCTGGGCGGGTGAAGCCCTGCTCCGCTCGGTAGTGCAGGATGTCCATCCGGCTCTTGCCATCCGCGCGGGTCACACTGGCCGGGCTGCTGCCCTTCCAGTTCTGCGCCGCCGGGGTCGGCCATTGCAGCGCTTGCGCCGACAGCTTCGGCTCGCCCCGGCTGTTGATCTTGCCGCGCAGCCGGTCCATCTGATCGTCCGCCACCGGCGTTTGCCATTGCGCCGCCTGCGCTGGCAGGGGCGGCATCTCGCCCGAGCCATAGCTCTGGCCCGGCCCACCCTTCGCGCCGTCCGTAGCCTTGGGTGTCGACCAGTTGTTGGTGATGCCCAGCGCCAGTGCTTCGGCTTTCCGGGTGAAATCGCTGTTCCCCGCCGGATTGTACCGATCCGTGCCGGGATGTAGGCTCATCGGTGTGGGCCAGGATGAAGATGCGCAGCCGCTGATGCGGCGCGCCGACTTCTGCCGCCGAGAACAAACCCGCCGCAGGCGAGTAGCCCAAGTCCCAAAGCTCTCGCAGTACGGTTTCAAGGCCAAGGGTGACGTGACCGGGCACGTTTTCGAGGAACACCCACTCGGGGCTGCATTCCCTGACAACCCGGGCGACCTCGGGCCAGAGGTGGCGGGGATCGTCGGTGCCACCGCGCTTTCCGGCAGCACTGAAGGGCTGGCAGGGATATCCAGCGAGCACGGTGTCGAAGGCACCGCGAAAGGGGCGGGCATCGAAGCTGCGAAGATCATCCCAGATCGGGGCCGCGGCGAAATAGCCTGCGCGCTGGGCACCGATGAGAACTGCTCGGGGCCAGTCCTCCCATTCGACAAAGGCGCGGGAGTGAAAGCAGGGTTCGGCGAGCATGAGGCCCATATCCAGGCCTCCGCCGCCTGCGCAGAGGGACAATCCGTGCCGGGGACGTGACACCATGCCATTCACAGCACCCCTCGCTGGCGCAACCGTTCCGTGGTCACCAGTCTCCGCGTCAGCATCGCCCCGCACATGGCGTTGCTGATCATGCTGGGCGGCAGAAACTTGTCCGAGTTGACGATGTCCGCATAGAATTTTGCCAGTTCATCCGGGTTAAGCACCGGCTTGACTTGGGGCTTGCGGCTGCGCTTGGCGTTGCGACCAATGCCACTTGCGGCAGCTTGTGCATCGCGCTGGGCCGCGCGTTCCATGAACCGGTCCAGCGCCTTGGGGCCATCGGGCGGATTTGGATGATCGCCGCGGCTCTCGGTCGCCACCTCGATGATCCGGTCCTCGGTCAGCCCGAGATCATCGATCCAGCGCTGGACGTGTAGCTTGGCAGGCCAGCCCTGCCACCAGGCGGGCAGCGTGGCGTTGGCGGGAAAGCCCAGTGCGGTGAGCAGCTCTGCAAAAAAATCATCCGAAACTTTCGCGCGTGCGTCCTCCTCCTCCTTTACAGGTTTACTTAAGGGTTCTCTTACAAGGTTAGTCTCCGGATTTCGGAGATGGCTTTGGGCAAAATCCGGAGATGGGTTTGCCGAAAACCCGGAGATGGCCCCATGTCCAGAATCCGGAGTTGGGTTGTCGTCATGTTCCTCGTCCGTTCCATTAAACCCGTCTCCGGTTTCCGGAGTTGGCTCTTGTGGAAATCCATCCTCGAACCCCAGGATGTAGCGGGTGGCCTGACGCTTGTGGGTGCGCGGATCATGGATGCGGACGCGGTGGATCAGACGCAGATCTTCCAGCTTGGCGAGGTGGTCGTTCAGCGCCGAGATCGACATTTCCGCATCGTCGGCCAGCCGCGCCTGCGTCGGAAAGCAGCCAAAATCCGGGTTGTGCCGGTCGCAAAGGAACCACAGCACGATCTTGGTGGCAGGCTTCAACCCGCGTTGCTGGATGGCCCAGACGGTCGCCTTGTGGCTCATGGCGCGACCCTCCGTACTGGAAGTTGCGCGCGACTGGTGAAGCCGTTGTCTGCCAGCGCGCCCAGCGCATCGTCGACCGACCGCACCAGCGCCCAGCCGAAGCCTTGGGCGCAGACCGTGTCGCGAAACACCTCCTGCGATTTGCGCAATCGGCCGGTTTCGCTTTTGACCTCCAGAAACAGCACGCGGTTGCCAGAGATCACGATTAGATCGGCGAAACCCGCGTGCACGCCCATGCCGACCAGGATCGATTGGCGCTTGGCCCCGCGGGGCCCGGCCTCGGTGACCTCGTTGACGCAGTGATGAATGATGGCATCACGGGGCAGGGCAAACCGCAGTGCCTGCACGATGGCGCGCTGGGCATCGGCCTCGGGTGTGCTGCGCCGGTTCATACGACACCGCCTTTCGGGAAGGCGGCAGTGGCGATAGCGTGGAGAGGGCGTCGGTCCAGCAAGCGCAGCATCTCGACCGCATCGGCGCATTCACCGGCATCGCCGGTTTGCCCGACGACGACACGTGCCGCAAGGATGACCAGCGTGTCCGGATGCTGCGTGGTATCGGCCAAGACGCCGCGCGCCTCGGTCAGTCGATCCAGCATCCAATTGCTAGCGGTTGGCGCAGCAGTAAGCGGGTGGGACAGGGCTTGGGTCATTTCCGCCCCCGTCGTGTCTTGGCCGGGCGGCTTTGTTCCTGTGCGCTGATCCAGTCTTGGACCGACGCGCGCCGATAGAGCACCTTTCGCCCAATCCGGGTGCAAGGCGGGCCAAGCTGGCGGGCCTCCCATCTGGCGAGGGTATCGCTGGCAAGCCCGAGTTCACCAGCCAGTTGTTCGCGGCTGATCCAGTCGGCCAAGAGGTTTAGAGGTTTGTCCTGCGGGGCAGGGACCGTGGTCTGCATATCAAGCTCCTATCCTGAACTCGGCAGATGCCGGATTCGGAGATAGCCAAGCAGATGGTCAGGGGCGGAACCTAGGCGGAGACCGGAATTGAAACGCCGGAACCAATTCCGCCCTTATTTTATTGATATTTTACGCTTTGTCCGGAAGGCAGACAGGAAAAGCTGCCCAGCGCCGTTCCGCTGTTTCCGGTCACGCCGGGCAGATATGTTAGCATGATCGACGTGGTGGCCGATTTACTCTGGCTTTCGACACCATGGATCGGAGCAGAGCGGCTGAAGCCCGGCAAAGGCTTGTTCCGGTTGAGGGTCGGGCGACCGCGCCGGTTCAGGGAAGTGCCGGAAAATCGCCGCGGCGATGGGCATCCACCATGGCACGCAACTCAAGAGGCGCGACTACTTCAACAGCGTTGCCCCACTGGTACAAATGCCAGGCCATCTCCAGCCAACCGCCCGCTGTGAAGCGAACGATCAAGCTGCCGTCCTCTTCGGTTTCTACATGCTGGTCTGGATGGAAGACGAAATCGCGCGCGACAGGTGCCGCCGAGGGTGCGAACCGCCAAATCACTGGGCCGTATTCGGCTGATGAATGATAGGATCCAAATGCCTGTGCGGCATGGGTGGCAAGATCAAAGGCCTGGTCGCGTTTGAACGAATCCGGCAGTACTTTAATATGACTGATCCGGTCGAGCCGGAAATGCCGGTACTTCGCGTCGATGGCGGGCTCGCGCGCGATCAGATAGCTACGCATGCCAACCAGCACGCCGTAGGGTTCGATCACGCGCGATCGAGGGGCCGCATCCTGCGCGCCGGTATAGTCGAACGACATCATGAAAGGCCCTTTGAGGGCAGCTTCGATAGACACGATGACCTGTGGGGTATTTTGCGCGCGTGGCCCCGGACGACAGGCGTGGCCCCTGGCTTCCAGCACCGCCTCTGCATCGACCTCAGCGCGCCGGGCGAAGGGAGCTGGCATGGTCGCCAGCAGGCGACTGCGCAATGCTTTCAAAACCGCTACCTCGGTTGCCGCCCCTTCGCGGTCGGCACGCCGAATGCCCATCTCTAGGGCCGACAATTCACTGTCGCGGATCCCCTGCATCTGCAGCAGCGGGTGGTCTCTCAGTTGCCACCATTTGCGCCGGTCCTTGTCGACGCGGGTTTGTACGGTCGGAAAGGCAACCTCGAGCGCGCGCGACATACGCTGGGCCGTGCGAAGGTTCACGCCGAAGGTTTCGGTGATCTGCACCAGCGAAATTCCATCCGGCCGGGCAGCGGCTTCTTCGGCTAAACGCATGATATTGAGGGCTTTGCTGAGACGCATTTGATCTATCTTTGTTCACTGTCCGTTCTTGTCGGGGATGGGTAGTGCAAATGCATCTAAAAGGCGAGTAGCTTGATGGGGTCAGATCGAGACGATTCTTCCAAGCAGGGTTTTAGAGCACCGGGGCGCATGCCACCCGGCTCTGAAGGCATGGCCGGAGTGGACGCCTCGATGCGCAGTATCGAACCAATAACTTGTTCGCAAGTAACTGTTTCATAATGCGATTTTAAAGGCCGGTCGCTGACACCGCCGTCGCGAATTGCCAAAAGGATCACCCCAGATGAACATGCCACCGAGAGCCTTTTATTCCATGACCGAGATTTCTAACCGCTGGGATCGTAGCCTTGCGGATATCGCGGGCTGGGCCGCGACGGACCACTTTTGCCTGGTTACCAGCATCGCTTCGGTGATCTGCGGCAAACAGCCGATAGCCGGAATCGTAGCAGTCAACGCCGCCGACATGATGCGGATGTTCCGCCGTCACGGTGCGAGCGATGAGGAGTGCCGGGTCTTCCGCGTCCGAATCCTGGGCAGTGTCGAATGGCAATACATCACCGAACCAGCGGATGGCGTGTTGGTCAAGCTGAGCGATTTGATGCTTCTGGGCGACGAAGTGGGGAAGTTTGAAGAGGAGCGCGATGTGATGCGTCGCCCATCCCCCTCGGCCGGGGCTGCACCGCGCTATGATTGGGAAGGGGCCAACATCATGCTGTTTCGCCGCATCAACGACCACGGCCTGCCCGCGACCCAAGGTGAACTGATCACTGAAGTGCAGGACTGGTTCGCCCAGAACTCGCCAACGGGTGAAATCCCCGAGGAAAGCACGACGCGCAAGAAGATCGCACCGATCTGGCGTGCATTACGCGAACAGGAGTAACGGGCGTTGGAAAAGGGGGCCAAGTGTGGCCCCCTTTCAGGCTGTTTTCTGTTCTTGATCGGCATCATGTACCAGCTGTGGCCGGGGCCGGAAGATGTTGGCGACAGCATTGACCCCCTCGCGCAGGGGGGAATCCATCAGGTGGGCATAACGCTGGGTCGTCTGCATTTGCGTATGACCCAGCAGTTTGCCGATCATCTCGAGCGATGCACCGCCGCTGACCAACAGCGATGCAAAGGTGTGCCGCAGGTCGTGGATCCTAACCTCCGGCAGCTCAGCATCCTTCTGGATCGCTTTCCAGAACCGGCGGATTTCCTGTACAGGCTGGCCGGGGGTATCGCCGGGGAACAGCCACGGATTGCCGCGTGGTACCAGTAGACCACGTTGGCGTATGATCGCCGCCACGTCGCCTGATATCGGAATGCGGTGAATTTTGCGCTGTTTGGTGGTGGCGGCAGGTTTTGACCAGCTGCCAAGGTCCAGATTGAACTGTTCAAACCGCGCCTGCCGCACCTCGCCAACCCGTGCGCCGGTTAGCATGCAAAGCCGAATGATCCCCGCCGCGCGCTGGTCCTTCGCGGCGTCCAGCGCTTTGGCCAGACGGCCGATCTCTTCCGGCGTCAAGAACCGTTCGCGTTCATTCTCGACCCGGCGGCGAAATGCAGCGGCCGGATTATCGTCGCGCCAACCCCAGCCAATGGCCAGCGTGAACATCTTGCGCAGCACCTCGCCCACGCGGTTTGCCCGCACCGGTGTAGGTTTTGGCCCTTGCAGCTTGCGGGCGCGATTGTTTGGCTTGGCCTTTGACGGCCTTGCACGCCCTGCCGCGATCTTGTTCAACAGCTTTTCCACATCGTATTTGGTGATCTCGGTCACCAGTTTTTTGCCCCAGTCCGGAGCCACCAATTTGTGCATGATCGTATGCTGGTCGGCGGCATTGCGCGGGGCAAGGTGCGGAGTATGTTCGGCCAGATAGCGCGTGATCATGTCACTGACCCGCGGCGCCTCGCGCGCAGATTCCTTTTGGCTGAGCGGATCGATCCCCTCATCGATGTCGCGCCGCAGCTCCTTCGCCCGTTCGCGTGCGGCCACTGTGTTCCATTCCGGCCAGCGCCCGATGGTCATCCGCCGCTGCCGTCCACCGACCCGGTAGTCGAGGGTGAATGATCTGTTGCCCGAAGGGTAGATGGTGATCGAAAACCCGCGCACGTCGGTATCGAAGATCTGGTAGTCGCGCCCCAGGTTTTCAGCCTCTCGGACGGTTTTCTCATTCAGTTTCAGCCTGTTGACCATGGATATCTCCCCATCTGCTCGTCCGACACAGGCGTAGATTCGCGCCCTTATCAAGCAAAGCATGGCGAAAGGGCCGGAATGCAGGCGGAGACCGGAATTGGGGAGGGGAGGGGTATTCCGGAGCCGACCTCTAAAGCGGTTACTTGCAGAATGATGCTCAAGCTCCGGTACAACTTTGCGCACGCAGGATACTTCGCAAGCGGTCAAAGCCGCGTCGCGGCACGTATCAATTTTTCCACGCCCCGAAAGCAGAATACTCATTTAGGGTGGACGATTTACAAAATTATGAAAAGGTTGCCATGCGGCCACCCGATCTGCGATAGAAGCCGTGGTTATTGATGCGAGGATATCGGATTGAACACACTGAAATTGGCTCTTTTAATTATATTTGCCGCGGCTGAAGGTGCAGCTGCTGATTGCTCCAAGCTCAACGCGCGTGAGTTTTTGGAAAACGCACTCCGGGAGGACGTCATTGAGTGTGTGGAGAAGAGCCCGGAGGTCATCCGTAAAACGGATGGACGGGGCTATAACCTGCTCATGACTGCGGTTTCGTCAGATATCGACCCATTGGTCTTGGACTACCTGATTGAAAGCCTTCCAGATGGAGTGAACGACATTGCCCTGTCGGAGAGGGACTCGCGGGGATGGACCCTAGGTCACATCGCTGCGGCAGAAGCGCTAAACCCTATAAATATCTTTGTTCTGTCAAAGAATGTCGGCGGTCTGACGGATACAATTGAGCCGGAAGTAAACCCACAAGATGCCGGGAAAACGCCAATGCACTTGGCTGCTGCGCGAGAAGATGGCTGGCCTTTCGTCGCTGCTTTACTTGCAACTGGCTATTGGCAAGACGTTGATGAAAAGGATCGCACTCCGCTCGATATCGCTTTGGGTAAGCCAGAAACGGTGATCAATGCGATCCTGCTTTCCGAAGGGACGTGGCCAGACATCTATTTGGAGCATTACGAGCATGAAAAACCCGCTGAGAATGCCAATTGCGATAATTTTCTAACAGCGGCGTTCTTCGCAAAAGCGGACGAGGCGTTGGTAGTTGCGTGCTTGACTGATGCTAACCAACTCATTGCTGTCGATGAGGATGGCAACTCCGTGCTGCATCTCGCATCCGCACACGCGCAGGATGCTTGGATCATCGACCATATTATTGCAACAGCAGATAGCCCCATGACTCTGCTAGAGAAACGAAACTCGACGGGTAAAACAGCACTGCATCTTGCTGCCGAAACAAGCGTCTCACCTGGCGTTCCCCTTCATCTCTTAGCCTGGGGAGCTGATCCCAACGCGCTGTTCAAAGAAGAAAAAAGAAGATTGAGAAAAAACCGTGGCATCACCGCCCTGCAAATGGCGGCGGACCGGAAGGATGAAGTGCGCGAGACGTTCATTTTGAGTTTGCTTGCTTTTGGTGCGGACACGATGGCGCAGGATGTCAGCATCGGGGTGGTAAATAACGCAACAACAGGCGGACGCACGGCTTTGCACAGGGCGCTCATTGCCCCAGAGCCGAAGACCTTGCTGATGTTGCTTGAAGCACAAGCTTCGCAAGAGAATCTGGTCGGGTATGTGATGCGTGCGTTGAGGGGGCGGTTTGTGAAGCAGATTGGTGATGATATGGGCCGTACAGCGTTACATATGGCCGCTTCACGCACTTCCGACTTTGACACGCTTACTTTCCTTATAGAATATGGGTTTTCTGCCGATGAGCAGGACGACGAAGGCAACACGCCGCTGATGTTCGCCGCAGGAAACTTTGCAGACGCAGATGCGTTCTTGTATTTGTTGGAAGATTCGAAAAAACCTTGTGGCCAATCCAAATCCGGGGTGACGGTTGAAGCGGCACTTCGCTCTAACAAAACGTTAATGACAGAATCTGTCAACGATAAGAGCGGCAAGATATTATCTCCGCTGGCAATCCTAAAGCAGCGGTGCCCATAATGACGCATTACTTCCTGATGTTTTTTGCGCGTTTAATTCGTTTCGTCCGTAAATGGGTTCTTGGACTCTCGCTTGTCGTTTTCCTGTTTGCATTGAATATTGCCACGCTGGTTTCCAACACAGTCTACGATGTTTTGGGACGGCTCGTTTGGGGAGCAGCGGAACTGGTCTCAGACGAAATAAGCGTACATCGGCCAAAAAGCCGGACGGAGATGGAAGCCGAAACAGCGCGGACACGGGCACAGGCCGACGCGGCGACGACTGAAGCTCGCAAGGTCAGATCTGATCTCGGCTCAGCTAGGACCGAGACTACCCATGTGCGCGCTCAGCTTGATGAGGCAAATATCCGCAGCCGAGCGCTCATTGCCGATTTAGAACAGAAGGATCGCCGGATCGCAGAAATGGTAATAGATATTGATGACACGCGGAAAACCCGCCAACGGGCGATGGAAGCGGTGGGAGGGCTCAGGGGACGTATAGTGCGGTCGATCCGCCGCGATGCTTCGACTGAGGCACTGGAGGCAATCCCCTTCGTTGGGACGGCCGTTTTTCTAGGTTCAGTTGCGTATGATCTGAACGATGGATGTCAGCAGTTGCGCGACCTCGAGGCGCTGGATGCAGCCTTGCGCGGAAAGGAGCCTGCGCAAGTTAGCGAGGCTATGTGTCTGATGTCATACGAGGATATGGTTGCTGCCTTAACTGGCAAAGATCGCGCGTATGCGCGATGCGTGTCGGATCGGGTATTGATGAACGATCTCTCTCCACCAAGTTGTGCTGGTTACGATCCAGCGTTGCCTGAGATCAAGGACAGCACTCTGATTACCCCTGTGGACGCCCCTCTGCTTCCCCGGATCGAATAACATGCGATTCTCTTTGGTTGCGCCGGGAGAAACAGTCTGGCGCGCCTCATTCACCGATACTGCATAGTTCTCCAATATTGCTGCCAGTCTTCTCTGAGACGTGACATGAGGCTAGGTATTTCTGATCTATGGATAAAGGTGCAGATTCCGAATTCGGACATGGGTCGTCGTGATTGCAAAATGATCAGGAAACCTTTTTGCCTCAACGTCACCTCAACCAACGTATGCCATTTTGCTCCATTCCAGTCCGCTCCGATACTCGAAAATCCGCCCAATGCAGCCGAACGATGACCGCAAGAGTTTGCTATTTCAAAGGCTTGCATTCTAAGCTACTGATTTGAAAAGACTAGTGAAAATCCGGGTCCATAGGCTCATAACCTGAAGGTCGTAGGTTCAAATCCTACTCCCGCAACCAAATTTATTAAATAATACAAACGCTTACCCTGTGGTATCTTTATACCGTAGGGTGTTTTGCGTTTTACATCAACGCCACATCAACACCGCGCCTAAAAAACGGCATTGGCGCGCAGTCAGCGGCATTCGACGACATTGGGCAGCATTCGCGGGGTTTGACGCGCCCGAGATGATGCGAGCGGATGGCCGAGGCAAAGCCAGAAAAGATTATCCAATAAGGTAAACCGTGTCCGCGCCTAGCCCAATCTAATTCCGTTTTACCGATAACGATAAGAACTCTTGAGCGATCCCACACTTTGATCTATCCTTACCGAGAAGGGTAAGGAGCCTCGCCATGTCAACCGAAAACGATCAGAAGCTTCTTGCCGATGTTGGGCGGCGCATCAGGGCGATCCGTGCTGAGCAGAGCCTCAACCTCGACCAGCTTGCGCGCCTCACCGGGATCAGTGCTCCGGCATTGTCACTGATCGAGACGGGGAAGCGTGACGCCAGGCTGACGACGATGGCCAAGATTGCGGCGGCGTTGCGCGTGTCTCTCTCGACCCTGTTGGATGATACGCCTCCCGGCCCGGACGCCAAGACGAAAGACGCGTCGCAGGGCTATGACCTTGGGGATTACCAGTGACAGTTTCGGTTCCGATCTGGTTTGATGCGCTTCAAGTGGGACATGTAGATGTTGCCGCTGATGGCACGCTATCTTTGCGCTACGATGAGAGGTGGCTGCAGACCGCAGGGGCGTTCCCACTCTCGGTCACCATGCCCTTGCGCGCCGAGCCCTATCCGTCCGAGGTCATCTCGCCCTGGCTTGCCAACCTTCTCCCCGAGGAAGAACAGCTTCAGGTTTTGACACGCTCGCTGGGGCTGGATCAGGCCGATGTGTTGGCCGTGCTGAAAGAGATTGGCGGGGACACCGCGGGGGCTCTGTCCTTCGGGGAGCCTGCGGACCGCATTCGTTGGGCCTATACGCCGCTGACGCAGTTCTACGGCACCGACGATGCGCCTGAAGCACTGGAACGCCACTTCGCAGACCTTGGCCGGAGACCATTTCTGGTGGGTGAGGAGGGGGTGCGCCAGTCCCTCGCGGGTGGCCAGAAGAAGTCGGCTTTGGCTGTCCTTGACTCGGGCGGCGTGCCTGTGCTGCGCTTGCCCGGCCCGAATGACGTGCTCGCTATTCCCCTCAACGGTGCCCCGTCCACACTGATCGTAAAGCCGGACAATCGCAATCTGCCGGGCATCACCGAGAACGAAGTCTGGTGTCTGCGAATGGCGCAGGCCATCGGCATCGAGGCTGCGCAAGCGACGATCCTCAGGGCATCCGGCCGCACGGCAATCGGCGTGTTGCGCTATGATCGCAGGCTCGGGCGGAATGATCAGATCCTGCGGCTTCACCAAGAGGATTTCGCACAGGCCAATGGTTTTCCTCCGGGGCGGAAATATGAGCGTGGTACTTTGCGCGGGCTGGACCTCAAGATGCTGTTGGAAACTGGGCGGAACGTCAGCGCAAATGATGCCCTTGCCCTGCTTGATCAGGTTATCTTCAACATTCTGGTCGCCAACACTGATGCCCATGCCAAGAATTATTCGCTGATCCTGCCGGTCGCAGCCGCGCCGCGCCTTGCCCCGCTTTACGATGTGTCCTCTGTCCTGCCTTGGCCGCATGTCGTTCAGAGTTACGCCCAGGGTATCGCGGGCAAGAAGCGCACCCCGGACATGATTGCGGGACGGCATTGGGAAAAGGTGGCGCGCGATATTGGCTATCGCCCGACCGATGTCAGAAACCGGGTCCAGGAACTTGTCGACAAGCTGGTGGCATGCAGGGTGAAGGTAACAGCCGAGGTGGCAGCACTTCAGGGTGCGACAGAGGGCTATGTCACGCAAACCGCGGAAACTGTCGAAGGAAATGCGCTGCGCATGGCGGGGAGGCTGTAGATGGCCGGCAAGGTGACACACAAATGGGCGTTCAAACCGGGTATGCGCGCGGGCGCGTACAGCTGGAAGTCGTCAGCCAAGGCCATTGAGCGGTTAAAGTCTGCAAGCTCCGAGATCCGCGCGGTCGGCCGCACAGACCCGACCGCCGCCGCCGAAGGCGTCATCGCGCTGGCCCAGCGAATTTGGCCCGCTTTTGAGCATATCGACACCTCCTCGGGCGCGCTTGGCAATGCTGTGCGCCGGACGCTCGAAGAC
>NZ_LGHS01000061.1 GCF_001202025.1 Pseudorhodobacter aquimaris
ACGCCCCCGGGTTTGCAAGCGGCTTTTTTGACGTTGGCAACAGCACTGCGGTCGAGTTCCTTCGTGTATCCGGCCTCTGGTTGCGACCTTCAACGTCGCGGGCCCTCATGGTGAGTTCGAGGAACAGGTCCAAAACGAGAGGCCGTAGTACAAGCTACTCGGGACATTACTGGTTTTCCTATTCCTGATCTCGTCGACGCTTTGCCATGACCTCCGTTCAGAACCGCCGCACCCCAGCCTGCCTTCGCGCTCAGGCGTTGGCAGGTTTCTTGTAGACGCCGCCATGAGCCATGATCGCCCATGCCATCCGCGCCATCTTGTTCGCCAATGCGACCGCTACCAGCATTTTGGGTTTGCGCATAAGCATGCGAGCCAACCACGACCCCTCCGGCGCGCCGCCGCGCTTTTGCGTTGCTTGAATCGCCGACATGGCACCGATGATCAGCAAGCGTCTCAAATCGCGTTGCCCCATCTTCGATATCTTGCCCAGCCTTGTTTTGCCGCCCGTAGAATGCTGGCGTGGTGCTAGCCCGATCCAAGCCGCAAAGTCGCGTCCCTTGCTGAACACCTCTGGTGGTGCAGCCAGCACGGCAATTGATACAGCCGTCACCGGACCGATCCCCGGCATGGTCATCAACCTGCGCGCCACATCGTTCTGACGTGCGATTTGGCGGAGCCGCCTGGTCAGTTCATCAATGCGTTCGCTCAGCCCATCAATCATATCGAAGAACATTTGGCAGAGGCTCGTCACATCGGCTGGCAAGCGCTCGGCATTCTCAGCCACATCCCTCTCCAACCGAGGAAGATGTTGAGGGCCCTTCGGAGCAACAATCCCATGTTCTGCCAGATGCCCTCGCAGCGCATTGATTGTTTGGGTGCGCTGCCCGGTCAGCAGATCGCGGGTCTTGAGTACCATCGACTGTCCTTGTTGTGCGGTGGTCTTGGTCGCCACAAAACGCATGGTTGGCCGGGACGCTGCTTCAGCGATGGCCGCAGCGTCGTTCGCATCGTTCTTTTGCCGCTTCACGTAGGGTTTGACGTATTGCGGGGCGATCAGCTTGACATCGTGACCAAGTCCGGAAAGCTCCCGGCTCCAGTGATGCGCACCTGCACAGGCCTCCAGGGCGATGATACAGGGCTCAACCCGACCGAAAAACTCCAACACTCGGCCTCGCGGTAAAGCCTTACTAAAAACCTTCGATCCGTCCTCGGCCGCTCCATGTGCGTGAAATGAATTCTTGGCAATATCCAGCCCAACAATGCTAACCTTTTCCATGGGCGCTTCCTCCTCGTAGCAAGTTTCGACACCGCTACCTTGGCACAAAGATGCCGTGAGGGGGCGTCCACCCCATCAAGAGGGAGCGCGGCAACGTGCAGCCGCCCTACCTTGAAGCCTTCCTGCACCAGCAGGCCCCGCAGCATGCGGCTGCCCGCGAACGGGAATTCCATATAAGGCTTGTCGATCCGGTGCATCAGCTTCGGATCGGCGTCCGACACCGGGCGGGGCTTGTAACACACGCTGCCGCGGCTGATCCCCAGCATGATCGCCTGGCGGCTGACGCTCAGCTTGGCGGTGGGATCGATCTTTTTTGCGCGCGCCAACAGACCCGCCTTGCCGAGCGCGCCGGACAAAAAATCGTTCTCCAGCGTCAGCTCTCCGATCTTCGCATGCAGGGTCTTCACGTCGATCACCGGTTCCGGCGCGGCCTTCATACCGTTCTCGTCCTCCAAAGCCCGCAACCGCTTCGCAACCGACGGCTCCATGCCCCCATATTTCGGTTTGTATTTGTCGAACGTCGCCGAGCTGATCCCGAGCCGCCGACATAGATCAGCCGTCTTCTCGCCAGCTTCTTGTTACCTGATCATCGCAATAATCTGTTCATCCGCAAATCGTGCCTTCATGTGTCCGTCCTTTTGTTGGGCGGACTCTACACAAATCTGGAGAAGTTTTAGGGGTACAGATCAGGTTACCATCCAGCACATTCACCCCGGTCAGCCCCATCAAAGCGCCTAAATCCATTGTCCGGCCGACGATGCAGGCACCGTTGGGGGGCGTACTACAACCGCCCTTCCAGCCGTGAGTGGCTCGACCAATACAATCATGCAAACCATCGAGGACGCACAAGATCACGCTGCGCAATGGTTATGGATTCTGTGGTTGCCGCCGTTTGTCCAAGAGGTTTTTTCCCTTATAAACAAGAGATCAGTGCAGTCGTGTATCCGGCCTATCTATGCGGCTTTCACACGCCGCTGGCCTGTTCTCTGATAGCGGCCCTGTCAAGCGGCAAAGCTGAATATCCGTCCGGGGTCATGGTTCTCTACGAGGTCGCCATTTTTTCGCCTCACTATGGTTTTCGTCAGTGGATCGTCTCCAATGCGTGGTACGGGTTATGCGGAACAATCCACATCCCAGCAGCCAGCACGAGATCGATCAACCTGCACCCCTTCGGGACTTGGCTTCCCGCCTCCTCGGGCGAGAATTCAGGTCAAGCAATGGTCTCCTTTGTCCCTTTGAACTCGGTTTCCTTTTTCCACTGCGTCAGCATCAGCACCGCGATTTTCCGGGCGGTTGCGACTGCGGCCTTGGCAAACCCACGTCGTCCAGCAAGCCTTACCGCCCAGCTCTTAAGCGCCAAGAACCGCTGCACCCGATTGATCGAGGTACTTGCGGCCTCGACCAACGCACTACGCATGGCCTTATCACCGCATTTGAGATGCGGCCGGACCAGCCCATCTCGTCTGATTGATATCGTCGTGGCGTAAAGCCGAAGAAAGCGCCACCATCGCTCGCCCTGCGAAACTGCGCAGGATCGTCGACCAGCGCGAAAAAACTCAGCAAAACGATCGGGCCAACCCCAGAGATTGTCATCAGTCGTCGGGCTACAGAGTGGCTCTGCGCTTTGTAATTGACCGCACGATCCAGATCTGCCGTGGCATGGGCAGAGATGAACCCGGCCGCGATGACACGCAGCACTGGATCGCGCTCTGCTGCAGCAGCGAGCGGGTCGCGAAAGGCCTACCGCTGTCCAGCTTTCCCGATACCCGTCAAACGGATGCCGAAGGTCTGGAGAATTCCTCGAATATGGCCTTTGAGTTCCTTGCGAAGGCTGATCAACTCCGCACGCGCACTGATTAAGCAACGCAACAGATCCGATCTTCTCAACGAAGGTGGACTGATGTGAACCAACCCGCCACGCCCTCCGGGTCAGCCGGGCACACACCTCGGGCAACGGTCTTAATGTCTGCCTCAACGACGCAGATCGAAATCTGTTTTAGCGATACGTCCAAACCGGCATGGCACTCCATGATCGTTCTCCTAACAGCGTTTTCTGGAGAGGCCAATATACAGGACCTCGTTCGCCCCTGGAGAGCGACCGCCGCAATCACACCATCTATGGTGATCTGCGGACTGGGTCCAAATCGTTGATGCGAGCATCTGGCCCGAGTCCAGTGCTGGATGTCCCATTCCAGATCTGAAAGGTAGTCGCAGAAATTCGGACTGGTTTTTGGGGTGGATCGTATAGCGAAAGTGGCGATCTACTTTGATCACCGCTCGGAAATCTTGCGAAGATCGCAGTTTGGGGCGGAACGTTGGTCAGGGCTGCCGCCGAAGGAGTATAGTTCGTTTTCGCCCACAATCCTGCGGTTCGTGCCGGCGCCTCAGGCGCACTGCTTTGACGTCACGCCCCCTGCCCCCAGAGGCCAGCACCCCATCGCCTCGCCCCCGAGGCCGGTCTTTTCGGCCATCAGCGAATTACATCCCTACCGCGAGCCAAAGACGAGACCCTGAGCCAAGACGCCCACACATAAAAAAAACCGCCCCCGAAAAGGAGCGGCCTCTATCTGGCATAAGAATAAAGATCTTACTTGATCTTGCCTTCTTTATACTCAACATGCTCACGCTTAACCGGGTCATACTTGCGGATAACCATTTTTTCGGTCATGGTGCGGGCGTTTTTCTTGGTCACATAGAAGTGCCCGGTGCCCGCCGTCGAGTTCAGACGGATCTTGATCGTCGCCGGTTTCGCCATATCGTTTCTCCTGCGTGCGAGGGAAACTCATTTCCCCGCGAAATCCTAATATCGTGCGCTTATGCCTATGTCACCGTCCCGAGTCAACGCGATTTTCCTGCTTTTGCCGCATCTTTTTTAACTCTTGCCGGATCCGATCCCAAAGCCATGAAAACAAATTGCGCGGATGGCCTATAAGCCGGATTTTGTTCCGGGGGGTGCCCCCCTTCGATGACCATTCCTCTGGCCCCACTGTTACCAGTGGGATCTAGCTGCCAACCCGGGCCTCTGGGCTGAAGCGTCCCTGCTTTTGCCCGAAAGCAATCACATGAGGCCCCTATTCGGCATTGCTCCGGGTGGGGCTTGCCATGCCGTCCGTGTTGCCACGTCCGCGGTGGGCTCTTACCCCACCGTTTCACCATTGCCCTGACCTGCAGGGCGTTCTCTTCTCTGTGGCGCTTTCCCTTGGGTTACCCCAGCCGGGCGTTACCCGGCACCCTTGCCTCATGGAGTCCGGACTTTCCTCGCATGATACGGTTTCCCAAAAAGACTTCGCATCACACGCGGCCATCCAGCCATCCGCGCAAGAGGGGGATTACGCGTCCTTGGCCCTATGGTCAATTGCAAAGCGTGCGGCAAGGTCCTGCGCAAGCCCCGCATCAATAGGGTCCACAGGTCCGGTCGCGGCCGGACGAAACCGCAAACGAAAGGCCGCAAGCAGATCATCGGCAGGCACATCAGGATAGCCAAAGCGCCGCGCAAAACCGGCAAAGCCCGCAGGATCAGCCTCTGACGCACCTTCGGGCCAGACCGCCAAACCCGCCCGCGCCAGCCTTGCCCAATCGAAACGCGCCCCCGGATCGGACTTGCGCCCCGGCGCCATATCCGAATGGCCGATCACCCCTTGGGGCGGGATCAACCAGCGCGCCATGATCCCCGCCAGCAAACCTTCAAGCGCCGCCATCTGTGGTTCGGGGAAGGGTTCAAACCCGTCATTCGCCAGCTCGATCCCGATAGAGCGGGAGTTGATATCATCCAAGCCACACCACTGCCCCGCCCCGGCATGCCAAGCACGCGCGGCCTCTTCCACCAGCGCATGCGTGGTACCGTCATAATCAAGCAAGTAATGCGCCGAGACCTCGGCCACAGGGTCGCACAGCCGCGCATGGGCCGCCGCACAGCTCTCTATCGCGGTATAGTGGATAACGATAAGACTAGGCCGCAAGCCGTTCCGTCGCACACCGAAATTCGGGGACAAAGGCATGGGCCTTATTGCAAGGCGGTCCGGAAAGGCCGCGGATCCCAGCCACAGGCAAAACCGTCGCCATCGGGATCCAGCCCCTCACGGTCACGCGCGGGGCCGCCGTTGGCCAGAAATGCCTCTTGTGCCAGATCGGGCGAGGCGTATTTGGCACAGGTCACCAACGGGTCGCGGGTGAACAGGCCGCCACGCTTATACATCTGTGTACCGGGGGCATGTGTTGTCGACAGCGCAAATTCCACGATGTTCGGCCCTATATCACCGCTGCGCTGTGGCAGGGCGGTGGGGGCGATCACCTCATATTGCGCACGTTGTCTGGCTAAGCGTTCAGCATCACTTTCGATGGTCTCACGCCCCGCAACCGCGTCAAAGTTTTGTTCATCCGAAATGCCACCTGACCGCATTTCACCCGATTCCTGCCTGATGCCTGCGGGTGCATTACCGCGCGGGCGGTTGGCCTCGGGTGTCACGCTGCCTTGACCGATCACGCGGCCCGTCTGGATCCCCGTACCATTCTCGGCATTGTCGATCGCTGCGCGGGCTGTTTCGGGCGAGAACGTCGTAGGGCTTTGCGGCAGCGTGCCAAGCGGCGCGACCGCTTGGGTATCACGCTGGCGCACATAGTCGGAATAATCCCCGAACCCGACCCCTGCACCGCTATCGGGCACAGAGGGGGCACAGGCGGCGAGCGCCAACAGGACACAGATGGCTTTAGTCGATCGCATGCGCAACTCCGGCAGCAGCATTCTGAAAGCTGTGACCTACCACCATTTTTCCGGCTTGGCTACAAATCCTGCAGCTTGCTCCAACACATAGGCATGATTTAGCAAACCTGCCTCATCCCACGGTTTGCCGATCATCTGCAACGCAAGAGGCAGGGCCTTGCTGTCCAGCCCCACGGGAACAGAAATCCCCGGCAGGCCTGCAAGGTTCACGGTCACGGTAAAGACGTCATTGAGGTACATCTCAATCGGATCCGCCGTGGCCATTTCTCCAAGACCGAACGCGGCGCTCGGGGTGGCAGGTGTCAGGATCGCATCAATACCGCTGGCAAAGACCTTGTCGAAATCCTGTTTGATCAAGGCCCGCACGCGGCGCGCACGGTTGTAATAGGCGTCATAGAACCCTGCCGACAGCACATAAGTCCCGATCATCACGCGGCGCTGCACCTCATGGCCAAAGCCTTCGGCACGGGTTTTCTCATACATCTCGGTGATGCCATCGCCCGGCCCCAGCTTGGCGCGGTGGCCATAGCGCACCCCGTCATAGCGCGCGAGGTTCGAAGAGGCCTCGGCAGGTGCGATCACATAATAAGCAGGCAGCGCGTATTTGGTATGTGGCAGGGAAATATCAACAATCTCCGCGCCCGCATCCTTGAGCATCGCCGTGCCATCGGCCCAGAGTTTCTCAATCTCGGCGGGCATGCCCTCCATCCGGTATTCCTTCGGGATACCGATTTTCTTGCCACGGATATCGCCGGTCAGCGCCGCCTCGAAATCCGGCACGGGCAAATCGGCGCTGGTGCTGTCTTTGGGGTCATGACCCGACATCGCCTCCAGCATGATCGCCGCATCGCGCACCGATTTCGTCATCGGTCCGGCCTGATCCAAGGAAGAGGCAAAGGCCACCAGGCCCCAACGGCTCACGCGGCCATAGGTCGGCTTGATGCCCACGATGCCGGTAAACGCGGCTGGCTGGCGAATAGAGCCGCCCGTATCGGTGCCGGTCGCCGCCAAACACAAATCCGCCGCAACCGCCGCCGCCGAGCCGCCCGAAGACCCACCGGGCGTAAGCGCGCGATCATCCACCTTCCAAGGGTTGATGGCATTGCCGTAACAGGATGTCTCATTCGACGACCCCATCGCGAATTCATCCATGTTCAACTTGCCCAGCATCACCGCGCCGGAATTGAAAAGTTGTGTCGTCACGGTTGATTCGTATTCGGGTTTGAACCCTTCCAGAATCCGGCTGGCCGCCTGTGAGGCCACGCCTTTGGTGCAAAACAGATCCTTGATCCCCAAGGGGATGCCGCACATCGCAGGCGCATCGCCCGCTTTGATCCGTGCGTCCGCCGCCCGCGCCATCTCCAGCGCCATTTCGGGGGTTTTATGCACATAGGCGTTCAGCCCGTCACCCGCATCCATTGCAGTCAAACAGGCCATCGTCAGGTCGGTCGCAGTCACGTCACCCTTGCGCAGGGCATCACGGGCATCCGCGATGGTAAATTCATTGAGATGTGTCATTCCATCACCTTCGGCACTGCAAAAAATCCTTCCCGCGCATCCGGGGCGTTCTTGAGGATCTGATCCGGGATATTCCCCGCCGTCACGACATCTTCGCGCATCCGAAGATGCATCGGCGTGACCGAGGTCATCGGCTCCACCCCTTCGACATCGACTTCGTTCAGCTGTTCCATAAAGCCAAGGATGCCCGAAAGCTCCGTCGCCAATGCGGGCAATTCAGCCTCTTCCACCCTGATCCGGGCGAGTTTCGCGACCTTTCGGGCGGTATCGATATCAATGGACATGCGAGCCTCTTTTCTTGTGTTGCCTCGGGTTTACCCTTGGCGGGGGATGGGCGCAAGCGGGGTCACGGCGATCTTCGCAGCGAGACATCCATCCAGATCCCGTCCTTGGCCCGCACTGTCAAATGCGCGACCGGAACCGGCACCCGCCCTGCAACGGTCGCAAAGCAGAACTTTTGTATCAGAAGCGCCAGCAAAAGCGGCCCCTCAACCATCGCAAACCCCGCACCGGGGCACACCCGTGGCCCTGCGGAAAACGGAAGGAACGCATCACGCGCACTGGTTTTGGCGGCCTCACCCTGCCAGCGGTCAGGGTCAAACTCGTCGGGCCAGTCCCAGATCCGCTCATGGCGTTGCAGGTGCCACGGGCTCAGGACAATCTGCGCGCCCTTTGCAACATCACGCCCGCGAAAGGTTTCGGGACAGGTGTTTTCACGCACCATCATCGGCACAGGCGGGTAAAGCCGCAGCGTTTCACGGAACACATCGCGGGTAAATTTCAGCTTGCCCATTGCGGTAAATTCAAGCGGGTCGTCCAGCGTCATGGCCTCGGCCGCGACCCTGTCCTGCACATCGGGATACATCGCCAGCATATAAAGCGCCCAGCCAAGCGCCGAGGCGCTGGTCTCATGCCCCGCCAAAAAGAAGATCGCGACCTGATCGATCATATCCTCGGTGCCGAAAACCTTGCCGGTTTGCGGATCGGCCGTGGTCATGATCTTGGTCGCCAGATCATCGGGTGCTGTGCCTGCCGCAATCTCGGCGACGCGGGCCTCGGTCAACTGGCGGATCAACCCGCGGATTTTTTCCGCCGTTTGTTTGGTACGACGGGAATGAAACCGCGGAAACCAACGGGGCACCGGCAGAAAGGCCGCGAAATTCAGCAGCGGTGTTCACGCTGATAGGCTTGAAACTGGTCAAAGACCTCGGCCGCGATCTCATGTTCGATCGGGATGGAAAACAGCGTGCGAAAGATGACATCGGCGGCGGCATGGCTCATCTCCGGCTCGATCTCTTGCACGCCGGGTTGCAATCGGGCCGCGGCGGCCTGCCCCGCCGCGGCCATGGCGGGAAAGGTCTCTCGGATACGGCCGCCCTCAAATGCGGGGTCGATGATCCGGCGCTGTTGCTTCCATTGGGGACCGTTGGTCAGGAAAACCGACGCGCCAAGCAGTGGCTTCAGCCCCTCACGGATACGGTCGGATTTCGGGAAATCATCAGGCCGCCCGTTCAACACCAGCCGGATCAGGGCCGGATCATTGCACATATAGCTGCGGAAAAACGGGGTGCGGAATTCGGCCATCCACGCCCGATAAAGCCGCGCAGGCTGTGCCGAGAGGATATCGCGGCGAAACAGTTTCAGATAGCGCCAAAGCGAGACCTTATCGGGCCGCGCCGCGGGTTTGGGCGGGATCATGGCGCCACCGAGATATGTTTGTTCACCGCCCGCTCTATCCGTGATGCCGAGGCAGCCCGCCCCGCATAGCGCGCGCCAAGGGTTTGCGGCCCTGCGGTGATCTGGAAATAATCGTAATCCCTTGGCTGGTCAAAGGCGCAGAGATATTGGAAATGCAGACGAAAGAAGCGCCAGCGTAACTCTTGCCAGCGGGCGGGCGACAGGCTTTGCGTAAAGGCCGCCGAAAATACCAAGGGCCAACGCTTGCCCGCAGGCGCCACCCCCGTCACCGCCACCGGATCACACAGCGCAAAGGCGCAGCCATCGCCGGGGGCCGTCACATCAACCCATGTCAGCGCATCACTGGCCGAAAGATAGGCAAGATCGGCGCGCAACCGATGCGCCTTGGGCAAAAAGGACACCATTGGCACCACCTGCCCCAGCGACAGAAATGACAACACAGGGCCATCGGCGGGCACCCGCCCCGCGCGGATCAGATCAGCCAGAACCGACACCCCCAGATGCACCCCCGAGGAATGCCCGACGAGCAAAACCTCATCGACATCCTCGTGCAAAGCCTTGCAAATCGCATCACCGAAATCTTGCATCCGCACCTCAAGCTGCGGTGGGTTCATGCCTTGTAACTGGGCCGAATAGGCATAGTCATGCATCAGATAATAGGCGAAAATCTTATTGTCGATCCGCCGGAACCAGCGCAGCAGGGCCACAGCCCCTAACAGCCCCGCGCCAAACCCCATCAGCCAGCCCCAATCCGGCAGAACCATCGCACTAAGCGCCACCGCCCCGCGCAGCAAAAGCGCCGCCAACGCCAGCTGTCCCAGCAAGAACACCACCGGATAAAGCGCCGCAATCACCGGCCCCTTGCGCAGGCGCATCAACCGGAACAGCGCACCCGAGGCGATATAGATCCACGCCGTCCTGACCAGCTGTACATAGGTTGCAAGAATGCCCGTCGCCATCGAGTCCTTGACGATATCCGACCAGACCAGCACATCCACCTGCGTCTGAATCTGCCCGTTGATCTGCGCATTCACCTGCCAGCCATATGCCCCGCCAGCCTCTTTGGGCTTGATATCAAGGGAATAGCCGGAAATCCTTGCCTGCTCTGCCGCCTCTTTGCGGTAAAGCTCGCGGTAGCGGCGGGGGTGAAACGGATCATAGCCGGGGATGTAGAAAACGCGGCGGCGCGAAACGCTCTGATCGCTTTTCATCTCTCGCCCCTACGCTCAGCTCATCCCAGAGTGCTTAGCACCGGGAAGGTTTCCAATAACCAGAACGAGAATGCCGAAAATGCGCCCGTCAGCAGGGCCGCGCCAACCACAATCAGCAACACGCCCATCGCCCGCTCGATCGTCTTCATATGCCGTTTGAGTCGCGCCATCACACCCACCGCACGTTCAATAAACATCGCCGCAAAGATGAACGGCAAGCCCAACCCCAAGGCATAGACGCCAAGCAAGGTCGTGCCACGGGTCAGGCTTGCCTCATTTGCCGCCAGTGACAGGATCGCGCCCAGTTGCGGGCCGATGCAGGGCGTCCAGCCAAAGGCAAAGGCAAGCCCCAACAGATAGGCGCCAAAGGCCGACCCGCCCTGATCACCCGCATCCAGGCGCGCCTCACGGTCCAGCATGCCAATGCGGAAAACACCCAGAAAATGCAGGCCGAACACGATCACCACCACCCCCGAAACCTTGGACAAAATATCCTGATATTCCAGAAAAAACGTGCCAAAAATAGAGGCGGTGAAGCCAAGGAACAAAAAGACTGTTGAAAGCCCCAACACAAAGAAAAGCGCAGGCAGCAAGACCCGGCGGCGTGCGGAATTGCCCTTCATATCGTTCATGCTGATCCCGCCCATATAGGCCAGATAGGGCGGTACAATCGGCAAAACGCAGGGCGAAAGGAACGACAATACCCCGGCAAGAAGCGCCACAAACATCGAGGGAAAGAGGGCTGCGTCGATAAGGTCAATTCCGGCCATGCTGTGTCCTTTACTAATGCGCTGGTCTTAGCGCGTTCCACCCGCGCTTGTCACCTGAACAGATTGTCACGTTCGCGTGGCTTGCCCATAGAGAACCACCCACAGACAAGGGCGCGAGGTTTCCCCCGCGCCCCTCTTGTCATCCTGATCGCCTTTATCGGCTAAGGTTCCACCAACCGCGACGCTTTGGTTTCGCCTCTTCTGTCGCAGTCTCCTCGGCAGAGACCGCAATCGAAGCAGCCGGTTCGGGCTTGGCTTCGTCGACCGGTGCGGGCGTTGGTTCAACAACAGGTTCCGGCATTTGGGCAGCCGCAGGTTCTGCCTTGTCGGCCGAGGCGTCCTTATCAACGGGCGCTTCGGTCACCGCTGCCTCTTTAGGCTTGGCGGCCCGGCGTGTACGCGGACGCGGCTTCTTGGCAGGTGTCGTTTCTTTTTCAGCAGCGCTCTCGCCTTCGGCTTCTGTCGTTTCGGCAACGACCTTTGGCTTGCGGGTCCGGCGGGCTTTTGGCTTTTCTGCTGGCGCTTCGACTTCTGCTGGCGTGTCCGCAGCAACCCCTTCAACAGCTTCCGATCCCTCGGCGACTGCAACGGCCTCGACAGTTTCGCTAACAGCCTCTGCCTTTGGTTTGCGGGTCCGGGAGCGGGTTCGCTTTTTGGGCGCCTCTTCGGTGAAATCAACTTCGGCTTGCACCTCTACCGGTGCAGGCTCTGCCGGTGTAGGCTCTGCACTGTCGGGTGTATCGGACTCTTCATCCTGATTGTTATTGTCCTGATCGTTGTTGTCACCCTCATCAGAACCGCCATTCGAGCGACGGCGACGACGACGGCGGCGTTTTTTGCGGCCGTTGCCATCCTTTGGCTCCTCTTCGCTGCGGGTGACGGTGCTATCGTCCTCGCCGTTCTCTTCCTCTTCCGAGGGGATCTCCGGATCTTCGATGTCATCGGCATAAGCCCCCATCATCGAGGAATTCCCCGAAATCGCGGCAGAGGTTTCCTGCACCACACGCGTTGCGGTCTTGAACTTTTCAATGCTGTAATCGGGGCTGATCATCGCGGGATCACCTTCAATCCGGACGGCCATGCCATAGCGCGCCTCGATCGTGGCGATGTGCTCGCGTTTCTGGTTCATCAGGAAGTTCACCACTGCGATCGGCGCGCGCAACAAAACCTCGCGGGATCGCTTGCGCGTCCCTTCTTCTTCCAAAGAGCGCAGGATTTGCAGCGCCATGCTGTCATCGGAACGGATCAACCCCGTGCCATGACAATGGGCGCAAGGCTGGGTCGTGCTTTCCAACATGCCGGGGCGCAGACGTTGACGGCTCATCTCCAACAGGCCAAAGCCCGAGATGCGGCCAACCTGAATCCGCGCGCGGTCGGTTTTCAGCTTTTCTTTCAGGCGCTTCTCAACCGCGGCATTGTTGCGCCGGTCTTCCATATCGATAAAGTCGATAACGATCAGCCCGGCAAGGTCACGCAGACGCAACTGGCGTGCAACCTCTTCGGCGGCCTCCAGGTTGGTCTTGGTCGCCGTATCCTCGATAGAGCCTTCCTTGGTCGCACGACCAGAGTTGACGTCGATTGCAACCAACGCCTCGGTGATACCGATCACGATATAGCCGCCGGATTTCAGCTGAACGGTCGGGTTGAACATCCCCGCCAGATAGCTTTCGACCTGATAGCGCGCAAAGAGCGGCGTCGCGTCATTATAGGGCTGCACCGCCTTGGCGTGGGTCGGCATGATCATGCGCATGAAATCCTTGGCCACGCGGTAGCCTTCGGCCCCCTCGACCAGCACTTCGTCAATCTCGCGGCTGTAAAGATCGCGGATCGAGCGTTTGATCAGATTTCCTTCCTCATAGATCGCCGCTGGCGCCGAAGATTTCAGCGTCAACTCGCGGATCTGTTCCCACAGGCGCATCAGATATTCATAGTCGCGGCGGATCTCAGGCTTGGTACGCTTGGCCCCTGCCGTGCGGATGATCAGGCCTGCGCCTTCCGGCAGCTTGATCTCGGCCGCGATTTCCTTGAGCTTTTTGCGATCATTGGCTTGGGTGATCTTGCGGCTGATGCCACCACCACGCGCCGTATTGGGCATCAGAACGCAATAGCGGCCCGCTAGCGACAGATAGGTCGTCAGAGCCGCGCCCTTGTTGCCGCGCTCTTCCTTGACCACCTGCACCAGCATGATCTGGCGCACCTTGACCACTTCCTGGATCTTGTAGCGGCGCGCACGTGGGCGGCGCGGGGCGCGGATCTCTTCGGTCACATCCTCATCGGCAACCGATTCAATACCTTCGCCGGATTCCGAGGCGGTATCCATCGCGCGGTAGGGTTCTTCCTCGTCGTCGCTTTCGTCACCATCATCTGCGACATCGTCACCCTCAGAATCGCCGTTTTCTGCGTTCTCAGTTGCACCTTCATCACTGTGGGCGGCTTCGGCCCCACCTGCGGGCACATCGGTAACCGGCTCGGCAACCTCGGCCTCGGTGGCACCGTCGCCTTCGCTTTCCTCTTCCAGATCAACGACATCCATCGCCCCGATCTCGGCCGTTTTCACCGCGTCATCGTTGTTGGAGGATTGCGCACGAGACCCGCGCCGTCCACGGGATTTTTCCTTTTCGTCGCTGTCCTCGGCTTGGGCCAAAGCACGCTCTTCATCCAACAGCGCTTGGCGATCGGCCACAGGGATCTGGTAGTAATCAGGGTGAATTTCCGCGAAGGCAAGGAAACCATGGCGGTTTCCACCATAATCCACAAATGCCGCCTGCAAGGACGGCTCTACCCGCGTTACTTTTGCGAGATAAATATTTCCAGCAAGCTGGCGTTTGTTGATGGTTTCAAAATCGAATTCCTCAACTTTGTTTCCATCCACCACAACCACCCGAGTTTCCTCGGCGTGGGTGGCATCGATAAGCATCTTCTTGGCCATTATGTTCCATAGCACCCAGTCGCGCCCACCGCGCCGGAGATTTTCCGGGGGGGCGATTTGCGCGGATGTGGTGACTTGTCTGGGCGAGGCTGCGCATCGATAGCGGCAGGCTCGGCCGTAAAGGCCCCCCCTCAGCTATAGCTAAATTTTCTGCGCGGCTCATCGCGGTTTATCCTGAATGCATTACTGCACTGTTTGAAAGGCCCGCATTGTCAATGACTTGGCGGGCAAAAGAGGGGCCTTTCGGCCGGTGGTCCACCACGTGTCCATATCGACGAGCATCTTGCCCATCCAATATTCCGCAGCGTAAATCTGTCGCGCTTACCAAGTTTGTCACATACTCGGATTTGCGTATTGCAACAATAAGGCTACAAAGCCTGTAAATACAATGGCTAATATGCAGCCAAGCCCTTTTAGGCCGGATTTGCACCGGGTCGGGCGTTGACAAATCGTGCTGCACGACCGCGCGTTATCCCTGTTTTATCGCCAAAGGACGGCAAAATTATGACACAAGGCAGAGCCCCGCCACCGGTCACAGTTCTTGTATTGGCAGCGGGGGCATCACGGCGGATGCGCGGGGTGGACAAGCTATTGGAACCTGTCGCGGGCCAACCGTTGCTGCGCCGCATTGTAGGGTCTGCCCTTGGCACCGGCGCGCCGGTTCTGGTCGCCCTGCCCCGCAATAACCCCGCGCGCAGGGCCGCGCTCGCAGGGCTTGCAGCAAGCATCATACCGGTTGCCAATACCCAAGAGGGCATGGCCAATACACTCCGTAAAGGGGTGGCCGCCCTGCCCCGCACAAATGCGGTCATGGTGCTGCTGGCCGATATGCCGGAAATCGATACAAGCGACCTCGCCACCATGATCGCGGTCTATTGCACCGCCCCGCAAAAGATCCACCGCGCCACATCCCAAGACGGGGTGCCGGGCCATCCGGTCATCTTTCCGCCTTGGGCGCATGATGATCTATTGGCCCTGCAAGGGGACGCAGGCGCAAGGGCCGTGGTCACGAAACATGCAAGGGCGGTAATTGCCGTGCCCTTAACCGCAGCCCATGCCACCACCGATCTGGACACCCCCGAAGATTGGGCCAAATGGCGCGCCGCCAGCAATGGCGACTAGGCCGGTATTCAGTGGGCCAAGAGCTTGGCTTCGTGCTTTTTCAAGGTGCGGCGGGCGGCGGCATAATCCTCCAGGCCTTCCTTGGTTTTTAGCTCGGGGAACAGTTCAAGGATCTCGTTGCGTTGCGCATTGCCCATACCTTTCAGTGTATAATCGCCCGGCTGAAAGCTTTCAGTCCACGCCCCATCCGACAGCACAACCTCATGCTGTTCAAACATAAAATGGATATAGCTGGTGCCGATGCTGTCGACGTTGAAAATCCCCTTGCCACCCACAAGATGCTTGGCCGCGACCAGAACCTCATGCTCATCAAAGTAAAGCGATGTGCGGTCGTTGGACACCAAAATCCGGTGGTTCGGGCTGACCATCATATCCCGCTCTGGCAGGCCATGCCCAAGGCTGCCACGGCGGATCATAACCGGCCGCAGATGCGGGTTGACGGTCAGCGCACCCCAATCCATTTTCTTGACACCCGTCCAGCAGATTTGCTGAATACCATTATCGCGGGTGATCACCCGATCCCCGGCGGTCAAGCTTTCAACGGGAACCTCGCCTTTCGGTGTGGCGATCAATGTGCCCGGTGTAAAACAGGGGATGACATTTTCGATATTGGCAAAATCAAGATACCCTGCCGGATTGCCATCTTCGTCAAAGAAGCTGACCGTACCATCCTCGGGGTTGTCATCCGAATAAGCGATGCTGAATGGACCAGAGCCACGCAGGTCAAGCGTGTCATAATCATCCCCCTCTTCACCGCCATCAATGAACTCACGCGGGCCATCGGCCTCGGTGCCGCCTGAAGGGGTGTTCACGATGAACACGTCCCGATCGGCACCGCCAAACAGCACATCCGCGCCTTCGCCACCGATCAGCGTATCGCCGCCTTCAGCACCGACCAGCGTATCCGCGCCTTCGTCACCCGAGAGCAGGTCGTTGCCCTCATCACCACTCAGGAAATCATTGTCGAAACCGCCATAGAGCGCATCATCGCCTTCGCCGCCGCTCAGGCTGTCATTATCATCGCCACCATAGATCGTGTCATTGCCGCCGCCACCAAAGATCACATCAAGGTTGTTCTCAGGCCGCAGGTCAATGTCATCCGGCAAATTCAAAAGATCGGCAGCACCTTCACCAAGCCCGCCATAGATCACATCGTCGCCGGCACCGCCAAAGATCGTATCAGCACCCTCGCTGCCGACAATCGTATCGTCGCCGACACCGCCATACACCAGATCCGCATCGATACCGGCGTCAATGGAATCATTTCCGGTATCGCCAAAGATGGTATCCGCGTCATCTCCGGTGATGATCGTATCATTGCCCTGACCGCCATAAACAAGGTCGCGGTCGTCTTCGGGGTTGCTATCGGCTGGATAAAAGCCGGGATAGTCGATGTCGGGCAATGCGGACGAGCCCGAGGTCTTGATGAAATCATCCCCCTCCTGGCCGTAAACCGTATCCCTACCATCCCCAGCATAGAGGAAATCACCGCCCTCCTCGCCGCGCAGCACGTCATCGCCGACACCGCCATACACCAGATCACGACCCTCGCCTGCCCAGACCGTATCATCACCCAGCCCTGAATAGACGGTATCATCGCCAGCCCCTGCACGGACACGATCATCATCGGGACCATCCGTCGCAAAAAGCGCATCACCTGCATCCACCCGATCGGAATCGATAGGATCGATATAGGCACCATCGATAAGGTCGGCGCCATCAGTGCCGCGCACGATACCGTCCCGCGTAGGGTCCACGACCGAGATCGTTGCAACACCCTCATCGGTCAGCCCATCGGGGTCAATGACGGTATAGTTGATTGTGGCCGGACCGATAAAACCGTCATTTGGCGTAAAGGTCACGCTGCGGCCATCGGTATTGACCACAACCGTCCCGTTGGCAGAGGTCGGCGTCCCCGTCAGCGCCAAATCCGCATTCGGATTGTCGACATCCGTATCATTGCCAATCAGATCGACGACCACCGCCGTATCGAGATCGGTCACCTCCCGATCCTCAACCACGACAGGGGCATCATTGACCGGGGTGACCGTGACCGAAACCGTGCTGCTTGCCTCAACCCCGTCAGGGTTGCGCACCGTATAGGTAATCGTATCCTCGCCCACAAAATCCGGGTTCGGGGTATAGGCTAGCGTGCCGTCCTCATTCACGCTTACGCTGCCATTTTCGGCTGTGGGTGTGCCGGAAACCGTCAGCGGCTGGTCATTTGTTTCGGTGTCATTCGCCAGCACAGGAATGGCATCGATTGCAGTATCCTCCATGGTCGTAACCGCATCTGGGTTCGCGGTCGGGCCATCAGGTGCATTATCGACCGTATCGGACAGCGAGAACATCCCGACAGTGCCCTGAAACGGCGTATCCAGATTGTTCAGCGCACCGGCATCCGATTGCGACTGACCCGCACCGATGAGCCAAGGCTGGTTTATCGGCCCCTGATCCATGGTCAACCCCGCCGGCACTTCAGCCTCATAGCCGATATCGGTGGTCAGGTTGGAAATCTGCAACGTACCGCCAACAGCCGCATCCCATGAGTAGACCAGATTGATATCATCGCCTGGATTCACAAAACCGGCTTCGGTCTGGAAGGTCGCCGTATCACATCCCGATTCATGCGAAACCATGACAGATCCGTCAGGCATCACCTCGATCCGGTAGCCTCCGTCGGTTTCACTCAATGTATCCCGCGACAGAACCGTATTGGGTGTATCACCGACATGCGCACCCTGAGAGAACTGGATCTCCAAGGTGCCACTCGACATCTGGAACGTCTCATCAGGATAAATCTTTACCTTGTCATCTACGCCGTCGAGGACGACCTGACTGCCGTTTGACATTGCGCCATCAAGATAGACCCCGTTCTGCACACCGTTTTCCAAGGCGGAATCGGTTACAGTGGTGCCTGTTTCATCGAAATTATACAGCGCAAATACCGGCATCTACTTCATTCCTCACTACAGCAACTCAGACCCAAGAACAGTTAAGGTCGTCCCATCAAGCTCGGCATTGGTAGCCGAAAAAACAACGCGAACCAGACGCTCCGGTCTTTACGCGACAACGCAGCCAGCTCGATCGAGTGAGATAGAAAAGATAGGATTCCTGCGATGGGTATTAACCCAAATACGCCAATACTCCTATGAGCCATCATATATCAAAATGGCTCACATCCACTCTTACCAACCGCCCCCGCGGCCACAATCCTTCCCAGATTAAGGATCTGTTTACTATTACAAGGGTCAGGCGCTGTCGCAAAGGGAAATCAGTCAGGTATCAGCCGCCAATATCTGTTTGTTTTGGGGCAAAACAGTGGATTAACGCAACTTAACACCAAGGAGCACCAATTTCATTGTCTCCGAAATTGCCGGTCAACCTGTCCATATCGGCAGATTTTAAACTGTTTTTTCAATGTTTTCTTCTAAAGCGTGAGTGAATTGACCTTGACTGTAAACAAACAAGAAACCCAAGTCGGCACTGATTCCCCAATTAACCAATGATCAAAACAGCAACACCCGATAAGGTTGCAAACAGAACAGACGATATACCACAGCGGGTAATCACAGAGTATATAGTTAACAATACGGATGTTCTCCCGAATCACTTTATTCGGAGCTAAGATCTGGTGGCGCGAAATGGAACAACGAAACCACTCCTGCATAAGAATCAAAGATTGCGTCTTCGCATCAATCTATTAAAAATATCGGTAGCCAAAAGGTCAGGTCTGGTCCCGGCAAATCAATCACTATGCAGCGACCTGATAGCGGTTCAGGGCTTAGCTTATGCACCCGAGCATGAAGCGCAACAAAGTGGAGATCTGCGACAAGTTTGATCAACCTTACTCGTGATATACCAACGAGAACTGCGACCCAGTCGCGGAGTTCAACAACGACTTGGACAGGCAGCACCCAAAGAACTTGGCTTGCTGTAGGATGACGTTACTACAGCAAGCCAAAGTAACGGCCTACCGCGCTTACGATAATCGACCCGCTCCATTTTCCCACAAGCGCCAGTTCCATAGACAGCGAGAAAGCAAAAGAACAAAACAAGAGACAAGGAAAGATAGGCGGAGCAAATTCTGCTTCAACAATCCCTAGCCGTATAATTAGGCTTTCAAGAACATATTGAAATCAAACTGGTGCCCGAGGGGAGACTCGAACTCCCACGTCTTGCGACGGGGGATTTTGAATCCCCTGCGTCTACCATTCCGCCACTCGGGCCCAGTGAGAGCGATGTAACGCGCCTTGCGGGGCGCGTCAATCGGCTGTCTGTCCCAATTTTACACTTAAAGCGATTTTGCCGCTATGTCGGCGCCCTGAACCGGGGTCAGCACCGGCCCAGAGGTTTTTCGCACAGGCTGCGATGGCAATTTGCAAAGGGCTGCCCCGTCGCCGCTGAGCCTCGATTCGCCTGCAATTCTGTGCCCCGGCCAATCTTGCGTGGCGATACGGTCATACCCCAAGACCCCGTTGTCCCCTTGACGGCAATTGCACCGCGTGATGCAAGACCCCAAATCAACAGGAGCATCCATGATCCGCGCTTTATACAACTGGACGTTGGGTCTGGCCCAATCGCCCCACGCCTTATGGGCCCTGGCGATTGTGGCCTTCGTCGAAAGCTCGGTCTTTCCCATCCCACCTGATATCCTGATGATACCGATGATCATTGCGGCCCCGCGTCGTGCCTTTTTGATCGCAGGTATTGCCACTGTTGCCTCGGTTCTGGGCGGCGCCTTTGGTTACTTCATCGGCGCAGTGTTCTTTGAACAGATCGGCCTGCCGGTGTTGGAGTTTTATGGCAAGACCGAGAGCTTTGCCGGTTTCCAGCTTCGCTATAACGAATATGGTGCATGGGCTGTGTTGATCGCCGGTGTTACGCCCTTTCCCTACAAGGTCATCACAATCCTGTCGGGGGCAACATCCCTGTCATTCCCGGTTTTCATGCTGGCCAGTGTTATTGCCCGCGGCCTTCGCTTTTTCCTGATTGCGGCGCTGTTGTACAAATTCGGCGCACCAATACGTGATTTTATCGAACGCCGTCTTGGTTTTATGTTCACCCTTGCGGTTACCCTTTTGATCGCCGGATTTGTGGCAGTGAGGTATCTATGAGCCAACGAAACAGCACAATTTTGCTGGCAATGGCAGGCTCCACGGGGTTGTTGCTGGGGGCGTTTGCGTTTCAGTATATCGGCGGCATGTTCCCTTGTGAGCTGTGCCTCTGGCAGCGCTGGCCCCATGCGGCGGCGCTTGTCATCGGGGTATTTGCGCTGGTTTCACGTCTGCGCTTATTGCCCTATCTTGGCGCGCTTGCCGCCCTTGCATCCGCCGGGGTCGCGCTGTTCCATACCGGGGTAGAGCGCGCGTGGTGGGATGGCCTGGCCTCCTGTAGCGGCGGCTCCATAGGCGGGTTGAGCGTGGATGATTTGCTTAACCCAAGCGTCATTATTGCGGCACCTGCGCGCTGTGATGCGGTTGCATGGGAAATGTTTGGCCTGTCGATGGCGTCGTGGAACGGGATCCTGTCAGTTATTCTGGCGCTGATCTGGCTTGCCGCGGCACGGCAAGAGGCGGATTAGGCCGCCTCTGCCTTGGGCGGCGAAAGTGCGATAAGTGTGGACCCTTCTGCCGGTATGGTTTTGCTATCCTGCGCCACCAACCGCAAATCTCCTTTGGCGGGAAGTTCACAGAGCAAGACCGAATCCGGTCTGTCCTTGCGCCAATCCTCAAAGCTGTATTCCTCGGTCACCTTGGTGGCGCGCACGGTCCAGCCTTGGATCAACAGCGCCTCCAACTCATGATAGGTGCGACCGTCGCCCAACCTTCGCCCGCCAAGCGTGACCGGCAGGCTGTGGCGCTGGCTCTCGCTTTTGTCGCGCGGCAATTGCCAGACCTTGTCACGGCCGAACTCAGGCGCCAGATCGGTGGTGACCAATGTATTGTAGCTGTCATTATCCGTTGCTGCGAAAATCGTAGAAAAGCCGATGAATTCGACCTGGCTTTCGGCGGCTTCGGACAGGATATCGCCGTAAAAAACCGGCAGCCCGGCCGTGCGGGCAAGGCGCAAGCGGCCAAGGTTCATATCGGTGATCAGCACCGGGATCTCTGCCTTTTGCAGCGCCGCACCCAAGCCTGCCGTCAGCCGCGTACCGCCTACCAAAAGCACCCCCGGCACCTCGGCGGCGCGCAGACCCAAAAGGCTGGCCAGCGGGGTCAGGCCAAAGCCGTTGATCACCACGGTCGAGGCAACAAGCGCGAATGCCAGCGGCCCGATCGCGGCCCCATCCGCAATCCCCAAGCCGACCAACCTTTCGCCAAACAGCCCCGCCACGGCCATCAAGACCACGCCCCGCGGGCCGGTAAAAGCAACCAGAATTCGCTCGCGCAGCGGCAGGTCGGTGCCCAACAGCGCCACCATCACCGTGAAGGGGCGCGCCACAAGCACCACCAGCAACACAAACAACACCGCCCGCAGATCCAGCGCCAGCAGCGCCTCCATCTTCAGTCCCGCCGCCAGCAGGATAAACACGCCCGAGACCAGCAGGATCGTCGCGTGTTCCTTGAAGCGGCGCAGTTCTTCATAGCTGGGCAGTTGCGCATTGGCGATCACAAGCCCCATCACCGTTACCGCCAACAAGCCACTTTCATGCATCAAACGGTCGGTCAGGGCAAAGGCCCCCAATAACACAACAAAGAGCACCGGAATTTTCATATATTCCGGCACCATCCCTCGTCGGAACGTATAGGAAACACCCCGCCCCGCCAAAAAGCCGGTCAGCGTGGCAAAGAAAATCCCGTTGAAATAATGCACCGCCGCATCCGAGGCATCTGAATTGGTCGCCAGAACCTGCACCGCACCAAAGGCCAGCACCGCCGCAAGCGCGCCCACCGGATCGTTTACAATCGCCTCCCATTGCAACAAGGCCGCGGGCCTGCGCGACAGCCGCGCATGACGCAGCAAAGGCGCGATCACCGTCGGGCCAGTCACAATCATAATCCCGCCAAAGACCGCAGACGCCCCCCAGCCCAACCCGGCCCCGTAATGCACCGCCAGCGCCGAGGTCAGCCAGCCCAAGGGCGCGCCGATAATCACCAGCCGCCGCACCCCCTTGGCCGCATCCTGCAGCGCATGAAGGTTCAGCGTCAGCCCCCCCTCGAACAGGATCACCGCCACCGCGACCGAGATCATCGGCCCGACCAGATCCCCGATATCGCGCGCGGGGATAAACACCCCCGTCACCGGCCCGACGATCAGCCCCGCGACAAGCATCAGCACAATCGCGGGCATCTGGATGCGCCACGCCAACCACTGCGCCCCGACCCCGATCACCCCGACAAGGGCAAAAGCTTCGACCGGGCTCAGGCCCGCGGTTTCAAGGGCCATAGGGGCTTACCTTTTCTGTGGTGTGATCTGCGGATTGAAACAGGCGTGCGTGTTCTTGTAGTGCGAAACGGTCGGTCATCCCTGCAACATAATCCGCCACGATGCGCGCCAGCAAGGTTTGTGTATCGGCGCGGGCAACATCCTCGCGCCACTCCTCCGGCAGGGTTTCGGGATGCGACATATAAAGCGGGAACAGATCGCGCAGGGCCGATGTCACCCTTGCGCGCTCTTTCATCACGCTTGGCGCGCGGTACATGCGGGTAAAGAGGAAAGAACGGATCGCCTTCAGCTCTTGGTAAAGCGGTTTGGAAAAGCGGATCACGGTATCATCCATCGCACGAATATCATGCACCGATTGCGGATCGGCCGCCGTCAGCCGGATATTGGCCACCGCGATCACATCCTCGACCATACGGCCAAAGACACGGCGCAGGGCCTCATGCCGACGGCGCATCTTGTCAAGGCCGGGATGCAGCGCATCCACCTCCTCGAACGCGGGGCCGGTGACGGGCAGCTCCATCAGGTCATCCTCATTGAACAGGCCCGACCGTAACCCGTCATGCAGGTCATGGTGCGAATAGGCGATGTCATCGGCGATGGCTGCCACCTGCGCCTCGGCGCTGGCAAAGGTTTGCAGCTCCAGATCCCATTCGGCGTTCGCCTCGACCAGCGCATAGGGAAGCGCCTCACCCACACCCGCGACAACAGGGCCGTTATGCTTGGCGATCCCTTCCAGCGTTTCCCATGTCAGGTTCAGCCCGTCGAAATCGGCGTAATGCCGTTCCAGCCGTGTGACGATTCGCAGGGCCTGGGCATTATGATCAAACCCACCATAAGGGGCCATCAGATCGGACAGGGCATCCTCTCCGGTATGGCCAAAGGGGGTGTGGCCAAGGTCGTGCGCCAGGGCAATTGCCTCGGCCAGATCGGTGTTCAGACCCAATACCCCCGAAATCGTGCGCGCCACCTGCGCCACCTCGATCGAATGGGTCAGGCGGGTGCGGTAATAATCACCTTCATGTTCCACAAAAACCTGCGTCTTGTGTTTCAACCGCCGGAAGGCCGAAGAATGGATGATCCGGTCGCGGTCACGTTGAAAAGCGGAACGGAAAGACGACATCCGTTCGGGGTGCAATCGGCCACGGGTGGCGTCCGGCTGGCAAGCAAAGGGTGCGAGCATGATGTCAAACCTGTTGGGCCGCAATCGCGGCTATCATCTTACCCTATAAGCGATTCTGTTAAAGATGGCACCCACCCTGCACATGTCTTGTCGCATTGATCCCGCGCCCCTATATTGGGGATACGTCCCATGACCGATAGGCCCTGATATGACATTGACCCTGCCCCCCCGCGTGACCGACCGTGCTTTTGCCCGACTGGCCGAGATTGCCGAGGAAGCGGGCGAAGTAAAGGCCCTGCGCGTGGCCGTAGAGGGTGGCGGCTGTTCCGGCTTTCAATATGATATAAGGCTTGATGAGCCTGCCCCCGATGACACCATCTTTGAAAAGGACGGCATGAAGGTGCTGGTGGATGAGGTATCGATGCCGTTTCTTGCCAATGCCGTGATCGATTTCACCGAGGAGTTGATCGGCGCGCGTTTCGTGATCGAAAACCCGAATGCCAGCAGCTCTTGCGGCTGTGGAACCTCCTTTTCCATGTAGGCCCTTTTCCATGTAGGCTTGTCCCTTGGGGCCTGCCCCCTTAGAACAGGGCAAAACAGGGGGCCACATGAAACTTGCGACATTCAACATCAACGGTATCAAAGCCCGCATTGACGCGCTGCCCCGCTGGCTGGAAGCGGCAAAACCCGAAGCCGTGGCCTTGCAAGAGATCAAATCCGTCGATGAAAACTTCCCACGCACCCTGTTCGAGGATATGGGATACCAGGTCGAAACCCATGGGCAAAAGGGGTTTAACGGTGTTGCGATCCTGTCCCGCCTGCCGTTGGAAGATATAGTGCGCGGGTTGCCCGGTGACGAAAGTGACGAACAAGCGCGCTGGATAGAAGCCACCGTGATGGGCGATCGCGCCGTTCGTCTGTGCGGGCTTTATCTGCCCAACGGCAACCCCACGCCGGGACCGAAATATGACTACAAGCTGGCATGGATGGCCCGGATGGAGGCGCGCGTGGCCGAATTGCTGTGCCTTGAGGAACCCTTGGTGGTTGCGGGTGATTACAACGTCATCCCCCAGCCCGAAGATGCCGCAAACCCGATGGCATGGGCTGACGATGCGCTGTTCCTGCCCGCCACCCGCGCCGCATTCCGCCGCATCGTGAACCTTGGCCTGACGGATGCCTTTCGCGCGCAAAATCAAGCGCCGGGGCAATACAGCTTTTGGGACTATCAGGCCGGCGCATGGGAGAAAAACAACGGCATCCGCATTGATCACCTGCTTTTATCTCCACAAGCGGCCGATCTATTGCGCGATTGCCGGATTGACCGCGAAGTGCGCGCCGAGGAAAAGCCCTCGGATCATGTACCGGTCTGGATCGACCTCGCCGCCTAGTGCGGGGTGGTCACATCGTGGCTGTAAATCCAGTCATACCGCTTTAATGCCAAACCCGGCGCCATCGCCCCGCCCAGCCGAAGACCCATATGCGCCACGCTGCGCATCGGTTCACGCAGGTGATAGGCGCGAGCATTGCCATTGGCAGCTTGAACGATTCGCGTGCAACGTTGCGCCCGTGCGGCTTGATAGGCAGGCAAACCCTTGTCCGGCCCCAAGCGATCGAGGCAGTCGGTCAGTACCCAAGCATCCTCCAGCGCCATATTCGCGCCTTGGGCAAGAAACGGCAGCGTGGGATGCGCTGCATCGCCAAGGATTGCCGCGCGATTGCCATGCCAACACTTCGCCACCCGATGACGGAACAAGCCCCACAGCCAGACCTCGTCGACCTGCTCCAACCACTGTTGCACACGCGGGTTGAACCCTTCAAAGGCCAGCCTCATTTCCATCGGATCATCGCGCATGTTCCAGTTTTCTTCTGCCCATTGGCGCCGTTCTTCGACCGCAACAATGTTGCGCAAAGTGCCGCCACGCAGGGGATAGCTGACCAGATGGCGACCCGCACCCATGTGCACCTCGGCCTCGGGCGCTGCATCCGCTTCTGCCGGGATCAGGGCGCGCCATGCAACCTGATGGGTGAAAAACGGTGCCGCCGCCCCGTTGAGCGCCGCGCGCACCTTGGAATGCAGCCCATCCGCGCCGATCAGAAAATTGACATTGCGTTCCGCCCCTTGGGCAGTGATGAGGCGGGGCTGGCTGCCCGAAAGGTCCACCTCCTCGATGCGCTGCAAAAGTTGCATCTCAACGCCTGCATCCTCGGCGGATTTGCGCAAAATCTCGATCAAATCAGCGCGGTGCATAAGATGGAAAGTCTGGCCGCGGCTGGTCAGGTCCAATCGCGTTACCGTATCGCCGCTATACCCGTCGCGCAGATGCACCGCCTGCCCGACAACAGACCCCGCATCCGACGCGCTTTGCAGACCAAGCGCACGCAGCACCGCCGCCCCGTTGGGCGAGACCTGCAACCCCGCGCCGACCTCACGGATCGCATCTGCCTGTTCCAAAAGCGTAACCTTGGCCCCGCGCTGTGCAAGGGCAGTGCCGACCGCCAACCCGGCAACGCCAGCGCCCAGAACCGTGATATCCATATTTTTCAACATCGTCTTCCGGGCCTTCCGAACGCAGCAAGGCCAGACCAACGGGTCTGGCCTTGGCTCATGACACCGCCACCAGTCGTGACGGATAAATCAATCTTCGCGGTGAACCCGTTCCCGGCGTTCGTGTTTTTCCTGCGCTTCCAGTGTCATGGTCGCAATCGGGCGCGCATCAAGCCGCTTGAGGGAAATCGGTTCACCCGACGCCTCGCAATAGCCGAATTCGCCGTTTTCAATACGCCGCAGGGCAGCATCAATCTTGGCCACCAGTTTGCGCTGCCGATCACGGGTGCGCAGCTCCAGCGCGCGGTCGGTTTCTTCGGATGCGCGGTCGGCAACATCGGGCACTGCGCGGGCAGAACCCTGCAAGACCTCGATGGTTTCGGCAGATTGGTCCAGCAGTTCTTGTTTCCAAGTCGCCAGTTTGCGACGAAAATATTCCAGCTGGCGATCATTCATGAATGGCTCGCTTTCAGCCGGGCGGTAATCGTCGGGAAGAAAGGACTGTGCCTTCATCTCGTGAATCTCCAGTTGCTCGATCGTGTCCGACAAAGGGATATTTGACATTCCAAACACTCCTGTTAGCGGTGCATTAAAGGAAGCCGTGGCAATTGTCACTAGCGGTTGCGAGATTTTGATGGCGCGGATAGGTTCGGCACGTAAAATTAAGAGGGGCTACAGCCAGAAGATGAAATTTGCGTCCACAGACAGCTACATAGCGACCGAAGATCTGACCGTTGCCGTTAACGCCGCCGTTGTTTTGCAACGCCCCTTGCTGGTGAAGGGCGAGCCCGGCACCGGAAAAACCGAGCTGGCGCGGCAGGTGGCGCAATCGCTTGGCATGCCCTTGCTGGAATGGAACGTCAAATCCACCACCAAGGCGCAACAAGGCCTCTATGAATATGACGCCGTCAGCCGCTTGCGCGACAGCCAGCTGGGCGACGAACGTGTGCATGACGTCAAGAACTACATCCGCAAGGGCAAGCTCTGGCAGGCCTTCGAGGCCGAGGAACGCGTGGTTCTTTTGATCGACGAGATCGACAAGGCCGATATCGAATTCCCCAACGACCTGTTGCAAGAACTCGACCAGATGGAGTTTTTTGTCTATGAGACCGGCGAGATGGTCAAGGCGCGCCACCGCCCCATCGTCATCATCACCTCCAACAATGAAAAGGAACTGCCCGACGCGTTTTTGCGCCGCTGTTTCTTTCACTTCATCCGTTTCCCGGAAATGGAGACCCTGCGCCGGATCGTCGAGGTTCACTTTCCCGGCATCAAGGACGGCCTGCTGACCGCCGCCCTCACCCAGTTTTACGAGCTGCGCGAGGTGCCCGGCCTCAAGAAAAAACCCTCCACCAGCGAGGTTCTTGACTGGCTGAAGCTGCTCTTGGCCGAGGATCTGGGCCCCGAAGATCTGGCGCGCGACAAGGTGTCCCTGCCGCGTCTGCACGGGGCCTTGCTCAAGAACGAGCAGGACGTGCATCTGTTCGAGCGTCTGGCCTTTATGGCGCGCGGGCAACGCTAGGCCACGCATAGACAGCCGGGGCGGGACGTGCGAGTAAACAAAAAAACCGACGGGCAGGCAAAGGCCGCCCTGTTTTGGGGGTAACTGAATGATCGTTTTGGGCGCAATTCTTATCGGGGCCATTCTTGGCGCCGGCCTCGCGCATAAGCGCGGCGGCAAGATGCTGGACAAACTGCAATATAGCGCCGGTTTCGGCATTGCCTTGGGTATTTTGGGCCTGTTTATCACCGTCTTTTTGAACCGCGCCTACTGATCCGATGTTCTTGCCCTTCTTCGAGACATTGCGAAAGCACGGGGTTCCGGTCAGCCTGCGCGAATACCTCTCCTTTCTCGAAGGGGTTGTGGCGGGGCTGGTCACCTATGACGTTGACGGGTTCTACTATCTGGCACGGCTGACGATGGTAAAGGACGAGCGGCACCTCGACCGTTTCGATCAGGCCTTTGCCGCCAGTTTCAAGGGGCTGGAATCGGTCACCCCCGAGGCCATCATCGACGCGCTGGACCTGCCCGAGGACTGGCTGCGCAAACTGGCCGAAAAGCACCTCAGTGAGGAAGAACGCGCCGCGGTTGAGGCCTTGGGCGGCTTTGACAAGCTGATGGAGACATTGAAAAAGCGGCTCGAGGAGCAAAAGGGTCGGCATCAGGGCGGCAATAAATGGGTGGGCACAGCGGGCACATCGCCCTTTGGTGCCTATGGCTATAACCCCGAGGGCGTGCGCATCGGCCAGAAAGAGGGCCGCCACGGCCGCGCCGTCAAGGTCTGGGACAAGCGCGAGTTCAAGAACCTCGACGATTCAGTTGAACTTGGCACCCGCAACATCAAGGTCGCCTTGAAACGGCTGCGCAAATGGGCCCGTGACGGTGCCGCCGATGAGCTGGACCTCGACCACACCATCCGTGCCACCGCCGAACATGGTTATCTCGATGTGAAAACCCGCCCCGAGCGCCGCAACGCCGTCAAGGTCTTGCTGTTCCTCGATGTTGGCGGCTCTATGGACCCCTATGTCAAAGTGGTGGAGGAACTCTTTAGCGCGGCGCGGTCCGAATTTCGACATCTGGAGCATTTCTATTTCCACAACTGCGTCTATGAGGGGTTGTGGCGCGACAACCGCCGCCGCTGGGATGCGCAAACCCCGACATGGGAGGCCTTGCGCACCTACGGACCAGACTGGAAATGCATCTTTGTCGGTGACGCCAGCATGAGCCCCTATGAGATCCTCCACCCCGGCGGTGCGAACGAGCATTGGAACCAGGAATCCGGTCAGGTCTGGCTGGAACGCTTTTGTCAGCAATGGCCCTCACACCTCTGGATCAACCCGACACCGGAACGTTACTGGGACCACAGCCATTCGATCCGCCTGATCCGCGACATCACCCAAGATCGTATGGTGCCGATGACGCTGGACGGGATCACCCGCGGAATAAAGGCCATGACCCGGTGACGCATTATTGCGCATCCGCCCTTTTCCACGGCTCATTGCGCCCCATATTCATTCCATGATCAAATTTTTGCCCATCCTGCTGCCCTTGCTCATGGCCTATGTCATGTACCGCTTTTCGGCGTGGCAAACGGGCAAGCATCTCGATAAATCCTCTGCCCCGCTGCGCGACCCGCAGTTGGAGCCGTTGCTGGACCGGATGGCCGCCGCCCTTGAGGTGCCAAGGATCGCGGTGCATGTCTATGATGTAGAGCCGGTAAACGGGCTGGCCGCCCCCGACGGGCGGATTTTCCTGACGCGCGGGTTTATCGACCGCTACCGCCAAGGGATCGTCAGCGCCGAGGAAATCGCCTCGGTCATTGCGCATGAATTGGGCCATGTCGCCTTGGGCCATACCAAACGGCGGATGATTGATGTGACGGGGCAGAACGCGGCCTTCATGATGATCGCGACCCTGCTTGGCCGGTTTATCCCGATCATCGGCGTCTTTATCGCCTCCTATGTGACGCGCGCCTTGGGGGCGGGCCTTTCGCGCCGGGATGAGCATGAGGCCGACGCCTATGCCAGCGCCCTTTTGGTCAAGGCGGGCATCGGGACCGCAGCGCAAAAATCACTGTTCACCAAGCTGGACCGGCTGACGGGCGCGGGGGGTGCCGAGGTGCCGCAATGGCTGCGCTCCCACCCGAGAACCGATCTGCGGATTGCCGCCATTGAGGCGCGCGAAAAGCAGTGGGGGCTGGTCTAACGCCCCTGAAACTGCGCCACCGTAATGCCCGCTGCCTGTAGTGCCTCCCGGACGGCCCGTGCAATGGTCACCGCATTTTCCGTATCCCCATGCAGACAGATCGTATCAATTGGCGTGGGGATATGCTTGTCGCTTTGGGTGATAATCGCCCCTGCGCGAAGCATCTTTACCATGCGCGCGGCGGCGGTTTCGGCATCATGGATCACCGCCCCCGGCAACTTGCGGTCAACCAATGTCGCATCATCATTATAGGCACGATCGGCAAAGACCTCGGCCACCCATGGGCCACCAAGCGCCTCTGCCGCCTCTTGCTGGGCCGTGGCAGAAATCGCCACCAGAATGATGTCGGGGGCCACATCCCGCGCCGCCTGAAAACAGGCCGTGGCGGTATCCGCATTCTCGGCGGCCATATTGGCCAAAGCCCCGTGCAGCTTCAAATGCCGCAACTTGCCGCCCGCCAAGGCCGCCATCCCCTGCGCAGCACCCAGTTGATAGGCAACCATATTCCGCAACTCGGCATGGCTTAGCGTCAGGCGACGACGCCCGAAGCCCTGCAGATCGGCAAAGCCCGGATGTGCGCCCAGCCCCACCCCCTGCTTAATGGCCGCCGCCATCGTGGAGGCCATCACCGAAGGGTCGCCCGCGTGAAAGCCGCAAGCGATATTGGCCGAGGTGATGATCGGCAAAAGCCCCGCATCATCGCCCATCCCCCAAGGGCCGAACCCCTCGCCCATATCCGCGTTTAGATCGACGGTCAGTGTCATAAATCCTCCGTTCCGGTAATCATCCCAGAGATAAGCTGATAGGACAGCAGATCCGCGATATCCTCTGGCGCGCGCAGGCGCGGGCGGCATCGGGCGGCAAGGGATTGGCGCGAGGCGCGATCTTTGGCCTCAATCTCAAGCGCCTGATCCAGTGTAACAAAGGCAAACCGCACAGCCGCCCCCGCAGGGAGCTGCGCCAGCATCGGCAGGTCAGCCGGAATAACCGTGCCAATACGCGGATAGCCACCGGTGGTCTGTGCCTCGGGCAGCAAGATATAGGGCGCGCCGTCACCGGGGATCTGGATATCTCCCTTGGTGATAATCTCGGACAGGATCGACTGACCCGACGACAGGCCGAACCCCTCCCCCTCGGGCAGCAGCCGCACGCCCTGACGGTTGGCACGGGCATCGCGGCAAAAGCAGGTACGGGTAAAGCGGGCCAGCGTTTCGGCATCAAACAGATCGGTCTGCAAAGAGGCCAATATCCGCGCGGTCCCGCCCTGAAACCGGTCCTGAACGGATAAAACCTCCCCCACCGGCCCACCGGAATCGGGACCAAGAGGCAGGGATTGGCCCGCCGCCAGCACCGACCCCAAACCCGCCGCCAGATGTACCGCCCGCGCACCTAGGACCGGCGCGGTATCAATGCCCCCGCCAAGCGTCAAATAGCCGTAAACACCCGCACGCGCGCCACCGATGGTCAAGGTTGCCCCCTCCGGCAACAGATGGCTTGCGTGCCATGCAATCGGTGCGCCATCAATCGCCGCCGCCATAGGCGCGCCCGTCAAGGCAATGCGCAGGGGGGAAGTGGCGGTAAAGCTGCCCCCGAAACCGGCCATTTCCAATGCGGCAAGATCAGGGGCCTGACGCAAAAGCGCCGCCCCTTCCGCCAAGGCCAATCTATCCGCAGCGCCCCCCCGCGACAGGCCAGAGGCAATATGTCCCGGTCGGCCAAGATCTTGAACTGTAACACCCGGACCGGCAGAAAGAATCTGCAAGACGCTCATCTGATCGCCTCCGGTTTTGCGCCGCCATTGCTGGCACCGTCACGCTGAATATTGGCATATTCTTCGGCAGAGACCGCATAGAACTGCACCTCATCCCCCGCGCGCAGGGCGAATGGATCGGGGGCCTCGGGCATAAAACACCGAAACGCGGTTTGCCCGACATGCCGCCAGCCCGTGGGGGAGGCATTGGCAAACAGCACAAACTGGCGCAGCGCAACGACCAAGGCACCGGCCGACACCTGCGGGTTGATCACCTCTTGTCGCGGGATATCCCACGCGGGGGGCAATTCACCCAGATACGGCTGGCCGGGCGCGAAACCAAGCGTCAGCACCCGCGTGCGGGCCGCTGACAGATCGGCAATCGCCTGTTGCACGTCAAGCCCTGCAAGCCCCGCCGCCTCGGCCAGCTGGGGTGCTGCATCCGTGCCGTAAAGGGTCGGAATGCGCCAGAAGCGACGGCCTTGGGGCGGCGGCGCATTGTACCAATCGCGACTGTCCAGTAAACTCTGTAACTGCGCGGTCAAATCCGCATGGCGCAAATGCAGCGGATCAAACCGCAGGTAAACCGATGTCAGCGCGCTTGAGGTTTCCTCTACCCCCGACCAGTCTTCATCCTCTACCGCCGCACGAAAGGTCAGGGCGGCGCGGTTTGCAGGCTCGGTCAACCGGTCGGCGAAACGCACCAACAGTCCGTCAAGGCCGACCGGCACAATGCGCGGCCATTCAAGGCTTTGGGGGGCTGTCGTCACATCCGCACCTTTTGCATATTCACACACCCATGCTGGCACCCGCACCCCCAAAGGGCAAGGCCCGCATCAGATCCGGCGCAGCGCCAGCACCGCGTTCAACCCGCCAAAGGCAAAGGCATTCGACAGCGCCACATCCACCCGCGCCGCCCGCGCCTCATTGGGGACCACATCCAGCGCGCAATCGGGGTCAGGGGCCTCATGGTTGATCGTCGGCGCAATCACCCCGTCCCGCAGCGCCATGATGCAGGCAAGCAACTCTACCGCGCCTGTGCCGCCGATCAAATGCCCGTGCATCGATTTGGTCGAGGAAATCATCAGCCCCTCGGCATGCGCCCCGAAAACATCGCGCACGGCGGCACATTCGGTCTTGTCATTGGCCGCCGTCCCCGTGCCATGCGCATTGATATAGCCGACCTCGCCCGCATCAATCCGCGCATCCCGCAGCGCCCCCGCAATCGCCCGCGCGGCCCCCTGCGCCGATGGCATCACAATATCAGAGGCATCCGAAGTCATGGCAAAGCCCACCACCTCGGCCAGAATTTCGGCCCCGCGGGCGCGGGCATGCTCCAACTCCTCAAACACAAAGACAGCAGCCCCTTCGCCCTGCACCATACCGTTACGGGTCAGGCTGAAGGGGCGGCAACCGTCCTGCGACATGACGCGCAAACCCTCCCAGGCCTTGATCCCGCCAAAGCACAGCATCGCCTCAGAGCCGCCCGTCACCATCGCCCGCGACATGCCCGCGCGCACCATATGGAACGCCTGCCCCATCGCATGGTTGGAGCTGGCACAGGCCGTCGCCACGCTATAGCTCGGCCCGCGCAACCCGTAAGCCATCGAGACATGGCTGGCGGCGGCATTGTTCATCAGCTTGGGGACGACAAAGGGATGCACACGGTTTTTCCCCTCGGCATAAACCGCGCGGTAGTTTTCATCCGAGGTGGTCAACCCGCCCCCGGCCGTGCCCAGCACAACGCCCGCCTCATCGCCAAGCGCGCCGTCAAACGACAGGCCCGATTGCGCCACGGCCTGTTTGGCCGCGATCAGGGCAAATTGGGTGAAGCGGTCATAAAGACCCAGCATCTGACGGCTGAAATGCGCCTGCGGGTCCCAGCCCTTGACCTGCGCGCCGATGCGCACAGAAAGGCGGTCCACATCGGGGATATCCAAAGGACCGATCCCGCAACGTCCCTCGGCAAAACCGGCAAATGTGCCCGCCACATCCTGTGCCAGCGCATTCACCGTGCCGGCCCCGGTAATCACAACGCGTTTCACGGCGTTTGCTGATCGATCAAGGCCTGCACCGCCGCGGTGATGCTGCGCACAGAGCTGATGTCGAAATTGCTCTCCTCGGGGGCATTGGCGTTGAATGGGACGGAAATCTCAAAGGCCTCCTCGATCGCGAAAATCGCCTCAACCAACCCGAGACTATCGACCCCGAGGCTTTCAAGCGTGCTGTCGGGTGTGACATCGGCCACATCCAGCATCGCCTGCTCTGCAATGATGTTGCGTATCTTTTCCTCAGTCGTCATGGCCTACACCTTCACGTTTTGTCAGAGCCTTGCACCGAGGTTTTCATCCAGCGCGGCAAGCGGCGCAAGGCCTTTTGCATCTCCAGATGGGTTTCCATTTTCACCGCCGGATAGCCAAGCAAAACCCGCCCCGCCGGTGCATTGGTAAAGATCTTTGTGGCCCCGCCCGCGATCACATCATCGCCAACGAAGATATTGTCATTCACACCGCATTGCCCCGCCAGAACCACGCGGTTCCCGATGCGCGACGACCCCGCAATCCCGACCTGCCCGCAAAGCAAACAGTCCTGCCCGACCTGCACGTTATGCCCGACATGCACAAGGTTATCGAGCTTGGTCCCATCGCCAATAGAAGTGTTGCGGATCGTTCCGCGGTCGATACAGGCATTCGCGCCGATTTCGACATCATCCCCGATGCTGACCGCCCCCAGCGAATGAATCCGTGTCCAGCTTTGTGCCGTCACACCGTCACGCTTGCCAAGGGTTTCGCGGATTTCCTCGACGCCCGATTTTTCCGGCGTCACAAAGGAAAAGCCATCGGCGCCAATCACCGCGCCGGGCTGGCAAATGAAGCGGTCGCCAATCTCTACCCGTGCGCCAATCCGCGCGCCTTGCAAAATCAGCGCATCCGCCCCGATCCTTGCGCCCTCGGCAATAGAGACATGGCTCGCAATCCGCGCATTGGGGCCAATCACCACCCCCGCGCCGATCACCACAAACGGCGCAATTGCAGCCCCCTCACCGATCTGTGCCGAAGGGTCCACCACCGCCATGGCATGAACGCCATCCGCGATCACCGGCCCTGCGTCCAACATCCGCGACAGTCCGGCCATCGCAAGCCGTCCGCGCGGCGCAAAAATCGCGGCCTTCAGACCCAAGGCCTGCCAATCGGCCCCCTGCCAAAGCAGCGCGGCAAGCGCGCGCCCCTTGCCGATACCATCCGCATATTTCGGATCCATCGCCAAGGCGAGATGGGCGGCCGAGGCCAAGGCAGGCTCTGCCGCGCCCTCGATCACGATGGACAGATCTCCCGCAGCCTCTGCGCCCAGGGCTTTTGCGATCTCAGCTATACTATGGCCCATAGCCGTCTCCTTTTCGGGGGCAAACCGCCCTTTGACCAAGGATTTAGCCTTGATGCGCCCCCAGTACCACCCCGGCATCCGTCAAGGCGCGAAAAATCGCAGCGTCACGCCCGTAAACATCCCGGCGATATTCCATCCGTCCCGAAGCCGATGGATAGGCCGTGAAATACACCAGATGTACCGGCACCGGCACCTCAAGGCTTACATTGGTTTCCCGGCCGCTCTTGAGATAGCTCTGGAACAGCCCCACCGGATCATCCGCCTGCGCCGCAAGCAGGGCATAGGCGAAATCGAACGGGTCGCTTAGCCGGATGCAGCCATGGCTGAAGGCGCGCACTTCGCGGTTAAACAACGACTTTGACGGCGTGTCGTGCAAATAAATGTTATAGACGTTGGGGAACATGAATTTCACCAACCCCAGCGCATTGCTGCTCGAGGGGGGCTGCTTCATCGAATAGGGAAAGGTGCGTGCCGAATAGGCCCCAAAATTGATCGACGAGCGCGGCACGACACGTCCCCGGCTATCCACAACATTCAAATGTCCCACCGCGTTCGGATTGCGCTGCATCATCGGCAGGTATTCTTTGGTTGTGATGGAACGTGGGATATTCCAAGTCGGGTTAATGACCAGATATTCCATCTCATCCGAAAATTCCGGCGACTGACGATCCGCATTCAGCGCCCCGATCACCGAACGGGTGGTAAAGGTCACGCGACCATGGTCAACGATCTTGGCGGTGAAATCGGTAAGATTGACCCAAATATGACGCGGGCCCCGATCGATGTTCATCCAGCGTTCCCGCTCCATCGCGACGATGACGGATTTCAGCCGTTCTTGCGGAGAGGTATTGAGCTGTTTGATCGTACCGGCACCGGCAACGCCATCTGCCTCCAAACCCATATCGGTCTGGAAGGCTTGCACCGCCTTCTGGATTGCGGCGTCATAGCTGGCTGTCACACTGCGCGGCAAATAACCCAGCGCCACCAAACGGTCGCGAAGCTGCATCACTGCGGGGCCCGTCGCACCGGGTTTCAGGCTTTGTGCTCCAATTTTCGGCCCCCAATCGCTGCGCTGTTCCAGTTCATATTTGGCACGCATCAATTGGGCATAGGCCTGTGTGCGCGGCGGCAGTGATTTGAGAAACGCCACCGGCCCCGAGGCCGCAAAAGCCTCTAGGTTGGCGCGGCGGTCGCGGACTGGCACCTGATGCTTGATTTCGTTCAAAACCTTGGCGGGAACCAGCGCACCGGTCTGCACATCACGCGCATAATCCAGCAGGGCGCGGGTCATGCGCACATCCAGCCGACCACGGTCGCCCTCGGTGCGCGCCGCCTTTGCCGCGGCAATCAAACCCGCCACATCATAGCGCGCGACCGGCAACCCATGCACACCCGCATTCGACAAAGCCGCCACCAAGGCCATGCGCCGGGCCTCGTGCTCTGGTCCTGTCCAGATCGGCGCATAGCCGGAATCATGATAGAATCCGGCGATCGCCTGATCGTCTGCCGCCGCCTCAGCGACCGATTTACGAAAGGCGCTGGCCTCTTTGTCGATAGAAAAAGCGACCTCTACCTGTGCCATTGCCGGATTCGTCGCAGCACCACCCATCAGTGCAAAGACAAGAAAAGCCTTCGCCCCTTGGATCAACGGGAGGGGAAGGACAGTGTGAAAACGCATAAGAACCTCTAGCAGCAGTACAACAAGGACCAAAGGCACCAAGATGCTGTGTGTGTCCACCATCAAACCTGTCAAAAGGGCGCAAACTGTCGCATTTCGGGCACATGGCATGTTTCTGCCACAGTATCCGCAACCCAAGCCTATGTTAAGCAAATTTTTGCCTATTGGGGCGCATCCTCTGCAAGGTGAGCAATCCGCTATTGGGTTGCGATTCGAGTTGTGTAATAAGAAAGGCGCACTTGGGCAGAGTAGCAATAAAGGCCACGCCAAAGTGGCACAATGCAAGTGACGGGACAGGCGTTCAGAATGACGAATGAAACATCGACAATGATCTCGCGGCGCGGGCTGCTTGGCGCATTTGCGGCAACCGCAGTATTGGCGACGCCAACATACAGCCATGCTTTCAGCTTCCTTCGCGGGGCCGGCGATATCCGTCGCTTGAAAATGTACTCCGGTCGTACTGGTGAAAATCTGGATACGATCTATTGGGTTGACGGCGATTACATCAAAGAAGCGATGGCCGAGATCAACCACTTCATGCGCGACTGGCGCACAGGCACCTCCATCGACATTGATCCGCGCACTGTTGATATCATGGCGGCCTCGCACCGTTTGATGGATGCATCCGAACCTTATATGATGCTTTCTGGCTACCGCAGCCCGAAAACCAATGCGATGTTGCGCTCCAAATCACGCGGCGTGGCCAAGCACTCGCTGCATATGGTCGGACAAGCAGCCGATCTGCGCCTGAAGTCCCGCTCTATCGGGCAAATGGCAAAAGCGGCCAAGGCCTGTGCATCCGGCGGTGTCGGCTCTTACAGCCGGTCAAACTTTGTCCATATGGATTGCGGCCCTGTACGCAGCTGGGGCGGCTGATCTTGCAAATATTGCAACCGAAGGCACCCTGAGGGGTGCTTTTTTTTATGGGCTATCGACAGCTGCCCACCCCAGGTGGCGGCTCTTATCTCCGACGGAACGTCAGATAGTGCTGCGGGCGCCCCTCACGGATCGCTTTTTGCTCATAGCGGGTTGAAATCCAATCCTCCCAAGGGGTTGCGGATTGGCTGACAAGGTCAAACCCCGCGACCGGCACCTCTTCCAAAGCCTGGCGCACATAATCGCAAATATCGGTCGCCACGCGGAACTCTGCCCCCGGTTTCATCACCCGCGCCAAGGGCAGCAGATGGTTCGGGGTTACAAACCGGCGGCGGTGGTGGCGCGCCTTGGGCCAAGGGTCCGGATAATTCAGAAAGGCTTTATCAATGCAGGCATCGGGGAGGATATCAAACAGCGCCCGCACATCCTCGGGGTGGACGCAAAGGTTTTCCACCCCCGCCGCCCGGATCTTACCCAAGAGCATCGCCACGCCGTTCACATAGGGTTCACAGCCGATGATCCCCACCTCGGGATAGCGCGCCGCCATATGCACAAGATGCTCGCCCCCGCCAAAGCCGACCTCCAGCCACAAGGGCCGCCCGTCGGCAAAGAAACCGGCAGGATCGACCACATGCCGGTCGGGGTTGTCGGCCTGACTGGTGCCAGCGGGACGCAGCGCTTCCAGATCCTCTTCCAGATAGGTTTTCTGGCTGGCCCGCAGCGTTTTGCCACGATGACGCCCATAGAAATTACGGCGCTCCGTTATTGTTTTGGTGTGATCGTCAGACATCTCGGCCCCCTTGGCTGCGCGCCGGCGTAGCCCGTCACGGTCCAGAGGTCAAGCACAACAGCCCCCGATCCGGAAACAGCGTTGCAATTCCTGCCCCATACGGCGAAGCTGACCCGAACCATGCCAAGGACCCCATGATGAAGACGATCTATCTGCTCAACGGCCCCAACCTGAACCTTCTGGGCAAACGCCAACCCGAGATCTACGGGCATGAAACCCTTGCCGACGTAGAGCGCGATTGCACGGCCTTGGCCGGTGACTTGGGTCTGAAACTGGTCGCATTTCAATCCAACCATGAGGGCGCGATCATCGACAAGATCCATGAGGCCCGCGACAAAGCAGCCGGTATCGTCATCAACCCCGCCGCCTTTACCCATACGTCGGTCGCGATTCTGGATGCGCTGAACGCCTTTGACGGGCCGGTGATCGAGGTCCACATCTCAAACGTTCACAAGCGTGAGGCGTTTCGCCATCACTCCTATGTCTCGCAGCGGGCCGAGGGGGTAATCGCGGGGTTGGGCACCGAAGGATATAAGGCCGCGCTGCGCCATCTCGCGGTTTTGCTGGGGTAAAAAACAGGTGGCCCCTAAGCCACCCGTCGCAACCTAAGGGTTTAGCCCTCGATCTTGGTCAGATCCGCCACCGGCGCACAAGCGGCGCGGATACGGTGAAGCAGGTTGAGGCGATTGCGGCGGATAACCTCGCTATCGGCATTGACCTGCACCGCCTCGAAAAACGCATCAATGGGCGCGCGGAGCTTGGCCAGTTCGGCCATGGCGGTAGCGAAATCTTCGGCCTCCATCGCGGGTTTGATCGTGGTCTCGGCGGTGTCGAGGGCGGCAAACAAGGCGCGCTCGGCATCGGTCTCGGCAAATTTGATATCCGCCCCGTAAGAGTATTCGACGCCGTCCTTGGTCTCTGCCTGGGTCAGGATGTTATTGGCGCGTTTGAACCCTTGCAGCAGGTTCGTGCCATCCTCCGAGGTGATGAACCCGTTGAGCGCGCGGGCGCGGTTGACCAGCAGCGTCAGATCATCATTGCCGGGCATCGCGATGCAGGCATCGATGATGTCGTGGCGAATACCCTCATCGCGCAGGAAGACTTTTAGGCGGTCGTGGAAGAAGGTGAGGAGAGAGTCTGCTGCCGTCATAGCCGAAGTCAACTTTTCGTCTACAGCCTTCAGTCCGAGACTTTTCGCTTCTGCGGACATAGCCTCTTTCATCGCATCTAGCGTTTTTCCGTAGCCCAATTCAGCTAGCCCATCAATTGCTTGATTTGCTCCCACTGTTTTTGATTGTAGCCAAGTTTCAAACGAATGGCCAAAAACAGCTTTAAACAATGACATTTTCAAGGGTAGCCGCATCCCATTCCCCAGCACCAACCGGATAACCCCAAGGGCTGCGCGGCGCAGGGCATAGGGGTCCTTGCTGCCGGTGGGCTTTTCGTCGATCGCCCAGAACCCCGTCAACGTATCGATCTTATCGGCCAGCGCCACAGCGATCGAAACCGGATCACTTGGCACATCATCGGTGGGGCCAAGGGGCGAGTAATGGGCCTTGCAGGCATCGGCCACCGCATCGGGCAGGCCAGCGGCGCGGGCATAATATCCGCCCATGGTGCCTTGCAGCTCGGGGAATTCGCCGACCATGGCCGATTGCAGATCGGCTTTGGCAACACGTGCGGCTTGTTCGGCCAGATCGGGATCGGCATCGACCATCGGCGCGATTTCACGCGCAAGCGCGGCAATGCGCTGCACCCGGTCGGCCTGACTGCCCAGCTTATTGTGGAAGGTGACCGAGGCAAGCCCCGCGCCCATACCGTCCAACCCTTTGGCCGCAACGGTGCGCAGATCGTTTTCCCAAAAGAATTTCGCATCCGACAGCCGCGCCGAGAGCACCTTGTTGTTGCCCGCCAGAATGGTCGCGCCATGATCGGCGGTTTCACGGTTGGCAACGGTCACAAAGCCTTCGATCCGGCCTGTCTTGGGGTTGCGGACCGAGAAAAACTTCTGATGCTCTTTCATAGAGGTTTGCAGCACCTCAGGCGGCAAGCCCAGAAAATCCTTACCGATGCGGCCCAGCAAGACCACCGGCCATTCGACCAGCCCCGCAACCTCGGTCAAGAGCCCCGCATCGGGGACCACTTCCAACCCCGAGGCAAAGGCCTGATTTTGGGCGTCCTGCCAGATCGCGGCCTCACGCTCGGCCGGGTCCAGCATCACGAAGGCGCGGCGCAGCTTGGTGCAATAATCGTCAAAACCTGTCACCGCAAAGCGGCCAGGTGCCATGAAACGGTGGCCCTCGGTGGTGTTGCCCGATTGCAGATGGTCAATCGTCACCGGCACGACCTGCGCGCCATCCTCGGCCGAGAGGATGCACAGGATCGAATGCAGCGGGCGCACCCAACGCAAAGAGCCCGCACCCCAACGCATGGATTTGGGCCAAGGGAAATTGCGGATCGCATGTTCCAGCACCCCGGCGATGATATTGGGCGCCGAACGGCCCGGTTTTTCCATCACCGCGAAATAGACCTGCCCCTTTTTGTCATCGCGGATCTGCAACTGGTCCTGGGTCAATCCGGTAGAGCGTAAAAACCCCTGCAAGGCGGCCTCGGGCGCGCCGACCTTGGGGCCTTTGCGTTCCTCGCGCACGGGTTTGCTTTCGGCCAAAAGCCCCTCGATCGTCAGGACCAAACGGCGCGGCGTGGAAAACGCACCGGCAGAGGCATAGGTCAGACCCGCCTCGACCAGCCCGTCGGTGACCAGCTTTTTAAGGTCAGCGGCGGCGCGGGCCTGCATGCGGGCGGGGATTTCCTCGGAAAACAGTTCAAGCAGCATATCGGGCATGGGTTATTTCTCCGGGCAGTCGGCGGGGGCGGGCTCGCCGTTGAAAACGACCTCTCCGCAGTGATTGATCTGGTTCCACGCAAAGGCGCGGCCGTCGTCCATGATGGCGACAACACGGTCGATACCGTATTGGATGTTTTCCTCGCCCAAATAGGCCACGGCACGCCCTTCCTCCAAGGCTTCGCCTATGGCCTTGGCATCGAAACACTCAAACCAACCGGGAGCGACCAGTGGTGTGGCACCTTCATAGATACGGTAGGTCTCTGTCAGCATCGCCATGCTTTGCGGTGTGCGGAAACAGGCGCGGAACCGGATGGGGGAACTGTCAGCGTCAATCCCCTCAAACCCCTCGATCAGCAAGGGCTCTGCCACGCCGTCCAGCGTGGTCATGCGAATTTCGGCCGCGGGGCTGCTGGCCTCTACCGTCTGGTAGTAGCCATAGACTTGAAGGTAATAGATGGCAGCCCCTGCCAGAAGTGCGGATATCACGATTGCCCCTACGAATATTCTGCCGATCACAGCGTTTCCAGTTCTGCCCCTGCGGCTTCGGTTTTCACGAAGGCATCGGCACAGGCGCGGGCCAAGGCACGCACCCGGCCGATATAGGCCTGACGTTCGGTCACCGAAATCACGCCACGCGCGTCGAGCAGGTTGAACAGATGGCTGGCCTTGATGCATTGATCATAGGCGGGATGCGCCATGATGATGCGCCGCCCCGCGCTGTCCACCGTATCGGCGGCAAGGGTGGCAAGACATTCGGCCTCGGCATCCTTGAAGTGCTGCAAGAGCGTATCTGTGTTGGCCTGATCAAAGTTCCAGCGGCTGTATTCCTGTTCGGTCTGGCGGAACACATCGCCGTATTTCAGCGCAATCGGCGCGTCGGGATCATTATAGGGCATATCCATAACGTGATCGACGCCCAGAATATACATCGCAAGCCGCTCCAGCCCATATGTCAGCTCACCCGAAACCGGATGGCAGTCATGGCCGCCGACCTGCTGGAAATAGGTGAACTGGCTGACTTCCATGCCGTCACACCAAACCTCCCAGCCAAGGCCCCATGCGCCAAGGGTCGGGCTTTCCCAGTCATCCTCGACAAAGCGGATGTCATGCAGATCCATGTCGATACCGATGGCCTCAAGCGACCCAAGATAGAGCGCTTGCAGATCCGGCGGGCTGGGTTTGATCAGCACCTGATACTGGTAGTAATGCTGCAAACGGTTCGGGTTCTCGCCGTAACGCCCGTCGGTCGGACGGCGCGACGGCTGAACATAGGCCGCGGCCCATGGCTTGTTGCCCAATGACCGCAGGGTCGTGGCAGGGTGGAACGTACCTGCGCCAACCTCCATGTCATAGGGTTGCAACACAGCACAGCCCTTACCGGACCAATAGGTCATCAAGCGCAAGATGATCTCTTGAAAACTGCGCGGGGGGGTCGGCTTTTGGGTCATGCGCATCCCTTTGCGGCTGAAACGGGTTTTGCGCATTGAATAGGCAAAGGGCCCGACAGGGTCAATGCCCCGCTTGTTCGCTTGATTGTGACGCGCAAAAAACGTCTGAAGGGGCTGCCTACTCTGGCAATCCATGCGATTTTATGGTTTCGCACATTTATCAAGAATGACACGCACCGAAACGAGGGCCCCATGCCAAAGTACCTATCACTCTTTACCCTCCTATTTTGGTCTTTCTTTGCCAGCATGGCCGCCGCCCAGGATCGCGCATGGGTGCAGATAGAGGCCCGCCCCACCCTTGCCCAAGCCGAAGAACGCGCCCGCGCCTATGCCTCTGCCTTCAGCGATGTGGCCGGGTTCCATATGGTCTCAGGCTGGTATGCAATCGCGCTTGGCCCCTATGACCCCGATGCGGCTTCGCGTCGGCTGACACAGCTGCGCCGTGACAATCTGATCCCCGCCGACAGCTTTGTTACCACAGGCGGACAGTATCTTTCAGGCTTCTGGCCTTTGGGGCAAGACCCTATGACCGCCCCGCCAATCGGGGCCGCCTTGCCCGAGCCTGTTGTCACCGCCCCGCTTGCGCCAAGCACTGACCCCGCGACAATCCCCCAGCCCTTCACCGAGCCCGAGGAAACCCTGCAACAGGCCCGCCGCTCTGAGCAGGCGCTGCCGCCAGAGGCGCGCAAGGATTTGCAGGCCGCCTTGAAGTGGTTCGGTTTTTATGATGCCGCCATTGACGGCGCTTTCGGGCGGGGCACGCGTGCCTCTATGGCCGCATGGCAAACAGCAAAGGGTCATGAGCCAACGGGCGTCATGACGACCAAACAGCGCGCCCAAATCATCACCGAGCGCGATCTGGTCGTCGCCGATCTGGGATTGCAGACCATCACCGAGGAAGAGGCCGGGATCGAGGTTTCCCTGCCGATGGCCTTGGTCAATTTCGATCACTATGAGCCGCCCTTTGTCCATTTTGCGGAAAAGGACGGATCCGGCCTGCGCGTCGTGCTGATTTCCGAACCCGGAGATCCGGCGGTGCTGCGCAGCCTTTATGACATCTTGCAAAGGCTGGAGGTTGTTCCCCAGAACGGTGCCCGCAGCCTGACCGACCGCGGCTTTACCATCGATGCCCGCGATGAAAACCTTGCCTCACGCAGCGTTGTCGACCTAAGCGGCGGGTTGATCAAAGGCTATATGCTGATCTGGTCGCCCGAAGCCGAAGACAAGGCCCGCAATGCCCTGAAGGCAATCGAGAGCAGTTTCAAAACGATCGGCGGGCGCGCGCTTGATCCGGGCCTGGTGTCGTTGGATGATGCCAAGCGCCGTAACCTTTTGGCCGGAATGGAAGTGCGTAAACCCAAGCTGTCGCGCAGCGGGTTCTTTGTGTCAGATACGGGGGCGGTTCTGACCACCACCGAGAGCTTGCAAAGCTGTGGGCGCATCACGCTGGACCATAATATCGACGCCACGGTGACTTCACAGGATGATACCAACGGACTTGCTGTGCTGACGCCGGTGAAACCGCTGGCGCCGCGCTTTATCGCGGAGTTTGCCGACAGCCCGCGCATCGGCACCGAGGTCGCGCTGGCCGGCTATTCCTATGAGGATGCCCTGCCCGCCCCCACGCTGACCTTTGGCGCAGTGGAAGATACCAAGGGGCTGGCCGGTGAGACAGGTATCGCGCGGCTCTCGCTGTCGTCCTTGCCCGGCGATGCAGGCGGTCCGGTGATGGATGGCAAGGGGGCCGTGCTGGGCATGTTGATCCCCGCAACCGCCACGGATGGCCGCGTGCTGCCCGGTGAGGTCTCTTTTGTCGCCGATGTGACCAGCATCAAGGCCGTTCTGGACCGCGCAGGCATCGCCCCCGTTCAGCAAACCAGCCGCGCGGCCCCGCTGCCGCCAAGTGACCTGACGGAACGTGCAATGTCGATGACAGTGCTGGTATCCTGCTGGGAATAGCGCCTCAGGTCCGCCAGAAACGGGCCATGAACAGCACATAGACCGAGAGCAGTTCCAACCGGCCGACCAACATGCCCAGGATCATGATCCAGCGCGCAAGGGCGGGAAACCCGTCCACAGCGCCGGTCGGCCCGACCTCGGTCCCGAAAACAGGGCCGATATTGGCAACGGCGGTCCATGCGCCGGTAAAGGCGGTTCTGGTCTCTAGCCCGGTCAGCGACAGCGCCACGGCGACCACGCCGAACGTCAGAATGAACAGGGTAAAAAACACGATGACCGAGTTGATCACATCATCGCCCACGCGCCGCCCTTCATAGCGCACCTCCAGCATCGCCGAAGGGCTGTGCAACCGGCGGATCTGCACCTTGATCGCCTCTAGCAGGATCAGATAGCGGAACACCTTGACCGAACAGCCGGTAGAGGAGGTACAGCCCCCGATCAGCCCCACCATGATCAACACCACAAAGGGAAACGGCCCCCAGGTTGACAGATCAACCGAGGCAAAGCCCGTGCCCGAAAAGGTCGATACGATGTTAAAGCTGCTCTCACGGATGGATTGCACAAAGGGGCGGTCAAAGCTGTACATCTCATAGGCGGTGACGGCCAGAGCGGCATAGGCATTCCAGCGCACATAGGCCCGCACCTGCGGATCGCGCCACAGCGGTTTCAGATCGCCCTGCGTGGCCTGAACAAAGCGGATAAAAGGCATCGAGGCGAGCAACATAAAGACAATCGCCACCAGCTCCATCGAATGGACAAACTTGCCGAAAGAGGCATCCGAGCTGGAAAACCCGCCTGTCGATACCGTGGTCAGCGCATGGACGACAGCGTCATAGCCGCTCATCCCCAAGGCGAAATAAGCCGCGGCGCAGGCGATTGTCAGGACGATATAGATCTGGATCAAGGCGCTGGAAATATCCAGCGCACGCGGCAGGATCTTGCCCAAGGTATCAAAGCCCTCGGAGCGGAAAAACTGCATCCCCCCGACCTTCATCACCGGCAAAAAGATCAGCGCCACGATCACGATCCCCAGCCCGCCGAGCCACTGCAAGATACCGCGCCAAAGGTTCACCCCCGGCGGCAGCTCATCCAGCCCCTCGAAAACAGTGGTGCCGGTTGTGGTCATCCCCGAGACCGCCTCGAACATCGCATTGGTCAGCGTGGCATTGGGTTCCCCGAACATAAAGGGCAAGGCGCCAAAGGCCGGAAGTGCGACCCAAGTGCCCGTGGTCAGCACAAAACTCTGGCGCAGGGTGATGCCCTGCCCCTTTTCGGTGGCATTGGCACAAGAGAGTGACAAAAGCGCGCCCATCAGACAGGTCAGCACCGCAGCCTCCAGAAACGCCTGCCAGTTCGGGCTGCCGGAAAAGTAATCCAGTGCCATCGGAAACAGCATCATCGCCCCGAGTGTGGCGACAAGCAGGCCGATAATATATCCCACAGGGCGAAGATCAATCATGCCAAAGACTTGCTGCGCTTCGCCCGCACTGTCAACCGGGCCCGAACTGCCCTAGCCGACATGAAACAGCGTGGTAAAAAGCTTGGGGTCAAGGCTGGTCGCCGCAAAGGTATCGCCGATGGTCAGGACACTGACGGCATCATGGCTGTGCAGGCTTTCTTGATGGCTGGCGATGATACGGAAATCACCCACCCGCCGGTCAGCCTGCAATTGGGCGCAAAAGCTGCGCGCGGCATCCTCGACAAAAATCGGGTTGGCGGCGTTGAGTTCGGCAAAGGCCTGTTCATCCTCGCGCTTGACCATCACTTGGGTTTCGGTCGGCACGGCGGCGCGGGCAAGGTCGATAAGATCTTCGAACCAAAGGCATTTTTCGCCCACCAGCTCCACCGAGATCCTTGCGACCGAACGTTGGCTATGCGGGGTCGCAAGCTGGTTGCGGGTGCGGCGGGCGTGTTCGGACAGCTCCAGCGAACAGGGGCAGGTGCTGGAATAAACATAGTCCAGATGCATGATGGTCTTGCGCGCCCCGCCCGTATCCACCAGCTCCAGCGCGATATCGTAATATTGCCACCCCGACAGCCCCGAACGCAGGCTCTCGATCTTCATCGGGAAGGAAAACCGCATCTGGATCCGCGCGTCAAAACTGTCGAGATCGCGTTTATAATCCTCCAAGGCCCGCTCTATCACCTTGTAGCTGAATGATTTTTCGGCATAGGCATAGAATGAGCGCATGATCCGGCTCATGTTGATGCCTTTTTTCTCGGCCTCAAGGCTGACCGATCCGGTGACGCTGGTTTCCAGCACCACATCCGCCCCATCGCGGGTATGATAGCGGATCGGCAGGCGGAAATTCGAAATCCCGACATGCTGGATCACGGTCCGCTCTCCCTTGATCAGACTGGAGGGACCGTTCTGCAAATCGGGCAGACCCGCCTTATACTCTGCATCCACCTCGAAATCTGCCGGGTATTCCGTTGAAAACGCGGGGTAAACCCCAAGCTCTGCCACCTCGGCCGCGGGGGCCTGCGCCGCCCAGGACTGCAAGACGGCCAAGGCCGCCTCGGCGTCGCTGCGGTCAGGCGGCGTGCTCTTGTTGTGGATGTTCATGGCAGCTCCCTTCACGGGTCAGAAATTCACCCCCAACATAGTGCGGGTGAAGCGCTTTTCCAAACCGATTCGCACCAGCGGATCAGATCGCGTCCAGACCGGCGCGCAGATCCGCGATCAGGTCATCCGCATCCTCCAGCCCCACCGACAGGCGGATCAGCCCCGGCGTGATGCCAAGCGCCGTCTTTTGTGCGTCGGGCAGGCGTTGGTGGGTCGTTGTCGCCGGATGGGTCGCAATCGACTTCGCATCGCCCAGGTTGTTAGAGATCTTGATGATGTCCAAGGCGTTCATAAAGCGGAACGCGGCCTCCTTGCCGCCCTTGATATCAAAGGCAAGCATGGTGCCACCCGTCCCCATCTGCCGCGCGGCCAGATCGGCCTGCGGATGGCTGTAAAGGCCGGGATAGATGACATTGGCCAGACGCGCATCGCCTTCCAGCGCGGTCGCGATCTTGGCCGCAGTTTCGGCCATCGCACGACACCGCAGATCCATCGTGGCCATGCCGTTCAGCATAATCCAGGCGGTAAAGGGGCTCATGGAGCCGCCGGTATGTTTCATATAAGGTTCGGCCACCTTGCGGATAAAGTCGCGCGTGCCGCAGATCACCCCGCCAAGCGCACGGCCCTGCCCGTCCACATGTTTGGTCGTGGAATAAACCACCACATCGGCACCTTGTTCCACCGCGCGGCTAAAGATCGGCGTGGCAAAGACATTGTCCACCACCACAATCGCGCCGACCTTATGCGCGATTTTCGAGACCGCCTCAATATCAACAAGCTCCAATGTGGGGTTTGACATCGCCTCAAAGAAGACCGCCTTGGTGCCGGGCACGCAGGCCGCCTCCCATGCTGCCAGATCGGCGCCGTCAACAAAGGTGACCTTGACACCAAACCGTGTCAGCACCTCTTCGAGGATATAGAGGCACGACCCGAACAGCGCGCGCGACGAGACCACATGATCGCCCGCCTTCAGCATCGAGGTCAGCGCGCCGGAAACCGCCGCCATCCCGCTTGCGGTGGCAAAAGCATCTTCGGTGCCCTCGATCGCGGCCATACGGTCTTCGAACATGCGCACGGTGGGGTTGCCGTAACGGGCATAGATGAACTCATCCTCGCCCGCTTTGATAAACCGTGCCTCAGCCGACTCGGCGCTGTCATAGACAAAGCCCTGCGTCATAAAGATCGCCTCGGCCATCTCGCCATACTGGCTGCGGCGGCTGCCTTCATGCACCAGTTGCGTGCGCGTTTTCCATGTCTTTGCCATATCGGCCCCCGGCAGTTAAAAAACACCGGAGACTCAGAGGGTGCAAAGGCAATGCCCGAACCCTCTTTAGCGGTTTATTTATCGTGGCCCGCAATCCGGTAACAAAGCGCCACATCGCTGCCTTAAACCCGGCTGCGCGAAACGTCAACGCTCCTTGCTTGGGAACCAGAACCCCTGCTTGTGCGTTCGTTTATCTATCGGCAAAAAATTTTCAGGGAATAGCTTTCATATGGCATCAGACACACTTGAGACCGCGCAGACAATCGACCTCGATCCCCGCAAGGCAATCGTCCGCATAGACGGCTGGCTTGACGGTTTGATCGGGCTGTTGCCCAATATAATTGTAGCGCTGATCTTTGCGGCCCTCATGTGGTATGTGGCCCGAGGCGTGGGCTTTGGCATCCGGCGCACCCTGGCTGCGCGTAAGCGCGATAATCTGGGCGATATTCTGGCCAGTTTTGCCCGCTGGTCGGTGTTCATATTTGGAGTGATGATCGCACTGACCATAGTATTGCCCAACCTCAACCCCGGTGATCTGGTCGCAGGGCTTGGCATCGGCACCGTCGCCATCGGCTTTGCCTTCAAGGACATCCTGCAAAACTGGCTGGCCGGTTTGCTTTTGCTCTTGCGCCAGCCCTTTGGTGTCGGGGATGAGATCGAGGTCGGCAGCCATTCCGGCACAGTGGAACGCATCGAAAGCCGCGCAACCCTGATCCGCACCTATGACGGGCAACGCGTGATCATCCCCAACGCCGAGCTTTATACCGATGTGGTGCAAGTGATCACCGCCTATCCGACGCGCCGCCTGCAGATGGATTTTGGCATCGGCTATGACGATGATATCGACACCGCCTGTCAGGTCATGCTGGACGCTGTCGCGGGCATTGAGGGGCTGGAGGCCGACCCCGCCCCACAAGCCTTGCCATGGTCGCTTGACGCGTCATGGGTCACGATCCGGCTGCGCTGGTGGGTAAAGTCAGACGGGCCGATCATCGGGACGCGGGTCGAGGTGCTGAAATCCGTCAAACGCGCCTTGGATGATGCGGGCATCGACATCCCATTCAACGTCCAAACCCATCTGTTCCGGGATGAAACCCCGCCAGAATTGGCCCAAAAGCGGGCCGAGGCGGTTGCAAACCTGGCCCGCGCCCCGCGCGAGTCATAAGGTCAGGGCCCTTCCTTCGGCGGCTCGATCCCGTATTTCGAAAAGATCCGACTTTGGGTCATGAAAAACAAAAACAGAGCCGCCGTCAGCCCGAAGGTCTTGAAATTCACCCAGGCCTCGGTCGAGAACCCGCGCCATATCACCTCATTCAACACAGCAAGGGTGACAAAAAACAATACCAGCCGTTTGGTCAGGATCATCCAGCCTTCCTGTTGCATCGGCAACATTTCCCCCATCACGGACTTCAGATAGGATTCCCCACGCAGCAGGCCAAACCCCAAGATACCCGCGAAAAGCGCATAGATCATCGTGGGTTTCATCTTGAAGAACCGCTCGTCATTCAACCAAACCGAAAGCCCGCCAAAGAGCACCACCAGAACCACAGTCATGATCTGCATATTCGAGAGCTTGCCCGTCAGCGCCCACAAGATCCCCGTCGAGATCAGCATCAGCGGAATAAAGGCCGCCGTAACCACGATAAACCCGTCATACTCGGTGCCGCCAAAGGTAAAAACCTGATCCTTCAGTTTGATATAGCCGATGAAAAACGCAGCCACCGGCCCCAGTTCCAAAAGCGCCTTCAGCCCGCCGCTGATCTTCTTTTCCGCCATCTGTTGTCCCATCATCCTTGGTATCGCCGCCCCGGTTGCGCCTAGTTACCCGTTCTTTAACGGGACGCCAACCGAACAATGCAGGCAATCACGGCTTTGGGTTCATAACGCGTCAGCCCTTGCGCCTCGAGGATGTAATCAAATCATAAGCGACCAACCCCGTGGTAAAAAGCGAGATGATCACCAGATCGGGGCTTGGCACCGCCCGGATCAAAATCCCGATGAAGCCTGCAAAGGCGATAAAGGCGAGGATCGCTAAAAATCGGTTCATGCGGTTTCTCCTGCCGTGTCAATCCAGTCGTAAAGCCATTGCGCCGTGCGCAGCAGCCGCGCATCGCCGCCACGCGGCCCGATCAGTTGCACCCCCATCGGCATGCCGTCCACTTCCAATATAGGGATGGTCACAGCGGGCGTGCCGCACAGCGTCCAGATCCCGTTGAACCGCGGGTCGCCGGTCGTCTCACGCCCCGGTGCGGGGCCAAGGGCGGCGGGACACAGGATCGCATCACAACGCTGGAACACCTCATCCAGCATGGCATTCAAAAGCTTCGGCCAGTCCAATGCGGCGATATAATCGCGGGCGAGGATGGTATTGCCCTCGGCAATCGCCTCGTTCAGGGTATCGGACAGGCCCCCGCGCGCGGCATAGCCGTGAAAACAACGCGCCATTTCGGCAAAGTTGATGCGGCGGCGCTCTGCCTCGGCCTTGGCGAAAAGATCCGGCAGGGTGATATCGAATGCCTGCTCGCCCAAGGCTGTGCCCAGCTCGGCTATCGCGCTTAGGGTTTGCGGGTCGGCATGTTCCGATCCCGGCATTTGCAGGCAGGCAAAAACCGGCGGCAGCGGCGCCCCCGCATCCACCGTACGCAACAGGCCGGGCGGCGGCACAGGAACGCCGTTTTGTTCAGGCGCAAACAGAACATCGCAGATCAGCGCCGCCTCACGCGGGCTGCGCGCAAATACGCCCATCGTATCAAGGCTGGGCGATTGCACCAGCGCCCCTTTTGTCGAGATCGCACCGAACGTCGGCTTGAACCCCGTGGTCCCGCAAAATGACGCGGGGCGAATGACAGAGCCGCCCGTCTGCGTCCCCACCGCCAAAGGCACCATCCCCGCCGAGACCGCCGCCGCCGATCCCGAGGATGACCCCCCCGGCGTGCGGTTCGGGTCATGCGGGTTACGGGTGGTTGAGGGCTGCATGAAGGCCAGCTCTGTGGTGACGGTCTTGCCCATAATCAGCGCACCCGCCGATTTCAGCCGCTTGACCAGATCGGCATCCATGCGCGGCACCCTGCCTGCATCCACAGGCGTGCCGTTTTCCGTGGGAATGCCCGCGGTGTCGATCACATCCTTTATTGCCACCGGCACCCCGTGCAAAGGCCCGATGGGTCGTCCCGCTTGCCGCATCCGATCCATCGCCTCGGCCTGATGGCGGATATGATCGGCGTCATACCACGCAAAGGCGCCGATCTCCGGCTCTACTGCATTGATGCGCGCAAGATAGGATTCGGCGGTTTGCGCGACCGAGACCTCTCCCTTGGCCAAAGCATCGCGCAAGGCCAAGGCATCCGTATATTTCCGATCAATTTCCATAGAACTGTCCCGGCAGGTAAAAGACGATTTGCGGGAAGACATACATCAACACCATCGCAATGAACACGCAGCCAAGGAACGGCAGGCAGCCTGCAAAGATCTGGGTCAGCTTTACCTCGGGCGGGGCGATGCCCTTGAGGTAATAGGCCGACATCGCCATCGGCGGCGTCAGGAAACTGGTTTGCAGGTTCAGCGCCACCAAGACACCAAAGAACAGCGGGTCAATTTCAAATATCACCAGAAGCGGCAGGAAGATCGGCACAAAGATGATGATGATCTCGGACCATTCCAGCGGCCAGCCGAGCAAAAAGATGATCACCTGCGCAAGGATCAAGAACATCAGCGGGGTGAGGTTAAGCGATTGCACGAACTCGCTGATCACATGCTCTCCGCCCAGATATGAGAACACCGAGCTGAAGGTATAGGAGCCCACGAACAGCCAGCACACCATCGCCGTGGTCCGCAGGGTCAGATAGACGCTTTCGCGCATCCGCTGCCATGTCATCGCGCGGTACAAAAACGCCAGCAAAATCCCGCCAAGCGCACCGATAGAGGCCGCCTCGGTCGGCGTGGCAAGACCGAAGAGGATCGATCCAAGCACGGCAAGGATAAGGAAGGCCAGCGGCACGAAAGAGGTAAAGATCATCCACAACAGCTTGCCCGCGGGGACATCCGGCACCTCGTCCTTGGTGGGGCGCGGCGCGACGCTTGGTTGCAGGATCGACCGCCCGATCACATAGGCCAGATACAGACCTGTCAGCGTCAGCCCCGGCAGCAAGGCCCCCGCATAAAGCCGCACGATCGACACATTGGAGGCCGCCGCGTAGACGATCAGCATGATCGACGGCGGGATCAAAATCCCCAAGGTGCCGCCCGCGCAGATAATCCCGCTGGCAAAGGACGGGTCATAACGCGCCTTGAGCATCGAAGGCAGCGCCAGCAACCCCATCAGCGTTACCACTGCACCCACAATCCCCGTAGCCGTCGCAAACAGCGCGCAGGTTATAAGTGCGGCAACCCCCATGCTGCCCGGCATCCGCCGTGACGCGATATTGAGCGTCTCAAACAGCCGGTTCACGATATTGGCACGTTCAACAATATAGCCCATGAAAAGGAACAGCGGCACGGCCGTCAGCACCTCGTTGCTCATGACATTATAGGTTTGATTGACGAAAAGATCGAATATTCGACTGTTGAACAGCCCCTCCCACCAGGCGCTGGTCTGATCCCACCAAGAGGCAGTATCGGCATCCAGCCGGTCATAGGACCGCCACATCCGGCGCGCATCGAAATAGGCGTAATAGCCAAAGCCGATACCCATCGCCATCAGCGTAAACGCAATCGGAAAGCCAAGGAAAACGAAGACGATAAACAGCCCCAACATGAAAAGGGCGATTTGTGGATCGGTCATGGATGGGCGTCCTTTTCGGCTTTGCTCGCCTGCTGCATCAATAGGTCTTCGGTCTCGAACACGTCTTCATCCGCCTCCAGCCATTCGCCGGTGCGGATACAGTGGATGCAACGAAATACCTCGGCGATGCCTTGGATGAACAACAAGACACCGGCCACCACGATCACGGTTTTGAACTGGTAAATCGGGATGCCTGCCGGGCTGCTGACAGAAACCTCGCCATATTGCCACGACCGCGCGGCATATTTCCAACCGGCAAAGATCAGCGCCAGCACGCCGGGAAAAAAGAACAGGATATAAAGCACCAGATCCACCCGTGCCTGCCAGCGTGTCGACCATAATCGGTAAAGGAAATCCCCCCGCACATGGCCGCGCCGCGACAGGGTATAGGCCCCGCCCATCATGAAAAGCGTGCCATACATAATAAAGGACATATCCAACGCCCAAGCCGTCGGGCTGTTAAGGACATACCGCACGAACACCTCATAGCCCGTGCCAAAAGACATCAGCACAATAAGCCAGGCAAAGGTTTTGCCGAACCATGCAGAGACAGCATCGGCGAACCGGATATAGCTATACATTAAAAATTCCCCAAGGTTTGCGAAAATGCCCCCGCCCGAAAGGACAGGGGCCACGCCATCAAAGTTTCAGGCGGTCAGGGAAATAGTGGTTATAGGCCAGCCCGTAATCGGGCGCGTTCATCAGCTCATAGAACACGACGTCCTTGACCCATGCGCGCTGGCTGTCGAGGCATTTCTTCATGTAGGGATCGGCTTCCAGCTCCGGGATCAACTCATCCCAAGCGGCGATCTGGGCGGCCAGAATCTCATCCGAGGTGCGGACGATATTCACCCCTGCCTCTTCCTCCAGCCATTTCAGGTCGGCGGAATAGCGGCGCGCGGCCTTGGCGACGTTGGCCGTGGAAACCGCCTCAACCCCGTGGATCAGGATCGCCTTGAGGTCCGGTTCCAGATCCTCCATCAACAGACCGTTGAACAGGAACTCGAAACTTTCCGAGGCTTGGTGATAGGAGGCCAACAGATAGTTCTTGGCCACATCCTGCGCACCGAAATCACGGTCCGAGGAGGGGTTGTTGAACTCAAACGCGTCGATCACGCCGCGCTCCATCGCGGGCACAATCTCACCGCCCGGAAGCTGGGCCACCGACATGCCAAGCTTGGCCAGAAGATCGGCTGCCAAGCCAACGGTGCGGTATTTGAAGCCCTGAAGCTCTGCCACGCTGGAGACGGGATTTTTGAACCAGCCAAAGGGCTGTGCGGGCATCGGAAAGGCCATATAGCCGTCGATATCAAGGCCCATGATGTCCTGTGTCAGCTCATCATAAAGCGCCTTGCCGCCGCCCTCATAGAACCAGTTCAGCATCGTCGTGGCCGACCCGCCAAACACAGGGCCGGTGCCAAAGAGCGATGCCGCCTTATGCTTGCCGTACCAATAGACCGGTACGTCATGGCCGATATCCAACAGCCCGTCATTCACCGCGTCAAGCACCTGAAACGCGCCGACAACGGCCCCCGCAGGCAACAGGTCAATCTTGAGCCGCCCGCCCGACATCGCCTCGACACGGGTCACATAATCCTGCGCCATCTCTTGCCAGACGTTGGACGACGGCCAGGCCGATTGCATCTTGAGCACCTTTGGCGCCTGCGCCAAAACCGCAGGGGCAGCCAATGCGCCAAGGCCCGCAGCCCCGCCCCCCAATGCCGATTTTTTCAGAAATGACCGTCGGCCCATATTCTGCGTATCTGTCACGTTAATCCTCCCAGATTATCCATGTCTGGTGCCGTAAAAGGCACCGACCGTTTTAACATCATAAGCCACCGATCTGGCAGCCGTCCAATGATTGCTCCGTCCCGTTTATGGGAACAGATCTCTTCCTCCCACCATATGTCTAGGATGGAAATTTGACCGAGTAAACAAAAATGCTGCCCGATACCAAGCACGCGCGTTAAGCAAAGATCATCAAAAGCAGCCCTGACCAGCGCGGCTATTTTCGGATGAGACAAGCCCTACGGCAAGACGATACGCGTGTTGCCCCGACCAAGGGCGCATGCCAATTCACCATCGGGGCGCCTGTCGGTGACAAGACAGCCGATCTCGGAACTGTCAGCGATTTTTACCAGATGACGCTGCCCGAACTTGCTGCCGTCAATCAAAAAATGACGCGTCACGCTTTGCTCCATCATCCTGCATTTCACCGCCGCAAAGCTGTCAATGGATTCGCTTACCCCCGCCTCGCTAAGGGCCGACGCCCCCAGAAAACAGGCATCAACATAATAGCGCCGCAGAAATTCACAGGTCTCTGCACCGACCAAGGCGGCCTCATCATTCAGATAGGTTCCCGGCGTCATGATCACCCGCGCTTTTTCCGAGGACCCAAGGATCATCGCAACCTGTAGGCTGTTGGTTATAACCGTGACCTGCCTGTGCAAAACAACAAGTGCACGGGCGAATTCCATCACGGTCGAACCGGCATCCACCATCAAATTCTGGCCGTCCTGCACAAGATGGGCCGCTTTATGGGCCAGCCGCCGCCGTTCTTCCAGCCGTTCGCGCTGACGCTCATCCAGCACCCGATGCGTGCCCGAGGCACAGGGCGATGCCCCGCCATGGGATTTCTGTAGCAGCCCCTGCGCGCTTAGATCCGCAATGTCACGCCGCACGGTTTCCGTTGTCACGCCGAACTGTGCCGCCAGATCGACAACACGCACATGCGGTGCCAATCTCAACTCTAGCAGGATTTGGCTATGCCGGTCGGTTTTCTTTAAGCTGAGGTGATCCGGGCCGCCACTCATAGTCGTCTCCAGATGAAAAATATGGACATTGCCAAAACTATTACCGAATAATATTGCAAACCAAAACATAAAGTGTTGCTATTCACAACAATCGCACCGCCCATTCGATGCGGGAACAACCAGGGAGGAGACAATATGTCCAAGGACAGAATTTTTACGGCAGGGCTTTTTGCAGCCATCGCCATGACCGGAACCGCCGCACTCGCACAAGAGGATTGCGTCGAGCGCGGTGCGCTGGATGCCATGTATTGTGACGCGAACGGTGATCTTGTTGCCGATGCGCCGACCGATCCCAGCAAGCTCAAAGATCCGTCAACGCTGGTTTTTGCCTATACCCCGGTTGAGGATCCCGCGATTTACGCCGACATCTGGACCCCCTTTATCGACCATATGAAAGAGGTCACCGGCAAGGATGTGCAGTTCTTTGCCGTGCAGTCCAATTCGGCCGAGGTTGAGGCGATGCGCTCCGGCCGTCTGCATATTGCGGGGTTCTCGACCGGGCCTACGCCTTTTGCGGTGAACCTTGCCGGTGTGGAACCCTTTGCGATCATGGGCGCGGATGACGGTCAGTTCGGCTATAAGTTGCAAGTATTTACTCAAGCCGATAGCGACATCAAGGAAATGGCGGACCTGAAGGGCAAGCGCGTCGCCCATACATCGCCAACCTCGAACTCGGGCAATCAGGCGCCGCGCGCATTGTTCCCCGATCTGGGCGTTATCCCCGATCAGGATTATGAGGTGACCTATTCCGGCAGCCATGACCAGTCGATGCTGGGCGTGGTCGCAGGCGATTATGACGCGGCCCCCGTTGCCTCTGAGGTCGTCGACCGCATGGCAGAGCGCGGCCTTTATGATACCGCGGACGTGCGCCTGGTTTGGGAAAGTGATCCTTTTCCGACGACCTCTTACGGACTGGCCCACGACCTGACACCCGAGCTCAAAGAAAAGATCAAAGAAGCCTTTTTTACCTTTGATTTTGCAGGGACCGCCTTGGGCGAAGAATTCACCGGCGTCAGCAAATTCATCCCGATCACCTACAAGGATCAATGGGCCGTTATCCGCCAGATCCAATCGGCAAACGGTGTGGAATACACACCACAAGGTCTTGCTGCGGAATAATTTTTCTTGTCGGGGCCGGCCCTTGGGATCGGCCTCGCTAATAAGGCGTCAAACATGCTGAAAATTACTGACCTCGTCAAACGCTACGGCGACGGCGACCCGGTGCTTAAAAACCTCGACCTGACGATTGAAGGGGAAAGCGTTGTCTCCATCATCGGGTCTTCGGGTGCGGGCAAAAGCACCTTGCTGCGCTGTATCAACCGGCTGGTAGAGCCGACCTCCGGTTCGATCAACCTGAACGGGGTTGAATTGACCAACCTGCGCGGACGCAACCTGCGCGCGGCACGGCGCAAGATCGGCATGGTGTTCCAGGGCTTCAACCTTGTGGATCGCCTTACGGTGATGGAAAACGTGCAATCGGGGCGGCTTGGCTATATCTCGACATGGGCCGCGATGACACGGCGCTATCCCAAAGAGGATATACGCCGCGCATTTCAATTGATGGAACGCGTGGGCATCGCGCAATACGCCAACACCCGCGCCGACCAGCTTTCGGGTGGCGAGCGTCAACGTGTCGGTGTCGTACGCGCCCTGATGCAAGAGCCCGATATCTTGTTGGCGGATGAGCCGACAGCCTCGCTTGACCCGAAGACCTCGGAACAGATCATGGGCTTATTGCGCGATCTGGCGGGGGAACTGAAGTTGCCTGTCCTGATCAACATTCACAATGTGACCGAGGCCAAGGAATACACCGACCGTATTGTCGGCATGCGCTATGGCCGGATCATTTTTGACGATAAGCCCGACATGCTCGATCAGGCCGCCATGGACGAGATCTATGCCGGCAGCCCCCATGCCGACCGCGGCAAGGCAGGCGCGACATGAGCATCGAGCGCGACACCTGGACCAAGCCGCCCTTTATCGCCAACCCTGCCCTGCGATGGGCCGTCTATCTGGGCGTGATCGCCTATTTCGGCTGGGTTGGCATGAATATGCCCATCGATTGGGAACGCGTTTCCGAAGGCATCGGGCGGGCGGGGAAAATCTTTAGCGGGGCGTTCCCGCCCAGCTTTGAACGCAGCCAACTGCTAATCGACGGCTTCCTCGAAAGCCTCAAGATCGCGGTGCTGGCCACGGCGGGCGGGGTGCTTTTGTCGATCCCGATCGCCTTTATGGCCGCGAGCAATATGGCCCCGCGCCCGATTTTTTATCTGGGACGCGCCATCATCATCATCGCCCGCAGTTTCCACCCCGTTATCGTCGCGATCCTCTTTGTAAAGGCCGTCGGCTTTGGCCCCTTTGCGGGGGTGCTGACGCTGGTCGTCTATTCCATCGGCTTTGTCGCCAAGATGTTGGCCGAACGGATCGAGGAAATCGACTTCGGTCAGGTAGAGGCCATGCGCGCCGCGGGTGCGCCCTATCTGTCCACGTTGATCTATGCGATTTTCCCGCAGATCATACCGCGCCAGATCGGGTTGAGCATCTATCAGCTCGATTCGAACCTGCGTGCCTCGGCTGTGGTCGGGCTGGTGGGTGCCGGCGGGATCGGGGCGACGCTTGCCAATGCGTTCGGGCGTTATGATTACGATTTCGCATTGGCCATCACAATTGTCATCGTTGGCGTGATCCTTCTCTCTGAGGCGATCAGCGGCATCATCCGGAAGCGTATCCAATGACCAGTCTTTCAGAACAATTCGGCCGCGACGAATGGGCCCGCTTTACGCTTAAACAACGTATGATGCGTTATGCCATCTTGCTTGGCTGCGGGCTGGTGATCGCTTGGGCGCTGACCTCGATCGAGGTGATCTGGCCTTGGGTCTGGGGCGCGCCTGAACAGATCGGCGATCTCTTTGGCCGCATGTATCCGCCGGACCCGAGCAACCTTGCCAGCATCCTCGCCGTGCTTTGGGATACGGTGAATATCGCCACCTTTGCGACGGCTTTTGCGGTGCTGCTTTCGCTGCCGGTGGCCTATATCTCGGCACAAAACACCACGCCTAACCGCGCGACCTTGTGGCTGGGCCGCTTGATTTTGGTGACCTCGCGTTCGGTCAATACAATCATCTGGGCGCTGTTGTTTGTGGCCATCTTCGGGCCGGGCGTCGTGGCGGGCATCATCGCCATCATGTTCCGGTCCATCGGCTTTATCGGCAAGCTCTTGGGCGAGGCCATCGAGGAAATCGACAAACGCCCGGTTGAGGCGCTGGAGGCCACGGGCGCATCGCGTTTCAAGGTGATCCTCTATGCCATCGTGCCGCAAGTTATGCCAACCTTCTGGGCGGTCGCAATCCTGCGTTGGGATATCAACCTGCGCGAATCCACCGTGTTGGGCCTTGTCGGGGCCGGCGGTATCGGGATTGTCCTGCAAGGGGCCATCGATACCTTCAACTGGCCCGAAGTCGCAACGATCCTGCTCGCCATCATCGCGCTGGTCATCATCGGCGAGGTCATCTCGGCCTTTCTGCGGCGGCGGATCCTGTGAGCGACCATCACGCCATCGATCCGGCCACAGCCTTTGCGACCTACCTGAATCTGCGCCACCGTCTGCCAAAAGTTTCCGGCAGCGGTGGTGCCGTACGGGCCGCTTTCGCAGATATTACCGCCCCCTTTAATCTGGTCCTCTTTGACGCCTACGGGGTGTTGAATGTCGGGGAAACCGCGATTCCCGGTGCGGCGGCGGCGGTCTCTGCGTTGCGCGCTGCGGGGAAATCTGTGGCTGTTGTCTCAAACTCGGCCGCCTATCCCAAATCCCATATGATGGCGCGCTACCGCAAGCTTGGGTTTGATTTCACCGAAGCCGAAGTCGTCACCAGCCGTGACGCCCTCTTGCAGCGCATCGCCGCAGAGCCACGGCGCCGCTGGGGCGTGATGCTGAACCCTGACGTCGATCCGGGAGAGATCGCTACCCTCGACCATGTGGTGTTGACCGATGATCCGGCGACCTATGATGCGGTTGACGGCTTTCTTTTGATCGGCGCTGACGGCTGGACCGAGCAGCGCCAGACCCTGTTAGAGGCCGCCCTCGCCCGCAGCCCCCGCCCCGTTTTTGTCGGCAACCCCGATCTGGTCGCCCCACGTGAAAGCGGCCTGTCGATGGAGCCGGGCTGGTTCGCGCACCGGCTTGCGGACAGGATGGGTATAGCGCCGGTTTTTTTGGGCAAGCCTTTCCCAGAAGTGTTTGATCTGGCAATGGCCCGTCTTGCGGCCCCGCCGCCTGCAGGGCGTGTGCTGATGGTCGGGGATACGCTTCACACCGATATCCTTGGCGGGCAGCAAGCGGGATTTGCCACCGCATTGGTTACTGCCCATGGATCGCTGACGGGGCTTGATGTAGACGCGGCCATCAAGACCTCTGGCATTGCGCCAGAGTTCATCGTCGAGCATATTTGACAGGGGATAGGCTTGGCCGCTGTTTCCGTCCTCCGCGTTGCGACCTATCTCTTATCTGACGCGCCGCATCACGTTGTCATCCAAAACCAGTCGGCGCGCGGAGAACCAAGCATGACTTGTTGTGCATCCGTTCGGCTCCTCAGCAGAGCTTCCACACATCTAACGATTATCACTGATGTTATGATTACCGAGGTCAGTTGCAAGGCAACATCTCGACCCTCATAAAGGCTTGGCAGGAGTTGAGGGACTCGAACCCACGACCCTCGGTTTTGGAGACCGATGCTCTACCAACTGAGCTAAACTCCTAAAGCCTGTGTGGTCGATATGCTATGTTCGAGAGAAGATCAAGTTGGTTTCTTCAGCAATGCGCATTTACATCCAAAACTGGTCGAGAGGTCAGATCGAAAAGCCTGTTTTACGTTCAAATAGCCGCTGTGATCCATGTCAGTAGGGAAGCCCCAGACCTACATCTTTTGGCGACGCCGCACCATCAATCCAAGCCGCGCTAAAGCCCGTAAAATCAGCGGTAGACCGGCAGGAATCGGCACAGGAACTGGGATGGGTGACGCACTCGTCATATCCCACCATCCCCAACTGGCGATAAGGCCTTCTGAGATAACCGACTCTGGCGGGTCAGCCCAAAAATTATTTAAATTCCCTTCGGCGTGGAGCCGCCATCCACCAAAATGATACCAATAGAGCGAGGGTATTTCCTCATCGCTATTCATCGATGCAGAAGCGCAATAGTATAAGCAGTGTCCCTCAAATTCATCGGACCAATCGAAACCTACGGTCCCGATCCGCTCATCAAGACGAAAAATGTCCAAACCGCCAGATGTATAGGTTGAGGTACCATCATCACCGGGAGATACGTAAACACGCATCCGAGCCTGATATAAAAGGCCCCTTTGCGAAAACGGGCAGGCGGCAGGCCATAGCTTTGGCACTCTCGGTGAAAGCATCGCCTTTGCCCAACCCTTTTGCACGTATGGTGCCCGTAAACGCAAAACACGCGAGCCTTGGCCCGCGTGTTTCAGGTTATCTGAGGGCAAAGACCCTTAAGCGATGATTTTCGATACGACGCCGGCGCCGACGGTACGACCGCCTTCACGGATGGCGAAGCGTAGTTTTTCTTCCATGGCGATTGGGGCGATCAGTTCGACTTCGAACTTCAGGTTGTCGCCTGGCATAACCATTTCAGTGCCTTCCGGCAGAACAACTGTCCCGGTTACGTCCGTGGTGCGGAAGTAAAACTGTGGACGGTAGTTTGCGAAGAACGGCGTGTGACGACCGCCTTCATCTTTCGTCAGAATGTAGGCCTCAGCCTCAA
>NZ_LGHS01000062.1 GCF_001202025.1 Pseudorhodobacter aquimaris
GGCGCAATGTTGACCTTATGATCGCTATCTGTCGTGACCTATGCCGTTCTGACGCATCAAGCGGCCAACGCAACTATGACCGACATTCAGACCAATCTCTTTTCAGCTCTTCGGTCATCCGTGGCCTGCCGTAGCGACCAAGGCTAAGTCGAGACTGTTCCTTGATATGTGCAAATGTGACCAAGTCAGTCCGTTGCCTGCGATTGGCGTGACGGCCGCGCAGGGCCCGCAATCCACGCGATCTGACCTGCGCCACTTGGCACATACGCCGGGTGGAAAACGTAGATTGATGCTCTTTGATGAACCTAAACCTCACGGCTTTTGGATCGCAAAGAACACTGTGGCCTTCGCCGGGAAAACAACCCCCCAGACGGTTTTCTGTCCCTCCTTAGTTTAAAATTTCCCGCTCCTCCTTGAGGATACGGTTCTCGCGCCGAAGCCGGTCATTCCCGTTGGCGCGTTTTAACTCGTCTTTCGACAGCACATCTGCGCCTTGATCCACTTGTTCAGCGTCGACATGCCAACGCCCAAATCATCTGCCACCTGCTTGCGCATAAGCCCGCTGGCCCGTGCGGTCCGCAACGCATCCCGGCGGAATTCGTTCGTCCGTTTCAGTCCTATAGCCAGTCTCCTTTGGTGCAGTAAATTTTGTCAAAGTAAGAGCATCAAAACGCGACAGGGCCAAAAGCGCATGCCACTATACTTTGCCTGCCGTTTGTAGAGCGACGCATTCCCTGTTGGCGGGTGCAGGCAAGCACCCGCTGAACAATGACATTATGTTCGCCTTAATTCTCCCGCTCATCCGGCTGATAAAACTCGGCAACCGAAGGCCTCTACTTTCGTGAAATAGCTTCCGAAACAGAGCGCATCTTCTAAAATTGGAGAGAGGATCCCTCCATTAAGTATGGCCGTGCAATGTTATCGACATTGCACGGCTAAAACTTTGACATTGTGGAGGGTAAAAATATAATTTTTGTACAGAGAGACTCACGACTGCGTTGTGAGTCTCTCTCTTAAGTACAAACTTTATACGTTTTGGCCCGTCAATCACATATGCAGGTGCACACCGAAAAGGCGCTGGATTTCTTTGGTGCGTGTGGTGCCGCGCGCAGCCAATTGCTCATCGGTTTCCTGGCTCAGCTTGTCAACCTGCTTCATGCGCGGGTTAGCTTCTGCCAACATGATCAGAAAGTTCCAGACTGCCTGAAATGGACGAGCTGCGATGGCAAAAACGGAACCGATTGGTTTTGCGGTGGTGATATAAGCCATGATTTACTCCTTCACGGGTAGATGTTCTGTGTTCTTGAGAAAGAGTATGCTGCACCGCAGCTAAAGTATAAACAGCCAATGCCACAAGGCCGAGTTGCAGTAGGCGCATGGCTGTAGGGGAAAGCTGCCCGCTGCATCGCAGAAGCATTGGATGCTCATTTTATGCAGACATTTGCTCTCGCAATATGGCGGCAGTCATGGAGATCATAAGGTATATCCCGGCAAAAATCAGCATGGCGACCAATGTGCTTTCGAATGCACGGGGATAGCTGGGTTCATCAGGCATGATCGGCTTCACCGATAGGGACAAATAGCGGGTCTGCCGGTTCGCTTCTGAGCGGGCGGTTTCCATTGACTGGATGGCCTGGGCAAGCATCAACTGCCGGGTCTGCACATCTGCTTGGGCCATCAGCAAGGCGCTTTGCACTTGCGGCAGGGAGTCCTCTCCGTCCATACTTTCGGTCAACTTGCCGCGGAGGAGCGCGATTTCGGTCTCCAGCGCCTCTATCCGGCGCTCTAGCGGTTCCATGCGCGCGGGGTTTGGATTGCTGTTGGATTTCATTTGCTGGAGCGAAAGCCTGTCCTGGCTTAGAAGGGTTTCGAGTTGACCGACTTGGTTGGTGATCAAAGACACCTCTACTTCAGACGACAGAACCTTGTACTTCTCTTGAAGGTCTACCACGCTGCGCTGGCTTTCCATCATTTTGGTCTGCGCTTCTTCAAACCCTTCACGTGCGCCACGCATCTGGTCTTCGCGCAGGCGTTGGGTCAGATGATCGACCTGACCTTCGGCATATTCGATGAGGGCCTGGGCAAAATCGACAGATTTCTCTGGTGTGGTTGCGATAACTTCCATTTTTACCAGACCTTCGGTCGGATCATAGGAAATCTGGAAATTGCGCTGATAAAGCTTATAGGCAGCTTCCAAGGTTGCGTCGGGTGCAAGCCGCTGAATAGGGTCGATGTCTTTGGCGCTGTAATGGGCGCGAAAGTCATGTTCTTCATCGAGGCGCAGCATTGCCTCTCGTGATTGTAAATACCCCTGTACTGCGATGCTATCTTGTGATGTGGCCATGGGGGAGCCTTGCAACAAGCCGCCCAACCCACTCGCCCCGCCAGAGGTGGGGTTTTGCGATTGCTGGATCACAAATTCGGTCTGAGTGGCATAAAGCGGGGTCGCAACCATGTAGTAATACCAACCGGTGACAAGCGTGGGCAGCAAGACAAAGCAGACCAGCCTGGCGATCAACAGCATCGATTTCCGGCGCCTGCGACGCGATAAATCCCGCTGGATATTCATGATCTCGGCTGCATGGCTTGTCTCTGCCCGCGCCGCGGTTGAGGGCAGCTGAACAGGCTTGATCGTCTGCGGCAGCTTTGATCCGTCATCTTTGGGCACATTTGCCAGGGCGTGGGATGTATCGGATTGAACCGGCTGCCCGTCAGAGGTCACAAGGTCCAGCATGCTTGTGCGTTTGAACGGGTCGATATTCGCCGCGCGCAGCAGACGCACCGCGTCATAATCGCTGGTGGCGGGCATATCATGTTTGCGCGCAAGCTTGCGGGCCATGCGCAGCTGTCGGCCGGTCAACCCCTCGCGCTTGATCTCTTGCAAGGCCTCGTCGTCGCCCTCATGTGTAACAGAGGTTTGGGTTGTCGAAGGGGTGGCGGTCGGAAATTTATTGTCCCCAAAACCGTCATCGGCGTTATCGAACAGACCCTTATCCCCCTCGACGGGGGCAGGCGGAAATTCCGGGCGGCGGATGCGGAACCGCTTAGCTGTGAGCTTCGTAGTCATAAAGACGTTTCGCTTCTTCAAGGGTTTCAAACATATAAAGCTGCCCGTTGCGCAGCACCGCCGCAGAGCGACAGAATTTTTCCAACGTGGCTGCCTGATGGGACACCACGATGACTGTTGCGTTTTCAAGGCGTTGACGCAAAATCGCGCCGGCTTTTCTGTTAAATTCGACATCCCCCGTGGAGGGCATACCCTCGTCGATCAGATAAAAGTCGAATTCCAGCGCCAGCATCAGGGCAAATGAGAACCGTGACCGCATGCCAGATGAATAAGTCCCCACCGGCATGTCGAAATATTCGTTTATCCCGGCCAGCCAGCGACAGAAACTCTCCATATAGTCGGGATCCAGCCCGTATAGCCGCGCGATATAGCGTGCATTTTCGGTGCCGCTATGCTTGTTCATCACCCCGCCCATGAACCCCAAAGGAAAGGATATGCGAGATGTGCGGATAATCGACCCTTCATCCGGTTTTTCCAGGCCTGCCATCATGTTGATAAGCGTTGTCTTGCCGGTCCCGTTTGGTGCCAGAATGCCAAGCGAATTACCCAGTTCCACCGTAAATGAGGCCCGATCAAGGATAACCTTGCGGGATTGGCCGGTCCAAAAAGATTTGCTTACATTTTCGAACGCGATCATCGACCTGCTTTCAGTATACGCCCCTGTTCCGGTTCAATCCGGAATATGCTGATTTGGTTAAGGATTCATAACTAGCCTTGGCCTGAACCCTCCCGGTTGGACCATTGCCGGCTTACCGTTGGTATTATGTCGTTTCCGGCTTATATCGGCAAGGTTAATGGCGTCGCGGCGGGGTGGGCTGAGTGTTGCGTTCCGGCAAGGCGCGGGCCAGCAAAACCAATGCGGGGCCAGCAAGGATTGTCATGCCCAGACCAAGCCGCCCGGCCTCTTGCATCGCGCCGCCGGGCAGGGCGGTTTGCAATTGTATCAGCGGCAACGTGAGGCCGATGCCCATCAACCCCGCAACCAAAGCAATATCGCGCATATTCAGGGTGTTAGGAAGCGGCTGCCCGATGATCCGAAGACCCAGGGCGACCAGCAAAATCCCCGCAGGCTTGCCCAGCCAGAATGCCCCGAGCGTTACAAAACTGGTGGCACCCAAGGCCGCAAAGTCCAGCGCGCCGGCCGTCAACCCGAACAAGAACAGGATCAGGATCGCAGGCCCCATCAGAGCATTGGACAGCCGGTTCAGCGGATCGGTCAAATAGCCCTCAGCCTCGGCAAAGAGGCCAAAGCTGCGGGTGCCATGTGCGATCGCAGGCAGCAGCGGCAACAGCCCCAGCGCAGGCGGCAGTCCGGCAGCGGACACCCCGATCCAGCTGATCAGTCCCAGAACCAGCCACGGCCAAAGGCGCGATTTGCGTTGGCGTTCACGCTCGGTCAAATTTACATTGTGCAGCGGGCGCGTCAGGCGGAAATAGCCGAAACTGGCAGCACAAAGCGGAACGATAAGCCATAAAATCCGCAGCTTGCCCTCGATAGGGGCGGCGAAACCACCGATAACCATCCCCGCCAGCCCGTCCGATATACACAAGAACAGCAAAAGCTGAAGGGCGGGATGTCCGCGGCCAAAGATCATCCGGCCAAATACGAAGGCCAGCACCATATCGCTGCCAAAGGGCATGACCCAGCCATTTGCGCCAATGGCCTCTTCGGCGGTTTCCCATCGTGCGGTCAAGACCTGCCAAAGCACGGCCGATACCGCCATGCCGCCCGCGACCATCGCCAGCGGTGCCACCGCCCGCGTCCCACTCAGGGGGCCGTTTTCCTGTACCAGCGCTTCCCACAGCTCTTTGCTGATCAGCAAGATAAAGATCGGCATCAGCAAGCAGGATACTAAAGTCGCCAGCGTGAACCCCGGATAGAACAGCCGCAGACGGTGCAGCGGATCACTGTCGAATGGCAGCCACTGGATGATATCGTAATAAACTCCCGGTGCCGTGTTTACAGCAAGGGTTGCCGTTGCAGCCCCAAGCAAGAGGGCTGTGGCGTAGTGGATCAGACGGGGGGATGCAGGGGTCACGGGGGCGGCAGCCTTGTGATTGTGTAACAATTTCTTCCATTCATAGGTCTGCGCGTATCCGGCCGCAATTGCAGCGCGATAAAATGCTGCAGGTGTGCCGCCCTTGCATCTTGTTCCTTGCGGGGCTTGGGATTATTCGGACAGTTGAGGATAAAAACGGAGTGGCTATGACTGACGCGCAAAGTTTGGATGCGGCCCATGCCGCGATGACGACCCACCCCGAGGATGAGGCGGCACGCCTGCGCTATTACGCGCGGCTTGCTGATGGCATGCTGTATCTGGTGCTGGAAGAAGAGGCCGTCGGCAGCAATATCCGCCCTGTTGTGCTGGATCTGGATGAGGGTTCGGTCGTGCTTGCCTATGACAGCGAGGAACGGATGGGGGCGGCCACCGATGCGCCGGTGCCCTATGCCGAATTGCCGGGGCGCGTGATTGCGGCGCAACTGGCCGGGCAGAATGTGGCGCTTGGCATCAATCTGGGCTTGGGTGAGGCAGAGTTCTTGGTCGCGCCCGAGGCGCTTTCGTGGCTGTCGCAAACATTGGAACACAGCCCTGTTGATGTTAGCGCGCGGCCTGTGTCCTTTGAGGTGCCGCACGGTCTGCCTGCCAGTTTGATGCAAGCGATCGAGGGCAAGCTGACGCGGGCGGGTGGCCTTGCGCAGGCAGCGCTTTTGGTGGCTGTTCGCTATGACGATGGCCGTCAGGGGCATATGCTGGCCTTTGTCGGGGCCGCGCCGGGGGCGCAAACCGCCCTTACCCGCGCCGCGAGTGAGGCCTTGACCTTTTCCGGCGTCGAGGCCGGTGAGATGGATGTGACATTCCTTGATATCGGTGACGCGGCAGGCAGGGCCGCAGCAGAGCGTATGGCACGTGTAGCCCATCGTTTCGATATGCCAGAGCCCGCTGTGACCGAACCGCCCAAACCCGCAGCACCGGGTATGGACCCGACCAAGCCGCCAAAGCTGCGTTGATTGCGTGGGGTATCATGATACCTATTTTTTAAGCATTTGTTTTGGCATTGTAATTTGTGGCCCAGATGCCTTGACTGTATGCGCCGCTTAAAGGATACAGACGCCATCGAAGACATAAGGGGGCTTCCCCCCACAACACTTTAAAGGGTGTACGATGAAAACTTTCTCCGCAACGCCAGCGGATATTCAAAAGAAATGGATCCTGATCGACGCTGAAGGCATCGTTCTGGGCCGTCTTGCTACCATCGTAGCGAATATCCTGCGCGGTAAAAACAAGCCGACTTTCACGCCGCATATGGACATGGGTGACAATGTCATCGTGATCAATGCCGACAAAATCCAGATGACCGGTAACAAGCGCGCAGACAAGCGTTACTACTGGCACACAGGTCACCCGGGCGGCATCAAGTTCCGCACCGCGGCACAAATCCTTGATGGTGCGCACCCAGAGCGCGTTGTGACCAAAGCGGTTGAGCGTATGATCACGCGTAACTCCCTTGGAGCACAGCAGATGACAAACCTGCGCGTTTACGCAGGTGCCGAGCATCCGCATGAAGCCCAGCAGCCCACCGTTCTTGACCTTGCGTCGATGAACCCCAAGAACACGCGGAGCGCCTGAGCATGTCCGATATCAAATCCCTTGACGATCTGAAATCCGCCGTTGCTGACACGCCCGCAGCAGCAGCCCCTGCCGCTGTTGTTCGTGAGCCTGTTCGTGACAAGCTTGGCCGCGCCTATGCAACCGGCAAGCGTAAAGATGCGGTTGCCCGCGTCTGGATCAAGCCCGGCTCCGGCAAGGTTGTGGTCAACGGCAAACCAATGGCCGAATATTTCGCCCGTCCGGTTTTGCAGATGATCCTTGCCCAGCCGTTCTCGGTCGCTGGCGTTGAAGGTCAGTTTGACGTGATGGCAACTGTTGCCGGTGGTGGTCTTTCGGGCCAGGCTGGTGCGGTAAAGCACGGCGTTTCCAAAGCTTTGCAGCTTTATGATCCGACCCTGCGCGCAGCATTGAAAGCCGCAGGCTTCTTGACCCGCGACAGCCGTGTTGTTGAGCGTAAGAAGTACGGTAAGGCCAAAGCCCGTAAGAGCTTCCAGTTCTCCAAGCGTTAAGTTTGGCGACATCAATATTCAGAAAAGCGCGGCTTTGGTCGCGCTTTTTCATATCTGGGATGGCTGAAATCAGGCTTAAAGATCGTCCGAGGCGGTGCGGCGGTCGGATGAAAATGAAGGCGGCGCCTCAAGGGTGCTGCGACCATCGGGCAGATTGATGCGGGCGACCTGCTCTGCGATGGGGTCCACCGAAAGCGGGTTAAGCTCGGCGTTGTGATCTTCGGGGTTGCCGATGGGTTGCCACGTGTCGGCTTTGTAAATTTCCAGCCCTGTAAAGCCGGACTTATAGCCCATTTTCTTGCTGCCCGGCACCCAATAGCCAAGATAGACAAATGGCAGACCTGTTTCTCGTGCGATTTCAATATGATCGAGGATCAGGAAGGTGCCAAGCGAGCGTTTGACCAAATCCGGCGCATAGAATGAATAAACCATGCTCAGCCCGTCATCAAAGACATCGGTCAGACAGACGGCTGACAGCTCTGCCGGGCCGGTGCCATTGGCCTCCGAATATTCGATGACACGGCTGCGGATCGGGGTTTCCTCAATCATCGCGGCGAATTCAAATATGTCCATATCCGCCATCCCGCCCTTGGCATGACGAAATTCCAGATAGCGGCGAAAAAGGGCAAATTGCTCTTCGGTGGCCCAAGGGCTTGTGGCCTTGCGCTGAAGGGATTCATTGCGACGCAAGATCTTGCGCTGGGTCCGCGTCGGGACAAAGTCGGCCACACGGATGCGCGCCGACATACAGGCTGAACATTCCGCACAAGAGGGCCTGTAAAGCACGTTTTGCGATCGGCGGAAGCCTTGCTTGGATAGTGAATCATTCAGTTTTTGCGCATGTTCACCCTGCAGCGCTGTGAAAAGCTTACGCTCCATCCTCCCCTCAAGATAGGGGCAAGGCTGCGGTGCCGTCACGTAGAACTGCGGCGCGAGAGGAAGGGTGTGGCGCATTGTATTCCGGCAAGATCATGAATGTAAGGCGTAGACTAGCAAGGCATAACCGGGTCGCCAAGGATAGAATTTTAGTTAATTCCTGAGTTGGGACGGTTTTCACGTTGTTTTGTGCGAGGTGAGGTCATTGTTCTGGTTATGTCCGCCGACCTAGAAGCGCGCGCTCCGGTTGATTGCGACGGTTCCCAGCACCGTATCGCTTAGCCCCTGACCCCTGGGTCCGAAAACCATCATGATAACCGAAAGAACCTGCGGTAAGACGAACGCCATGCTGAGCGCATAGCCAAGGGTGTGCAATGCTGCCGTGCCGCTGTCAAAGGGGCGACCATCGGCGCGGCGGAATTCGATCGCGGCAAGGCGCATGCCAAAGGTGGCGGATTTCCCTGAGATCGTCATCCAGCGATAGGCGAAATTTACCGTCAGATACAAAAGCGGCAAGAAAAAGAGAGCTGTAAAGGCCGTAAAGGGCACGATCAGCGCGGTGATAAGTGCGGTAAAAATGGTATCGACAATCCACGCCAAGCCGCGTTTCAGGGCGACCCCCTCATAAAACTCGGATTGATATTCCGGGTCGGGAAGCGTGTTTGCATACATCATATCTGTCCTTTCAAGGGGCAGCCCCCCAAATGGGGAGCTGCGGGCAATCAATCAATAGGCCGCGATATCTTTGTCATCTGTCGGCCGCAGATTCGCCTTGGTGCGCTCTTCCATAAAAGCATCGAATTCCTGCTTGTCCTTGGCATCGCGCAATCGTTTCAGGAAGGCCTCGAAGGCGCTGCGCTCGTTTTCGAGCCGACGAATGGTTTCATCGCGGTAGGCATCAAATGCGCTGTTGCCCGTAGAGGCCCAGCGGTCTTGTCTGTTGTGGCGGCAAAGGGTCGGTTTGGTCATGCGTTTACTCCATATCATATAGCCAAGAATGACGAGGCCCAATGGCCAGACGAAGATAAAGGCCAGCACCATTGCGGCGATCCAGGCCCCTTTGCCACGCGCATCCAGCCAGCTTTCGACGCGGCGAGGCCAGTACAACAAGGCACCGGCTGTGTTTTGGTTGGTCGAGTCGTACATTTTGCACTCTCCATGGTTCAATGTTTATTTGTTTTACATTATTAAGATTGCCCCTCGGGCAGGCAATTACAAGACCTCATGTTAAACTGGTTTACATTTTTTTCGGCAGATGCGCACATCATGTCGCCAAGACATTGATATTAAATTGAAGTTCGTGAATAAAATGACCTGATAAGCGATCATATTGGCGCGTGCTGTGTGCGTTTCGTCCGTTGACCACGCGGCAAAGCCCCGCCATTCTGCGCCTATGGAAAATGCCTTTGCCCCCCGTATCACCCGTCATCCCTTCCCCTTCGATCCCGCGATTGCGGATGAGGCTGCGGCCCGGTTTGCGGGGCTCGGCCCCGATTTCGCGCCGCTTCTGACCGGCGCAGCGGGGTGCAGCCCTTATCTTTGGGACCTGATGCAGCGCGAGGGCGATTGGCTTTGTGAGGCACTCATGCAGCCCCCCGAAGCGGCTTTGGCCGATGAGCTGGCGGCGTTGGACGCTTTGACACTGGCGGATCTTGGCCCCGGATTGCGCCGCGCAAAACGCCGCATTGCCCTTTTGGCAGGGCTTGCCGATCTGGGCGGTGTCTGGCCGTTAGAGGCAGTGACCGGCGCGTTGACGCAATTGGCTGACCGCGCCGTAGATCTGTCGTTGCAGCGTCTTGTGGCCGAGGAGATCCGGCGCGGCAAAATTCCGGGTGCCAAGCCAGAGGATGCCGTGACGGCTGCGGGGATGGTAGTCTTTGCCATGGGGAAAATGGGCGCGGGGGAGCTGAATTACTCCTCCGACATCGACCTGATTTGCCTGTTTGACGAATCCCTCTATCCCGAGGATGCCGCCGAGGCACGCGCGGCCTTCATCCGCGTCACCCGCAAGATGGCGGCCCTTGTGGGCGACCGCACCGCCGAGGGATATGTGTTTCGCACCGACTTGCGCCTGCGTCCCGATGCGGCGGTCACGCCGGTCTGTCTGTCTTTCGCTGCTGCCGAAAGCTATTATGAAAGCGTGGGTCGCACATGGGAGCGTGCCGCATGGATCAAGGCGCGCCCCTGTGCCGGTGATCTGGCGGCGGGGGAGCGGTTCCTGAAAACCCTGACACCCTTTGTCTGGCGCAAACATCTGGATTTTGCCGCCATTCAGGACGCCCATGACATGCGCCTGCGCATCCGCGATCACCGCCGCCTGCACGGCCCGATTGTGGTCGAAGGGCACAACATGAAGCTGGGTGTAGGCGGCATCCGCGAGATCGAGTTCTTCACCCAGACCCGCCAGTTGATTGCCGGCGGGCGTGACCCCGATCTGCGGGGCCGCGAAACCGTGCCAAGCCTGACCGCGCTGGCCGAAAAGGGCTGGATCCCCGCAGAGGTGGCATCGGAGTTGATCACCCTCTACCGTGCCCACCGCGAGGTGGAACATCGCCTGCAAATGGTGAATGACGCGCAAACCCATGACATGCCGAATACGCCCGAGGGCGTGGCCCGTATAGCGGCCTTTTGCGGGCAAGAGGATGCCTCTTTCCGCGGCGCCCTGATTGATCGCCTGGAGCGCACGGATTACCTGACCGAAGGGTTCTTTGCGCCTTCCGAGGTCGAAGAGGGGCCGGAGCTTTCCGAAAGCGCCGATGAGATTGTGCGCGGCTGGGACAGCTATCAGGCCTTGCGCACGGAACGCGCGGGCACGATTTTCCGGCGGGTCAAGCCGGGGTTGTTGACGCGGTTGCAACGGGCCGCCAACCCGGATGAGGCGCTGATTGCCTTTGACGGCTTTCTTGCGGGCCTGCCTGCGGGGGTGCAGATTTTCTCGCTCTTTGAGGCGAACCCGCAGTTGATTGACCTGATCGTTGATATCGCTGCCACATCGCCCGCGCTTGCACGCTATCTGTCGCGCAATGCCTCGGTTTTCGATGCAGTGCTTGGCGGCAGCTTTTTTGCCGCTTGGCCCGGTACGGCCGCCCTGAGTGCCGAGCTTGGCGCGGTGCTGGCCGGAACCCCGGATTATGAACGCAAGCTTGATGCGACACGGCGCTGGATGAAGGAATGGCATTTCCGCGTCGGGGTGCATCACCTGCGTGGGTTGGTCGACGCCTTTGAGGCTGGCAAGCAATATGCCGATTTGGCCGAGGCCTGTCTGGCAGCACTCTGGCCGGTGGTCGAGGCGGAATTTGCGCAAAAACACGGGGCACCGCCGGGACGGGGCGCGATCCTTTTGGGGATGGGGAGCCTTGGGGCGGGTCGGTTGAATGCGGGCTCCGATCTCGATCTGATCGTGATCTATGATGCCGGTGACGACGAGGCCAGTGACGGGCCGAAGCCGCTTGGGATCCGGCCCTATTTTGCGCGTCTGACGCAGGCGATGATTACCGCCGTGACCGCGCAACTGCCCGAAGGGCGGCTCTATGAGGTGGATATCGCCTGCGGCCTTCGGGGCGGCAAGGGCCGGTGGCGACCTTGATCCACTCCTTTCGCAACTACCAGATGGCAGAGGCATGGACCTGGGAACATCTTGCCCTGACCCGTGCGCGTACCCTTGCCGGTGATGCCAGTCTGCGCGCCGAGTTCGAGGATTTGCGCCGTGAGGTTCTGACGACCAAAGGTACGGGGGAAACCGTGCTGGCGGATGTGGCGGATATGCGCGCCCGTCTGGCCACGGCCAAGCCCGCCGCCAATGATTGGGACGCCAAAAACGGCCCCGGCCGCCTGATGGACATAGAGCTTTTGGCGCAAACCGGGGCGCTTCGTGCCGGTGATCCTGCGCGACGGGTAGAGGCACAGTTGCGGGTCGGTGTAAAATCGGGTCTTTTGTCCGCATCCGATGAGCAAGCCGTGCTGGGCGCATATCGTCTGTGCTGGCGGTTACAGGCCGCATCGCGCCTGTTGACCGATAAGGCGCTGGATATGGACCGGCTGGGCATCGGTGCGCGGGCATTTTTGCTGCGCGAAACCGATCAGCAGGATGAGGCGGCGCTGCTTTCCCGTTTGGAAAAGGTGCTTGCAGGATCTGCCGAAGTGATCAACCGTGTGCTGGGAGGAAAGGGCTGATGGCGTCATCGACCGAGACTGCGCCGCTGATGGACCTTGGGCAGGCCGACCCAAAGGGGCTGATCCGCGAAAGCTACCGAATAGAAGGGATCACCCTCGATGAGTGCAAATCCATCTTTATGGATTGGGCGCTTTCCGTGGCTTTTGGCGCGGATACGCCTGCGGCCTTGCGCTTGCTTTTGGCCCATTACGGGCGCGCCGATCATCCGATGACGGGGGTTTTGCAAGCAGCGCTGGCGCCCCCCCCACCTGCAAAGCGCAAGGGCGGGCGGGGTGCACGCTTGGGATATACCCGTGATCGCGGTTAGGAGAGGGCGGCCGCTTCAACCGCCAGCTTGGTGATGCCATCCCAATCCCCGGCGGCAACCATCGCGGGTGGTGCCACCCAAGAGCCGCCAACGCACATCACATTGGGCAACCCCAGATAATCATGGGCGTTTTTCAATCCGATGCCGCCGGTCGGGCAAAAGCGTACCTGCGGGATCGGCGCACCAATGGATTTCAGCGCGGGCGCGCCGCCGGATGCCTCTGCCGGGAAAAACTTTTGCACGGTATAGCCCAGCTCCAGTAGGGTCATCACCTCGGTCGCGGTGGCGGCACCCGGCAGCAGCGGCAGCTCATATTCCGCACAAGCCTCCAGCAGCCGTGGCGTTGCCCCCGGAGAGACGCCAAATTTCGCGCCTGCTTCCTTGGCGGCCTTTACATCGGCGGGGGTCAGCAATGTGCCTGCACCGACCACGCCACCTTCGACCTGTGACATGGCGCGGATCGCATCCAGCGCGCAGGCGGTGCGCAATGTGACCTCCAGCGCAGGCAGGCCACCTTTGACCAAAGCGCGCGCAAGCCCCTCGGCGCGGGTCAGGTCATCGACCACCAGCACCGGCACCACAGGGGCCAACTGGCAGATTTTAGCAGAGCGAAGCGATTGTTCGGCAGGGGTCATTGGGGTGTCCTTTATTAGGGTGGGGGGCAGGGGTGTCAGACCACCCGCGCGCCGTCGGTTGCGGGGCCAACATTCTGGCGAAACACTTCGAACAGTTCGCGCCCGATCCCATGCGCGTTGCCCGAAAGATCGGCCACGGCATCGCTGCGGCTGTCAAGATCAACGTCGAGCACCTCCAGCACGCCGGTCGTGGCATCCAGCCGGATCATATCGCCGTCTTGCAGTTTGGCAAGCGGGCCACCGCAGGCCGCCTCGGGCGAGACATGGATGGCGGCAGGCACTTTGCCGCTGGCGCCCGACATGCGACCATCGGTGACAAGCGCCATCTTGAGGCCGCGATCCTGCAGCACCGAAAGCACCGGCGTCAGCGAGTGTAATTCAGGCATGCCATTGGCACGGGGGCCTTGGAAGCGCACGATAACGATCGTGTCCGAGGTGAACTCTCCGGCACGAAAGGCGGCTTTGACGGCCTCTTGGGTGTGGAAGATGCGGGCAGGGGCCTCGATCACATGACGTTCGGGTGCAACGGCGGAAACCTTGATGACCCCACGTCCCAGATTGCCCGCAAGCTGTTTCAGCCCGCCGACAGAGGCAAAGGGCGTCGCCGCCGGACGCAGGATTTTCTCGTTGAGCGAGGCGCGCGCGCCATCCTCCCAAACCAGCGTATCGCCTTGCAGCTTGGGCTCTTTGCGGTAAGCCTCAAGCCCCGTGCCGAGAATTGTCTTGGTGTCGGGATGCAAAAGCCCTGCGTCCAGCAATTCCCCGATCATAAAGCCAAGCCCGCCCGCCGCGTGGAAATGGTTCACATCGGCCAGCCCGTTCGGATATACCTTGGCCATCAAGGGCACCGCCTCGGAGATATCGGCGAAATCCTCAAGGTCCAGTACAATACCGGCGGCACGCGCCATCGCAGGCAGATGCAGCACGAGGTTGGTCGAGCCGCCCGTCGCCATCAGTCCGACCATCCCGTTGACAAAATTGCGCACACCCAGAACTTCGCCCGCTGGGGTGAAGTTGTTGCCAAGCGCTGTGATTGACGCTGCGCGTTCCACTGCGGCCCCGGTCAACGCATCGCGCAACCCGTTGCCGGGATTGACAAAAGATGCGCCGGGCAGGTGCAGCCCCATAAACTCCATCAACATCTGGTTGGTGTTGGCGGTGCCGTAAAAGGTACAGGTGCCGGGACCATGATAGCTGGCCATCTCGGCGGCCATCAATTCGGTGCGGGTCACCTCGCCTTGGGCAAAAGCGTTGCGCACGGCGGCTTTCTCATCATTCGGGATACCCGAAGGCATCGGTCCCGCAGGCACAAAGACCGCCGGGATATGGCCAAAGGTGGCCGCCGCGATTATCAGCCCCGGCACGATCTTGTCGCAAACCCCCAGATAAAGCGCCGCATCAAACACATTATGCGATAGCGCCACACCTGCCGCCAAGGCGATCACATCGCGCGAAAACAAGCTCAACTCCATGCCGGGCTGGCCTTGGGTCACGCCGTCACACATGGCAGGCACGCCGCCGGCCACTTGTGCGGTGGCACCGGCGCGGCGGGCAGCATCGCGGATCAGGTCGGGATAGCGTTCATAGGGCTGATGCGCCGATAGCATGTCATTATAAGCCGTCACGATACCCAGATTGGGTTGACGTTCAGCGACCAGCGCATCTTTGTCGGCGGTCATCGCGGCATAGGCATGGGCCTGATTGCCGCAAGACAGATGCGCCCGCGCAGGGCCCTTGTCGACGGCTGCCGCCATTCGTGTCAGATACTCGCCTCGCAGGTCTGCGGATCTTTCACGGATGCGGTCGGTGACCCGGTCAATCGTGCTGTTCAATGTCATGGCTGACCTCATTAGCTGTGATTGCGCACATGTTAGCGCTAACCTTATCAAAAAGAAAGCGTTTTAACAAAGATAAGGCTAGGCTAGGCCGAAAATCGCATCTTTGGAAAGGGCTAAGACCAACAGACGGGGTTTTCGTGGGTTGCGGAACAGGTTAAGGATCAGGCGATGAACCATACCCCAATCTCGCGTGACAGCGCCCCCGCAAGAACCGACACCGGCCCTCGGCCGGTCGTTCGCCTGAAACCAAAGGCCGAGGCGCGGGCGATCCGCCACGGCTTCCCATGGGTTTACGCCGATGAGCTGGTGACAGACAGGCGCACCCAGAAACTTGCCCCCGGTACCCTTGCGGTGCTGGAGGATGGCGACCGCCGCGCTATGGGGCTGGTTACGGTCAATCCCAATTCCAAGATCATCTGCCGGATGCTGGACCAGGATCCCGCAACCCAGATTGATCAGCCTTGGCTTGAGGCGCGTCTGGCCCGTGCTTTTGCGATGCGTGACCGGCTTTATGATGCGCCGTTCTACCGTTTGATCCATGCCGAGGCAGATGGTTTGCCCGGTGTGGTGATCGACCGTTTTGGTGATACCGCCGTTATTCAGCCCAATGCCGCTTGGGCCGAGTCGCATATCGATGCGCTGGCTGCGGCCCTGACCGCTGTGACGGGGGTAAAGAATATCCTGAAAAACGGCACCGGCCGCGCTCGCAGCCTTGAGGGGCTGGCTGAGGAGACCACCGTTCTGCAAGGCACCATCGACGGGCCGATCCCCGTGCCGATGAACGGGGCCACATATATGGCCGATCTGATCAGCGGGCAGAAAACCGGTCTCTTCTTTGACCAACGCCCCAATCACGCCTTTGCGGCCCGCTTGTCAAAGGGCGCGCGGGTTTTGGATGTGTTCTCCCATGTCGGTGGCTTTGGTCTGGCGGCTTTGGCGGGGGGGGCGGCCTCTGTGCTGGCGGTGGACGGCTCTGCGCCTGCGCTGAAGCTGGCGGAGCAGGGGGCCGAGGCTTCGGGCTTTGCCGATCGTTTTACCACCCGTCAAGGCGATGCTTTCGCGGTGCTGGAGGCCTTGGCCGCCGAGGGCGCGCAGTTTGACGTGATCATCTGTGACCCGCCTGCCTTTGCGCCTGCCAAGCCGGCGCTGGTGGCCGGTTTGCGCGCCTATGAGCGGGTTGCGCGGCTTGCGGCACCCTTGCTGGCACCGGGGGGCTATCTCGGGCTTTGTTCATGCTCGCATGCGGCTGATTTGTCGGCGTTTCGCAATGCCAGCGGGCGCGGGATTGGGCGCGCGGGGCGGCGTGGGCAGTTGATTTATACCGGCCACGCGGGGCCGGACCACCCGATGCTGCCGCAGCTGGCGGAAAGCGGATACCTCAAGGCGTTGTTCTACCGGCTTGACGGATGATGCTTTGCCTTGATGCATGCGTTTTATTCCCGACGGTGATGCGGGAGGTATTGCTGGCGGTGGCCGGGCAGGGGTTGTTCGTGCCGATCTGGTCCGACCGGATACTGGGCGAATGGCAACATGCTGCCGCCCGTTATGGCGCGCAGGCCGAGGGGGAGGCCTTGGCCGCCATCGCCCGCGCGCAGGATCTGTTTCCAAAGGCCCGCATTCCCGCCCAGCCGGGGTTGGAGGCGCGGCTCTATCTGCCGGATGACAATGACTTGCATGTTCTGGCCGTGGCGATAGCGGGCAATGCCGATGCGGTTGTGACCCTGAACGCCAAGGATTTTCCGCGCGGGACTTTGGCCGCCGAGGGGCTGGACCGTCGTGACCCCGATGGCCTGTTGTGGGAGCTGTGGTCGCATCACCCGCAAGCGGTGGAAACCGCATTGGAAGAGGTGCGCGCCACTGCTTCGCGCCTCTCGGGCGAGGAGAAGGCCCTGCGCCCTTTGTTGAAACGTGCCAAGCTGACGCGGCTTGCGCGGGCGATCGCCTGACTGCCGTGCATTGGACGGTTTTGATGGCTCCCGACAGCCCCGAAAAATAATTCCTGCATCAAAGCGATGAAAAACCACATTGGCCGCTTGACGCCGCCAGCGTGCTTCCGTAATACCCCCTCACGTTCGGGCGGATCCGGATGGTGCTGCGGTTGTAGCTCAGTTGGTTAGAGTACCGGCCTGTCACGCCGGGGGTCGCGGGTTCGAGTCCCGTCAACCGCGCCATTCGCCCGCCCGAACGTGTATTAAAAGCGCGGTTGTAGCTCAGTTGGTTAGAGTACCGGCCTGTCACGCCGGGGGTCGCGGGTTCGAGTCCCGTCAACCGCGCCATTAATACATTCCCATTTTCATATATATTCGATAAACAGCTCCGAACATATGGGGGTTGCTATGTCATTTCTTGATTCGATACCGCTTGGCCTGTTGGTGATTGCCGCTTTGGGGCTGGGCCTTGCGCCTTTCGTGCCGGAGCCGCACCTGTGGGAAAAGCTGAAGATGTTGGGGGCAGGCACCTTGACCCGCCCCGTTGATATTTTCGATTTGTTGATGCATGCCGCCCCGGTGGTCTTGCTGATTGCCAAACTGGCGCGCATGGCGATCAAAGCTTGATGCGGTAGCGCAGGTGCCCATCATATGGGGTGTAGCTGTCATAGAGCTTGCGGGCGCGGGTATTGCCCTCATCCGTGTGCCAATAGAGCCGTGAATAACCGCTCTCGTGACAGATTTTTATCAGATCATCGATCAGACCGCGCCCGAGGCCATGGCCGCGCGCGGCCTCAGTCAAAAACAGATCCTCCAGATAGCAATCGGGATTGGCGGCCCAAGTGGACAGGTGATGGTGATACAAGGCAAAGCCTACCACCACGCCATCAAGCACCGCCACCCGACCGCGCAAAACCGCTTGCGGGTCGATAAGCCGCGCCCATGTCTTATCCGTGACCTCGGGGGCAAGCTGAACGGCGTAAAACGTCAGATATTGATCCCATAGATCTCGCCAGAGGGGTTCATCCTCTGGCGTGATGTCGCGTATTGCAACGGTCATCCGTTTATCCTTTTGCCGTGGTCAGCCGGTCCAGAACGCGCGCCCAGGACCGGATGCCTTTTTGAAAGCTTTGCAGGTCGTATTTCTCATTCGGGGAATGGATCTGGTCATCGTCCTTGGCAAAGCCGATCAGCATCGCATCCATATCCAGATAGGTCTTGAAGTAGCCCGCAATCGGGATCGACCCGCCACAACCGACATAGGCAGCGGCGGTGCCCCATTCCTCGGTCAGGGCGGCGCGGGCGGGCTCAAACGCGGGGTTTTCCACGCTCATCTGGCCTGCGGGGCTGTCGCCATGGGCGGAAAACTCTGCGGTGCAATCGGGCGGAAGCTGGGCCGTGACATAGGCGCGAAAGGCCTCGCGGATGGCCAGCGGGTCTTGTTGGCCGACAAGGCGGAAGCTGATCTTGGCATGGGCCTCGGCGGGCAGCACGGTTTTGAAGCCGTCGCCGGTATAGCCGCCCCAGATGCCGTTCACCTCACATGTCGGGCGTGACCATAGCATTTCCAATGGCGTGCGGTCGGTTTCCCCCGCAGGAACGGACAGGCCGACATCGCCCAGAAAGCGTGCGTGATCAAAAGCGAGGCCCTGCCACTGGGCACGCATTTCGTCCGACAGTTCCGGCACGCCGTCGTAAAATCCCGGAAGGGTGATACGGCCGGTATCATCATGCAGCCCCGCGATGATCTGCGACAGCAGGCGGATCGGGTTCATCGCCAGCCCGCCATACATGCCGGAATGGAGGTCTTTGCTGGCGGCTTTGATAGTGACTTCTTCACCGAGCAATCCGCGCAGCATGGTCACGATCGACGGGGTTTGGGACTGGAACAGCCCTGTATCGCAAATCAGGGCGACATCGGCGCGCAGTTCCTCGGCGTTTTCCTGCATGAACGGGATCAGCGAGGGAGACCCCGACTCTTCTTCGCCCTCAAGGAAAATCGTCAGACGGCAGGGCAGGCGGCCATGTTCGGCGCGCCATGCGCGGCAAGCCTCGAGGAAGGTCATTAACTGGCCTTTGTCATCCGAGGCACCGCGCCCGCGGATCACCTTGCCTGCGGGGGTATTCTCGATCTGTGGATCAAAGGGGTCACGGTCCCACAAGGAAAGTGGATCAACGGGCTGCACATCATAATGGCCGTAAAACAGCAGATGCGGTGTGCCTGCAACTTCCGGCCCGTCATAATGGGCGACGACCATGGGGTGCCCCGGCGTTGGGCGCTTGGAGGCCTCAAACCCCAGGCCCTGCAGATCCGCAACCAGCCAATCGGCGGCACGGTCGCAATCGGCCTGATAGGCGGGATCGGTGGAGATCGACGGGATGCGCAACAGATCGAGCAAGCGGTCGGTGGCCTCGGGCAAGGCTTGGTCAATTCGGGCAAGGACGGCTTGGATGGTCATGGCGCTCTCCGGTTTTTGATATTTTGCGCAAGGTAACAGCAACGCGGCCCCTGTCCAGAGGGGGCAAGATCGGGTAAAGCCAGCGCAGAATGGGTTTTGACGACAAAGGCGGGGTGTTTGGTGATGTTGCAATCAGGTAAGGCGTTGATCTGTGCGGGCTTGGGGCTTGCTCTATGCTCGGGGGCGGTGCTGGCCGAACCATTAACGGGCAAACAGGCGGCCAAACAACTTTATTCCGCCAAAAGATCAGAGGTGCAGATGTTGGCGGTCGCAGGGCTATCGGTTGAGCATTCCGCGCTTTTGGCCGGTGTGGTCAAGGATTACGCCTATTACGCCGCCGCCGCGATTGCGCCCGAAGAGGAACTTTTGAAATCCGAGGCGACGACACTTGTTGCCAACCATCACAGCGTTGAGGCAGCTTCGGCGGCGGCGCTGGCGGGGTGCAATACCTTGCGTAAATCGGCGACCGAATGCGTGATTGCTGCCATTGTGCGGCCCAAAGGATGGGAGTCGCGCGTCTTGCAGTTGTCAGTTGAGGGCACGGTTGCGATGGCAGAGGATTACGGTCGCCGTGGCGGGCGTGCGCTGGCGACATCGGCCACAACCGGCTTTTTTGCCTTGGGCAAAGGGGCGCAGGCACAGGCAGGCGCGCTAAGGGATTGTGCCGATAAGGGCGCAGATGACTGCAAAGTTGTGGTTGCCGATCCCGAATAACCAGAAATTTGACGAAAGGGGGCGGCAAATTGCCCCCTTTCGTTTATAAGCCTTGATAAGTATCAAAGCGCCATACCGTTTACCGGCGTAAATTGGCCTTAACCTGCTGTAAACGTCATGATTCGGGCAGGAAAAGCTGGAGATGAAGATGAATTATGATGCCGCCCTCGACACCGCCCTCGACCGTTTGCACGAAGAGGGGCGCTATCGCACTTTCATCGATATTGAACGACACAAAGGTGCCTATCCTGCTGCGATTTGGCGCAAACCGGATGGGGAGCAGCGCAAGATTACGGTCTGGTGCGGCAATGATTACCTCGGCATGGGGCAAAATCCAGTTGTGCTGGACGCGATGAAAGAGGCGCTGGATGCCACGGGCGCAGGCTCTGGTGGGACGCGCAATATTTCGGGCACGACCGTCTATCACAACCGGCTTGAGGCCGAACTGGCCGATCTGCATGGGAAAGAGGCCGCTTTGGTCTTTACCTCGGCCTATAACGCCAATGATGCGACGCTTTCGACCCTGCCCAAGCTGTTTCCGGGGCTGATCATCTATTCGGATGCCCTGAACCACGCCTCGATGATCGAGGGTGTGCGCCGCAATGGCGGGGCCAAGCGGATTTTCCGTCATAACGACGTGGCGCATTTGCGCGAATTGATGGCTGCCGATGATCCGGCCGCACCAAAACTGATTGCATTTGAATCGATTTATTCGATGGATGGCGATTTTGGGCCAATTGAGGCGATTTGTGACGCGGCTGATGAATTCGGCGCGCTGACCTATATCGATGAGGTTCACGCCGTGGGCATGTATGGCCCGCGCGGCGCAGGGGTGGCCGAGCGTGACGGGTTGATGGGGCGTATTGATATCATTAATGCCACGCTGGCCAAGGCATATGGGGTTGCGGGTGGCTATATCGCGGCTTCGGCCAAGATGTGCGATGCGGTGCGGTCCTATGCGCCGGGGTTCATCTTTACGTCTTCGATGCCGCCTGCGGTTGCTGCGGGGGCTGCGGCCTCGGTGCGGCATCTGAAATCCGCGCAGCATTTGCGTGACAGCCAGCAGCTTCATGCGCGGATTCTCAAGAGCCGGCTTAAGGCGATCGGTCTGCCATTGATCGACCACGGCAGCCATATCGTGCCGGTGCATGTTGGCGATCCGGTGCATTGTAAGGCGCTGTCTGATATGTTGCTGGAGCAATTCGGCATCTATGTGCAACCGATCAACTTCCCCACTGTGCCCCGCGGGACAGAGCGGCTTCGTTTTACCCCGTCGCCGGTGCATGATGCGGCCCAGATTGACGCATTGGTTAAGGCGATGGATAAACTTTGGCAGCAATGTGCGCTAAATCGTGCCGAGTTGACGGCTTGATTTATATCTAGATGTGCTATTTGGATTGTAATGTGCTACTATAGGGGCAATACGATAGCGTCGAGTCGGTGATACGACTCAGGCGCAGAAGATGGGGCAGAAAACGAGGCATACTTGATGATCGGCCGAAGGAAAGTACCTTCGACGTCCGAAAGCGACAAGCCCAAGGGCTTTGACGATTTCGAGCTACGTCTGGGCGACCTTATGCGCGGGGAGCGCGCAACCTTGGGCAAGTCATTGCTGGATGTTCAACGAGAGTTGAAGGTCAAGGCAACCTATATTGCTGCCATCGAAAACTGCGACACCTCTGCTTTTGAAACCCAAGGGTTTGTGGCCGGTTATGTGCGGTCCTATTCGCGCTATCTTGGCATGGACCCTGATTGGGCCTATGCGAAGTTTTGCCGTGAGGCGAATTTCACCCTGGCGCATGGCATGTCGGTTGAGGCATCCCCCGCCCGGCTGACCAAGGCGCGCAGCCGCGTGCAGGATTTTGGCGACCCCTTGGCAAATCCTAATGCGACCTTCGTTCCGCGCAGTGAGTCGCTGTTCTCGCGTGTGGAGCCGGGCGCTGTCGGGTCTTTGTTGGTCTTGCTCGGGCTGATCGGTGGTTTGGGCTATGGCGGCTGGTCTGTCTTGCAAGAGGTGCAGCGCGTACAGCTTGCCCCCGTAGATCAGGCACCCCAAGTCATCGCTGAAATCGACCCCCTGGGCAATGTGCAAGGCGTGGCCCCGGTGGTCCGTTCGGCTCCGGAAAGCCAGACGGTCGAGGAAACTTCAACCTCAATCGCTGCCAATACGCAAATGCCGGTCCGATCTGACCGGCTATATCGTCCTCAAGCGCTGGATGTTCCTGTGCTGACCTCGCGTGACGGGCCGATTGCCGCGATTGATCCGCAGCGCCAAGCAATTGCGCAGTTGGTGGCCGAAGTGGCAGGCGCGCCCGAAACCGTTTCGGTTGAAAACGAAGTGCAGGTCGTCGCTGCTGATCCCAATATCGTTGAAATTCTGGCCGTGCGCCCGTCTTGGGTGCGGGTTTCCTCGGCAGATGGGACCGTGTTGCTGGAAAAAGTTCTTGATTCCTGTGAACGCTATACCGTGCCGCTGATGGATGCTGCACCTGTGCTGCGCGCGGGCAATTCCGGTTCGGTCTATTTCACCGTCAATGGCAAGACGTTTGGCCCCTCGGCACCGGGTGCGCAGGTTGTCAAAAATGTGGTGCTGACGGCGGATGCGGTTCAGGGAAAATTCCCGAATGTAGAGACTGGGCAATCCGTGGCCGTGGCTGATGCCAATAACGCAATGGTGCTTTGCCCCTCCAGCCCGTCTTTGTGATCAAGCAAACGGTTGCCTTTTGGCCACTTTCCCCCTAGCCAATGGGGACGCAATTCCCTTGGCCCGAGTATCCAATGACCCATAATCCAATTCGTCCATGGCGCAATATTGAACGTCGCAAATCCCGCCAGATCATGGTGGGCAAGGTCGCTGTTGGCGGGGATGCCCCGATTTCGGTCCAGACGATGACCAATACGTTGACCACCGACATCAAGGCCACGATTGCGCAGGTGCAGCGTGCCGCCGACGCGGGGGCCGATATTGTGCGCGTCTCGGCACCCGACCGCGAAAGCGCGCTGGCTCTGCGTGAGATTTGCCGTGAATCCCCCGTGCCCATCGTTGCCGACATCCATTTCCACTATAAGCGCGCGATTGAGGCGGCAGAGGCGGGGGCGGCCTGTCTTCGGATCAATCCCGGCAATATCGGGGATGCCGCCCGTGTGCGCGAAGTGGTCAAGGCCGCAAAAGATCATGGATGTTCGATCCGGATTGGTGTCAATGCCGGCTCACTGGAACGCCATCTGCTTGATAAATACGGCGAACCTTGCCCTGATGCGATGGTCGAATCCGGTTTGGACCATATCAAATTGCTGCAAGACAATGATTTTCATGAATATAAGATCAGCGTCAAAGCCTCGGACGTCTTTATGTCTGCGGCTGCTTACACCCAACTTGCCGCTGTGACTGACGCGCCGATCCATCTTGGCATCACTGAGGCGGGTGGTCTGCAATCTGGCACGGTCAAATCCGCCATCGGCCTTGGCAATCTGCTTTGGTCGGGGATTGGTGATACCATCCGCGTGTCGCTGTCGGCTGATCCCGAAGCAGACGTAAAGGTCGGGTTCGAGATCCTGAAATCCCTTGGCTTGCGCCACCGGGGTGTCACGATCATCTCCTGCCCGTCCTGTGCGCGGCAGGGGTTCGACGTGATCAAAACCGTGACCGAGCTGGAGGACCGTCTGTCCCATGTCACCACCTCGATGAGCCTGAGCATCATTGGCTGTGTCGTCAACGGTCCCGGAGAGGCGCTGTTGACGGATATCGGCTTTACCGGTGGTGGTGCGGGGTCGGGCATGGTCTATCTTGCGGGCAAGCAAAGCCACAAGCTGGGCAATGAGGCGATGATCGACCATATTGTCGAACTTGTCGAAAAGCGCGCGGCAGAGCTGGACGCCGACAAAGATCCGACTGAACCGGCTGGTAAATAGGGGTGCGCCGGGGGCTTACCCCCGGCCAAACATTCAGCCCTCGCGCTGGCCTTCGACAATCTGGCGCATACCGTCCAGCGGCACATAGCCACGCACCAAGGTATTGTCGATCACGAAGGTCGGTGTGCCATTGATGGCCAAACGCTGGGCAAGGGCGCGGTTTGCATCGATCACGGCAGTAACTTCGGCGGATGTCATATGCGCCAGGACCGCGTCGACATCCGCAAGTCCCGCATCTTTCCCGATGCTGGCAAGGTTATCCGGCGTCACCTCACCGCGCATCACCATCAGCGCGTCATGCACCTTTTCATAGGCCGCCGCTCCGTCCATCTGCAAGACCGCAATCGCAAAGCGTGAGGCCAAGTCGGATTGTTCGCCCAGAATAGGGAACTCTTTGACTACAAAGCGGATATTGCCATCGGATGACACCAGCTCTGCCACATCCTCAAAGGCTTTCTTGCAATAGCCGCAGCGATAATCCATGAATTCCACCACAGTGATATCGCCATTGGGATTACCGCCGACCCAGCTTGCGGGATCGTTGAAAATCTCGTCTTTGTTGGTTTCAAGCATGGCCAGATCATCGGCCACTGCATCGCTGTTGCGGCGCTCTTCGAGGATGGCAAAGACCTCCATCAGCACTTCGGGCTCTTCCAGCAGATAGGCGCGTACCTCGGCGCGGAAATCGGCGCGCTCGGCATCCGACAGCTTGCTTTGCGCGAAGGCGGGCGGGGCAAGGGCCAATGCGAGGGCCGTGGTGGCAAGCAGCTTGTTCATAATGTACTCCGATGTGGTGGCACCTGTGGCGCCATGTCTGGTTGACCTTGCCCCCTCATGCCCGATTGCGGGGGGGGAGGGCAACCAAATTGCCCGTGATAATTCGGCGCAGTGCCAAAGGTTTGACGATATTGCGGCCACTCTGTAAGGGATGTGGCAATGCACAGACAGCTTTGAAGACGGGGATATGACAGTGGCAAAAAGCCTGAGACAATCACAGCGCGGGGCGGTTGATCCCTTTATCGTGATGGATGTGATGGAGGCCGCGCGCGCTGCCGAGGCCGCAGGGCGCAGCATTATCCATATGGAGGTCGGTCAGCCCGGAACCGGCGCGGCCCAAGGAGCGCGTGATGCCTTGACCGCGGCAATGGGGCAGGGCGCGCTTGGCTATACGGTGGCGCTTGGCCTGCCGGAATTGCGCGCAGGCATCGCGGGGCTTTACAAACGTTGGTATGATGTGGAGCTTGATCCCAGCCGCGTGATTGTCACGACCGGCTCTTCTTCGGGGTTCTTGTTGGCTTTTACATCGCTGTTTGACGCGGGCGAAAAGGTTGGTCTGGGGGAACCCGGCTATCCCTCTTATCGGCAGATCCTGCGCGCCTTGTCGCTGACGCCGGTGGGCATCCCGACCCGTGCTGAAAACCGGCTGCAACCCGTGCTGGATGATTTGGCGGGTGTGGATATGTCAGGGCTTATCGTTGCAAGTCCAGGCAATCCTTCGGGCACCATGCTGGACCACGCCGCGCTCAAGGCGTTGATGGATCATTGCCGCGACCATGACATCGCCTTCATCTCGGACGAGATTTACCACGGGCTGCATTACGGCGATCGGGCGGTCACGGCGCTGGAGATCAGCGATGATGCCTATGTCATCAACTCCTTTTCCAAGTATTTCAGCATGACCGGCTGGCGCATCGGCTGGATGGTGGTGCCGCAATCGCATGTGCGCCGCGTGGAACGTCTGGCACAGAACATGTTTATCTGCCCGCCCCATGCCAGCCAGATTGCCGCCCTTGCAGCATTGGATTGCATCGATGAAATGGAGGCAAACCGCGCCGTCTATGCCAAGAACCGTGCTCTGATGATAGAGGGGCTGCGCGAGGCCGGTTTCACCAAGATAGCCCCGCCCGATGGCGCGTTTTATGTCTATGCCGATGTGTCGGAGTTGACCGATGACAGCTTGAAGTTCTGCTCGATGATCCTCGGGCAGGCGGGGGTCGCGGTGACGCCGGGGCTCGACTTCGATCCGGTTCGGGGCAAACATACGCTGCGCTTTTCCTATGCCCGCAGCACGGCTGAGATCGAAGAGGGCATCGCCCGGCTAAAGGGCTTTATGGTGGGCTATATCAAGCCGTGATTTTACGCTCTTAAGCTGGTCCTAGAAGCTGTGCAAAATGAGAGGTTTGGCGTGATGCGGGCAATCTTGGCGGTTTGGGCGTTGATGCTGATGGTGCTTCCCGCTTGGGGGCAAGAGCTTTCGGCCATTGCGCGGCTGGATCTGGCCGCGTCTCAGGTAGAGGACAAGGGGCGGGGGGTGGCACTTTCGCTTGCAATTTCCCAACCTGTGCCGTGGCGCGTGCGCGTGCTGGATAACCCGCCGCGGCTGGTGCTTGATACCCGAGAGGTCGATTTCTCGCAGGTGGCAAACCTGCCGCGCGTTGGTTCGCGGGTGGTTGATCTGCGCGCGGGGGTGTTTCGCCCCGGCTGGTCGCGGCTGGTGCTGGAGCTTTCGGGACCTATGGCGGTGCAGTCGGCGACAATGCGGACCAAGGGCGCAACGCAGATCCATGTGACCCTTGCCCCGACAGATGCTGACACATTTGCCACTTTGGCGGCGCGACCCGAACCGGAGGGCTGGGCGCTGCCCAAACCGGCAGACCTGCCGAAGGCGATGGCGAACGGGGCGGGCCCGATGGTTGTGGTGCTTGATCCCGGCCATGGCGGGCTTGATCCGGGGGCCGAAAATGGCGTCTACCGCGAGGCGGATCTGATGCTGACCTTTGCGCGCGAGTTCAAGGAATATCTTCAACGTAGCGGCGATTACCGGGTTATCCTGACCCGGGATGATGATGTCTTTGTACCGCTTGAGGCCCGCATATCTCTTGCGCGGGCGGCGGGGGCGGATGTGCTGCTGTCGCTGCATGCCGATGCTTTGGCCGAGGGCGAGGCGACAGGGGCGACGATTTACACACTGTCAGAGGATGCGTTTGATGCGGCGAGCGAATTGCTGGCCGAGCGTCATGACCGTGATGACCTGCTTGCGGGGGTGGATCTGACCGAGCAAGATGATCTGGTCGCGAATGTCTTGATGGATATGGCGCGGGCTGAAACCACGCCTAAGGTCGCGCGGCTGGCGGAGGCGTTGAAAGGTGCCATCCAAGATGAAGGGCTGCCGATGCACCGTAAGCCAATCCAATCCGGCGGGTTCTCGGTTCTCAAAAGCCCTGATATCCCCTCGGTTTTGATTGAACTTGGCTTTTTATCATCCTCGCAGGATCTGGCGCGACTTATCGACCCGGCGTGGCGGGGGTATATGATGGCGGCGCTGCACCAAGGTCTTGCGCAATGGGCCGCGCGCGAGGCCGCCTTGGCGGGTTCTGCCAGACCCTGAACATCGCTAACCTTGATCACGAAGAGTTGGGCAAAATTGTACTCTGCGCGCGGGCGGCGCTTTTGCTTGCAGGGCGCATAGGCTATATAGAGCAGGTCTAAACCATGGGGAAATGCGTGTGATCAGATTTATCGGCTCTTTTTTTGGTGGTCTGTTCACCCTTTTGACGATGGGCCTGTTTTTTGCGGCCCTCTCTGTCGGGGCGATTTTCTACATGTACAGCCGCGATCTGCCCAGCCATGAAAGCCTTGCGAAATACGCGCCGCCCACCATCAGCCGGGTCTATTCGGGCGGCGGGGACATGATGGATGAATTCGCCAAGGAGCGCCGGATTTTTGCCAGTTCCGAGGAAATTCCGGCTCTTGTCAAACAGGCCTTCATCAGCGCCGAGGACAAGAACTTCTATACCCACAACGGCTATGATGCGCGGGGTATCGCCGTGGCGGCGCTTGAGGCGGTTCGATCACGCGGGGAAAACGTGCGCGGTGCCTCGACCATCACCCAGCAGGTGATGAAGAATTTTCTTTTGGGCGGTGAGCGTAAGGCAGAACGCAAGATCAAGGAAATTATCCTTGCTACCCGCATCGAAGAAACCCTGAGCAAGGAAAAAATCCTTGAGCTTTACCTCAACGAGATCGATCTGGGGCAGCGCAGTTTTGGGGTCGCTGCCGCCGCACAGACCTATTTCAACAAGATCCTGTCGCAGCTGACGCCGGGAGAGACCGCCTATCTTGCCGCGTTGCCGAAATCGCCCGGTCGCGGGTTGCATCCGGTGCGCGATTATGACCGTGCGGTGGACCGGCGCAACTATGTGCTGCGCGAGATGTGGCAGAATAATTATATCGATGAGGAAACGTATCTGCGCGAAAAGGAGCTGCCGCTTAAAACCGTGCAAAACGGGGATTATCCGGCATTCCGTGAAAGCCTGCCCCCGCGCGATTATTTCAGCGACGAGATCCGTCGCCAGTTGTCCGGCACCTTTGGTGAGCAGGAATTTTTCGGCGGTGGTTTGACCATTCGCGCCACCGTTGATCCCGAATTGCAAAAAGAAGCGGCCAAGGCGCTTCAGGCTGGTCTGGAGGAATTTGACCGCGGGCGTGGCATTTGGAACGGCACGGGCAAGGTGATCGACGCTGCACAGCTGACCGATGAAGAAAGCTGGCGCAAAGCCCTGCGTGAGGTGGATGTCGCCCGCGATATCGAAGGCTGGATGCCTGCCGTTGTGCTGGAGGTTGGTGATACCTCGGCGCGGATCGGGATTGAGGGCGTCGAAGAAGACGCCGATGGTCATTTCATCCCCGCCGCCGATGTGACATGGGCGCGCAAACGCTTGTCGAACGGGCGGCTTGCCAATAAGGCGCGCGCCGCCGGCGATCTGGTCTCTGTGGGCGATGTTGTCTTGGTACGGGCGATGACAAAAGACAGCGACGGCAGCTTTATTCGCTGGACCCTGCGTCAAGTGCCAGAGGTGCAGGGCGCGTTTATGGCGATGGATGTGAACTCGGGGCGGGTTTTGGCGATGCAGGGTGGCTTCTCTTATCAGCATTCGGTGTTTAACCGCGCCACTCAGGCACAGCGTCAGCCCGGCTCCAGCTTCAAGCCGTTTGTCTTTGCGGCGGCACTTGATAGCGGCTTTAACCCCGCCACCATTGTTATCGACGCCCCGATTGAGGTGAACACCCCCCAAGGTATCTGGCGGCCGCGCAACTCGTCGAATAAATTCTACGGGCCGACAACCCTGCGCACCGGGATTGAGCAATCGCGGAACCTGATGACGGTGCGGATTGCCGAGGAGATCGGCATGGATGTGGTGGCTTCCTATGCCGAACGTTTTGGCGTTTACGACCGGATGGGACAGTTTCTGGCGAACTCGCTCGGGTCTGAGGAGACGACCCTGTTCAAGATGGTTGCCGCCTATGCAATGTTTGCCAATGGCGGTGAGCGAGTTGAGCCGACGCTGGTTGACCGTGTGCAGGACCGTTACGGCAAAACCATCTATCGTCACGACCAGCGCATCTGTGAGGATTGCCAGCTGGCAGCGCTCAGCCCGCGCGAATTACCAAGGATCAATTCCAACCGAGAGCGGGTGATGGATGCGATTACGGCCTATCAGCTGACCTCAATGCTGGAAGGGGTTGTGACACGCGGGACGGCTGCGGGCATCAACTTGCCGGTGCCAATCGCGGGTAAAACGGGCACCACTAATGACGCCAAGGACGTTTGGTTCGTGGGCTTTTCGTCCAATATCGCGGCGGGTTGCTATATCGGTTATGACAACCCGCGCAGCATGGGGCGCGCCTATGGTGGCACGACCTGCGGCCCGGTGTTTGAGCGGTTCATGCGCAAGGCCGTCAGCAAATACGGCGGTGGGAAATTCAAGGTGCCGCCGGGCGGTTTCTTCCGCAAGATCGACCGCTTTACCGGTGCGGTCCTGCCTGATGATGCATCCGGCCCGAATGTGGTTTCCGAATATTTCCGCGATGGGGATGAACCGATGTCCGGCTTTGGCGCCTATGTCGACGGTGGCTTTGGGATGGGGACGAATTTGCCCCTCTTTGCTTATGGCGAGGAAGATGATGGAACCGGCGGCGGTAGCGCTGTGACCACCTCTAGCGGGCAGACCAAGATCATCCCGGACAAGGCTGATTTTGGTACGCTCAGCTCAGGGGGGTTGTACTAGGGGCTGCGGCCCTTGCCAAATACCCCCGCAAAGCGATATGACCCGAAACCTGACACCGCCTTCAAGGAAGTACTCACATGCGCGCAGAAACCCAGTCCAATGTGGAAGCCATCCGCAAATCACTGACGCTTCTTGCGCAGCGCATGGATTTGGAAACGGCCCCGCACCGGCTTGAAGAATTCAACGCCATGATCGAGGATCCGGACCTGTGGAACGACCCGCCCAAGGCGCAAAAACTGATGCGCGAACGGCAGGGTGTGATTGACCAGCTGGCGACCTATAATCTGATCGAAACCGGCCTGCGGGATAATGTCGAGCTGATCGAGATGGGCGAAGCTGAGGATGATGCCGAGGTGGTGACCGAGGCCGAGGATGCGCTGCGCGAGCTGGTAACCCTTGCGGGCAACAAGGAATTGGAAGCCCTGCTGAACGGTGAGGCCGATGGCAATGACACCTTCCTTGAGGTGCATTCGGGCGCAGGGGGGACCGAAAGCTGTGACTGGGCGTCGATGCTGGCGCGGATGTATGTTCGTTGGGCGGAAAAGAAGGGCTATAAGGTCGAGCTTCAATCCATGACCGACGGTGAGGAAGCGGGCATCAAATCCGCCGCCTACAAGATTTCGGGGCCGAATGCCTATGGCTGGTTGAAATCGGAATCAGGCGTCCACCGGCTTGTGCGCATCAGCCCCTATGACAGTGCGGCGCGGCGGCATACCTCGTTTTCCTCGGTCTGGGTCTATCCGGTGGTGGATGACAATATTGATATCGAGATCCCCGACAAGGACATCCGGATTGATACCTACCGGTCATCAGGGGCGGGGGGACAGCATGTGAACACCACAGATTCCGCGGTGCGGATTACCCACTTGCCGACGAATATCGTGGTGACCTCTTCGATGAAGTCCCAGCACCAGAACCGCGAGATCGCGATGAATGCCCTTCGCTCCCGGCTTTACCAGATGGAGATGGACAGGCGCAACGCGGCCATCAACGCCGCCCACGAGAACAAGGGTGATGCGGGTTGGGGTAACCAGATCCGCTCTTATGTGTTGCAGCCCTACCAGATGGTCAAGGACCTGCGTACAGGGGTGGAGACATCGGACAGCCAAGGGGTTCTGGACGGCGATCTGGACAAGTTCATGGCGGCGACGCTGGCGATGGATGTCTCGGGGAAATCACGCGCAGAGGCAAATCTGGACGATTAAACCGCTCCGCCACCCCAAATATATCTTTATAGGCGGCTTGCGTCTGGCTAGGGTTTATCCAAACCAGACAGGAGAAGCCTATGTCCCAATCCGCCGCGATCGCCCCCCCGAAGCCTGAAGTCTTGATACTGGAGGCGGCTGATCTGCGTGCGTCCCTTGCGGCTGGCTGGCAGGATTTTCGTGCAGCCCCCGTCTTTGGCCTGTTCTTTGCGGCGGTCTATGTGGCCGGTGGCTGGTTGATCCTTTATGCGCTGACAGCTACAGGGCAGGTGTGGTGGACGCTGCCCGCGGCCGCTGGGTTTCCGATCCTTGGCCCTTTCATCGCATGTGGGTTATATGAGGTCAGCCGCAGGTTGGAGACCGGCGAACCGTTGAACTGGCGCGCTATTCTGGGCGTGATCTTCCGTCAGAAAGACCGGCAGATCCCTTCGATGGCGGCGGTTGTCGTCGTGTTCTTTCTGTTCTGGAACTTCCTCGCGCATATGATTTTTGCGCTGTTTCTGGGGCTTCAGGCCATGACCAATATCAGCACATCCTTGGATGTGTTCCTGACGGTGAACGGCTTGATGATGCTGGGGGTGGGGACCATCGTGGGCGCAGTTTTCGCAGGGGTCTTGTTTTCCCTCACGGTTGTCAGCCTGCCGTTGCTCCTGGACCGCGAAGTGGATTTTGTTACCGCGATGATCACCTCGGTGTCGGTGGTGCTGAACAATCCGTTGCTTATGCTGGTATGGGGCGCGATGATTGCGCTTATGATATTTGTCGGGATGGCATTGGGATTCTTTGGCTTGTTTATCGTGTTGCCGGTTCTGGGGCACGCAACATGGCATCTGTACCGACGTGCATTGGCCTGACTGCGCATGAAAAAGGGCATCCCGATGACAGGGATGCCCGAAATAAGAATGCCGCCTTGCCTAGCGGTTGTCGGCAGGCGGTGCTTTTGGCGCAGCCGGAGCGGACGCAGGTGCAGGGGTCTGATTTTGCGCAGGGGCAGCAGCTGAAGCGCGGCCGGTGGCCAATGGATCATCCTGACGCTGGACCGAACCTTCGAAATGCGCACCCGACTCAATTGCGATGGTCTTGTGGATGATATCGCCTTCCACGCGCGCGGTGGAGGTCAGCCGAACCTTGAGCCCACGAACGCGGCCAATCACACGACCATTGACCACGATGTCATCGGCCACGATCTCACCGCGGATGGTGGCAGTTTCGCCAACGGTCAAAAGATGCGCGCGAATGTCGCCTTCGACGGTTCCCTCAACCTGAATATCGCCGGTGGTGCGCAGGTTGCCGGTAATGGTCAAATCAGACGAAAGAACAGAGGCCGACGGCTTGGTCTTGGCTGCCGCGTTGCCGAATTCCATCGAGCTGCGCCCGGGGGTGCCTTGCGTGGCGTGGGACTTGTCAGCCTCAGTTTTTGGGCCGGGTTCATTGATCTTGCTTTTAGAAAACATCTGTCGCTGCCTTGATAAAGGTCATCGGGTTAACAGGTTTGCCCCCGATCCGAACCTCGTAGTGAAGATGAGTGCCGGTAGACCGGCCTGAGTTCCCCATATCACCAATCCTATCCCCGCGCGATACCCTTTGTCCAACTTTTACGCGGATATTCGATTGATGGGCGTATCGTGTCTCGATTCCGAACTCATGCTTGATCTTGACGAGGCGGCCATAACCGCTGGCCCAGCCTGCATGGGTGACCACCCCGTCAGCGGTTGCATAAATAGGGGTACCATAGGGGGCGGCGAAATCGGTGCCAGCGTGCAAGCGGCGTCCGGCCCCTTTGGGGTCATTGCGGTACCCGAAAGGAGAGGTAAAACGAAAGCCGCTTTTGAGAGGTGTCGCAAAGGGCGACTTGCTTGCTGCCAGCCGGTAAAGGTTCATATGATCAAGCCCTTGCAAAATCGCATTGGCGCGGATCTCGTCATTGCTCAGGGGCTCTCCCTTGGTTGAGAGGGTAAAGGGCGTCAGTGGCCCGCCTTGCCCCGAGTAACCCCTGCGCACGGTGCGCAAAAGGTCGTCGGGCGACATGCCCGCAGAGCGGAACATCTTGTCCAGCGGTTCCATTGACAGGGCCACCGCCTCTTCGAGCCGGTTGAAGATCATGTCGTTCTTGACTTCGAGCGCGCGTTTCTGGGCGGCGATTTCTTCGGTTTCTTCGCGGGCAGCCATGGCGACCAGAGCAATGCTGTCGCGCTGCTCGGACGTGCCAGAGAGGGCGGCGGCCAGCGCCTCGACGGTGGCTGCGGCATCGCGGATGCGGCCCTCGCCGGTACGGGTGGAACCGGTTTGCTCTTGCAGGCTTGCGGTCAATGTGGCGTTTTCGGTGCGGGCGGCATCGCGTTCCTTGATGGTGCGACGCAGGGTGTTCTGGATCACCTCGACCCCGGTTTCCATCTCGCGGCGCCCATCCTCAGAGGCAAGCAGCCGCGCTTGCATGTCACTGACTTCTTTCAGGGCAAGGTTAAAGCGTTCTTGCGCGCGCATCGCCTCAACGGCGCGCAGGTCACGGTCGGCGGACAGCGCATTCAGCCGTGCCTCATAGAGTGATTGCTGGCGCAGTGCCTGATCACGCCCCGAGCCTGCCGAGATCGAATCCATTAACAAGATCGAGGTCGCCAGAATCGTCCACCCGAGGCAGAGCGCGGCGCCGGTAACGGCGACCGCCTGTGTCAGAGGCTGAAGGCGGATAAAGCGCGTATCGGTATCGGATTTCAAGAACAGGCGCTGTTCGGGGAAATAGCGGCCAAGGCCTGTGTTAATACGATAGGAAAGTCGCTTCAGCACTGAACATTTTCCGGTCTTGTTGAAGTTCGGACGCCCCCCGACCAAAGAATCCCGCAGGGTTAACATCCGGGTCAGGCATACAAATCAGGGGCCACTGGTGCAACAAATAACGGCTTGCAACCCGCAGATGCAAATAAACCGGCAAGATGTCGCCGATAAGTCAAGCGGTTTCAGGCGGAATCTCAACTGTTTCGGCTTCTGTCAGCGGCCAATAGAAGTCAGGGGGCAATCCGGCATCGGCGCGTTTTTCCTCATTGAACGGGGGTTTGAGGACCCCGTGGAAATAGCGCCGCACAAGGCTGTGGAAGGTGTCCTTGGGGTCCAGACCATCGCGCCCGCAAAGCCAGTTGAACCATTTGGAGCCGTAAGCCACATGGCTGACCTCTTCGCTATAGATGGTTTTGAGGGCCTCAATGGGGCCGGCCTCGCCTGCCTTTTCAAACACAGCGATCATGCCGGGGGTGACGTCGAGGCCGCGCGCCTCCAGCACCATCGGCACCACGGCAAGACGGCCAAAGAGATCGTCCACCGTATCCTCGGCCGCGCGCCACATGCCTGCATGGGCTGGCAAGGCGCCGTAATGGCTGCCTGCGGCCTCCAGACAATCACACATCAGGTTGAAATGTTTCGCCTCATCATCTGCCGCGCGTACCCAGTCATCGTAAAAGCCCAAGGGCATTGGCACATGGGTAAAGCGCGCGATGATGTCCCAATGCAGATCCACAGCGTTCAGCTCAATATGCGCCACGGCATGCAAAAGGGCGTTGCGTCCCATGGCAGAGCCGGGACGGCGGCGGGGCATATCGCGGGGTGATAACAGTTCCGGCGCATCGGGGCGGGCGGGGCGCAGGGGCGGGCTTGCCTCTCCGATCGGCAAAGGGGTGCCAGCTGCGCGTGCTGCCAGCCATTCCGCCGCATGGCGCCGCCCGAGCGCGGTTTTCGCGCGCCCGTCGGCTGTCATAAGCACCTCGACGGCGCGCTCTGCAAGCGATTGGGTCATGTTGCCGCCGCCAACACCGCCTCGGCATGGCCCTTGGCGGAAACCTTGCGCCAGACCTGTGCGATCTTGCCATCCGCATCGATCAGAAAGGTTGTCCGTTCAATCCCCATGAAGGTCTTGCCGTACATCTTCTTTTCTTTCCAAACGCCATAATCCTCGCAGGTCTGGCCGTTTTCATCCGAGGCAAGGATTACGCCCAGATCGTGTTTCGCCACAAATTTGTCATGGGCGGTAACGCTGTCTTTGGAAATGCCGATCACAGTGACACCGATCGCTGCGAAATCCGCGCCAAGGGCTGTGAAGTCCTTTGCCTCCAGCGTGCAGCCCGACGTATCGTCACGGGGATAGAAATAAACGACCACGCGGCCGGGGCGCAGCGCGGAAAGGGTAATCGTCTCTCCTCCGTCGCGGGGGAGGGTGAAATCGGGTGCCATATCGCCAATGTCCGGCATGATCTGTTCCTTTGATGTCAAAGCTGTGTTTTGTATTCGGGCTGTCATTGGTTAAGGATAGGGGCAATTGCGGTAACCGCAACGGGTGAAAGGTAAAAGGGTTGTTGAAGGATGGGTGAGCCTACGCCGGGGCAAAAGGGGCCGCGGCCCGACCGGTGCGATTTCATCGGCCCGCCGCAGCCTGCGCTGTTGCTGGAACGCTCGCGCAAGCCCCGCCTTAAACCCAAAAACGCCGTTCGCCGACATCGGCGCGGGACATTCTGGCTGGTGCCAACGCTGATTTTTTTGTCGCTGGCTGTGGTCTTTGCGGGGCTTGCGCTGACGGGCAAGCCGATCCGCCTGCCGGTCTGGATGGTGGTCGAGGCCGAGCAGCGGCTGAATACCGCCCTGCGCGATCTGACGCGTGAGGGGACGGCGGTTTCTGTTGGGGGTGCGGTCTTTGTGGTGGATACAGACTGGGTGCCGCGCCTGGCGCTGGAGGATGTCCGTTTGCTGGAGAAATCCGGCAAGACAGCCGTGTCCTTGCCGGAGTTGCGGGTGGCACTGGATCCCGGAGCCTTGGCGGGCGGTAACATCCGTCTGCGCAGCTTGCGCCTGATCGGGGCGCGGGTCGATTTGCGGCGACTGGACGACGGGCAGTTCGATCTGGCCTTTGAGGTGCCCGAGCAGCCCCGACAGGCTGTCGGCCTGTCGGGGTTGATCAAGACCCTTGTTGCGATATTTGAGCAGCCTCTGCTTTCGCATCTGCGTCAGGTGGAGGCACAGGCCCTGACATTCCAGATCGAAGACCGGATGCTTGATCGGGTGTGGGATCTGGGCGATGGGCGTTTGCGACTTGTGAACCGCGGTGAAGAGCTGGCGGTGGAGCTTGGGGTTTCGGTGGCGGGTGATCAGGCGGCCCAAGCCGCGGTGACCCTGATCGCGGCCAAAGCGGATGCCAGTGCGCGTATGACGGTGACAGTGGACCGTGTACCCGCCGCGGATATCGCGGTGCAGGCCGCCCCCTTGTCATGGCTGGGGGTGCTCGACGCGCCGATATCGGGGCAGATTGCATCGACACTGGACCAGCAAGGCGCGCTGTCATCGCTTGATGCTTCCTTGACGCTGGACAAGGGTGCATTGCACCCCTCGCCGGATACCAAACCCGTCGCCTTTGAGGGGGCATCGGTGTTTTTCGGATATGATCCCGCGCAAGAGCGCCTGGACCTGCGCGAATGGACGGTGAACAGTCAGGACCTTGTATTATCCGCATCGGGCCACGCGTATTTGCCGGGGGTGACGACGGGGATACCGCAGAACATTCTGGCACAGATCCAGATTGATCGTTTGCAACTGGACCCGCAAGACGCGCTGGAAGAGGCGGTGGTCTTTGACCAGGGCGCATTGGATTTTCGAGTCCGCATGAACCCCTTTGGCATTGATATCGGTCAGGCGGCCTTGATCCAGCAGGGCCAGCGTTTGCAAGCCTCGGGGGTGGTTGAGGCCGGACCTGAGGGTTGGTCAGTCGCGGTGGATGCCAGCCTTGACCATATCGCGCGGGACGGGCTTTTGGCGGTCTGGCCGCCAAAGGTGGTTCCCAAAACCCGTGTCTGGGTGGCGGATAATGTACAAGAAGGACAGCTTTCCAACCTGCATGCCGGTTTTCGCAGCGCACCGGGGCACGAGCCGCGCTTTTCGCTGGGGTATGACTTTTCCGGTGGCAATGTGCGTTTCTTGAAAACCTTGCCACCGATCCAGAACGGACGCGGTTATTCTGTGGTTGAGGGTAAATCCTATTCCATGGTGATCGAAGAGGGCACGGTCACCGCCCCCGCAGGGGGGGAGGTTGACGTCGCAGGCAGCATCTTTGCCGTGGGTGATGTGACGCAAAAACCGGCGCGCGCGCATATCGGGGTCAAGGCGCGCGCCGGTTTGACGGCGGCCCTCTCGCTGCTGGACCAAAAACCCTTTGAATTTATGACCAAGGCCAAGCTGCCTGTGGATCTGGGCGATGGCCGCGCCGAGGTCGTGGGACAGATCGATATGCCATTGCGCAAGGGCGTAAAGATTCAGGATGTGGATTTCGATGTGGCTGGCACGATCACAGGGTTTTCCTCGGATCAACTGGTGCCGGGGCGCGTGTTGCGTGCAGACCGTTTGGCGGTCCACGTGACGCCCGCCGGAATGGAAATCGCGGGCAAGGGCGCATTGCAGGATGTGCCCTTCGACGGCCGTTTCAGCAAGGTTTTCACCCCTAAGGCCAAAGGCATTTCCAAGGTCGAGGGCCGCGCAGAGTTGAGCCATTCTGCCGCCACAAAATTGGGTGTGAACCTGCCTGAAGAGCTGTTGACGGGGCAGGGCTTGGCCGATTTCGTGGTGGATCTGCATCAGGGTCAAACCCCGAAACTGTCGCTGCGGTCCGATCTTGGGGGCGTCGGCATGGGGATTTCATCGCTGGGGTGGACCAAAAGCCCGAACACGAATGGACAGCTGGCATTGGATATGACCTTGGGCAAGCCCGCCAATGTGGACCGGCTTGCCCTTGATGCTGCGGGGCTGCATGTTACGGGCCAGATCGGCCTGCTGGAAGGCGGGGGGATGGGGGTTGCGCGCCTGTCCTCGGTCAAACTGGACAATTGGCTTGATGCGCAGGTGGAATTGACGGGGCGGGGTCAAGGGCAAACACCTGTTGTTGCGGTCACGGGCGGGATGCTGGATTTGCGCGGATTGCCCGCGCGAGGTGGCGGGGGGCAAGGGCAGGCGGGCACGCCAATGACCATCGCGCTTGACCGGCTAGTTGTCACCAAGGGGCTTGCGCTAAGCGGGTTTCAAACCGTGATCACCCCCATAGCGGGCGGTGTTGCAGGGGATTTCACGGGGCGTGTGAACGGGCAAACGACAGTTGCAGGCAGCCTTGCGCCCTCGTTGAAGGGCACGGCGGTGCGCATCCGTTCCAATGATGCGGGGTCGGTTTTCTCGGCGGCAAATGTGTTTCCCAATGCCGAGGGCGGGGCGCTGGATCTGATCCTGACCCCCACTGGCGACAAAGGCAGCTATGATGGCAGCCTGAAAATGCAAAACATCCGCATCCACAAAGCCCCCGCATTGGCAGAGCTGATCAACGCGATTTCCGTGGTCGGCCTGCTGGACCAGTTGCAAAGCGGCGGGCTGTTGTTTGATGAGGCCGAGGCCATCTTTCGCTTGACCCCGCGCACCATCCAGATCAACAGGGCGTCGGCCGTGGGGGCGTCGCTTGGCGTGTCGCTTTCGGGGCTATATGTGCTGACTGGCGGGCGGCTGGATTTGCAGGGTGTGGTCTCGCCGATCTATCTTATCAACCAGATCGGGTCGATTTTTACGCGTAAGGGCGAAGGTTTGTTCGGCATGAGCTATACGATCAAAGGGACTGCAAAAACGCCGGATGTTTCGGTTAACCCGCTGTCTATTCTGACCCCCGGCATGTTCCGCGAGATATTTCGCAGCCCGCCACCGCAACTGGAGCCGACTGAGTGAAACTCGACGATTTTGATTTCGACCTTCCCGAAGAGCTGATCGCAACCCGCCCCGCGCGCCCGCGCACCGCCGCGCGTATGCTGGTGGTGGAAGGGGATGCGCTGGCGGATCGCCATGTCTTTGACCTGCCCAAGCTGCTGCGCCGGGGGGATCGTTTGGTGTTGAACAATACCCGTGTGATCCCCGCACGGTTGATCGGCGCGCGCCACCGCAATAGCGCCCAAGGCCCGGTCTCGGCCAAGATCGAGGTGACTTTGATGGAGCCGGACGCCCAAGGCGGCTGGCGGGCGATGGCCAAGCCCCTGCGCAAGCTCTTGGTGGGGGAGGATATCGTGTTCAAAGGCGGGCTGACCGCAACCGTGGCCGAGAAATCCGAGACCGACCTGCGGCTGACCTTCAACCACGCGGGCGCTGATTTTGACGCGGCCCTGCAAGCCGCGGGCACCATGCCGTTGCCCCCCTATATCGCGGCGAAACGTGCGCCTGATGCGCAGGACGATCATGATTACCAAACCGTTTTTGCCCGAAATTCCGGCGCCGTTGCCGCACCTACGGCCTCGTTGCATTTCGATGATGCGCTTTTGGCCGAGCTGGCCGCGATGGGGGTCGAGATGACTGAGGTGACGCTGCACGTGGGTGCAGGCACCTTCCTTCCGGTCAAGGTCGAGGACATCGCAAGCCACAAGATGCATGCTGAATGGGGCGAGGTCACGCCACAGGCCGCAGCCGAGATCAACGCCACCCGTGCTGCGGGCGGGCGGGTGATTCCCGTGGGCACCACGGCGCTGCGTTTGATCGAATCTGCGGCGCGCGAAACGGGCAAGGTGGAGCCTTGGCAGGGGGAAACCGATATCTTCATTTACCCCGGTTTCAAATTTCATGCGACTGATGCGTTGATAACAAATTTCCACCTTCCGAAATCGACCCTTTTGATGCTGGTTGCGGCACTCATGGGGCAGTCCCTGATGCAAAAAGCCTATGCGCATGCTGTTGCCCAAAACTACAGATTCTTCTCTTACGGAGATGCCTCTTTGCTGATAGCACAGGGTGCTTAATCCCCCCGTAAGGTCGGTTTGATAACAGACTGGGGCCAGCAACAGCCATTGCGGCGACGACAAGAGAAGGCCACGTGATGCTGAGTGTTCTACGAGACTCCTGGGCCCTTTTGCTGGGTGTGATGCTGCTGGTTCTGGGCAATGGTATGCAAGGCTCGTTGCTGGGTATCCGTGGCGGCCAAGAGGATATGTCGACGTTCCATCTGTCGATCGTCATGTCCAGCTACTTCCTTGGCTATCTGATCGGTTCTCAAATCGCGCCGAATATGATCCGCCGGGTTGGCCATGTGCGGGTGTTCGCGGCCCTCGGCTCACTGATTTCGGCGGTGCTGATCATGTATGCGGTGGCGCCGAACTGGATTGCATGGTCGCTGATGCGCGTGTTGATCGGATTTTCATTTGCCGGGGTGTATATCGCGGCGGAAAGCTGGCTTAACGATGCCTCAAGCAACGAGAACCGCGGTCAGGCGCTCTCGCTCTATCTGATCGTGCAGATGATCGGGCTGATTGCGGCACAGGGGCTTTTGAACCTTGGCGATCCGGGGGGGTATATCCTGTTCGTGATCCCGTCGATTTTGGTGTCCTTGGCCTTTACCCCGATTTTGCTGTCGGTTGCCCGGGCGCCTGCGTTTGATACCACCAAACGGCTGACGTTTCGTGCGCTTTATGAGGCGTCGCCTCTGGGCTGTGTGGGGATGTTCATTCTGGGCGGCGTGTTCTCGGCGCAATACGGCATGGCAGCTGTCTGGGGCACGCAATCGGGCCTGAATGTGCGCGACACAACGATTTTCATCGCCTGTATTTATATCGGCGGGGTGATCTTTCAATATCCGATCGGGCTGCTGTCGGACAGAATGGACCGCCGACAAGTGATATTCGGTCTGGCTGCCGTGGGCGCGGTCGGCCTGATGATTCCAGTCGCCATGACCATTCCATTCTGGGCCTTATGTGTTATCGGTGGGCTGGCGGGGGCGGCGGCAAATCCGCTTTATTCGCTGCTGTTGGCCTATGTGAATGATTATCTGGACCGCTCGGATATGGCGGGGGCCTCGGCGGGTTTGATGTTCATCAACGGGCTGGGTGCGATCACCGGACCGGTCATCACGGGGTGGGTCATGGCGATCTATGGGCCCAGCGGTTTTTTCCTGTTCATGGGCGTTTTGTTGGGCATTCTGGCAATCTATACCATTTGGCGGATGACGCAGCGCAAGGGAACCGTTGAGGCGACCTCCAGCTATAAAGCCGTGCTGGCATCGGCCACGCAGGTGGTAATGGAGGTGGCAATGATCGAAGGCGACAGCGATAGCCCGGGGGTCGAACCGGACGATAGCGCCGCAGCTGAGCAGTAACGCAAAAGCCATTGAAATTACATTCCGAACCTGCCACGCTGAACCTTAACAGGGGAGGGACAGGCCTATGTCAGATCCGATGGAGGTGTTGGATTTCTGGTTACAAAAGGTCGGTGCAAAGGGCTGGTATGAGGTGAATCCGGCGCTGGATGCCGAGATTACGGATCGCTTTGGCGACCTTTGGCAGGCGGCTCATGATGGCGGGTTGGAGCATTGGGTTTCTGGAACGGTGGGGACTTTGGCCTATTTGATCGTCACCGATCAGTTCCCGCGCAATATGTTCCGTGGCGATCCGCGCGCCTTTGCCACCGATACGCTGGCCCGTGATGCCGCCCGGCGCGCCTTGGCCGAAAACTGGGATCTGGATGCCCCCACACCGGAACGCCAGTTCTTTTACCTGCCGTTCGAGCATTCCGAGGATGCCGCCGATCAGGCGCTTGCGGTGGACTGTTTTACCACCCGCATGGACAACCCGGAGTCCGCACTGCATGCGCGGGCTCATCAGCATATTATCCAAAAGTACGGCCGCTTTCCCTTTCGCAACGCGGCCTTGGGGCGCAAATCGACCAAAGCGGAGGAAGCTTTTATGAATGAAGGAGCTTACGGCGCGGTTGTGCGTTCCTTGCAAAAAACGGAGTCATAGCCATGCAATCAGCGCATAGGGCCTGCGCAGGAGAAACATTGCTTGAAATAAAGAAATAGTTTAATGGCAAACTACTTTTTCTGAGGAGGAAAGACATGGCAGCCAAGAAATTTGATGTGGTCGTTGTAGGCGCGGGTCCGGGGGGCTATGTCGCCGCCATAAGGGCCTCTCAATTGGGGAAATCGGTTGCTATTGTCGAACGCGAAAACCTTGGTGGCATTTGCCTGAACTGGGGCTGTATCCCGACCAAGGCGCTGTTGCGGTCTGCCGAGGTGTTCCATCTGATGCACCGCGCCAAGGAGTTTGGTCTGGGCGCCAGTGGATTGTCATACGATCTTGACGCGGTTGTTGCGCGGTCTCGTGGGGTGGCAAAGCAGCTTTCGGGCGGCATCGGCCATCTGATGAAGAAAAACAAGGTCACCGTCTTCATGGGCGAGGCCACGTTGCCCGCCAAAGGCAAGGTTTCGGTGAAAACCGACAAGGGCGTGGAAGAGTTGGAAGCGCCTGCGATCATCCTTGCCACCGGCGCGCGCGCCCGCACCCTGCCGGGGTTGGAGGCCGACGGTGATCTGGTCTGGACATACCGTCATGCCCTGCAACCCAAGCGGATGCCGAAAAAGCTGCTGGTGATCGGATCGGGCGCGATTGGTATCGAATTTGCCAGCTTCTTCAATACCTTGGGTGCTGATACCACGGTGGTTGAGGTGATGGACCGTGTGCTTCCGGTGGAAGATGCCGAAATCTCCGGGCTCGCCAAGAAGGCCTTTGTCAAGCAAGGCATGAAGATCCTGGAAAAGACCACGGTCAAAAAGCTTGAGAAGGCAAAGGGCAAGGTGACGGCTCATCTCGAAGCGGGCGGCAAGACCGAAACCATGGAGTTTGATACGGTAATTTCGGCGGTGGGCATCGTTGGCAACGTCGAGAATCTTGGGTTGGAGGCTTTGGGTGTCAAGATTGATCGCACTCATGTTGTGACGGATGAATTCTGCCGCACGGGCGTTGACGGGCTTTATGCCATCGGTGATATCGCTGGCGCGCCGTGGCTTGCACATAAAGCCAGTCATGAGGGTGTGATGGTGGCAGAGCTGATCGCGGGCAAAAAACCGCATCCGATCAAGCCGAATTCCATTGCGGGCTGCACCTATTGTCACCCGCAGGTGGCTTCTGTCGGTTTGACCGAAGCCAAGGCCAAAGAGGCCGGTCACAGCATCAAGGTTGGTCGTTTTCCTTTTATCGGAAATGGCAAAGCCATTGCTTTGGGTGAATCGGACGGGTTGATAAAGACGATTTTTGACGCCAAAACAGGTGAGCTTCTTGGTGCCCATATGATCGGTGCAGAGGTGACCGAGTTAATCCAAGGCTATGTCATCGGCCGTCAGCTGGAAACCACCGAAGAGGACCTGATGCACACCGTCTTCCCGCATCCGACTTTATCAGAGATGATGCACGAATCGGTTCTGGACGCCTATGGCCAGGTCATTCACATGTAAATTGTTCTGAATTCAGCACATAATTGGGCCAAAGCGAGCTATATTGTAGGCTTGCTTTGGCTAAATATCAGGAACTTCTTGCTGTCTCCTTTCCCTTTTGCGTAATAATTGAGGGGTATATTAGGAGCTTTATAATGAAAAAAATTTTGCTGATGACGGCTTTAGCCGCGGCCTGTTCCGGATCGGCCGGTGCTGCGACTTTGCTCAACGGCAGCTTTGAGGCCCCCGGCACCTATGGCGGAAGCTTTCAAACCTTGGTCGCGGGGTCCACAGCACTTGACGGCTGGACAATCGAAAGCGGTAGCGTCGACTTGATCAGAAGCTATTGGCAGCATTCCGATGGGGATTACAGCCTCGATATGAATGGCAGCGCTTTGGGCATTATCTCGCAGCGCGTCGCGGATCTGGTAGTGGGGGCCTATTACGCCCTGTCTTTTGACATGGCCGGCAATACCTATTACGGCGGCACGATCATGTCGCTGGCGGCATCGATCGAGGGCGCCGGTGGCGTGTTCGAGTTTGACACAGCGGGTCAAAGCAATTCCGATATGGGCTGGGTGACGCAATCCTTCCAGTTCCAAGCCACGGACACATCGGCCCTACTGCGATTTGCAAGCAATGAAACCGGTGTTGTTGGCCCGGCCTTGGACAATGTGCGCATCGAAGAGGTTGTCGCCCCTGTTCCCGTTCCGGCCGCTGGTGGCTTGTTGCTGGCAGGGCTTGGGTTGATCGGCCTTGCGCGCCGTCGCAATCGGTCCTGATTGTGACGTAACCATTGGGCCGCTTCTGATCCGGGCGGCCTTCTTTCCTGTTCTGGGACAGTGAAATTTGCTCAATCACGCTTATGTTCATACAATGTTCACGCTTAATGGTTGGAGACTCGGATAAAACCCCCTATCTATGGCTTTGAATAACCGGGGGCAGGCATGGCCGAGCATAAATTTATCGAAGTACGTGGCGCGCGGGAACATAACCTGAAGGGCGTCGACGTGGATATTCCGCGCGACCAGCTGGTTGTGATCACGGGGCTGTCAGGCTCTGGAAAATCCAGCCTCGCCTTTGATACCATCTATGCCGAAGGTCAGCGCCGCTACGTCGAGAGCCTCTCGGCCTATGCCCGCCAATTTCTTGATATGATGGGCAAACCGGATGTGGACCACATCTCTGGTCTGTCCCCTGCGATCTCGATCGAACAGAAAACCACCTCGAAAAACCCGCGCTCTACTGTCGGGACGGTGACCGAGATCTATGACTACATGCGTTTGCTTTTTGCGCGTACGGGCACGCCCTTCAGCCCGACGACCGGCAAGCCGATCACGGCGCAGCAGGTGCAGGATATGGTCGACATCATCATGGCAATGGAGGAAGGGACGCGAGCCTATCTGCTGGCGCCCATCATCCGTGACCGGAAAGGCGAGTATAAAAAAGAGTTTCTCGATCTGCGCAAACAGGGGTTTCAGCGGGTCAAAGTGAACGGCGAATTCTATGAGCTGGAAGATGCGCCGACGCTGGATAAGAAATTCCGCCATAATATCGACGTGGTGGTCGACCGGATTATCGTCAAGGAAGGGATAGAGACCCGCCTTGCGGACAGCCTGCGCACGGCGTTGAATTTGGCCGATGGCATCGCGATTTTGGAAACTGCGGGTGACGAGCCTGTTCGCACGACATTCTCGGAAAAATTCGCCTGTCCCGAGTCCGGCTTTACAATTCCCGAAATCGAGCCGCGGCTTTTTTCCTTTAATGCGCCTTTTGGGGCCTGTCCGGTTTGTGATGGTTTAGGGGTTGAACTATTTTTTGATGAACGTCTTGTGGTGCCTGATCAAAACCTGACCTTGGCGCAAGGGGCGCTGGCGCCTTGGGCCAAGTCCAAGTCGCCCTATTTCACCCAGACGATTGATTGTATTGCGAAACACTATCAATTCGACAAGAAAACCAAGTGGAAAGACCTGCCCGAAAAAGTAAGGGAAATCTTTTTGCGCGGCTCTGGCGAGGAAGAAATCGCCTTTCGTTATGACGAGGGCGGGCGCATCTATCAGGTCAGCCGCGTGTTTGAGGGCGTGATCCCGAATATGGAACGCCGGTTCCGTGAAACCGATAGCAACTGGGTCCGCGAAGAGTTTGAGCGTTATCAGAACAACCGGCCCTGTGGTGCTTGTAACGGCTACCGTTTGCGCCCCGAGGCGCTGGCCGTCAAAATTGCGGGGCTTCATGCGGGCGAGGTCGTGCAGATGTCCATTCAGGAGGCCCATGATTGGATCGGCCATGTGCCAGAGCATCTGACCAACCAAAAGAACGAAATTGCCCGCGCGATCCTCAAGGAAATCCGCGAACGCCTTGGGTTTTTGGTGAATGTCGGGCTGAACTATCTGTCGCTCTCGCGTAATGCCGGTACGCTTTCGGGTGGGGAAAGCCAGCGGATCCGGCTTGCATCACAGATCGGTTCGGGGCTGACCGGGGTGCTTTATGTGCTGGATGAGCCCTCGATCGGGCTGCATCAACGCGACAATGACCGGCTTTTGACCACGCTCAAGAACCTGCGTGATCAGGGTAATTCGGTGATTGTGGTCGAACATGACGAGGATGCGATCCGCGAGGCGGATTATGTTTTCGACATGGGGCCGGGGGCAGGGGTGCATGGTGGTATGGTGGTATCCCATGGGACGCCTGCGCAGGTCATGGCTGATCCGGCCAGCCTGACGGGGCAGTATCTGCAAGGCACGCGCGAAATTCCGGTGCCTGCGGTGCGGCGCAAAGGCTCAGGGAAAAAGGTGACGGTGGTCAAGGCCTCGGGCAATAATCTGCAGAATGTGACGGTCGACTTTCCTCTGGGCAAGTTCGTTTGTGTGACCGGGGTTTCGGGCGGCGGGAAATCGACGCTGACGCTGGAGACCCTGTATAAAACTGCCGCGACACGGCTGAATGGCGCACGGGAAACCCCTGCACCTTGTGAGACGATCAAAGGGTTTGAGCATCTCGACAAGGTTATCGATATTGACCAACGCCCCATCGGGCGTACGCCCCGTTCCAACCCTGCCACCTATACCGGTGCCTTTACCCCGATCCGCGACTGGTTTGCGGGGCTGCCTGAATCCAAAGCCCGCGGCTATGCGCCGGGCCGGTTCAGTTTTAACGTCAAGGGAGGACGTTGTGAGGCCTGTCAGGGGGACGGGCTGATCAAGATCGAGATGCATTTCCTACCCGATGTTTATGTTGAGTGTGAGACCTGCAAAGGCAAACGCTACAACCGTGAGACATTGGAAATTAAGTTCAAGAACAAAAGCATATCGGATGTTCTTGATATGACGGTTGAAGATGCGCAAAGCTTTTTTCAAGCGGTTCCAAGCATTCGTGAAAAGATGGACGCGCTGGTGCGCGTGGGGCTTGGTTATATCAAGGTCGGCCAGCAGGCGACGACCCTTTCGGGCGGTGAGGCGCAGCGTGTCAAATTGTCAAAGGAGCTGGCGCGGCGCGCAACCGGGCGCACGCTCTACATCCTTGATGAGCCAACGACGGGCCTGCATTTCGAGGATGTGAAAAAGCTGTTGGAGGTGCTGCACGAGCTGGTTGACCAAGGCAATACGGTCATCGTGATCGAGCATAACCTCGATGTGGTCAAGACGGCCGATTGGGTCATTGATATCGGTCCCGAGGGGGGCGATGGGGGCGGCCAGATCGTAGCCAAAGGCACGCCTGAGGATGTCGCCAAGGTTGAGGCCAGCCATACGGGGCGTTATCTGAAAGGGATGCTGAAGCCGCGAAAAATGGCCGCGGAGTAAAAAAGGGGGCCTGTGCCCCCCTTTTCCTATTTCTTCAACGGGCAGGTATTTACACCGATCAGGCTATAGAGCGGGCAGGACCGGAACAATCCGGTGATCAGTGCCACCGCCCCGACAAGCCCCAGAACCCAGCGCCAGCCCAGTTCGGGCAGGGCAAAGAATGCAGCTATCAAGGCAATGCCAAGTACAATGCGCAAAACGCGGTCTGCACCGCCAACGTTGGTCTTGAACATATCGGTCTCCTTGCTTGAGGTCGCAACACGCGGCCATTGGCATCAGGATAAGACATATTCACGTTGTTGCAATTGATGTAGATCAGCCGCGCCCGCGTTTTTCAAACCGGGGAAGCATTGCACTGAAATCCTTGCCCTTGCCGCCCTCGGACTCAACAAAATCGGTGTAAAGCGCTGCGGCGGTTTGGCCCATTGGCGTATCCGCATCAACGGCCTCGGCGGCTTGCTGCGAAAGACGCAGATCCTTGAGCATCAGTTCGGCTGCAAATCCGGGGGTGTAGTCATTATCCGCCGGCGTTTTGGGACCAACACCGGGGGCAGGGCAATAGGCATTCATCGACCAAGAATAGCCCGAAGAGGTGGAGACCACATCAAACATCTTCTCGCGCGACAGGCCCAGCTTGTCGGCCAGGGCAAAAGCCTCGCAGGTGGCGATCATGGTGACACCAAGGATCATGTTGTTACAGATCTTGGCCGATTGTCCGGCCCCCGCATCGCCGCAATGCACGGCCTTTTGCCCCATGATATCAAAGAGCGGTTTTACCGTCGCAAACCCCGCATCAGACCCACCGACCATAAAGGTCAGCGTGCCCTCGGTCGCCCCTCCGACACCGCCGGAAACCGGCGCGTCCAATGCGTCAAGCCCTGCGGCGGCGGCTTGTTCGGCCACGGCGCGTGTGCTTTCGACATCCACGGTGGAACAATCACACAGGACCGCGCCCGCCGTCATCGCCGGGATCAGCTCTGCCGCGACAGAGCGCAGGATCGCCCCGTTGGGCAGCATGGTGATCACCACATCCTTGCCCGTGGCGGCCTCTGCGCCGGTGGCTGCTGCGGCCACACCTTTTGGCATTGCCGCGCTCAGGTCGAAACCTGTGACCTCATGGCCCGCAGCCGCCAGATTGGCCGCCATTGGCCCGCCCATATTGCCCAACCCGATAAACCCGATTTTCATATATCATCCTCCACTGTCCAAGCCTGCGCGCCCAAGGGGGCGAGCATGGCGATCACTTCAGCCGCGCTAACGGCCTCGATACTTTCATGTAGCCAACGCGGGCTGCGGTCCTTGTCGATCACGGCGGCGCGTACGCCTTCCTGAAAATCGCTCATCTGTTGTGCGCGGTGGGTAAAGCGGTACTCCAGCTCCAACGCTTCGGCCAGATCGGGCGCAGGGCGCAGCCGGTTCTGGATCTCGATCGCGGCCCATGTAGCCAAAGGTGAGGCACGTTCTATGATCTCCAGCGTGGTTTGGGCGAATTCGCTTTTGTCCGCGCGCAGCGCTGCGATAATATTGGGGCAGGCCTCAGGCCCGAAAAGCCTGTCGATCTGTGATTGCTGTGGCGGCAGGCCCGCCTCGGGTGCGGGTTGCGTGTAACGTTCCAGCGCGGTGATACCCTCGGCCACCAAGGCGGCGGTCAGGGCGGGCCAGTCAGCCTCGGGTACGAAGTAATCGGCAAAGCCCGCATAGATCGCATCGCCTGGCCCCATGCGCGTGCCGGTTACGGCCAGATAGGCCCCCAGCCGCCCTGGCGCCCGCGCCAAGAGATAGGAGCCACCGACATCCGGCACCAATCCGATCGCACATTCCGGCATCGCAAGCTGGCTGCTTTCGCCAACGACACGGTGGCGGGCGTGACAGCCAACACCAACGCCGCCGCCCATGGTAAAGCCATGCATCAGGCTGACAACCGGCTTGGCATAGCGCGCGATGCGCAGGTTCATCCGGTATTCCATGCGCCAGAACTGGCGGCCAAGACCGTAATCACCACGCGTGCCCGCATGATATAGCGCCGCAATATCCCCCCCGGCACAAAAGGCGCGGGGGCCGTCGGCATCAATAACCACCAGATCCACGGCGTCATCGTTTTCCCATGCAATCAAGGCGGTATCGAGCGCTTGGCACATGGTTTCGTTTAGGGCATTCAGGACCTCGGGGCGGGTCAGCCTGATACGGCCGCAGCGCCCCTCGGTCCATGTTTTTATTTCAGTCATTCACGGTCCATTAACATTTGGCGACTGATGATCAGGCGCATAATCTCATTGGTGCCTTCCAGGATCTGGTGAACGCGCAAATCACGCACGATCTTTTCGATCCCGTAGTCGGCAAGGTATCCATAGCCGCCATGCATCTGCAAACAGCTATTGGCAACGTCAAAGCAGACATCCGTCACGTAAAGTTTTGCCATCGCACAGAATTTCGATGCATCAGGCGCCTTCGCATCATATTTTGCCGCAGCATGGCGCAGGAAAACCCGCGCGGTTTGCAGCTTTACCTCCATATCGGCCAGCCGGAATTGCAGGGCCTGGAACTGGTCAAGCGAGCGGCCAAAGGCCTTGCGCTCGGCCATATAGGTCATGGTGGCGTCCAAGGCACTTTGTGCGCCGCCCAAGGCACAGGCGGCAATGTTCAGGCGTCCACCATCCAGCCCCGCCATCGCATAGGAAAAGCCGCGCCCTTCCTCACCCAAAAGGTTATCCAAGGGCACCGCGCAATCATCTAGTTGCACCTGCCGCGTGGGTTGCGCGCGCCAGCCCATCTTGTCCTCAAGCCCGCCAAAGGAAAGCCCCTCGGCACCATCCTCGACGATCAGCGCAGAGATCCCCTTGGGCCCGTCCGCGCCCGAGCGGGCCATGACGATATAGGCATCCGAATAGCCCCCGCCCGAGATAAAGGCCTTGGTGCCGGTCATGCGCCAGCCGTCATCGCCCTTGACCGCGCGCGTCTTCAACGCAGCCGCATCAGAGCCCGACCCCGGTTCGGTCAAACAATAGGAAAAAATAGTTTCCATTCCGCACAGTTTTGGTAACCAACGGGCTTTGGCCTCGGCGGAGCCGAACCGGTCAATCATGCCGCCGCACATATTATGGATCGACAAGAAGGCGGCGACTGAGGGGCAGGCCATCGACAGCGCCTCAAAAACCAAGGTCGCATCTAGGCGCGATAGCCCCGATCCGCCGGATTCCTCGGACACATAGATTCCGCCAAGGCCAAGGGCCGCGACTTCGGGCCAAAGCGATTTGGGAATGTTTTCGGCCTTTTCCCAGTCTCGTGCAAAGGGGGCGATCTTTTCTTGCCCGAACCCTTGGGCCATTTCAAAAATTGCTTGCTGCTCTTCGGTCAGGGAAAGGTCCATCATATCCTCACAAGATCAGAATTCAAAAAGTTGCGTTCTGCTTAATGCCCAACCATTTCAAGACTGTTTCAAGAGATTGCCAACCATCATGCCGGATCGGAATATCGATAGGGAAGGAGGGCGCGAACGCCCCCCAAATGTCGCTTTGGATCAATCCATAGCTTTGAAGTGGAACTCTCCGCCTTCTTTCAGGCCCGATGGCCAGCGCGAGGTTACGGTTTTTGTCCGTGTATAGAAACGGAACGCATCCGGCCCGTGCTGGTTCAAATCGCCAAAGCCGGATTTCTTCCAGCCGCCAAAGGTGTGATAGGCCAGCGGAACCGGGATTGGCACGTTAATGCCGACCATGCCCACGTTGATCCGGCTGGCGAAATCGCGCGCCGTGTCACCGTCGCGGGTAAAGATCGCGGTGCCATTGCCGTATTCGTGGTCCATGGCATAGCCGATTGCTTCTTCATAGGAGTCGGCGCGAACCGTGCACAGAACCGGACCGAAGATCTCTTTCTTGTAGATGTCCATATCGGTGGTCACATCGTCAAACAGATGCGGCCCGACGAAATAGCCGTCCTCATAGCCCTGCAATTTGAAGCCGCGACCATCGACGACCAGCTTGGCGCCTTGCTCTACACCGGATTCGACCAGTTTGAGGATGTTGGCTTTGGCCGCAGCCGTCACAACAGGACCGTAATCCACGTCATTGCCAGCGGTATAAGGGCCGACCTTCAGCTTTTCGATCCGTGGAACCAGCTTTTCAACCAGACGGTCAGCGGTTTCCTTGCCCACTGGCACGGCCACCGAAATCGCCATGCAGCGTTCGCCCGCAGCGCCGTAACCGGCACCGATCAACGCATCGGCGGCCTGATCAAGATCGGCATCCGGCATGATGATCATGTGGTTCTTGGCACCGCCGAAGCATTGAACGCGCTTGCCGTTAGAGCAGCCACGGCCATAGATATATTCGGCAATCGGGGTGGAGCCGACAAAGCCGATGGCCTGAATGGTCTCATTGTCGAGGATCGCATCGACCGAATCCTTGTCGCCATTGATGACCTGCAAAACACCGTCGGGCAGACCGGCCTCTTTGAAGAGTTCGGCCAGCATCAGGGGAACGGTCGGGTCGCGCTCGGATGGCTTCAGGATGAAGGCGTTGCCGGACGAAAGTGCCGGTCCCATTTTCCACAGCGGGATCATCGCCGGGAAGTTAAAGGGCGTGATGCCCGCAGCCACGCCCAAAGGCTGACGCATGGAATACATGTCGATGCCCGGACCGGCGGCATCGGTGAATTCACCTTTCAGCATCTGGGCGGCGCCGATGCAATATTCGATGACTTCCAGCCCGCGCTGCACGTCGCCTTTGGCGTCGGGGATGGTCTTGCCGTGCTCGCGCGAGAGGGCCTCGGCCAGCTTGTCCATGTCGCGGTTGATCAGGCCAACCATCGCCATCATCACGCGACCGCGCTTTTGCGGGTTGGTCGCACCCCATGCAGGCTGTGCCTTGGCGGCATCGGCAACGGCTGCGTCCAACTCGGCCTTGGTGGCCAGTGGCACGCGTGCCTGCACTTCACCTGTTGCAGGGTTCATGACATCGGCAAAGCGGCCCGATGTGCCTTTGACGTGGCGGCCGTTGATCCAATGGGTAAGCTCTTGCATGGTATCCTCCTCTGGGGTTTTCATGGTTGTCCATACTCTAGCCTTGCAAATATGCCCGATAAAGAGGTAATATGTCAAAAGCGTTTTGCATTTTTGCAAAGGGGCGTGGATGGACTGGGACGACTTGCGCATATTTCTGGCGGTTGCCAGATCGGAAAGCCTTTCTGGGGCGGGCAAAGCATTGCGGATTGACCCGGCCACTGTGGGCAGGCGGATTGCGCGGCTGGAGGGCACCCTATCGGCCCGGCTGTTCAGCAAGACCCCGCAGGGCTATGCGCTGACCAAAGACGGGCAACGTCTGATGGATCCGGCCCTGGCGGCGGAGACCGCGCTTGCCAGTGCGCAAGACCGGCTGCGCAATGAAGACGATGGGCTGACTGGTCAAATCCGTCTTGGGGCGCCGGACGGGGCGGCGAATTATCTTTTGCCCCAGGTTCTGACGGGGATCACAGCGCAAAATCCGGGGCTGGAGGTGCAGCTTGTCGCCTTGCCGCGCGTGTTTAACCTGTCAAAACGCGAAGCGGATATGGCGGTCGCCGTGTCACGCCCCGAAACGGGACGGCTGACGGTTCAAAAGCTGACGGATTACCACCTGCATCTTGCTGCCTCGCGGGACTATCTGGCGCAGAATGCAAAGATCACCTGCCGCGAGGATCTGCAAAACCACCGGATCATCGGCTATATCCCCGATATGATTTTTGACAAGGAACTGGATTATCTGGATGAGATCGGTTCTGCAGTGCCCGAGATTTCATCCAATTCGGTTTCAGTACAAACACAGCTGATGCGGGCAGGGGGCGGCGTGGGTATGGTCCATGATTTTGCGATGCCCTTCGCACCTGAACTGCAGCGCGTTTTGCCGCAGGATGTCTCGCTTACCCGCAGCTTCTGGCTGGTGCGCCATGCCGATGATGCAAAAATTGAGCGGTTGAACCGGTTTGCAGAGCTTTTGGCCACAGGCGTGCGCCGTGAATTGCTGCGTCTTGAAGCTTTGACTTGACAGCTTGCCCGCAAATGCCAACGCTATCCCAAGATGCCAAAGGGAGATCGCTATGCTGGTGCAACAAATTCTTCAGTCCAAACCCACCCAAGGAGTCCTGACGCTTGCGCCCACGGCGACGTTAAGCGAAGCGGCGGCGCTGTTGTCTGAAAAGCGTATCGGGGCGATCATCATCTCAAAGGATGGAAAGCACCCGCTTGGCATTTTGTCAGAACGTGACATCGTGCGTGAATTGGGTAAGCGCGGGGTCGGCTGTATGTCGGATGGCGTCGAGAGCGTGATGACCTCCAAGCTGATCTGCTGTACCAAGAAAGACAGTGCGGACGGTGTGATGCAGATCATGACGGACGGCCGCTTTCGCCATATGCCGGTGATGGAGGGAGAGGAGATGACGGGTCTTGTCTCCATCGGTGACGTGGTCAAGGCCCGCCTGTCAGAGCTGGCGATGGAAAAAGACGCGCTGGAGGGCATGATCAAGGGGTTTTAAGCCGAGAAAAGTGGTGTTTCTGCTTGCAATGGACGGCGCAATATTGTTGCGTTAACCGTCAAATCAGGAGTTGCCATGCGTACCGGCCTATACCCCGGAACTTTCGACCCAATCACCTTGGGCCATACCGATATTATCCAGCGTGCGATGGGGCTGGTCGATAAGCTGGTGATTGGCGTTGCCATAAACCGCGACAAGAACCCCCTGTTCACGCTGGAAGAGCGGGTGGCGATGGTCGAGGCGGAATGTGCGCCGATCGTGGCCAACACGGGCGGACAAATTGTGGTTCATCCGTTTGACAATTTGCTGATTGATTGTGCCCGCGATGTGGGGGCCAGCGTCATAGTGCGGGGGCTGCGTGCCGTGGCCGATTTTGAGTATGAATTTCAAATGGTTGGCATGAACCGCGCGATGGATGCCTCGATTGAGACGGTGTTTATGATGGCCGATGCCCGCCGTCAGGCCATTGCCTCAAAGCTGGTCAAAGAGATCGCGCGGCTTGACGGGGACGTTTCCAAATTCGTTCCGCCCGCCGTGCGCGATGCTTTGGTTGAACGCTATAGCCAGAAAAACTGAGGCAGCCCTTAGTTCCAGACCGCTTGGCGTGCGATCCGGTCGGCATCGCCGCGATATAGTCCTACGTCAAGGGCGACATCTCGGGGCAAGCGAGCGATTTCGTTGCGGGTTTTGGTATAGAGGGCGTAATTGCCGAAGGCGGTTTTAAGGCGGTTAATAAGGTTTTTCATGTTCTTCCTCACATACATCTGAAGGGTTGGCCCTATGCCAGCCGATCTCTCCTCTATATTGGGGCATCTGGTTGCGCTAACAACTGCTGTGTCGACCATGCCGCCATGCACAGGGCGCATAGCTGATTCGACCGAAAATGAGCACACAGGGACCGAGCCTTAAACTGTGAGTATTAAAAAGTACCTCAGCATCCTGGCGCTTTGAAAAAGCTTATAAGATCTCGGCGGTCGAGCGGCAGAAAGAGGGACCGCGCGCCGCATCTGGTCTTTGTGGCTATCCGGATTGTCGATGATGACCCATCATCGGAACTTGGCATAGGGGGCGGACATCCCACCGCTTATTGTCCCGTTGGCCACCCAAGCCGCATCCAGCCGGTCGGGTCTTAGGGCGTCGGTGGTCTGCATTGGCAATGATCCTGCTGCCGTCGCACATGCGATCCCGTTCTGGCTTTCCGTGGCCTCGCATCGACAAGCGCAACGTCGGATCTAATCCCGAAGTCTGACCCTCAAAGGCAGAGGCATGCCTTGGTGCGGGATAAGGCGCGCCTTATACCACAGAGAAATGGCCTGCCGCAAAATGGACAGGCCATTAACGATTTATGGCAGAGGCGTGCGCAATGTCGCCCCCTTTTATGCAAGATATTTACGACGCAGGGCTAAAGAAATTTGCCCATCGCCACCGCCGTGTCGGCCATGCGGTTGGAAAAGCCCCATTCATTATCATACCAAGTCAGGATCCGGACCATATTGCCGTCCAGAACCTTGGTTTGGTCCAGATGGAAGATGGAAGAACGCGGATCATGATTGAAGTCCGATGACACATTTGGTTGGTCGGTGAACCCCAGAACCCCTTTGAGCGGCCCGTTCGCCGCAGCGATAATGGCGGCGTTTACCTCTTCGACCGTCGTGGCGCGTGCCGCCTCAAAGGTCAGATCCACCACAGAGACATTCGGTGTCGGCACACGGATGGCGACCCCGTCGAGTTTGCCGTTAAGCTCGGGCAAGACCAGACCTACAGCCTTTGCCGCCCCGGTAGATGTCGGGATCATCGAAAGCGCCGCTGCACGTCCGCGATACAGATCCTTGTGCAATGTGTCCAAAGTCGGCTGATCACCGGTATAAGAGTGGATCGTGGTCATGAAGCCTTTGGTGATACCGATCGCATCATTCAGCACCTTCACCACCGGCGAAAGACAGTTCGTCGTACAAGACGCGTTAGAGACAATCACATCCGCCGCCGTCAGCGTGTCATGGTTTACACCGTAAACGATGGTTTTATCCGCCCCTTTGGACGGTGCCGAGACCAAAACCCGGCTTGCCCCGTTTTCCAGATGCACAGAGGCCTTTTCCTTGTCGGTAAAAATGCCAGTGCATTCCAGAACAATATCGATATCACCCCAAGGCAGTTCCGCGGGGTTGCGGATCGCGGTCACGGCAATCGGGCCGCGGCCCACGTCAATCGAGGTTTCAGTGGTTTTGACCTCGGCCGGAAAGCGACCGTGCACCGAATCAAAACGCAGCATATGCGCGTTGCTTTCCACGGGGCCCAGATCATTGATCGCGACCACCTCGATATCGGTGCGGCCGGATTCCACAATTGCGCGCAAGACGTTGCGGCCGATACGGCCAAATCCATTGATAGCGACTTTGACAGTCATGGCAGGTTCTCCATGCTTGGATCGGGGCGGGACGCCCTGATTGCTAGCGCTAACATCACGATTTAAGCGCAAGTTTCAAGCATAGCTTGCCCTATTTACCGCCAAAAAGACAGGTAATCGATGAATACGGCGAATTTTCGTAACAAAAAGAGGGCAGCACCGCCGCCGTTCAGAAGAAAGTCCCCCAAAACAGCGGCTGTGATCACAATGCCCAGCCAAATGGCTAATGTGTTTGTCATAAGGTCCCTTTTTACACGGACCACCATAGACCCGTCTTAGTGCAGCAGCCGACCCATTGCGCCGGCAACATCGGCCATCCGGCAGGAAAAGCCCCATTCGTTGTCATACCACGCCATGACCCGTACGCAATTGCCCATAACCTTGGTCTGCTCGGGCGCAAAGATGCAGGAGTGGGGGGTGTGGTTGAAGTCGATGGAAACCTTTGGCTCTGGGTCATAGGCCATGACCATGCCCATATAGCCTTGGGCAGCTTCGCGCACGATTTCATTCACCTCGACCGCAGTAACCGATTTACGGGCCACAAAGGTCAGATCCACTGCCGAGACATTCGGTGTCGGCACGCGCATTGCGGTGCCGTCCAGCTTGCCCGCAAGCTCTGGCAAGACCTCACCCAGTGCTTTGGCGGCACCGGTCGAGGTGGGGATCATCGCCATCGCCGCAGCCCGCGCACGGTAAAGATCCTCATGCCGACGGTCGAGCGTGGGCTGGTCGCCGGTATAGCTGTGGATCGTTGTCATGATACCGGTTTCGATGCCAATTGTATCGTTGAGCACTTTTGCCAAAGGCGCAAGACAGTTGGTCGTGCAGGAGCCGTTGGAAACAACGTGATGATCGGTCGTCAGCTGGCGGTGGTTTACACCATAGACCACGGTTTTATCGACGTTCTTGGCAGGGGCCGAGACCAGTACCCGCTTGGCGCCACGGCCCAGATGCACAGCCGCCGCATCGCGGTTGTTAAACTTGCCGGTGCATTCCAGGACCACGTCGACACCTTCCCAGTCCAGCTCTGCCGGATTGTAGGTGGACATTACGCGCATCGGGCCACGCCCAAGATCCAGCGTATTGCCCGAAACCCGAACCGTACCGGGGAAACGCCCATGCACGCTGTCGTATTTCAAAAGATGGGCATTGGTTTCAATCGGGCCGGTCGCATTTATTGCGACGACCTGTACATCATTTCGCGCGCTTTCCGCGATATGGGCCAAAGTGCAGCGCCCAATACGTCCGAAACCATTGATTCCGATGGTTATTGTCATTTCAAACCCTCATATCCACGCCCCATTGGGTTGGATGTACACAAGCCCCCCCCATTTTCAAAGCCCAAAATGACAGAATTATCAGCATGTTAGCGCAAACCTTGCCTGTTGGCGCTAACGATTGTGGTCGTTTCCGCTAACGGCTTGCGCCGCTGTTAAACTTCCCTAAATTGGCGCTACCAGTAAAAGGAAAGCAGATGAGCGGATTATTAGCCCTATTGGACGATGTGGCCGCGATTGCCAAGGTTGCTGCCAGCTCGGTTGACGATATTGCGGCGGCCGCGGCCAAGGCGGGCTCCAAGACGGCGGGCGTGTTGATTGATGACGCGGCGGTGACGCCCACCTATGTCACGGGCCTTGATGCCAGCCGCGAATTGCCGATGATCTGGCGGATCACCAAGGCGTCTTTCAAGAACAAGCTGGTCTATTTGTTGCCGGTCGCACTTTTGCTTTCCAATTTCGCGCCTTGGGCAATTACGCCTTTGTTGATGTTCGGCGGGGCGTATCTGTGTTTTGAAGGGGCGGAAAAGGTTTTTCACGCCCTCATGCCCCACGCTGACGCGGCGGTAGAGCAGGATATGACTCCGGCTGACCCCAAACGGCTTGAAGAAGCGCGCGTTGCAGGTGCGATCAAGACCGATTTCATCCTCTCGGCTGAAATTATGACAATCTCTCTTTCGGTGATCGAAGCGCCCAATGTCTATATGCAGGCGGCGACCCTTGCGGTGGTGGCGGCCGGGATCACGGTGGCGGTTTACGGCGTGGTGGCCTTGATCGTGAAGATGGATGACGTCGGCCTGCATATGGCCGCCAATATGCATTTTGCCGTCAGTCGTGCTGTTGGGCGCGGGTTGGTGCGCTTCATGCCGCATCTTTTGACCACCCTCTCCGTTATCGGGACGGGGGCCATGCTTTGGGTCGGTGGCAATATCATCACCCACGGGCTGGAGGTTCTGGGCTGGCCGTGGATTTATGAGCAGATCCACCATCTGGCCCTTGCTGCCGCTGCCAAGGTCGAAAGCGCCAAGGGGGTTGTGACTTGGGCGGTAACCGCTGCAAGTGACGGTGTCTTTGGTCTGGCCTTCGGACTGGTCCTGATTCCCGTTGTGACAAGGGTGGTTGGCCCGCTGCTCGCCAAAATCACAGGAAAACCGGCAGCCCATTAACAGGGTAACAGTATGCAAAAAAGGGGAGGGAAGTGGAGGTTTCTGTTGCCAGGTACCTCCGAACCCCGCCTTACACTGCTAGGTGCAAGGGCTTAAGTTTCGATAGTTCCGGTCGCTTACGCGGCCATCGCCATCGGAGCACGGTTGTCATTTGCAACTGTACGATTTGTACCGATAACGGTGGTAACTCACCGAGCGAAAGCTGGCCTCTTTAGACGTTCGTCGATCCTATTTCGACCCCGAGCCCCCGAAATGAACGGGTGGAATGGTGGAGTCGCCGGGTACCGCCCCCGGGTCCGAGCCGTTTATTACAGGTGCGTTTATCGCCATAGTCCGAGCGAACCCGAACAAGTTGAATATAGGGCGCAGGGTGTGGCGGTGCAAGGGGGGCGATTGAACTTGTCTGCACGCTGCGGCCCTGCCTATGCCAATGCGTAGCGCGCAGCGGGACCGGGGGCCGGATCGGCCGTTACCCGCGCTTGTGCGGTCAGATCCAGAAGATGCGCAAGGATATTGCGCGCGGCGGCGGGATGAAGCGCGGGCGGCGTTTGGGCGTAAAGCGCGGCTGTCAGCTCGGTTATGGTCGCGGTGCCTTTTGAAAGCTCGGCCAATATCCCGGCCTCGCGCGATTCGCGGTGGGCGATCAGGAAAGCCAGACGTGCGGCGGGATCAAGGATCGGGTCGCCGTGGCCGGAGTGGATGACGGACCAGTCGCGCGCGGCCAGACGGCGGGTGGCGGCCATATAGGCGGCCATATCGCCATCGGGCGGCGACACCAGTGACGAGGCCCAGCCCATGACATGATCGCCCGAGAACAGCACGTCGCGCGCCGAATCCTCGGGGTCTTGCATCGCAAAACACAGGTGGTTGCCAAGATGGCCGGGGGTATGGATCGCCTCCAGCGCCCAATCGCCATGGGTCAGCACATCGCCGCAGGACAGCACGACATCCGGGGTGAATTCGAAATCGATCCCTTCGCCGCCTGCAAGCGTGCCGTTCTGGGCCAAAGCCTCCATCAAGGGGCTGCGGCCTGCGGTGGCGGGGCCAAAGGCATGGGTGCGGATGTTCAACGCCGCCGCCATTTCCCGCGCGAGGGGGGAGTGGTCCAGATGCGCATGGGTGACGAAAATATGGGTGATCCGCTCGCCTGCATCCAATGCGGCCATCAAGGCGCGGGCATGGGCGGGATCATTCGGGCCGGGGTCGATTAACGCCACTTCGCCGGTTCCCACCAGATAGCTGTTGGTGCCATGCAGCGTCATCGGTGAGGGGTTGGGTGCCAATATGCGGCGTATCCCCGGTGCAAGGGGTTCACAGATACCGGGTTGATTGGGCATGACGGCTCCTCGGTCTGGCAAAATCTGGGCTTTTGTAATCGCAATGACACGGTTAGTCTTGCATGATGTCATTCAGGTTGAAAAACTTTTTCCCGCGCGGGCTGTATGGGCGCGCCATCTCGATTCTGATCGTGCCGGTCGTTTCGATACAGCTTGTGGTCTCAATCGCCTTTATCCAGCGGCATTTTGAACGCGTAACACAGCAGATGACCGGCGGTGTGGCGATTGAGCTTGGCTACCTGCTGGACCAGATGACCACGGCCCCTGATCGGGAATCAGCCAACCAGCAAATTGATGATTTCGCACAGGCGATGGGCTTTGCGGTAGAGTTTCCAACCAACAGAACCGGTAGCGGCGATCTGCGGTCGTGGATTGATTTGTCGGGGCGTGAGGTGATTGCGACATTTCGCGCCTCGGTGCCGGGTTTGCAGCGGGTCGAACTTCTGAGTGATCCTCGGCGGGTGGAGATGTTGATCGACACTGCACAAGGCCCCCTTTGGCTGGTGGTGGATCGCGCGCGGCTTTCGGCTTCCAACCCGCATCAGCTGTTGGTGTTGATGATTCTGACTTCGGTGGTGATGACTTTTGTCGCTTATGGGTTCTTGCGCAACCAGCTGCGGCCGATTACGCGGCTGGCCAGTGTTGCAACGGCCTTTGGCAAGGGGCAGCATGTGACATATCGGCCCCGCGGTGCCCTAGAGGTTCGCGCTGCGGGCCGTGCCTTTCTGGATATGCGCGCCCGAATCGAACGCCAGATAGAGCAACGCACCATGATGCTCTCCGGGATCAGCCACGACCTGCGCACGCCCTTGACGCGGATGCGTCTGGGTCTTTCGATGTTGCCCGAGGATGAGGAAACCGCCGCCCTCCTGGCCGATGTTAGTGACATGCAGCGGTTAATCGACGAATTTCTGTCCTTCGCGCGCGGCGATGCGATGGAGGACGCAGAGCTTACAAACCCGGCAGAGCTGATCGGGCGTATCGTTGATAACGCGACCCGCTCGGGGCAGCCTGTGACGCTTGGTCCGGTGGAGGTGCAGGGGGATGTCATGCTGCGCCCTGCCGCAGTGATGCGCGCCCTGGAAAACCTGATCGGGAATGCGGTGCGTTTCGGTACCCGTGTTAGCGTCAGCCTGTCTCAAACCGACAAGGAACTGCGGGTGCTGGTTGAGGATAACGGTCCCGGCATCCCCGAAGCGCAGCGAAACGAGGCGATGATGCCTTTTTCCCGGCTTGATTCTGCGCGCGACCCGAACCGTGGTGGCGGCGTGGGGCTGGGCCTTGCCATTGCGCAGGATGTCGCGCGCAGCCATGGCGGGGCGCTGATCCTGTCGCAAAGTGCGGATCTGGGCGGGCTGAAGGCTGAATTTGTGATCGCTTGCTAATTGCTAACCTGCCGTAAAAGATGGTTAATGCGGTCGTGAGCGGTTGTCCCGAAAAACAGATGCAGTGTTAAGTCTTTGATAACCCAGATCGGGCAATAGCAGGGATTAATCGGCATTTGGGCCCGGTGTCGATGTTGATTTTGGCTGATGCCCTTGCGGGTGGCGAAATGCAGCACTAAGACTCACCCAATCCTTATTCCGATAAGGTTCACTGAAAAAACAGGCAGGCGCTGATGAAAGATCCGATCGAGCACTACATGAACACCCTTGTTCCGATGGTTGTGGAGCAAACCAGCCGCGGTGAACGCGCCTATGATATCTTTAGCCGGATGCTCAAAGAGCGGATCATCTTTCTGTCCGGTCCGGTCCATGACGGCATGTCCAGTCTGATTTGTGCCCAGCTTTTGTTTCTTGAGGCGGAAAACCCGTCCAAGGAAATCTCGATGTATATCAACAGCCCCGGCGGCGTTGTGACCTCGGGCTTGTCGATCTATGACACGATGCAATATATCAAGCCGAAGGTCTCGACCCTTGTGATCGGGCAGGCGGCCTCGATGGGTTCGCTCTTGTTGACAGCCGGCGAAAAAGGCATGCGTTTCAGCCTGCCCAATTCGCGGGTGATGGTACACCAGCCTTCGGGGGGCTATCAGGGTCAGGCCACCGACATCATGATTCATGCGCGTGAGACAGAAAAGCTCAAGCGGCGTTTGAACGAGATTTACGTGCGTCACACTGGCCAGGACCTTGATACTGTTGAGGCCGCGCTGGAGCGTGACAACTTCATGTCCGCCGAGGATGCGAAGGAATGGGGGCTGATTGACGATATTCTGGAGAATCGCGGCAAGGCAGATCCGGAAGAGAAATAATAGTTTCGCCCTTGGGGAGGGAACCCCCGGGGGCGATTTGACATTGTGAAGGTATGGGTCATGGCATAGACTAGGCCGAACCAGCATTTCAGACGACGCGGGGCAGAGAGCGACAATGGCGAATAATTCGGGCAACGACAGCAAAAACACCCTCTATTGCTCGTTCTGCGGCAAAAGCCAGCACGAGGTGCGCAAGCTTATTGCAGGGCCGACAGTGTTCATATGCGATGAATGCGTTGAATTGTGCATGGACATCATCCGGGAAGAGACCAAATCGGCAGGGCTGCAATCCACCGAGGGCGTGCCAACACCAAGCGATATCGCCAAAGTTCTTGACGATTACGTGATTGGTCAGGTGCATGCGAAACGGGTTTTGGCCGTGGCGGTGCACAACCATTACAAGCGTCTGAATCATTCGTCGAAAAGCGATATTGAGCTGGCAAAATCCAATATCTTGCTGATTGGTCCGACCGGCTGCGGCAAAACCTTGTTGGCCCAGACGTTGGCGCGCATTCTGGATGTGCCTTTTACCATGGCTGATGCGACCACGCTGACCGAGGCCGGCTATGTCGGTGAGGATGTGGAGAACATCATCCTCAAGCTTTTGCAGGCTTCGGAATATAACGTGGAACGCGCTCAACGCGGCATTGTCTATATCGATGAGGTCGATAAAATCACCCGTAAATCCGACAACCCTTCGATCACGCGGGATGTCTCGGGGGAGGGTGTGCAGCAAGCCCTTTTGAAGATCATGGAAGGCACCGTGGCAAGCGTTCCACCACAAGGCGGGCGCAAACATCCGCAGCAGGAATTTTTGCAGGTTGATACCACGAATATTCTCTTTATCTGCGGCGGTGCTTTTGCAGGTCTTGAAAAGATCATTGCACAGCGGGGCAAAGGTTCCGGCATCGGTTTTGGTGCCGAGGTCAAAGACCCGGACGCACGCGGTGTCGGCGAGATGTTCCAAGAGCTGGAGCCTGAAGACCTGTTGAAATTCGGTTTGATCCCCGAGTTCGTCGGTCGCTTGCCGGTGATCGCAACATTGACCGATCTGGATGAAGACGCCTTGATCACCATCCTGACCGCGCCGAAAAACGCTTTGGTCAAGCAATACCAGCGCTTGTTTGATATCGAGGGGGCGCAGCTTACCTTCACGCCGGATGCCCTTACCGCGATTGCAAAGCGTGCGATCAAACGTAAGACAGGGGCGCGTGGTCTGCGCTCGATCATGGAAGATATCCTGCTGGACACGATGTTTGACCTGCCCGGTATGGAGGATGTGCAAGAGGTTGTGGTCAATGAAGAGGCGGTTAATTCCGGCGCGCGGCCATTGCTTGTGCATACCGACCGTAAAAAGAAAGAGCCTGCAAGCGCGGGCTAAGGTGGGAAGGGCGGGTCATCCCGCCTTTCTTTAGGCCAATGTCGGGCCGATCAATACTGGACCTTGGACGCGCCTTGCGCCATACCATCCCAAACGAAACCGGAGGCCTTTGATGTATTTCCTCAAGCGATTGCTGACATGGTGGAACAGCCAGACGATCAATACGCAGGTTTTTACTTGGCGTAAGGGCCAGAAGGTCGGCGAGGATGATCAGGGTAATATCTTTTACCAGACAGCGGACGGAAAACGTCGCTGGGTGATCTTTAACGGTGAAATGGAGGCATCGCGTGTGTCGGCAGATTGGCATGGCTGGTTGCATTTCACTTGGGATGAGCCGCCAACCAAAGCGCCTTTGCTGCACAAGGTTTGGCAAAAGCCGCATCTTGAAAACCTTACCGGAACTGATGCCGCCTATGCGCCGACGGGTTCGCTGCGGCGTGCAAACCCGGTGGATCGTTCGGATTATGAGGCCTGGCAGCCGGAATAAGGCATGGCATCTTTTATGAACCGCCTTACCTTCGCAGTTCTTGCGGGTTTTTGCGCTACTGCCGCCATTGGGCAGACCGCGGTCACAGCCAGGGGCGGGGTCGTCCGTTGGCTTGACAAGGTATCAGGTGAGACCGGGGACCTAGAGTTGTCGCGCGGTCAATCGGCGCAAAATGGGCGGCTGACGATTCAGCTTGATGAATGTCGCTTTCCGTCCGATGAGGGCCCGAGCGAGGCTTATGCCCATCTAACAATTCTGGACCGGCTTATGGATGAGCCTGTGTTTTCCGGCTGGATGATCGCCATCAGCCCTGCGCTCTCGGCGATGGACCATTCCCGTTATGATGTTTGGATTTTGCGCTGCTTGACGGATTAAGCGGCGTGAGTCTTGCGCGCCACAGTCTTGCCCCTATATCTGGCATTGATGCATATCCGCTACCCAAGACCTGCACTCCTGCCTATAGTCCTATGGATAAGCAGGGGGGCCTACCCCCGCATCTGAGGCAGTAAAATCAAGAAACGAAGGGGGACAGGCCTATGCGCTGCCCATTTTGCGGTAATATCGATACGCAGGTCAAAGATAGCCGTCCGGCCGAAGATCACGTGGCAATCCGGCGTCGGCGTTTTTGTCCGGCTTGTGGTGGGCGTTTCACCACATACGAGCGGGTGCAACTGCGCGATTTGGTTGTGGTGAAAACCAATGGTAAACGCGAAGATTTCGACCGGACCAAGCTGGAACGCTCTATCCGAATGGCCTTGCAGAAACGTCCCATTGATCCGGAACGTGTGGATCAGATGATCAGCGGCATTGTGCGCCGGTTGGAAAGCCTTGGAGAGACGGATATTGGCTCCAAGATTATCGGTGAGATCGTTATGGAATCCCTCGCCCGGATCGACACGGTGGCCTATGTGCGATTTGCCAGTGTTTACAAGAACTTCCAAGCAGCAGATGACTTTGATAAATTTGTTTCGGAGCTGCGTCCTACAGGCAATACCGAAGAATGATCGACCAAGACCTTGCCCATATGCGTCATGCGTTGCAGCTCGCGGCGCGTGGCCTCGGGCGTGTTTGGCCGAACCCTGCCGTGGGGTGTGTGCTGGTCAAACACGGGCGTGTTGTGGGGCGTGGCTGGACGCAACCGGGCGGTCGCCCCCATGCCGAACGTCGCGCGCTCGATCAGGCAGGTGAGGCCGCGCGGGGGGCCACAGCCTATGTCACGCTGGAACCTTGTGCCCATCACGGGCAGACACCGCCCTGTGCCGAGGGGCTTGTGGCCGCCGGGGTTTCGCGCGTTGTCAGCGCATTGGAAGACCCCGACGACCGCGTCGCGGGGCAGGGTCATGCCATTTTGCGCGCGGCATCCATTAAGGTTGAGGTTGGCCTCCTTGCAAAAGAGGCGCGCGCCCTGAACCATGGGTTTCTTAAACGGATCACCCTGGGCCTGCCGATGGTAACGCTTAAACTTGCCACCACATTAGACGGGCGCATCGCCACGGCCACAGGCGAAAGCCGCTGGATCACGGGGCCTGAATCCCGCCGTGCGGTGCATATGCAGCGGATGACGCATGATGCGGTAATGGTTGGTTCGGGCACGGCGCTGGCCGATGATCCCGATCTGAGGGTGCGCGATTTGGGTGCCGCGCATCAGCCGGTGCGGGTGTTGGTCGACAGCGGTTTGCGCCATGCGCCAAATTCACGCTTGGGCGCGACGGCGCGGGTGCATCCTGTGTGGATCTTGCACGGCGCGTGTGTGGATAGCGTGGGCTGGCGGGCTGCGGGTGCGCGTCTGCTGGAATGTCCGATGGATGCCGGGGCGTTGGACCTGCGCGCGGGGCTTAGCCAATTGGCAGAGCAGGGTATCACGCGGGTGTTTTGCGAAGGGGGGGCTGGCCTTGCCGCGGCCCTTATCCGCGCGGGGCTGGTGGATGATCTGCTGATCTTTTCTGCTGGCGCTCTGATCGGAGATGAGGGGCAGGCGGCCCTTGGCCCGCTGGCGCTTGGTGTCTTGGCCGATGCGCCGCGGCTTTCGCTGGTGTCGCAGTCACCCGTGGGCGGTGATGTGATGTCGCATTGGCGCTTTGCGAAGGCATGATGGGCCTTGCACAGGGCCTCTGCTTTGGGCAGGTATGGGGCATACCCTTGAAGAGGAGCGCAAAATGAGCCACGATTACAAAGCCCAACAGGACGAAACCTTTGAGACCTTTGTCGAAATTGGCAAGATTGACAGCCTGCCCAAACGTGCTGTCGTGAACTTCCTGTTTCTGGCCGAGGATCTGGATGCGCCGTTTTCCGTGGCGGCCAAGGCGCTGACAGCTGCGGGCTTTGTGACTTTGATTGACGATGACGGCGAAACCCTTGAGGCGCGCAGCGCTGAGATGGAGATTTCCGCCCCGGCAATCTGGGCCGAAGAAAAGCGCGCCACCGAGATTGCGCTGAAATTCGGTTTTGATCCCGATGGCTGGGAATTGGTGGAGTAGGGCCGTTTGCCGGGCTTGGCCCTATGCCCTGTGATCACGGCCGCGCCGAATGATATAAATCCTTCAAGTTTCTGGTGCGTCGACCCAATAGGGGGGGCGGGAAAAGGACTGGCTCCCGCAAGTGCAGATTGTGCGATGACCAAGCAAGAGGGTTGGAGCGTCAAGCAGACGATCAGTTATCGCGGATAACGACGAGAAGCCGTCTTGTCGATCTTCAATGTGGTGTCTTTCGCGCCATCGCGACGGTTTGGGTGCTGTCCTATCTACGCAATGACTGCGCGAGAATGGGGTGGCGCGGGCCACTTCATTGCGCACTCGTTTTTTTTGTTGGGGGCATTTACGTAGTGTCATTTCGTAAGATGCGAACCAGAAGCAGGTTTGCGCCCGCCTCGCCAATACGCCGACAACAACGGTCGTACTCGTGACTGTTGCCCGATATCTTTGGGTTTTCAAAACCTATATAATCCCGCCAGGATATTTTCCTGACGGGATCCGCATCATTTAACGCAAAAGGCCGATCGATCAGTTGCGTTCTTTATCAACCATTTTGCCTTTGGAGATCCAAGGCATCATCGCGCGCAGGGTTTCACCGACTTTTTCGATCTGGTGCTCGTCGTTAATGCGACGGGTAGCCTTGAACGACGGCTGTCCAACAGCGTTTTCAAGCATGAAGTCACGCACGAATTTACCGTTCTGAATGTCGGTCAGAACCTCTTTCATGCGGGCTTTGGTTTCTGCGTATGGCAGAATGCGCGGGCCAGAGACATATTCGCCGTATTCAGCAGTGTTGGAGATCGAGTAGTTCATGTTGGCGATACCGCCTTCATAGATCAGGTCGACGATCAGCTTCACTTCGTGCAGGCATTCGAAATATGCCATTTCAGGCTCATAACCGGCCTCGACCAGTGTTTCAAAGCCCATGCGGATCAGCTCTACAAGGCCACCGCAAAGAACGGCTTGCTCACCGAAAAGGTCGGTTTCGCATTCCTGACGGAAGTTGGTCTCAATGATGCCGGAACGACCGCCGCCGATGCCCGAGCAATAGGACAGACCCAGTTCCATCGCTTTGCCTGTCGCGTCCTGATGCACGGCCACAAGGCAAGGCACGCCGCCGCCCTTGGTGTATTCGCCGCGCACGGTGTGGCCGGGGCCTTTTGGGGCCATCATGATCACGTCAACGCCGGGCTTTGGCTCGATCAGGCCGAAATGGACGTTCAGACCGTGGGCGAATGCAATTGCAGCGCCTTCTTTCAGGTTGTCATGCACGTATTTCTTGTAGGTATCGGCCTGCAGTTCGTCGGGCATGGTGAACATGATCAGGTCACACCAGGCGGCAGCTTCTGCAATGCCCATAACTTTCAGGCCTTCGCCTTCGGCTTTCTTGGCCGAGGGGGAGCCTTCGCGCAATGCAACGACGAGGTTCTTTGCGCCGCTGTCGCGCAGGTTCAGCGCATGGGCGTGACCTTGGGAGCCATAGCCGAGGATCGCAACTTTTTTGTCTTTGATCAGGTTGATGTCGCAATCACGGTCATAATAAACGCGCATGATAATTCCTTTCGGGTTGCAGGCGGGTGCCTGTGATAGGGACAAAATAAGGGTTTTCCGCATATACGCCGTGCAAATATTGACGCTATTTAGCTTTTATGCAAAAGATCATGCGTAATAATGCCAATTATGGAATAATCATGCAGATAGACGATACCGACCGCCGTATCTTGCGACATCTGCTGGCCGATGCCGCCTTGCCCAATGCGCAAATCGCCGAGCGGGCGGGCGTAACAGCGGCAACATGTTGGCGGCGGTTGGAGCGGATGCAGGCCGCAGGGCTTATCGCGGCCCCTTCGGCGGTTATCAACTGGCGGGCCTTGGGTTATGAGGTGGAGGTGTCCTTGCGCTTCAACCTTGATAAAACCGAGCCGCGTGCCTTTGACGAGTTTCTGGCCGCAGCCCGTGAAGTGCCGGAGGTCATTGGGATTGAAACCTTTTTGGGACGTGTCGATGTGCGGCTTAATGTGATCGCCCGTGACATGGCGCAATATCAAGAGATTTACCGCAGCCGCATCCTGACCCTGCCGCATATCGCCGATATTGAGGCGCTGATGCTGATAGCCACCATCAAAAACGAAAGCGCGCTGCCGCTATGATTGACCTCGACGATATTGACCGCGCGCTTTTGCGCAGCCTGTCGCGCGATGCAACCACCAGCGCCGGCGAGCTTGGCCGCCGTCTGGGCCTGAGCCAGCCCGCGGCATGGCGGCGGATCAAACGGCTGGAGGAGGCGGGGATCATCGCGGGCAGGCGGGTTGAGGTGGACCGGCCGGCGCTTGGTTTTGGCGTGACGGTATTTTTGGGGGTCAAGCTGGCAACCAAGGGCCGCATCTCGCTTGAGGATTTTGAACGCGCGGTTGCGGCTATCCCCGAGGTGCAGGTGGTGCAGCATGTTCTGGGGCTGTTTGACTACCGTCTGAGGGTCGTCGCCCGCGACATCGCTGATTTTGAACGTGTCTTGCGGCGGCGGATCATGATTTTGCCGGGCGTGGGGCAGGTAGAGGCAAACGTGCTTTTGACCGAAGAGGCGCGGCCGGGCCCGCTTGGCTAGGGTGCGGCATCCCAAAAGGAAGACAGGGTGCAGGATTTCTCTGGAAACTTGGCTTGCTGCAAGGCTATCAATGGGAAAACGGGTAAGGAGAAAACCATGACGTTGCCACATCAGACAGTAGATCCGCAGGGTCTGGAAGAGTTTTCGGTGGTGTTCACCGATCGCTCATTGAATCATATGTCGACCAAATTTCAAGGGGTTATGCGCGATATCTCGGAGCTTTTGCGCGAGGTGTATAACGCCCAAGCGGTGGCCATAGTTCCGGGTGGCGGATCTTACGCGATGGAGGCGGTTGCCCGTCAGTTCGGGCGCGGCGCACGGGTGATGGTGGTGCGCAACGGTTGGTTCTCCTATCGCTGGAGCCAGATCTTCGAGGCCGGCGGTTTTGCCTCTGAGGTCGATGTGGTGATGGCACGCCAAACCGGCAATGACACACGCGCGCCCTATGCGCCGCCGCCGATTGCCGATGTTGTGGCCCGCATCCGGGAGGGCAAGCCCGATGTCGTTTTCGCGCCGCATGTGGAAACCAGTGCGGGGCTCATCCTGCCCGATGACTACATCACGCAAATGGCCGCGGCCGCGCATGAGGTCGGCGCGCTGATGGTGCTCGATTGCATTGCCAGCGGTTGTATCTGGGTGGATATGGCGGCCACGGGCGTGGATGTGCTGATTTCGGCGCCGCAAAAGGGCTGGTCGGCCAGCCCGTCTGCCGGCCTGGTGATGATGTCAGCGGCCGCCGAGGCACGTCTGGCCGAGAGCACTTCGGATAGTTTTGCGCTGGACCTTAAGAAATGGCGCAGCATCATGGCGGCCTATGAAGGTGGCGGCCACGCCTATCACGCCACCATGCCTACGGATGCGCTGGTCGGTTTTCTGGCCGCGATGCGCGAAACCGAAGCCATGGGCTTTGCCGCCGCCAAAGCCGCGCAATGGGAGCTGGGCAATGCCGTGCGGGCGATGTTTGCCGCCAAAGGCGTGGCCTCGGTCGCGGCTGACGGTTTTGCGGCACCGGGTGTTGTTGTGTGTTATACCGATGATCCGGGGGTGCAGAACGGCTCTAAGTTCCGCGACGAAGGCTTGCAGATCGCTGCGGGTGTGCCGTTGCAAGTGGGAGAGGGGGATGCCTTTACAACATTCCGTATCGGTTTGTTCGGGCTGGATAAATTGGCCGATGTTCCGGCCACAGTTTCGCGGTTGCAGCGCGCGGTTGACGCGGTTTTCTGAACCCTTGTGTACTGAACCCTTGTGGACTGAACCTTTGAGACTGGGCCTATCGCAGGCCCAGTCCCGCTTTCATCATGGCTTTGCGCAAGGGCGCGAATGAATAGAGCGCCCCAAGCGCATGCGCCCGCATATCGCGCAGGATCGGCGCGCCTACCATAGAGGCACGGTTCAGTGTATCTATCCCCGCGACCCGGGTTTGAATGTCGCCGTGGCGGGATTTGTGGTACTGCTCCAGCATTTGCTCTGATCCCAGATCTGAAGGCGCGACCATGGCCAGTTCGCGCAAGCTGGCAAGGTCGGCAAGGCTCATGTTCAAGCCCTGCGCGCCGATTGGCGGGACAACATGCGCGGCCTCTGCCATCAACGCGGTGCGCTGGCCGGACATACGCGCGGCGATCTGGCTGATGATGGGCCAAATGGTCAGCTGGCTGTTGCGTTTCATCGGGCCAAGGACATGGCAGGCGCGCTGTGACATCTCGGCTTCAAATTCCTGAACGGGAAGGGCGGCAAGACGCGCCACTTCGGCGCCCCCCTCCATCCAGATCACCGCCGAGGATGGCAGCCCCTCTTGATCGGGCAGTGGCACCATCGTGAAAGGCCCGCCAGAGCGGTGCACCTCGGTTGAAACATCCTGATGCGGGATCGGATGGGTGGTGGTAAAGGCCAGCGCCTTTTGCCCGTAGCGCATGGTTTTGACAGGAATTTCAAGGGCCTGACGTGTCGCAGAGTTGCGGCCATCGGCTCCGATCATCAACCTTGCCCGCCACTTTGATCCATCCGACAGGGCAACCAACGCCTCTGTCTGCCGTGTTATCAGCTGGGTCGTGGCGACACCGGGCAAGAAGGTCACATCGGGAAGATCGACAATATGGGCCATCATCTCACGGCGTAACAACCAGTTGGGCAGGTTATAGCCAAAGGGGTTTTCCGACAGGTCAGAAGCATCGAATTCACGCGACTGGCGCACCTCGCCCGCGGCCCCGCCTGCATCGATAATGCGCATGATCTGCAAGGCGGCGGAATAGGGCGAAAGGCGATCCCAAAGGCCGATTTCCTGAAAAAGCTCTATCGATGGCATCAAGAATGCGGTGCTGCGCATATCGGCGCCTGTGGCCTCACGCAGGGTGACGGGCGGGCTTGGATCGACGCAAAGCACCGAAAAACCGGCCTGACCAAAGGCAATTGCAGCCGCAAGCCCCGCAACGCCGCCGCCAGAGATTAGAATGTCAATGTTTTGTCGGGTCATCGATGCCTCCCTTGTCATATAGATAGGGTATTTAGACGCCAAGGTCCAAGAGACAAAATCTGCCCTACGCCCTTGTGACGGCAAGCAGCAGGGCAAAGACCACCGGCACCAGCAAAAGTGCGGCCATGGCCAGCGCCACCGGCCCCCAGATCACGACTGCCCCGGCCGTAAGAACTGAGAATAAGGCGATGGAAATAAAGATGTTTCGCGCAGATGCCGCGCTTTCGGTTTGTTGGGTCATCGTGTTCCTCCTGTTCGCGCGGTCACCTTACGTATCTTGCTGGCGGGGGCTAGGTGGCGGCTTGCCGCAGGTCAGCCGATCAGCCGCGCCAGAAAATCGGTCAGATCTGTGGTGTGATGGTGTATATGCTTAGCGGGCGCGGCCTTTGGTGCGACATGCACGGTACGCATTCCCATTGCATGGGGGGCGGTCAGATTGCGACTGTCATCCTCGAACATCGCGCCGATGCTCGGGTCTAGTTGATCGGTGGCAAAGATTGTCTCAAAGGCAGCAGTTTCCGGTTTTGGGCGAAAATTGGCATTCTCCACACCGTAAACCGCATCGAACAGATTTGATAGGCCACGCGCCGCCAGGACCCGTTCGGCATAGGGGGCGGAGCCATTGGTGTAGACAATACGCCGACCGGGAAGCGCGCGGATATAGGTGGCAAGTACCAAATCCTGTTGCAGGTGATCGAGTGAAATATCATGCACATCAAGCAGATATGGCGTTGGGTCAACCCCATGCTCTTGCATCAAGCCAGCCAGGGTGGTGCCGTATCGGGACCAATAATCGCGCCGCAGATGGTCGGCTTTTGGTCGATCCACCTTCAGGGTTTCCATGACCCAATTGGTCATCCGCAGCTCGATCTGATCAAACAGTCGGGCTGATGGCGGATAAAGCGTGTTGTCGAGGTCAAAGACCCAGGCGCGGACATGCGCAAAATCTGTTCTAGGCATTCTGTCAGGCTAAGCTGCCCAGAAGCGCTTTGCAATCTGTTCCAGCGGGCGATTGCGGTTGACTGTGGCCCGCCCCCCGTTACCTTGCACCTATTGAAAATCCGAAAGGTTACCCGTTGCAAAAAGATGCCTACACGCTGATCCTGGAAGCGATTGATGCCGGGCTGTACAAACCTGGCGACCGGTTGGTAGAATCGGAGTTGGCTGAAAGGTTCGGCGTGTCGCGTACCCCTGTGCGTGAGGCCTTGCAGCGTCTGGAAACCCAATCCATGCTGGCCCGCGATGGCCGCAGCTTAATCGTGGCCTCGCTTGATCACAACCAGTTGGCAGAGCTTTACGCCGTACGCACCGAGTTGGAAGGGTTGGCGGCGCGGCTGGCGGCACGGCATGCCACCGAAGAAGAAATAAGGGTTTTGCGGGCTATGGTTGAAGACGATAAATCACTTTTGGGGGGGGATCCCCGTGCTTTGTCCCGTGCCAATAAACGCTTCCACAAGCAAATTCATCTTGCGTCGCACAATCGCTTTTTGGTGACGCAGCTTGATTTGGTCCACCGCTCCATGGCGCTGATGGCGACGACCTCTTTTGCGGCTGATGGCCGCGATGAAAAGGGATTGGCAGAGCACGAGGCGATCGTCGAGGCGATCGAGGCCCGCGATGGCGAGGCGGCCTATCAGGCGTTACGTGGCCATATTTCCCAAGCGTTTGAGACTCGTTTGCGGATCGATGCGGGCGAGGTGAACACCCGTTAGTGGCTATTCCGGGGCGGTCTGGTCGAAATGGCCATGACTGGTTTTATCCCAGTAAAAGGGTTTCGTCACCATTTCCCACGCTGCCTTGTAAGACGCCAAGGCACCAAGCGGAAAGTAGAAGTGCAAGGTTGGCACCCAAAGCAGGCTCATCTTATGCTTGGTTTTGTTCAACCCCATAATATTCACCGTCAGGTTGATGACTTCGGTCAACAGATAAAGTCCGACCAGACCCTGCATGGCCAGCGGGGGCAGGGCCGCAGCCAAAGGATGGGGCACCCCGAGTGGCACCAACCAAAAAGACCAAAGCACAGGTGCCAGAAGAAATTGTGAAAGCGTGCAGAGAAACAGGATCTGAAAGCCGATGAACTTGCGTGGACCAAGCTGCTCCCACAACAAGCGCGGGCTTCGCATATGCACAGCCCAAGTCATCATATAGCCTTTGAGCCAGCGAGAGCGTTGCTTCACCCAAGGGATCGCCCGGCAATTGGCCTCTTCTTCGGTCACGGTATCAAGGATTTCGGTGCGGTAGCCGTGGCGGGCCAAACGCATGCCCAGATCGGCATCCTCGGTGACGTTATGGGCATCCCATCCACCCAACTCCTCCAGCGCGGCGCGACGAAAGAAAAGCGTGGTCCCCCCCAAAGGAATGGCCAGCCCCAGCCGTTGCAGCCCCGGCAGAATGATGCGAAACCAGGCAGCGTATTCCATTGTAAAGCAACGTGATAGCCAGTTCGTATGCGGATTGTAGAAGTCCAGAACCCCTTGCAAACAGGCGACATCGCCACCGCGCTGGTAAAATCGGCTCACAACTTTGCGGATCTGTGACGGCTCTGGTGCATCCTCAGCATCATAGACACCGATGATGGACCCGCGGCAAAGGTCCAATGCGAAATTCAAGGCGCGCGGCTTGGTTTTCAGTGGGCCGTCCGGCACGACAACAACGCGGATCCACGGCGGCAGATCGACCGATTGCAGGGCATCGCGGGTCAGATGATCTTTCTCCTCGACCACAAGCAGGATGTCGAGCAGATCACGGGGGTAATCCAGCCGGTCAAGACGGCGAACGAGGCGGGACGCAATATTGCCCTCTTTAAACAGGGCGACCATGACTGAGACCGTTGGCAGGCGCGCGATGATGGGGGCGGGCGGGCTTGGGGGTGAACTGCGAAAAGCTGCAAAAACGGCGCCGAGGCGCAAGCCGGTGGACAGCGCAAGCGTTAATGAGGCCCAGACCGTAAATGTCAGCGCCATAAAGGTGGGCGAGAGCCACAGCCCGAACAGAAAGGTTGCGCAGATCAGGGCAACCTTGACCGCAAGGCCTTCGCTCCCCCAATTGCGGCAGCTTTCACTGGCGGATACGCGGTTCTCGGCGGTCTCGTTTAAAACTGCCGATCTTGCGTTCATCACCGCTTGGTGGATCTTGGAAGGGGGGGCCAGTGCCATGATAACGGGGCCATACACACTGCGTAACCATTTATAATGGCGTGCGAACTCTTCTGGATAGGCGGTGGCGATAACCACAGCTTGGCCTGCGTGCTGCCAGGGCACCAAGCCTTCACGCAGGCAGGTCGCGGCACCGATCATATCGATCAAGCGGGGATCGGGACTCTGGTGCAATGGGTTTATCAGGCGCACATTCCAATGACGGGCCTGCGCTTCGTACAGGGGCGTTTCTTCGATGAAATGGCGCGACAATAGAATATCGCACAGCCGACCAGAATGGCGCTTTTGTAGGGAAAGGGCCATCACCAAAGCATCCGGCGAGATTAGCCCTTCACGCAAAAGCGTGACCCCAAGGCTGCGAACCGAGGGAGCTGTGATCGTAATCTGCCGACTGTTGTTAGGGGTGGGTGTCAGCCTGATAGAGGCGCTGTTTTGCACCTCGGGCTGGTCTAGATGCGATGGATCGCGAAGTTGGAGTGGTGCAATCATAAGTCCCCCGATCTCGCAAGATTTGGGGGAGAAGGGTTAACAACATGTTAACCACAGAGTTATCCACAAAATAATCTTAAATTGTCCACATCACAAAATCAAGCCCCTGTGGCCATAAGAATCATGGCCACAAGATCTAGTTTGGCAGCATTTTGCAGATTAAGCGGCGCGACGAGCCTTCATCGCTTCGGCGAATCGCTCGAACAAGTAGTAGCTGTCTTGTGGGCCGGGGCTTGCCTCTGGGTGGTACTGTACGGAAAATACTGGCTTTCCCTCGACCTTGATGCCGCAATTGGTTCCGTCAAACAGGCTGACATGGGTTTCGCGCACACCCTCTGGCAGGCTCTGAGCATCGACTGTAAACCCGTGGTTCATCGATGTAATTTCAACCTTGCTGGTGTCGAGATCCTTGACCGGATGATTGGCACCGTGGTGGCCGTGGCCCATCTTCAGCGTCTTGGCACCAAGGGCCAGGGCAAGGATCTGATGGCCAAGGCAGATCCCGAACAGCGGGATATCCGCCCCAAGCACGCCCTTGATCATATCCGCCGCATAGAGCGCTGTCGCCGCCGGATCGCCCGGACCGTTGGAGAGGAACACGCCTTCCGGCTTCAGCGCCAATACATCCTCGGCCGTGGCGGTTGCTGGCAGCACGGTGACATCGCAGCCCGCCGAGGCAAGACACCGCAAGATGTTGCGTTTCGCACCGAAATCAATGGCGACCACGCGCAGCCCGTCGCCAGTGCGCTTGGAATACCCATCAGGCCAGGCCCACCGCAGCTCATCCCAGCGATAGCTTTGGGCACAGGTCACCTCTTTGGCAAGGTCCAGCCCTTCCAATCCGCGCCAGTCGCGCGCGGCGGCGATCAGCGCCTCGGTATCAAAATTCCCGTCCGGATCATGGGCCAAGGCCACATGCGGCGCCCCCTGTTGGCGGATCGCACGGGTCAGGCGGCGCGTATCCAGCCCGCCGATACCGATGCGCCCCTTGGAGGTCATCCATTCGGCTAATCCGGCGGTTGAGCGCCAGTTCGACGGCGTGGTCGGATCCCATTTCACAACCATACCGGCAGCGACAGGATCGGATGTTTCATCATCCTCGGCGGTGATGCCGGTATTGCCGACATGGGGGAAGGTAAAGGTGACAACCTGACTTGCGTAAGAAGGGTCGGTCATCACCTCTTGATAACCGGTCATCGCGGTGTTGAATACCAGTTCGGCGACGGTCTGGCCGGTTGCGCCAAAGCCGTGCCCGTAAAACAGGGTGCCATTGGCCAGCGCAAGGCAAGCAGTTGGTTTTTTGGTCAAAACTGTGGATTGGGTCATGGTACGACTCTCTCTGGCCGGATTTGGGGGAGACTACGGGCCTGACGGGCTGGGGTCAAGCCGATAGGCAAAATGGAATATGTATTATAATCAGTATGTTATGTGATTTGCCATTGGTTGCCCCGGCTTTGCCTTCGGGCTATGATGTCGGCTTTGTGAAACCTTTGAGGATGATCTGAACAATGAGTTTGCGTGACCGGCTGCAAGTGGCCCTGAAAGAAGCGATGCGCGCCAGAGAGGCCGAGCGCCTGTCAACGTTGCGTCTGATCAATGCTGCAATCAAGGACCGCGAGATTGCCGCGCGGGGTGAGGGCGGTGAAGGGGTGGTGTCTGATACCGAGATTACCGCGATCCTTTCCAGAATGGTGAAGCAACGTCAGGAAAGTGCGCGCGCCTATGAAGAAGGCGGGCGGCTGGAGCTTGCGGAAAAAGAGCTTGAGGAAATCACGGTCGTCGAGGAATTCCTGCCGCGCCAGCTTGATGCGACAGAGGTCGATGCCGCGATTTCGGCCGCCATTGCCGAGGCGGGCGCCAGCTCCATCCGCGACATGGGCAAGGTGATGGGCGTGCTGAAGGGAAAATACACCGGCCAGATGGATTTTGGTGCGGTCGGGCCGCGGGTCAAGGATATGCTGGGCTAGGGCTGCGGGATAACGGCTCGGGCGTTGTGATCGCGCAACGCCTGACGCAACTCATGGACGAGGGCGATACGCTCTTGCTGGGATAGGAACGTGCCCAACTCAACCTTTCTGGGGCCACCTGAAAGCGTGATATAGTCCGGCACAGGGGCGCCTTTGGTGTGGGTCTCAACGCGAACCCAATGGGGGTTTGCCTCCCAGGTTTGATGTTTGCCGCGCGGGCCGTGGCGGGCCAGAAGCAGGCGGTTCCCTTCAAAGGTCAGGGTCTCCAATATCTCACCGTCGCGGTAGCTGCGCGCCAGTGCCCAATACATTCCCGCCACCGCCGCGATGAAGAACGGCAGCAATCCCCATAATACCGGAGAGCCGAGAACAGTGAGAAGGGGCAGTGAAATCAGCACCGCCGTTCCCGCGATAAACACCACAAACCCCCGCCGCGGCAAAGAGCGATAGGGCCAAAGGGTAAGCTGTTTTGGTGTTGTTGACCATTCATAGGGCATGGGCGAAAGATAGAGCGGGCCGGGCGATCTGAAAAGCAGAAACTCAAGCCCTACAAACGCAACATGCCAATGAAAAACGGCCCCGAAACAATTCGGGGCCGTTTCATTGTTGGTGAAGGAATTAGTGGCTGTGACCCTTATCCCAATCAGACTGTTTCGCGAGCTGCTCGAACGTATGCTCGGGCGGTGGGCAGGTCAGGGTCCATTCCAGCGTATCCGCATATTCGTTCCAGTAGTTGTTCTCGGTCACGCGCTTGCCGTAGCGAAGCGTGTAGAACACGATGCCGATGAACAGCAGGAAGGATGCGAAGGACAAGAAGGCGCCCATGCTCGACCAGTAGTTCCACTGGGCAAAGGCCTCAGGGTAGTCGATGTAGCGGCGTGGCATGCCCTGACGACCCAGGAAGTGCTGTGGGAAGAAGGTCAGGTTCGCGCCGATGAACATCATCCAGAAGTGCAGCTTGGCCGCCCATTCAGGATATTGACGCCCCGACATCTTGCCCATCCAGAAGTAGATCCCGGCAAAGATTGCAAAGACGGCACCAAGGCTCATCACATAGTGGAAGTGTGCCACAACGTAATAGGTGTCGTGATAGGCGCGGTCGATACCGGCCTGCGACAGCACGATGCCTGTAACCCCGCCAACGGTGAAGAGGAACAAGAAGCCGAAGGCCCAAAGCATAGGCGCTTTCATCTCGATTGAGCCGCCCCACATTGTCGCGATCCACGAGAAGATCTTGATGCCGGTTGGCACCGCGATCACCATGGTGGCCAGCATGAAGTAGGATTGCTGGGTCAGCGACAGGCCAACGGTGTACATGTGGTGCGCCCAGACGACAAAGCCCAGAACACCAATCGCCACCATCGCATAAACCATCGGCAGGTAGCCAAAGATCGGTTTGCGAGAGAAGGTCGCGATAACCTGCGAAATGATCCCGAAGCCCGGCAGGATGATTATGTACACCTCTGGGTGGCCAAAGAACCACAGGATGTGCTGATAGAGGATCGGATCACCGCCGCCAGCGGGGTCAAAGAAGGTTGTCCCGAAGTTACGGTCGGTCAGCAGCATGGTGATCGCACCGGCCAGAACAGGCAAGGACAACAGAATCAGCCAAGAGGTGACAAAAATCGACCAAGCGAACAGGGGCACCTTGTGTAGGGTCATGCCCGGTGTACGCATGTTCAGGAAGGTGGTGATCATATTGATCGCCCCCAAAATGGACGAAGCCCCCGACAGGTGGACCGCGAAAATCGCGAGATCCATCGAGTAGACGTCCTTGTTCTGGGTCGAAAGCGGTGGGTACAGCACCCAGCCCACGCCCGCACCGTTCTGACCATCGCCACCGGGCACCAGCAAGGAGCATACCGCCAGTGAAACACCGGCAACATACATCCAATAGGACAGGTTGTTCATCCGAGGGAACGCCATATCCGGCGCGCCGATCTGCAACGGCATGAAATAGTTGCCGAAACCGCCGAACAGGGCCGGAATAACCACGAAGAACATCATCAAGATGCCGTGAGCCGTGATCATTACGTTCCAGATATGTCCGTTCGGTGTACACACCTCGCCCGCGGCTGCGGCGGTGAAACGTGCGCCTTCAAGGCACATGTATTGCACGCCGGGGTGCATCAGTTCCATCCGCATATACACGGTAAAGATCACCGAAATCAGGCCAACAAGGCCGCCGGTAAACAGATAAAGTATTCCGATATCTTTGTGATTGGTCGACATGAACCAGCGGGTAAAGAACCCGCGTTCGTCATGTTCGTGACCATGAATGGCTGCGTCGGCCATGCCTGCCTCCCGCTTGCGTTGCTATTTCCAGCGTGCGGGAAAACAGATTCCCGCCGCCACTTGTGTCCTTGTTTTAGGACGCCCGAGCGGCGGCGGCAATTGCTGACTTTGATTTAGATCAAGAAAAACCCAAGCAAAGTCATTTTTACCTGTGTTAGTTTACCGCAGGGCCCACGGACGCCAGATAGGCCGCGACGTCGTCGCCACCCTTCTTCAGCTTGTAGGTCATTTTAGATTTCGCGCCGTCGTCGCCGGTGACTTCCTTCAGGAACTCTTTTGGATCGGCGCTGTAGGTGGCCAGATTTTCCTCGTCCCAGATCAGACCGCCTTCACCGGCAGCAACAAGCGAATCACCATATTTGAAGTCTTCGACGCTACCGGCCTGACGACCGATGATACCATAAAGGTTAGGGCCTGTTTTGCCGCCTTTGACAATGGCAGTACCGTCATCCGCGACGATTTCGTGGCAAGCCTTGCATTTCTTGAACTCTTTTTCACCTTTATCTGCGTCTGCGGCAAAAGCCGGGGCAGACAGGGCGAACAGTGCGGCTGTGGCGATTAGGCTAAGTTTCATATGTACATCCTTGTCATATTTTAGAACGCAGCGTTGCGTGTGGTTTGGTGAGGCAACGTCAGTGCTACTACCTTAATCTATGTAGTGTTATCTTGCCAGAGGGCAAGCTGTCGCGCTTTGACCAGATTTCCGAAAGCTAGTGGGTAGAGGCAAAAGCTTTTGCAAAATTCTCGCGCAGGGCGATATCGACGTCGGTCAGGGTGACGGGCAGGCCCAGATCGACAAGGCTGGTGACGCCGTGTTCCGAAATCCCGCAGGGGACAATGCCGCTGAAATGCGAAAGATCCGGCTCTACGTTGATCGAGAGTCCGTGAAAGCTGATCCACTTGCGCAGCTTGACCCCGACCGCAGCGATCTTGTCTTCGGCTGGTTGTCCGTCTAGGCCAAGGTGGTTGCGCGCCACCCAGACGCCGACGCGCCCCTCGCGCCGTTCACCTTTGACGTTGAAGCTGTCCAGCGTGCCAATGACCCAGTTTTCCAGCGCCGAGACAAATTTACGAACATCGCGCCCGCGTTTGTTCAAATCCAGCATGACATAGACCACACGCTGCCCCGGCCCGTGATAGGTGTACTGCCCGCCGCGCCCGCTGGCATGGACGGGAAAGCGGTCCGTCTCGACCAGATCTGCGGCCTGTGCGCTGGTGCCCGCAGTGTAAAGCGGGGGGTGTTCAAGCAGCCAGATTGCCTCACCCGCCGTGCCATTGGCGATTGCTGCGACGCGGTCCTCCATCGCGGCCACGGTCTCAACATAGGGGGCCAGCCCGTCGATCACGCGCCATTCGATCTGCTCGTTCAGCGGCTTTTCACCCAGATGAAGTGGCATGCTGTCCACAAGATTTTCCTTTGCTTTCATCGCTGCAACCCCGCATTCATCCCGATGGCAACAAAAGCGCTTAGGAACATCGGCACCGCGTGGTATTATCAAACAATAGTGACTCGAGATAATCTTTGGGGATGGAGTTTTCAAATGGTATTCAAAAGAATTTCAACAGCATTCGTTGCCACTGCCATGGTTGTCGCCCCGCTAGAGGTTCATGCCGGTGATGGTTTGGTTGGCGGTATCGTCGGCGGCATCATTGGCGGGGTCATCGTCAATGAGGCCAACAAGAACCGCCGGACCACCACCCGGCGCACGACGAATTACAAGCGATCCTCGATTTCCTCCAGCCAGCGCGCGGCCAACCGAGAGGTTCAGGTTGCGCTTAATTACTTCGGCTTTCCGGCTGGTACGCCCGATGGCGCCTTGGGGCCAAGGTCACGAGGGGCGATTTCACAGTATCAGGCACATATGGGTTTTGGCACCAGTGGCAGGCTGAATGACTGGGAACGTGATTTGCTGGTGCAATCTTATTACAGGGCGCAAGCAGGCGGGCCGGTGACAGCCCAACAGATCGCTAGCGATCCCCGCGGGACAATGGGCTTGCTGCATATCTATCGTGATGAACGGCTGGGTATTGGTGCTGCGTCAGGCGGGCAGATGACCGCCGTGCCGGCCCCTGCTGCCCCGCAACCCGCAACACAGCTTGGCTTTGCCGCCGCAGGGACGGCCCCTGTCGCCGCTGCGGTGCCACAATTCGGGACCGAAGTCGCGGCGCAATCTGCTTTGCCATCCTTCATGGCGCAGGGTACCACGCAGGTTTCACTGGCCAGCCATTGCAACAAGGTCTCCTTGGTCACCAATTCCAACGGCGGATTCGTGACCCAAGCAACACTGCAAGATCCGGCCTTTGCCCTCTCGGAACAATTCTGCCTGGCACGCACCTATGCCATCGCCCAGGGCGAGGAGTTGGTATCCAGCATCTCAGGCTTTACCCCGCAGCAGATTTCCAAGCAATGCGAAGGCTTTGGCCCGGTGATGCAAGAACATGTCGCAGCCCTTTCGCTGAAATCGCGCGAAGAGGTGATGCAGGGCGTGTCGGGCTTTGTCCTCGGCTCGGGGATGGCGCCGGCGCAATTGGCGGGTACGGCCAAAATTTGCCTCGGGGTCGGCTATGTGACTGATAACATGGATGTCGCTATCGGATCGGCACTGATCCTGACCACGGTGGGGGAGGCGGCCTATGCCGAGCTGGTCGGTCATCACCTCGCGTCGGGCATCGGTGCGGCCCAGCGGATGGATTTGTCTTTGCCTTGGTTCGATCAGAGCTATCTGGCAGGCAGCGATGGCACCAGCCAAGTCTTTGCGCCGGGGATGGCCGATCGCGCACCCTTGATCCGGGCGGCGGCCTATACCGCAGCGGGGCGGAGCGTGCCCGGTACGACCGAGCCTGTCCCCGCCGCAACCCTTCCGGCCTTTGCCGTGCCGGGTGCCACATCTGCAAGCCCCTGATTAAAAAACATTAATCAGCCATTATTGCCGGGGCAACTGTCCCCGGCATTTTCGTTTCCGGCAAAGCTTTTCGATTTATCGGGTCAGGGCGAAAATTCAGCTTGAGGTCCGCTTGCAGTTTCGCTATCACGCTGCAAGTCAAGACAGTGCGGTCGTGGCGGAATTGGTAGACGCGCAGCGTTGAGGTCGCTGTTCTTTAACCGGAGTGGAAGTTCGAGTCTTCTCGACCGCACCAATCTTGACCGATTAAACTAATGTTTTTCAAGCATATCAGATATCTATCGCCCCTCTCAGGACACTTTCTGGGACGCAACGGGGACACTTTCCATGATGCTCGTGATGAAATTGAAGTACATGGATGACCTGTCTTGAGGTCGTAAGCGGTTTAGGCGCAGGTGGCCCAAAGCCGTGGCCGAGGTGCTTGGCGAAACATTCTTTTCGGTCCGCATGAAGGCCCGCGAAGGTGCCGCTCTGGTCTCCGAGCAAGAAGCCTTGCAATCCCAACTTGATTCGATAGTCGTAACCTTCACACAGGATGCTGAACAATTGGCGCGGATGACATCGTTCAGCGCCAAGGTGACCTGATGCTCTACAGTTCAGTCCTTACGCCAGATGCACCACCGTCCCAACACACACTTTCAGATGCTTGGTCATTATGCGCTCAGGAGTGCCTAGCAGGGCCTTTGGGGCGCAGTGGGTTAAATGATTCGGAAACGTGTGAAAGGCGCTCTAGGGCGAGAGTGTCCGATCTTCTGTGTAACAGCGCTTTGGTCCATGCTTCCTGAGAGGAGCAAGGACGATGACGATTTCCAAGGAACTGCTGGACGAGCTTCTGAAGGGCTGCGAGCGGCCTGAAGATCTGCTTGGTATGAGGAGGGTCAGAAGATGATCCCGGGGATCATTTTCCCGACGATTGGCCGGGCTAATGAAAGAGCTGAAGATCAAGCTGATGGAGCGCATGTTAGGCGCGGAACTGACGGCCCATCTGGGCTACGAGGATGGCCAAGACGCGCCGCCGAGCCAGCCCAACCGGCGCAACGGCACGTCAGCCAAGCGCCTGAAGGGCCAAGACGGCGAGTTGCCTATCGCGGTGCCTCGTGACCGGGATGGCAGTTTTGAGCCCGAGCTTGTCAAGAAAGGCCAGACCCGGATCGACGGGATGGATGGCAAGATCATCAGTCTTTATGCCGCTGGTTTGACGGTCCGAGACATCCGCGCCCACCTTGAAGATGTCTACGGCTTACAGGTTTCGCAGGACCTGATCAGCCGCGTCACCGACGCTGTGCTGGACGAAGTCCGAGAG
>NZ_LGHS01000063.1 GCF_001202025.1 Pseudorhodobacter aquimaris
TCTCGGAGCTGGCCAATTTCAGCCGGTCAATGGCCTTGGCTGACGACTTCCAGCTATATGCGCCCGCGCGCATTCCCGGTTTGAACGCCCATTTGTGTGTCACCTTGCCCGCCATCTACAGCCTCCCCGCCATGCGCAGCGCATTCCCTTCGACAGCTTCCGCAGTTTGCGTGACATAGCCATCTGTCGAACCCTGAAGTGCGGCCACCTCGGCTGTTACCTTCACCCTGCATCCGACCAGCTTGTCGACAAGTTCTTGGACCCGGTTGCGGACATCGGTCGGGCGATAGCCAATGTCGCGCGCCACCTTCTCCCAATGCCGCCCCGCAATCATGTCCGGAGTGCGCTTCTTGCCGGCGATGCTCTGCGCGTAACTCTGGACAACATGCGGCCAAGGCAAGACAGAGGATACATCGTAAAGCGGGGCAAGGCGCGGCGCGGCTGCGACCGGCAGGATCAGCGAATAATTCTTGGCATGGGCATCGGTGTTGGCGACCAGGATGTTGAAGATGACCTGATCAAGCAGGGCGAGGGCATCATTTGCGCTGACGTGCCGCCCTGTCTCCAGCAGCGTCTTGAGGTCCAGCCCGCGCAATGTGCCTCGCTCATATTTCCGCCCCGGAGGAAAACCATTGGCCTGTGCGAAATCCTCTTGATGAACCCGCAGGATCTGACCGTTCCGCCCGAGCCTGCGATCATAGCGCAACACGCCAATTGCCGTGCGGCCAGATGCCTTGAGGATCGTTGCTTGTGCAGCCTCGATGCCGACGGCCTGCGCTATCCGCAGACACCAGACTTCGTTCTCGGTGATGCCGGGCAGATTGGGATTGTCCGGTTTGACGATCAGTGTGGACGGGGCACCGTTGAGGGGAATAGCGAGCACGTCATTCGGGCCAGGCAAGCCCAGCACAGGCACGCCGTCAGGGCCCAGAACGGCCAAAGCCGACTTCTTCTGGCCACCCGCGAGCGACTGGCGCACCCCTTCCTCGCCGACCAGAAATGGTCTGCGGCCAAGATCTGCGAAATGGCGCTCCAGTGCTTCGGGCGCATCATCGGTGCCGTAGAACTGCGTCAGCGGCGTATAGGCCCAGCGGCTGGGATCCGCAGGCTCCCCGAAGGACAGAGCCCCCGCAGTGTCCCCGCCAATCTCTTTCAGCACGGCCAGAACATCAGCCTGATCCAGCCCCAGAGAGCGCGTCAGAACCTGAAGCTGTTCTTCCTCGGGGAGAAGGTTGGCAAGCCAGGGCGAGATGACCTCGGACGGATAGGCCTCAGCGCGCAAGGGCATGGTGACCGAGAGGGTAAACGCCCCTGCGGTCTGCAGCCATCGTTCGTCGTAGCGCAAAGACAGCATGCCATCAGCGGCAACATCTACATGTCCCACTTGAAGCGCATCAAACCGGATCGGGACCGAAGCTGTCACTGGTACTCCCCAAGGTCGTAGCCCTGCGACGCGTCTTTCGTCCTGGCGTCCGCGCCGGGCAACGCATCATCCAGCAGGGTCGAAAGAGGCACACGCAACGCCGCCGCAATCTTGGCAAGCGTCGTCAGCCTGGCGTCACGCTTCCCCGTCTCGATCAGGGACAATGCCGGAGCACTGATCCCGGTGAGGCGCGCGAGCTGGTCGAGGTTGAGGCTCTGCTCAGTACGGATCGCCCTGATGCGTCCTCCGATATCGGCAAGAAGCTGCTGGTCGTTTTCGATTGACATGGCGAGGTTCCTTACCCTTTTCGGTAAGGATAGACCAAACTGTGGGATGGCTCAAGATGTCTTATCGTTATCGGTAAAGCAGTGTTAGAACGGGCTAGGCGCGGGCACGGTTTACCTTATTGGATAATCTTTTCTGACTTTGCCTCGGTAATCCGCTCGGATGATCGCGGGCGCGCCAAACCCCGCGAATGCTGCCCAATGTCGTCGAATGCCGCAGACTGCAAGCGAATGCGTGCCAATGCCGTTTTTTAGGCGAGGTGTTGATGTGGCGTTGATGTAAAACGCAAAACACCCTGCGGTATAAAGATACCACAGGGTAAGCGTTTGTTTTATTTTGATTATTTTGGTTGCGGGGGTAGGATTTGAACCTACGACCTTCAGGTTATGAGCCTATGCTTCAATGTTTTCCACAGCTTAATCAAATCAGTCACTTAGCCAACAAGCCTTTGATTTCACGAATTTTGCGACCCCGCGTTCGCCGACATTCGCCCGCATTCGGCTGCAAACACAGCGCGAAACTTGCATTCGCGGGTTGATGTGGCGTTGATGTAAACAGCCTTTATTCTCCGCAGGATCATGATCGCAAACGGCCCATAAATGTCGGTTGGACCCTGCCGCATCCCGCAATGCGGTTTAGTCGAACGGGCCATAACTCCTTGCGGGTTAATTACTATTACGACACAGTTCGGCACTGTGCATGGAATAACTTTTTGGAAGCTGCGGTGCATGGTGAAAGATGTGTCCTTCGAGCAGATTAGCGGATCGCTTGGATCTCTCTTACTGCTGTGGTCTGCAATCGAACAATCAGCGCGAGCCGAAGTCGCCCGTGCTAATGATGGGCAGCTTCCAAAGTCTGCACATGGCATTGCAGCGGCTCTGAGCGCTTGGGAGACAGCTGTCGTAAGTGGAAAAGATCCATCACTGCTGCGCAAGATGCTTGCCTCAACGCTTCGTGCCCAACTTCAGCATCCGCTCGATGTTCGGAACGGCGTCTGTCACGGGTTAGTTGGCCTTTCAGCCACGCATGGTGATGGGGCCGCAAGTCTGACTTGGGAACTCAACGGTAAAAGACGCAGCGTCACTTGGGACGAACTGCAGGTTACCTTCAGTTGGCTTTCTAAAATCCCGCACGCAATCGGCATGATTTCAAACTCTCCCTCAATGACGCTGGGAAGCAGGATGAAGGACAACCATGAGAACCGCGAATGGTGGAGGGCTGAGTATGGGCTCAACCTTCCGGATCCAACGAGGAGCGTATCGCTTTGACATCACGTTCGGCCCAAAGCCGCCGTCCACTTGAGGCGTCAGATGCTGCGGTGCGGCCCGTCGAACCAGTCGTTCGCTGCAGGCGCAAAGTCGAGCCGACAGCGAATTTATAGTCTGCGGGACTTTGCTGCCGTTGCGATCAGAACTCTCAACGACATCTCCCAGCCCCCTAAAGCAATCAAGTCACCGATGGCCCAAGCGTTGCGGGCAAGCTAATATCCCAAGCAGCAACAGCAGACTCAGTGAATGAAATGGGAAAAGATTGGCTTACTACGAACAAGATTTCAAAGAGGTCGCGCATTGTGGTGCCAATACTACCATCAATATTGCGTGCGATGACGAAGGAAGAAAGAGCGCTGCTTTTGGGATTGTTGCCCGCCGTCCCGGACCAATGACTGCGGTTGGTGTCTATATCCTGCTGCCCCACGGAATCCCAGTTTCTGATTTCAGTATTGGGGGAATGGGCCGACCGTCTGGTCCACCGACGCCGGAGGGATGTGTTCCGGCAATCCTTGGGTCTGACTCACTGGGCTGCTGGGGACATCAATGCCCGCAATGCGATGGTTACTTCCGCAATGGAAATCACGCGGCGATTTATCCCCAGACCTGCCCATACTGCGGCTTGAGAACAGCCGCATTTCAATTTCTCACACCAGCACAAAGGATGTTCCTTGCACACCTTGCTGAGAGGTTGGAGGAGGAACTTGCCGCTCCCGATGAAAAGGGGACTGAGCGGCAAGTAGAAATCGACATGGAAAGCCTCGTAAAGCAGGCCGCAGATGAACCAAAGCCAGACTTCTACTATGCGTCACAGACACAGCAGACGCGATACAAATGCGAACATTGTAGCGAGTTTAATGATATCAGGGGACTCTATGGCTACTGCGCCGCCTGTGGATGGCGGAATAACGTCCAGATGCTCGCGGTTAGGTTTGAGGAAATCAGACAGTCCCTTAATGACGGACGATCGCAACCGGAGGCCGCAACAGGCCAAAGCGTTTCGGCGTTCGATGCGGCATGCCGTGACTTCGCCAATCAACTGGTGCGCCGCATTCCAATGAAAGCCGCACGGAAAGAAGCGCTTTCTAGGTTAGTCTTCCACGACATTGAGTCTGAAACCTTTAAACGATTGAAAAACTCTTTCGACTTGGATCCTCTTAAGGGGATTGTGGACAAAGATGCTCGATTTATTCGGCTCATGATGGAGCGCAGGCACGTTTTTGAGCACAATGCAGGCGTCATCGACCGTAGGTACGTCGAACGAAGCGGCGATGAAGATGCAGTAGAGGGGAACTTGTTGCGCGAGAACCGCGAAAATGCGCATCGCCTAATTGGATTGCTTGCACGTATAGCAAGTAACGTTGAAACAGACTTCCACGAGATTTTCACACCGACAGAATGGCCAGTCAATTATTTTAAAGAGCGGCAGAAAAGGTCATCACGGTAGCGTCCCTAGGCGGGCATTCGTACACATTGCAATATTGGCCAAAAAGGGCTCACTGACGACCTCGGAAGCAGCGCAACATCCCGTCCGATCAGGTAGGGGGCCATCGACAAGGACGGCCCATGGACGAAGCCGCTTCGCGGCATTGGCGCATTTGGCTGATGTAGTGAGCCGCCTGCAACGCTTGGCGTTTTGCGAAGCGACCGACCTGTCTGATGATTGAGGCCTTCTCAATCATCAGACAGGAGGTTCCCATGACAGAGGAGAAAGTAACCCCGCTGCGCCAGCGGATGATCGAAGACATGCGCATCCGTGGGATGGGCGACAAGGCGCAAAAGTCCCACATCCGGGCGATCAAGGACTTCGCGTCCTTTCTGGGGCGATCACCCGACACCGCGACGCCGGAGGACCTGCGCGCATATCAGCTCCACATGACAGATACAGGGATCACGCCCTCGACCTTCAACACGCGCATTGTGGCGCTGCGGTTCTTTTTCGGCATGACCTGCGGG
>NZ_LGHS01000064.1 GCF_001202025.1 Pseudorhodobacter aquimaris
TGCAAGAACGCCTTCGGCGTGACGCATCTTCAGGCTGCGCAGCATGATGACGATGGCAGCTCCAGCGGGATCATGACGCATCGCGCGCTCCTTTCTGGACCCGCAACCCATCATGAGCCGTGCGACATTGGCCTCTGGCTCCTTACTCGGCGGCAAGGCAGCTGGAGGGTCCACGTCTGGCTGGTCAGTCAGCTTACCATCCAACAGGCGATGCAGCAGGTTCAGCACATGGGTCTTGGTCGGCACGCCAGCCTCCAATGCCAATTCTACCGCGCAGAGCACCGCCTGTTCATCGTGATGCAAGACCAGTGACAAGATATCGACCATCTCCCGATCTCCACCGGGCTGCCGCAGCATCTTCGCTTGCAGCAAGCGGAAGGGTTCGGGCATTTCGACGAAGGGCGCGCCATTGCGCAGCGCCCCGGGTTTGCGCTGAACGACAGCCAGATAATGGCACCAATCATAGATGATGCGCCCAGGCTGGCGGTGGGATCGCTCAATGATCCGCTGATGTGTGCAGATCACATGCCCCTCGGCGACACTCACCAACCGGTCGGGGTAGATGCGCAGGCTCACCGGCCGGTTCGCAAAGCTGGCGGGCACGGAATAGCGATTGCGATCGAAAGTGATCAGGCCCCCTCTCGCGCATGCTCGCATGCGCGAGAGGGGGCATCACGCACGCTCTTCTCAACCTGACCCTTCTCCCAGCCCGCCGCCGGATTGCAGAACTCGGGATCGAAGACGTAGTGGCTGGTCATGGCCAGAAACCGCGCATTTACATCGCGCCGTTTACCGACGCCAACCCGGTCGACGGCTGTCTTCATGTTGTCGTAGATGCCACGCCCGGGGACGCCCTCAAAAACGCGGAACCCGTGCCAGTGGGCATCAAACAGCATCTCATGTGTTTGCAGCAGATAGGCCCGCACCAAGAATGCGCGGCTATGCGACAGCTTGATATGGGCGACCTACAGCTTGATGCGCTCACCGCCGACATAGGCCCAGTCCTCACTCCAGTCGAACTGGAAAGCCTCGCCCGGCGCGAACACCAGCGGCACGAAAGTCCCGCGATCTGTCGTGTGATGCGCACGCTGCCGTTCACCCTTCCAGTCCCGCACGAAAGCCGCAACACGCTCGTAGGAACCGTCATACCCAAGCTTTACAAGATCGGCATGCATCAGCTTCGCCGTTCGCCGTTCGGCGCTCCTTGCGTGATTTGCGCTGATCAGTCGTCAGCCATGCTGTAAGATGCTTGGCATAAGGGTCCAGTTTGCTGGGACGATCCGGCGCCTGAAACGCAGGTTCAACAATCCCTTCCCGCAAATACTTCTTGATCGTGTTGCGAGACACGCCCGTCCGACGCGCGATCTCGCGAATGGCTCGGCCACGCCCTTTACCGTCGCACCGGCAACCAATGTCTCTGCAACAATCCGCGCCTTGAGTTCGTCAGGCCAACGTCGCTGCCCCTTGGGTCCGTGCGCCGCATCAACGAGAAACTCGTTCATAGTCTCCATGGGGAAACCCCCTCAAATCCATGACACACGGACTCGCAGAATACACAGGTCAACAGAAGGTGGGGCCTAAACTTTGCTTGCGATGCAACGGTACGGCCGTCCTAATGTCTTGTTGACAGGCGAGCTTCTATCCTGTGGCGCTTCTATGAAGGTCATTGGCAATACGGACAATTAAGAAACTGGTTGTCGGCTGAATAATCGGGCTGAGAACTCACACCTGCCATTCTGACGAAGAGAACGCGCCATGCAGGGGGGCCGCAGCATGCGAAGTTTTCAATCATTTCAACCAGGAGTGCCACCTTCACTCACGCGAAAATTTCAAGACCAACCGCGCCGACTCTCTCGTTGCGTGGAGGCAGCCGAGCTGGGCCTGACGCACAGCGGATTTGGGCGAACCGGGATAGATTTGAGTTTGTCAGACCCGACCTTGCAGCCAGCTCTACCTGTTCGCGTTCTCGTGATGGCGCTGGTATGAATTGTTTTGCGAACCGTGTGTGTTTCAATCATTGATCTCGGGATTTTCGCTTGTGTCATATGTGCCGGCTTTCTTTTCCAGTTTGCGTACCAGACCGATGATGATCAAAGCTAACGAGACTGTCATGCCCGCAATTGTCCACTCTCCAAGGCCGCAGGCCACGCCTACTGCCGCGGCCACCCACATGCTTGCCCCGGTCGTGAGACCCCTTACCTTGCCTTGGGTAAACACGATCAGACCGGCGGCCAGAAAGGCAACGCCGCTTGTCACCGCTTCGATAATGCGAAGGGGGTCCATTTGGACCGCATCGCCAAATTCATCGGCCCGCCCTAGTAGTGCTAGTGTCAAAAGACAATAAACACAGGCGGCGAGGCCAATCAGCATGTGGGTGCGTAACCCTGCGGGGCGACGTGCGGTTTCACGTTCCAATCCGATGAGGCCACAGAATACAACCGTTGCCAAAGTACGCGCAACAACGATTGTCAGCGGTATTTCGGGTGACAGAGAGAACTCGTTTAGTAAATCATCCCACATAGAATATCGACCGTTCATAAATGTTCAGGTTTTGGAAAGGCAGATTTTAGAAGTCCGCCGTTTGAAAAATGCGGGCCCCGATGGGGATCGCAAGTTGTTGCGGCTAATCACTGACGTCCAGTAATCTTGGGTACGTTGTTACTCGTGGGAGCGTTTTCCCAGTCAAGGTCAGCGTGCCCGTCTGTACCGCCTTTGGCAGTGTCATAGTGCAGCTTGCTCCATGCCACAGAGTGATGATCCTCACCCAACCCCAGAAACCGCCAAAACCACAGCCGCATAAGCCAATTTTCCGGATTGTTCAGTGATCATAAGATGATCGATAGATCCCACATGAAAGCCGCCGTTCCCGTATATTTCAGTTCCATTCACGTCAGATGATGAAACAAGGTTGGTTTACTGTGTGTTGTCCGCTATGCCCTCCTGACATTGAAACCATCCAAGATTGCGCTTGGTTCCCATAGCTTTGTCGGGGCGGCCGAAAATTGCTGATAGTGTTCGGACAGGTGATCCGTATCCAGAGCGCCAAAACACCTGTGACGTCAATTAACTTGGTGGCCAGTTTCACGAAGTTGCCAAAACGATATCGTGAAGTATAGGTATCCAAATTTACGTTGATTTCCCACACTGTGCGACCTTCATCCGGAGCGAACGCGATTGCCCAACAGTATAAGCCCCGTCGCGAAATGGTTTCTGTGGCTGGAAATTGAACAAGAAATTGCCAGGTATTTTGAAGGGGCTGGGGGGCAGGACAACTCCTGTGACCAAAACTGCGTTCATCGGGATCGGCCCGCTTGGATTCGGCGCACTCGATGAACGTGTTCGTCAGGAGCCGCGGGGCCTTTGCACGTGGCGAACGCGCTTCAGCCTTCAAGTTGCTGAACTGGACCTGCCGTGATTTGGTGCCGGTTTGATAGTGTTAAGTGCAGCACGGGGCTGCGAAGCGGCAGATCATACCCGGTGTCGCGCATTGGTCACACAAGGGCGTGAACAATAGAGCCGAGAGCTCCCATCAGCCTACGCGCAGACCACAGAAGGCCAAGAATAAGTTCGATTCCGCCAGTCACTTGCAGCGTTTCGTATTTGCTCAGGATCCAGAAGCAAACCTCTTTTCAGTTGCCGCGTCACGAAATGCCATCAGCCGATTTGCGCGAAAATGCGGTCTCTTGCCATTCAAATTTGGCCCGCCCGTAAAATCAGGGGGCGGGCCGCCGCAAACTTAATGGCAAGAAGGCCGATAAGTGTCGCAGTCTTTTACCAGGACGTGATTACAGCGCCCTTATAGGCATCATCAATGAACGCTTTGATCTCATCCGTGTGATAGGCGTCCACGAGAGTCTTGACCCAAGGAAGGTTTTCATCACCCTTGCGCACCACAATGACGTTTACATAAGGGCTGTCGGCCTTTTCCATGGCAATGGCATCATCCTTGGGGCTTAGGCCAGAGGCAATCGCATAGTTGGTGTTGATGATCGCGATATCCGCATCCGCCAGAGTGCGGGGCAATTGCGCGGCATCAAGTTCTAGAAACTTGAGACCTTTGGCATTGTCCGCAATATCAAGCGGGCTGGGAACCAGGCCCGTACCCTCGGCCAAGGTCAAAAGGCCGAGCTCTTGCAACAACAAAAGCGCGCGGCCACCATTGGTCGGGTCGTTTGGAATTGCCACTTTTGCGCCGTCTTGAAGTTTGGCGATATCGTCGATCTTGTCGGAATAGATACCCATCGGCGTGGTGATCGTGTTGCCAACGACAACCAGATCAAACCCGCGGTCCTTCATCTGGTTGTCCAGATAGGGCACATGCTGAAACGAATTGGCCTGAATATCACCATCGGCAAGCGCGGTGTTCGGGATCACATAGTCGGAAAACTCCACCACATCGATATCAAGCCCCATGGGCGCGGCAACTTTGGCCACTTCGTCCATGATTTCGGCGTGTTCGCCGGGGGATACACCGACCTTGATTTGCTCGGCCATAAGGGCGGTTGCCGCAAGTGCAAGAACGGATGTGAGGGTGGTAAGACGCAGCATCATATTACTCCTGATAAGTGATAGAAAAAAGGAATGCGTTGAGAGCCTATTGGCCGCGGCCCTTGGGGGCACGTTTGTCAACCTTTGCCGCGATCCATTCCCCGATGGATTGCACGAGTTGGACAAGAACAACAAGGATGACAACCACCACGGCCATGACATCGGGCATAAACCGCTGATACCCATAACGGATACCAAGATCGCCCAGCCCTTCGCCGCCCACAGCGCCAACCATCGCGGAATATCCGATCAGGCTGACCACCGCGAGGGTAAGGCCAAGGGTGATAGAGGGAAGGGCTTCGGGGATAAGCACCTTGCGGATGATCTGCATCGGCGTGGCCCCCATGGCCCGCGCCGCCTCGATCAGCCCGCTATCTACCTCGCGAATGGCGTTTTCAATCAGGCGTGCAATGAAGGGAATAGCGGCGAGCGTCAGTGGCACAATGGCGGCCGTGGTGCCGATTGAGGTGCCTGCAATCATGCGCGTGAAGGGGATAATCGCAACGACGAGGATGATAAAGGGGACAGAGCGCGTGGCATTGACCACAAGCCCCAGAACCTTGTTTACCCAAGGCCGCGACAACAGTTCCCCGCGTTGGGAGGTCGCCAAAAACACACCCAGCGGCAGGCCCAAAACCGTGCCCAAAACGGTCGAGGCGGCAACCATATAAAGGGTTTGCCAGGTCGCGTCGATCAACAGGCCGATCAGATTAGCCGACATATCCAAGCACCTCCGTCAAAAGCCCGTGCTGTTCCAGATAAGCCCGTGCCTGATCCCCCTTGTCCGCATCAAAAGAGATCAACAGATTGCCAAAGGGCTCTGTGCCGATCTCCTCGATTGCACCGGCGAGGATATTCACGGCGATACCCAGATCACGGGTCAAAAGCGCAAGCATCGGATCGGTCGCATGTTTGCCCGCAAAGGTCACATGGACAACCTCTTCGCAGGGCCCCGGCAGACGGGCATCGTGCATCCGGCCCTTGATAAAGGCCGGAAGGGTGACCCCGGTCACACCGGACAGGAAGGACCGGGTCGTCGGGTGCTGTGGTGCGGCAAAGACGTCATAGGTTTTTCCGGCCTCAACGATTTTGCCGCCTTCGATCACGGCCACGTGGCTCGCAATATCGCGCACCACGGCCATTTCATGCGTAATCAGCAGAATGGTCAGCCCAAGATCGCGATTGATATCCTTTAATAGTTGAAGCACGGTCTGTGTCGTTTCGGGGTCGAGAGCAGAGGTTGCCTCATCCGAAAGCAGCACTTTGGGTTCTGTCGCCAAAGCACGCGCAATGCCGACACGCTGTTTCTGACCGCCCGAAAGCTCTGCCGGATAGCGGTCGCTTTGCGCGTCAAGGCCGACGCGATGGATCAGATCCGCCACCCGCGCCTTGATTTTTGCCGATGGAACACCCGCGACCTCCAGCGGCAGCGCAATATTGCCGGCAACCGTACGCGAGGCCAAAAGGTTGAAGTGCTGAAAGATCATACCCACGTCACGCCGGATGGCCCGCAAAGCAGCCCCGCGGGCGGCACCGACATCCTGCCCGCCAACCAGAATTTTACCCGCGGTCGGCCGTTCCAATCCGTTGACCATCCGCAGCATGGTCGACTTCCCTGCGCCCGAACGGCCAATGATGCCGGTGATTGCACCAGCTTCAACGGTCAGCGAAGCTTCATCCACCGCAGAGACCACACCTCCGCCCGGTTTGACAAACGCCTTGCCCACCGCCTGAAAAACGATAGAGGCCCCCTGTTTTTTTGGGTCTGACATCAGGACACGATCCGGCTGATAAGAGCTCAATTTAGGGGTCGGTAGACAGGTTTCACCCCGGAGATGCAAGAGGCCATTCGCTTTGGAATTGTTCGTGACACGTCCAATGATACCGAAACAGGGGCGTTTTGGGGAACAGTGTTGCGACCCCGCCCGACCTGCGAGGCCGCAGTTTGCCGGACGTTGTGGACGTCGGGTGGATATTCTTTTGGACCCGGCAGATACGCCACAAACACAGGCCGGCAAACTGGCTGATCATGGGTGAGGCGAACCCTTGACCACGATGCTGCCCTAAAAGGCCGCGCTGTTTGCAGGGCTAAGGGGCAAAGCCGCCTATCCCAGCCCGGAGGTTTCGTGGCAAACCTGTGAAAACGGCCAGCGCCGCAACCGTCTTGTTCTGGCTATAACCCGCGAATGCCCCCTGACACGCGTGTCAAACCCTGTCCCGGATGCAACGCGTTTACCTGCCAACAGTCTGGAACCTTAATAACTTGCTTCGTCAATCAATTTTAAACCTGAACTTGTTTTGTTGCGGCGGAGGATGGCGCGCTCTAGGGTCGACCCATAATATACTATTGCACTGGGCTTTATGGCTTTTCTGAACTTCCTGAGAACAAAAACCGAGGAAAAGGGGCCACTGCTTGAGCGGTGTCTTTCGGTTGATCTGGAAGTCAACCCGAAGACCGCCGATATCTTTGACATGGCTGCGGTGTCGTTCGGGGGCGGGCCCGCGATTGTGGCGCCAAAGGGCAATATCAAACAGGGACTTGACCAACTCGAAAAAGCTCTTCCGAAAAGGCCGCATGTCATCGGCCATAATATCCTGCGCCATGATATCGAGCATCTTCTGGCAGCGCGCCCGCGGTTGGCCGCGAAAATGGCCGCACCCATCGACACACTTTGGCTTAATCCGCTGGCTTTTCCACGCAACCCTTACCACCACCTTGTGAAGCACTACCACGACGGGCGTCTGCAGGCGGGGCATGTGAACGATCCCGAGCGAGATGCACGACTGGTTTTCGAGGTGTTACAAAACCAGATCGATGCGCTGACCGAACTGGGCACCCAGTCGCCCGATGCTTTGCTGGCATATCATTACCTGGCGACCCGCCTAGACCGCGCCGATGGGTTTGACGCGGTTTTCAAAAGCATCCGCAAATCGCCACAGCCGGATCGCGCCACAGCGTTATCGGCGATCAGCGGGATGCTTGCGGGCAAAGCCTGCGGCGCACAGGTGGCGCCGGTTATTGAAACACTGACAGATCCAAAGATGGGCTGGCCGATGGCCTATGCGCTTGCATGGATCTCTGTCTCGGGCGGAGAGTCTGTGATGCCGCCTTGGGTGCGCGCCAGTTTCCCCGACGCGGCCCTGATCGTGCGCGCGTTGCGCGACACCAATTGCGGCGATAGCGCATGCAATTGGTGTGTCGAGATGAACAACCCTGTTGGCGCGCTCCAGAAATGGTTCGGTTTCGAAGGCTACCGTCCTCATCCCGTGGATAGCGAAGGCAGGCCTTTGCAAGAGGTTATCGTGGCGCAAGCCATGCAACATGCAAATGTGCTTGGCATCTTGCCCACGGGGACCGGCAAATCGGTTTGTTACCAGGTGCCCGCACTTAGCCTATATGACAAGGCTGGGGCGCTGACGGTGGTGATTTCGCCACTGGTGGCGCTTATGGCCGATCAGGTGCAGGGGATGGAGCGCGCGGGGATTTCGTCTGCTGTGACCATCAACGGCATGCTCTCCATGCCCGAACGTCAGGATGCGCTGGAACGGGTGCGGATGGGTCAGGCGGCGATCTTGCTGATCTCGCCGGAACAGCTGCGCAGCGTCTCTATCCGTTCGGTCCTCGCGCAGCGCGAAATAGGGTTTTGGGTGCTGGACGAGGCGCATTGTGTCTCGAAATGGGGGCACGACTTTCGCCCCGATTATCGCTACATTGGACGGTTCATACGTGAATTTTCGGGTGACGCGAAACCCGCGCCGATGCTGTGCCTGACGGCCACTGCCAAGCCCGAGGTCATTCGTGACATAACCGAGCATTTTCGAGAGCGTCTGGATATTGAGCTGGGGCTATTCGACGGCGGCGCTACGCGCACCAATCTGACGTTTTCGGTGCTGCCGACCACTCGGGGCAGCAAGCTTGGGGATATCCTGGCAGCGGTGTCCGAGCGTCTGCCCACGGATGGCAAGTCGGGTGCTGTGGTCTATTGTGCGACCCGCAAAGAAACCGAGCGCGTCGCGGAGTTTTTGAAAACCCAAGGAATTGCTGCCGAGCATTTCCATGCTGGCCTTACAGCCGATGACAAGCAGGCTGTGCAAGAGCGTTTTCGCGTGGGTGACCTGCGCGTAATTGCGGCCACAAATGCCTTTGGAATGGGCATCGACAAGCCAGATATCCGTCTTGTGATTCATGCCGACATCCCGGGATCTCTGGAAAACTATTTACAAGAGGCAGGCCGGGCTGGGCGCGACCGGGCGGCTGCCGAATGTGTGCTTCTCTATCATTCCGACGATGTCGAGCGGCAGTTTTCACTCACCGCGCGCTCACGCCTAGAACGCCACGAGATCGGCGCTATCCTCAAGGCGCTGCGCCGCATGGATGAGCACACGCGTCACAGTGGCAAGGTCGTTGCAACACCGGGCGAGATTGTGCGCGAGGAAAAAGACCGCGAATTCGTGCGCGATAGCGCCAGCGATGACACGCGCGTCAAGACGGCCATCTCATGGCTTGAAGAAGCGACCCTCGTCTCACGCGAGGAAAATCGTGTGCAGGTGTTTGCGTCCTCGCTTCTGGTCCGCACGCTGGCCGAAGCCGAGGTCCGATTAAAAGGTGCCGAGATTACCCAAGCCCGGCGTGATCAGCTTTTGACCATCGTGCGCCATGTGATGAATGCGCCCGCAGATCAGGGCGTCTCGACGGATGAGCTGACCGATGTCAGCGGGCTTTCGCACCGTGCGCTCAGCAAGGCGATGGCCGATCTGGAAACCCTCGGCATCGCGCGAAACGATATTGCCATAACGGTTGCGGTGCATATCGGGGTGGAAAACCAATCCCGTCAACGCCTGACACGGGCAATGCGACTGGAAAAGGCCCTTATCGATCAGATGCGAGAGTTGGCACCTGAGGCCGATATCGGTGATCGCGCCCAGTTGGATATGGCCGCGGCCAGCCAGCTTTTGCGCGGCGAGGGGCATGAAGATGCAAGCCCGCATATCCTTGACCGCCTTTTGCGAAGCATCGAGCGGGATGGGCGCGATGGCGACGGCGGGCGCGGCAATATCCGCTTGCGCAGGCTGTCGAGCAAGACACTCGAAGTAGTGTTGCAACGCTCATGGCGTGTTGTGGATCAGACTGCCTTGGTGCGTTGGATGGCGGCCGAGCGGCTTCTTGAGTTTTTGATCGGCAAAGCCCCCACAGGGAGCCGTGGCAAAGATATTCAGGTAGAAACAACCATTGGTGATTTATTGGGGGCTCTGACCGGGGACGCCTCTTTTCAGGACTTTGGTGTCAAGGATATGACCAAGCTCATGGAGCGCGCGCTGTTGTGGCTGCATGAACAGCAAGTGATGACGCTTGGCAAGGGGCTGACCGTTTTCCGCGCTGCCATGACCATCTACCTGAAATCGGGGCGTACAGGGTTCACCAAAAAGGATTTCTTTCCGCTTGAAGAGCATTACCGCGAACAGACCCTGCAAACCCATGTGATGGCCGCATATGCCGAAAAAGGGTTGGATCATATTGATGAGGCGGTACGCCTGTCCGAAGATTACTTCACCTTGGACCAAGACCGATTTCTGCGGCGATGGCTGCCGGGACGCAACGTCGAGATCCGACGCCAGACCACAGGCAAGGCCTGGAAGCAGATCGTTGATGACTTGCGCAATCCGGTGCAGCAAGAGATTGTCGCGGATGATCGTGAGGAGACCAATGTGCTGGTGTTGGCGGGGCCGGGTTCGGGCAAGACGCGTGTGCTGGTGCATCGTATCGCCTATCTGCTCCGTGTAAAGCGCGAAGACCCATACGGCATACTTGTGCTGACCTACAACCGCCACGCGGCGGCCGAAATCCGCGCCCGTCTGCGTCATTTGGTTGGGGAAGATGCGGCACGTGTCACGGTCTCTACCTGCCATGCCCTTGCGATGCGGCTGGTAGGGGCAAGTTTCGCAGGCGGGGCGAACGAGGAGCGAGATTTTGACGGGATCGTGATGGAAGCCGTGCGCCAGATCAACGGCGAGGGGCTGAGCAAATCTGAGGCAGAAGCACAGCGTGAAGCGCTTATTCAGGGGTATCGCTGGATTTTGGTGGACGAATATCAAGACATCGGCCCCGAGGAATACGCCCTGATTGCCGCTGTGGCCGGACGCTCTCTTGACGACCCAGACCAACGGATCAGCCTATTTGCGGTGGGTGACGACGACCAGAATATCTATGCCTTTGCGGGGGCCTCAATCTCGTTCATCCGCCAGTTCGAGGAAGATTACCGCGCCAAACCCAAGTTTCTGACAGAGAATTACCGCTCAACCCGCTATATCATCGATGCGGCCAATCAGGTTATCGAACCTGCGCGCGGTCGCATGAAGGTCGGACATGATATTACCGTCGATAAGATGCGCAGCCTCGACCCCGGTGGCGGCGTGATGGTGCGTTATGATCCGGTGGGGCAAGGGCGGGTGCAGTTTCTTGATATAGCTGCCGATGACGTAGCGCAGGCGATGGCTGCGGTGGATGAGCTGGTTCGGCTCTCGCGGCTCGACCCCGACTTCAGCTGGGCACGTTGCGCGATTATATCCAGGGACTGGCGGCGGCTGGGTCCGGTTCGCGCCTATGCCGAAAAGCTTGGGTTGCCTGTCGAATTGGCCAACGAAAAGCTCCCAAGCATATGGCGTCTACGAGAGATGCAGCACCTCGTTGCAGGCCTGCGTATGCGTAAATCCGCCCTGCTTACAATCCAGGAGATACTTGACACCCTCAATGAGCAGCCACCAAATCGCTGGGTTGATCTTATTGCCACAGGGGTTGCAGATCTCGCCCGCGAATTGGGCAAAAAAGCCATTCCCGTTCCTGATACCATCGAATGGCTTGCGGAATGGGCGCAGGAAATCCGTGGCGTTCAGCGGGGGCTACTTCTGCTTACCGCGCATCGCTCTAAGGGGCTTGAGTTCGATCACGTATTGATCCTGAACGGTGGCTGGAAGGCGCTTTCTCAGGGCGAAGACGGTGAAGCCCCACGCCGCCTGTTCTACGTCGCCATGACGCGCGCGCGTCGTAGCCTCGCGGTGGTGACAAGTGGCTCACATGACTTTGTGTTGGCGGACAGCGAAAGTGAGCTACTGCGCAAAGTCGAGGTGCCGCGACGTGTCGACCTTCCTGACCCCGACCAGTATCAGCTGCCCGATTTGACTTCGGTTGATCTATCTTATGCGGGCCGACTACCCAGGGCGAACCCCGCCCATTCGGCAATCAGTGCCGCGATGGTTGACGATCCGGTAACGCTTGAGCCGCGTAAAGGAAAATGGGTCATCTTTGATCGCCACCGCCGCCCGCTTGGCCGTATGGCTGGAAGTTGGGCGCCACCTGCGGGGGCCGTTTTGGTTTCAGGCAAGGTCGGTGCAATAATACGCTGGCGCAAATCCGACAGCGATGAGCGTTATCATGCCTACATCAAGCACGATGAGTGGGAGACGGTCTTGCCCGAGTTCGTTTTTCGCACGCGGGGAAGAAGTTGAAGTAAGCTCTTCCTCACCAAGTGGACAGGATCTGGCGTATTCAGGCTATCGAACATCACCACAAGCGCGTGCGCTGTTACTCGACGGCCGAACTGGTCAATGCGCTGGCGCAGGAAAACGCACAGAACAAGGCTGGAAAGATCGCAGAGATGTTGGTGAAAACCGATCTCTTGGTGTTGCCCTCTTGCGCATGCAGGCTTGCGCTGCCGGGTAAAAAACCAACCTGGATGTCTGCCGTTCAGCACCTCTGGTGGTGCCATGCTGTTCCACCATCTCGAGCAAAACGCTATGAACGCACCAGCGTCATCATCACCACAAATCTGAGGGTCAGCGAATGACCGAACGCCATGTAAGACAACAGCATCGCGTGTTGCGATTGGTGTTCGGAAATCATAGATTTGTGCCAGCTTGCCATTGATGGATCCGATGGCGCGTCGTCTCTTTTTCCTCATCTTACTGGTTGCCGTCACATTGTTGGGCGTTATTTCGCGTGCTGCGATGGTTGTGAAAGCGCCAACCTTATTAGTTCTGTACCATCATGAGCAGGGCGTTATGGGGAGCACGTCGAAGCTGTGGCGCGTTGCGGCTCGTCAGACCATTCGATGGTCATGCTTGGTGACAGCTGGTTTGGGAAAGCTTTGCCAATATAGGCTGTGGCCAAGTTATGATCGGGCCGAACCGTCAAAGGGACAAAAGCCGACGAACCGGCAGAGCCGACGTTTCAGTGCTGCGGGAAGTTGGCCATTGATTTCCGCAGCAGTAAAGCCCAGCGCGACTGTATCTAGGGTCTGTGCCCCGCCATGCAGTATGCGCCGCGCTGGTCGTGTGATCTTTTGACCGGGGTGGTGCGCAATGACCAAATTTTCAACAGTCTCTGCGACTTGCGTCGAAAGCGGGCTGTCTGATCAGCTATCCGCTCATTCTTGTCGCTGAGCAAAGGGCTATAGATATAACCGGTCTAGCTGTTACCAAAGGCCCGACAAGCCAGTGCAATGCTACCCCGCGGCCCGCCACCGCATTCACGGCAATCTCACGGTGTTGTGACGGCCCGCCTCCTTTTGCCAAGGGGTTCCTTTAACATATATGCTTCAGCCCACAGTTCTCGTTCGGCGCTGCACTCGGGGGCCAGTTGCAGCCGATCCTGACGATAGTGCCTCAGGTCATATATGACACCCTATCCAGGATGCCCGATCAGAAGGACTTTGGTAGCCCAAAATCGAACCGTAGCCTTTACGATGCGCAGCTGTGTACCGGTTATGGGCGGAAAATGTCCAAAAAATACTGCTCCATTTTGGCGTATAGCGCCAACATACAAGTCAGATTGTAAGTTGGCGCTAGCCTTACAGGAACCTTCCCTTATTAAAACGCTCAGATCTGTCTACGGGTGCAAAAGTCTGACATGAAACATCTTTATGGGCGCCACCGTCTCCGCACGGCGGCCGACAGCGCAGCGCTTTGGCAGATCGTGGACTGCTTGTGCAACAGGATAAGGGCGCGGGCGATGGGGTTGCTGCGGGGCGCATGGTACTGACTCCCGGTTTAGCCGACCATGCTGGCCATGCGTCAAAATCGTCAGTGCCCAAAGCGGCCTGAGGCGCTATTGTGGTATAATCAAAAGCATAAGCGGAGTTTTATGAAAGCGATTGTTGATATGGTGGCGCTTGCGCAGGCTCAGTTCGTTTCTGGTGATCTACGTTTGGTCGTCTGCGGGGTACGAATGTGACCGAGCCCGAAAAACAAGTCCCGTCGAAACCGCTGCTGCGTGATCTTGATGTCATTCCGTCGTTGCTGACGGTTCTGGGCATGCTTTTGGGTATGGCCGGGGCGTGGCTGCCGGTTGATGGGCTGGGAATTGTCACCCTTCCGGCGCTGGCAACTGTTTATCTTGCGGGGGGGCTTCCTGCGGCATCGCGGGCACTCTCGGTGCTTTGGAATGAACATGTTCTGGATATCGACCTGCTGATGGTGGTTGCCGCCGTGGCAGCCGCGGCTGTTGGTGCACCGCTGGAAGGCGCGGTTTTGTTGACGCTGTTCAGCGTGGCGGGCACACTGGAGGAACGCGCGCTGGGCCGTGCGCGCAGCGCGATCGAGGCCCTGATGGCGCTGCGCCCAGAAACCGCTTTGCGCAAAACCGTGACCGGCGGGGTTGAGGAGGTCGCGGCAGCGATGCTGGAGGTTGGCGATATCGTCGTGCTGCGTCCCGGTGCGCGGGTGCCGAGTGATGGTACGATCAGTCTGGGACGCGGCGGTCTTGATGAGGCCAATATCACCGGCGAGTCCATGCCCGTCTCCAAAGCCGTGGGCCAGCCGGTGTTTGAAGCGACGGTGAACCTCGACGGGGTGTTGGAGGTCACCGTGACGCGCACGGTCGGCGAAAGCACCATCGCCCGAATGATCCGTCTGGTGACCGAGGCGCATGCGGCCAAGGCCCCCTCGGAACGGTTCAGTGCGTGGTTTGGCCAACGTTATACCATTGCGGTGCTGATCGGAGCGGTGCTGGCGTTTGTTGCGTTCTTCTGGCTGGGTGGCGATTGGCGGCCAGCCCTTTACAAGGCGGCGACACTGCTGGTTGCGGCCAGCCCTTGCGCGATTGTCATCTCGGTCCCTGCCGCGATTCTGTCGGCGCTGTCGGCCGCCGCGCGCATGGGCGTTCTGTTCAAGGGCGGGGCGGCGCTGGAAACCCTTGCTGCTGTGGACAGTTTTGCTTTTGATAAAACCGGCACACTGACCACAGGGCAGGCGGCGGTGACGCAAATCGTGGCGCTGGATGGTGATGAGGCGGGGTTTTTGTCGCTTCTGGCCGGGCTGGAGGCACATTCCGAGCACCATATCGCCAGCGCAATCCGGCGAGAGGCCGCAAAACGAGGACTTGACCCGGCAGAGGTGCGCGAGGTCAGCGCGCAGCCGGGGGTCGGGATAACAGGGCAGGACGGTCTGGGCCCGGTCTGGGCCGGAAACCCCTATCTGGCGGAAAACATGGGTGCGTCGGTTGCTGCGCCGCACTTGCAAGCCTTGGTCGAGGGCAGTGACACAGTGATCTATCTGGGGCGGGGCGCGGATGTGCTGGGGGCGGTCAGTGTGGCGGATGAGGCGCGGCCCAGCTCTGCCCCTGCGATTGCGGCCCTGCGTGCGGGCGGCGTGCGCCGGATCGTGATGATGACGGGCGACAGGCGCGCCGTGGCGCTGCGGATCGGGGCGGAACTGGGCCTTGCCGCAGATGAGATCCATGCCGAAATGCTACCCGAGGATAAGGTGAGGGCGGTTGCCACGCTGGCCGAGACGGGCAAAGTGGCCTTTGTAGGCGACGGTGTGAATGATGCCGCAGCCCTTGCGCGCGCTGATATCGGCATTGCGATGGGGGCCGCGGGGTCCGAGGTGGCCTTGCAAGCCGCCGATGTGGCGCTTCTGTCGGAAGATATGCGCCAGCTTGCCGATGCCCAACGCCTTGCCCGCCGCGCAGCTGGGATCATCCGCCAGAACCTGATCTTTGCCATCGGGGTCATGGTGATTTTGGTCATCGCCGGGCTGTTCTTTGACTTGCCGCTGCCGCTTGCGGTCGTCGGGCACGAAGGCGGCACGGTGCTTGTGGTGCTGAACGGGCTGCGCCTGTTGTCCAACCCCGCGCGCAGGGCAAAGCGGGATGCGCCAGTTCGCGGGCCAAAAGAGGCTGCTGTATGAGGGTGGTGGCCTTTGCCCGCATTGCAAAGAGGGCTTTGTTATGATTGCTGAAAGGGTCCGTGAGGACTGGGACAATGTTCTCGATTTCTGGTTTCCCGAGGGGCGCGGTTTGGATGTGGATCCACAGGCCCATCATGCGCATTGGCGCTGGCGGATGCAGGGCGGTGCGGATGCTGAAATCATAGCGCGGTTTGCGGATATTACCGAAAGGGCGGCACAGGGGGCGTTGGATGACTGGGCGCAGGACCCACACGGCAGGCTGGTGGCGCTGATCGCCGTGCTGGATCAGTTTTCCCGCTCGGTCTGGCGCAACGATGCCCGCGCCTTTGCACAAGACCCTTACGCGGTATCGCTGGTGATGCGCGGTTTATCGAACGGCGATTATTCCCGGTTGGAGACGCCCTGGTTCCAGATCGTCTTTGGCCTGCCCCTGGGCCATTGTGAGGGGCCGGACCATTTGCAGCGTCTCGATCAGCTGATCGGCCTGCGCCAAGACATTGCCGCCACAGCCCCGACCCCGCTTGCGCCGATATATTCCGGCTTGGTCAGCCAAGCTGGCGACGTTCGAAAGATCATCGCGGCCTTCGGGCGGCACCCACATCGCAATGGCGTGCTGAACCGCAAATCGACCGCCGAGGAGGAGGCATATCTTGCCAAAGGCCAGTTCCCCCATATGAAGGCCTTTCGGTAAAACACTGATGATCGCCGCCAGATGTCAGGCCGTTGATGTGTTGCTTTGAAGCCTGGCTAAACAGATTGCCAGTTCCCGATGGTGATCAAACTTTGAACCCGTGGCCCGCTCCGCAAGAGCGGGCCACCAAAACTAGCGCGCCGTATAACCGCCATCGACCAGGTGATACGACCCGGTGATAAAGCTGGCGCGGTCCGACAGCAAAAAGACGATCAGCGCCGCAACTTCTTCGGGTTGGCCAAGCCGGTTCAGGGCGTGCTGGCCTTCAAGGTGTTTCAGGGTCGCCGCGTCCAGTGCATTGCTCACCAGCGGAGTATGGATAAAACCGGGGCCGACAGAATTGACCCGCACACCGGTCGCCGCGTGCTCAAGGGCGGCATTTTTTGTGGCGCCCAGAACGCCATGCTTGGCGCTGACATAGGGCGAGGAGCCAGCAAAACCGACCGAGCCGAGGATTGAGGCCACATTGACCACAGCACCGCCGCCCGCCTTTTCAATCTCGGGGATAGCAAAGCGCATACCGTAAAACACGCCGGAAAGGTTGATGTCGATCACCTTTTGCCACGCCTCGACATCATAGCTGCCAGTCGGCGCCGAGGGGCCGCCAATGCCCGATCCCCCACCTGCTACAATAATCGTTTTGCCGTCAAAAGGCAGATCCATGGCGTCTCTCCTTTGAAAACACTTATGCCTCAGCTTTTATATGGGAATGTGCGGCGTGGTTTGCATCACGCGCATCGACGGCTTTACAAGATGCGTGGCGCAAGTCACGCGCCTCGCGGGCCCAAAGGGATTTGCCCGAACGGTTAGCGTTCCCAAGCAGAGCGGCAGGAGCCAGGGCAAGCAGCGGCAACGCAGGGCCTGACTTGAATGTTGCGCGCACCCTTCTGGGCGGGGGTGAACCAATCCGGCGTGCGCCTTCGGGCCGGATCACTGCCTGTTGGTTTTAAGGTGGCGGTTATCGAAGCTGCCAACCGGCAATGTTGTTGCGTAAGCGAATTTCAATCGGTCTGAACGCTGAATGGCGAACCTGTAGGGTTCACTGTTCTTGGGGATGGAGCCGCTGCCGCGGTCACAGTGATCGCACAGACCTGTGCCGAGGCCGATGCTTGGGCGACCGCGCTGATGGCTCTGGGTGCGCAAGGCGGTGCCAAACTTGCGCGGCAATTCAGGCGCAACGCGTTGTTTTTATTGCGCGATGATACGGGCAGCATCCGCAGCTCGGCTGTCGGGCATATTTTCATTCAAGCGCGCATGCCTTGGCACAGCGCACGGCGCATCGAGAATTACGGTCTAATTCAAATGCTATGTCCCCGATCCGATAGCTGGACCGGGGGGCGCGTCACGGTAAAGATCAGCCTTGACGCGGGTTAGGGTCGGACCATCCCGGCCATATCAACCTCTACCGCTTTGCCCAGATCAGCCATGCTGTCTTGCAGCAGCTGGATCGCGTAATGCGGGTTATGGGTGTAGGCACCGGGATCTTTGGCGATGAACTGGTAGTTGTAGGCCGCTTTCAGCAGGCGCGGTGTCCAGCTTTGATAGCGGTTCGGAAAGATTGCCTCGCCGGGAGTGATTGCGCCGTCGCCATCCGTGTCGATGAAGAAATACGGGAAGGCGTGCGGGTCATAGGCAACAGGCGCTCCTGCAACCTCGACGGCGTATTTCTGGATCGCAGCCCCCAGCATGGCGTGCAATGTGGTGATCGAATGGGCAATGCCCTGCCCCGTGTCGCCTTTCCCGGTCACGTCAACTTCGGTGCTGCGAATATCGGAGTATTTGGCCGCCCCCTTGTGGCAGTTGGTGCAGGTATCGATCGGTTTCACCTTCAGGCTGTGCTGGCTGTGGCACGACAGGCAGGTCGATGGTTCCTCTTTCACATGGATAAAGGTGCCGACATAGGCTTGGCCATCATACTGATAGCCGCCCGCAGCCACGCTGCCCATCTGGGTTGCCGCCGCCGCTTTGTAATGAACGTTGATGAAGGTCAGATCGCCCGCGACCACATCATCCTCGCGCCCCGCAACTGCCGCCGTAACATCAGCACCTGAGGCGCGACCCTGATGGCAGGTAGCGCAGATCGCCTCTTTTCCCAACCCATCAACACGCGCGCCGGAGGGGAACACCACGCTTTGCAGCGCCATGGATTTGGGGTTGTGGCAGGTCACGCAATCCACCGTAGATCCCAGCGGCTGCGGCTGCTCGATCACGTTCACCGCGCGCAGATCCGTGCCCAGATAGTCGATGATCCCGCGACTGGTGTGGCAGGTCGAACATTCCTTTGGCACCATCCGGATGTCTTCATCGTTCCAGTGCTTGAATGCCTCGGCGCCTCGGTCAGCATGGGGCGAGGACAGCCACGCCTCAGTGATTTTCCCCAGATCGGGCTTTTTCTGTTCCTGTGCCGTGGCCGAAAAGCCAACGGCGATCAGGCCGCTTATGATGATGCAAGTCGCGCGTGTTCTGGTTAACCAACGCATGGTGATCCCCCCGGAGAAAGCCGCTTATGAGCATTTTGTGTTCGAGAAGGTTGAGCGGAAGGTATTCCGACGTCATTGCGCCAGATCATTGACGTTCGGCAAAGTACCAAACCACACGCGTGTCAGACACGCCGCGCTGCGAGGCGAGAAGTCCCCATCAATCTCGGAGCGGTCAGTGCCGCAAGGTTTCTGGCAACGATCGACACACGGGACCGTTTCAATTGCTCTGGATCCGTCCGCGCCTATATGGGCCTGACGTCGGGGCGCTACCAATTAAGCGACATCGCTTTTGGCCGAATAGCAACGCTTGGCAACTATATGATCAAACGGATGAGGCGATCCTTCAAATACGAATGCGTTTGCCTGAATGCGCTTGAGGGGGGCTCCGAGATACTGTCTGTGACCCGCAATTAGCTGAATGATTAACTTTGTAAGGGTCCATTCGAGGTATGGCCTGTTGCCCCCGCCCAAAGGCGGCCTATGCCAGAAAACTCGAACCAATAAGATTAGCAGCCTGAAATGAAGTCCTGATCCGTCTCAACAAGGCTGCAAACTGGTCGTGAATCCAGGACCACCTCTCGGGATCCTTGTCGAAATCACAGAAAAGTTTGACAGAGATGGCAGGCGTAAAGTTGCCGTTAACGCTGTCTGTGTTGCGCGGGCGTGGCTTGCGGTGTATCTGTGCCCGAAATCTGATAAATTGACGGGGAGACACTGATGCGTAGAGTGGTAGTCACAGGTCTGGGTATGGTTACACCGCTGGCATGCGGTGTAGAAGAGACATGGTCGCGGTTGATCGCGGGCCAATCGGGTGCAGGCCCTATCACGCGGTTTGATCCTGCGGGTGTGATTACGCAATACGCCTGCGAGATCCCGCTTGGGGATGGCACCGACGGGACATTCAACCCAGATGACTGGATGGAGCCAAAGGATCGCCGCAAGGTGGATGACTTTATTCTTTACGGGATGGCGGCGGCCACGCAAGCGGTTCGGGATTCGGGCTGGGTGCCGGAAACCGAGGATCAGAAATGCCGCACTGGCGTGATGATCGGATCGGGCATTGGCGGGTTGTCGTCGATTGCCGATACGGCTGTGTTGATCAAAGCGCGCGGGGCCAAACGGGTCAGCCCGTTCTTTATTCCGGGGTCGCTGATCAATCTGGTCTCCGGGCAGGTTTCGATTCGCTTTGGCTTCAAGGGGCCGAACCATGCGGTTGTGACGGCTTGCTCAACCGGTGCGCATGCGATTGGCGATGCGGCACGGATGATTGCCTTTGATGATGCCGATGTCATGATAGCAGGCGGCGCCGAAAGCCCGATTTCCGAGATCGGGATTGCCGGTTTCAACGCGTGCAAAGCGCTGTCGACAAAACGTGCGGATGACCCGGCCAAGGCCAGCCGCCCCTATGACGCCGACCGTGACGGGTTTGTGATGGGCGAAGGTGCGGGCGTGGTTGTGTTGGAAGAGTACGAGCATGCCAAGGCGCGCGGTGCCAAGATCTATGCCGAGGTTCTGGGATACGGGCTTTCGGGCGATGCCTATCACATAACTGCCCCAAGTGAGGATGGTGATGGTGGCTATCGCAGCATGGATATGGCGATCAAACGTGCGGGGCTGACGCCTGCCGATATTGATTACATCAATGCGCATGGCACCAGCACAATGGCTGACACGATCGAGCTGGGTGCTGTGGAACGCTTGATGGGCGATGCGGCCGAGGGAGCAACGATGTCGTCGACCAAATCCTCTATCGGGCATTTGCTGGGGGCTGCGGGCGCGGTTGAGGCGATCTTTTGCATCCTTGCCATTCGCGACCAGGTGGCACCGCCAACGATCAATCTGGACAACCCGGCCGTGACACCCAAGCTGGACCTTGCGCCCAATGCGGCGCGCAAGCGTAAGATTGACGTGGCGCTGTCCAACTCTTTCGGGTTTGGCGGGACCAACGCCAGCCTGATTATGGGGAAGGTGACCGCCTGATGTGGAAGGCAGTCGCGTCCAATGCATTGACGTTTTTTATCCTGCTTCTGGTCATTGCCGCGGGGCTTTTGGCCTGGGGCCGCAGGGAATATACCGGGCCCGGGCCATTGACTGATGCGGTCTGCTTTCGGGTAGAGCGCGGGGCGACGCTGTCTTCGGTCAGCCGCTCACTGGAAAGCAGCGGTGTGATTTCGGATGCACGGATTTTCCGGATCGGGGCGGATTACTCGGGGCAGGGGAGCGGGTTGAAGTTTGGCAGCTATTTGTTGCCTGCGGGTGCGTCTATGGGCGAGGTGTTGCAGATCATCACGGTCGGTGGGCAATCGACCTGTGGCAGCGAGGTCAATTTCCGGATCGGAATTGCGTCTGCGGATGTGGTCTTGCGAGAGCTGGACGCGGCGACCAACCGCTATGTTGAGGTTGCTTCTTTTGATCCGGGGGTGGATGCGGCGCCGCAGCCCTATCTTGAGGCGGTTGAGGATCTGGATCTGCGCTATCGGGTGACGCTGGCCGAGGGGGTGACGTCTTGGCAGGTGGTGGAAATGCTGCGGCGTGCCGAGTTTATGGAAGGCACCGTGGATGAGGTTCCCGCTGAGGGTAGCCTTGCGCCCGACAGCTATGATGTGACACGTGGTGGCGACCGTTCAGAGCTTCTGGCCGTGATGCAAGAGCGGCAGGAGAAGATTCTGGCCGCTCTTTGGGCCGAGCGCGCGCCGGATCTACCCTATGCCAGCCCGGAAGAGGCGCTGGTTATGGCCTCTATTGTCGAAAAGGAGACCGGTATTGCCGAGGAACGTCGGCAGGTGGCAAGCGTATTTGTCAACCGTTTGCGCAAGGGGATGAAGTTGCAAACCGATCCGACGGTTATTTACGGTGTGACCAATGGCGAAGGGATCCTGGGGCGCGGCTTGCGGCAGTCGGAGCTGCGCCGTGAAACGCCCTATAATACCTATGTGATTGAGGGGCTTCCACCCGGCCCGATCGCAAACCCCGGACGGCTGAGCATTGAGGCTGCACTTAACCCTGATGACACGCCGTTTATCTTTTTCGTGGCCGATGGTACGGGCGGTCACGCCTTTGTGTGACGCTGGAGGAGCATAACGCCAATGTCGCCAAATGGCGTCAGATCGAGGCGCAGCGTGGCCAGGAAGGTGCCACAGGGGTGCAGGGTAATTGAGCTATACTTAACGTAACATTAAGGCTGCGTTCGGGTAACCGGTTGATATAGAACGAAAATAGCTTGACTTTGCGTACGGTCTGCTGTACCTATTCAGGCATGCTAGAAGAAGTGGGCAAGCGGCTCGGGGGTGACCCCGGTGCCGCTTTTTCATTTCTCTCGTGCGGGCAGGCATGAGGCGGGTGCAGGACTACATGACAATAAATTTTCTGACTGGGGACGGGCAGCTGACAGAATTGTTGGCGGCAACAGAAGAAATGTATCGCGACGCCGGGGTTGAACTGGCGCGCGCAATCAAAGCGGCAAAATCATGTGCCCCGGCAGACGCGAAAGCGGCTCTGCAGGCAGTGCGGGATTTAAAGTCCGCGTTTCAGCTGGCGATGGACGAAAGGAGCAAAATTGACAAAATCCGCAATGATACAGCCGGGATCATCGGGGAGGAACTCCTCGACCTCGATGCCGCGCGCGCTGAAATCGGGAGCAGGCTGGCTCGCCTCCGAAACGCCGGAGGTGGTGGCTGAATTTCTGGAAGGGCTAAGCGACAATGCGTTGCTTGCCCTGCCTTGGATGTTCGAGTTCTGGGCTTTGCCACATCAGCTTGCACCAGAGGGTGCCTGGAAAAGCTGGGTGATCATGGGAGGGCGCGGCGCGGGGAAAACCCGCGCCGGTGCTGAATGGGTGCGCAGTATGGTCGAAGGGTCGCAACCCCTTGATCCGGGGCGCGCCCAGCGTGTGGCACTTGTCGGGGAAAGCGTGGATCAGGTGCGCGATGTCATGATCTTTGGCGATAGCGGTATCATGGCATGTTCGCCCCCTGACCGCCGCCCGAAATGGGAGGCGAGCCGGGCGCGCCTGCTTTGGCCGAACGGGGCCACGGCAACCGTTTATTCGGCGCATAACCCCGAAAAGCTGCGAGGGCCGCAATTTGATGCGGCCTGGGTGGATGAGCTGGCGAAATGGCCAAATGCGCAGAACACCTGGGATATGTTGCAATTCTCGCTGCGGTTGGGGGAGCATCCGCAGCAGGTTGTGACGACAACACCGCGGAATGTCGAGGTGCTGAAGGCGGTGCTAAAGAACCCTTCGACGGTTTCCACCCATGCACCGACACAGGCCAACCGCGCCAATCTGGCGGCTTCGTTTTTGGAAGAGGTGGAGCGGCGCTACGCGGGCACGAGCCAAGGACGGCAAGAGCTGGAAGGTCTTTTGCTCGAAGAGGCCGAGGGTGCGATGTGGAGCCTGACACAGCTGGAACGAGGCCGGGTGGAACGTGCGCCGGCCTTGTCGCGCATTGTGGTGGCGGTTGATCCACCAGTGACGGGCCATGCGGGATCGGACGAATGCGGGATCTTGGTTGTGGGGGCCGTCACCGAAGGGCCGCCGCAGACATGGCGTGCCTTTGTGCTGGAGGATGCGAGTGTGAAGGCGGCATCCCCCGACACATGGGCACGGGCGGCGATTGCGGCCAAGGAACGCTATCAGGCTGACCGGGTTGTGGCAGAGGTCAATCAGGGCGGGGATATGGTGGAAAGTGTTTTGCGCCAGATCGACCCCTTGCTGGCCTACCGCGCCGTGCGGGCCACACGCGGCAAAGCCGTGCGTGCCGAGCCGGTGGCGGCGCTTTATGAGCAGGGGCGCGTCAGCCATCTGCCCAATCTGGGCAAGCTGGAGGATCAGATGTGCCTGATGACCAGCACCGGCTTTCAGGGCAAGGGCAGCCCTGACCGCGTGGATGCGCTGGTTTGGGCCTTGACCGACCTGATCATTGACGCGGGCGCAAACTACCAGCGGCCCACCGTTCGCACACTTTAACACAATTTAATCAAATTAGATCAGATTTGGTTTCAAGCCGAGGGGGCAGCGCTTCGCCCCCCGAGACAAAGACAAAGGAGCTGATCCAGATGGTTTTCGATTTCCTGAAACGCAGTGATGTTTCGGTGCCAGAGCAAAAGGCATCGGCCGCGGGGCCGGTGATCAACTACTCCGGCTCTGGCCGTGTGGCATGGAGCCCGCGCGATGTCGTGAGCCTGACCAAGACGGGCTTTCTCGGCAACCCTATCGGGTTTCGTGCGGTCAAGTTGATTGCCGAAACCGCGGCGGCGATGCCCTTGGTTTTGCAAGATTGCGACCGTCGTTATGAGATGCATCCGCTGTTGGCGCTGATGAAGCGCCCGAACCAGATGCAGGGCCGTGCGGAATTGATGGAGGCGCTTTACGGGCAGCTGTTGTTGTCGGGCAACGCCTATGTCGAGGCGGTGCAGGGCGCAACTTTGCTCCCGGGGGAACTGCATATTTTGCGCTCGGACCGGATGAGTTTGATCCCGGGTACGGATGGTTGGCCGGTCGCCTATGACTATACCGTAGGCGCACGCAAACACCGTTTTGATATGACCGGCGGTTTGGCCCCGATTTGCCATATCCGCAACTTTCATCCGCATGATGACCACTACGGGTTTTCGCCGATGCAGGCGGCGGCGGTGGCACTGGATGTGCATGTCTCGGCCTCTCATTGGTCCAAGGCGTTGCTGGACAATGCGGCACGGCCAAGCGGGGCGATCGTCTATAAGGGCATCGACGGGCAATCACAGCTGTCGAATGACCAATATGATCGCTTGCTGAACGAGATGGCATCGCATCATCAGGGCGCACGAAATGCGGGGCGCCCGATGTTGCTGGAGGGCGGACTAGACTGGAAGCCGATGGGGTTCAGCCCCTCGGATATGGAGTTCCAGAAAACCAAAGAGGCCGCCGCGCGTGAAATCGCGATTGCCTTTGGGGTACCGCCGATGCTTTTGGGCATCCCCGGCGATGCGACCTATGCCAATTACCAAGAGGCAAACCGTGCCTTTTTCCGGCTAACGGTTTTGCCCTTGGTGTCCAAGGTGACGGCCTCCTTGTCGCATTGGCTCTCGGGGTTCACCGGTGAGGAGATCGAGTTCAAAGCCGATCTTGATCAGGTGCATGCTTTGGCATCGGAACGTGACCAGCAATGGGCGCGGGTCGGGGCGGCAGATTTCCTGACCACGGCGGAAAAGCGGGCAATTCTGGGGCTGCCAGCCTTGGCAGAGGATGAATGAGCCTGCGCGGCAAGGATAGCGGTGGCTCTAGATACCTTTACGACAGTTTTGATGCGGCCACGGCGCGGATTGAGGCGAACGAACGGGTGGCCGAGGAACGCTGGGTCGGGCTGGAATACCGGCTTGGCCAGATCGAGGGTAGTCTGGACCGCTTGGAAAAGCGGCTTTGGCTGGGGGTTTACGGGGTTACGGCCTTTCTGCTGGCGCAGGGGGCCGAGGCGGTGCTGAAAGCGGCGATGAGGTAGGCAAATGGGATATATGGACAAACATGGCGCACCGGAGCGCAAATACTACGCCCCGGAAGAAGGCTTGACGGTGACGAATGGTCTTGTGATCGAAGGCTACGCGAGCCTCTTTGGTCGGAAGGATCAGGGCGGGGACGTGGTGCAAAAGGGCGCCTATGCCACCAGCCTGAAGGCGCTGGCGAAAGCCGAGCGGCGGGTCAAGATGCTGTGGCAGCATGATCCGGCGCAGCCAATCGGCATTTGGGACGAGGTGCGCGAGGATGGCGTAGGGCTCTACGTCAAGGGGCGCATCCTGCCCGAAGTTGACAAGGGACGCGAGGCGGCGGCTTTGCTTGCGGCAGGCGCGATTGACGGGCTTTCCATCGGTTACCGCACTTTGCGGGCCGAGAAGGATGGCAAGGGCCAAAGGCTCTTGTCGGAGTTGGAGCTTTGGGAAGTGTCGCTTGTGACCTTTCCGATGCTGCCAGAGGCGCGGGTAGCGGCAAAAAACGATGAGCTTGCCGATACCTGGCGCGGCGTGGCGCAGATCTTTGAAGATGCGCGCCGGGAGTTGGCCGCCCGTTAGGACGGCTTTTCACGACTGAAACCCAAGAAGGAAACGATGATGACCGAGACAAAGGCTCGGGCCGGGGAAGTTGTCCCTGAGGCCCTGCATCCGGGTGCGGAAGTGAAATCCGCCATGACCGGATTTTTAAAAGAATTCAGCGGCTTTCAGGCTGAGATGAAGACAGCGTTGCAACAACAGGAAGAGCGTATGACCATGCTTGATCGCAAAACGATGACCTACGGACGTCCCGCCCTCTCAGCTCAAGCTGAGGTCGATGTGCCCCATAAGAAGGCTTTTGATGCCTACTTGCGTTCGGGCGATGATGACGGTCTGCGTGGCCTTGTTCTGGAAGGCAAAGCGCTGAACACGGCTGTGAATGCTGAAGGCGGCTTTCTGGTTGATCCACAGACCGCAGAGACCATTCGTTCCAGCCTGAAATCGACGTCTTCGATCCGCGCCGTTGCCAATGTGGTGCAGGTTGAGGCGACCTCGTTTGACGTGCTGATCGACCATACCGATGTGGGCTCGGGTTGGGCGACAGAAACCAGCCCGGTGGTCGAATCCGGCACCCCCGCGATCGAACGCATCTCGATCCCGCTGCATGAGCTTTCTGCATTGCCAAAGGCGAGCCAGCGTTTGCTGGACGACAGCGCCTTTGACGTCGAAGGTTGGCTTGCCGGGCGCATCGCAGATAAGTTCATGCGTGCCGAGGCGGCGTCCTTTGTTGCTGGCGACGGTGTGGACAAACCGCGCGGCTTTTTGAACCATGCTAAGGTTGCGGATGGTTCGTGGACTTGGGGCAATCTGGGTTACATCGCGACCGGTGAGGCAGGTGATTTCTTCGGTTCCAGCCCGGCGGATGCGATTGTCGATCTGGTCTATGCGCTTGATGCGACTTACCGTGCCAATGCGACCTTTGTAATGAACTCCAAGACAGCCGGTGCTGTGCGCAAGATGAAGGATGCCGATGGTCGTTTCCTTTGGTCTGACGGTCTGGCTGCGGGTGAGCCTGCACGCCTGATGGGTTATCCGGTGCTGATCGCCGAAGACATGCCGGACATCGCCGCCAATGCTTATGGCATCGCTTTTGGTGACTTTGCTAGCGGCTATACCATCGCCGAACGCCCTGACCTGCGCGTCATGCGGGACCCCTTCAGCGCCAAACCGCATGTGTTGTTCTATGCGACCAAGCGCGTGGGCGGTGATGTTTCCGACTTTGCAGCAATCAAGCTGCTGAAATTCGCAGTCTCCTAAGCGGTATCTGCGAATGGCCCAGCCCTTGCGGGGCTGGGTCTTGGGTACGCGCTTGGGGTTCGACCCTGACCCGGGTTGTCTAGCTGCTCCCTCCGCCCGAGCGATGCGGGGTGCGTACCCAGACTTTTTTGCGGCAAAATTTTCGGAGAAACAAGATGATGTTGATCGAGCAAACAGCGGTTCCCTCAGCGGCGTTGCCGGTGACGGCGTTGAAACACCATTTGCGGCTTGGCACCGGGTTTGCCGATGACGGGATGCAGGACGGTTTGATTGAGAGCTATTTGCGGGCAGCTATGGCTGCGATTGAAGGTCGGATCGGGAAGATACTGATCTCTCGTGAATATAAGTGGAGCCTTGATGACTGGCGTGCGGGAGGTGAGCAGGCTTTGCCGGTGGCACCGGTATCCAACATCACCCAGGTTGCGGTGTTGGACCGTGATGAGCTGGCCGAGGTTGTACCTGCAGAGCAATACCGTTTGGTGCAGGATATGCACCGGCCAAAACTGCGGGCAAGAGGGTACATGCTGCCATCCATCCCGACCGCGGGCCGCGTGGAAATCGAATTCGTCGCTGGGTTTGGCCCGGCCTGGAACGATGTTCCCGCTGATTTGGGGCAGGCGGTGTTGTTGCTTGCGGCCGAATATTATGAGCGCCGCCATGAGGGCGGCTTGCGGTCCGAAGGCGGGCTGCCGCTGGGCGTAATCACATTGATCGAGCGTTGGCGCACAGTCCGCGTATTGGGAGGGGCTGGGGCATGACAGCAATTCATCTAACCCGCTCTCTGGTGCTGGAAGGCCCGGTAGAGGTCTCGGATGGGATGGGTGGATTTACCCTGACATGGGAGCCCTTGGGCACGCTTTGGGCCTCTGTCCTGCCCGGTACGGGGCGCGATGCCGCGGGTGAGGAAGTGGTCCTGTCCACGGTTCCCTACCGCATAACCGTAAGAGGGGCGCCGCAAGGGGCACCATCGCGGCCAACGGTTGGCCAAAGGTTTCGCGACAATATGCGGGTTTTCTGGATCCACGCGGTGACCGAGCGCGACGACAGCGGACAGTACCTCGTCTGTTTCGTAGAAGAGGAGATACTGGCATGAGCTATGGATCGGCGGCAGCACTTCAGACCGCGATTTACGGCCGTTTAAGCACGGACCCGCGCCTGGCAGGCGTATCCATTGTTGATGCGGTGCCTTCGGGGGGCGGCGCGGGTACATTCGTGCTGATCGGGCCGGAAGACGTCTATGACCAATCCGATAAAACTGGCGGAGGGGCCGAACACAGACTGACGGTTGCCGTGATCAGCAGCGATACCGGGTTCTCGGCGGCGAAAACGGTTGCCGTTGCGGTGTCGGACGCCTTGGTGGACGCGCCATTGACGCTGACACGTGGACGATTGGTGAGCATGCACTTTCGGCGGGCCAAGGCGATACGTCTTGATGAGGGCGGCGCGCGGCGGATTGATCTGAGCTTTCGGGCGCGGGTCGAGGATTGAATCTTGGCCCCATTGGGGCGCGACTTTTTGAAATGGAGATAAGCAATGGCTGTGCAAAGTGGCAAGGATCTGTTGATCAAGCTGGATATGGATGGGGACGGTAGTTTCGAGACAATCGCGGGCCTGCGGGCGACCCGGATCAGCTTCAATGCCGAAACGGTTGATGTGACCAGTCTGGAAAGTCAGGGCGGATGGCGTGAGCTTTTGGCCGGTGCGGGTGTAAAGACGTCTTCGATTTCCGGCTCCGGCGTGTTTCGCGATGCGGGCACAGATGAGCGCGCGCGTCAGATCTTCTTCGACGGCGAAATCCCACGTTTTCAAGTAATTATACCGGATTTTGGTGTGGTTGAAGGACCGTTCCAACTGTCGTCGATCGAATATTCGGGCAGCCATAATGGCGAGGCGACCTATGAGATGACGATGGCCTCCGCCGGCGCGCTAACCTTCACGGCACTCTGATGGAGAACCCATGGGCAGGAGAAGTCGCGGTGCTGCTGGATGGCAAACGCCATGTGGCCAAGCTAACACTGGGTGCATTGGCCGAGCTGGAGGCGGTTCTGGAAGCCGGGTCCTTGATCGAATTGGTCGAGCGCTTTGAAGCCGGGCGGTTTTCAACGCGTGATGTGCTGGCGTTGTTGGTGGCGGGCCTGCGTGGCGGCGGCTGGCAAGGAACGGCGGCAGATCTGCGTACGGTTGAAATCGGAGGCGGGCCGGTAGAGGCGGCGCGGATGGCGGCGGCGCTATTGGCGCGGGCGTTTTCGGTGCCGGGCGAGGCATGACAGGCATCGATTGGGCGGGGCTGATGCAAGTGGGGTTGCACGGCTTGGGGATGCAGCCGCAGGACTTTTGGCGGCTGACCCCTGTTGAGTTGCGGATAAAGCTTGGGGCTGCGGCCAGTACCGCGCCCTTGAGCCGCGCGCGCCTGGAGGACTTGGCGCGCGCCTTTCCTGACGTGAAAAAGGGAACGGAACATGGCTGATATCGAAGACCTGGAAGACCAGATCGCAGCACTTGAGCTAACGCTTGACGGGACCGGTAGCATGGTCTCGGCGTTTGACGGCGAATTGTCGCGAATGCGCGACAGCTTGGTATTTACGGGGCGGGAAGTGAATACCCTGTCCAACAGCATCGGTGGCGAATTGCGGCGGGCGTTTGATGGCGTGGTATTTGACGGCTTGAAGCTGTCGGATGCGCTGAAAGGCGTGGCCGAAACCATGATGGATACGGTCTATTCGGTTGCGATGAAACCGGTGCAAAGCGCCTTGGGCGGCTTGGTTGCGAACGGGCTGAATTCGGCTTTGGGCGGGATCATGCCCTTTGCTGACGGTGGCGCCTTTACCCAAGGCCGCGTGATGCCTTTTGCCAAAGGCGGTGTTGTGTCGTCACCCACCAATTTCCCGATGCGCGGTGGCATGGGGTTGATGGGTGAGGCGGGGCCAGAGGCGATCATGCCGCTGGCGCGCGGGGCTGATGGTCGTTTGGGCGTGCAGGCCGGAGGAAGCGCCCAGCCGATCACGGTGGTGATGAATATTTCCAGCCCGGATGTCAGCGGCTTCCAGCGTAGTCAAAGCCAGATCGCAGCGCAGGCCAGCCGTGCATTGGCGCGCGGGCAACGGAACAGGTAGGGGCAAAACATGGCTTTTCATGAGATACGGTTTCCGGCAAACCTGAGCTTTGGCTCTGTCGGCGGGCCCGAGCGGCGCACAGAGATTGTTACGCTGGCCAACGGCTTTGAAGAACGCAACAGTTTGTGGGCTCATTCGCGCCGCCGCTATGACGCGGGGGTTAGCCTGCGCAGTCTTGATGATGTGGAGTCACTGATCTCCTTTTACGAGGCTCGGCAGGGTCGGCTTTATGGTTTTCGATGGAAGGATTGGTCTGACTACAAATCTTGTCTGCCCTCCAAGGAGCCGTCGGCGATGGACCAACCAATCGGTATTGGTGATGGCACGCGGCGGGTTTTTCAGTTGACAAAGACATATGTCTCGGGCGGGCAAAGTTATGCCCGACCTGTCGTTAAACCGGTGTTGGGCAGTGTTTTGCTTGCGATTTCTGGTGACCCGAAGATCGAGACGATCGAGTTTTTTGTTGATGTTGCGAAGGGAATTATCAGTTTCCCAACGCCTCCGGATGAAGGGGTTCGCATTACAGCAGGCTTTGAGTTTGACGTGCCGGTACGATTTGACACAGATGCAATTCAAACCGCGGTGTCATCCTTTCGGGCGGGCGATATGCCATCCGTTCCAGTGGTGGAGGTTCGGGTATGACAACGGGAAAAGAGGGGCTTTTAGCACATCTCGAAAGTGGTACGACCACGGTTTGCCATGCCTGGGGGATCGAACGCAAAGACGGGACGTGGTTCGGGTTTACGGATCATGACTGTGATATTGTCTTTGGCGGGCAGGTCTATAAGGCCAATTCCGGGCTGACGGCGCTCGCGCTGCAACAGACCACGGGCCTGTCGGTGGACAACACCGAAGCAACGGGTGCCCTGTCTATCTGGCGGTAACAGAATCGGATATTCTGGCCGGTCGTTTTGACGGTGCGTCCTTGACCGGCTGGCAGGTGAATTGGGCAAATACTGATCACCGTGCGCTGACCTTTCGGGGTACAATCGGAGAGCTGTCACGTGCCGGCGGTGCGTTTCATGCCGAGTTGCGTGGCTTGACCGAAGCTCTTAACCAGCCTCAGGGGCGCGCATTCCAGCGTAGCTGTTCTGCAGTTTTGGGGGATGTTAAATGCGGCTTTGACCTGACACAGCCAGGGTTCTCGGAAGAAATCCCGCTGGAGAGGGTGACGCAAAACCGCATATTCCGCTTCTCTGGCTTGTCAGAACATAGCGAGTGCTGGTTTGAAAAAGGGCGTCTGACCGTCTTGTCGGGTGCTGCAAAAGGATTGGTCTCGATTATCAAGAATGATTGTCTGGAAGATGGTCAGCGGGTGATCGAGACATGGCAGCAGATACCCCTGCCGTTGCTTGAAGGAGATATGATCCGGCTTGAGGCGGGCTGTGACAAACGCGGCGCAACCTGTCGATTGAAGTTCGCCAACTTTGTGAATTTCCGTGGGTTCCCAGATATTCCCGGCGAGGATTGGCTGACCTCCTATCCCGTTTCGACACAAGCGAATACCGGCGGGAGTTTGGTGCGATGACTCCATTACAATCGCGTATTGTCGCAGAAGCGCAGGCTTGGATTGGCACGCCGTATATTCATCAGGCCAGTAGTAAGGATGCAGGCACTGATTGCCTCGGCCTGTTGAGAGGGATCTGGCGTGAGGTGCAAGGGCCGGAGCCAGAGGTGGTGCCTGCCTATACCCCGGACTGGTCCGAGCCGAGCCGTGAAGAGGTGTTGATGCGTGCGGCCTGTCGTTGGCTGCGGCGCAAGCCTTTGGGGGATCTTGCACCGGGTGATGTTTTGCTGTTTCGGATGCGAAAGGGAAGCGTTGCCAAACACTTGGGCATTGTCGGCGCTGTGGCGCCTCAAACGAAGTTTATCCATGCCTACACGGGGCATGGCGTTATCGAAAGCCCGCTGTCAGAGCCGTGGGTCCGGCGCATCGCTGCGCGTTTTGAATTTCCATAAAGGAGTGCTGTAAATGGCGACGATTCTTCTGTCAGCTGTTGGGGCCGCCGCCGGGGCGGGTTTTGGGGGCACAGTTTTGGGCCTGTCTGGTGCGGTCATTGGCCGGGCGGTTGGGGCAACCTTGGGCCGGGTGATTGACCAGCGTTTGATGGGCTCGGGTTCAGAAGCTGTGGAAACAGGGCGGATCGAGCGCTTTCGTTTGACCGGAGCGTCGGAAGGTGCATCCGTCCCGCAGGTCTACGGACGTATGCGCGTCGCAGGGCAAGTTATCTGGGCTACGCAGTTTCAAGAAACCTCATCGAGCAATCGTAGCGGCGGGAAGGGTGCGCCGCAGCAAACCGTGACCAGTTATTCTTATACTGTCAGCTTTGCGGTTGCCCTTTGCGAAGGCCAGATCTCTACGGTTGGCCGGATATGGGCTGACGGGATAGAGATCGACCCCGACAGTCTCAATCTGCGTATTTATCGCGGGACAGAGGACCAGTTGCCCGATCCGAAAATTGAGGCGGTGGAGGGCTTGGGCAATGCACCTGGCTATCGCGGGATTGCCTATGTGGTGGTTGAAGACCTTGATATTTCTCGTTTTGGCAACCGTGTGCCTCAGTTCACCTTTGAAGTCGTGCGTCCGGCTCAAGGGCAATATGCGCAAACGACAACTGACCTTTCCCGTGCAATTCAGGCCGTGGCAATGATGCCCGGGACGGGCGAATATGCTTTGGCTACAACTGCGCTGCACTACAACGATGGCCCCGGCCTAAGCCGTAGCGCCAATGTGAACTCGCCTTCCGGTAAGGCGGATTTTGCGACCTCCTTGCAGCAAATGCGGGGAGAACTGCCAAATGTCAGATCTGTATCTTTGATTGTATCGTGGTTTGGCGGGGATCTGCGCTGTGGAGAGTGCTTGATTCAGCCAAAGGTAGAGCAGAACACGCAGGACGCAGAAAAAATGGCGTGGCGCGCTGGTGGCATTGGACGCAGTCAGGCGCAAGAGATTGTCAAAGAGTCTGACCGCTCCATCTATGGCGGCACACCTTCGGATGCATCTGTCATCGAGGCGATTAAAGCTGTGCGCGATGGCGGGCAGGAGGTGATGTTCTATCCTTTTGTTCTGATGGATCAACTCTCGGGAAATACCCTGCCGGATCCTTACTCTGATGCAATGTCCCAACCGGTTCTGCCGTGGCGCGGCCGCATTACGCTTTCAAAGGCGCCGGGCCGCAGCGGGGGGCCAGATCGGACTTTGGCAGCCGAAGCAGAAGTCGCGGATTTTTTCGGTGCGGCACAGGCAAGCGATTTCACGGTCAATGGTGATGTCATATCCTATAGTGGGCCGAGCGCGTGGCACTATCGTCGGTTTATCCTGCATTACGCTCATCTTTGCGCGGCTGCGGGAGGGGTTGAATCCTTTTGCATCGGCTCCGAAATGCGGGGATTGACCCAAATTCGCGGGCAAGGGGATAGCTTTCCGGCTGTCGAAGCCATGCGCCAATTGGCAGCAGATGTGCGCGCCATATTGGGTTCGGACACCAAGATTACCTATGCGGCGGATTGGTCGGAATACTTTGGCTATCAGACCGATGGGAATGTGTATTTTCATCTTGACCCGCTCTGGGCAGATGAAAATATCGATTTCATCGGCATCGATAATTACATGCCGCTATCGGATTGGCGTGATGATGATGATCAGGCAGACGCGGCATACTCTGCGGTCTATGACCTGGATTACTTGCGCAGCAATGTGATGGGGGGTGAGGGTTATGATTGGTATTATGACAGTATCGAGGGGGAGCTTGCGCAACGGCGCTTGCCGATCACGGACGGGGCTTATGATGAACCTTGGATCTACCGGTATAAAGACCTCAAGAATTGGTGGCTGAATCCACATCATAATCGCATTGATGGCGAGCGTTCACTGGTTTCTACCGAATGGATTCCGCAATCAAAACCGATCCGTTTCACCGAATACGGGTGTGCGGCTATCGACAACGGAACCAATCAGCCCAATAAGTTTCTGGACCCGAAATCATCGGAATCGAGCCTGCCCAAATATTCTAACGGGCGGCGAGACGATACGATCCAGATGCAATATCTTCGGGCAATGGCGCTGGAGTGGGCAGATCCGGCAAGCAATCCGATATCTGCCATCTATGAGGAGCCGATGGTGGATATGTCGCGCGCCCATGCCTGGGCATGGGATGCACGGCCGTTTCCGCAGTTTCCAAATAATGGGGGGCTTTGGTCAGATGGTGAAAACTACGGGCGTGGTCATTGGCTGACAGGACGGAGCGCCAATCTGCCGTTGGACATCGTTGTGGCGGAAATATGTGAACGCTCTGGCATATATGATTTTGATGTTTCGGAATTATTCGGCGTTGTGCGCGGCTATACGCCCGATGGGGTTGGCTCAGCCCGGGCCGCTTTGCAACCTTTGATGTTGGCGTATGGCTTTGAAGCCATTGAGCGCGACGGCGTGCTGTTATTTCAGATGCGGGGCAACAAACCTGCAGTTTCTGTTGATCCAGAACAGCTGGTTGAAACCTCTTCGCTTGACGGGATCATTGAAACCCTGCGCACCCCTGATGCAGAAACCGCGGGGCGCGTGCGGCTGAATTTCATTGAGGCGGAAGCTGATTTCGGGAACCGCCAGGTAGAGGCCATCTTTCCCGATGAAGAGAGCTTTGGCGTATCGCAAAGTGAATTGTCCCTTGCGTTAACGGATAATGAGGGACGAAGCATCGCCGAACGTTGGCTTTCAGAAGCGCGGGTGGCACGCGACACGGCGCGGTTTGCGCTGCCGCGCTCTTTGGCCAAACTGGGAGCTGGTGATATTGTCGACCTCGATGGCCAAGCATATCGAATTGACAGGGTCGACCTATCGGAATTTGCTTTGGTTGAAGCAATTCGTATAGAGCGCTCAGTTTATACGCCCTCAAACACATTTGAGGATCGTCGTCAGGTCAATACATTTGTGCCGCCAACCCCTGTCTATCCTGTATTTCTCGATCTGCCATTGATGACAGGAGAAGAAGTGCCATACGCGCCCCATATCGCGGTAGCAGCCCGTCCTTGGCCGCAATCCGTGGCGGTATGGAGCGCGGCATCCGATGCGGGATATGGGCTTAACCAGATTATTTCGCAGCCCGCAGTCCTAGGCGTTACGCAAACAGAGCTGGCCGCCGCCCCTTCGGGATTATGGGACTGTGGTGCGCCCTTGCGCATTAAACTGAGCAATGGTGCGCTATCTTCAGCCGACAGTCTTGCAGTTTTGTCTGGAAGAAATGCCCTTGCGATCGGCGATGGAAGTCCGGGCAACTGGGAAACATTCAGTTCCAGGACGTCGCACTGATCGAGCCTGGGATATATGAGATAAGTCAGCGCCTGCGAGGGCAGCTTGGCACTGATGGCATAATGCCCGGGGTCTGGCCGGTAGGAAGTATGGTCATCCTGCTTGATGACGCTTTGACGCAGCTTGACCTTTTACCGTCCGAGCGGGGCTTGGCGCGGCATTACCGTATCGGGACGCTGGCGCGTGGGGTCGACGATCCGAATGTTATTCACCGCATCGAAGCATTCACTGGTGTCGGGTTGAGACCATATTCACCCGTTCATTTGCGCGCAAAGCTGTTGCCAGGGGGGGACCGTGAAATCACTTGGGTGCGGCGAACCCGGATTGATGGCGATAGCTGGGAATCCTTTGAGGTTCCATTAGGAGAAACCCAGGAACAATACCTAATCCGCGTTATGGTTGGTGGTATTATTGTTCGCGAGCAGGTGGTTATACAGCCAAGCTGGACTTACTCCCTTGCGCAATTTGAGGCTGACGCCGCACCTGGCGGAACGTTGATGGTGGCGCAAATATCGGACCGGTTCGGGCCCGGTCCATTTGCAACGCTAGCCCTGTCGGCGTGACAGCGCCGGACTTTTTGTGGTGCAAGAACCCGCACTGTCATGAACTTAGGGGGCATGAACATAGAGGGCGGCTTTGGTCGCCCTCTATGGGTGTCGGGATTTTTATGGTTGAGACGGCATTCGACTTGCAAATATTGATCAGGCAATGCTGCGCACCCTAGGCCGTACAGGGGTTCTGTTGCACAAATTCAGTGTGGTAGCTGGCGGCATGAGCAAACCGACATCACCCCCTACAAGAGGACGAACTAGGCTGAATATAATGAGGCGCTGAAGCACCGCGGGTGCCTTACAATCTGGTTCGATCCCGAGATGAGCTGGGATGCTAAGCCTTCCGGCAAGAGGGGCAAATCGCAGATATTCAGCGACGCCGCGATTCAGACCTGTCTGACCATGAAAATGCTGTTCGGGATGGCGCTTCGTCAGACGACGGGCTTTGCCGAAAGCCTGCTGCAACTGACGGGATTGGGCTGGGCGGTGCCTGATTTCAGCACTTTGTCCTGCCGCCTGAGGACGCTTGCAGTCAACATCCCATATCGCAGTTTGACCGGCCCTTTGCATTTCCTGATCGACAGCACCGGCATCAAGGTCGAGGGTGAAGGCGAGAGGAACGCGCGCAAGCACGCTGGTACCAAAACGGCGCGTTTGGCGCAAGATCAACAACGGTATCGACGAAAAGATATTGGAAATCAGAGCCGTCGAGATCACCGATAGCAACACAGGAGATGCGCCAATGCTGCCTGAACTGCTCAATCAAATCCCCCAAGATCAGGAGATTGGTAGCGCAACTGCTGATGGATCATCTGACACGCGAAGATACCATAATGCAATCGCCGATCGTGAAGCGGCTACGGTTATCATGCCGCGTAGAAATGCCCAGCCATGGAAGTCAAGTAGCGCTGGCGCCATTGCCAGGAACGACACGCTCCGCGCATCGAAATATCTGGGCCGGGCACCCTAGCGAAACTGGAGCGGTTACCACCGCCGGAGCAGCGTCGAAATCAAAACGCACTGCTTGAAACTTCTGGGTCAGCGGCTGATGGCGCGGGACTTTGACAGTCAGGGTGCTGAAGCTCAGGTGCGCATCGCGGTCCTGAATGGCTACACTGCGCTTGGTGTCCCTGTTGCGAAAGCCGTGGCTTAAACCCGCTTGGGGATAGGGGGATCCCGTCAAGCAACTGAATTGTGCAACAGAGTTCCGCACTGGTGTAAAAGGGCGGCTGACTGACTGGAAACTTTGTTGAATCATGTTTAAGTGATGTCTCCAGTGATGGACCACAGGTCCGAATACGCCCTATAGTCAGGGCCAGTGAACAACTAAGAGGCAGTCATGCACGAGCAAAAACAAGAGATCACAACGCTTGACCCCGTGTGGCAGCGCATTTGTGACGAGGCTCTACAGGCTGTTGCGACCGAGCCGCTCATGGGCGGGTTGATCCACTCCAGCGTGTTGCATCATGCTTCGTTAGAGCGTGCATTGGCGTTTCGCTTTGCCCTGAAATTGGCATCGGGAGAGATGAGCGAGCAGATATTGCGCGAAATTGCAGATGCAGCCTTCACCGCGGATCCGACACTGGGCCAGATTGCGCGGGCTGATATCGCAGCAGTGTATGAGCGTGATCCTGCATGTAACCGTTTGTTGCAGCCGCTTTTGTTCCTCAAGGGGTTTCAGGCGGTGCAAGCTTATCGTATCGGCCATTGGCTATGGGGTCAGGGGCGGCATGATTTGGCGTTATTTGTTCAAATGCGCGTGTCTGAGGTGTTCGGTGTCGATATCCACCCCAATGCTAAGCTTGGCTGTGGGATCATGATCGATCATGCTCATTCCATCGTTATCGGTGAAACTGCAGTGATCGGCGATAATGTCTCCATGCTGCACTCGGTTACCTTGGGCGGGACCGGGAAAGTGGATGGTGATCGCCATCCTAAGATCGGAGATGGCGTGCTGATCGGGGCAGGAGCTAAGGTCTTGGGGAATATCAAGATTGGACACTGTTCGCGGATTGCCGCTGGTTCGGTTGTCCTAAAAGACATCCCCCCTTGCATGACAGTAGCAGGCGTCCCTGCGCAAGTGGTGGGGGAAGCTGGATGCGATCAGCCCTCTATCATGATGAACCAAGTGTTTGATAGCGGCGATTGACCCAAGTATCCGGACGCTGAATTCCTACGCGGCCTGTCTCGTTGTTCGAGTACGTAAGTTGTGATTTGGATCTTGGCTTGGGCGCGGACTGGCGAAATGCAGACTCTTGCCCTTATGTGACGGCAATTGTATGCCTTTCATCGCGCATCAGGCGGGCAAGGGATCTTTGATTTACTCGTAGCTTCATATTTGCTCTTGCGGTTGGCGCGAGTGACGCAAAATGAGAGCAGCATAGTAGTAACATGCTGACCCATGGCGAACTGGCACCACCGTCACGGCAAAGATTGCTCGAAAAGGACCGGAACACTAAGTCGCAAAAAGGCTAGTTGCCGGTCCACTAGGGCATATTGACGTTCACTCCAATCGGATCACGGTGGCCGCGATTGAGATGAATGCGTTGAAGCTGGCGTCAGTTTTGCAGCAGCGCGTTGCGATTCCCCATTATTCCTTGAGCTTTCCAAAGAAATTCTCGATCAAGTGCCGCCATTTGTTGGTAACGCGGTCGAAGTTGGCCGGGAACCGTCGGTTGGATTTTGGCGGAATGATCGCCTCGATTCCGGCTTGGGCCAGCGCATCACGTAGCCAGTTTGCGTTGAATGCCCGATCGGCAAAGAACTGGCCACACGTTAGCCCTTCGATCAAAGCAGCAGTGCCGCGCAGATCATGCGCTTGTCCCGTTGCCCGAGAAGGGGGCAGCAACCAAAAGTCGATCAGATTGCCTAAGGCATCCGTTAGCGCCATAATCATACTGGTTATGCCCCACGAGAACGCCCCCCTCTCAGCGATGAAATCGCCTGTCGGGCAACGAATGGCCTGGCTTTGAGCCCCCCTTTTACGCCTTGCCCGTGACGGTGAACCTAGACAATTGTGCCGTCGACCACCGCGTATTCAAAGTCGGATTTTTCGTCTAAAACTCTGAAAATACGCCAGAATGAAACTGCCATAACCCATATGCGAAATCGCTTGAAAACAGTGTTCTATCTCCCGAACGCTGACGCTAGACCGCGCCAGTGGCATCCCGTTCGTACGATCCAAAGAACCGCCTCAACAAAAAAGACGAAGGACTGGCCCAGTACGACCGGGATCACATTTCCGGCCAAGACAGAGCGGAAATATATTTTCCTATTTGGCGTCGGTTAAAGCCGTGCGGATCAAGGTTGCCTCCCATGTTTGCAACCTTGACTCATTCAGCAACCGATTTGGGAATCCTTAAACGTAAACACGCCCTCGTTTCATCCTCTGGATTGTCAGATTTTTATCAGGAAAACCTGAATAAGTGACGCCTGCCGAGAGCCTCCTCGGCAGGCGTCACTTTCATGTCCCAAAACCCGGAATGGTCCATTAATCTTCTTCCGGAAATATCTACACTAGCAGTTCAAGCCAACATCGACATTGGGTTTTCCAGGTTGTCTATCACCGCTTGCAGGAATTGAGCCCCCAAAGCCCCATCAATCACCCTGTGATCGACCGAAAGCGTCATCGACATAACAGTTGCCACAGCAATTTCTCCATCGCCGTTTACCACCGGTTTTTTTACGCCCGCGCCCACGGCCAGAATTGATCCGTGCGGCGGGTTGATCACCGCATCAAAATTGTCGACTCCCATCATTCCGAGGTTTGAAATCGCAAAGCTGCCGCCTTGATACTCATGCGGTGCCAACTTCTTGGTTTTCGCGCGGGAGGCCAGATCCTTCATCTCGGCGGAGAGGGTGGAGAGGGACTTTTGATGTGCGTCGCGCAAGACCGGTGTGAACAAGCCTCCCTCGATGGCAACAGCAACCGCCACGTCCGAAGGTTTCAGTTTCAAGATCCGGTCACCGGCCCAAACAGCATTGCAGTCCGGCACGGCTTGCAACGCGTTGGCGCAGGCTTTGATGATGAAATCATTGACCGACAGCTTGATCCCGCGCCCTTCCAATTGTTTGTTGAGAGTGGCACGGAAGGCCATCAGCGCATCCAACTGCACATCACGGCGCAGATAGAAATGCGGAATGGTTTGCTTGGCCTCGGTCAGGCGGGCCGCGATGGTCCGGCGCATACCGTCCAGCGTCACCTCCTCGTATTCGCGATCGGCAAACATCTTCTTTACCGTATCGGCTGTGGCACCACTTGCCGGTGCCGCAGAGGCCGCTGGGGCAGGGGGTGCCGCGACCGGCGCTGCAGCCGGTTTCGCGCCCTCGACATCCGCTTTTACAATCCGGCCGTGAGGGCCGGATCCGGTGATTTGCGTCAGGTCGATACCCTTTTCCACCGCAATACGCCGTGCCAGAGGTGAGGCAAAGATGCGTGCACCAGTCGATTTGGACGCCGCAGGGGCGGCCGTCGCCGTGTCTTTAGAGGCGGCTGCCGCTTCGGCTTTTGGCGCCGCTGCCTCGGCGGGTGCGGTCTTGATGGCAGAGGCGTCTTCGCCCTCTTCCAGCAGAACCGCGATAGGGGTGTTCACTTTCACCCCGGCGCTGCCCTCGGCAACCAGAATTTTTCCGACGATACCTTCATCGACCGCTTCAAATTCCATCGTCGCTTTGTCGGTTTCAATCTCGGCCATGATATCGCCGGATTTGACGGTATCGCCTTCTTTTACCAACCATTTTGCCAATGTGCCTTCTTCCATCGTGGGGGAAAGCGCGGGCATTAAGATTTCAGTCGCCATTTGCGTTTCTCCTTACCGGTAGCAGACAGATTTGACGGCCTCGACCACTTCCGCGGTCGTGATCAGCGCATGTTTTTCAAGGTTCGCCGCATAGGGCATCGGCACATCCTTGCCCGTGCAGTTGATCACCGGCGCATCGAGGTAATCGAAAGCCTTTTCCATGATCGTCGCGGACAGATGGTTGCCGATGGCGCCCACGGGCCAGCCTTCCTCAACCGTGACGCAGCGATTGGTTTTCTGAACCGAGGCCAGAACCGTGCCGTAATCAATCGGGCGCAGGGTGCGCAAGTCGATCACCTCGGCCGAGATCCCATCCTCGGCCAGCTTGTCAGCCGCCTCCAATGCATAGGTCATGCCGATGCCAAAGGAAACGATGGTCACATCCGAGCCTTCGCGCCAGATACGCGCCTTGCCGAACGGAATTGTGAAATCTTCCAGATCAGGGACCTCAAAGGATTTGCCATACATGATCTCGTTTTCAAGGAAGATCACCGGGTTCGGATCGCGGATCGCCTGTTTCAGCAAACCTTTTGCGTCAGCGGCCGAATAGGGCATGACCACTTTCAACCCGGGAACCGCGGCATACCAAGCGGCATAGCACTGGCTGTGTTGTGCACCGACGCGGGCGGCGGCACCATTGGCACCCCGGAACACAATCGGGCAGCCCATCTGCCCGCCAGACATATAAAGCGTCTTGGCGGCAGAGTTCAGGATCTGGTCAATCGCCTGCATCGCAAAGTTGAAGGTCATGAATTCCACAATCGGGTTCAGACCGGCAAAGGCAGAGCCGACCGCGATACCGGTAAAGCCGTGCTCGGTGATCGGCGTATCGACCACACGTTTGGGGCCAAATTCATCCAGCAACCCTTGCGAGATCTTGTAAGCGCCTTGGTATTCACCAACCTCTTCGCCCATCAGATAGACGCGCTCATTGCTGCGCATCTCTTCGGCCATGGCCTCACGCAAGGCTTCGCGCACGGTCATGGTTTTCATCGGCGTGCCTTCGGGCCAATCGGGCGAGGCGTTGGATTTCACCTCTACCGGTGCTGATGGCTCGGCGACGGTGGCGCTTTGTGTTTTTTCTTCAGCGGCTGGCGTGGATTCGGCGGCGGGTGCGGCCTCAACGTCATCGGCGCTTTCGCCTTCTTCGACCAGCACGGCGATGGGTGTATTCACCTTCACGCCTGCGGTGCCCTCGGCGACCAGAAGCTTGCCGACGATACCCTCGTCGACCGCCTCGAACTCCATCGTCGCCTTGTCGGTTTCAATTTCGGCCATGATATCGCCGGATTTAACGGTGTCGCCCTCTTTGACCAACCATTTGGCCAAAGTACCCTCTTCCATCGTCGGTGAAAGGGCCGGCATTAGGATTTGCGTTGCCATATGTGTGTATCCCCCTCAGGCGTAAATATCTGTCCAGAGCTCGTCCAACGCGGGCTCGGGGCTTTCTTTGGCGAATTCGGCACTCTCATTGACGATCGCCTTGATGTCCTTGTCGATGGCCTTGAGGTCGTCATCGGTGGCGTGCCCCCCCTGAACCAACAGGTCGCGCACATGTTCGATGGCGTCTTTTTCATCGCGCATCTTTTGCACCTCTTCGCGGGTGCGGTATTTCGCCGGATCAGACATGGAATGCCCGCGGTAACGATAGGTATTCATTTCCAGAATATAAGGGCCGTCGCCCGCGCGGCACACAGCCACAGCTTTTTCAGCGGCAGCTTTGACGGCCAGAACATCCATACCGTCCACAGCCTCTCCCTTGATGCCATAAGCAGCACCACGCTCCCAAAGTGAGGGCGACTTGGTGGACCGTTTCATGCTGGTGCCCATCGCGTATTGGTTGTTTTCAATGACAAACACCACCGGAAGGTTCCACAGCTCTGCCATGTTATAGGTCTCATAGACCTGACCCTGGTTCGCCGCACCATCCCCGAAATAGGTGAAGGAAACATTGTCATTGCCCATGTATTTATCGGCAAAGGCCAATCCGGCCCCCAGCGGCACCTGTGCGCCAACAATCCCGTGACCGCCGTAAAAATGTTTTTCCTTGGAGAACATATGCATAGAGCCACCTTTCCCCTTGGAATAGCCGCCCTCACGCCCTGTCAATTCAGCCATTACACCCTTGGGGTCCATCCCGCAGGCAAGCATGTGACCGTGGTCGCGGTAGGAGGTGATGCGCTTGTCGCCCTCTTTGGCTGCGGCCTCAATCCCCACGACAACGGCCTCTTGTCCGATGTAGAGGTGGCAAAAACCGCCAATCAACCCCATCCCGTAAAGCTGCCCGGCTTTTTCTTCAAACCGGCGTATCAACAACATTTCCCTGTAAAAGCCCATCAGCTCTTCTTTGGATGTGTTCGGTTTCGCGGCTTTCTTCGGTACGGCCATAGGTCGCACTCCCCCCCAACAATGTAAGTAGTTCACTATTAAACTATCGAGGGCAATACGGAAAAACAAGGAAAAACGTGCAGCGATCCAGCGACCGGGGGGCCGCCAGGAAAGGCAGGTTTCAAAGAGTGTTAGCGGATAACGATCTCATCGGCGCGCATATAGCCCAGCACATCGCGGGCCTGCTCATCCAGAAGGTCCAGATCAAGATAGCTGTCCGACAGCCGGAGCGTAAGATTCTGCATCCGCTCCAACTCGGCGCGTAGCTTGTCTCGTTGCTCAATCAGGCTGCGTTCCTCGGCGCGCAGCTGCACCTGACGAAACACGCCGTAATCGCCCTGAACGGCGGCAAAGGTGAAATATCCACCAAGCGTGACGGCAGCCATCATCAAAAGAAGGGACGTGATTGCGGGGCGTGTTTTCTGGGGGGTCATGATTTTGCCTCAACTCCCCCTGTTGTTCGGGGGTGGTATTGATAATGGCACAGACGAATCACAAAAGGAATCCCCCCGAAGGGAAACTCCTGATTATTTTATTGGCCAGATATCAGCCCGCGACAGAGGCGGCATGGATTGCATCGATCGCCTTGGCAAGCGTTGCGTCGAATTCTGCATCCGTCTGGCCTGCGTTCAACCCTTCCGAAAGGGCACGGCTGAAGCTGGCGATGATGCCTGTGTTTTGGGACAGCATCTGGTTCGCCTCATCGCGTGAATAGCCGCCCGAAAGTGCCACAACCTTCATCACTGCGGGGTGGCCCACCAAGGCTTTGTAATGGTTTGGCTTTGTTGGCAAGGACAGCTTGAGCATGACCTGCTGACCGGCAGGCAGGGCATCGAGATGGCGCAAGATCGCATCGCGCAACAGATCCTCAGCTTCGACCTTATCGGTGATGGTGATGGTGACCTCAGGCTCCAGTATCGGCATCAGACCTGCGGCGGCAACCTCTGCGCCAAGGGCGAATTGTTGGGCGACGGCTGCCTCAATCCCTTTTGGATTAGCCGCATTGATGACCGAGCGTTCCTTGGTGCCGAAAATGCCTGCCTTGGCCGCACGCGCCAAAAGATCAGACAGACCGGGGATGGGTTTCAACAGCTGCACGCCGTCGACCTCATCCTCAAGCCCTTTGTCGATCTTCAAAAAGGGTACAACGCCCCTTTTTTCCCAAAGATATTGCGCGGTGGGCATGCCGTCCACATCGCGGTCCATGGTCTGTTCAAACAAAATCGCGCCGATAACCTTGTCACCATTGAAGGCTGGCGACTGCATGATCCGGGCCCGCATTGCATGGACCATATCGAACATTTCGGCATCGGAACTATAGGCGCTTTCCTCGACGCCATAAAGCCGCAGCGCCTTGGGGGTTGAGCCGCCGCTTTGATCCAACGCCGCGATAAAGCCTGCGCCTTTGGTCATTTGTTCGGCCATTTTGGTCTTCGCCATCGTCAAATCCTTATCTGTACACGAAAGGGCCGAGGCCCGATTGAAACGGGGCATAGCCCCAAGCGCGCATGCATTCAATTCTGTTGGCGCTAACGACTCGCGAAAGGCCAGAGAAATCACCTTACGGTTGCGTCAACCCTTAAGCACGGCAACGCCGGGTAGATCTTTGCCCTCCATCCATTCCAGAAACGCGCCCCCCGCGCTGGAGATATAGGTGAATTGATCCGCGACCCCCGCTTTGTTCAGCGCGGCCACCGTATCACCGCCCCCCGCAACCGAGACAAGGCTTCCATCGCGCGTCAGGTCCCCGGCCTTTTGCGCGGCGGCATTGGTGGCCGCGTCAAAGGGCGAGATTTCAAAGGCGCCAAGCGGGCCGTTCCAGATCAGGGTCCGCGAATTGGTGAAAACCTCGGCGATATGGGCGACGCTTTCGGGACCGGCATCAAGGATCATTGCATCCTCGGGGCAGGCGCTGGCAGGCAAAACCTCAGAGGCGGCGCCTTCCTTGAACTCACGCGCGACCACAATATCGCTTGGCAGATGAATGGTGCAGCCGGACTGCTTGGCCTTGTCCAGAATTTCAACCGCGGTTTCGGTCATGTCACGTTCGGCAAGCGATTTCCCGACCTCGATCCCTTGCGCCACAAGGAAGGTATTGGCCATCCCGCCACCGATGATCAGATGGTCGACCTTGGTCACAAGGTTACCCAACAGATCCAGTTTGGTCGAAACCTTGGCCCCGCCGACAACGGCCGCCACCGGATGGGCAGGGGAACCCAAAGCCGCCTCCAGCGCGGTCAGTTCTGCCTGCATCAAGCGGCCGGCGCAATTGGGCAAAAGCCGGGCGATGGCCTCGGTGCTGGCATGGGCGCGGTGTGCGGCCGAAAACGCGTCATTGACATAGACGTCGCCCAAGGCGGCCATGCCCGCGGCCAGCATCGCGTCGTTTTTCTCTTCGCCCGCATGGAAACGGGTGTTTTCCAACAAGACAACCTCATTGCCCCCCATCGCGGCCACAGCCGTTTTCGCAGGCCCGCCGATGCAGTCACTGGCAAAGCTCACCTTAACATCACCCAAAGCGGCCTGTAGGGCAGGGACCACCTGTTCAAGGCTCATCTCGGGTACTACCGTGCCCTTGGGTCGACCGAAATGCGCCAGCAGCACAGGCTTGCCGCCCTTGGCCAGAATATCCCTAACCGTCGGGATAATCCGCTCGATCCGGGTGGCATCCGTTACCTCGCCCCCGGACATGGGCACGTTCAAATCCACCCGCACCAGCGCAACTTTGCCGTTCAGGTCCATATCATCCAGTGATTTCCAAGCCATCTCGGCCTCCATGCGTTCTGTTGCCCCTTTCCACCCTATCCCTGCAGCGGCGTCAATGGTTAGCCCTTTTCATCACGGCCATGGATGATTAAGTTGCGCCACATAAAAGCAACAGGAGCGCCAAATGGCCGATATCAAAGACCCCGAAAACACGATCCTGATGGAACTCAAGAACGGGACCGTCGTGATCGAGCTGCTCGCAGACGTCGCCCCGAAACATAGCGAACGCATGAAAGAGCTTGCCCGCGAAGGCGCTTATGACAACGTTTGCTTTCACCGCGTGATCGACGGCTTCATGGCCCAGACCGGCGATGTGGAACATGGCGATATGGAAGACGGCTTCAACCTGCGCCGCGCAGGGACGGGCGGTTCCGACAAGCCCGACCTTCCGGCAGAGTTCTCCAAGCTGCCCCATGCGCGTGGCACTTTGGGTGCTGCACGTTCGTCGAACCCGAACTCGGCCAACAGCCAGTTTTTCATCAACTTCAAGGACAATGATTTCCTCAACGGGCAATACACGGTTTACGGCCGCGTGATTTCCGGGATGGAGCATGTGGATGCGATCGTCCGTGGCGAGCCACCGGAATCCCCTGACCGCATGATTTCGGTCAAGGTTGCCGCTGATGCGTAAGGACACGTTGATCGCGGGCAGTTTCTTTGCTGTCGGGCTGGCGGTCTTGGGGGGCTGGACGCTTTCCCAAACCGCAACGCCCGCAATGGCACAGGCTGCCGACGGCCCCGGCCCGAACCTCGTGATCGAGATCGACGGCGAGGCAAAAGGCACGGTGGTCATCGACATGCTGCCCGATCTGGCACCCAAACATGTGGCCCAGATCACGTCTCTGGCCGAACAAGGCGCCTATGACGATGTTGTCTTTCACCGTGTAATCAACGGCTTCATGGCCCAGACGGGGGACGTTCAATACGGCAAGGCAAGCGGTGACACCGCACGCGCGGGGATGGGCGGATCCGATCTGCCCGATATTCCGGCAGAATTCTCGGATGAGAGTTTTGAGCGCGGCATCGTCGGTATGGCCCGTAGCCAGAACCCCGATTCCGCCAACAGCCAGTTCTTTATCATGTTCGCGCCGGGGCCTTTCCTGAATGGGCAATATACCGTCGTGGGCCGTGTGATCGAGGGCATGGATGTGGTTGATAACATCAAGCGCGGCGCCGGAAGCAATGGCGAGGTTTCAAACCCCGACAAGATGGTTTCCGTAACCGTTCAGAAATAAAAAACGGCCCATTCCCGATATCCGGGAATGGGCCATACCATCTTTGATGGGCGTAACGGGTCGGGGTCTCCCCCGGCCCATTTTTTTATTCCATCACAATCAGCGCATGACGTTTACGCCCCGCGGTCAGCTTGATCGGCTCGGCCAGATCGGCGGCCGTGATCATTTGACCCGCCTCGGTCACCGCCTCATCATTCAGCCGCGCGCCGCCCTCGGCGATCAGACGTTTGGCCTCCTTGCCCGATTTCGACAGACCCGATTTCACAAAGAGCGATGACACCGAAAACCCATTGGCCAGTTCCTGCGCGCTCACTGCAAAAGTGGGCAAATCTTCGCCGGTGCCGCCTTTCTCAAAGACCTCGCGCGCGGTGGCCTCGGCATTGGCCGCCGCCTCGGCCCCGTGACAAAGGGTCGTCACCTCATTGGCCAGAATCACTTTGGCCGCGTTGATCGCGGAGCCTTCAAGTGCTGCAAGACGGTCACATTCCTCAACCGGCAGCTCGGTATAAAGCTTCAGGAACCGGCCGACATCGGCATCGGTGGTATTGCGCCAGAACTGCCAGAACTCATAAGGGCTCAGCATATCGGCATTCAGCCACATCGCCCCGCCCTGGCTTTTGCCCATTTTGCGCCCGTCAGAGGTGGTCAGCAAAGGTGAGGTCAGCCCGAAAATCTGCGTATCCAGCACCCGCCGGGTCAGGTCGATCCCGTTGATGATATTGCCCCATTGGTCCGATCCGCCCATCTGCAACACGCAGCCATAACGGCGGTTAAGCTCAAGGAAATCATAGGCTTGCAGGATCATATAGTTGAACTCAAGGAAGGACAGGCTTTGCTCGCGGTCCAGCCTGGATTTCACGCTCTCAAACGACAGCATCCGGTTGATAGAGAAGTGCCGCCCGATATCACGCAGGAAATCGAGGTAGTTCAAATCATCCAGCCATTCGGCATTGTTGAGCATGATCGCATCACTCGGCCCGTCGCCATAGCGCAGGTATTTCGCAAACACCTGCTGCATGCCGTCGATGTTCTCACCAATCTGTTCGGGCGACAAAAGCGGGCGCTCATCGGCGCGGAAACTGGGGTCGCCCACTTTGGTCGTACCACCGCCCATAAGGGTGATCGGTTTGTGGCCGGTCTTTTGCAGCCAGCGCAGCATCATGATGTTCAACAGATGCCCGACATGCAGCGATTTCGCCGTGGCATCATAGCCGATATAGGTTGGCACGACGCCCTTCACCAAAGCTTCGTCCAATGCTTGATAGTCGGTGCAATCGGCCAGAAAGCCGCGCTCCATCATCACGCGCATGAAATCCGATTTTGCATGGTAGGTCATGGGTCACTCGTGCTTTATAGGAATTTAAGATCATGCGCGTATAGCGGGGCTGCGGCGTGGCGTCAAAGGGGGCTTGGATGATAAAGGCAGGGCCGGTTTGGGCATTGGGGGCGATGTCTGGCACCTCGCTTGACGGGGTGGATGCGGCGATGGTGCTGACGGATGGGCATGACGTGCTGGAATTCGGCCATACCGCCTACCGCGAATACACCCCCGAACAGCGTGAGGCGATACGCGCAGGCTTCGGGCTGTGGCAGGATGATTCGGGCGTAGAGGCCGTGGCCGAGGTGGTTGAGGCCGCCCATGCCGCTGTTCTGGGGCTGTTTGACGGCGCCGAGATCGTAGGCTTCCACGGGCAAACCCTGGCGCATGATCCCGGCGGGCGCGGCACGCATCAGACCGGATCGGGTGCGGTTCTGGCGCAGGTTCTGGGCCTGCCGGTGGTTTGGGATTTCCGTACCGCCGATGTCGAGATGGGCGGGCAGGGCGCGCCACTGGCCCCGTTTTTCCATTTTGCCTGTGCGAAATATATTGGGGCCGATGCGCCTTTGGCATTTTTGAACCTTGGCGGTGTGGGCAATCTGACATGGGTGGACCCGCGGCACGGCGCACCAAATGAGGCAGGGGCCTGTCTTGCCTTTGACACGGGGCCTGCCAATGCGCCGATCAATGACCTGATGCAGACGCGCTTGGGTATGGCCTATGACAAGGGCGGTGCCTTGGCGGCGAAAGGTGTGCCGGATGTCGAGATTCTGGAGTCCTTTCTTGCACATCCGTATTTTTTTAAAATGCCACCCAAGTCTTTGGACCGAGACGATTTCGATATTCTGTCAGAGGCTGTTATGGGGCTGTCTGACGCCGACGCAGCGGCCACACTTACCGCTGTCGCCGCCACTGCTGTGGCCAAAGGTGCCGAACATTTCCCCACACCGGTATCCCGCTTGCTGGTAACGGGGGGCGGGCGGCACAATGCGGTGATGATGGAATCGCTGGCCGAACTGATGGACTGTGAGGTTCTGCCGGTAGAGGCCGTCGGCTTGGACGGCGATATGCTTGAGGCGCAAGCCTTTGCCTATCTGGCGGTGCGGGTAGCGATGGGCTTGCCCACCTCCGGTCCCGATACGACAGGCGTGCGCGCAACAATCGGGGGCGGGCAGATCAGCCGACCTTAGAGCGCAGGTTTACGGGCGCGGTCCCTGAACATCGATAGTGTATAAAGCACCAGCGCCGCCCAGATCATCGGAAAGGCGATCATACGCGCGACGCCAAAGGGCTCTTTAAAAATGAACACGGCCGTCAGCATGATCATCGTTGGTGCGATATACTGCAAAATGCCAATAGTGGACAGCCGTAAGCCCTTGGCACCATTGGCATAAAACATTAAGGGCACGGCTGTGACCAGACCGCAGCCCAACAAAAGTCCAGTATCCCACTGATTGCCCATCAAGAAGTGACCGCTGCCCTGAACTTGTAGATAGATCAAATAGCCAAGCGCAAAAGGCGCCAGCAACAGCACCTCCAGTGTAAATCCCTGGTTCGGGCCAATAGGAAGCTGCTTTTTCAGATAGGCGTAAAAACCCCATGTTAACATCAAGACGACCGCGACAACCGGTAGCCGACCCAGATCGACAGTCAGCACCACAACCGCCAGAGCAGCCAGCACCACCGCCGCCCGTTGCATCGGGGCAATGCGTTCCTGCAACAAAATCGCACCAAGAAGGATGCTGAACAGCGGGTTGATGTAATAGCCAAGGGCCGCATCCAGCGCATGGCCCGCGCCGATCGCCCAAACGTAAAATCCCCAGTTGAGCGAGATCAACGCGGCCGCCACCGCCCCCATGATCAGGGTCGAAGGGGTACGCAAGGCAAGCCGCAGCTCTGCCGTGCGCCCTTGATAGAGCAACACCACGGCGGCAATAGGTAGCGACCACAACACGCGGTGGGCGATAACCTCTTGTGGCGGCACATGGGCAAGCGCCTTCATGTAAAGCGGCAAAAAACCCCACATAAAATAGGCAGCCAGCGCGCAAAGAAAGCCGCGCAAAGTATCAGTATTTTTTGTGGCCAGCTGTGTCATACAACCGCATTAGCGCCGCCTAAGCGTTAGTGCCAGCGTAATTTTGTACCCGCTACATTTGGGGCGCAAAAGGTGGCCCCCGCCGATGGAACCCGGCGGGGGCAGGGTCTTAGGCCTTGAGGATCGAACGTCCTGCAAATTCAGCCGTTTCGCCCAGCATTTCCTCGATACGGATCAATTGGTTGTATTTCGCCAACCGGTCGGAGCGCGCCAGCGACCCGGTTTTGATCTGGCCGCAATTGGTGGCAACCGCGAGGTCAGCAATGGTTGCATCCTCGGTCTCGCCCGAACGGTGCGACATGACATTGGTAAAGCGCGCACGATGTGCCATCTCGACCGCTTCGAGTGTTTCAGTCAATGTGCCGATCTGGTTGACTTTGACCAGCATGGAGTTCCCGCAGCCCTGCGCAATCCCCTGCGCCAGACGCCGTGGGTTGGTCACGAACAGATCGTCGCCCACCAACTGGACCTTATCGCCCAAACGCTCGGTCAACAGCTTCCAGCCGTCCCAGTCATCCTCAGCCATGCCGTCCTCGATCGAGATGATCGGATAGGCATCGCAAAGGGCCGCAAGGTAATCGACATTCTCGGCAGAGGTAAGGGTCTTGCCCTCGCCCTTCATCTCATACTTGCCGCCCTTGAAATATTCGGTAGAGGCGCAGTCGAGCGCAAGCATGATATCCTCACCCGGACGGTAGCCAGCCTTTTTGATGGATTTCAGAATGAAATCAAGGGCGTCACGGGTAGAGCTAAGATTTGGTGCGAAGCCGCCCTCATCGCCGATTCCGGTGGAAAGACCCGCAGTGGAAAGCTCTTTTTTCAAGGTGTGGAACACTTCGGAGCCCATGCGCACCGCGTCGCGGATGTTTTCCGCGGCGACAGGCATGATCATGAACTCCTGAATATCAATCGGATTATCCGCATGTTCGCCGCCATTGATGATGTTCATCATCGGTACGGGCAGCATACGCGCAGAGGTGCCGCCGACATAACGGAACAGCGGCTGGCCCGAAATTTCGGCCGCAGCCTTGGCCACCGCCAGTGACACACCAAGGATCGCATTTGCGCCAAGACGGGATTTGTTCGGCGTGCCGTCCATCTCGATCATGGTGCGGTCGATGCCGACCTGTTCCATCGCGTCGAAACCGACCAGCTCTTCGGCGATTTCACCGTTGACGGCGGCAACGGCATTCAGAACGCCCTTGCCCATATAGCGCGATTTATCGCCATCGCGCATCTCGACCGCCTCATGTGCGCCGGTAGAAGCACCCGAGGGCACGGCTGCGCGGCCCATCACGCCACTTTCAAGATGGACGTCAACCTCGACAGTGGGGTTGCCCCGGCTGTCGAGGATTTCGCGGGCATGGATATCTACGATTGTGGACATGGGGCCTCCGGGGCTAATGATAGGGTGATGTTGTTTAGCGTGTGACGGGCACTTTGGAAAGAGTTTGAAGGCGGGCACGGCGGCGCAGGTTGCGCTCTCGGGCAAAGGTGTAAAGGCCCGAGCCGATGATAAGGGCGGAGCCTGCGATCATCCAGATATCAGGCCGCTCGCCCAGAAACAGCGTGGCGAGTATGACGGCAAAGACCAGCCGCGAATAACGGAAGGGGGCGACGAAAGACACCTCTCCTACGCGCATCGCCGCCGTCACCGCCCAATAGCCGACAAGCCCGGTGATCAGCGCGCCGATAAGATCAGGCCACTGGGTGGCCGGAATTGTGAGCACCGGCGCGGCGCCAGCTATCACCATCAACAAGATCCCCGCCGGAACAATCGAGATATAGGCCCAGGTTGTCAGCTGGAATGTGCCGATGTCGGCGGGCATCATCCGGGTGGAAAGGTCACGTGCGGCAAGGGCGATCACGCTGGCGACGGTCAAAAGCCCCGCGATCTGGAACCCTTCGGTGCCGGGGCGCAAGACGATTAGCACCCCGATAAACCCGACCAGAATCGCAGACCAGCGCCGCCAGCCCACCGGCTCACGCAGGAACAGCGCCGCCCCCATCGTCACCACCAGCGGCGAGGCCTGCAGCAGGGCCGCATTGGTCGAAAGCGGGATCAGTGACAGGGCCGTGACGTAAAGCAGGCTTGCCAACCCCTCGCAGACCGAGCGCAGCAAGGCCGCAGGTGCAAAGGCGCGCCGGGTCAGGATCCTTTGCCCCTTGGAGGCGGCAGCCAGCCAGAAAAAGACAGCCCCAACTGTCCCGATCATCACCAGAACCTGTCCGGGATTGAGCGCGGTCGCAGAGCGTTTGAGGAACAGATCCTCAAAGGCAAAAGCGGCCATGGAGCCAAGCATCAAAAGGCTGGCGCGGGTGTTGTCTGAATCGCTCATGATTTCGGCTTTACTGGCACGCCGTATAGTTCCAGCCGGTGCCCTTTGAGGTGGTAGCCAAGCCGTGCGGCAATACGCTCTTGCAGGGCTTCGATTTCGGGATCGACGAATTCGATGACTTCGCCTGAATGCATGTCGATCAGATGGTCATGGTGGTCGCGCTCGGCATCTTCATAACGCGCGCGGCCATCACCGAATTCCAGACGCTCCAGAATGCCGGCCTCTTCAAACAGTTTGACACTGCGGTAAACCGTGGCCAGTGAGATGCGCGGATCAATGGCAGAGGCCCGCGTATAAAGCTCCTCTACATCAGGATGATCCACGGCCTCGCCGATCACGCGGGCCACGATGCGGCGTTGCTCGGTCATGCGCAGGCCCTTGGCCTCACAACGAGCGATGATGTCTTTGGCCATATTCGCGCCCTACACGTCATTTTTGTGGCCCATCTAGGCAGTTTTGGCCGCAGGCTCCACCTCTATTTAGGGCGTTCAGGCATAGAGCGGTGGAACGCCCGCTTGCTTGTGAATATCATTTACTACAGGTTGGGCAAGCCCAAGCGCCTGCGCAAGCCCGTGCAGATATTGCGCTTCGGCCTGACTATCGAGATCAATGGCCATAAGAGAGACCAGATAAACCTGTTCCTCCATCCCGTGGGGCACGTCGGCGGCAAGGGCACCAACATCGGGCTCTTGCTCAAACAGGCTGGTGACATAGGCGCGCTCGGCCTGACTGGCGTCTTCCAGGTGCTCCATCAACCGCTCTCTCTCGGCGTCATCCAGTGTGCCATCGGCCATGGTTGCCTGAACCATCGCCCGCAACAGCAGGGCGGCGGCAAGTTCCTGATCACGGCTTGGCGTCGCGTTGTTCTGTCCAAGGATTGCCGGATTGAACGCGGGGTTCAGCCCGGCATCGGCGTCCGTACTTTGTGCGGCCTGACTGCCCAAAAGGCCACCCAACATAGGGCCCGCCTGTGCCAGCAATCCACTCAGGCCCGTGCTGTGGGGCGCGCGCGCATCCGCATTCGCACGAGAGGTGCCTCCGAGGCTCTCAAGCATGCCCCCGATTCCGCCGCTGCCCAGCTTGGGCATGCCGTTGCGCGACACATGGCTTGCCCCTTTGGCGATCGCGACACCGACGGCAACTTTGGCAAGTGTTGAAAACAAACTCATATGGGGGTGCTCCTGTTTAAATACGGGTACATGTCGAAGCATGTGCTGCGCTTTGGTTGAATTGCAACCCGTATGGCATTGTACAGGCAAAGAGCGGCCGTAACCCGCGCCGTCAGTCGGCAGGCGGCTGCGGATTTTTTTTGCCTTGGGCGATTCGTGCGCGGGGACTACATTTAGTGGTTTGTTAACGTTTTTCTTGAAAAAATTAACTATTTGTGGTAAATGATGAAGGTGGATGGGCGGTCTGACGGGCCGGGGTGCGCGCCAAAAATTAACTAAGCTTGGCAAAAAACCCTGTAAAACTTGGGGCTTGCAAAATTCTATTCACAGGCTGGGAAATATCTGTGGATAGAGGGGATTTATCCGTTGATCCCTATTGGGAAATACGACACTTTGCTGAGACACCACGCTAAGGCACTATATGTGGTAACGCTAAAATTCGAACTACAACCTATAAGCGAGCATCGCCCTTTCGGGTTTTTGTAGGCCGTTTTGCGAGGCGGCGCGGGTGTAGACGAATTATGGGACATAAAAACCGGGCGCGAGAACGCCTGTAACAAGTCGGAGACGGGCAAAATGAAGATCGAGCGGAAGTTCACGACAGAGGCCACAGGCGCTTACGGCGCAATGGATTTCACCACCACGGTGTCCGAGATCAGAAACCCGGACGGCACGATCGTGTTCCATAATGACGCCGTAGAGGTTCCGGCAAGCTGGAGCCAGGTTGCCTCTGACGTTCTTGCCCAGAAGTATTTCCGCAAGGCGGGCGTTCCGGCCCGGCTTAAAACCGTTCGTGAAAAAGGCGTGCCCGCATTTTTGTACCGTTCCGTCCCGGATGAGGATGCGCTGGCGAAACTGCCAGAAGATCAACGCTTTGTGGGCGAAACCTCGGCCAAACAAGTGTTTGACCGTCTGGCAGGCGCTTGGACCTATTGGGGCTGGAAGGGTGGTTATTTCACCGTTGAGGCCGATGCGCGCGCCTATTATGATGAGATGCGCTATATGCTGGCCAACCAGATGGCCGCGCCAAACAGCCCGCAATGGTTCAACACAGGCCTGCATTGGGCTTATGGCATCGACGGGCCAAGCCAGGGCCATTACTATGTGGATTACGCCACCGGCAAGCTGACCAAATCCGGCAGCGCCTATGAGCATCCGCAGCCCCATGCCTGCTTTATCCAGTCGGTTGCCGATGATCTGGTCGGCGATGGCGGCATCATGGATCTGTGGGTGCGTGAGGCACGTCTGTTCAAATACGGCTCCGGCACCGGCACCAACTTCTCCAGCCTGCGCGGGGCAGGGGAGAAGCTCTCGGGCGGAGGCAAATCCTCGGGGCTCATGGGCTTTTTGAAAATCGGGGACCGTGCCGCGGGGGCGATCAAATCGGGCGGCACCACGCGGCGCGCGGCCAAGATGGTGATCGTAGATGCCGACCACCCCGACATCGAGGATTTTATCAACTGGAAAGTGATCGAAGAGCAAAAAGTTGCAAGCATCGTTGCCGGCTCCAAGATGCACGAGCAAAAGCTGAACGCAATTTTTGCCACGATCAAAGCGTGGGACGGCGCGGTTGAAGCGGCCTATGAACCCAAGGACAATCCCGGCCTGAAAGCCGCGATCAAAGACGCCAAGAAAGTGGCGATTCCGGAAACCTATATCAAACGGGTTCTGGATTACGCCAAGCAGGGCCACGACAGCATTGAATTCCCGACCTATGATACCGATTGGGATTCCGAGGCCTATTCAAGCGTTTCTGGCCAGAACTCCAACAACTCTATCCGCGTGACCGATGCGTTCTTGCAGGCGATCAAGGAGGATGGCGATTGGAATCTGATCAACCGCACGGATGGCAGCGTTTCCAAGACGGTCAAGGCGCGAGATTTGTGGGATCAGGTCGGCCATGCCGCATGGGCCTGTGCCGATCCGGGGATCCAGTTTCACGACACGGTCAACGCCTGGCATACTTGCCCCGAGGACGGCGCGATCAGAGGTTCTAACCCCTGCTCGGAATATATGTTCCTTGACGATACGGCCTGTAACCTTGCCTCGATGAACCTGCTGACCTTTTACAAGGATGACCGGTTTGACAGCAACGCCTATATCCATGCCTCGCGTCTGTGGACGGTGACGCTGGAAATCTCGGTGATGATGGCGCAGTTCCCGTCCAAGGAAATCGCACAGCGGTCCTATGATTTTCGCACGCTCGGGCTTGGCTTTGCCAATATCGGTGGGCTGTTGATGAATATGGGCTATGGGTACGACTCCGACGAGGGCCGCGCGCTATGTGGTGCGCTTTCGGCGCTGATGACGGGCGTTTCCTATGCAACCTCGGCCGAGATGGCGGGTGAGTTGGGCGCCTTTCCGGGCTTTGCCCGCAACCGTGACCACATGCTGCGGGTCATCCGCAACCACCGCACGGCGGCCCATGCCACGGGTTCCTATGACGGGCTGAACGTCGATCCGGTCGCCCTTGACCATGCCAATTGCCCCGATGATACATTGGCCTCCCTGGCGATGGGCGCATGGGATGAGGCGCTTGCCTTGGGTGAGGCGCATGGTTTTCGCAACGCCCAAACCACCGTTGTCGCCCCCACGGGCACGATCGGGCTGGTGATGGATTGCGATACCACCGGGATTGAGCCTGACTTCGCGCTGGTAAAGTTCAAAAAGCTGGCCGGTGGCGGTTATTTCAAGATCATCAACCAATCCGTGCCTGCCGCCTTGGAAAAGCTGGGCTATGGTTCTGCCCAGATCGCCGAGATCATCGCCTATGCGGTGGGCCATGGCTCGCTTGGTAATTGCCCCGGCATCAATCATACCTCGCTGGTCGGTCACGGCTTTGGCCCGCGCGAGATTGAGAAGATCGAAGGCGCGCTTGCCTCGGCCTTTGATATCCGCTTTGTGTTCAACCAATGGACGTTGGGCGAGGAATTCTGCAAGGGCACCTTGGGCATTCCGGCCGAAAAGCTGGCCGATCCGACCTTTGATCTTCTGCGCCATCTCGGCTTCACCAAGGCCCAGATCGAGCAGGCGAATGAACATATTTGCGGCACTATGACACTGGAAGGTGCGCCTTTCCTCAAGGCGGATCATTATGGGGTATTTGATTGCGCCAATGCCTGTGGCCGTAAAGGCAAGCGTTATTTGTCGGTTGCAAGCCATATCCATATGATGGCAGCGGCGCAGTCGTTTATCTCGGGGGCGATCTCCAAGACGATCAACATGCCCAACACTGCCAGCATCGGTGAAACACTGGCCGCCTATGAGCTGTCGCATTCGCTGGGCATCAAGGCCAACGCGCTTTACCGTGACGGATCGAAATTGTCACAGCCTTTGGCATCGGCTTTGGTCGAGGATGATGACGAGGCCGAAGAAATCCTCGCTTCCGGTTCCGATCAGGAAAAAGCGATCGTGCTGGCCGAGAAGATCGTTGAAAAGGTGATTGTGCGTGAGATCGTCAAATCCCACCGTGAAAAGCTGCCTGAGCGCCGCAAAGGCTATACCCAGAAGGCATTGATCGGCGGGCATAAGGTCTATTTGCGCACCGGCGAATACAAAGACGGCACCTTGGGCGAAATCTTTATCGACATGCACAAGGAAGGTGCGGGTTTCCGCGCGATGATGAACAATTTCGCCATTGCGGTATCCGTCGGCCTGCAATACGGCGTCCCGTTGGAGGAATTTGTCGAGGCCTTTACCTTCACCAAGTTTGAACCTGCAGGTATGGTGCAAGGCAATGACAGCATCAAGAACGCCACCTCGATCCTTGACTATATCTTCCGCGAGCTGGCGGTATCCTACCTCGACCGCACCGATCTTGCCCATGTCAAACCGCAAGGGGCCACATTTGATGCCTTGGGCGGGGGCAATGACGAAGGCAAGCTGAACGTCAGCGATGTATCCGACACGGCCGCCAACCGCGGACTAGAAGTGCTGCGCCAGATTTCCTCGACGGGCTATCTGCGTAAACGCCTGCCCCAGGAATTGACGGTCTTGCAGGGTGGTATGGGGGCCACGGCGCTGTCGACAGGTTCGGATGCTGTTTCGGTGCTTAATACTTTGGTACCCCAGACCGCAACGTCCACAACGACGACCGCCACCATCAGCGCCTCCACGACAATGGACGTTCGGGCCAAGGCCAAGATGCAAGGCTATGAGGGGGAGGCCTGTAGTGAATGCGGCAACTACACCCTGGTCCGCAACGGAACTTGCATGAAGTGCAACACCTGCGGCGGAACCTCTGGATGTAGCTGATTATGGATCGGACAGGTGTGCGTCGGGGCATAGTTGTTCCGGAATCGGGGTAAAGTTTTCCGATCTGGAGGCAAAGGTTTTCCGGCGGGGCTAACTTGAGGCGACTTTCAGCCCATACGGGTGAAAGTCGCCGATTTTTTTTTTGAGTGACTTGCCATCCATCTGGAAACGGGGCTGGTGCGCGGCGACTTTTTTCTGCGCAATAAGCCATGCTTGCGGGCCATGGAGTGAAGCCTGAATAGAATAGAAATAACACAGTAGCGCTCTAACCTGAACTTGACGCAATAGGGTGTTGTGCAGGTACTCGACTTCGCAGATTGAACGGGGGCAAGTAACCACGCACCGATTTGCCCGTGCCATGAGGTGAACGGCCCTGACCTGCCGTTCGCCTCATGGCCGAGCGCTGCAGTGCAGCTTCACCAAACCGGCCATTCGTTCATCTTGCAGCATTTTCGGCGGGTGAAGGTCGGGAGAGCGGACAAAGCTGCCGTTGATACAATGTCGGTTTTCGTACTTCGCGTCGAAATGCAATTGCAATCAAGTTCGTATACATCTTAGGATGGTTCATGGGACAGTTTTCACTTGAAAAGACACGCAAGAACGTACTTCGAGCAATCGGACCAATTGAGAAACCCACGTCGAAAAAATTCGGTCCTGGAGCTCCCAGAGTGTTCAAGGGAATTCCTCATGCCGAATACTATCTCCTCTTCCTGTTGCTAGTTGACCTCCTCGGCTTCAAGTACTGGGGTCCAGGTGAAAAATTCGCATATATCATTCCGGTTGAGTTTGAAGGACGTCGCCACTCTATTGTTTATGCGAAGTTCGGGATGAGGATTGAATATTCTGAGGGGGGAGACGGTGAGGCGGTCTATGCAGCGCTAAAGAAGGGAATGAGGGCTGCAAAAAGTTACTACCTTTGGAGGGCTACAGAGGCATCAACCACTTCTGATCTCAATCTAATTTCGAAGTGCCCGCAGCTTTGGGATAAGTATGTCTTTCTTAAAGAGCAGAGTGAGACCTTGATTGCAAAGTTTGAGGCGGAGAAAGATGATGCAGTAGTAGAAAAAGGTTTCAACGAAGACGGCTCATTGAGGTGGACTTCGATATCCTATCCAGCCTACGAGTTCCAAAGACAATCGGTTTGGCTACATGAAGCAGCCGTCGATGCGTTTTTCGCTTGGTGTGAGCAAGCATTGGTTCATATGGCCGTCTTGATGGGCAAGTTAACTAACGGCAAAGAAATCGCTGAGCTTTTGATGCGTGAGTTTAGCGAAAAGTGCAAGCTGGTTTTGAGCCTTTCAAATGCGGAAGACAAAGCATCATACGACGACATTATCAGTTTGCGAGGTCAGTTAAGAAACTATGTCGCCCACGGCTCCTTTGGCAAAGACGGCTCAACGTTTCAGTTTCATTCGCGTGTGGGCGCAGTACCTCTAAAAATTTTGGAACGTGACAAGGTAATCTCCCCATTTTTAATGGGGTCCAGCCATAGAATTCATGCGGCTGTTTTCAATTTCATTGCGGGAGTTATGCCGCCGATGCCCCGCTGTCCGGCAACGGTTTGCAAGCAAACCGTGAGAGGAATGTTGGGCCGCTCGTTGTTGTAAGTCCAGAGCCATTCAGTCGCCTGGTCTTGTGCCTCCTCAATCGTTTCGAAGATGTATTGTCCCAGCCATTCGCCGCGAACGGTGCGATTATAGCGTTCGATATAGGCGTTTTGCTGAGGCTTGCCCGGCTGGATGTATTCGAGCCGCACATTGTGTTTTTCAGCCCATTCCATAAGCTTTCCACTCACATATTCTGGGCCGTTGTCGACTCGAATTGCCTGAGGTTGTCCGCGCCATTCGATGATCTGGTTTAAGCTTCTGACAACTCTCTCTGCGGGCAGCGAGAAGTCCACTTCAATACATAAGCCTTCACGATTAAAGTCATCCAGCACGTTCAA
>NZ_LGHS01000065.1 GCF_001202025.1 Pseudorhodobacter aquimaris
TTGTTCCTTACTCTCCTTCGCCCTTCTCACATTGCCGGTTTACTCCAACGCATGGTGCAAAGCTTATGCAGCCAGCGGTGGAATTCGATCGTTCTCTTTTGTGGTTATTAACGCCCAAACAGTACGGGCAAGCTTGTTTGCCAATGCAGTCGCCACCAGCATACGAGGCTTGCGCGCCAGCATCTTGGCAAGCCATGATCCAGGTGGTGGGCCTTTCCGGATGGTCCAACGGATGACGGCCATCACGACCGAGGCGTGCATTCGCACGACGCGCCTGTGATCAGCAACCGCCTTATATCGCGCTGCCCCATTTTTGAGGTTCTACCCAGGATTTGTCGCCCACCGGTCGACTTCTGCCTTGGTACAAGCCCGCGACCCGGGCTGCAAACTCACGCCCATTAGAAAATTCTTCCATTGGTGGCGCAAAGGCCTGAATGGTCGTAGCACACATAGGCCCAACTCCGGGGATCGTCATAAGCCGTGATGGTGCTTCATCTGTTTTTGCGCGGCCTTTGATCTCGTGGTCCAGCGCCATAATCCGTTCGTCAAAAAGAGCGATCTGATCGATGTATGCTTGGCAAAGGCCTAAGATTTCAGTCGGCAGGTCAGGCGCAACTTCATCAAAGCTGGTTATCATGCGTCTAAACTGAACCATCCCTTGAGCGACGACGACACCGTATTCTGCTAAATGACCCCGCAAAGCGTTTACCAACTGGGAGCGTTGGCGGACACATAAATCGCGTGTTCGAAAGACCATGCCCTGCGCCTGTTGTTCTGCGCTTTTAACCGAGACGTAGCGCATGGTCGGGCGCGATGCCGCCTCCGCGATCGCTTCTGCGTCATTTGCATCGTTCTTTTGACGCTTCACAAACGGCTTAACGTAAACAGGTGGGATTAGACGCGCCTCGTGACCGAGCTTGCCAATCTCACGCCCCCAATAATGGGACGTAGCGCAAGCCTCCATAGCAACAACGCACCTTGGAAGCTTACTCAGGAACGCAATAAGCTGAGACCGCGACAATTTCTTGCGGAACACAACGGAACCATCGGTGGCAGCCCCGTGCAGTTGGAAGCCCCGTGCAGTTGGAAGCCCCGTTTTGCTAAATCAATTCCTACTATGCTAACATTCTCTATGGATGCTCTTCCTTTGTATGACAGTTTAAACTGCTATCATTCTGGCACATTGCGATGCCGCCGGGTGGGGCATCCACCCCATCATTGATGTAGTGGAATATTGCTCCTTCTGCTTGTCTGCGGGGCGCCCTAGCGGTTGCGCAAATCAGCTCCGCCTTGATGGAGGCGCTGATACTCGTGGGACCAGTATTGCGACCCACGATCCGTATGGTGAATGTAGCTTTCGCTGGTCCAAATGTAGCTGATGACTCCAGCCCACTTTTGATTGAGCCCACACGCCCTTGACCGAAATTCAGCCCCAGCTCCTGCAGTTCTTCAGTCATCCGTGGGCGCCCATAGTTTTGCAAACTCAGGCGGTGCTGCTCACAGATGTGGGTCAAAAGCACCATATCGTCCCGCTGGCGTTGGCTCATTGGGCGGTCCCGCCAATTGATTTCCACGAGAGGTGACCTGCATGAGCCCGAGAGGTCTCTTGCGGGATCATGCTTCGCATAACCCTGCCGGTCAGTGGATCGCCGCCTTTTTAGCACCTCCCGCGCCTCGTGCTGGTGTTGTTACCCCATTTGTTCAGCGTCGAGACGTCAACCCCCGAATCCGACGAAAGCTGCGGACACGTTAAGCTACTGGTCGCGGCCATCCGCACTGCAGCACGCCGAAACTCGTCTGTGTACTTCTTTGCCATCCCTTGTCTCCTTCATAGCAAACATTGCTCGAAAGATACCGGAACTAAAACAGGGCAAGACCAACACACTTCGGGCCAGCGGTGACACCTATTACGTCATGCATATCGCTATTGGGCGCAATGGTTGCTTTGCGTCCCCGCAGGGGCGCTGGCGATGTTTCATTTCGATGTCTCGGGGGTTTGCGTGTTGTCGATTTTACTACTCGAAGAGTTGCCGATGTTGCCTGCCAGTCACCTGCGACTGTTGCGCGGTGACTGGAAGCGCACGCAAATAGGGGGTGATCTGCGGGTCAGCGCGCGATGATAAAGGGCTGACAAGTGCCAGCCCTTTATCAGGAAAACGTCACAGGTCTAGATCGGCGCAGGCGCGAAAATCAGAACGGGATTTCGTCATCCATGTCAGAACGCCCACCACCCGAAGGTGCATTGCCGCCGCCATATCCGCCGCCCGAGCCACCACGAGAAGAAGAACCACCACCCTCATAACCGCCACGGTCTTCATAGCCACCGCCGCCACCGGATCCGCCGTCATTGCGGCCGCCCAGCATGGTCATATTGCTGCGGAAGGGGCGCAGCACCACCTCGGTTGAATAGCGGTCCGCGCCGGATTGGTCCTGCCATTTGCGCGTCTCAAGCTGGCCCTCCAGATAGACGGTGGAGCCTTTGCGTAAATATTGCTCTGCAACCTTTGCGATGTTTTCATCAAAGATTGCGACGGAATGCCACTCGGTACGCTCTTTGCGCTCTCCAGTGGCTTTGTCACGCCAGTTTTCCGAGGTCGCGATGCGCAGGTTCACGACCTTGCCGCCATTGGCAAAGCTGCGTACTTCGGGGTCGCGGCCCAAATTTCCGATGATGATTACCTTGTTAACCGATCCAGCCATGTGGCCCCCCGTGGTTGAAACGCCAATCAAGGCGTAAGATTCTATTGCCTGACGCGGCCTTTTTCGGCCATGACGGGTTTGTGTTTGTATACGCGGGCCTGCCAGCGGTCGCAACCAAAACGCAGGGCTCGGCAGGTTTGAAGGCATAGTCATCGGCAGGGCTAGATTTCATCCCCCGTCATCTTGTAGAATGGCAACATTGGTTCGGTGTTGATGGACAGCTTTATGCGTCATAGTCTTGGTGTTTTTTGTGTTGCTGCGATTGTTGCAGCGGGGTCTGCCTACAGCCCCGCATCTGCTGAGGCGCTGGTGCTTTCAGGCAAATCCCATTCGCGCAAAACGGTGTTCAAAACCCAAACCAAGCTGCTGGATAACCGACTTTCCAAGCAATATTCGGCCTCTGTACGCTTGCAACCCAATCCGGTCGTGGTGCCATCAAGCACCAATATCCCCCGTTTCAATGGCAGCTACAAAGGGCAATATCTTGCCGTTGCCAAAGCGGCGGCGCGCAAACATTCGATTCCCGAGGATTTGTTCTTGCGGCTGGTGCAGCAAGAATCAGGCTGGAATCCGGCCGCCAAATCCCATGCCGGCGCGACGGGTCTTGCGCAGTTGATGCCGGGAACGGCGCGCAAACTAGGGGTCAATATCCATGATCCGCACCAAAACCTTGAAGGTGGTGCGCGGTATTTGCGGATGATGTATAATAAATTTGGCAGTTGGCGCTTGGCGCTGGCCGCCTATAACGCGGGGCCGGGCGCGGTAGAGAAACACTCCGGCATCCCGCCCTATGCCGAGACGCGCAACTATGTGCGGGTGATCTTGGGCAGTTGATCCCCGCGCAGGGCACTCCCGCGCGGGGCCGGATTATCAGACCAGCTCGCCTGCGGCCGTGATCTTGCTCTTGCCGCGCAGATAGGGCTGCAAGGCAGCGGGCAATTGAACCGAGCCATCCGCCTGCTGCCCGTTTTCCAGAACCGCGATCAGGCAGCGCCCCACGGCCACCCCCGACCCGTTGAGCGTATGCACGAACTCGGGCTTGCCACCGGCGGCGGGTTTATAGCGGGCATTCATGCGCCGTGCCTGAAAATCACCGCAAACCGAGACAGAGCTGATCTCGCGGTAGGTATCTTGGCCCGGCAGCCAGACTTCAAGGTCATGCGTCTTGATCGCGCCAAACCCCATATCGCCGGTGCAAAGCACCACGACACGGTAGGGCAGTTCCAGCTTTTGCAAAACTGCCTCGGCACAGCCGGTCATACGGTCATGTTCGGCCAGTGATTCCTCTGGCGTGGTGATGCTGACCATTTCGACCTTTTCGAACTGGTGTTGACGCAGCATCCCCGATGTATCGCGGCCCGCGGATCCGGCTTCAGAGCGGAAACACTGCGTATGGGCCGTCATGCGGATCGGAAGCTGGGATTCATCAAGCGTATCCCCCGCGACCGTGTTGGTCAGGGTGACTTCGGATGTCGGGATCATCCACCAGCCATTGGTGGTCTGATAGCTGTCCTCGGCAAATTTTGGCAGGTTGCCGGTGCCGAACATCGCCTCATCCTTGACCAGAACCGGCGTCCAGACCTCATTCAGCCCGTGTTCCTCGATATGGGTATCCAGCATAAACTGCGCCAGCGCACGGTGCAGCCGGACCATCGCGCCTTTGAGGACCACAAAACGGCTGCCGGAAAGTTTGGCTGCGGTAGCGAAGTCAAGGCCCGGAAGGGCGGCAGGCAGCTGATAATGTTCCAGCGGCTTGAAATCCAGCGTGCGCGGCGTGCCCCAGCGGCGTATCTCGACGTTGTCCACTTCGTCCTTGCCGTCGGGAACCGTATCCAGAGGCAGGTTGGGAATAGCGACCAAAATCTCGCGCAGGCGGGCATCCTCGGCGGCGGCCTCTTCGTTAAGGCTGGCGACTTCGGCCTTTTTCTCGGCCACCAGAAGGCGCAGGCGATTGAACTCCGCATCATTACCGGCCGCTTTGGCCGCACCAACATCGCGCGAGGCGGCATTCTGGGCGGCTTGGGCGGTTTCTGCGGCCAGAATTTTGGCACGCCGCGCAGCATCAATTTCCAAAATCCGAGAGGAAAGGGCCTCAAGACCGCGCCGCGCGAGCGCTGCGTCAAAGGCTTCGGGGGTCTCTCGGATCGCGCGGATATCGTGCATTTTGGGCCTCATTCTTTGGATGGTGTAGATATGCCCGATTACAGACGAAAGGGGAACGGTGAAAATCATGGAACGGGCGATCTGTGCGGTGGTGACGCTTTCCTGCCGCGCCGGACATTGTGAATAACCCCTGTGATCGCATTGGGCACCAGGTCACATAGCTTAACCAATACGGTTGTAGCGAGAGCAATATCTTTGGCCATTTGGCATAACGGGTTGCAACGTGGGTTCCGGTCTTTCAACGGACCAAACAAGATCTCGCTACCGTTGTGCTGCTTGTATCAACGCTTGCCATGACTGGGATATTTTCCCGCAGCCTTCGGCCCCGAGATACAGAGTGCTATACCTATATTTACACAGCCCTCTTGGCGCCAATTTGGACGGATGCGCGCTCCGTTGCACGGCAACGGTTTGCAAGCAAACCGAAAAGAGGGCCAGCGGCCATGCAGAGCCGAACGCCCCGCAATCGTATCAGTCACCGCAGGCCGTTTCGTGTTTCAGACCGCCTCTGATGGGTAATCCCCTCGAAATTAAAGGGCTTCATGCGTAAAGTTTGCTCGGCAAGATACCTGAGAGATTTTGAATGAAGTTGACCAGATATAGCGAGCTCCAGATCCTTTTGATCCCCTGACAGGCGGAAGGCGGTGTGCCGGTGGCCGACCTTTGCCGTGAACATGGCATGATGCCTTTGTCGGCAGGTGATTGCTTTGCAATCGCGGAGAGGGAATGCGTCATTTTATAAGTGGCGAGCCAAATATGGCGGCATGCCCTCTTGGGCTTTTGCTTTGCAAAACCCTGCCGGGTAACAGACGCGTCCATGGTCAGCCAGATGAAAGCCATAGAGGAAGAGAACCGGCGGTTGAAGCGAATGTATGCGGATCTGAGCATCCAAGGCTGACTTGCTCAAGGAAGCCCTTGGAAAAAAGTAACCGGGCCGTCTCAACGCCGCGAGATGGCCGGGAATGCAGTGGCGCGACGTGGGGTGAGCATTGCGCTGGTTTGCAGGCCATTTAGGGTCAGCGAGACCTGCTATCGCTATGGCTCGACGTTGTGCGCTGAGACTGAGGAGATCGCCGATCTGCTGACCGGGTTAACCGACGCCTGCAAAACTTGGGAGTTCGGACTGTGTTTTCTGCATTTGCACAACGTAAAGGGGCATCCATGGAACCACAAAAGGGTTTATCGGATCTACTGCGAGTTGGAGTTGAACCTTCGCCCTCTCAGGCCATTGCTGCGCAATGGCTTGCTGGGTAACAGATCAAGCCCCGGAAGCGGTTGATGCGGGACAAACCTGACGCTTTGGCGCTGCCTGACGCGCCTAATGTGACCTCCCTCTCGCGCATGCAAGCATGTGCTGCGGGGCAGCGGGTCAATGGATTTCATGGCCGACCGGTTGTGGGATGGTCGTGCCTTTAGGTTGCTGAACGTGCTGGATGACTTCAACCGCGAAGGGCCTGGGATCGAAGTGGACTTTGCCCAGCGCGCCGAGCGCGTGATCCGAAGCCTTGACCGGATCATCGAACGGCGCGGCAAGCCAGGCACAATTCGGACCCCCTCTCAGGATCATGTGGCCTTGCCCCCCGAGAGTTCTGGTCTCTGAGGTCATGTTGGGCAGCCCGTCTCTCGAAAGCCAAAGGGGCTTTTGCCACTAAGGGATGAATGCCACCTTTGTGGGTTATAGAACCCGTGTGTGGATGCCCCTTTCAATGCAAGAAGTTTTTCAGATTGCTCAGAACATGTGATCAGTGCAGTCGTGTGTCCGGCCTTTGAATGCGGCTTTCACACGCCGCTGGCCTGTATGGTGTCCGTGGATGGGTCCAAATCGTTGATGCGAGCACAAAGCTCCTGGCTTCTATCTGGTTTTCCCAACCCCGTCTTATGACCGTTGTTCCTTACTCTCCTTCGCCCTTCTCACATTGCCGGTTTACTCCAACGCATGGTGCAAAGCTTATGCAGCCAGCGGTGGAATTCGATCGTTCTCTTTTGTGGTTATTAACGCCCAAACAGTACGGGCAAGCTTGTTTGCCAATGCAGTCGCCACCAGCATACGAGGCT
>NZ_LGHS01000066.1 GCF_001202025.1 Pseudorhodobacter aquimaris
GGTGAACGGCAGCGTGCGCATCACACGACAGATCGCGGGACTTTCGTGCCGCTGGTGTTCGCGCCGGGCGAGGCTTTCCAGTTCGACTGGAGTGAGGACTGGGCCTATGTCGGCGGTGAGCGCATCAAGCTGTAGGTCGCCCATATCAAGCTGTCGCATAGCCGCGCATTCTTGGTGCGGGCCTATCTGCTGCAAACACATGAGATGCTGTTTGATGCCCACTGGCACGGGTTCCGCGTTTTTGAGGGCGTCCCCGGGCGCGGCATCTACGACAACATGAAGACAGCCGTCGACCGGGTTGGCGTCGGTAAACGGCGCGATGTAAATGCGCGGTTTCTGGCCATGACCAGCCACTACGTCTTCGATCCCGAGTTCTGCAATCCGGCGGCGGGCTGGGAGAAGGGTCAGGTTGAGAAGAGCGTGCGTGATGCCCCCTCTCGCGCATTCGAGCATGCGCGAGAGGGGGCCTGATCACTTTCGATCGCAATCGCTATTCCGTGCCCGCCAGCTTTGCGAACCGGCCGGTGAGCCTGCGCATCTACCCCGACCGGTTGGTGAGTGTCGCCGAGGGGCATGTGATCTGCACACATCAGCGGATCATTGAGCGATCCCACCGCCAGCCTGGGCGCATCATCTATGATTGGTGCCATTATCTGGCTGTCGTTCAGCGCAAACCCGGGGCGCTGCGCAATGGCGCGCCCTTCGTCGAAATGCCCGAACCCTTCCGCTTGCTGCAAGCGAAGATGCTGCGGCAGCCCGGTGGAGATCGGGAGATGGTCGATATCTTGTCACTGGTCTTGCATCACGATGAACAGGCGGTGCTCTGCGCGGTAGAATTGGCATTGGAGGCTGGCGTGCCGACCAAGACCCATGTGCTGAACCTGCTGCATCGCCTGTTGGATGGTAAGCTGACTGACCAGCCAGACGTGGACCCTCCAGCTGCCTTGCCGCTGAGTAAGGAGCCAGAGGCCAATGTCGCACGGCTCATGATGGGTTGCGGGTCCAGAAAGGAGCGCGCGATGCGTCATGATCCCGCTGGAGCTGCCATCGTCATCATGCTGCGCAGCCTGAAGATGCGTCACGCCGAAGGCGTGCTTGCAGCACGACGCATGGCGCAGGCTGTGCAGGATCTGCATGAGCAAGGGTCGCCCGCATTTGAAGCCGCGTCACGCTGAAAGCGTGCCTCTGGCACGACGCCGATCCTGTCGCAGATGCTCAAAGCGGAAATGGCCGAACGCGAGGTGCGCTCTATCGCCTATCACATGAAGGCGGCGCGCTTTCCGGCTTATAAAGACCTCTCTGGCTTTGACTTCGCTGCCAGCGAGATCCGTGAAGCCTTGGTCCGCCAACTCCATCGTTGTGAGTTCATGGACGCTGCCGAGAATGTGGTGCTGATCGGAGGCCCGGGAACAGGAAAGTCGCATGTTGCAACCGCCCTCGGCATTCAGGCCATTGAGCATCACCGCAAGCGTGTGCGCTTCTTCTCGACGGTTGAACTGGTCAATGCGCTGGAGCAGGAAAAGGCACTGGGTAAGGCCGGAAAGATCGCTGAGGCATTGGTCAAAACTGACTTGGTGATACTGGATGAGCTGGGATATCTGCCGTTCAGCGCCTCTGGCGGCGCGCTGCTCTTCCATCTTCTGAGCAAACTGTATGAACGCACCAGCGTCATCATCACCACCAACCTGAGCTTCAGTGAATGGGCCAGCGTCTTTGGCGATACCAAAATGACCACAGCACTGCTCGATCGTCTCACCCATCGCTGCCATATCCTCGAGACCGGCAATGACAGCTACCGCTTCAAGGCAAGCTCCGAAACAGCAAAGAAAAAGCGAAAGGAGGCAACAGCATTGACGCCATCATAATCAGCAGATCATAACGAACAGGTGGGTCAGTTCTCAGTGACAATCAACAGCGAAGGTCTCTGAAAGAACTCGAAAATGGGGCGTAGATAAGAGTGCAGCACTGATATTAAGATTGATTTGACGAATGTCTCCTTCGACGGATCGCACCGCAGCATCTTGCCGGGAAGCCGAAGGTCAACCTCGAAAAGCTGACCTTGTTGCCGCTGCCACCATCTCCGGAGGTCTGGACCAGCCAGGTTGCGCTGCCTGCGACCTCTGAAACATTCGAGGATGCCGAAGGCGCTTGGCGTGAACTCACCGTAGAGGCGATAGCGCCCGCGGATCGCCCGGACCCTGCCTTCCGGAAGCACTTCACCACACGTGGCGGAGTCCTTTCCTTCGATGATCTTGCAAAGTCCGAGGCAAGCCTCGGTGCGCCGGGCGCAGTGATGTTCACCTCCGAGCAGGGCGGCACCCCAGTGATCGAACGACTGGAGCGCCCGATCTATGCGCTCGATATCCATCCCGAGGGCAAGGGCTTCGCGACACGGTCGAAAACGACTATCCTGACCGTCTATCGTGAGGACCTGAAAGTCGATTTCGAGACAGACCTTTCCGCCACGCCCGAAGTCGCAGCAGGGCGCCGCCGTCTCGATCTTGACGTGGAAGGTGGTTTCCTTTGGGGTGAACCCCACTTGGCGCTCAACTGCATCGCGCTCAGCCCTAGCCGGGACCGCTATCTTTACACGCATGTGGATGAAGCGTGGTGTATCGACCGGGACGGAAAACCTCTCTGGGGCGTCCGCATGCCTGAGTGTCCTGTAGAGACCTATCATCAGACCTTCGAAGTGGGCGGCATACGCGGGCATACGGGAACCGCCGCGGAAATCGAGGAGGCACTCGAAAAGCTTGAGCTTGCGCTACCGGTAACGCCGGATGAGATCCGGCAGAAATACCGCGGCTTGGTTCGTCAGCTGCACCCGGACCTCAACCCCGGCAACGAAGAGTGGATGAAGGCGGTCAACGCGGCTTACGAGGCGCTGACTGGGGCCAGCCACGATGATCTGCAGGGTAAGGGAAATGCCGAAGACTTGCTGACGTTCTCCGCCACCGTGACGTTCATGACTGGCGGCGGTCCTGACCGCCTTCAGGCTGCGGCCTTCTCGGGGCGTGGCGACTCGGTGTTGCTGGGAACCTCCCAGGGGCGGGTCCTGCGCATCGATGCTTCCGGCAAGCCGATCGCTCTATACGATGTGGGCAGCGCGCCGATCCGGGTCCTGGACACGGATCGCTACCTCTACATCCAGACATTCACCCGGCTTTACGTGCTCGAAGGGAACCGCCTAGTGGGGCTGCAGGACTGTCCGAATTTCGGGGGGCAGCTCAGTCATACGTTGTGCGAGAGATGCATCAGAGTGCAACGTTGCCCCGATATCAGTTGCTTACCGCTGATCATCAGTAACATCGTTAGGTTGTTTCGCATCGCATCTTATCTGTTACACTGTTCGGCTATCGGTACAGCGTAAAGTGCTGGTTGTTAGGACAACAAACAAGTTGCCAACATAGCCCGATAAACTGAATCAATTTAGCTAAAATGCTAATTTCCTGCAAAACCGTAAAACTTACCCTACCAGAAGTAGTCTATTATGGGTGTTTAAGAATTTGTGATGGTGGAGCCTAGCGGGATCGAACCGCTGACCTCCTGCATGCCATGCAGGCGCTCTCCCAGCTGAGCTAAGGCCCCATCATTTTGCAGAACCGCTGCATCGGTAGCTGCTATTTAGGGGAGGGGCGCAGGCGCTGCAAGAGGAAAAATCATCCAAATGCGAAAACCGTTAAACAAGGTCGGGTTTTCGCGGCAACGCCTGTGCCCAAGCCTTCCCCATAAGGCTCAGTTGTCGTCGTCAGGGCTGCTGACATCAGCCAGATCGTCCAGCGATACGGTATCATCGCTGTCATCTTCCAGCAGATCATCACCCTCATCGTCCGAATCATCGGTTTCGACAACAGCCAGCAGATCGTCATCTGCATCCAGATCGTCGACCAGTGGTTCATCATCGTCTTTTGCGGTTTCGGCACGGCTAGACGCGGTCGACGTGATTTTGCGACGTGCGCTGTCGATATCCACAACCTCACCCGTATAGGGGCTGACGATCGGGTTCTTGTTCAGGTCGTAAAAGCGCTTCCCGGTGGTGGGGCAAAGGCGCTTTGTACCCCATTCTTCCTTGGGCATCATATTCCCCTTGTGACATCGGCTGGCAACGGTACCCATGATGGGCCGGACCATACCAGCAAAAGGGTCGCTTGCCACAGGTCTGCGCCCCTGTCAAAGGCTTTTGCGTGTGGCTGGCTGGTGTTTGGTCTTTCTGGTCGCTGCTGGACGTCTAAGGGGCTTGCAGCAGGCGCGCAGCACGGGCATTCTGGCTCGCGCAAAGGAACAAGGATCTTATGCCCGTCTTGCCTGGCCCCCCTCCTGTTGAAGTGACGTTGCGCCGCACTGCGCGGGCGCGGCGTATGTCGTTGCGTGTGTCGCGGCTGGACGGACGTGTGACATTGTCACTGCCACCCGTGGTGCGGGAGGCCGAGGCGATGGCCTTTTTACACGCGCAAGAGGGCTGGATCCGCAAGGCGCTGTTGAACGTGGTGCAGGGCGGTGTTGTGGCATTGGGGGATGAGATCCCGGTTGAGGGACGCTTGGTTCGGTTGATGCCGGGGCAGGGCCGCAATCTGGTGCTGACGCAGGATACGCTTTTGGTGCCGGGCACGGCCGAGCGGGCAGGCGCGCGGGTGGCCGCCTACCTTAAAACCCGCGCGCGGGACCGGCTTGCTGCGGCCTCGGACCATTATGCGGGCCGTATCGGGCGACAGTACCGGACATTGACCCTGCGCGATACGCGGTCGCGTTGGGGGTCTTGTACCTCTGAGGCGGGCTTGATGTATTCGTGGCGTTTGATCATGGCACCGCCGGAGGTGTTGGATTATGTCGCCGCACATGAGGTCGCGCATTTGATCGAGATGAACCACTCGCCCCGGTTCTGGGCCATTGTGGCTGATCTGAGGCCTGATTACGAAGTCCATCGCCGTTGGTTGAAATCCGAAGGCCATGTCTTGCACAGCTATCGGTTTACGGGATGATGGGGGGAAGGGGATGTTGACGTCAAGCGGCACGCCGATGTTGCGCGCAGTGGACCCGAATGCCGCCGCGCATGAACGGCTTTACCGGACGTTGCGCAGTCAGGTGATGTACGGGGAATTGCCGCCGGGACAGGCACTGACCTTGCGCGGCCTTGCGCGGACCTTTGGCGTTTCCATGACCCCGGCCCGAGAGGCCGTGCGCCGTCTGGTGGCCGAAGGGGCCTTGTCGCTCTCGTCTTCGGGGCGGGTGGCCACGCCGGAACTCTCGCCCGAACGCTTGGAAGAACTGGCCTCTATCCGCGCGCTGTTGGAGCCAGAGCTGGCGGCCCGTGCCTTGCCGCGGGCCCATTTCGCGCTGATCGACCGGCTGGCCGCAATCAATGTCGCCAATACCGAGGCCGTCCAACGTCAGGATGCGGTGGCCTATCTGCGCACCAATCTGGAATTTCACCGCACACTTTACCTGCGCGCCCAAGCGCCTGCGATGCTGGCGCTGACCGAAACTGTCTGGCTGCAGCTTGGCCCGACCATGCGCGCGCTTTATGGCCGTTTGCGCCGGAATGAGCCGCCGCCCTATCACCGCCTGATTTTGGGCGCACTGAAGGCCGGTGATGAACCCGGCCTGCGTCTGGCCATCCGCACCGATGTCACCCAAGGGTTGCGGCATCTGGCCAGTTGATTTCAGGGCTTTTACTGGGCGTTCCGGTCGCTTAGGCTGTCGGTGAACCGCAGCGGAGGATCAGATGACCATTCATATCGGCGCCAAGCCCGGCGACATTGCCGAAACCGTTTTGATGCCGGGCGATCCCTATCGCGCAAAATGGGCCGCCGAGACCTTTCTTGAGGACGCCAAGCTGGTCAATGAGGTGCGCGGGATGCTGGGTTATACCGGCACCTGGCGCGGCCATAGGATTACGATCCAAGGCTCAGGGATGGGGATGCCGTCCTTGTCGATCTATGCGAATGAGTTGATCCGCGATTACGGTGCGCAGACCTTGATCCGTATCGGTTCGGCGGGGGCGATGCAGCCGCATGTCAAGGTGCGCGACCTTGTTCTGGCGATGTCGGCCTGTACCCTTAGCACCCCGTCGCGCGGCATTTTCAAAGAGCTGAATTTTGCCCCCACCGCTGATTTTGGCTTGCTGCATGCGGCATGGGCGGCGGCACAGGATATGGATGCGACCTGCCACGCGGGACAGATCTACTCGTCCGATGTGTTCTATGACGAACGGCCCGACCTGAATGAACAGATGCAACGTCACGGCGTTCTGGCCGTAGAGATGGAGGCGGCAGAGCTTTATACGCTGGCGGCGCGCTATGGTCGTCGGGCCTTGGCGGTGCTGACGATCTCGGATCATTTGCTGACCCATGAGTCCTTGCCAAGCGATCAGCGTGAACGCAGCTTTGGCGATATGGTTGAAGTGGCGCTGACGGCGGCCTTTGCCTAATTCTTGCGTGGCCTCAGGCAGTCGCGGGGTTCCTTGCCCGCGGGTGGGTCCATATGCGCCCCGCAGGCCGCGCAGACATAGTGGTTCGGCCCGCCCGTCCGGTCCAGCCGCCAACGACATGCGCGGGTCAGCGTGGAGTTGCGGCGTGACAGCCACATGTACAGCAAGGTGCCGATAAGAAGCGCAAGAAGAAGCAGAGGCATTCTGACCTGAGGGTAGGGGATATGTTCAGGCAAGGCTAGCCAGAGTGTGTCGACTGTCAAGCGTTCTGCCTGATAAATGGTCGACCTATCCTATCCGGATATAGGGGCGCGGGTTACGCCCCTGCGTGATTTTTGGTCTTTTTCGAATATCAGGCAGCGGTCAGATATTCGCAATATTCCGGCGTTTCACAGGTAACCTCTGTTTCGGCGTCGAAATAGGCATAGGCCTGCTCAAGAGCTTCCAAAGCGGCTTTGGCTGTGTCGTCGGCGACGTTGATTTCGTTCGTCATGTGAACCTCGTAAGGGTAAAAGGTTCCTCCCGCCTTAGTATCTAGTCTTGATGGCACAGCATAACAAGTTGCTATTTCTGCATTGCAGCATTGCGTTTGGCGCACAAAAAAACGGCCCGCAAAGGGGCCGCTTTTCAGAATAGCGTGGGATCAGACGACCCGTTCGACCATCTTTTTCTTGATCGCCGCAATCGCCTTGGCAGGGTTCAACCCTTTGGGGCAGGTCTTGGCGCAGTTCATGATGGTATGGCAACGGTAAAGCTTGAAGGGATCTTCCAGATCATCAAGCCGCTCCGGTGTCGCCTCATCGCGGCTGTCGATGATCCACCGGTAGGCATGCAGCAACGCCGCCGGCCCAAGGTAGCGGTCAGAGTTCCACCAGTAGGACGGGCAGGACGTAGAGCAGCAAGCGCACATCACACATTCATAAAGACCGTCCAGCTTTTCGCGGTCCTCAATGCTTTGACGCCACTCTTTCGCGGGCGTGTTGGTCTTGGTTTCCAGCCATGGCATGATAGAGGCGTGCTGGGCATAGAAATGCGTCAGATCGGGGATCAAATCCTTGACCACAGGCATATGCGGCAATGGGTAGATTTTCACATCGCCCTTTACCTCGTCCAAGCCGTGAATACAGGCCAGCGTGTTGATGCCGCCAATGTTCATCGCGCAAGATCCGCAGATCCCCTCGCGGCAAGAGCGGCGGAAGGTCAGCGTCGGGTCAATCTCGTTCTTGATCTTGATCAGCGCGTCCAGAACCATCGGGCCGCAACTGTCCATGTCGACGAAATAAGTGTCGACCCGTGGGTTTTCCCCATCGTCCGGCGTCCAGCGATAGATCTGGAACTTGCGCACGTTGCTACCGCTTGGTTTTGGCCAAGTTTTGCCAGTGCGAATGGTGGAGTTTTTGGGCAGGGTGAATTGAACCATCGGTCCCTCTCCTTACGTCTTGGGTTATGCGGGGTCCGGTGAATGCCACCGGGTGAACAGGACATCCATCAGGCGCGGGGCGCCGCCACCTTTGCCATCGCCGGTCATCCGCAAGACATCGCGGAATTCAAGGCCGGCAGCGGCAAGGCGGGTGATGATCTGGCTGGGCGGGGCGATACCGGCAAAGCGCTTTGTCAGCGACAGTTCCAATATCACAAAGTCTGTGCGTTTGAGGGTTTGCTTGGCGCCTGCAAGCACCTCATCCTCAAACCCTTCGGTATCGATCTTGAGGCCGACACGGCCGGGAAAATCAGCGGCAAGCAGGTCAAGCGTGGTCACGGCAACCTCGCGCGCCTCTATCCGGGTAAAAGTAGAGGAAATACGGTCCGTACGGGTGCCAAGGCTGGCCATTTCGCCATGCTCACCCTTGTCGGAAAAGGGGATGTTAAGCGTCATTCGCCCCGGCATCCGGCCCAATGCGGTTTCAAAAAACTGCGCTTTCTTGGGGGTCTTGGCATCATTCAGTACGGCCCGTGATTCCACGCGCGGATCGACCAGAACAAAGCGGGCGTCGGGAAAAGCCCCATAAAGAAAAGGCGTGCCAAGGTCGACGCCGACATCAAACACCACATCAGGCGCAAGGCCAAAACTTTGCAGATGCCCGGATTTGGACTTATCCGCAACCGCCGTCAGCCCCTTGCGCCGCAAAAAGCGGTTCACTTGGGGGCGGTCGATCTGGGCGTGTTGCAGGGCCATATGCTAGCCCTTCCAGTCGCTGCGGGAATAGAGCGGCTGCGACGGTGGCTGCCCCGATTTTTGATAGACGCATTGATCAAACACCGCCGAAGGGTCGCGCCCCATCAGATAATCAGAGGTGACGCCCATTTTGAAGCGCGCAAGCGCGTTGCCCTCGCTGTTGACCCCGACCCCCATTTCGCCATGCGGACCAGTGGTTGAATAGGCGCGGCCAAGGCATTGACGTTCAGCCTGCTCAACCGAAACCGGACCGCAGGCCGTCAGGGCCAAAAGTGCTGCTGCCGCGCCGCGCCCGATCATAGCGATAACCCCGGAATTCCGGCCCCAAGCACACATTGCACGGTGGCCGGGCGTTTCAGGATGGTCGCGATGGTTTGTACGGTGCGTGTGCCGGCACGGGTGCCAACGTCCTTGGCCAAAAGCAAAATCTCATCCGTGCTGGCATTGTCGAGGACGCAAACAGTCACCGCCTCGGCCTGAGGGCCGGGCAGACGTTGTTGCACCACCGGCAGGACGACCGTTTTTGCCGTGCTGCGCGTGATTTGCTCCACCGGGTTGGTGGTTGTGCAGGCAGAGGCTGCCAGCACAAAAATCAAAGGCAGGGCCAGAGCACGCATCAGTACACGCGCGCTTTGGGGGCAATCTTTTTCAGGTCGATACCGCCTTCTTCTTGCTTGGTCAGCGGGTCCATATGCACCGGCCGGGTCGTTAGCGTTACCTTGTTGCCGTCAACATGTGCCAGCGAATGGACCCGCCAGTTTACATCGTCACGATCGGGATAATCCTCATGGGCATGGGCACCGCGGGATTCCTTGCGTGCCTCGGCGGCCACGATGGTTGCCAGCGCGTTGGGCATCAGGTTGCCCAGCTCCAGCGTTTCCATCAGATCCGAGTTCCAGACCATCGAGCGGTCCGTCACCTTGAGGTCATCCATCTTGGCGGCGATCGCAGTCATCTTGACCACACCTTCGGCCAGCGTTTTGTCGGTGCGGAACACGGCGGCATCAGCCTGCATCGTGGTCTGCATCTCCATCCGCAGCTCGGCGGTGGGGAGAGAGCCGTCTGCGTGGCGCACCGCATCAAAGCGATCAAGCGCCTTGTCGACCTCGGCCTTGTTCACCGGCTCATTACGCTCTTTGGGGTTCACGATCTCACCGGCGCGAATGGCGGCGGCACGACCGAATACCACAAGGTCGATCAAGGAGTTGGAGCCAAGTCGGTTGGCACCATGTACCGAGGCACAGCCCGCCTCACCCACAGCCATCAGGCCGGGGAAGATGGCATCGGGGTTGTCCTTGGTCGGGTTCAACACCTCACCAAAGTAGTTGGTCGGAATGCCGCCCATGTTGTAATGCACGGTCGGGATAACCGGGATCGGCTCTTTTTGCAGGTCGACACCGGCAAAGATGCGCGCGGATTCCGAAATGCCCGGCAGGCGCAGGTCCAGCGTCTCTTTGGGCAGGTGGTTGAGGTGGAGGTGGATGTGGTCCTTGTTCGGCCCGACACCACGTCCTTCGCGGATCTCGATCGTCATGCAGCGGCTGACAACGTCGCGGCTGGCCAAGTCCTTATAGGTCGGGGCGTAACGTTCCATAAAACGCTCCCCTTCGGAGTTGGTCAGATAGCCGCCTTCGCCCCGCGCCCCTTCGGTGATCAAACAGCCGGAGCCATAGATGCCGGTGGGGTGGAACTGAACGAATTCCATATCCTGAAGGGCCAGACCTGCGCGGGCAACCATGCCGTTGCCGTCGCCGGTGCAGGTATGCGCCGAGGTGGCCGAGAAGAACGCACGACCATAGCCGCCAGTGGCCAGCACAACCATCTTGGCGTTGAACACATGGATGGTGCCGTCATCAAGTTTCCACGCAACGATGCCGGTGCAACGCCCGTCGGTGATGATCAGGTCCAGCGCGAAATATTCGATAAAGAATTCGGCGTTGTTTTTCAGCGACTGACCGTAAAGCGTGTGCAGGATCGCGTGGCCGGTCCGGTCCGCTGCGGCGCAGGTGCGCTGCACAGGGGGGCCTTCGCCGAATTCGGTGGTGTGGCCGCCAAAGGGGCGCTGATAGATCTTGCCTTCTTCGGTGCGCGAAAACGGCACGCCGTAGTGTTCCAGCTCGTAAACCGCCTTGGGGGCTTCGCGTGCGAGGTATTCCATCGCATCGGTGTCGCCCAGCCAGTCGGACCCTTTTACGGTGTCATACATATGCCACTGCCAGTTGTCCGGCCCCATGTTGGAAAGAGAGGCGGCGATGCCCCCTTGGGCGGCAACAGTATGCGAACGGGTCGGGAAAACTTTGGTGACGCAGGCGGTGCGCAGGCCCTGTTCGGCCATGCCAAGCGTTGCGCGCAGGCCGGCACCGCCAGCCCCCACAACAACGACATCATATTCATGCGTCTCGTATTCATAAGCGGTCATGGTCTGTCCCTCAAAGCGCGATGCGCGCAAGGGCGAAAAGCCCGGTTGCGGTGATCGCGTAGGAAAGTGAAATGGCGATGATGACAAGCACGCGGCGGGTCGAACCCTGCGAGTAATCCTCGATCATCATGGTGGCGCCTTTGGCGAAATGGCGCATGCCGACGAAGATGACCAGCGCGGTCAGGATCGCGGGGAAGGGGCGCGCAAAGGTTGCAACGACCTCTTCTTGGGTGCCGCCAAGAGCAGAGCCGAAGATATAGAGCCACGCAGGCACCATAAAGGCCAGCCCGACGGCAGAGACAGTCATATACCAATGGTGTTCGGTGCCGGAATGGGCAGAGCCCTTGCCCATAGCGCGCTTGCGGTCGGTCAGATAACGCATGACAGCCCCCTTATTGCACAAGAATGATTGTGATGATGGTCAGAACGACCGAACCGATGATGCAGGCCCAGCCCAGCTTTTCGGCAGTGGAAATATCGAAGCCCTTGCCCGAATCCCAATACAGATGCCGCAGCCCTGCAAGGTAGTGATACCAGATGGCCCAAAGTGAGGCGGTAAAGACCAGATCCCCGAACCACGATGTCGCAACCGCATTGGCGGTGGCGAAAGCGTCCGGCGATGTTGCGGCGGCCAATAGCCACCATACCGCCAGCATTGTACCAACGATCAACCCGTTGCCGGTGATCCGCGTCAAGATCGATGTCATCGACGTCAACTGTGGGCGGTAAATCTGCAAGTGTGGGGAAAGGGGGCGTTCAACCCGCTTTGCGTTTGCCATTGTTTCATCCCTCGTGGCTGCGCCCGGCGGGGTAGGCCCGCGCTGTAGGCTTGCTGCTTTGATATATGCATAGCCTATTTTCAGCCCGAGTCACGAGAGGAGACGCGAAAAATCGATGGTTTCACGGTAGTTGATGCAGAAAAATGATGTATGTGATCACGTTATTGCAGTCTGTGATCACATTGAGGGGCGTTTCTTTGTCCCGTGGACTCTTGTTTTACACGCCAAAGAAACAGCAAAGGCCATGGCGCAGGAAAACCATAGGAGGCAAATGGCAAGGTCTGGGGATCGGGCGTATATTTGTGATCACAAATATACGCCCGATCCAAACGTAGCCGCTAGGTGGGGATCAGCGCCCAGTAGTCGAGGTCCAGCAAGACGGATGGATTGTATTTCCCGTCCTCACCGCGCAAGGCAAAGGGGGCGGCACCATGTTTGACTGCCACAAGCCGAAGGCGGATGGCACCGACACCGGGGGCAGAGGTTTCGGCCTTGTCGAGCACCTCGGACCAAGCCCGCACCGTATCGCCGGCAAAGCAGGGGTTGGCATGGGCACCCGCATTCAGCGCCACAATCATCTGCGCATTGGCCAGCCCGTTGAACGACAGCGCCCGCGCCAGCGAGATTACATGCCCGCCATAGATCAGGCGGCGGCCATCCTCGCGGTTGGTGGCGTCGAAATGCACCTTGGCGGTGTTCTGCCACAGACGGGTGGCCAGCATATGTTCGGCCTCCTCGACGGTGACGCCGTCGATATGGTCGATCTGCTCACCAATGGCATAGTCGCCCCAGCGATGCGGCTCTCCGGCCAAGGTGAAATCGTAATCCGTGAAATCCAGCCCCTCGGGGATCACCAAACGGTCAGGCGTGACGGTTTTAGGCAGATCAGGGATCACGGTCTCGGGCGCGGCCGTATCGCGGTTTTTGCGCACCATGACCCAGCGGACATATTCCAGCACCGCCTCGCCGCTTTGGTTGATCCCCCGCGTGCGCACATAGACCACGCCGGATTTCCCGTTTGAGTTCTGCTTTAACCCGATGACCTGCGATTCCGAACGCAGCGTATCGCCCGGATAGACCGGCGCCAGCCAGCGCCCGTCGCCATAGCCAAGATTGGCCACGGCATTCAGCGAAATGTCGGGCACGGTTTTGCCAAAGACGGTGTGGAAGGCGATCAGGTCATCCATAGGTGACCCCTCCAGCCCGCAGGCCACCGCGAAATTATCCGAGGAATAAAGCGCATGTCGCGCTGGATAAAGCGCATGGTAAAGCGCGCGCTCCCCCTCGGCCAAGGTGCGGGGGACGGCATGTTGGATCACCTCGCCCAAAGTGTAATCTTCGAAAAATCGGCCGGGATTGGTTTTCATGGCATCGCTCCTTGGCAGCGGGGATCAGTGTTGACCCAGTTTGATGTCGGGTGAATAGGTGCCGGGGGCCTCCTTGACCACGGCCTGACCACAGCGCATCACGCCCTTGGCCGCATCCCACGCATAGGTCGGAGAGCCGTGCAGCTCCCACCCTTTGTTCAGCGCATCGGTCACTTTGTGGCAAAACGCCGAGGTGTCTTCTTCGGTCAGCAAGCGGTAAAGTTTCATGGGATTATCCAAAGGGGTTATAGCCAAGCCAGATATGGATGGCAGCAGTGAGTGAGAATACGACCACGGTCGCGATCAGCGCGGTGATCTCTTTTTTCACCGCCACCGCGTGATATGGGCCGGGCGGGGCGACACGGTTCAGCACGATGACCTCGGCCAAGGCCCAAGCGAACAAGCCGCCAAACAGCAGGAATGAGGGCGTATCGCCATTGACCAACAGGTGCGACAAGGCCCAGAGCTTGACCGCCGTCAGCTGCGGATTGCGCACCCATTTGGTGATCCGGGTTTTGGCGCCCGAGGCCGCAAAGAGGTAGAACGCAAACAGCATCAACAGGTTGTTGATCCCCGTCAGCATCGGGCTGCGGCCCCAAAAGAAGGTGCCCTCGGCAGCGCGGTAACCGACGGTCATCAGCACAATCGCGACCACCGAACCGATGGCCACAATTGCCTTGCCCTTGTCGCCAAACCTTGCGCGGTGAGCGGGGGCAATGCGTTTCCAGAAATGCACGCCGGACCACAACAGCAGTCCAAGAAGGATCAGAAGCATAAATCGCCTTTTATGTTTGGCTCATGGCCTTGATGGCCGCAGCTTTGGCCAGAGTCGCCTCTGCGGTCACGATATGCAAGTTCTCAACAATCTTGCCATCGACAACGGCCACGCCCTGACCGGCGGCTTTGGCGGCGTTAAAGGCGTCGATCTGACGTTGGGCGGTCTCAACCTCGGCGTCGCTGGGGGCAAAGGCCTGATTGGCGATCTCAAGCTGGGCGGGGTGGATCAGGGTTTTGCCGTCAAAGCCCATGTCGCGCCCCTGTTCGCATTCAATGCGCAGCCCGTCCTCATCCTTGAAGGCGTTATAGACGCCGTCGACAATCGTCAGCCCCTGCGCCTTGGCGGCCAAAAGGCACAGGCCAAGCCCCGCCTGCATCGGCAGACGGTCGGCACGGAAACGGCTGTTAAGCTCTTTGGCCAGATCATTGGTGCCCATCACCATCCCTGCCAGCCGCGGATGGGCGGCGATCTCGGCGGCGTTGAGCATGCCAAGCGCGGTCTCCATCATCGCCCAAAGCGGCACATCGGGGATAAGGGCGGCCACCGCATCCAGATCCTTGGCCGAGGAGACCTTGGGGATCAACAGCGCGTCAATCTTGGCGCCCTTAAAGGCCGCGATGTCATCCGCGCCCCATTCCGTGTCCAACCCGTTTACCCGCACGATGCGCACACGTTTTCCGTAATCCGCTGTGGCCAGTGTTTCGACCAAAAGTGCGCGCGCGGCGGTTTTCTCATCAGGGGCGACGGCATCCTCCAGATCAAAGATGATCGCATCGGCGGCAAGGGTCTTGGCCTTTTCCAGCGCCCGCTCCTTTGATCCGGGGATGTAAAGTGCAGAACGGTAGGGGCGTGTGGTCATGATTCTCTCCCAAGCAATAATGTTGCGCTATGGTTTCCGTTTTTGGCACAATCGGCAAGAAGATATTTGCCGCAGTGCAGCAACCCCTGAACGAAGCGTTAACTTTTTATACGTCTTTGATGTGCAGGTTTCCCCTATGCCGTAGACCCGAAGGATGCGGTGGGATGGATTGAAATCAAGGGGATGGTTATGAAAGATAAACTTTTTGCGCTCTCGTTCGGGTTTGCCGCGCTGATCCTTTTCACCAAGGCGCATGCACAGGTGTTTGATACAGGTCAACAGGTCGCCTGCTATGCCACGGCGACCCAGAGCATGCGTAGCGAGAGCAGCAGTAGCGCCCATAATACCAAATTATAAAACAGTTTTTCCGGAAGAATGTGGACCAGCCGCACCCCGGCGAACACTGCCAGAATGGCCGGAACGATCAGCCAGATCACGAGGGCCGGATTGTCAAAGTGCAATATCCCGATTGACCAATAGGCCGGCAGTTTGACCGCATTTACCCACGCAAAAAGCAGGGTCGAGGTGCCTGCGAAAATGGCCTTTGGCATCCGTAGGGGGACCGCATAAATCTGATAGGGGGGGGCACCTGCGTGGCTGATGAAGCTGGTAAAACCGGCGGCGGCCCCCCAGAATAATCCGGGCATAACCTTCGGGCGTTGTGCCTCGGATCGTGCGCCCCATCCCAGCAAGCGGCTGATGGCAAAACTGCTGCCGAGCAGGCCGATGACCCCGCCAACCACGCCTTCAGAGACCAGACTGGCCGTCGCCCAGCCGATCCCCACGCCGATCGCGGTTGCGGGGATCATAATCTTTAGCACCGTCAGATCATAGGCGCGCCGATAGGCATAAACCCCGAACCAATCCGACACGATATAGATCGGCAACATCAGCCCTGCGGCCTGCATCGGTGGCATGACCAGCGATAGAATCGGCACGGACATCATCGCGACCACGGGCAAACCGCCCTTGGACAGTCCGACCGTAACCGATGCCAACACGGCCACCGCCCAAAAGCCCAGCCCCTCCATACCCACCTCTTTACCGTTCCTGTCGCAGCTTTAGCGCAAACATCACGGCGTGCAACAGCGCAAAGGGCGGTGCGGCGACGCTGTGCCCTTGCTTAATGCGCTTCAAGGGTCTACGCATCGCGCATTCAAATCAACCCGACCCGGAGATTGAAATCATGGCCAGACCCAAGATTGCACTTATCGGCGCGGGGCAGATTGGCGGAACACTCGCCCATCTCGCCGCGATCAAGGAATTGGGCGATGTCGTCCTGTTCGATATTGCTGAAGGCACCCCGCAGGGCAAAGCGCTGGATATCGCGCAATCCGGCCCTTCCGCAGGCTTTGACGCCGTGATGAAAGGCGCAAATGATTACGCCGACATCGCAGGCGCTGATGTCTGCATCGTCACCGCAGGTGTGGCGCGCAAACCCGGCATGAGCCGTGATGACTTGCTGGGCATCAACCTCAAGGTTATGAAATCCGTGGGCGAAGGCATTGCCAAACACGCGCCGAACGCTTTTGTGATCTGCATCACCAACCCGCTGGACGCAATGGTCTGGGCTCTGCGTGAGTTTTCGGGCCTGCCGCACAACAAAGTGGTTGGCATGGCCGGCGTTCTCGATAGCGCCCGCTTCCGCCATTTCCTTTCGGTAGAGTTCAACTGCTCCATGCGCGATGTGACGGCCTTTGTTCTGGGCGGTCATGGTGACACCATGGTGCCGCTGGCACGCTATTCCACCGTTGGCGGCATCCCGCTGCCCGACTTGGTGGCAATGGGCTGGACCACACAGGACAAGCTGGATGCGATCATCCAGCGGACCCGTGACGGCGGCGCGGAAATCGTTGGCCTGCTGAAAACCGGTTCGGCATTCTATGCGCCTGCAACCTCGGCGATCGAAATGGCCGAAGCCTATCTCAAGGACCAAAAGCGTATGCTGCCATGTGCGGCCTATTGTGATGGCGAGTTGGGCGTGAAGGGCATGTATGTTGGCGTGCCAACCATCATCGGCGCTGGCGGCATCGAGCGTATCGCAGAGATCAAGATGAACGCAGCCGAGCAGGCGATGTTCGACAAGTCGGTTGCTGCCGTACAAGGTTTGGTTGCGGCTTGTAAAGAAATCGATCCGTCACTGGCCTAAGATTTGGCTTATCACGTTTCAAGGGCGTCCGTTCGGGCGCCCTTTTTGTTTGCGCAGGGCAAGGTTTATTGCCGCAAAGCAGCATTTTCCAGCGATGCGAATCACCTCCAAAACATAACGCAGCGCTTTTGTGATCACACGTTTCGGGGCTGTGATCACAAACGTCGGTATTTACATTCAAAAGGGGTTTTTTAAAGAAATACCTTTTGAACTGGCCCCGGAATATGTCATCAAGGGGCAAATTCCTTACCGATAGGACAGCCGATGAACATTCACGAATACCAAGCCAAAGCCCTGTTGCGCAGTTATGGGGCGCCTGTGTCCGATGGTCGCGCTGTTTTGAAGGCAGAAGAAGCCAAGACAGCAGCGGGCGAAATGGACGGCCCGCTTTGGGTTGTCAAGCGCAGATCCACGCAGGTGGCCGTGGCAAGGGCCATTTCAAAGAGGCGGAAGCCGGCGAAAAAGGCGGCGTGCGTCTTGCCAAATCCGTTGAGGAAGCCGCCGAGATGGCCAAGCAGATGCTGGGCCGCACGCTGGTGACGCATCAGACCGGCCCTGCGGGCAAGCAAGTGAACCGCATCTATATCGAAGATGGTTCCGATATTGAGCGTGAGCTTTATCTTGCGCTGTTGGTGGACCGCCAGACCAGCCGTGTGTCCTTTGTCGCCTCGACCGAGGGCGGGATGGACATCGAAGAGGTTGCGGCCAATACGCCCGACAAGATCGTTTCCTTCTCGGTCGACCCTGCGTCGGGCCTGTCCGATTTCCACGGTCGCCGCGTTGCATTCGCATTGGGCCTGCAAGGTGCGCTGGTCAAACAATGCGTGGGGTTGGTCAAGCTGCTCTACAAGGCTTTCCTTGAGAAAGACATGGAGATGCTGGAAATCAACCCGCTGATCGTCACACCCGAAGGTCAGCTCAAGGTTCTGGACGCCAAGGTCTCCTTTGACGACAACGCGATGTACCGTCACGGCGATGTTGCCGCATTGCGCGACGAAACCGAAGAAGACCCCAAAGAGCTGGCAGCCTCCAAGTTCGACCTGAACTATATCGCGCTGGACGGTGAGATTGGCTGCATGGTCAACGGTGCCGGTCTTGCGATGGCAACGATGGATATCATCAAACTCTATGGCGCCGAGCCTGCGAATTTCCTTGATGTTGGTGGCGGTGCGACCAAAGAAAAGGTCACCGAGGCCTTCAAGATCATCACCTCGGACCCCAATGTTAAGGGCATTCTGGTGAATATCTTTGGTGGTATCATGCGCTGTGACGTGATCGCCGAGGGCGTTGTTGCTGCGGTGAAGGAAGTGGGCCTGCAGGTGCCATTGGTTGTGCGTCTCGAAGGGACAAATGTTGAAGAAGGCAAAGCCATCATCAACAATTCCGGCCTGAATGTTATCGCTGCGGAAAACCTGAAAGACGGTGCGCAGAAAATCGTGAAGGCCGTCAAAGGCTAAGGCAGCAAGCAGGTGGGCCGTACAGGCCCGCCCGCGACAAGCATCAATTGTGGTGAAAGGTTGTGCCATGCAGAAAACTCTACTCGGTTCCGCGATGTTGCTGGCACTTTCAGCTTGTAGCGGCGGCATGATGACCGGTGGCACAGACAGCACTGGCAATGAAGCGCAGGTATGTGGCGAACAGTCCGATTGGGCGCGCAGCGGCAAGGTTGGCGGTGGCGATGTAACCATCACCTGCCCTGAAGGTGCCCGCCCTGTCACTGGTGCCGCAGGTTCAACACCTGGCAACGAATACAACCGTAACGCTGATATGTACCGCGCTGGTTGGGATGGCTTTATGAAAGTCCACACCGCAAAATAACGTAATCCGCCGGGGCTGTCGTCCCGGTATTCAGATAGCAGCGCAACGCTGCCGACCTAATGAAGGAGGCCCGGATGGCCGTACTCGTCAACGAAAATACCCGTGTGATCTGTCAAGGCCTGACGGGGAGCCAAGGCACGTTCCACAGTGAACAAGCAATCGCATATGGCACCAAGATGGTTGGTGGCGTAACCCCCGGCAAGGGTGGCACGACGCATCTGGACCTGCCGGTGTTCAACTCGGTGCATGAGGCCCGCGCGGTCACAGAGGCAAATGCAAGCGTGATCTATGTGCCGCCACCCTTTGCGGCCGATTCCATTCTTGAGGCGATCGACGCCGAGATGGAGCTGATCGTCTGCATCACTGAAGGTATTCCGGTTCTGGACATGATGCGCGTGAAACGTGCTCTCGAAGGCTCCAAATCCCGTCTGATCGGGCCAAACTGCCCCGGCGTTATCACGCCTGACGCTTGCAAGATCGGCATCATGCCGGGCCATATTCACCGCCGCGGGTCGGTTGGTGTTGTCTCGCGCTCCGGCACGCTGACATATGAAGCGGTGAAGCAGACATCCGATCTGGGCCTTGGCCAGTCCTCGGCTGTGGGCATCGGCGGCGACCCGATCAAAGGGTCCGAGCATATCGACATTCTGGAAATGTTCCTTGCCGATCCCGAAACCCAGTCGATCATCATGATCGGTGAGATCGGTGGCTCTGCCGAGGAAGAAGCAGCGCAATTCCTGGCCGATGAGCGCAAGAAAGGCCGTTGGAAACCGACAGCAGGCTTTATCGCCGGTCGCACCGCCCCTCCCGGCCGCCGTATGGGCCACGCAGGCGCGATCGTTGCCGGTGGCAAAGGCGACGCAGAAAGCAAGATTGAGGCGATGCAAGCCGCCGGTATCGTTGTGGCCGAAAGCCCAGCCCACCTTGGTGAGGCCGTCATGGCCGCGATCAAGGCATAAACTTTGGGGCGGGGGAAACCCCGCCTTCACACTTTTCAGACAATGGTGGTTTTTTCTCGCCATCCACCCGGCCCCAACCCTGATGAGGTCTAGCAATGACTGAACAATCCCCGAACGCCCAATTCCGTGCCCAAGATTTCCTTGATGGGGCGAATGCCGAATATATCGATCAAATGGCGGCAAAGCACGCGGTGGACCCTGCGTCGGTCGATGCCAGCTGGGCCGCATTCTTTGCCGAGATTGCCGAGGCGGATAAGGTAGCCGAAGCGGCTGCTGCAGGCCCATCATGGGCGCGCAACGACTGGCCACCGGTGCCATCGGATGATCTGACAGGCGCGCTGACGGGTGAATGGCCGGTGATGCCCTCCAAGGAAGGTAAGGCCGCAGGGCAAAAGATTGTCGCCAAAGCTGCTGAGGCGGGTGTCTCGCTGTCGGATGCGCAGGTGCAGCGTGCGGTTCTGGACAGTATCCGTGCGTTGATGATCATCCGCGCCTACCGTATCCGTGGCCATCTGGCCGCCGACCTTGACCCGCTGAACATCCGCGATGAGACCAACCACCCAGAACTGGACCCGGCCTCTTACGGGTTTACCGGTGCTGATATGGACCGTCCGATCTTCATCGACAATGTGCTGGGGCTGCAGGTGGCCACCATGCGCCAGATCGTTGAGATCGTGAAGCGGACCTATTGCGGCACATTCGCGCTGCAATACATGCACATCTCGGATGCCGAGCAGGCTGCATGGCTGAAGGAACGGATTGAGGGTTACGGCAAGGAAATCGCCTTTACCCGTGAGGGGCGCAAAGCCATCCTGAACAAGCTGGTCGAGGCCGAGGGTTTTGAGAAATTCCTGCATGTGAAATACATGGGGACCAAACGTTTTGGCCTTGATGGCGGCGAAAGCCTGATCCCCGCGATGGAGCAGATCATCAAACGCGGTGGCGCTTTGGGCGTACAGGATATCGTGATCGGCATGCCGCACCGGGGCCGTCTGTCGGTTCTGGCCAATGTGATGCAAAAGCCGTACCGCGCCATTTTCAACGAGTTTCAGGGCGGTAGCTTCAAGCCCGAGGACGTTGGTGGTTCGGGCGATGTGAAATACCACCTCGGCGCGTCCAGCGACCGGGAATTTGATGGCAACACAGTTCACCTGTCGTTGACCGCAAACCCCAGCCACCTTGAGGCGGTGAACCCCGTCGTTCTGGGCAAGGTCCGCGCCAAGCAGGATCAGCTGAATGATCCAAACCGTGAAAAGGTCCTGCCGATTTTGCTGCATGGCGATGCGGCATTTGCGGGGCAGGGCGTCGTTGCGGAATGCTTTGGCCTTTCGGGCCTGCGCGGGCACCGGACGGGTGGTACGATCCATATCGTGGTGAACAACCAGATCGGCTTTACCACAGCGCCGCATTTCAGCCGCTCTTCGCCCTATCCGACCGATATCGCGATGATGGTTGAGGCGCCGATTTTCCACGTGAACGGGGATGATCCTGAGGCGGTGGTCCATGCGGCAAAAGTGGCGACCGAATTCCGCCAGAAGTTCCACAAGGACGTGGTTCTGGATATCTTCTGTTATCGCCGCTTTGGTCACAACGAAGGCGATGAGCCGATGTTCACCAACCCGGCCATGTACACGCAGATCAAAAAGCACAAGACGACCCTGTCGCTTTATACCGAGCGTTTGGTCAAGGATGGCCTGATCCCCGAGGGTGAAATCGAGGATATGAAGGCCACATTCCAGGCGCATATGAACGCGGAATTCGAGGCCGGCAAAGACTATAAGCCGAACAAGGCCGACTGGCTGGATGGCCGCTGGAAACACATGACCCACAAGGGGGATGATTACGAATCCGGCCAGACCGCGATCAGCAACGAGATGATGGCAGAGATTGGCACAGCCCTGACCACCGTGCCTGACGGGTTTGATTTGCACCGGACGGTCGGTCGCCAACTGGCGGCAAAGGCCAAGATGTTCGAGGAAGGCGTTGGCTTTGACTGGGCCACGGCCGAGGCGCTGGCCTTTGGCAGCCTTGTCTCCGAAGGATATCCCGTGCGCCTTTCCGGGCAGGATTGTACCCGTGGGACATTCAGCCAACGCCACTCTGCTTTTGTGGATCAGGTGACCGAAGACCGCCATTACCCGCTAAACCATATCAAGCCGGGTCAGGCGCGCTATGAGGTGATCGATTCCATGCTGTCGGAATATGCGGTGCTGGGCTTTGAGTATGGCTACTCTTTGTCCGAGCCGAATGCCCTGACAATGTGGGAAGCGCAGTTTGGTGATTTTGCCAATGGCGCGCAGATCATGTTCGACCAATTCATCAATTCGGGTGAAAGCAAATGGTTGCGGATGTCAGGCCTCGTTTGCCTGTTGCCGCATGGCTATGAGGGGCAGGGGCCGGAACACTCTTCCGCCCGTCCCGAACGCTTTTTGCAGATGTCGGCAAATGACAACTGGATTGTGGCGAACTGTTCGACCCCGGCCAACTATTTCCACATTCTGCGCCGCCAGATGCACCGCGATTTCCGCAAGCCGCTGATTTTGATGACGCCGAAATCCTTGTTGCGCCATCCGATGTGCGTCTCAACTGCCGCTGAATTTACCACTGGATCCAGCTTCCACCGTGTTTTGTGGGATGATGCGCAACAGGGCCATTCCGAGCTGACGTTGAAGGCGGATGACAAGATCAAACGTGTCGTGATCTGCTCGGGCAAGGTCTATTTTGATCTGTTGGCCGCGCGAGATGAGCAAGGGCTTGATGATGTTTACCTTCTGCGTCTGGAACAGTTCTATCCGTTCCCCGCAATGACGATGGTCAAAGAGTTGGAGCGGTTCAAGGGTGCCGAGGTTATCTGGTGCCAGGAAGAACCGAAAAACCAGGGGTACTGGACCTTTGTCGAGCCTAACCTTGAATGGGCATTGGGCAAGGTGAAGGCGAAAAGCAGCCGTGCGCGCTATGCCGGTCGTGCGGCCTCGGCCTCGCCAGCGACAGGGTTGGCCAGTCGTCATAAAACGGAACAAGAGGCGCTGATTGCTGATGCGCTGACGGGGGAATAAGGCGCATGGCTACTGAAGTACGGGTTCCAACGCTGGGTGAAAGCGTGTCGGAGGCGACGGTCGCCACCTGGTATAAAAAGCTGGGTGACACCGTTGCTGTTGATGAGATGCTCTGTGAGCTGGAAACCGATAAAGTCACCGTTGAGGTGCCGAGCCCAGTTGCAGGCACCCTGACAGAGATTGTCGCAGCCGTGGGCGAGACCGTGGGCGTTGCGGCCCTTCTGGCCCAAATCGGCGCGCAATCTGAAAACACAGGGGCCGCCGCCCCGACAACCGATGACAAAGACGCAAAGGCCGAGGCCAGCGTGAAAGAGGGTAAAATGACCGACGTAAATGTACCGACCCTTGGCGAATCCGTATCCGAGGCAACCGTTTCCACTTGGTTCAAAAAGGTGGGTGACGCGGTTGCCCAAGACGAAATGCTGTGTGAGCTGGAAACCGACAAGGTCTCGGTTGAGGTTCCAAGCCCCGTCGCGGGTGTTTTGAAAGAGATCGTCGCCGCCGAGGGCGAAACGGTTTCCGCAAACGCCAAACTGGCTGTGATCGCCGAAGGCGAAGCAGGCACCGTCGCGATTGACGCAGGCCCCGAAGAGACCAAGCCACGCAAGACTGAGGATACCGTCAAATCCAAGGACGTCGAGGATGCACCTTCCGCCAAAAAGGCAATGGCAGAGGCCGGTTTGAACCGCGATCAGGTTCAGGGTTCTGGCCGTGATGGTCGTGTGATGAAAGAAGATGTGGCCAAAGCGGCGTCCGCCCCTGCGCCGGTTGCGGCCGCCCCGCGCGCGCCTGTCTCAACCGATGATGCCAGCCGTGAAGAGCGGGTCAAGATGACCAAGCTGCGCCAAACCATCGCGCGCCGTCTGAAAGAAAGCCAGAACACCGCCGCCATGTTGACCACCTATAACGAGGTGGACATGTCCGAGGTGATGTCGCTGCGCAACCAGTACAAAGACCAGTTCGAAAAGAAACACAAAGTGCGTTTGGGCTTTATGTCCTTCTTTACAAAGGCTTGCTGCCACGCGCTGAAAGAAGTGCCTGAGGTGAATGCCGAGATTGATGGCACCGATGTCGTCTATAAAAACTATGTCCATATGGGCGTGGCGGCTGGTACGCCTTCGGGTCTTGTCGTGCCGGTGATCCGCGATGCCGACAGCATGTCCTTTGCCGAGATCGAAAAAGCGATTGCCGAAAAAGGGGCGCGCGCCCGTGATGGCAAGCTGACCATGGCCGAGATGCAAGGCGGCACGTTCACCATCTCCAACGGTGGTGTTTACGGCTCGCTGATGTCCTCGCCCATCCTGAACCCGCCGCAATCGGGTATCTTGGGGATGCACAAAATCCAGGACCGCCCTGTCGTTGTGAACGGAGAGATCGTCATCCGTCCGATGATGTATCTGGCGCTCTCCTATGACCACCGGATCGTCGACGGCAAAGGGGCCGTGACCTTCCTCGTGCGCGTCAAAGAAGCGCTTGAGGATCCACGCCGGTTGCTGATGGATTTGTAACAACATATGGGCGGCACGCGACGAAGCAAAGAGCAGATATTGGCCGAGTTTCATTGGCTTTATGACTGTTTTGAAGCGTCCATGGCCGCCCATGCCCCCATTGAAGGCATTGATTATTCCTGTGTGCCTTCCCGTGTTCAGATGCTTGGCAGGCTCGGAAAAGGTCTTAGCCCATCGCAGCTTGTGTCTGGCGTTCGTTCGGCTTTGGGGGATGCAGCGAAAGTGATGCGCATACTGCCCAAGGATAATCCTGCCAAGGGCGCGGCGCTTCATGCAAATTATGCAGCCATTCGCGGCCGCAGTCTTGAGGACGACATTGCCCTTGCGAAAAAGGCCCATTCATGACCCCAGAACTCACCACCCTCGCCCTCGCGGCCGTGCTCCAAGCCGTCCAGTTCATCCTGTTCGCCATTCCCGCGAACCGGGAGTTGGGCACCGGCTACACGTCTTCTGCGCGGGACCGGCCACCAAGCCGCGAACTCTCGGTTCGCACGGGGCGGCTGCAGCGGGCCTTGAATAACCACTTTGAGGGGTTGATCCTGTTCACTATTGCCGTGGTTGTCGTCACGCTTGGCGATCAATCCACCGGCTTCACCGCCGCCTGCGCTTGGGTCTATCTCGTGGCGCGGGTCCTGTTTATCCCTGCCTATGCCTTTGGCTGGAACCCTTGGCGTTCTGCGATATGGGGCGTAGGCTTCTTTGCAACCGTGGCGATGATCGTGGCTGCACTCTTGTAATCTATCTGTTCGGAAATACCTTCGGGGTTCGGGGGCAGGCAGCCCCCGACGACATAACAATAAGGAACCCTATCCATGGCAAGTTTTGACGTCATCATCATCGGCGCTGGGCCTGGCGGCTACGTTTGCGCCATCCGTTGCGCACAGCTCGGCCTGAAGACCGCTGTGGTTGAAGGGCGCGAAACGCTGGGCGGGACCTGCTTGAATGTGGGCTGCATCCCGTCCAAGGCGCTGCTCCATGCGACGCACTCCCTGCATGAGGCAGAGCATAACTTTGCCAAGATGGGCCTGAAAGGCAAATCGCCTTCGGTCGATTGGGAGCAGATGAAAGCCTATAAGCAGGACGTTGTTGACGGCAACACCAAGGGTATCGAATTCCTGTTCAAAAAGAACAAGGTAACTTGGCTGAAGGGCTGGGGCTCTATCCCTGAGGCGGGCAAGGTCAAGGTCGGCGATGAGGTGCATGAGGCCAAAAACATCGTGATCGCTTCGGGTTCGGAAGCGTCCAGCCTGCCGGGTGTTGAGGTCGATGAAAAGACGGTCGTGACCTCGACCGGCGCTTTGGTCTTGAACAAGGTGCCGAAATCACTGGTGGTGATCGGGGCTGGCGTGATCGGGCTGGAAATGGGCTCTGTCTATGCGCGTTTGGGGTCCGAAGTGACCGTGGTGGAGTACCTTGACGCTATCACGCCGGGTATGGACGGCGATGTCGCCAAAACCTTCCAGCGGATTCTGACCAAGCAAGGGATCAAATTCGTGCTTGGCGCTGCGGTTCAGGGTGTGACGACCAAGGGTGGCAAGGCCAAGGTTACCTATAAGCTGCGCAAGGATGACAGCGAGGCGGTGCTGGATGCCGATTGCGTGCTGGTTGCCACAGGGCGCAGGCCGTTCGTCGATGGTCTGGGCTTGGACGCTTTGGGCGTAGAGATGGAGCCGCGCGGCCAGATCAAGACCGATCATTTCGCGACCAACATCAAGGGCATCTATGCGATTGGTGATGCGATTGTCGGGCCGATGCTTGCGCATAAGGCCGAAGATGAAGGCATGGCGCTGGCCGAGATTCTGGCCGGTAAGGCGGGTCATGTGAACTATGATGTGATCCCCGGTGTGGTCTATACCACGCCAGAGATCGCATCGGTTGGCAAAACCGAAGAGCAGCTGAAAGAGGCCGGTCGCGCCTATAAGGTTGGCAAATTTTCCTTTATGGGGAACGCGCGGGCCAAGGCGATTTTCCAGGCTGAAGGGTTTGTGAAAATCCTTGCCGACAAAGACACCGACCGCATTCTGGGCGCGCACATCATCGGGCCAATGGCGGGTGATCTGATCCATGAGGTCTGCGTTGCAATGGAATTTGGCGCTTCGGCCCAAGATCTGGCGCTGACCTGCCACGCACACCCGACCTATAGCGAGGCAGTGCGCGAAGCCGCCCTCGCTTGCGGCGATGGCGCGATCCACGCCTAAGACATAAAAGGGGGCCAATGGCCCCCTTTTTCATTCTGCGGCGACGGGGCTGGGGTCGACCAAGACCACAATATCCATCATGATTTTGTTCAGCTCAAAGTCTTTGGGCGTATAAACGGCGGCCACACCCATCTTGCGCAGGGCCTCGGCATCGCTTTCAGGGATAATGCCGCCAACGACCAGCGGAATATCCGCGAGGCCGTTCTCGCGCATCATCTCCAATGTCTCGGTGATTAATGGCAGATGGGACCCTGACAGGATCGAAAGGCCTACGATATGCGCATCCTGTTCAATCGCGGCGTTTACGATTTCCGTTGGAGTCAGGCGGATCCCCTCATAGTGGATGTCCATGCCGCAATCCCGCGCACGGGCGGCGATTTGTTCGGCCCCGTTCGAATGACCGTCCAGCCCGGGTTTGCCCACCAAAAACTTCAATGGCCGCCCCAGTTTTGACGAAACCGCCTGCACCGCCTCACGGATCGGTTCCAATCCTTCGGTACGGTTCGACGGGTTTTGCGAAACGCCGGTGGGTGCGCGGTATTCACCAAAGGCCGCGCGGATCGTGGCGCCCCATTCGCCGGTCGTCACCCCCGCTTTCGCACAAGCAATTGAGGGCGGCATGATATTGGCGCCACTCTGCGCGGCACTGCGCAGCGCAGCAAGAGCGGCCTCAACGGCCGCCGCGCTGCGGGCTGTTTTCCATTCGGCCAGCCGTTCCAGCTGGTCCGCCTCGGCCTCTGGATCGGCGGCCATAATCGCGCCGTCCCCCGCCGTCAGCGGGCTCGGCGTCGTCTCGACCCAGCGGTTTACGCCAACGACGGTGGTTTCCCCGCTTTCGATCCGGGTAATGCGCTCTGCGTTCGCCTCAACCAACCGTCCCTTCATATAGCCGATCGCCGCCACGGCCCCGCCCATATCGTCGATACGGGCCAGCTCTTCGCGCGCCCCTTCTTTCAGGCTTTCTACCTTGCGATCAACGGCCGGGTTGCCATCAAACAGGTCCTCATATTCCAGCAAATCGGATTCATACGCCAGAATCTGCTGCATCCGAAGCGACCATTGCTGATCCCAAGGGCGCGGCAGGCCAAGCGCTTCATTCCACGCGGGCAATTGCACGGCACGCGCGCGGGCTCTTTTGGAAAGCGTCACCGCCAGCGCCTCGATCAAAATCCGGTAGACGTTGTTTTCGGGCTGCTGCTCGGTCAGACCAAGCGAGTTGACCTGTACGCCATAGCGGAACCGACGATATTTCGCATCCTGCACGCCGTAACGGGTCAGGCAAATCTCATCCCAAAGGTCGACAAAGGCCCGCATTTTGCACATTTCGGTGATGAAACGGATGCCCGCATTCACAAAGAAGGATATGCGGCCAACCATATTCGGAAAATCATCGGCCGAGACTTTGCCCTTCAGGTCATCCAGCACCGCACAGGCGGTGGCCAGCGCAAAGGCCAGCTCTTGCTCTGGCGTCGCGCCCGCCTCTTGCAGGTGATAAGAGCAGATGTTCATCGGGTTCCACTTTGGCAGATGTTTCTGCGTATAGGCGGCCACATCGGTGATCATCCGCAAACTGGGCGCAGGCGGGCAGATATAGGTCCCGCGTGATAGATATTCTTTGATCAGGTCGTTTTGTACGGTCCCGTTCAGCTTGGATACATCCGCGCCCTGTTCTTCTGCCACAGCGACATAAAGCGACAAAAGCCACGGCGCGGTGGCATTGATCGTCATCGAGGTATTCATCTGTTCCAGCGGAATATTCGCAAACAGCGCCCGCATGTCACCAAGATGAGAGACAGGCACGCCGACCTTTCCCACCTCGCCCCGTGCCAGCTCATGGTCCGAATCATATCCAGTTTGCGTGGGCAGGTCGAAGGCAACCGAAAGCCCGGTCTGGCCCTTGGCAAGGTTCCCGCGATAAAGCGCATTGGAGGCCGCAGCGGTGGAATGGCCGGCATAGGTCCGAAACAGCCATGGCTTGTCTTTGGTCGGGGCGGTCATAGGGCCTCCTTACATCTGGCGCGCAATTTTATTACCTTATGCGATTGATAGGCGACATATTGCATCATTGTCAATTCGCCGCAGCGCAGCAGCGCGAAATTGCTGCTCGGGATGCGTAAACTTCTGTCTTTTGGCGAGGTGTTGACTAGAATAAAGACCAAGCCTGTAGTCGGCAGGCACTGTTGGACAGGTTTCGAGGGCGTTCGCCCTCGTCAAGGGTGCGCTGCAATGCGGCGGACATAAAATTACAAAAACAGCCCGTTTGGCATTGCAATGTTGCGCAATGCCTTTTATCTCTGTCGTAAGGCCGCGCCGATTCTGCGATGCGGCATGACATTACGCCAAGAGGAGGCCCGCATGGCACTGGATACGCAGCACGATATCGTTGCCTATGATGCACCGAAAAAGGACCTTTATGAGGTCGGTGAAATGCCGCCCTTGGGGCATGTGCCAAAGCAGATGTACGCTTGGACCATCCGCCGCGAACGTCACGGCGACCCTGATACCGCCATGTTGGTTGAAGTCGTCGATACGCCCAAGATCGACAGCCACGAAGTGCTGGTATTGGTGATGGCCGCTGGCGTGAACTACAACGGGGTTTGGGCGGCCTTAGGCCTGCCGATTAGCCCGTTTGACGGTCACAAACAGCCATATCACATCGCCGGTTCTGACGCGTCGGGCATCATCTGGGCCGTGGGCGACAAGGTAAAGCGCTGGAAAGTCGGCGACGAGGTGGTGATCCACTGCAATCAGGACGATGGCGATGATGAAGAGTGCAACGGTGGCGATCCGATGTTCTCGACCAGCCAGCGGATCTGGGGCTATGAGACGCCGGACGGCTCTTTTGCGCAGTTCACCAACGTGCAGGCGCAACAGTTGATGCCACGCCCCAAGCATCTGACATGGGAGGAAAGCGCTTGCTACACGCTGACCCTCGCCACCGCTTACCGGATGCTGTTCGGCCATGAGCCGCATGACCTCAAACCCGGCCAGAACGTGCTGGTCTGGGGCGCCTCGGGGGGGCTGGGGTCCTTTGCGATCCAGCTGATCAACGCGGCGGGCGGCAATGCGATTGGCGTGATCTCGGAAGAGGACAAGCGCGAATTCGTGATGGGGCTTGGCGCGAAAGGTGTCATCAACCGCAAGGATTTCAGTTGCTGGGGCCAACTGCCCAAAGTGAACACGCCAGAATATAAGGAATGGTTCACCGAGGCGCGCAAATTCGGCAAGGCGATCTGGGATATCACCGGCAAGGGCAATAACGTCGATATGGTGTTTGAACATCCGGGCGAGGCGACTTTCCCAGTGTCGACGCTGGTGTGTAAAAAAGGCGGCATGGTGGTGATCTGTGCCGGGACCACCGGCTTTAACTGTACCTTTGACGTACGCTATTTGTGGATGCACCAAAAGCGCGTTCAGGGCAGCCATTTCGCCCACCTCAAGCAGGCGTCGTCGGCCAATAAGCTGATGCTGGAGCGGCGGCTGGACCCTTGCATGTCCGAGGTGTTTCCATGGGATGAAATCCCGGCAGCCCATATGAAAATGCTGAAAAATCAGCATAAGCCGGGCAATATGTCGGTATTGGTTCAGGCACCACATACGGGCTTGCGCACCTTTGAAGATACGCTTGAGGCCAGTAAAAACCGTTGATTTGCGACTATTAGCCAATAAAGCCGCGTCTCCAGCTTGGGGACGCGGCTTTTTGCTTGCGTAGGGGGGGGCTATTTGTGGTTACTATTTATTGACGGATGGGTGATTAGAGTTGGGAGAGCGGCCTATGCATTAGGCGACAATTTCAACCTCTTATATTGGGGGCGCAATGCGCCATGACTGGATCTTTGACGTGTTGGCCGATCTGCAGGTCTATGCGAGCGAAAACGACCTTCCCGCCCTGGCGGCGCAGGTTGTAACGGCCCTGCAGATAGCAGAGCTTGAAATCGGTGCGGAGGCTGGGCAAGCGCCGCCGGCATTGGATGTTGTGGCGGCAGTCATTGCCGAAAAGCGTCGCCGCGCACATTGATACGATTTTCGCTGTGGCCGGTATGAAAACCTGCCTTGCTCGCTGGTCTTGGCGAGCGGGCGCAGCTATGGTCGCGTGATGGAAAATACCGCGCTGACATTCTCCGACGATCAGGCAGAGGCCTGGGACAGGCTCTCCGATCAGCTTCGGGGGATGGGCATTGATTTGCAAAGCGAAGCCCTTGTTCCCGCGATGGAGGGCAAGGCCAGTGTCACGGCCGTGATCGGCAAGGCAGGGTCGGGCAAGACCATGCTTTTGGCCAGCCTTTATAAGGCGATGGTCGCGGCGGGCGTGGATATCGTCTCGGGCGACTATGAAGGTAAAAAGCGCAAGGACCGGCGTACCTTGGCCATTCTGGCGCCTACGAATAAGGCCGCATCGGTTTTGCGGCTGCGGGGGGTGCCTGCGACGACGATCCACCGTATCCTTTATACCCCGCTCTATGATCCGGAATATGAAAAGATCGCCGAATGGCTGGCCGGCAATGGCCCGCGCCCCGAGGTTGAGGGGCTGACCGAGCTGGCGCTGGACCGCGCCAAGGCGTTTTACGATACGGTTGCCTCTATTCCCGGTGCCTTGGCGGCGGCCGGCTTGCGGGGGTCTGATTTCATCAAGGGCTGGAAACGGCGCGAGGAGCCGCTGGATGTGGGGTTCGTTGACGAATCCTCGATGCTGGACCAACGTCAGTTCGATGACCTGCGTGAGATTTTCCCGACCTTGGTGCTCTTTGGCGATCCGGCACAGCTTGCCCCCGTTGGCAACTCCGGTGAGATGGTCTTTGATAAACTTGGCCCGACACGGCGGTTGGAGCTGAGCCGGATCCACCGCCAGACGGCGGGCAATCCGATCCTAGATCTGGCGCATGCCTTGGCCGACCCTGACCTGACCTTTGAGGCTTTTGAGCGTATGGTCGAAGAGGCCGCCGCCCGCGATCCGCGTGTGGAGGTGGCACAGCGCGTGGACAGCGATCTGATGTCACGTTCTCCGGTTCTCGTGTGGCGCAATGCGACGCGTATCCGCCTGATAACCGCCTTTCGGGCCGCTCATAATGCGCCGGAATTCGCGCTGATCCCCGGTGAGCCGCTGATCTGTGACGGGATTGAACTGCCGGTGAAGCACCGCAAAAAGCGCATTGATCTGGAGGCGCGCGGCCTGATCAAAGGCGCGCAGGTGATCTATATGGGGCCGGGAAACCGGGATGGCTTTGCCCGCCTGCATGTGGTCGGTGCCGAAGAGCCACAGGTATCGGCCGCCAGCATTATCAAGATCGAGAAACCGGATGAGGATGAACCTTTCATCCCGTCTGCCGCCAAAATGGGCGCCGCATTTTTGCACGGGGCCGCCGTGACGATCCACAAGGCACAGGGTAGCCAATGGGACACGGTGCAGGTCTTTGCGCCCGACCTTTGGGCCGCCGCCCAAGCCGGCCGGACCGAGGCGGGGATGCCGCTGTGGAAACGGCTGGCCTATGTTGCGATCACGCGTGCGCAAAACCGGCTGCTGTGGGTGGTGCGCAACCGTCTGGCCCGCCCGGTTGAGGTGTTGGGTGTGTCCGATCTGTCGGCCAAGCCCGCGCCATTGGAATTGCAAGCAGAGGAATAGGGCCACCGCTGGCCCAGATAGGAGAAAGTTATGACCGCCGTTTTTGTCCAGTTCCGTTGCACCCCCGGCAAAACCTATGAGGTGGCCGATGCGATCTATGACCGTGAGGTGGTGTCAGAGCTATTTTCCACCAGTGGCGAATACGACCTGATCGCCAAGATCTATATCCCTGACGGTCAGGACGTGGGACATTACCTGTCCAAGACCTTGTTCGACATTCCGGGCATTGTGCGCACCCTGACCACGATGACCTTCAAGGCGTTCTAAAGCCAGCTTTCGCGCGCGGTTCCCACGGCGTCCTCGATGCTGTTATGGCCATCACGTTGCAGCAGCGCATCAAGACCTTGGGCGATCTCGCCCGCGATGCTGATCCCTTGATAGACCATGGCGGTATAAAGCTGTACCGCCGACGCGCCCGCGCGGATCTTGGCATAGGCCTGATCGGCATTGCTGATCCCGCCGACGCCAACCAAGGGGATCTTGCCCTCGGTCAGCTTGGACAATTGCGCCAGAATACGGGTAGAGCGTTCAAAGAGCGGCGCCCCCGACAGCCCCCCCGCCTCATGCGCATGGGCACTGTGCAAGCCGTCGCGCGACAGGGTGGTATTGGTCGCGATGATGCCTGAAATACCGGTGGTCAGCGCCACCTCGGCGATTTGTGCCAGCTCATCTGGGCTCAGGTCCGGCGCGATCTTCAGGAACACGGGGATCGGTGTGGCAAGGCCCGCGCGCACCTTCATCACACCCGCCAACAGCCCCGTCAGCGCCGCAGCCCCCTGCAGGTCACGCAGCTTTTCGGTGTTGGGCGAAGAGACATTGACCGTTGCAAAATCGGCATGCGGCCCGCAATGTGCCAGCACTTTTGCGAAATCGGCGGCGCGGTCGTCCGAGGTTTTATTCGCACCAAGGTTAAGGCCCACCGGCACCCCGTCGGGGCGTTTGGCCAGGCGGGCGGCGATCGGCCCCATCCCTTGGTTGTTAAAGCCAAAGCGGTTGATGGCGGCGCGGTCCTCGGTCAGGCGGAACAGGCGCGGTTTGGGATTGCCGGGCTGGGGAAGGGGGGTTGCGGCCCCCACCTCCAGCCAGCCAAAGCCCGCGCGCATCAGCGCAGGCAGCCCTTCGGCATTTTTATCGTATCCCGCCGCAAGCCCCACAGGGTTGGGCAAGGACAGGCCGGCCAAAGTAGTTTGCAGGCGTGGCGACGTAAACGGCCCCGGTGTCGGCGCCAATCCGGCCCGCAGCGCCAATAGTGACAGCGTATGCGCCTGTTCAGGATCGAGCAGATGCAGGGATCTGAGGGCGATTTTTTCCAGCGGTGTCATGGCGTGCCCCCTGCGAACATATGACCCTCCGGGAAGATATGTCCCGAGGCACCCAGCGGCAGCGCCTTGTCCCACAGCACATCCGTCATGCGCAGATTGCGGTAAAGATGCGGAAACAGCGCCCCGCCGCGCGACGGCTCCCATTTCAGGGCGTCGCCCAAAGCATCGGCTTCAACCGCGACCAGAACCAGATCGGATTGATCGGCGAAATGCTTGGCAGCCGTTTCGGCGGCCTGAGCGGCGGTGGAGAAATGCACATAACCGTCGATCAGATCAATCGGGGCACCAGCGGTTTCGCCCGCAGCTTGCAAGGCGTTCCATTCAGCGCGGCGGAGGATTTTGAATATAAGCATGGCTGCGTTCATGCACTGCCGCGAAATCAGCGTCAAGGCGCGGAAGGCTTTGACAGAAGGGGATGCGGGCGTAAAGATACGGACATAAACCGATAGGAGTACGGCTATGACCATCCTGACCAAGGGCTTTTTAACCGTGGCACTGGGGGCGACCGCTTTGGTTGGCTTGCCTCAGGCCACGCTGGCCGAGACGGTGAAACTGACGCTGCTGGGCGTGGGCGATATTTACAACTTTGCCGATGACAACGGGCGCGGCGGCTTTGCGCGGCTGAACGCGGTGGCAAAGGCGGAACGCGCGGCCAACCCCAATACGATCTATGTGTTTGACGGTGATATGCTGTCGCCCTCGATCCTTTCGGGGTTCGACAAGGGGCAAAATACGGTTGATCTGACCAATCTGGAACCCTTTGATTTGGCGGTGCCGGGGAACCATGAATTTGACTTCGGGCCAGAGAATTTCTTGGCCAAGGTGGAGGCCTCGAACTATCCTTGGGCGGCGGTGAACATTTCACAGGCAGATGGGTCGCCCTTGCCCGGTTTGGGCGGTGTGATGGTCAAAGAGGTGGCGGGGCTGACGGTCGCGCTTATTCCGGTGGCGCAGGATACCTCGCCCACGGTGGCCGCAACCGGCGATCTGATCTTTGGGCCAACGGTGGATATGGGCGTCGATGCAGCGCGGCAGGCACGGGAGGATGGCGCCGATCTGGTGATCGGTGTGGTCCAGACCGACAAGCGCAATGATGAGCTGTTGATCGCCTCCAAGGCCTTTGACGTGATCCTGTCGGGTGATGATCATAGCTATGGCACCTCTTATGATGGGATAACGGCCTATGTCGAAACCTCGATCGACGCGCGGTTTGTGGCGCCATTGGATCTTTATGTCGATGTGACCGAAGAGGATGGCAAGCGCTCCGTGTCCTGGACGCCGATTTTCCGCTTTATCGATACGGTGAATGTCGAACCCGACCCCGAAAGCCAGGCGATGGTCGAGGCCTTTCAGGCGCAGCTGGATGACAGCCTCAACATCGCCTTGGGCACGACCGAGAATATGCTGGATTCTCGTCGCAATGTGATCCGCGGTGAGGAATCCGCCATGGGCAACCTGATAGCCGATGCGATCCGCGATGCGACAGGGGCCGATATCGGGTTGGCGAATGGCGGCGGTATTCGCGGGGATACGACCCATGAGGCAGGCAGCGAATTGACCCGCCGTGATATCCTGACCGAGCTGCCCTTTGGCAATGTGACCGTTTTGACCGAGCTTCCGGGCAGTCAGGTGCTTGCCGCCTTTGAAAACGGCGTAAGCCAGTTTGAAAAAGGGGCAGGGCGGTTCTTGCAGCTGTCGGGGGCGTCGATTGTGTTTGATCCGACCGCCCCTGCCGGTTCGCGCATTGTAGAGGCGCTTGTGGGTGATGCGCCTTTGGATGTCGACAAGCTCTATAAGGTTGCGGCCAATGATTATATCCTGGATGGCGGCGACGGGTTTGACGCCTTGGGGGGCGGCAACGTTCTGATCAATGCCGGGAATGGCAATCTGATGGCGAATGACGTGATGGATTACATCACCAAGATGGGCGGTGTGACCAGCAAGGTCGAAGGCCGGGTGAAGCAACTGGGCCAGTAACAGGTTTCGCACAGGCCGCGCAGATGTTGCGGCCTGTGCTTTTGGACTGTGTGTTTTTCCAATGTGTGCTTGCACAGGGCTGGCGGGTTGATTATATCTACCCCAGCGCGGGTGTTGTGTAATGGTAAGACCCTAGCCTTCCAAGCTAGAGACACGGGTTCGATTCCCGTCACCCGCTCCAATCCCAACACTTTGATCACGCAGCCGCTTTACGCGGCCACGCGAAGGTCTTTAGCTGATGTTTTCGCCGCGGGGCATGCCCAAGACGTGATAGCCGCCGTCAACGCGCACAATCTCGCCCGTTGTGTGCATCCCGTAGTCGGAGGCCAGAAACACCGCCGTACCGCCAACTGATTCGAGAGTGGCATTGGTTTGTAGGGGCGCATTTGCCTCGGTGTGGCGGTAGGTTGCGCGCGCGCCGCCAATGGCCGCCCCCGCCAGCGTTTTCATTGGGCCGGGAGAGATCGCGTTCACGCGGATCTTTTGCGGCCCAAGGTCCGCCGCCAGATAGCGGACCGAGGCCTCAAGTGCTGCCTTGGCCACGCCCATGACGTTGTAATTCGGCGTCACACGGTTGGAACCGCCATAGGTCATCGTCATCAGACAGCCACCATCAGGCATTAATTCCGCCGCACGGCGCGACACGTCGATGAAGGAATAACAGCTGATATCCAGCGATTGCTTGAAATTCGCGCGGCTGGTGTTGCTGATCCGGCCTGTCAGCTCGTTCTTGTCGGAATAGGCGATGGCATGGACCAGAAAATCGATGCTGCCCCATTCGTCCTTGATCCGCTGGAATGCCAGATCAAGCGAGGCGTCATCGGTGACATCAACATCCACCATCAGATTGGACCCGACACTTGCGGCCAGCGGCTCCAACCGCTTGCCAAAGGCCTCACCTTGATAGGTGAAGGCCAGCTCTGCCCCCTCGGCCGCCAGTGCGCGTGCGCAGCCCCAGGCGATGGATCGCTCATTGGCGACGCCCATCACAAGGCCCCGCTTGCCCTTCATCAGATCGGCCATGGATTAACCCTTGTATTTGCTCATCAAAAGCGTGGCATTGGTGCCGCCGAACCCGAAAGAGTTGGACAGGATGCTGTCGTGGTCTGCATCGCGGTACTCGGTGGCGATTTCCTCGGGCTTCAGCTCGGGGTCCAGCTCGGTGACATTGGCCGAGGCGGTGATAAAGCCGCCCTGCATCATCAAAAGGGAATAGATCGCCTCATGCACGCCGGTCGCACCCAAGGAGTGCCCCGTCAGCGATTTGGTCGAGGAAATCGGCGGAACCGCCCCTTCGCCAAAGACGCGGCGGATGGCCTTTACCTCGGTCACATCGCCTGCGGGGGTCGAGGTGCCATGCGCGTTGATATAGGTAACGCGGCGGCCCTCGGGTAGGGTGGACATGGCCAGCTTCATTGACCGTTCACCGCCCTCACCGGATGGGGCAACCATATCGGCACCGTCGGATGTGGCGCCATAGCCGGTGACCTCGCCATAGATTTTGGCACCGCGGGCCAGCGCGTGGTTCAACTCTTCCAGCACCACAACCCCGCCACCGCCGGCAATGACAAAGCCGTCACGGGTGGCGTCAAAGGCGCGGGCGGCCAGTTCGGGCGTGTCGTTATATTTGCTGCTCATCGCGCCCATGGCATCGAATAAGCACGACAGCGTCCAGTCAAGTTCCTCGCCACCGCCGGCAAAGACGATATCCTGTTTGCCCATCTGGATCAGTTCCGCACCATTGCCGATGCAATGCGCCGAGGTGGAACAAGCCGAGGTGATGGAGTAATTCACGCCCTTGATCTTGAACGGCGTGGCAAGGCAGGCCGAGTTGGTCGAGGACATGCATCGCGTGACCATAAACGGGCCCATCCGCTTGGGCGCGCCCTTTTCGATCACGATGTTATGGGCCTGGAAAAAGTTGGAGGTCGACGGCCCGCCGGACCCCATGATCAGGCCGGAACGCTCATTCGAGACATCCGAGGCCTCAAGCCCCGCATCCGCAATCGCCTGTTCCATTGCGATAAAGTTATAGGCCGCACCGGGACCCATAAAGCGCAGGTCGCGCTTGTCGATATGGTCCTCTAGCGTGATCTGCGGCATGCCGTGGATCTGGCTGCGAAAGCCGTGCTCGACATATTTGGGGGCGGCAGTGATACCGGATTTTCCGGCCCGCAAGGAGGCCTCAACCTCGGCCGCGTTATTGCCGATGGATGACACGATACCGAGACCGGTGATGACGACGCGACGCATGGGCGCTCTCCTTATTTCAAATCGTTTGGGATCAGCTCTCGGGTTGTTAGCTCTCGGACAGGGCGACCTTCATATCCTTGACGAGATAGATCACCTCGCCATCCGCCTCGACGCGGCCATCGGCAACGCCCATGGTCAGGCGGCGGGTCTGGATGGCCTTGGTAAAGTCGACGTAATACCGCAGCATCTTGCGCTCAGGGCGCACCATGCCTGTCAGCTTGACCTCACCCACGCCAAGCGCATAACCGCGCCCCTGCCAGCCGCGCCAACCAAGGTTGAAGCCGGTCAGCTGCCACAGCCCGTCAAGGCCAAGGCAGCCGGGCATGATCGGATTGCCGGGAAAGTGGCAGTCAAAGAACCACAGATCAGGCGTGATATCGAATTCGGCCACGATATGGCCCTTGCCGTGTTCGCCGCCATCGCCCGAAACCTCGGTGATGCGGTCCATCATCAGCATGGGTGGTGCGGGTAATTGTGCATTGCCGGGGCCGAACAATTCACCGCGTGCGCATTTCAGCAGGTCTTCTTTATCGAAACTTGTCGGATATTGCGTCATGCGGCAATGCCCCTTCCTCTGGCTGGTCTTTCCCCTCCATTATCATCCGGATTTACCAACTGGCAAGTGCGGGGTGGATGTCGATATATGGTATCGGCTTGAAAAACGGGACAGAAGCACGTTATATAGGGTTGGAAAACAAGGTGGATGACGGATGCTTGATCTTGCAGTGAAGCGTGGAACGGAATGGCTGGCGATGGGGGACCTGCGCCCGACGCGTCAGCGCGTTGCCTTGGCGCGGCTTCTGGTGGGGGATGGCGAGGATCGTCACGTCACCGCCGAAAGCCTGTTTGCAGCCTCTACCAAGGCCGGTGATGGCGTCAGCCTTGCGACGGTCTATAACACCTTGCGCGCCTTTTGCGAGGCGGGGCTGATGCAGGAAGTGGTGGTAGACGGCGCGAAAAGCTATTTCGACACGCGGATGGATGATCACCCCCATTTTTATTGGGAAGACAGCGGTGAGCTGACCGATGCTGCCGCCGATCAGCTTGAGATCGCGCGCCTGCCGGATGTGCCCGAAGGTACAGAGATCTCAAAGGTCGATGTGGTGATCCGCCTGCGCAAGGTATAATGCGCCGCAATGGTGCCCAAGCGCGAAGCCGACCTTTACGCCCCCCTCAAGGCTTATCTGGTCCAGCAAGGCTATGACGTCAAAGCCGAGATCGGCGATTGCGATATCATGGCACGGCGCGGGGATGAGCCGCCGGTGGTGGTGGAGATGAAGCTGACGTTCTCATTGCAACTGGTGATGCAGGGGGTGGCGCGGCAGGGGATGTTCGACCATGTCTATCTGGCGGTTCCGGTCTCCAAGGGCTGGAAGCTGCGCTACCGCGATATCATCACGCTGTGCCGCAGGCTGTCGTTGGGCTTGCTTGCCGTTGGCCCCAAAGGGATAGAGGCGCATCTGGACCCCGCCCCCTATGCGCCCAGGATAAAAACCAAAGCTGCCGCGCGGTTGTTGCGTGAATTTGACCGCCGTGTGGGCGACCCGAATGAGGGCGGGATCACCGGCGTCAAAAAGATGACGGCCTATCGTCAGGATGCGATCCGCTGTGCGCGCCACCTTCAGGCGGGGCCGTGCAAGGCGGCAGTGGTGGCCAAGGTCACGGGGGTGACGCGGGCCGGTGATTTGATGCGCCGCGACCACTATGGCTGGTTTGAGCGGGTCTCTTTGGGGATCTATTCGCTGACGCCCAAGGGGCATGCGGCCCTGACGGAATATGCGGGGTTGCTGGCCCCGGCTGAGGATGCGCCATAGCCGCATTATTTCAGGCTCTTTCCTCGGGCTTGATTCGCAGATATACGGCGCTGATGTCCCAGAACCCACCCAGCCTTCGCCCGGATCTTGCCCCCAAAGCGCGCATTGCCGCCCCCCGACGAGAGGGGCAGCCCATGATCGGCATGGTCAGCCTTGGCTGTCCCAAAGCGCTGGTCGACAGTGAACGGATTTTGACGCGTCTGCGCGCTGAAGGCTATGCCATCTCGCCCGATTATACCGGCGCGGATGCGGTGATCGTGAACACCTGCGGCTTTCTCGACAGTGCCAAGGCCGAGAGCCTGGATGCAATCGGTGAGGCGCTTCAGGAAAATGGCCGTGTGATTGTGACGGGGTGCTTGGGGGCCGAGCCGGATTATATCCGCGAACATCACCCCAAAATTCTGGCCGTCACCGGCCCGCATCAATATGAGCAGGTGCTGGATGCGGTCCATCTTGCCGTGCCGCCTTCGCCCGATTCGTTTATCGATCTGCTGCCTGCATCTGGCGTTACGCTGACGCCGCGGCATTACAGTTACCTCAAGATCTCTGAGGGCTGCAACCACAAGTGCAAGTTCTGCATCATCCCCGATATGCGCGGCCGTCTGGCCAGCCGTCCGGCCCATGCCGTGCTGCGCGAAGCGGAAAAGCTGGTGGATGCCGGTGTGCGCGAACTTTTGGTGATTTCCCAAGATACCAGCGCCTACGGTGTTGATATCAAACATGCAATCGACAAGGGGCACCGCGCCCATATCACCGATCTTGCGCGCGATCTCGGTTCGCTTGGCGCTTGGATCCGGCTGCATTACGTCTATCCCTATCCGCATGTGCGCGACCTGATCCCGCTGATGGCCGAGGGGTTGATCCTGCCTTATCTGGATATCCCGTTCCAACATGCGCATCCCGATGTGTTGAAACGTATGGCCCGTCCGGCGGCGGCGGCCAAGACCTTGGACGAGATCGCCGCATGGCGCAGTGCCTGCCCCGATATCACCCTGCGGTCTACCTTTATCGTCGGCTATCCCGGAGAAACCGAGGCAGAGTTCCAGACCCTGCTGGATTGGCTGGATGAGGCGCAGCTGGATCGGGTTGGCTGTTTTCAGTACGAAAACGTGGATGGCGCGCGGTCCAACGCGCTGCCCGATCATGTGCCGGATGAGGTCAAGCAAGACCGCTGGAACCGCTTTATGGAAAAGGCCCAGGCGATTTCCGAGGCCAAGCTGGAGGCCAAGGTCGGCGCCACGATTGAGGTGATCGTGGATGAGGTCGACGAAGAGGGCGCCACCTGCCGCACCAAGGCCGATGCGCCCGAAATCGACGGAAACCTCTTTATCGACGAGGGGTTCGACGCGCTTTCGCCCGGGGATATCGTGAAGGTCAAGGTCGAAGAGGCCGGTGACTACGATCTTTGGGGGCGGCTGGTTTAGGGCTGTTGTCGAAGCGGCCAAGCACACGTAGGATTCCGGTCATAGTAACGGGAAAGGGCGCAGGATGCGGTGGTTGGTTCGGATAGGTGCAGTTCTGGCACTGCTCATCGTGGCGCTGGTGGGGGTGGTGTTCCTGATCCCGTCCCAAAAGGTTGCCGATCTGGCCGCGGCACAGTTTTTCAAGGCAACGGGGCGGGCCCTGACGGTTGAGGGCGGGGTCAGCCCCTCGGTCTGGCCGGTGCTGGGCGTCAGAACGGGGCAGGTGCGCCTTGCCAATGCCGATTGGTCCGACGCAGGCCCGATGCTGGAGGCAGAGGGTCTGGCGATCGGGGTCGATGTGGCTTCTTTGTTCAAGGGCAATATCAAGATCACCAAGATCGAGGCGATCCGCCCGCAGATTATTCTGGAACGCAACGCGGATGGTGCAGGCAATTGGGAAATTGCGGGATCGGGCGCGGCGTCGACGGGGCCAAGTGAAGATACCGCCACCGCGCAGGTGATCACGTTGGACCATGGCGTGATCGAGGGCGGCTCGGTCCTGTTTCTGGACCATGGCAATGGTACGCGGATGGCGCTGCAGGATATTGCCGCCGAGGTGCGTCTGCCCGATTTTACCGGGCCGGCCACCGTCACCCTTACGGCGATGAAGGATGATGTGCCGCTGGAATTGGCGGCGCGCATCGCAGGGTTTGACCAGTTTCTGGCCGGTAAGATCACCGAGGTGACCGTGAACACGCAGATCGGCGGATCGACGGCGGGTTTTGACGGTCGGATCGGCACCGCCCCCTTGGTGGCTGAGGGCGTGGTGACGGCCGATTTTGCCGATCTGACGGCGGTTGCGGCTGTGGCGGGGCAGGCGGCACCCACGCTTTCGCAAGGGATGGGGGCATCTGTGCGCAAGCTGTCGGGCACCGTCACCCTTGCCGAGGCGGGGTCGCTGCATCTGCGCGGCGGTGTGATCGAACTGGACCGCAACCGTTTTTCTGGCGATCTGGATATGAGCTTTGACGGTCCGCGCCCCAAGTTGACGGCCAAAATGACGGCGGGGGCGCTCGATTTTTCAAGGCTGGCGGGTGACACATCCGCGGGTGGCAGCGGAGGTGACGCGGCCTCGGGCTGGTCGCGCGATGTGATTGATGTAAGCGGCCTTGACGCGCTGGATGCCTCTGTGGCCTTGACGGCCGAGAGCATTGATCTGGGAACGGCCAAGCTGGGGCGCACGCGTTTGCTGGTCACGCTGGACCGCGCGCGGATGGTGGTCGAGGCCAAGGAATTGCAGGCGTATGGCGGCAATATCACCGGCAATTTCGTAGTCAACGGGCGCGGGGGGCTGTCGGTTGGTGGCGATCTGCGCTTTGCCGGCATGGCGATGCAGCCCTTGTTGCAGGATGTGGCCGATTTCGACCGGCTGATCGGCACCGGCGATATCAGCCTGAAATTTCTGGGCGTCGGCAACAGCATGTCGGCCATCATGAATTCCATTTCCGGTGACGGTTCTGTGCGGTTCGGCAAGGGTGAGCTGCGGGGGCTTGATCTGGTGGGGATGCTGCGGTCGCTGGATGTGGGCTATGTCGGTGAGGGGCAAAAGACGATCTTTGACGCGATCACCGGTTCCTTCACGATGCAGGACGGCGTTTTGCGCAATGATGATTTGCAGTTCAGCGCGCCCTATGTCTCGGCGGCAGGGTCGGGCCGGATTGGTATCGGCGCGCGCGATCTGGACTACCGGCTGACGGCAACGGCCCTGGCCGACAGCGATGGCAGCGGCGGTGTGTCCGTGCCTTTGCTGATTTCCGGCCCTTGGGCACAGCCGAAGTTCCGCTTGGATATGCAGGGCTTGATCGACCAGAACCTTGCCGAGGAAAAGGAACGCCTGAAGGAAAAAGCCCGCGCCGAGGAAGAGCGCGCGAAGGCCAAGCTGGAAAAAGAACTGGGCCTTCAGCGTGAGGAAGGCGAGCGGCTGGAGGATGCCGCCAAACGCCGCGCACAAGAGGCGCTGGAGGCCGAGGCCGCCCGTGCATTGAAACGGCTGTTGGGCGGGAATTGAGCGAGGGGGTGTGATGCAAATCACATTGCCTCACCCGCCAGAAAGGCGTAGTGTCCGCGCCATGATACGCTTTTTCGACATTGATGATCGCGCACGCTTGCCTTGGCGGTTTTTCGGCCAATGCCGGTCTGTGCTTGCGCGACTTTGACCGCAGCCCGCAATGTCACGTGACTGCGGGGCCTTTTGCCCTGCGCCTATTTCCCTAGCCAGATGAGAGATCAGAGCCATGACTGCTCGTACCCTGTATGACAAGATCTGGGATGACCATGTCGTCCATCAAGCCGAAGACGGCACCTGCCTTTTGTATATTGATCGGCATTTGGTGCATGAAGTCACCAGCCCGCAAGCCTTTGAAGGGCTGCGGATGACGGGCCGCAAAGTGCGTGCGCCGGAAAAGACCATCGCCGTGCCGGACCATAACGTGCCGACCACGCTGGACCGCGCCAAAGGCATCGAGAATGAGGAATCCCGCATTCAGGTCGATGCGCTGGACAAGAACGCGCGTGACTTCGGGGTGCATTACTACCCTGTGTCGGATGTGCGCCAAGGCATCGTGCATATCGTTGGCCCCGAGCAGGGCTGGACCCTGCCCGGCATGACCGTGGTCTGCGGCGACAGCCACACCGCCACGCATGGCGCCTTCGGTTCGCTTGCCCACGGCATCGGCACATCCGAGGTGGAACATGTTCTGGCCACCCAAACGCTGATTCAGCAAAAATCCAAGAATATGAAGGTCGAGATCACCGGCAAGCTGCCACATGGTGTGACCGCCAAAGACATCACCATGACCGTGATCGGCAAAACCGGCACTGCGGGCGGCACCGGCTATGTCATCGAATATTGCGGTGAGGCCATTCGCGATCTGTCGATGGAAGGCCGCATGACCGTGTGCAACATGGCCATTGAGGGCGGCGCACGCGCGGGTCTGATCGCACCGGATGAGAAAACCTTTGAATATTGCATGGGCCGTCCCCACGCCCCCAAAGGCGCTCAATGGGAGGCCGCACTTGCCTATTGGAAAACCCTGTTTTCCGATGAGGATGCGCATTTCGACAAGGTCATCACCATCCGCGCCGAAGATATCGCCCCTGCGGTCACATGGGGCACCAGCCCCGAGGACGTGCTGCCGATCACGGCAACCGTCCCTGCGCCGACCGATTTCAAGGGTGGCAAGGTAGAGGCGGTGCAGCGCGCGCTTGACTATATGGGTCTGACGCCGGGCATGAAGCTGACGGATATCGAGATTGATACGGTGTTTATCGGGTCCTGCACCAATGGCCGGATCGAGGATCTGCGCGCCGCGGCGGCGATCCTGAAAGGCAAGAAAATCAAGGACGGTATGCGCGCGATGATCGTTCCCGGTTCCGGCCTCGTGCGCGCACAGGCCGAGGAAGAGGGTCTGGCCGATATCTTCAAAGAGGCCGGTTTTGAATGGCGTCTTGCGGGCTGTTCGATGTGCTTGGCGATGAACCCCGACCAGCTTTCGGAAGGGGAGCGTTGCGCCGCCACCTCCAACCGCAACTTTGAGGGGCGTCAGGGCTATAAGGGTCGCACGCATCTTGTGTCGCCCGCAATGGCCGCCGCCGCTGCGGTGACCGGCAAGCTGACAGATGTACGGGAGATGATGTAATGGAAAAATTCGATAAACTCTCGGGCATCGCGGCCCCTATGCCTTTGGTCAATATCGATACCGATATGATCATTCCCAAGGTGTTCTTGAAAACCATCAAACGGTCGGGCCTTGGTGCGAACCTCTTTGACGAAATGCGTTTTGATCGCAAAGGCAATGAGATCGCTGATTTCGTGCTGAACAAACCTGCCTACCGCGAGGCACAGATCCTTGTGGCCGGCGATAACTTCGGCTGCGGGTCGTCGCGCGAACATGCCCCTTGGGCCTTGGCGGATTTCGGGATCAAGGCGATTGTCTCGACCTCCTTTGCAGATATCTTTTTCAACAACTGTTTCAAGAACGGCATCCTGCCGATCGTGCTGCCCCAAGAGGCGGTGGATGTCTTGATGCAGGACGCTGAAAAAGGGGCGAACGCGCGGATGGATGTGGACCTTGAGGCGCAAACCGTCACCACCTCGGATGGTGAGGTGTTCCACTTTGAGGTGGACAGCTTCAAGAAGCATTGCCTGATGAACGGTCTGGATGACATCGGCCTGACGATGGAAAAAGCCGCAAGCATCGACAGCTATGAGGCCAAGGCGGCAACCTCTCGCCCTTGGGTCTGATGTCCTGCGAATGAACACTGCATTCAGGGCCGCCCAAATCGGGTGGCCCTTTTGCAATCCGAGGTTGATGCAGGCGGGCGACACATGCAAGGGTTTCCATTGCGCGGGGATTGCCTGAACCGCAGCGTGTTGTCACAAATTGGGCCCAAACACGGGAAGGCTTTCGGTGCTGTCAAAACCTCTTTGCGCGTTGATCTCTTGTCTGATGTTTCTGGCGGTGTCGGCCCAAGCGCAAGATCCCGCCACGCTGCGCATCGCCACCTATAACCCGGATCTGAGCCGTAAGGGGCCGGGCCTGCTTTTGCGCGATATCCTTGCAGGCAAGGACAAGCAGATTGCGGCGGTTATCGCCACGTTGGTTGAGCTGGATGCCGATATTCTGGTGCTGACGGATGTGGATTACGATCACGGGCGCGTGGCCCTGACCGCCCTGGCCGAGGCGCTGGCACATGCTGGTGCGCCCTATCCCCACCGCTTTACCGCGCGCCCCAACAGCGGCATGGCCACGGGGTTGGATATGGACGGCGACGGGCGTTTGGGCGGGCCGGGGGATGCGCAGGGTTTTGGCTTTTTCGCGGGCAAAGGGGGCTTGGCCGTTCTGTCACGCCTGCCGATCGATGCGGCGGGGGTGCGCGATTTCAGTGATTTTTTGTGGCAGGATCTGCCCGGCAATATCATTGACAACAGCCTGACCGCGCCGGCTCGCGCCATTCAGCGGCTGTCCAATACCTCCCATTGGGATGTGCCGGTGATCTTGTCGGATGGCGCGCCGCTCCATTTGCTGATCTGGCACGCTACGCCGCCGGTGTTTGACGGGCCCAAGGATCGCAACGGCCGACGCAACCATGATGAGGCCGCCTTTTGGCTGCGTATGCTGGATGGGACGCTGCCCTTTGCGCCGCCGGATGCGCCCTTTGTGCTGCTGGGTGAGGCCAAGCTGGACCCGATCGATGGCGACGGTCGCAATGGTGCGATCAACGCGCTGCTGACCCATCCAAAACTGCAAGATCCGGCGCCGCAAGGCCAGCATGGCCGCAAGGAGCCGGAGCACAAAGGTCCTGCAGCACTTGATACCACGCTTTATGATTTTGGCGGGCTGCGGGTGGATTATGTTTTGCCCTCGGCGGGGCTGGGCGTCCGCGATGCCGGTGTTCTCTGGCCCGGGGATGATGCGCCGAATGCCGAAACCTTTGCCCGCGCATCGCGTCATCGGCCGGTTTGGGTGGATATCGCCCTGCCTTTACCTTGACCATGCCTGACCAAAACGCTAGGCCGAACCCACCCTTTTCCCTTGAATTGCAGGAGCGTATTTTGGCCAATCCTTCCCTTCTTATCCTTGCCGGTGACGGCATCGGCCCCGAAGTCATGACCGAGGTCAAAAAGATCATCACCTGGTTCGGTGACAAGCGCGACATTCAATTCGATGTCTCCGAAGATCTGGTCGGCGGCTGCGCCTATGATCAGCACGGAACCCCTTTGCATGACGACACGATGGCGCGCGCGCTAGAGGTGGACGCGGTGCTGTTGGGTGCTGTTGGTGGGCCGAAATATGATGACCTCGACTTCTCGGTAAAGCCGGAGCGGGGGCTTTTGCGCCTGCGCAAGGAAATGGATTTGTTTTCCAACCTGCGTCCGGCGCAATGTTTCGACGCATTGGCTGATTTCTCCAGCCTGAAAAAGGATATCATCTCCGGTCTTGATATTATGATCGTGCGTGAGTTGACCTCGGGCGTCTATTTCGGCGAACCGCGGGGGATTTTCCCTGATAATGAGGGTGGCCGCGTTGGCGTTAACACCCAACGCTATACCACCAATGAGATCCGCCGCGTTGCACGCTCTGCGTTCGAGCTGGCGAAACGCCGCAATAACAAGGTCTGCTCTATGGAGAAGGCCAATGTGATGGAATCCGGCATCCTGTGGCGTGAAGAGGTGCAATGGGTCCATGACAACGAATACCCCGAGGTGGAGCTGTCGCATATGTATGCCGACAACGGCGCGATGCAGCTGGTGCGGTGGCCCAAGCAGTTCGACGTGATCGTTACCGACAACCTGTTTGGCGATGTCCTGTCCGATTGTGCCGCGATGTTGACCGGCTCGCTTGGCATGTTGCCCTCGGCCAGCCTTGGTGCGCCGCAGGAAAACGGTCGACCAAAGGCGTTGTATGAGCCGGTTCACGGCTCTGCCCCTGATATCATGGGTCAGGGTAAGGCGAACCCGATTGCCTGCATCCTCTCTTTTGCGATGGCGCTGCGCTATTCGTTCGATCTGGGCGATGAGGCCACCCGTTTGGAACAGGCCGTGGAAAAAGTGCTGGCCGATGGCGCACGCACCGCGGATCTGATGGGCAAAGAAGGCGGCACCCCGATCAGCACCAGCCAGATGGGCGATGCGATTGTTGGTGCATTGGATGCCAGCCTTTGAAATGGGCAAAGGCGCGGGGATGTCCGCGCCTTACCCCTCAAGGGGGTGGGTTTCAATGCCCTCTCAGGCCAGTTTCAAGGCCACAATACCCGCAATGATCAGGCCGATACCTGCCAGCCTTGTTGCATTCACCGGATCACCAAGCAGCACCATCGCCGAGACCGCGGTGCCGACCATGCCAATGCCAACCCAAACTGCATATGCCGTGCCGACCGGCAGGGATTTCATCGCATAGGCCAGCAACCAAAAGCTGATGAGTGCGCCGATAACCGTCAGGACCGAAGGCACCAACCGCGTAAACCCGTCCGAATATTTCAGACCAAGCGCCCAGCCGACCTCAAACAGACCGGCAAGCACAAGGGCAGGCCAGGCGCCGACCAGTGTCACGCCGCAAGGCCTTTGGACCCCATGGCGATAAACTTTTGCCGGCGGTCCTTGACCAGGGCATCCGAGGTCATGTCCTTCATCTCATCCAGCATGGTCTGAATGGCGGCACCGACAGCCGCAATCTGGGCCACGCTATCGCGCTGTGCACCGCCCATGGGTTCCGCGATAATGCGGTCAATCACGCCCAGTTTTTGCAGATCCTGCGCTGTCAGACGCAAGGCCTCGGCGGCTTCACGCATTTTCTCGGCGTCTTTCCACAGGATGCTGGCGCAGCCTTCGGGGCTGATTACCGAATAGACCGAATGTTCCAGCATCGCGATGCGGTTTGCCGTGGCAAAAGCCACCGCACCGCCCGAGCCGCCTTCGCCAATGACCACCGAGATCAGCGGCACGCCGATTTCCAGACATTTCTGGGTAGAGCGCGCAATCGCCTCGGATTGGCCGCGCTCTTCTGCGCCTTTGCCGGGATAGGCGCCGGGAGTATCCACCAGCGTAATCACCGGCAGGCCAAAGCGATGCGCCAGATCCAGCAGGCGCACGGCCTTGCGATAGCCCTCTGGGCGCGACATGCCGAAATTACGCTCGATCCGGCTTTTGGTGTCATTGCCCTTTTCATGGCCGATCACCACAACCGGCACATCGTTGAACCGCGCCAGCCCGCCCATGACGGCATGGTCATCGGCAAAATTCCGGTCGCCCGCAAGCGGCGTGTATTCGGTAAAAAGCGCCTCGATATAATCTTTGCAATGGGGCCGGTCGGGGTGGCGTGCGACAAGGCACTTTTGCCATGGCGACAGGCCTTTATACAGATCGCGGAGCATGGTCGCGGCTTTGGCATCAAGGGCCGCCGCTTCCTTTTCCACATCCATCTCTTTGTTGGACCGCGCCATCGCGCGCAGCTCTTCGGCTTTGCCTTCAATCTCTGCCAGAGGCTTTTCAAACTCGAGATAGTTCATTGCATACTCCTGATCGGACCAAAGGATATATGAACGCAGTAGGGGCCGATTGCAACTCGGCAAGATTTACGAAACGGGCGTGGGCCGTAAAAATGTGTTTATTTCTCGCCTTGGGGGCGTGGTGTGCCCCGGCAGATCGAAAAGAGGCCTGCCAAGCCTTTCCTCGCCGTCCCGTCCGTGCAATTTTATTGGCAAGCGATCAAAGAGGCCTGCACATGTATCTATCTTCGCGGCTGCGCGCGCTTTTTGCGCGGTCTGCACCATCGGACCCACCGCGCGCGGATAATGCCATCCGTATGCATATTGCCGCCAGTGATCCTGATTTTCCCGCGAAACGAGAGGCCGCCGTCAGTGCCATTATCGCCGCGATTGATGGGGTGGCGCAGCAGCACGGGTTTTCCCAAAAGCCGAAGTCATGGGCCAAAGAGGGCGCGCTCGGGCTAGTCTCTATTCATGTGCAGCGCAGCCGTTTCGGGTTTGATTGCCAGATCAACCTTGGATTTCAGCCGAGATCACAGCGGCTGGAGGGGCCTTGGGCCGAGGACGGTTTTGTATCGCTTGGCCAGTTTTTCCCGCAAGATGGCCCGATAGAAGAAGAGGGTGGCATCATCACCTATCTGGATGTTTACCGCGATGCCGCCAGCCTGATGCCGATCATGCGTATACTGGAGGGTCACGCCCTGCCTGGCTTCTGGCCCATCTTATCGATGCCGAGGCGCATATAGCCCCGACGCGGGCTGACTTTGCGGCGCGTTAAAAAATTATCTTGTCCTTCAATTCGATTTCTGGTCCATATCGCAAATCTGAATGGGAGGAAAACGAATGAATATTGCCCTGAAATCCGGTTTTGTTGCCGTGATTGCAACGGCGGCGCTGTCGGGTGCTGTGATGGCAGAAACCCTGCGCCTGTCACATAATGTCGGTGATACGACCACCTGGCAGCAAGGCGCGGTCCGTTTTGGAGAGCTGCTGGCAGAGAAAACCGACGGTGCTTTTGATGTACGCGTTTTCCCAAATGCGCAGCTTTCGGGCGGCGATCAGATGCGTCAGGCCGAAATGGTCGGGCGTGGCGCACTTGATCTGGTGGTGACATCGGCGATCAACGTCACCCCTTTGGTGCCGGAAATGGCTGTGTTCTCGCTGCCCTATCTCTATGCTGGCTATGATCAGGTAGATGCGACCACGCAAGGTCCGGCGGCCGGTTTGCTCGAAGATATCTTGCGCGAAAAGGGAATCGAGGTTCTGGCTTGGGGCGAGAACGGCTTTCGTGAGGTGACCAATAACACCCGCCCGATCAAATCACCCGCCGATATGGAGGGGCTGAACATGCGCGTTGCAGGCCCGATGTATATCGACGTGATGAACGCGCTGGGGGCGAACCCGCAGCAGATGCAATGGGGAGAGACCCTGACTGCCCTGCAACAAGGTGTGGTTGACGGTCAGGAAAACCCGATCGGCGCTGTGATTATCCCGCAGCAGGTCTATGAGATGCAGAAATATCTGACCACATGGCACTATTCCTATGACCCGATTTTCCTTGGCGTTTCGGCAAAACGCTGGGAGTCGCTGGATGCCGAGACCCAAGGCCAGATGCGCGACGCCGCTGTTGAGGCCATGGCATACCAGCGCCAGATCACCCGTGAGGGCACAGATGCCGGCGTCGCCTTCTTGCGCGAAAAGGGCATGGAGGTATATGAGCCGAGTGAAGCAGAGCTGCAGGCGTTCCGCGATGCCACCAAACCGGCCTTTGACGCATGGGCCGCCAAGGTTGGTGACGAGATCGTAGGTGCCTTCCGCAAGGCAATTGACGAAGCCGGCTGATTGAAACTGGCGCGGCACCCTGCCGCGCCACACGTCGCACAAAGGGGAATGCCTTGCGGTTCATTCTGCGGGATTTTGAGAAAATTGTCTGTGCCGTGCTTTTTCTGGGCATGACGCTGCTTGGTTTTGCGAATGTGCTGGTCCGTTATGGCAGCAACTTCTCCTTTGCTGCGACCGAGGAAATTCTGACCAACGGGTTTTTGCTGCTGACCGTATTTGGCGCCGCCATTGCCGCGCGCCGCGGTGAGCATCTGGCCGTGACCCTGATCCATGATCTTTTGCCCAAGCGCGTGGCGCAGGTGGTATTTGTGCTGTCTGTGGTGCTGAGCGTGGGGCTCTTGGCCGCCTCGGCATGGTTTTCCTGGGAATCGTTGATGAACCTGATGGATAACGGCATGCGCAGCTATGCGCTGGGGGTGCCTGCGTGGTGGTATCAGGCGGCGCTGCCCTTTGGGTTTGCGCTGGTGGTCATCCGCTATCTGCAACATGCCGCAGAGGTGTTTTGGGCCAAGCCCGATGTCTGAGGTGTTTGGCATGGGTGCCGGAACCCAGATGATTGCGGTGTTTTTCCTGTTCATGGCCTTGAGGGTGCCTGTGGCCTTTGCGCTTGGGCTGTCAGCGCTCTATGCGATGTGGCAGATCGGGTTCGGCTTTGAGCTGGCGGGCGATCTGATCGCAACCGGCATTGCCAAATACGCGCTCTTGGCGATCCCCTTCTTTATTCTGGCCGGAACCTTGATGGGGTCGCTGGGCATTGCCGAACGTATGATCCGCTTTTTCCGGGTGCTGATCGGGGATTTGCCCGGTGGTATGGGGGTGGTCGGCACGGTTGTGTGCCTGTTTTGGGGGGCGGTTTCGGGCTCGGGGCCGGCCTCTGTTGCAGCCATCGGCCCGATGATCATTCGCGGGATGGAGGAGGACGGCTATCCGCGTGCGGCGGCTGCCGCCTTGGTCTGTACGGGGGCTGCGCTTTCGATTGTGATCCCGCCCTCGATCGGTTTGGTGATCTACGGGGTGATTGCAGAAACCTCGATCTCATCGCTGTTTATTGCCGCGATTATCCCCGGTGTTTTCATGGGGTTGTTGATGCTTGTCGTGCTGCCCTTTGTGAAATCCAAAGGGCGTGAGAGCCTTGACCGCATTGCGCCACCGCCTGCCTCGGCCGGTTATTTCCAAGACCTTTGGCACAGTTTTCGGGACTCCTTTTGGGGGTTGATGACGCCGGTGGTTATTCTGGGCGGCATCTATTCCGGTATCTTTACCCCGACCGAGGCGGCGCTGGTGGCGACCGTTTACGCGCTGGCGGTTGGGGGCTTGGTTTACCGCACCCTAACCCTGCGCGGGCTTTATGATGCGCTGACGGATGCAGCTGCGTCATCTGCGGTGGTGATGCTGGTGGTCGCCTATGCCAGCCTGTTCGGATGGGTCGTCACGGTAGAGGATCTGGTCGGTCAATACTCGGGCCAGCTTTTGGGGCTGAGCGATAATTCCGCGGTGATCTTGATCGTGATCATGCTGATCTTCCTGATCGCGGGGATGTTCATGGATCCGGTTACCGTGATGTTCATCGCCCTGCCCATTATCCTGCCGGTGGTGCGAGAGCTGGGCTGGGATCCGGTCTGGTTCGGGGTGCTGGTCATGGTGAACCTTGCGATCGGCCTGATCACGCCGCCGGTGGGGATCAACCTTTATGTAGCCGCCAATGTCACGCGTTTGCCGATTGAACGCATCGCGCGGGCCAGTCTGCCGTTCTTGTTGATCAGCATTCTGGGGCTTGGAGTTGTGGCGGCCTTCCCAAACCTGTCGCTGGTCCTGCCGACACTACTGAAATAGCGGCCTATGGCGCGGGTTTGGCCAAGCCCGCCGCAATATCCAGAAGGCGCGTTTGAACCCGGAAGAACCGGTGCAAAACGGCGGCGTCGGGCAGTTGCCTTGCCATGGCAGAGACGCCTTTCAGGGTGACCGGGGTCTGTCCTTCGGGCAATGTGATCGTAAGGCTTGTGGTGGGGGCATCCGGGACATTGCGCAGGCGCAACCCGCTGTTGGAAACCTCTGCCTCGATTGCCGTGGTGGAGATGGCCAAAGCCGCATTTTCATCAATCAGTTCATTGAAAAGCGTATCCTTGGCGGCTTCATCCAGATGCGACACCACAGGGGGATCCCCCGGCCGCTGGCCGCGTGCGGTGATTGTGCCATCCGATGTAATGGTCAAAATGGGCGCTTCGCCCTTGCGGGGTTTCTGGCCGCTGCTCATATCGAACGTCAGCACGATTGCGTTAGGTGTCATGCCGAAATCCCGCGCTTGGGCGCTTGTCGCAAGCCCCTGTAATACCAACAACATCACCAAAAGAAACCGCATCAATACCTCCTGAAAAAAGTGGGGCGATGCCCGATGGCACCGCCCCTGAAACGAAACGAACCTAGCTACGATTACGCACGTTTGGACTTGCGGCGAAGGGCCGGTACAAACCCGAGTGCGCCCAGCAGCAACAGGCCACTTGCAGGCAATGGAACCGGGCTTGGCGTGGTGCCGATATCGGCTGCCAGCGGGATGGAGACAGCCGTAAAGGGGTCGATGGTCAGATACCCGAGATCCTGAAACGCAGCGATGGTCGCGGCCGAAACAGTCGCTGGGTCATCCACTGCATAAGGTGTCATCAGTTCGGGATCATTATAAAGGCCCGAAATGGGGGAGCCGTCTTCTGGCGAACATGCCGCGCCGTCCAAACCGGCAATCCAGCATTCGTTCCAATGTCCGCCACCATTTTCAAGCAGGATGGACGAAAGCGACGTGCCGTTCGTCGTATTGAATGCAGCCAGCGCATTTGCGCCGATGTAGTTGTTGCCCGAAGCATCTGTCAGATCGTTGTCGGCAAACATCGTGCCAAAGCCAACCGCATGTGCAACTTCGTGAACAGCGGAGTCGAGGAAAAGCTGCTCGGACTGCGGGAATTCGGCATCAGCGCCAAAATCGGCTGCGTCGAATTGCATGAAGCCGCCGACAGCCCGCTCAAATCCAGACTGCGTCGCAAAGGCTAGGGGACCGGCAAAAGCAAGCGATCCGCTGGAACCATCTTCATAGGTCATCCAGGCATCAAGCGTGTAGACGGCATCGGTCAACCCGGTGAAGCCGGTCAAAACGGTTTCCCAGAATGTCTCTGCCGCGCCGAAAAGCTGCTTTTGACGTGCCGAGAAAGCTTCTGTCGCGTTTTGCGCGCCGGTTGAGGGATCTCCGTCGCCGTCACTGTCAACGATGACGCCTGCGGGCAGGTAGTTAACGATCAGATCGAAAGTCGCGGCATTTGCAAACCGGCGTTCACTGCAAGAACCGCACCAAGTGCAGTTAAAAAGTTTTTGTTCATTTTTTATACCTTTGCTATCAGGGCCGCGCCCTTCCCCACCGGCAAACCACCTGTTGCGACCAGAAATTGTCGGTTGGTTAATAATTTGCTGACGGCTGAGTGCCGTAATCACGGCATCGTTACAATTTCAAGAAAAATCGATAAAAAAATCTTTCAAGTTGTGTCGCAAGACCAGTTTCAGCCCCCCCCCAAGGCCAGATCAGGCAACCGTGGGCCTTGGGGCGCTATGTGGTGGCGAGAGGGGAGATTACCTCATGATAGGGGCAGGCAACGAAATGCCCCGGCGCGGCCTCTTGCATCAAGGGACGGCTCTCGGCGCAATCGGGCTGTGCCTTGGGGCAACGGGTCCGAAACGCACAGCCCGAAGGCGGGCTCAGCGGTGAGGGCAGCTCTCCGCCCAGCACGGGGCGTTTGCGTGCGGCTTCAAGCAGAGGGTCGGGGATCGGCACCGAGGCAATCAGCGCCTGTGTGTAGGGGTGGCGGGGTTCGCGAACCAGCTGGCGGGCCTCGGCCTGTTCCATCTGGCGGCCCAGATACATCACCAAGGTGCGGTCGCTGATATGTTTCACCACGCTCAGATCATGGGCGATAAAGATCATCGACAGCTTCATCTCGCGCTGCAACTGTTTGAGCAGGTTCACCACCTGCGCCTGCACCGAGACATCCAGCGCGCTGACCGGCTCATCACAGATCACCAGCTTGGGGTTCAGGATCAGGGCGCGGGCGATGCCGATGCGCTGACACTGCCCGCCCGAAAACTCATGCGGATAACGGTTGAGGAGGTTGGGCAGCAGCCCCACGCGTTCCATCATCTCACCGACACGGGTGCGGGCGTCCTTTTTGCTGATGTCGGGCTGATGGGTGGTCAGGGGTTCGGCGATGATCTCGCCCACGGTCATGCGCGGGTTAAGGGCGGCAAGCGGGTCTTGGAACACCATCTGCACATCGCGCCGGTGGGTGCGCCGGTCGCGCGGGGACATTTGCCGCAGGTCACGGCCTTCCCACAGGATCTGCCCGCCGGTGGTGGGTACGGTGCCCACGATCGCGCGGGCAAGCGTTGATTTTCCCGAGCCGGATTCCCCGACCACTCCCATGGTTTGCCCTGCCTCAAGGTCAAAGCTCATCTTGCTGACGGCCTGCAACTTGCCCGGTTTGGTCCAGGGCCAAGCGCCGCGCGGGGTCACGTCAAAGGTTACATCCAGATCACGCACTTGCAGCAGGGTCATTTCACCACCTCCGGATCGGCATGGCAGGCACGGCGCACATCGCGGTAGGCCAGCAGTTCAGGTTGCACATCGCCGCAATGATCCAGCCGGAAGGCACAGCGCGGGGTAAAGGGGCAGCCTTTGGGCAGGCGCGACATATCGGGGGGATCGCCGGGGATTGTTGCCAGCTCATCCTGATCGATATCCAACCGCGGCACGGCCCGCAAAAGCCCCAGCGTATAGGGGTGCGAGGGGGTGGCAAAAAGGTCGGTCGTCGCCCCCTGTTCCATCACCCGCCCGCCATACATTACCACCGTGCGCTCGCAGGTATCGGCAACGATGCCAAGGTCGTGGGTGATCAGGATCATCGCGGTGCCGAACTCTTGGCGGACCTCGGCCAGAAGCTCCATGATCTGGGCCTGAACGGTGACATCCAGCGCGGTCGTCGGCTCATCCGCGATCAACAGACGCGGGCGGCACAAAAGCGCCATGGCGATCATGATCCGCTGGCGCATCCCGCCCGAAAACTCATGCGGGTACATGCGCAAACGACCCGCCGCATCGGGGATGCGCACCGCGTCCAGCATGGCGACACAATCCTTGAGCGCGTCACGTTTCGACATGCCCTTATGCAGGGTCAGAACCTCGGCCATCTGGTCACCGACCTTTAGGTAGGGGTTCAGCGAGGTCATCGGGTCCTGAAAGATCATCGCCATCTGCTGCGCCCGCAGCTTGTTGAGCGCCGATTGCGACAGGCCCAACAGCTCATCCCCGTCCAGACGAACCGAACCGCTGGCCAAGCCGTTACGCGCCAGAAGCCCCATAACCGCAAAGGCCGTCTGGCTTTTGCCCGAACCGGATTCGCCGACGATAGCGAGGGTTTCCCCCGCCTCAATGGACAGCGACAGCCCGTTCACGGCATTCACCGTGCCGTCAGCGGTGCGAAAGGTTACCGCAAGGTTTTCTACGTCAAGCAAAGCCATTATCTGTCCTTTGGATCGAGGGCATCACGCAGCCCGTCGCCAATGAAGAAAAACGCAAACAGCGACACCACAAAGAACGCCAGCGGAAAGCCCAGCATCCAAGGGGTATCGTTGCGCATGTTCGCCGCACCCATATTGATCAGCGCCCCCCAAGAGGTGCTGGGCTCCTGCACGCCAAGACCCAGAAAGCTGATGAAGGATTCAAAGATGATCATCTGTGGGACCAGCAGTGTGGCATAGACGATCACCACCCCCAAAAGGTTTGGCACGATATGGCGCGCGATGATGCGCGGGGTGCTGACGCCGGTGGCGATGGCGGCCTCGACGAATTCCTTGTTCTTGATGCTCAGGGTCTGGCCGCGCACGATCCGCGCCATATCCAGCCATGAGATCATCCCGATGCCGATGAACAGCATGACGATCGACCGCTCGAACACCACCAGCAACAGGATCAGCACAAACATATAGGGGATCGACATCATCAGATCGACGATCCGCATCATCACCGTATCCGTGCGCCCGCCGACATAACCCGCAACCGCCCCCCATGCCGTGCCCACCACGACCGAGATCAGCGCCCCCACGATCCCCACCATCAAGGAAATCCGCGTGCCTTGCACGACCCGCGCATAAAGGTCACGACCGGATTCGTCGACGCCGAAGTAATGCCGGTTTTCCCATGACGGCCCGCCCACCTCGGGGATAGAGCCGAGCATGGACCAGTCGATCTCTTCGTTGCTCCACGGGGTTGCGAATTGGCCAAGGCTGGCGAAAAGCGCCACCAGCACCAGTATCACCATGCTGATCACGGCAGCCTTATTGTGAAAAAACCGCACCCGCGCGTCTTCCCATAGGGATCGGCCCTTGACGGGTTCGATCCGGGCTGCGGCCTCGACTGTTGCGCGTCCTGCGATCATTGGTTTGCCCCCTTTAATAACGGATCTTGGGGTCGATCCACGCATAGATCACATCGACCAAAAGGTTGAACAGAACCGTCAGCGCCCCGATCAGAATGGTGATCCCCATGATCACCGAATAATCCCGCGCCAATGCGGAGTTGACAAAGAACTGCCCGATCCCGCCGGTTGAAAAGAACACATCAATAAGCACCGATCCCGTGATCATCCCCACAAAGGCCGGCCCCAGATATGAGATCACCGGCAGCATCGCAGGTTTAAGCGCGTGACGCAGGATAACGCGGTGCATCGGCAGGCCCTTGGCCCGTGCGGTGCGGATGAACCCTGCGTTCAGCACCTCCAGCATCGAGGACCGCGTAATCCGCGCGATGCTGGCCATATAGGATGTCGAAAGGGCAATCACCGGCAGGATCAGATATTCAATCTGCCCGCCGCGCCAACCGCCCCCGGGCAACCAGCCAAGCCAAAGCGTAAAGATCAGCACCAAGATCGGCGCCATTACGAAATTGGGCAAGACCTGCGCGCCGATGCTGATGCCGACGGCCAGATAGTCCAGCCATGAATTGTGAAATACCGCCGCCATCACGCCCAGACTGCCGCCCACAGCCACGGCCACCAAAAAGGACCAGAACCCGTAGGTCAAAGTGACCGGAAAGCCCTGCGCGATCAGGTCGTTGACCGTGCGGTCCTTGAACTTGAAGCTGGGGCCGAAATCGAAATGCGCGACCACATCCCAGACATAGATCCCCATCCGCTGAAGCAGGGGTTTGTCGAGCCCGTATTTCGCCTCCAGGTTGGCCAGAACAGCCGGGGGCACACCGCGTTCGGTGGCAAAGGGGCTGCCGGGGGCGGCCTCCATCAACAAAAAGGAAAACACGATCAGCAGCAGAATCGTCGGCACAGCGATGGCCAGCCGTTTGAGGATGAATGCGGTCATGGTGTTCCCCCTTGCGTAAACGAAAAGGGGGGCGGCGCACCGCCCCCGGTCATGTCAAATCGCGGATTCAGTCAGCGACGCGATAGAAATCTTTGACATACCAGTTGTTTTCCACATTGTTCATCGGGAAGCCTTTGATGGCCGGATCCAGCAAGAATGTGTTGGCATAATGGTAGACCGGAATGATGCCCATATCATCCGACAGGATCTGCTCGGCGGCCTTATATTCCGTTGCCGGATGGTCAGAGGTTTTCGACGCTGCGATCACCTTGTCATATTCGGCATTGGACCATTTCCCGTCGTTTTGCTCCTGATCGGTGGTCAGGATATCGAGGAAGGTCGAGGCCTCGTTATAATCGCCACACCATGCCACCCGCGCCAGATCGAAATCACCGCCGCGCCGCACGTCCAGATAGGTGGACCACTCCATATTGGACAGGGTCACGGTGATGCCCAGTTTCTGCTTCCACATCTGGCTGAGAACGGTTGCGATCTTCTTGTGGTTCTCATCGGTGTTATAGATCAGCTTGAGTTCCAGATCCTCAACGCCTGCCTCTGCGATCAATTCCTTGGCTTTGGCGTCACGCTCGGCCTGTGTCCAGCCTGCATATTCGATCTCGGGCATCTCAAAGCCTGCCGTAGCGGCATGGGCAAAGTTATAGCCTGGCAGCTCTCCACCTTGCAAAATCTGGTCGACGATCACATTGCGGTCGACGGCATAGCTAAGCGCCTGACGCACGCGGGGATCGCGCAATTCGGGTTGGGAATCGGGGCGCTGGTTGATCGCATAATAATAGGAACACAAGCGCGGCACCGATTTCGCCTCATCGGGGCGCTCGGTTTTCAGGCGGGGATAGGTGCCCGCCGGAAGCGGCTCCAGCATGTCATATTCGCCGGACTCGTAGCGGGTCAGCGCCTGATTAACGTCATTGATGACAAGGCCGGTGACCTCTTCGATGATCACGCTGTCGGCGTCCCAATAGGTCGGGCTTTTGACCAGCGTGAAATATTCATTCAACGCCAGTTCCTTGAGCGTATAGGCCCCGTTGCCGACATAGTTTTCCGGCGCGGTCCAGTCGCTGCCGAATTCCTCAACCGTTGGCATGTGGATCGGGGACAGGGTTGCATAAGAGGTCATCGCCGGGAAATAGGGCACGGGCTGGGTCAGCGTCACCTTGAGGGTGTGATCATCCACCGCTTCAACGCCAAGCTCGCTTGGGTCCATCTTGCCTGCGACAATCTCGGCGGCGTTTTTCATCTGGGTCAATTCGACATACCACGCATAGGGCGAGGCGGTTGCCGGATCGGCGGCGCGGCGCCATGCGTTGACGAAATCCTGGGCGACGACGGGGTCACCATTGCTCCACTTGGCGGTGTCGCGCAGGGTGAAGGTATAGACGGTGTTGCCCTCGCTGGCCTCAAACCCGGTGGCCACGCCGGGGCGCAGGTTGCCATCGGCATCCTGTGTCATCAGCCCTTCCATGATCTGGCGCAACACATGGCTGCCCGCGGTTTCTTCATTCAACTGGGGATCAAGCGTCGGGAACTGATCCAGCAACCGATAGGAAAAGACCTGTTTTTCAGCCAGCGTATCGCCCTCGGCGACATCTGCGGCATGGGCCGTCGAAAAGCCCAAAGCGAACACGGACGCGGTCGTCATGGCAAGAATTGTACGGCGATACATTGAAATCCTCCAGAGTAGGGGTCGTCACGCGGGGTGCGGTATCGACAACTTAAACCACATCATAATGTAGGAATTTAACCAGTTTGCAAGTATTGTGGACAGGTGACCTCGCGCAATCCACAGCACGATATTGTCATGCAGGCTTTGCGGCAATCAGGGAACGCATTTTACATGCAAAGCGTTGTTGCGTAGCATTGTGCACAAAGCCGTGTCGCGCCAAAAGGACCCCCTCAAAGTGATCTCACTCCCCGTTGAATACACGCCTCTGGTCGCGCTTTTCCTTATCGGCTGTCTGTTTGTTCTGTTCGTCCTTGAACGTTACCCGCCCGAGGTCACGGCGGCAGGCGTGGCGGCCATGTTTCTGATTTTGGGGCTGGTCAGCCATGACGCCGCCCTTTTGGCCTTTTCCAATCCGGCCCCGCTGACGATTGCGGCGATGTTTGTCATTTCCGGTGCTTTGGTGCGCACGGGGCTTTTGGATGCGCTGGCAGGGCGGATACTGGCTTGGGCCGAGGTCTCACCGGTTTGGGCCGGACTGGGGTTTGTGCTGGCGATCATTATCAGTTCCGGCATGGCCAATAATACCCCCGTTGTCCTGGTGCTGATCCCGATTGTGATCAAACTGGCGCAAAAGCTGGGTATGGCGGAAACGCGGGTGCTGATCCCGCTGTCTTATGTGGCGATTTTGGGCGGTACGCTGACGCTGGTTGGCACCTCGACCAATATCCTTGTGGCGGGTGTCGCCCGCAATGACGGGCTTGATGCCTTTTCGATATTCGAGATAACGCCGATCGGTTTGGTTGTTGTCGTGGTCGGGCTGTGCGCCCTGGCCCTTCTTGGTCCGTTCCTTTTGCCCAAGCGGCACAGTGGCGGCACCGCACTTTCGGAACATGACACGGTTTACCTGACCGAGGTGAAAATCGCAGAGGATTTTGACGGTATCGGCACGGTGCTTGGTTCGGTGGCGGCCTTTAAGCGTGCGGGGGTTCAGATCGTCGCCCTGCGTGATCAGGGTGTTTTACGCCGCGATGCATCACACGATCATGTGCTGGCCGCAGGGGATGAGGTGATCTTGCGCGTGGATGCGGCAGAGCTGTTGACCCTCAAGAGCCTGCCAAAACTATCCTTGGGTGCGATACGCGGCGCGCCGCCGGTAAAGGATGCAGAAGACGAAGAGGAACTGGTCTTGGGACAGGTTATGATCAAGCCCAATCGCCGCCGCAGTCAGGGGGGCTTGGCAAGCCTGTCGCTGGGCCACCGCTACGGCTTGCAGGTCTTGGGGGCGTTCCGGCCGGGGCATAAATTCGGACCCGATCTGGAAACCGCCACCCTGCGCCCTGCCGATGTCTTGCTGGTCGAAGGGCCCCGCGCAGGGTTTGAGCGGCTGGAGCGGTCGGTCGACGTGGTGCCGATCAGCCGCCCCACGATCCGCCCCTACCGGCGCAGCCATGCGCCGATTGCCGCTTTGGCGATGCTGATGGTCATTGTTCTGGCCGCGCTGAATGTGGCGGATATCGCCATTCTGTCCCTGATCGCCGTGGCGATTTTGCTGATCACCCGCTGTATGGACAGCGATGAGGCTTGGGGCTTTCTGGACGGGGGGATATTGGTGCTGATCTTCTCGATGCTGATCATTGGGTTCGGGTTGCAGGAAACCGGTGCGGTTGCATTGGTGGTGGGCGGAATGGCCCCCTTTGTCGAGGGGTTGCCGCCCATCGTGATGCTGGCGGCCTTCTATCTGATGACCTCGATCCTGACCGAGATCGTCAGCAACAATGCCGTCGCCATTATCGTCACCCCCATCGCCATCAGCCTTGCCGTGGCCGCAGGGGTCGATCCGCGGCCCTTTGTTGTGGCGGTGATGTTTGGTGCCAGTGCCAGCTTTGCCACGCCGATCGGCTATCAGACCAACACGTTGGTTTACGGCGCGGGCAACTACCGCTTTGCGGATTTTCTGCGCATCGGGGTGCCGATGAACCTGATCGTGGGGGCGGCAAGTGTGGCGGTGATCCCGATCTTCTTTCCGTTCTAAGCCGCCCCGGATCAGCGGCGGCTTAGCAGGTCTGAATAAAACGCCGCGTCCAGCTGTTGCATAGAGGCCTCGGCGCAGCACATATGTTCGTCCATCGCCTTGGCGACGGCATCCCGGTCGCGGCGCCTGAAGGCGGCGAGGAGCTCTTTGTGATAGGCGACATTGCGTGCGCCAAAGGCTTCGTGCTCTTGCAGGCTGCCGGCGCGGTAATCCACCAGATCGCGGATAAGCCCGTTAAGGAATTGGCAAATGAAGACCAAAATCGGATTGTCGCTGGCCTCGGCCAGAATGTCGTGGAATTCGACCTCGGCTTGCCGCGCCAGCTCGCGCTCTTGTTCGTTGTTGGCGTTTTCGCACAGGCGGATGTTTTCCTCTAGCGCCGTCAGATGCGCCGCAGTAAGCCGGTGCACCACATTCACCGCCAGCGCCACTTCCATGGATCGGCGCAGCTCATAGACATGTTTGAAGTCGAGCTTTTGAAAATGCAGGAATTGCCGCAATTGACGTGATGCGATCTCGGCCGAGGTTTGTTGCACCTCGGGGCCGCCATTGGGGCCGGAATGCATGATCAGCAGCCCTTCCACCTCAAGCGCCTTGAGCGCCTCGCGCATGGTCCCGCGAGAGCAGCCGTAGTGGTCTTGCAGCGCGCGTTCATTCGGAAGCCGGTCTTTGGGGCCAAGGTTTTCCCGCACAATCCAGCGCCGCAGATCCTCGGCGATCTGATCCGAGAGTTTGACCCTGCGCATCTTGGGCGCAGAGGAGGTGGTCGGGGTACGGCTCACGCGGGCCATCCTGTGATACTGTCCAAGGGGTAGATCGGCCTTTTTAGTCGTTCAAAGGAAAACAGGCTGTAGTCAGAGCTGGTGATACCGCCGCTGGCGCATTCGATCACCGCGCGCGACAGGGGCGAGAAGACCGGACGGCAATACATCCGCGATTTCAGGATCAGGTAACGTGCCGCCAGCGGGTCAATCCCTGCCGAGGTGAACACCCCCAGATCCCACGGCTCATGCGGGCGCTCGGTGATCAGGATGGTCGCTTGTGGCGTTTGCAGTACCACGGCACGGCCCATGTCACAGGCCTGTCCGGTATAGATCGGGCCGCTCACCACATAGCGCCCGTCGCTGCATGCTGTAACCTTGCCACGCAGGGGCAGCGGAGGCTGTGGCGCGATGAAGCCCTTGGCGATGGCCTTATTGCCAAGCGTCACATCTACTGTGGCGCCGGGGCCTGCTTGGGTCAGGGTTGCGACCAGTTCAGGGTCACAGATCGGGCCTGCGATGATCCCGTCCATCCCCTCGGCCAGTGCGGTGGCCAGCACATCCATATTGTCGCAACTGCCCCCCGACATGCAGTTATCGCCATGATCCAGCAACAATACCGGGCCGGTTCCGGGTTGATCGGCGGCACTGCGTGCCTCTAGCAGGGATTGGGCGAGGGGCTGTTCGACGTAGACGAAATCCTCGCGCCGATCCCAAGCGCAGCGGGCCAGTTCACCGGCGAGACCGGTGGCCTGATCGGGGGTGGTGGCGACCGTCACGATCGACAGCCCCGCATCGGCAATATCGGACAGGCCAAAGCCGCCGAATACCGTGGCGGCCAGCACGCCGTTCTTGCCCTCGGCGGTGCGGGCCTGTTCGATCAGATCGGTCATCGCGCAATCGACTTCGGTATTCATTTTCAACGTATGCGGCAGCATCGGCGGATGTGAAAGCGCCATATGCGGGCGCAGTCCCTCGGAGAGCATCGCCTCGATGATGCGGGTCACATGCGCGCCGGTGGCATACATATCGATATGCGGATAGGTCTTGAACCCGACGATGCAATCACAGTTTTCAACGATCTTCGCGCTGATATTGCCATGCAGATCCAGCGCCACACCCAAGGGCACATCGGGGGCCAGCGCGCGGATACGGGCCAGAAGCTCCCCCTCGCAATCCTCATGGCCCTGGCTGACCATCGCGCCGTGCAAGTCCAGCAAGATCACATCCACACCGCCCGCAACCGCGCGCAGCAACGGGGCGATCAGCGCCTCGAATACCTCATCAGGGCAGGGGCCGCTGGGGTTGGCCGTTGCCGCCAGCGGGGTGATCAGATCATCCCCGCGTTTGGTGGCATAATCGACAAAGGCACCAAAGGCCGTGTTCGATCCGGTGCCAAAGGCGCGCGCATCGGCGTCATATTTCGGCTCAAAGGACGCAAGGGGCGTGGGCACCGGCGAAAAGGTATTGGTTTCATGGTTGAGCCTTGCCGCGAGAATACGCATCAGATGGCCTTTCATTTCCTAATTACAGCGACCGGCGTCAGGCATCGACGCCAAGATAGCGGTCGCGCACCGTATGGTCGGCGATGAATTCGGCCGATGTGGCATGATGTACCACCTTGCCCAGTTCGATGATATAATGTCGGTCGGCCAGTTCGGCGCAAACCGCAAGGTTCTGTTCGACCAAAAGAATAGAGACACCGGCGTCACGGACCTTTTTGATCTGTGCGACGATTTCCTCAACGATGATCGGGGCCAGCCCCTCAACCGGCTCATCCAGCATCAAAACCTTGGGGCCGCCCAGCAAGGCGCGCGCAATCGCCAGCATTTGCTGTTCCCCGCCCGACAATTGCCCGCCGCTGTTCTTGCGCCTTTCCTGTAGACGCGGAAAGATCTGGTAGATATCGGCCAGCGACCATTGCGCGCCCCGCCGCTGCGAGATGCGCAGGTTTTCCTCTACGGTCAGCAACCCGAAGATGCCGCGGTGTTCAGGCACCAGGGCCAGCCCGTTTTGCGCGGTGCGATAGGCGGGCCAGCCTGTGGTCTCCTCGCCCGAAATCCAGACATGGCCGCGTTTGGGGGGCAACAGCCCGCTGATGCTTTTGAGGGTAGAGGTCTTGCCCGCGCCATTGCGCCCAAGCAGGGTAACAATCTCGCCTTCCTCTACCTTCAGGGAAACGCCCTGAATGATATGGCTTTTGCCGTAATAGCTGTGAATATCCTCGATGCGCAGCGCCTCGCTCATGCGATGTCTCCGGTTATCATATTGCCAAGATAGGCTTTTTTCACTTCGGGGTCGTCACGCACCATGGCGGGCGGCCCCTCGACCAGTTTGCGCCCCAGACGCAGCACGGTCACGGTGTCGCTGATATTCATCACGATGCCCATGTTATGCTCGATGAACAAAACGGTGTGATCGCTTGCCAGCCCCTGGATCAGGTCCTTCATGGTTTCGATATCATCGATGCCCATGCCCGAGGTGGGTTCGTCCATCAAGATCACGCGGGGGCGGGCGGCCATGGCCATGCCCACCTCCAGCCTGCGTTGCTGGCCATGCGCCAGTTCACCGGCCGCGCGTGTAGCCACGCGGGTCAGGGACAGCCGCGCCAGCATTTCATCGACGGTTGCCATGGCCTCATGGTTGCTTTCGGCACGCCGCCACATCGCAAGGGCCTGCCAAGGGGTGCGGCCCTGAGCGGCCAGACGCAGGTTTTCATGCACCGACAGATCGGGAAACAGGCTGGTGACCTGAAACGACCGCGCAATGCCGCGCCGTACCCGTTCGTTATCCGAAAGGTTGGTAATGTCGCGCCCGCCCAGCGTGATTTTGCCGCTAGAGGGGCGCACCCGCCCGGTCAGGGCATGAAACAAGGTGGTCTTGCCCGCGCCATTTGGTCCGATGATCGAATGGACACTGTTTTCGCGGATATTGAGATCTACATCGGCCAAGGCGACGAATTTGTTGTAACTGACGCCCAGCCCTTTGGTGACAAGCGCATCGGTTGTGGAAGCTGTTTGTGTCATGCGCTCATTCTCCCTTTGCCGTGGTATCGGTGCCAAGGTCGGATGGCTCCACCTCGGGGGGGATGCGGTTGTGGGTCAGCAAGGCGTAAATCTTTTCGACCAGCCCCCACAGACCCTTTTGCAAGAACAGGGCCACGACCACCAGCACCAGCCCCAAAAGCAACAGCCAACGCGGCCAGATTGAGGAGAGCGTATCCGCCATCAGCAAGTAAAAGCTCGCCCCCAGAACAGACGCGTAGAGCGAGGAGCTGCCGCCGATGATGGTCATCACCAGAATGATTTCACTGGTGTGATATTCGATTGAGGAGAGGGGCGCCACGCCGATCAGCATCGCATGAAGCGCGCCCGCAAAGGCGGTAACAGCGCCGGAAATCGCAAAGGCCGCGATCTTGAACACCCGTACCGGAAAGCCGATGGCGGCGGCGCGTTCTTCATTTTCGCGCACGGCGATCAGGGTGCGCCCAAAGGTGGACTGCGTTACCAGCAGCATCGCGGCAAAGACCAGCACGAAACAGACCCCGACATAGGCGTAATAGGACCATGGATCGACAAGCTGTTCCCCGTTCAGCATCGGCCGCGGCACATCCAACAGCCCGTTGTCGCCGCCCGTCAGATCACTGAACGTATAGGCGAGAAAGTAGAACAGCTGGGAAAAGGCCAGCGTCAGCATCACGAAATACACCCCCTGACGGCGGATCGAAAGCCCGCCGACCAGCGTCGCGATGACCGTGCCAAGCACCGCTGCCATCGGAAGCATCAGCCCCACGGGAACCCCTGTCCGCGTCAGCACGATCCCGGCAAGATAACTGCCTGTGCCGAAAAAGATCCCCTGTCCAAAGGACAATAGCCCGGTATAGCCCAGCAACAGGTTGCTGGCGGCAACGACCATGCCATAGATCAGAATCTCGCTGGCCATAATGCCCGAACGCAGGAAAAACGGCAGGGCAAGCACGGTCAGCACCACTAGGCCGAACTGGAAAAACGGTTTGTTGATCAACATCGCTCAGACCCTCCCGAAGAGGCCGCGAGGCATTGTGACAATGACAAAGGCCATGGCGACATAGATCATTAACCGCGCGCCCTCGGGCCAGATGGTGGCCATCAGGCTTTGGATAACCCCGACCAGCAGACCGGCGGCCAATGCGCCGACATAGCTGCCCATGCCGCCGATGACGACGACGACAAAGGCAACGCTCAACGCCTCAACGCCCATGAAGGGTTCCACCCCGCGAATGGGGGCGGCCAGCGCGCCCGCAAGCCCTGCCAGCCCCGCCCCGAAGGCAAAGACGGCAGTGTTGATGCGCAGCGTGTCATAACCCAGAAGGGCCATCGTCTCGGTCGATTCCGACCCGGCCCGCACGATCGCGCCAAGCCGCGTCCGCTCCAGCGCCCAATAGAGGACAAAGGCCAGAACCGCCGTAAAGCAGATCGCGAAAATACGGTAATAGGGATAGATGAAATCCCCGATGATCAGCACACCGGCCAAGGATTTTGGCGTGGCCACGCTGCCGCCCAGAGGGCCCCAGACCACGATGACAAACTCCTGAATAACCAGCGCAAGGCCAACGGTTACCAGAATGTGGAACGTATGGGGCAGCTTGTAGATCCGTCGCAAGAGCGAGGCCTCGGTCAACCCCGCGACCAGGGCGACAATCACCGCCGCCGCAGGCATCGCCACCCAGAAACTGATATCCCGTTCGACCAGATCATAGGTCAGATAGGCCCCCAGCAAATAAAAGGCCCCATGTGCGAAGTTAACAAATTGCAGCAAGCCGAAGATAATGCTCAGCCCGACGGCGAGCAGGAAATACAACATGCCAAGGCCGATGCCATTCAGCACCTGAAAAAGGTAGATCACCGATTGCGCTCCTATGACGGGATAAGGGTCGGGTACCGCAATTGCGCGGCACCCGAAGGGGCATCAGCCCAGTTTACAGCCTGAATCGGCCGGCGAGAGGAAGGACTGTCCGGCGCTGATCACCTCGGCATAATCATCCGCATCCTGCATATCGGCTTTGGCTTTTCCCTTGAGCAGGTAATAATCCTTCATCACCTGATGGTCCTCGGCGCGGATCGTCTCGGGCCCTGTCAGCCCGTCATAGGCCATCCCGCTCAGGGCTGCGGCCACGGCGGGACCGTCAGTGGTGCCTGCCTTGGCCGCCGCATCCAACAGCAATTTGGTGCAGATATAGGACCCGGCCAGAGAGTAATTCGGGTTGATGTCGTATTTTTCCCGCACCTTGGCGCGCAGCGCGTTGTTCAGCGGTGCATCGACGTTGTGCCAATATTGGGCACCGAAATAGACGCCCTCGCAAACATCCGCGCCCAACCCTTCGAATTGCTCCAGACCCGAGGCCCATGCAATCACGATCGTCATCCGTTCCTTCAGGCCAAAGCTGATCGCCTGCCGCAAGGTATCCGAGGATTGCGAGCCGAAGTTGAGCAGCAGCAAGACATCGGGCTTGGCCGCGATTGCATTGGTGATATAGCCGCTGAACTCTTTTTCGGTCAGCGAGTGATAGCTGTTACCGACATGTTCCAACCCTTTTTCCGCAAGCAGGTTGGTTGTCGCATTCAACAAGCCTTCACCGAACACATATTGCGGCGTGATGGTGTACCAGCGCTTGGCGTCGGGGATCGCGTCTATGATCGGGCGCAGGGTTTGTTCAATCGCGCCAAAGGTTGGCACGCTCCAGCGGAAGGTGGCGGAGTTGCAATCGCTTCCAGTGATCTCATCCGCGCCCGCAGTGGTCATGAAAACCCCGCCACCCCGTTCGATTTCCTTGCCCATGGCAAGGGATTCCGAAGACAGGATACCACCGGCAAAAAGTTTGACCCCGTCCTGGGCGATCCCGTCCTGAACACGTCGTACAGCGGTTGCGGGTTTGCCTTCGGTGTCCAGATCCAGCGTCGAGACGTCGACACCTAGATTTGCGGCGGCCTCTTCGGCGGCGATGATCGCGCCCATGCTGGCGAATTTGCCATTGGCGGCGAAAGCCCCCGAGATCGGAACGGGAATGCCGACGGTCATCGCCCCGGTCGCCGCATATGCGCGCCCGATGATGCCCGGAAGCGCCGTGGTTGCGCCCAAGGCGGCAGTGTACCTCAGAAAATTGCGTCTGTTGGTCATATATCCTCCTGTTGTTTTATTGGTCGAAAGTCATTCATTGCTGTCGAGCCGCGGCTTTTAATAGCCTTATGATTATAACGATCATGATAAATACGATTCTGTCCAGAAGTTTTCACCCCGACAGGTATCTTTGATCCGTGTCGGTCGGGGCGGCGTATCCAGATTATCAGGAATAGGATGTGCAAACCCGTCTAGGTTCGTTAGGCTTGCTGTCCAGCTATAAATCTGAGGAAAGCATTTAACCGCTTATGGACCCGCTGAACCAAGAGATCGTGACCGCGACCCAAGGCCTGTTTGCGCAAGCAGAGACATTTTTACGATCGCTTTTGTTGCCGCGCCGACTTTATCAGGTTGCGGGGATTGTCGCGATCTTGCTGTTTGCCCGCTTGCTGCGCGTGCCCTTGTCGCGCCGCTTGACGGCTTGGGCGCGCGCGCATGAGGGGCTGCAAAAGTGGCAATTGCGGCTTGTGGTTACATTGGACCGCAACCTGACGCTCTTGATCTTTACGGTGCTTAACTGGCTGGTGTTCTGGGGGTTGTCACAGGTCACATGGCCGTCGCGTATCCAGCTGCTGGAAGTGGCGGGTACGATTGGCGTCATGTTGCTGTTCGTGAATTTTGCGGCCAAGCTGATCGGCAACCGTTTCTTGTCGCGCGTGGTGACTTGGGGCGCCGGGATCTGGGGGGTTGCGGTTATCCTTGGCTTTGACGCCGAGGTGCTTTCCTTTCTGGACAGCCTTGCGGTCAGCTTTGGTGATTTCCGACTGACGGCGCTGACGGTGATAAAGGCGTTGGTTGTTACCGGCCTTTTGGTGGCAGGCGCGCGGATGTTGACGCGCGGCGCTACGGGCCGGATCAAGGGCAATGCCGACATCAGCCCCTCGATGCAGGTTCTGGCGATCAAGGCGACACAGCTTTTCCTGTTCGGGGGCGCGTTTTATATCGGGCTGAAGGCGGTCGGGTTTGATCTGACGGGGCTTGCGGTCCTGTCCGGTGCGATCGGTGTTGGCCTTGGGTTTGGGTTGCAAAAGGTGGTGTCGAACCTTGTGTCCGGTATCATCATTCTGCTGGATAAGTCAATCAAACCCGGCGATGTCATCAGCCTTGGCACGACCTTTGGGTGGATAGAGGCGCTGGGCGCGCGCTATGTTTCGGTGGTCACGCGGGACGGCAAGGAATATCTGATCCCGAACGAGGATCTGATTACCGGGCAGGTGGTTAACTGGTCGCATAGCAACCGATTTGTGCGGCTCGATCTGTTTTTTGGCACGGCCTATGACGACGACCCGCACCTCGTGCGAAAACTGGCGGTTGAGGCGGCGCTGGGCGTGGACCGCGTGCTGCAGGATCGCAAGCCAGTCTGCCATATCGTCGGCTTTGGCGACAGCTCGGTTGATTTCATCCTGCGCTTCTGGATTGCGGACCCCACGGCGGGGCTGACCAACATTCGCGGCAATGTCTATCTGGCGCTTTGGGATGCGTTCAAGGCCAATGGCATTTCCATCCCCTTCCCGCAGCGCGAGGTGAGGGTTCTGGAAGGCTCCGAGCTGACAACGCGCACGCGCCGCAGTCACGCCGATCCGCAGTGATTCGTGCATCCTTGGAGCAATCCGCCGCGTTCTTGTGATTTCGGCGCCTCAAATAGGCACTGTTCCCTTGCACAGGCCGACTGCCTGTGATTGAGATTTGCGCCGCAGGGTGATATTCTGCGTATGCCGCCCTGCGCCGGGGGTGTGTTGGCATCAAGCCTTATGTCCGGCGCGTGAAATTCTGGAGGACAATGTCCTGTCTCATTCTGATCCTGCGACCGGGCTTCCGGTCGGACCAAGGGCCGCGCGTATGACAACTGCGGCCAATACTGAAAACCATCCCGATCCCGAAACGCTTTTGGCCACAGTCTTGGCCAGCGTCGAAGATGACAAGGCCGAGGATGTCGTACAGATCGATCTGCGCGGCCGGTCCGATATGGCGGATTATATGGTCATCTGCTCTGGCCGGTCCACACGTCAGGTCGTCTCGATTTCCGAGCGACTGGCCGACCGGATCAAGCAAGACTACGGCATTCTGTGCAAGATGGAAGGCAAGGATTCCGGCGATTGGGTTCTGGTCGATACCGGCGATGTTATCGTTCATATTTTCCGCCCCGAAGTGCGTGAGTTTTATGACCTTGAGAAAATGTGGCAGTCAGGTGGCCATATGGGCATGGATGCGCGCGAGGCTGATTGATGCGGGTGCATCTTTGTGCCGTGGGCCGGCTGCGTGCCGGGCCAGAGCGCGAATTGATCGACGACTATGTAACGCGTTTTAACCGGACGGGCCGGGCCTTGGGGCTTGGCCCTTTTGCACTGGCCGAGGTCGAGGACCGCAAGGGCGGCGGGATGGAGGCTGAGGCTGCGCTCTTGTCGCGCGCCGTGCCTTCGGGGGCGCTGACGGTTGTAATGGATGAACGTGGTCGCACGCTGACCAGCCCCGAATTTGCCGACCAGCTTGCGAAATGGCGCGATGCGGGGCGGCAGGACGTGGCCTTTTGCATTGGCGGGGCCGATGGGCTTGCGCCCGCGTTCCGCGATTGCGCTGATTTTTCGCTGTCTTTTGGGGCGATGGTCTGGCCACATATGCTGGTGAGGGTGATGCTGGCGGAACAATTGTACCGCGCGGCCTCTATATTGGCGGGAAGCCCCTATCACCGTGAGTGATGCGGTTGCCCTATGTGCAGGCTGGGCGTAAAACTTGTGTAACATCAGCGAAAAGGGCATAAAAATGACCGCTAAACCCGTAGTTCTGTGCATTCTGGATGGCTGGGGGTTGAATGATGACCACAGCGCAAACGCGCCGGTTCTTGCCAAGACGCCGAATTTTGACCGTTTGATGGCAATCTGCCCCCATGCGACGCTGATCACACATGGTCCTGATGTCGGTCTGCCACGCGGGCAAATGGGCAATTCCGAGGTTGGCCATACCAATATCGGCGCGGGCCGCGTGGTGGCGATGGACCTTGGCGCGATTGATCTGGCGATCGAGGAGGGTACCTTTGGCCAGAATCCGCAGCTTTTGGATTTTATCGCGCGGCTGAAGGTCACGGGCGGGGTGGCGCATCTGATGGGCGTGATCTCGGACGGGGGGGTGCACGGGCATGTCGCCCATGTGATCGCGGCGGCAAAAACGGTTGCGAATGCGGGTGTCCCCGTTGTGATCCATGCAATTACCGACGGGCGCGATGTGGCGCCCAGTTCGGCGCCCGAGCATATGGCGCGGCTGTTGGAGGGTCTACCTGAGGGCGCGCGCATTGGCACCGTGATCGGGCGCTATTGGGCGATGGACCGGGATAATCGTTGGGAACGGGTGGGCCGTGCCTTTGATGCGATGGTCGCCGCAAAAGGAGAGGCCGTCCCTGATGCGCAGGCCGCGATCTCGGCGGCGTATGCCCGCGGCGAAACGGATGAGTTTATCGCCCCTACGGTTCTGACCGGATATGAGGGCGCCAAGGCAGGGGACGGGTTTTACTGCCTCAACTTCCGCGCTGACCGTGCGCGTGAGATTTTGGCCGCCCTTGGCGATCCGGCGTTTGACGGTTTTGATGCCTCGGCGCGACCCGAATGGGCGGCGATGCTGGGGATGGTGGATTATTCGGTCAACCATAACGCCTATATGACGACGGCCTATCCCAAGCCGGTTTTGCACAACACGCTGGGTGAATGGGTGGCCAAACAGGGGCGCACACAGTTCCGGCTGGCGGAAACGGAAAAATACCCCCATGTGACGTTCTTTTTGAACGGCGGCTCCGAGGCGGTAAACACGGGCGAGGACCGCGCCATGCCAAAATCGCCCAAGGTCGCCACCTATGATCTGCAACCCGAGATGTCGGAACCCGAGGTGGCGGAGAAACTGGTGCAGGCGATAGAGCATGGTTATGACCTGATTGTGGTGAATTTTGCCAATCCCGACATGGTCGGACACACCGGCGATTTGTCAGCGGCGATGAAGGCCTGTGAGGCGGTGGATAGCGGTCTTGGGCTGGCGATTGCGGCATTGGAAAAGGCGGGCGGCGCGATGATTGTCACCGCCGATCACGGCAATTGCGAAACGATGGTGGACCCTGTGACCGGCGGGCCGCATACGGCACATACGACAAACCTTGTGCCGGTGATCCTGTTTGGAGGGCCAAAGGGCGCAGAGCTGCGCGACGGCCGTCTGGCCGATCTTGCGCCAAGCATCTTGCAGCTTATGGGCCTGCCGCAGCCTGATGAAATGACAGGGACAAGCCTGATCCAATGATCCGCGCTGCTGCCTTTGTTGCCGCCATGGTCTTTGCCGGGGTCGCCCCTGCGCAAACCGTGGGGGAGCAGGCGGCCAATGCCTCTGCCGCGCTGGCAGAGGCTGTTATGGCGATGGAAGAGGCGCAAACCAAACGCGACCGTGTGTCGGCCCTGACCCGTACAATTCAGGCCTATGAGCAGGGGTTGGGTGCGTTGCGCGAGGGGCTGCGCCAGGCTAAGGTGCGCGAGGCCTCTTTGTTGATCCAGTTCGATAGTGAGCGCAACCGAGTGGGCCAACTGCTTGGCGTTCTGGGACAGCTGGAGGCCACGCCGGGGCCATTGCTGCTGTTGCATCCCACGGGGCCTTTGGGAACCGCGCGATCGGGGATGATACTTGCCGAGGTGACGCCTGCGCTGCAGGCCGAAGTGGCACAGTTGCAGGCAGAGTTGACCGAGCTGCGCGACTTGCGGGCCTTGCAAATCGCGGCGGGCGCCGTGCTTGAAAACGGCCTGTCGGTGGCGCAAGCCGCGCGCAGCACGCTGTCACAGGCGATCTCGGAGCGCACGGCCCTGCCACGCCGCTTTACCGAAGATCCCGATGCCCTGCGCAGCCTGTTGGAAAGTGCGGATACTTTGGGCGCTTTTGTGGACGGGCTGGATCTGGATCTTGCAGGCAGCGATGCGTTGCGCAGCTTTGCCACTGCCAAGGGCAACTTGTTGCTGCCGACGCTTGGCAGCCTGTTGCGCCGTGCCAATGAGGCCGACGCCAGCGGCACCCGTCGCCCCGGCATGACCCTTTCCACACGCCCGCAGGCCTTGGTAACAGCGCCTTGGGCCGGCACCATCCGCTACCTCGGGCCGCTTCTTGACTACGGAAATGTGATCATCCTTGAACCCGGTGGCGGCTATCTTTTGGTGTTGGCAGGGCTAGAAACAGTCTACGGAGAGGTTGGCGAAGTGGTGGGCATCGGCGCACCCTTGGGCTTGATGGGCGGTAGCACCATGAAAAATAGTACAGAGTTTTTGGCCAGCGCGTCGGATGTGGGTGGTATACGCGAGACAGAAACGCTTTATATTGAGATCAGACAAGGCATCGAACCGGTCAACCCGGCCCCATGGTTCGCCGCAACAAAGGATTGACACGGGCAATGAAGAAATTCGCTATGGCCGCTTTGGGCGGCACTGTTGCAGGTATTTTGCTGACGACACAGATCGCAGGCCCCTTGCTGGCGCAAGAGGCAAAGAAAAATACAAGCGTTTATGAGCAGCTTGATCTGTTCGGCGACATCTTTGAACGCATCCGCGGGCAATATGTCGAGGAAACCGATACCAATGATCTGATCGAGGCGGCGATCAACGGGATGCTGACCTCGCTTGATCCGCATTCCAGCTACCTTGCGCCCAAGGATTTTGACGATATGCGCGTGCAGACACGCGGTGAATTTGGCGGGCTGGGCATTGAGGTTACGCAAGAAGAGGGCTTTGTCAAAGTCGTCTCGCCTATGGATGACACTCCTGCCGATGCCGCAGGGATTGAGGCGGGCGATTTCATCACCCATGTCGACGGTGAGTCGGTTCTGGGCCTGACGCTGGATGCGGCGGTTGATTTGATGCGCGGGCCTGTTGGCTCCGAGATCATCATCACCGTGGTGCGCGAAGGCTCGGCAGAGCCGTTTGACGTGTCGATCATCCGCGACACCATTAAACTGACCGCGGTACGCACCCGCACGGTCGGCAGCACCATTGTCGTGCGGATGACCACCTTTAATGACCAAACCTATCCGGGGCTGGAAACGGGGTTGAAAGAGTCTTCTGAAGAGTTGGGCGGCTGGGACAATGTAACCGGCGTCGTGCTTGATTTGCGCAATAATCCGGGTGGTTTGCTCAATCAGGCGATTCAGGTATCGGACGCTTTCCTTGAAAAGGGTGAGATCGTATCGACCCGTGGTCGTGAGGCCAGCGACGGTGAACGGTTCAATGCGCAAGCTGGTGATCTGACCGGGGGCAAGCCCTTGGTCGTCTTGATCAATGGCGGTTCCGCCTCGGCATCGGAAATTGTTGCGGGGGCGTTGCAAGACCACCGTCGCGCGATTGTCGTGGGCACTAAAAGCTTTGGCAAGGGGTCGGTGCAAACCATCATTCCACTGCGGGGTGACGGGGCGATGCGCCTGACCACGGCACGTTATTACACGCCGTCGGGGCGCTCTATCCAGGCGCTTGGCGTGGCACCTGATGTTATTGTGAAACAGCCGCCGCGCAAACCGCTGGAGGAAGAGGAAGAGCCGCTTTCGGCCGTTCAGGCCCGGACCGAGGCCTCGCTTCGTGGTGCTTTGGACAATGACTCCATGACCGAGGATGAGCGTAAGCAGCTGGAAGATGATCGCGCCCGCGAAGAAGAGGCCGCAAAGTTGCGTGAGGAAGATTACCAGCTTGCCTATGCGGTGGATATCCTCAAGGGCATCAACGCATTGTCCGTTCAGCCCTGATTTCAGCACCAAGGGGGCATTTTGCCCCCTTACCAAAGGCCATGATATGACAGATGCATCCCTTCTTCCTTATCGCCCTTGCGTGGGGGTGATGCTGATCAATGCAAAGGGATTGATCTTTGCAGGCCAGCGGCTGGATTCTGATGTGGCCGCATGGCAGATGCCCCAAGGCGGGATTGATGATGGCGAAAAGCCCCGCGTTGCCGCCCTGCGCGAGCTGTGGGAAGAGACTGGCGTTTCTGCGGATCTGGTGGAAAAGGTAACCAAGACCAAAGATTGGGTTACCTATGATCTTCCGCCGGAATTGCTGGGCAAGGTTTGGGGGGGCAAATATCGCGGCCAGCGGCAAAAGTGGTTCTTGTACCGGTTCACCGGCAGGGACGACCAGATCAACATCGCAACCGAACATCCCGAGTTTTCAGAATGGCGTTGGATCGGTGTCGATGAGATGATCGCCTCTATCGTGCCGTTCAAGCGCGCGGTGTATTTGCAGGTTGCCGATGCCTTTCGCGCGCATCTTGGATAACGGCCGGGTAAAACCTTTATAATTTCTTGGAACCAAAGAGGTCGCCGGAATGTTGTGTATGCAGAGCGCGGGAAATGGCGCTGAGTGAAACAACATACGGAGAACTGCAATGAAAAATCTTATGATTTCAAGCGCTTTGGTGGCCTTTTCGACCGTGGCTGCGCATGCACAAGTTACTGATATGTTCCGCAGCGTCGCTGTCGCTGACGAGGTGTACGCATCGGAATTTATCGGTGCGCGTGTCTATGCAGCCGAGACACGGGTCGAGGCCAGCTCTACGAATGGTGTGCAGGACGAATGGGATGATATCGGTGAGATCAACGATGTGATCTTGTCCCGTGACGGCGCTGTTGATGCGGTCTTGGTCGATATCGGTGGCTTCCTTGGTATGGGTGAGCGTCAGGTCGCGGTGAATATGAGCGCGCTGCGGTTCATCTCGGATGACTCGACAGAAGACGATCCGGATGATTATTTTCTGGTTATGACGGCGGCGGATGTGAACATCCAACAAGCCCCCGAATATCAGCCAATGTCACGCAGCATTGCTGATGCAGGCCACACTGCAGGCGAGGCCACAATGCCAGAAACAACGCCTGGCATGGGTGTCGGGGGTGCAGATCCCTTCATGCGCGAGGGCTACTCCCCCGCCGAACGTGAGGTGCTGACCGCAGAGCGTCTGACCGGTGCACGTGTCTATGATGGGAATGACAACGACGTGGGCGAAGTCGGCCAATTGGTCCTTGACGCCGATGGTCAGGTTAGTGCCGCAGTGATTGATGTCGGTGGTTTCCTAGGGATGGGCGAAAAGCCGGTCTCGTTGGACCTGTCAGAACTGACAATCTTGCGGGCTGATGCGGGCGATGATCTCCGCGTCTATGTCTCGCAGACCAAAGAAGAACTGGAAGCGATGCCTGATTACGCCGAGTAACCGCGCCAAGCTGATAGTGTTGGCCCGCGTCCTGTAAAGGGCGCGGGCCGATTTCGTTAGTGGGCCATGAAAACTGGCACTTCGGCTGTTTCCAGCATGTTGCGGGTCGCCCCGCCCAAGATCGCCTCACGAAAGCGCGAGTGGCCATAAGCCCCCATCACCAGCATATCAGCGTCCATGTCATTCACATGGCGCGCAAGAACGTCTGAAACCCGCGGCATCGTGCGTGCCAGAACCGAAACCTCGGCCTTGACGCCGTGGCGCACCAGCATCTGGCACAGCGCCCCGCCGGGGTCAGAGCGTTCGGCACCATGCTTTGGCGGATCAACGATGGTGATCCAGACGTTATCGGCTTTTTTCAGAAAGGGCAGGGCGCGGCGGATGGCAATAAGCCCCTCGCGGCTTTGATTCCAGGCGACAACGATGCGTTTGCCGATCTTGCTGGCGTCAAGCGGCGCGTCGGGCACGACCAGAACCGGGGCCTGCCCCTCGAACATTGCTGATTCGATGATCGCCTCTTCTTCATCGCCGCGACCGTCGCCATAGGGTTTCCCGAGGATCACCAGATCAGAGAAACGTGCGCGCAGGGCGACCAGATCGGCCACCCCCCCCACCATCGCCACGGCGCCTTCGGATGACCAGCGCAATGTCGGGCTGGCAGCCGCGGCGGCCGTACGCACCGCATCCTCGATCGCCTTTACATCGTTTGTTGCGTTTTCGATTGCGGCCTGCATAACGATTGCACCTGCACCCACATAGGAATATCCGATTTGCGTGCGGTCAACGCCCATAGCCAGAACCTCAAGATGCGCGTCCTGATCGGTGGCGAGAGAGGCGGCGGTTGCAAAGGTCTGCGGCGCGCGCGCGACATCGGCGCAAATCGTGAGTAGGGATTTGTAAGCCATGATAGAAATCTCCTGCTGTGACATCACACCACCTTAACTACTGAAATTGTCTAGTGCATTGATACGGGTCAAGTGTTTACAATGATCTCATTGACATGGATCAAGGCGGCTGACTGCCTGACAATTAGAAGGCAGCCTGTGAACGAATACCCGGTCAGGCATTGAACCCAAACCGGGTTAGGACGAAGGGACGCAAAATGTGGGATTATATTAAATTGATCGTGCTTGGCTTGATCGTGGTGCTTGCCGCGATTGCAGCTAATTACGCGCGCGATCCGGCCTATATGGTCAACGCGCTGACGATCATGTTGGCGGCGGGGGCTGTATTTCTGTGGACCTTGCGCCACGCCGATGAGCCGAAACCTGTGGCACCGCAAAATGAATATTTTGACGGGGTTGTGCGGGCGGGTGTGATTGCGACCGCCCTTTGGGGTGTTGTCGGGTTCTTGGTCGGCGTGATCATCGCCTTCCAGTTGGCCTATCCGGAACTTAATTTCGAGTGGGCGCAGGGCTATGCCAACTTTGGCCGTTTGCGGCCTTTGCATACTTCGGCGGTTATCTTTGCCTTTGGCGGGAACGCGTTGATTGCGTCGTCATTCTATGTGGTGCAACGCACAAGCGCGGCACGGCTTTGGGGCGGCAACCTTGGTTGGTTCGTTTTCTGGGGCTATCAGTTGATGATCGTCATGGCCGCAACCGGCTATTTGCTGGGGGCGACCCAGTCCAAAGAATATGCCGAGCCTGAGTGGATGACCGACTGGTGGTTGACCGTTGTCTGGCTTGCCTATCTTGCCGTGTTCCTTGGCACACTTATCAAGCGTAAAGAGCCGCATATCTATGTGGCCAACTGGTTCTACCTTGCGTTCATCATCACTGTGGCGATGCTGCATGTGTTTAATAATCTGAGCATCCCAGTCTCTTTGTTTGGTTCCAAATCGGTTCAGGTGTTCTCTGGCGTGCAAGATGCGATGGTGCAGTGGTGGTATGGCCACAACGCTGTGGGCTTTTTCCTGACGGCGGGTTTCCTTGGCATGATGTATTACTTCGTGCCGAAACAGGCCGAGCGTCCTGTGTTCAGCTACAAGCTGTCGATCATTCACTTCTGGGCGCTGATCTTCCTTTATATCTGGGCCGGTCCGCACCACTTGCACTATACCGCGCTGCCTGATTGGGCCGCGACGCTCGGGATGGTCTTTTCGATCATGCTCTGGATGCCAAGCTGGGGTGGGATGATCAACGGCCTGATGACGCTTTCGGGTGCATGGGACAAGCTGCGCACCGATCCGATTATCCGGATGATGGTGGTCAGCATCGGCTTTTACGGCATGTCGACCTTTGAAGGCCCGATGATGTCGATCAAGGCCGTGAACTCCCTGTCGCATTACACCGACTGGACCATCGGTCACGTCCACTCCGGCGCGCTTGGCTGGAATGGGATGATCACCTTTGGCGCGCTGTACTATCTGACGCCAAAGCTGTGGAACCGCGAAGGGCTCTATAGCCTGAAGCTCGTCAGCTGGCACTTCTGGCTTGCCACGATCGGGATCGTTCTTTACGCCTCCTCGATGTGGGTGACGGGCATCATGGAAGGCCTGATGTGGCGCGAAGTTGATGCGAACGGCTTCCTCGTGAACGCCTTTGCCGATACCGTTGTTGCCAAGTTCCCGATGCTTGTGGTGCGTGGATTGGGTGGGGTTATGTTCCTGACCGGTTCGCTTATCATGTGCTATAATCTGTGGATGACCGTGAAAGCGCAGCCCGAACGGGCAAGCGACAACGCGTTCGTTCCTGCTGAATAACCGGAGGGAACAATGGCTTTTCTTGACAAACACAAGGTCATCGAGACCAACGCGACCTTGCTGCTGGTTCTGTCCTTTCTGGTGGTAAGCATCGGTGGTCTGGTTCAGATCGTACCGCTGTTCTATCTTGAGAACACAATCGAGAAGGTGGAGGGGGTTCGCCCCTACACCCCGCTGGAACTGGCCGGACGTGATATTTATGTCCGTGAGGGTTGCTATACCTGCCACAGCCAGATGATCCGCCCGATGCGCGACGAGGTGGAGCGTTACGGCCACTATTCGCTGGCGGCGGAATCGATGTATGACCACCCGTTCCAATGGGGGTCCAAGCGGACGGGGCCGGACCTTGCCCGCGTGGGCGAGCGTTATTCCGACGCCTGGCATGTCGATCACCTGACCAACCCGCAATCGGTGGTGCCCGAATCGATCATGCCGAAATACGGCTTCTTGTCGCGCAAGGTGATCGACGGTGAATATATCGGTGACACCATGAAGGTACACCGCATCGTGGGCACGCCTTATACCGACGAGATGATGGAAAACGCGGTTGCGGATTTCCAGGCACAGGCGGACCCGGATTCCGATTATGACGGCTTGCTGGAACGCTATGGCAAGGCGACTGTGCGCAACTTTGACGGCTCTCCGGCATTGACCGAAATGGATGCGCTGGTGGCCTATTTGCAAGTGTTGGGGACGATGGTCGACTTCTCGACCTTCCAACCTGACGCAAGCCGGTAAGGGGGGCGATCATGGACACCTATAGCATATTGCGTGAATTCGCCGACAGCTGGATGCTTCTGATTTTGACTTTGGTCTTTACCGGGGTAATCTTTTGGGCCTTTCGGCCCGGCAGCCGCTCCATCCATAACGAGGTTGCCGCATCCATCTTTCGCAACGATGACAAACCCGCCACGGACCCGGCGGACCGACCCAATGAGGCGCGGAAATGAGTAAAAAATCCATACGTCACCAAGAGGGCGATCCGGAAACCACTGGCCACAGCTGGGACGGGATCGAAGAGTTTGACAATCCCATGCCACGCTGGTGGTTGTGGACCTTCTATGTCTGTATCTTCTGGGCGCTTTTGTATTCGATCGCCTATCCGGCATGGCCTATGATCAGCCGCGCGACGCCGGGCTTGCTTGGCGCCTCTACGCGGGCGGATGTCGCGGCGGAAATTCAAGAGTTTTCCGACCGTCTGGCACCGATTCGCGCCAAGCTAGAAGCGGCTGAGCTGACCGAGATTTCGTCTGATCCAGAACTGGCGGGCTATGCCAATAACGCCGGTGCTGCCGTGTTCCGTACATGGTGCGCACAGTGTCATGGCTCGGGCGCCGCCGGGGTTCAGGCGTCGGGTTATCCGAACCTGCTGGATGATGACTGGCTTTGGGGCGGCGATATTGAGGCGATCCACACCACGATCACCCATGGTATCCGTAATACCACTGATGAAGATGCCCGTATTTCCGACATGCCGCGTTTCGGTGCGGATGAGTTGCTGGAAGAACCGGAGATCGATCAGGTCGTACAGCATGTTATGGCCATCTCGGGGCAAGAGCATGATGCGGAAATGGCCACGGCAGGGGCAGTGGTGTTTGAGGAAAACTGTGCCGCCTGTCATATGGAAGACGGCACCGGAAATCGAGATCTGGGCGCGCCAAATCTGACGGATGCGATCTGGCTCTATGGCGGTGATACCGAGGCGTTGACTTATTCGGTCTATTATTCGCGCGGAGGTGTGATGCCGAATTGGGCACCGCGTTTGTCAGAGGCAGATATCCGCTCGGTCGCAACCTATGTCCACGGATTGGGCGGTGGCGAGTAAGCGATCCTGTTAAAAAAAGGTCCCTCCGGTTTGGGCTGACTCATTTTGGACGTTGGGCCATAGCCGCCGGGAAGCAAATTGCTTCCCGGCGGCTATACATTCAATTCTGCCGCCAGCGCGCGAACTGATATTAGACGTTGAAAATGCCTTTTTTAATTTTCTGCGGCTAGACCAATATCACATGGACTTACCTTTGCGGTGTACGTGCAAGGTACACCGCCGGAGATGTCAGCCTTCAACCCCACGGCTGTGATGGCACATGGTTTGGGCTCCGCGACACCTGATAGCTTTTCCGGCCTGTTGCAGGAAGTGGTTGCTAAAACGCTTGGGCCGATACTCATTCGGTGGCGCGTGTAAGATTGGCCGACCATGCATGGCGCAATGAAGGCTTGTCTAAGGGAGCGACCAGCTTAGACGAGAGAACCGCACCCTCAGGGGGGCATCCTAAAAAGTAAAGCAGTTCTTCGGGCGCCAAAAGCCGTGAGAGGGCTTAAGTATATCAAAGAACGGCAATTTGTAGTTCCGTCAGCGTGCCTTTTTCAGGTTGTGTACGTCAGGATGGGGTGCCTGCGCGGATGCCGCAGTCGCCCATCAAAGAGCAATCCCAACTCAGTCAAATCAAGCCGCAAACGGCCGTAACCGCCTGATTGGCACCGCCTGCCTGATTTTGGCGTGATGGGTTAAGGCACCTGCATTGCGACGTCGTTAGTGACGTGTCTTATGCGGAGGGTGTCATGCGAGGCGAGGTTTTAGGTATTGGGCGGTGGCGCTGAAATGATGATGACAAGCTGGCGATCGTTTCGTCTGTCGGGATTAACGGAGCGACGCTCACGCATTTTGCGCATCGGCACGATGTGACGCGCCAGCAGATTTACCGATGGCAGTATGAGTTGAAGAAGACCCGCGCGCCAGACCAGCGCACATGCGCGTCGATCGCGTCCGGCCCCGCGAGGCCCCAGTCAGTCTCGAGCCGACAGCGGCTGGGAAGGGCGCGCAGGATCTCGAGCAAGACCCCAATACATATCCGGGCGTGGTCGAGCAGATCCCGGAGATCCTCTGCGGTAGACTCCGGCTCGAGATGTAGCTGGTCTAGCGTCTCGAGCGCTTCGGCAGCCTGATTCCTACCGGTCTGAGCCAGTAGGCGGCCGAGCGTGTCACGTTCGGCGTCGAGCCAGCTGCCAAGACTGCCCAGGGCCAGGTCCAAGATGGATACGCCCGCCACGGGCGCGGCAAAATGCGTGAAAACGATCGAGTTCATGGCGAAACCTCCGTGATCGAAAGTTTGGGGCAACTCTGCCCAAGGGCCGCATCGGATGGAACGGCGAGTTCGCCGCCGTGGCCGTCAAGAAGGAGATCGGAAGGAGACCATGTGGTTGAGGTCCTGTTTTTCTGCGGTCGAAGTGAATATTAGCCATTTCAGCAGCAACGAAGGAAAATCCCGTAAAGTCGGTTCAGTGCGCTCCATTGGAGGCGGCACGCAAGCACCGGAGCATCCGAATCTCATCATGTGCGGACACCGGTCGGATCGGCGTCAGCGTAGATGTCGACGAAGGCGAGGCGGTTCGGTCGGCCGTTATGCGAGTGCGCCGAAATTCTGAGATGAGGAAGGTCGGGGTTGGCTGCCCGGAACGCTTGCTCGGCCCAACCCAGATGCTCGGGGCGCTCGTCTTTCGTGTGCATGTCGTTAAGTCTCCTTCTGATACAAGGAAGCTTGGCCAGAACGACCTTGAACGAAGGATAAATCATCGACGGCGCTTAGAATTTGCGATTTAATATGTTTGTAATCCCTGATCAAATGCTTGCGCTTTATGAACATGCATTTGCCCATCGAGACCGACCTCGTTGAGAAACAGCAATGCATTTAAGATGGACCCGGCGCATTATGCGCGGGTTTTGTGGTCAGCAGTCGTGCGCAGCCGTGGACGCGTTGCCGTCGGTTAGGTGCGCCATCAGAATCTCATGTCAGGCGGCACGATTCCGCGCCAATCTGACGGTACGTTCATACTCAGTCTCCGCTTTCTTGATCGCTTTCAATTGCTTTTCGAGATGAAGCACTACGGGCACGAAGACTTCTCCGTCCGGACGATCGGATACAGCACGGATCATGAGGTCGAGCGCCGGTTTGAGGCGTGAGGGTGACGGTTTCATTTTGCCCCTGGCGACAGTGTTGCCAGGAGGAATTCGGTTCAAAGGGAGAGTGCCGGAAATCGAGCCGAAATTCTTTTCGTTCGGTCGTCGTCGGCGGCCTGCGGTCCACATGCAGCGTTGCGATCCGAACCTTCTCGAAAGCCGGATGGTGGGCCAGCTATGCAGAACTGTTTGGCAGTTGTGATCGGGACAACAAAAAACCCTCGAAAACCGAAGTTTTCAAGGGTTTTTGGGGTTGACATTGGTGCCCAGGAGAGGACTCGAACCTCCACGCCTTGCGGCACACGGACCTGAACCGTGCGCGTCTACCAGTTCCGCCACCTGGGCAGGTGTCGTGGGGGCGGTGTAATGCGGGGTTGTGGTACTGTCAACGGGTATTAATCAAAAATCATGCGTCCTTTTGTTGCTTGTTTGAAAAGGCTTGGAGGGATATGCAGATACCCGTATGAAAAGCTTTCAGATGGAGGCAGGACGGATGAGCAAACTGGTCACAATCTATGGCGGTTCGGGTTTTGTGGGGCGTTATATTGCCCGGCGTATGGCGCATGCCGGATGGCGGGTGCGCGTTGCGGTGCGGCGACCGAATGAGGCGCTCTTTGTGCGAACCTATGGTGTGGTTGGTCAGGTAGAACCTGTCTTGTGCAACATTCGTGATGACGCGTCGGTTCAGCGGGCATTGCAGGGCGCGCAGGCTGTGATCAACTGCGTTGGCACCTTTGACGCGCGTGGCAAGAATAACTTTGCGGCAGTGCAGGCCGAGGGTGCCGGTCGCATTGCGCGGCTTGCAGCCCAGGAGGGTGTCGACCGGCTGGTGCAAATTTCGTCTATCGGCGCGGATGCCGATGCGAAAAGCGAATATTCGCGCACCAAAGCCAAAGGTGAGGCAGCCGTTTTGGCGGCATTCCCGAGCGCCACGATTTTGCGGCCTTCGGTCATCTTCGGGACCGAGGATGCTTTCTTCAACCGTTTTGCCGGCATGTCTGGCTTGACACCTGTTTTGCCTGTTGTTGGCGCGGATACTCGGTTTCAGCCGGTATTCGTGGATGATGTGGCGCAGGCTGCTGAAGTGGCGGCAACAGGTGCGGCAACTCCGGGCGTCTATGAACTTGGCGGGCCTGAGGCGGCGAGTTTTCGTGATCTGATGAAGAAAATGCTGAAGGTGGTGCAGCGCCGTCGCTTGGTGTTGAACATCCCGTTTTTTGCGGCATCTGCTATGGCGGCGATCTTTGATTTCCTGTCTATGCTGACGGGTGGCTTGGTCAAGAACAAGATCCTGACCCGCGATCAGGTCAAAAGTCTGGCTGTCGATAATGTGGTTGCCGATGGGGCAAAGGGCTTTGCCGATCTGGGGATCAAACCGGTGTCGATGGATGCGATGCTGCCTGAATACCTGTGGCGTTTTCGCCCGTCGGGTCAGTATGCGGCGATCAAAGACAGCGCGAAGAACCTGCGCAAAGTTTAATATAAGAAAGGGCCAACGATGGCCGATACCACTCTGGCAGCCCTGTTTCTGGGTGTACTTGAGGGGCTGACGGAGTTTATTCCTGTTTCCTCTACGGGTCATATTCTGTTGGCCGGCCATTTCATCGGCTTTGAAAGCTCTGGCAAGACCTTTGAGGTCGTGATCCAGTTGGGCGCGGTGCTTGCTGTTTTGTCGGTCTATGCGGCAAAGCTGTGGGGTTTGTTCCGTGCGGCACCGCATGACCCAGCAGCACGCAGGACAATCCTGTCGGTTCTGGTCGCGTTTTTGCCGGCAGTTTTCATTGGTGTGCTTGCGCATGATTTCATCAAGACGGTTCTGTTTGAAAGCCCGCGCCTGATTTCGGTGATGTTGATCCTTGGGGGCATTGTTTTGGCGTTCGTGGACCGCATCGCGCCGGAACCGCGTTATGATGATGCGATGAAGCTGCCACTGGGCGTCGCGCTCAAGATCGGGTTCATCCAATGTCTTGCGATGATTCCGGGGGTGTCGCGTTCGGGGGCGACGATCGTCGGGGCCTTGATGCTGGGGGCTAATAAACGTGCTGCGGCCGAGTTTTCGTTCTTCCTGTCGATGCCGACGATGGGTGGTGCGTTCGCCTATGACCTCTATAAAAACTACGATGTGCTGGATGCCGGTGCGATCAATGAGATCGCCATCGGCTTTGTTGCTGCATTCATCTCGGCCATTTTCGTTGTACGCTGGCTGTTGGGATATGTCAGCCGCCATGGCTATGCCCTGTTTGGCTGGTGGCGAATCATCATTGGCGTCCTTGCTTTTGCGGCGCTTTCGTTGGGGCTATAAGTTGGTAGGTAAGTATTACTGACCTGTAATTGATAAAAAAAAGCACAAGCTGAGGCAGAAAGTTAAAAATACTGCCAATTAGGTAAGCATTGCTGACTTTTAATTTATTGGCCAGCGCAGTATCACGACACCCTGACCTAAATTCTTCAGGGAGGCGCCTTCATGGCCCAGGAAAAAATGCTTCGCTTCGTTACGGTTGCCCGTGAGATGCCTGAAAAGCGCCCACCTGATCTACGCTCCCAGGATTTTCATGAAATTTACCGCGAATATGCCGCTGACAAAGCGGCAGAGCAGGCCGCGCGGTGCAGCCAATGTGGCGTGCCCTATTGCCAGTCGCATTGCCCTTTGCACAATAATATCCCCGACTGGCTGCGCCTGACTGCCCAAGGCCGCCTGCAAGAAGCCTATGAGCTGTCGCAAGCCACCAATACCTTCCCCGAGATTTGCGGCCGCATTTGCCCGCAAGACCGGCTTTGCGAAGGCAACTGTGTGATTGAACAATCGGGCCACGGCACGGTGACAATCGGCGCGGTTGAAAAGTACCTGACGGATACGGCTTGGGAAAACGGCTGGGTCAAGCCGATCAAACCAGCACAGGAACGCACCGAAAGCGTTGGCATCATCGGGGCCGGGCCGGGCGGTCTGGCGGCTGCGGATGTCTTGCGTCGCGCGGGTGTGCAGGTCACGGTTTACGACAGCTATGATCGGGCGGGGGGGCTGATGACCTATGGCATTCCCGGCTTCAAGCTGGAAAAGCCCATCGTGATGCAGCGCGTAGAGCAACTGGAAACGGCAGGCGTGCAGTTTGTGATGAATTGCACTGTTGGCAGGGATCTGACCTTTGACGCGATCCGGGGGCGGCATGATGCGGTGCTGATCGCGACTGGTGTATACAAGGCCCGCGACCTGCCCGTGCCGGGTGTCGGCGCAAAAGGGATTGTCCCCGCGCTGGAGTTTCTGACCGCCAGCAACCGCAAGAGCTTTGGCGATGATGTGCCTGCCTATGACGATGGTACGCTGAACGCGGCGGGCAAGCGGGTGGTGGTTATCGGCGGTGGTGATACGGCGATGGACTGTGTGCGCACGGCGATCCGCGAAGGGGCCGTCAGCGTGAAGTGCCTCTATCGCCGCGACAAGGCGAATATGCCGGGCAGCCAGCGTGAAACCCAGAACGCCGAAGAGGAAGGTGTCGACTTTGTTTGGCTTGCCGCGCCAAAAGGCTTTACCGGCGGTGAGTCGGTTGAGGGCGTGATGGTGCAAAAGATGCGCCTTGGCGCGCCGGATGCCACGGGCCGTCAAAGCCCTGAGGTGATCGAGGGTGCCGATTATATCGAGCCTGCCGATCTGGCGATCATGGCACTGGGCTTCGAACCCGAAGACCTGCCGACCCTCTGGGATCAGCCTGGGTTGGAAGTGACCCGCTGGGGCACGATCAAGGCCGGTTTTGCAACCCATGCGACCAATCTGCCCGGCGTTTATGCCGTGGGCGATATCGTGCGCGGTGCCAGCCTTGTGGTCTGGGCAATCCGTGACGGGCGTGAGGCGGCGGCGTCGATGCTTGCCTATATCTCGCAGGAACAGATCGTCGCGGCAGAGTAGCCATGACAATGGTTAAACCCATTGTCTAGTCAAACGGAAAGGTGTTGATATGCGCAGTCAGATCCTAGCGCTGATTTGTCTTGTGGCGGCCCCGACGGGGGCGGCTGCGGGGTCATTCAACCCGCCTGCGGGTTGTAGCGCCTATTTGACCGTTCAGTCGCGGTCGTGCCGTGTCTCAAATTATTACACCTGTAGTCAGGATCCGTCGGGCGACCAGTGGCGCGCAGATTTTGACCAGCAGGGGCTGTTTTTTGTCAGCCGCGTGGATTTTGAGGGCCAATGGGTCGAAAGCTATGAGGTAAACCCCATGGTCCGGCAAACGCTGGACCCGGGGGCCGAAGATCCCGCCTCTTTCACCGAGCTTTTGGGTGGGCTGGACAGCTATGCCTTTAACCTGAGCCGTGACAATGGCGAACAGAGCCGCGTGCGTGGCTTTGACCGTTTGACGGGCGCATCGGTACAGATTGACGGGATTTCCCTGCTGGAAACCGAGTTTGAATATAGCGAGACGGATCCGGCAGGCAATTTGCTGCGTCGGTCACGCGGGAGGGAATATATCCACCCTGAATGGCGGGTATTCTTTTCAGGTCCATCCGAATGGGATGGGGGTGCGGGTTATCTGCCCATGGATGGCAGTCCGGTGGAATTTATCTTTCCCGATGAGCCGGGGTTCCTGTCCAGCCAGCCGGTGTTTGAATGTGATGCGATTTTAAGCAGCTATGCCAAAGGGCCCGCAGATGGAAGTTGAGCTGGAAGTCGGTGAATTCTACACCAGCGAGCAGGACGGATTTGACCCTGTGGTCATCTGGCTGGGCCGTGTTGACCAACCCGAAGACATTGAGGGCGTCGCCGCCGAGCCGGTGCTAAGCCTGATGATCCGCGCGGCTGACGAGGGCAGCCCCGTGATCGAGATGGCCCCCTTTTGGCAAGGCGTCGTCATGGCTGCCGAGTTTATGGAGGCAGACCCGTTTTATGTCGATGAGGCGGTGTTTGAGGATAGCTACCACATCTGGCGCAGCGCCTATGACCAAGGGGAGGCCTTCCCCTGGACGATGTCGCCCAATGAGGTCTACGCCCGGATGCTGGACGAAATGGATGATGAAGACGCGTAAAGCGACACCTGTAATTTTTCTGACGGAGCAAAACCAATGACAAACTCCCCCGTTTACGATGCTGCCTGGGTTGCTGCCGAGGAAGCGAAACGCGCCTATATGGACGCAAATAGCCTGTATAAATCCGAGGATGAGCACGCCTCTTGTGGGGTCGGGCTGGTCGTTTCCATCTCGGGGAAGCCAAGCCGCGCAGTCGTGCAAAACGGCATTAACGCGCTCAAGGCGATCTGGCACCGCGGGGCTGTTGATGCCGATGGCAAAACCGGTGACGGCGCGGGGATCCATGTGCAGATCCCGGTCGAATTCTTCTATGACCAAGTGCGCAGAACGGGGCATGAACCCGACACCACCAAGATGATTGCCGTCGGTCAGGTTTTCTTGCCGCGCACGGATTTCGGCGCGCAGGAACGGTGCCGGACTATTGTCGAAACCGAAGTTTTGCGCATGGGCCACAGGATTTATGGCTGGCGCCATGTGCCGGTCGAAACATCTGTTCTGGGCGAAAAGGCCAACGCCACCCGCCCCGAGATCGAACAGATCCTGATTCGTTGCGATCAGGACATAGAAGAAGAACAGTTCGAGCGTGAGCTTTATATCATCCGCCGCCGTATCGAAAAAGCGGCCGCTGCGGCCCAGATCGGCGGGCTTTATCTGTGCAGCCTCTCGTGCCGCTCGATCATCTATAAGGGCATGATGCTGGCCGAGGAGGTTGCGGTTTTCTATCCCGACCTGATGGATGAGCGTTTTGAGTCTGCCTTTGCGATTTACCACCAGCGCTATTCGACCAATACTTTCCCGCAGTGGTGGTTGGCCCAGCCGTTCCGCATGCTGGCCCATAACGGTGAGATTAACACCCTGAAGGGCAACGTAAACTGGATGCGCAGCCATGAGATCCGCATGGCCTCTGCTACGTTTGGCGATATGGCGGATGATATCAAACCGATCATTCCGGCGGGTGCCTCGGATAGTGGTGCGCTGGATGCGGTGTTTGAGGTGATGGTACGCTCGGGGCGCAACGCGCCCTTTACCAAGACCATGTTGGTGCCTGAGGCGTGGAGCAAAACCACAACCGATATGCCCAAGGCTTGGGCCGATATGTATGCCTATTGCAACGCGGTGATGGAGCCATGGGACGGCCCCGCGGCGTTGGCGATGACCGATGGCCGCTGGGTTTGCGGCGGGCTTGACCGTAACGGTTTGCGTCCGATGCGCTATGTCGTCACCGGCGATGGTTTGCTGATTGCAGGCTCCGAGGCGGGCATGGTGCCGGTGGATGAGGCCAATGTGCGCGAAAAAGGCGCGCTTGGGCCGGGTCAGATGATTGCCGTCGATATGCAGGAAGGCAAGCTTTACCACGACGGCGTGCTCAAGGATAAGCTGGCTCTGCCCAGCCCTTTGGCGACTGGATTGAAAAGGTGGTGGAGCTGAATGAATATCTGATCAACCTGCCTGAACATGCCGGATTTACCGGTGCCGAGCTGCGCAAGCGCCAGATCGCGGCCGGTTATTCACTTGAAGAACTGGAACAGGTTCTGGCCCCGATGGCCGAGGATGGCAAAGAGATGATCGCCTCGATGGGGGATGATACGCCTGCCGCGGTGCTGTCGTCGGTTTACCGGCCATTGTCGCATTTCTTCCGGCAGAACTTCAGTCAGGTCACCAACCCGCCCATCGACAGCTTGCGCGAAAGCCGGGTGATGAGCCTGAAAACACGTTTCGGGAACCTGAAAAACGTGCTGGATGAAGGCAGCAGCCAGACCGAGATTCTGCTGCTTGAAAGCCCGTTCATCGCCAATGCCGAATTTGACGCGATGATGGACCATTTTGGCGCGACGGTATCGGTGATCGACTGTACCTTCCCCACCGGCCCGGATGCCCTGCGTGAGGGTCTGGAACGGATCCGTGCCGAGGCCGAAGATGCCGTGCGTTCGGGCGCTGGCCACCTGGTTTTGACGGATGAACACCAAGGGCCGGACCGCGTGGCGATGCCGATGATCTTGGCCACAAGTGCTGTGCACAGTTGGCTGACACGCAAAGGGTTGCGGACGTTTTGTTCGATGAACCTGCGCTCGGCCGAATGTATCGACCCGCATTATTTCGCCGTGTTGATCGGCTGCGGCGCGACCACTGTGAACGCCTATCTTGCACAAGACAGCATCGCCGACCGCATTTCGCGCAATCTGATCGAAGGTAGCTTGACCGAGGCGATGGCGCGCTACCGTGCGGCGATTGATGCGGGTCTCCTCAAGATCATGTCCAAGATGGGGATCTCGGTTTTGTCGTCCTATCGTGGGGGGCTGAACTTTGAGGCCGTCGGCCTGTCGCGCGCGATGGTTGCGGAATATTTCCCCGGCATGCACAGCCGGATTTCCGGCATCGGCGTTTCCGGCATCCAGCACAAGCTGGAAGAGGTCCACGCACGCGGGTGGCTTGGCAGGGCAGAGGTTCTGCCAATCGGCGGCATCTATAAATCGCGGAAATCAGGCGAAAAACACGCTTGGGAAGCGCAGACGATGCATATGTTGCAATCGGCCTGTGATCGCGCCAGCTTTGATCTGTGGAAGCAATACTCCGCCGCGATGCAGGCCAATCCGCCGATCCACCTGCGCGATCTGCTGGCGATCAAATCCTTGGCCAAGCCGGTGCCGATCGAGGAAGTGGAAAGCATCACCTCCATCCGCAAACGGTTCGTGACGCCGGGGATGTCGCTGGGGGCGCTCTCTCCCGAGGCGCATAAAACCCTGAATGTTGCGATGAACCGCATCGGCGCCAAATCCGACAGCGGCGAGGGCGGCGAAGATCCGGCGCACTTCCTGCCCGAGGCCAATGGGGATAACCCTTCGGCCAAGATCAAGCAGGTCGCCTCTGGCCGCTTTGGCGTGACGGCGGAATATCTGAATGCCTGCGAAGAGCTGGAGATCAAGGTCGCGCAAGGGGCCAAACCGGGCGAAGGCGGGCAGTTGCCGGGGATGAAAGTTACCGAGTTGATCGCAAGGCTGCGCCACTCGACGCCGGGGGTGACGCTGATCTCACCACCGCCGCACCATGACATCTATTCCATCGAGGATCTGGCACAGCTGATCTATGATCTCAAACAGATCAACCCGCGTGCCAAGGTGACGGTGAAACTGGTATCAAGTTCGGGCGTTGGTACGATTGCGGCCGGCGTGGCCAAGGCCAAGGCCGATGTGATTCTGATCTCGGGCCATAACGGCGGCACCGGTGCCAGCCCGGGCACCTCGATCAAATATGCGGGTCTGCCGTGGGAGATGGGCCTGACCGAGGCGCATCAGGTGTTGAGCATGAACAACCTGCGCGAACGGGTTACCCTGCGGACCGATGGCGGCCTGCGTACGGGGCGCGATATCGTGATGGCGGCAATGCTGGGGGCCGAAGAATACGGTATCGGCACCGCGGCATTGATCGCGATGGGCTGCATCATGGTGCGTCAGTGCCAAAGCAACACTTGCCCGGTTGGCGTCTGTACCCAGAATGACGAGTTGCGCAAGAAGTTCACTGGCAATGCGGATAAGGTGGTGAACCTGATCACCTTCTATGCGCAAGAGGTTCGGGAAATCCTTGCCTCTATCGGCGTGCGCTCGCTGGATGAGATTATCGGCCGTGCGGACTTGCTGTCGCAGGTCAGCCGTGGGTCGGCGCATCTGGATGATCTGGACCTGAACCCGCTGTTGATCACTGTCGATGGTGCGCAGCGGATCACCTATGACCGGTCCAAGCCGCGCAATGCGGTGCCTGATACGCTGGATGCCGAGATTATCCGCGATGGTGCGCGTTTCTTTGAGGATGGCGAAAAGATGCAGCTGTCCTATGCCGTGCGTAACACGCATCGGACGATCGGTACGCGGGCGTCCAGCCATATCATCAAACGCTTTGGCATGCGCAACACTTTGCAAGAGGATCACTTGACGGTGAAACTCTCGGGATCTTGCGGGCAGTCGTTGGGCGCATTTGCGGCCCGGGGCCTGAAGCTGGAGGTGTATGGTGATGCGAACGACTATGTTGGCAAGGGGCTTTCGGGCGGTACAATCGTGGTGCGTCCGCAGATGTCCAGCAGGTTGGATGCGTCACGCAATACCATCATCGGTAATACTGTGCTCTATGGTGCGACAGATGGTAACCTGTTTGCCTGTGGCCGTGCCGGTGAACGTTTTGCCGTGCGCAATTCGGGCGCTTCGGTGGTGATCGAGGGCTGTGGCACCAATGGTTGCGAATATATGACCGGCGGTGTTGCGGTTATCCTCGGCTCTGTCGGGGCGAACTTCGGGGCGGGGATGACGGGCGGTATGGCCTATCTCTATGACCCGGACGGGGTGGCCGAGGATTTCATCAACCCTGAAAGCCTTGTCACCTGTGCCGTCAGCAATCCGCATTGGGAAGCGCAGCTGCGTGGTTTGATCGAACGTCACGTTGCAGAGACCGGCAGCCTGAAGGGTCAGGAGATCCTGAATGACTGGGCGCATGAGCGGGCGAATTTCCTGCAAGCCTGCCCCAAAGAGATGCTCGCCCATATTCCGCATCCGCTGAGTGATGAGCGGGATGCAGTACCGGCGGAATAATACCTCAGGCCCGGCGGAACATTTCGCCGGGCCTGATTTTTACCCTGCTCCGGCTTGAACGCAGGCTGGCTTCATGGCTTAACGGGGCATGGCAAAGCGCAGCAGGAAAACCAAAACCAAATCAAAACCCTTGCGACCGGGGCGCTGGCTTCTGCGCTGGTTGATGCGGGCCGCGCTGTTGGTTGTGGCGGTTATGTTCTTTGGGGTGCTGCTGTTTTCCGTGATCAATCCGCCCACGACCTTTTATATGTGGCAAGAGGGGCAGCGTCTTGGCGGTGTCAAACACGAATGGGCCGATTGGGATGAAATCGCGCCTGTCATGCTGCGCTCTGCGGTTGCGGCAGAGGATGCGAATTTCTGCCTGCATTGGGGTTTTGACATGCGGGCAATTCGGGCCGCGATTGATGAAGGTGGCAATCGCGGTGCCTCCACGCTTAGCCAGCAGGTCGTGAAGAATGTGTTCCTGTGGCACGGCCGCAATTATACGCGCAAGGCCGCCGAGGCGCTGATTACCCCGATGATGGAGCTGGTCTGGTCCAAGCGCCGTATTCTTGAGGTCTATCTGAATGTGGCGGAGTTTGATGACGGGGTGTTCGGGGTCAAGGCCGCCGCTGCCCATTATTTCGCGGCTGAGCCGATGGATCTGACCCCTGTGCAGGCGGCGCGTCTGGCCGCCGTTCTACCCGCTCCGAAAACCCGCAACGCCGAGAATCCCACAGCACAGTTGCGAAAGCGTTCGGCCTCTATCCTCGATGGCGCGGAGACGATTCGCCGTGATGGTCGGGCCGCCTGTTTTGCGCAATAAGCGTGATGCGGGATTGAATTTTAGGCCCAATGGCAGATAAAAAGGCCGGGCGTCTTTGTTGAAGGCTACAATCTGATGAACCGTCTATATCATTTCCCCCTGTCCCCCTTTTGCCGCAAAGTCCGGCTGACCCTTGCGGAAAAGAAGATGGAAGTGGAGCTGGTTGAGGAGCGCTATTGGGAACCTTCGGCCGAGTTTTTGCGGCGCAATCCTGCGGGTAAGGTGCCGATCCTCAAGATGGACAGCAAGATGTTGTCCGAAAGTCAGGCGATCTGCGAATATATCGAGGAAACCAACCCGACACCGCCGCTGATGCCGCGCGATGCCGAGGAACGGTTCGAGGTGCGTAGGCTATGTGCTTGGTTTGATGACAAATTCCATAAGGAAGTCACGTCCAATCTGGTCTATGAGCGCGTGAATAAGAAGGTAATGAAGCTGGGCTATCCCGATAGCAAGGCGGTAAAGCTTGGGGCGCAGCGGATAAAATACCATCTGGATTATATGGCGTGGCTGCTGGATCAACGGCGCTGGCTTGCCGGGGATGTGATGACCCTCGCTGATTTCACAGCCGCTGCCCATCTGAGCTGTCTGGACTATATTTCAGATGTCGACTGGAACCGGTCCAATAACGTCAAGGACTGGTATGCGAAAATCAAATCGCGCCCTGCGTTCCGCCCGCTTTTGGCCGATCAGGTGCCGGGCTTTCCACCGCCATCCCATTACGCCGATCTGGATTTTTAGGCCCCGATCCTATTTCCAGTTTCCAAACCCATAGCCCATGTAATCGCGGCCATAGGCGTCCCGGGTCGCGGCCTCAATTTCCTCGTCGTAAATCTGGCTAAGAATATCCATCGCGGGATCGGGCGCCGAGGGCAGGGGCGGGCACTCTATGCCAAGCTCGCTTGCGATAAAGCCAAGACCCATGGCAAGGCTTTCCTCTCTTAATACAAGATCAGGTCCCTGGAATTGTGCGAACCCTTGGATTACTGCGGTTTGGCTGGCAAAATGCGGGTCGATCCGCAGGCCGGTTTGCCCCGCGACATTGAGTTTGAGAAACCGCAGGAAATCCAGAAACGCCTGCCGGTGCGCATCAAGTGGCATCATCGTGCCGGGCTTGGGCAGAGCGATCTTGTAGCTTTTGATCAAACCTTCCCGGATTTTCGGCAAGGCCCCCGTCAGGATATGACTGCAAAATCCGGCATGGGCGCGGGCGACCGGATGACGCAATACGGTAAAGCTGCGATGCTTGGGCGTATTGCGCAACCATTGCCGCAGGGTCTTCTGGCTGAAATTCCCTGTCAGCGGTCCCAGACCGGCTAGCCATTGTGTGACGCTATCCTCTGGCCCGCCGCGCAGGGGCATGTAAACCGCCCCACCTGCGGCCACAAAAGAGGGGACCGCGGGCGCGCGCCGTGGTTCAAAATTTGGCGTACGGGACAGGTTGAAACGGTCAAGCTTTGCAAGGGCGGCGACCATTTCGTCGAAGTTCTCGACCTTATCGGAAATCTCTTCGGGATTTTGTTTTTTGAGCGTGCCATCCGGTGCGGCGAGCGTCCCCTCAATTCCCAAAAACCGGCCAAGGCCGTTCAGAACATCGGTGTCGTTGATATCCTCATAATCGATGTAGAAGGCGGTCTGGCCGCTGGTTTGCAACCCATGCATCAGGCGGAGCTGGAAATCCTGTAATTGTGCCAGATGGTCAGAAAATTCGGTTGCATCAAAATACGCCTTGGCTGTTTTCAGACGCTTTGCCTGTGTCAGTTTCCATTGGCCGGTGGCTTGTGCGATTTTCCAGCTGACATAGCTTTCCACAGGGTTGCGGGTCAAGATCACCTTTGCACAGCGCGGATCGGATAGCACAGCGGGCAGCACCCGTGGGTCGTGGTCGTGAAAATACCGGAAGCCGGACAACCCCTCGGTCTGTGCGCGCATCTGTTGCAACAGCAGCAGGGGATCAGCTTCTCGCTGGGCCAAGGTGACCCCGAAAGCTTCGTCTTGGTTCAACTTGCCGATGAAATGTGGGTTAAACGCCTCACCATAGCAGGCGACCCTAGGCATCGCGTTGAGGTTTGCCTCAAGGAAATTACTGCCGGTGCGCATTTCCGCAAGCAGGACAAAGCTGTCAAATGGTTGTCTCAAAGCGCTACCTTAACAGATAGGGCCGACCCCTGCGGGTGGCGTTTGGTTTTATGCTGTCGTCAACCGGAAAATCCCCCATCAGCATTGGCTGCATGCCCTGATTGCGCAGGTCTTGCAGGAATTGGCCGAATCCAGAAAGATCGGCCATGCGCGGCGCCTCGTTCAGGCGGCGCAACGCACGGGGGCGGATTTCATCCACAAGGGTTTGCAAAGGCTCCATCGGGTTTTCAACAAATTCTGCCAGCGTCCATATGCGGTATCGCGCCTTGGTCCAAGGGCTTTGCAAAATGGTGAGGTGCTCTTGCTCAAACCGTTGGAGGCGCGCTGCCTCTTTTAGAATGTCGGCAAAGTTCATGTCGGATTTGAACAAGGACACCGCCCAAGCCCCCGATATAACCGAGATGGTTGCATTATGGTCCTTGGCAAGTTGCCAGTTGATTGCCTGATTGTCGGTAGGTCCAAATTGGAAACATTGCCGCTCCCCCCGCGTATTCCACAGCAGGTTCGACAGGAAACTTCTGGGGTTGTAGTCGCGGATTGCGGCAGAGTCGGGCATCGCGCCGTTATAGACAGCTTCCCTGCCTGCATATTCCACCCGTTCAAGCGAGAAGAGATGACCATGCACGCGTGTTCCGGTTACTTTGCTGAGCCAAGGCTCAAAATTTTCAAAGAGGTCGGAAAACCCTTCAAACACCGAATAGGGCGACGCGCTTTTACCATTTTCCCAGTTTTCATTGGGAAAGCGGCTTTGCATATAAAGACCCGAGCGGCCCTTGGTGCGGCGCTCTATCGCCCGTGAAAAAAGGCGGTCAATCTTGCCGGGGTTGGGCTCGGTCGATGTTTTATGTTCCGGACCTTTGGTCAGGAAAACACGGTAAAGCTCTTTTGCATGGGGCCATATTTTGCGCGCAACAAAGCAGTCAGATCGACGCAGCAATTGCAAATGGTCATCATAGAAAACATGCGGCTTTCCCTGAAAATCGAACTTTGACAGCGTCAGGGAACGGCTTTCGATATGTGTTGAAAAACGCCGGGCCTGTGTTTGAAAGTAGGACTCATCGGGTATCCAGACCCGTTGGAAGTAGCTGTCGACTTTTGCCCGCTCGGGATCGTTCAGGATTGCAGAGAGTGTCTGGCGCGTCAGGCACCACCATTGACTACCAAAATGTGGCACGATGCCCGCAGGGATTTTCCGTTTGAACCCGACCCGCCGTTGCAGCTGGACGTAGCCGTCAAACAGGCGGCGGTGTTTGCGCCAGGAAAACGGAAACCGTAATGTGAAACGTTCCGAATCCAACCCGCCAATCGCCCAGCCGACATCTGCGGCCGTGACCGATTCAATGAAATCGGTGCGGGGTCGGCTGTCAAGATATGTAACAAGCTCGCGCACCGGTCGCAGCGGCAAACAAGAGCCGGAGGCAAGATAGATATGGTTGGCACCGGGGAAGTCCTGCAACATGATGTGTGCTGCGGATTGCGTGGCGGCCACAATCCCCCAGGTTCCCCACTCACAGGCGTAGCGCCCGGAAAATCGAATATCGGCAAGGCCAGACAAGGAGGCGCGGAATGCGTTGAATTCCGCTTGAGTGACGCGTTTGTCGACATGGATCACCACGGGGCAGCCGTGATTGGCCCAATGCCGCGCGACCTGCGCCGCGCGGTCCAACGCGGTGTGGCACAGCATGATGATGCCAATGCTCATGCCCAGTTTCCCTTGGACATCAGGCCCAAAATCTCTAGCTGTCGCCAGTTGATATATTTCTCAGACCATTTGCACCATAAATCTGGGTTATCCTCTAGCGCGGCCTTATAGGCTGTATACTCATGGCTATTGGCGTAATGCTGTCTGCGCGTCATCTCCTCCTCTGCCTTGGTGGCGAAACTATCAAGGAATTTGGCGTGTAGCAGACAGCCACTTGCCTTTTCACCGCCCCATTCGTCATAGACAAGGTTCAGCCCGCGCGGCAGCAGCGTATGGGTAGAGGAGGCATAGGCGTATCGCCAGTGCCATTTCACCAGAGGGATTTTGTTCAACGCAGGCGCACGCTCTGGCGCATCGGGAAAAAAGACGCGCGCGCGCGGGCCGCCCTGTATCCACAGGTTGCCAAAGTCCTTGTTGCGCGAGATTGTGTAATTGCCGCTGTCGAACCATTGCAGGATCTCAAACGGATTTTGCCCTTCGGTGTAGGCTTGCGTGTTTATTGGCCCCTTGGGATACATATCCAGCAACATGGCGGAAAACGCTTTTATAGAGGACGCATCAAGCCAATCTGTCAGTGCGCGTAAGGGGCGGGTATCGCAAAAGGGGTAGATAAAGAATTCATCCGGATCGACCACCAGTGTCCAATGGCCGTGCCCATACCGCATTTGCAGCCAGTTCAGCCAATCCACGCCGAACCGCGCGCGTTTGTAGCTGTGCGCCGAGCGCCACAAAGAGACATCCGGCTGCGCCTTAAGGTAGTCATGCGATCCGTCATCGCTCTCATTATCGACGATCAGAAAATGGTTGACGCCCAATCCCCGATAATATTTCAGGAAATAGGGCAGGCGGGCACGTTCATTCCGAAGTGTTGAGAAAAGCAAGATATCGGCAGGCTTGATTGCCTTTACGCGTTTGGTAACCGATATCAATTCACGCCTTTTGCGGAATGCACGAAACAGCCAGCGTTTGCGGGCGAGTCGTAACCGATATCGAGACACAATACTCACACGTTACCTTCCAAAGGGTCGATCTGCCTTATGTGTTTGCGACCGTCTGCACATTAACTGCTATCAAGCGATGTTTAAGACAGTGTTGAAATGGTCTTCCCATCGCGGGATTAGTGGTGTTGGGTGTTGTAATGTCTTTGGTGCCAATTCTTCGGTCCGTTCTATGCCACCCCGGTCCATCAAGCCGATGATTGCCTCTTGCCAAGAATATCTATCCCCCAAAGTGAGGTAAACGGGGTAATCCCCCAATGTTTCAAAGTAGATCGGCAGAGGGGGCAGGATCACCGGAACCCCAAGGCTGGCCGCCTCAAGCGGGGGCAGGCCATAGCCCTCAACATGGCTGGGAAACAAAAGCGCCCGCGCATTTGCGAGCAGGCCCATGACATTTCTGTCGGGCAGGTTCGGGATCTCGAACACGGTACGGTTCAGACAGGGCAGCGCATCAAGACGCTGAAAAAACGCCTTATCAGCCCAGCCACGACGGCCAAGGATCAACAGGTCGGGAATGCTCTGTTCGGGCAGGCTGCGGTGAAAGTCCTCCCATAGGTCCAGCAGGAAACTGTGGTTCTTGCGTGGTTCAATCGTTCCAAGCGTTACGAAATATGGCTTGTCACGTGGTGCGACTGGAGAAGGATCAGGCGGGGGAATACCCAAAGGCGCGACTATGCCCGCCGGTATGCGGCCGTGACGCGACAGATGCTGTTCTGTAAGGACGCGCGTCGCCCTAGCCGTGTGGATCACCAGATCCGCATGGGTGGCTGCTGCTGCAAGCTTGCGCTCAAAACCCTGTACGGTGCCGGCGCGGGTGAAATCCGGGTGGTCCAAGGGTATTGTGTCGTGGAGCAGCACCGAAACGGTGCCACCCGCAGCCTTGATCGCCATGAGGCCCGGATCTGTCAAATTGGAATGACCGACATTGATATAGGAAAACCCCTGCGGAAGATGCAATCCCAACATCTGCCGCAAACGCCCTTGGCGCGCACGCGCGACGGCGAAACGGCGCGCGGCGGTCTCTGCTCTGGCGCGCGTCGGGTCCTTACGTTGCGTCAAGCGTGATCGCATATCTGCACGGGGAAGGGGGATGCCCCCGAGGACCATATCCTGAAAAGCGGCCATCCCCGCGCGATCAAGCAATAGGTAACCAAGCTGGCTGCGGATCAGGCCAAAAACCGGCACCCCGGTGGCAAGGAGCTGCCCAAGGTAGGCGGTCTCTACCCTGTCCACTCCGGTCGGTTGCCCTTTGCCTATGCGCGAAAGCAGACGCGTCAGATCAAGCAACCGGGCCGGAGGGGCCATGGCCTATTGCGCAGCTTTTTGCTGGGCGACCAATTCATGAAGATACGCGCCAAACTCTGCCTGAAACTCGGGGCGGGCAAGGCCAAAGGCAACCGTCGCCTGCAAAAACCCGGCTTTGGAGCCACAGTCATAACGTTGACCCTGAAAACGATAACCGTAAACGTTATCCTCTTCATGGATCTGCTGGGCAATCGCGTCAGTCAACTGAATCTCGCCACCAACACCCTGTTTCATCGTGTTAAGATCATTCAGAACTTTCGGCGATAGAATGTAACGGCCGATCACGGCAAGATTGGATGGGGCGTCCTCGGCCTTTGGTTTTTCCACCATGCCCTTTGCCCGCACAATCGCCCCCATATCATCGGCAATATCCAGCACGCCATAGGCGCCCGCTTTTTCCCGCGGCACTTCCATGGTTGCGACCATGTTGCCACCGGTTTCTGCATAGGCTTCAACCATCTGCTGCAAGCAGGGTTTTTCTGCGGCGATGACATCATCAGGCAATAGAACGGCAAAGGACTCATCGCCAATCAGACGGCGGGCGCACCAGACAGCATGGCCCAGTCCCATCGGGCGATTTTGGCGGACATAGGCAATTGCGCCGCTGTCCATATTGCTGGCCTTCAACACCTCCAGCAGGGCGGTCTTGCCGGATTTGCGCAGCGATGCCTCCAATTCCGGGGCAACGTCAAAATAGTCTTCCAGCGCGGATTTCCCGCGCGACGTGACAAAGATGAATTCAGTTATGCCCGCCGCCCGTGCCTCGTCAATCGCGTATTGGATAAGGGGACGGTCAACCAAGGTCATGATCTCTTTCGGGATCGACTTTGTTGCCGGCAGAAAGCGCGTTCCCATTCCAGCGACGGGAAAAACGGCTTTCGTGACTTTTTTGATTTTCATTGATCCACCTTACAGAAGTCGTAAAAATTTCGTCGCGTATACACATTCAATATGAACTTGGCATCCAATTTGGATCATAATTTATCAAGAAACCTATAAAATGGAAACAGTTGGCCAATTACCGCCTATTTTTTTGTGCAATAAATGGCCTTTTGCAACCTAAACGGGCCTATAGCGCGCCAGACGTGTCGACTCGATAGATTTGCGCGCGGCAAAGTTGTGCCAATCAAAATGGTTACCGTTGCGCAAGCTTCGCCCATAACGCCCGCCGGACTGCTCCCATATCCCGTCTTGGGTGAATCTATGCGTATGTGCGGACAGGCCCCGTGCCATCAGGATAAGGGTTACGATGTCACCCTGCGCACGCGCGCGTAGGGCGGTCTGGTGCAATATGCGGCGATCCCGAGCCTGCCCAAAGAGGATGCGACCCGGTCGTGGGCCTGTATCTGCGAGGGGGAAAAAATCCGAAAGCGTTGTGCTGATCGGGGTTTGGCTGATCTTTTTGCGGGCGGTAAGCTGGCCTGCTTGGATGCCACGTGTGAACCCGTCCATCAGGCGGCGAACCTGCCGCGGCTCTATTGCACCGCGGATCATATGGCGGATCAGCCGCGCTTTTTGATTTGCCGTATGGCGGGCCAATGCGGTGCGGGTCATGCCGTGTCGGGCGATGAAAAGGGCGAGGCTGTGGCCGATCTCGGTCAGATCAGTTGGCGCACGGTCATCGCGGCGGCGTGCCGATGCTGCAAATCCGTGATGTACAACCGCATCGGGTACAACGGCCGTCAGCCCCCCCGCAGCGGCAAGGCGCAGGTTTACATCAGCTTCATCCAGATAGAAGCGATAACCCTCGTCAAACCCGCCGACGGAGATTAGCGCCCCTCGGCCGAAGGCACAATTGGTGCCTTGGGTTTTGATCGCGCGTGATGCGGTGCCGGAATGCAGGCGGGTGTCGGGGCTTGCCTCAAAGGGGTGGTCAAAACCGTCCCCGTCCACCCAAGCCGCCCGCCACTGCCATGCAAGCCCTGACCGCCCCAAGACAAAACCACCTGCTGCCGTCACACGCGGGTCGGAAAACGGCGCCGTCAGCCGTGACAGCCATGAAGGTTCCGGCACCGCGTCATCATCCAGAAAGGCAACCACAGGGGCGGCTGCTAAGCCAAGCCCGATATTGCGCGCCGCAGAGATATTGGGGCGATCATATTCCGCAAGCTTAAGCCGAAGGCGCGTCCCTTGTGCCGCGCGAATCCCCTCTGGATCCGCGACGACGATCACCTCAAAGGACGGGTGATCCATCTGCGCCACGCCCGCCAGCGCGCGGGCCAATGCGGCGGGGCGGTGGCGGCTGACGATAATCAGGCTGGTCGGGATCATTTCCGAAGGGTAACGCCCGGTGCATAGGCGATGAAAAAGGGGTTTTCCCAGCCTGCTTTGCCATAGGCCAAGGGTTCATGCGTATCGAAATGCACGACCCGCCCGCCCGCGCCGCGCAGGACGGCGTCCCCGGCAGCAGTGTCCCATTCCATTGTGCGCCCCAGACGGGGATAGAGATCGGCCTCTCCGTTCGCGACAAGACAGAACTTGAGACTGCTGCCCGCACTGGTCATATCACGCACTGCATATTTGCCGATATAGGCATCGGTGGCCGCATCTCGGTGCGATTTGGAGGCAACGACCATAAGCGCGCTGTCATCGGGTGAGGAAACATTGATCTCTTGGCAGGGACCGACCTGATTTTTGAGAAACTCACCCGTCTCTTCAACCGCTTGACCGTCGGCACGGGTATAAAACAAGCGCCCCTTGGCGGGGGCATAAACCACGCCACGCTGTGGGATACCGTTTTCGACATAGGCAATATTGACCGTAAAATCGCCGCGACGTTTCACAAATTCCTTGGTGCCGTCCAATGGATCGACGATCAAAAAGGTAGAGGCCTCCAGCGCGTGGCTCTCGGCCTGTTCTTCGGTGATCAGCACCACATCCGGGTATGCGGCCCGCAGACCTGCCGCGATAATGGCATCTGCCGCCTCATCAGCCTCTGTCACGGGGCTTTCGTCAGATTTGGACCGGACCTCGAAATCCGGTGCGGCATAGACCTCCATGATCTTGGCGCCAGCCTCCAGGGCCAGTTCGCGCATCAAGGATACGAGGGGGGAATAGTCCATTCTGCTCTCCATTTCACGCGGATCTCAGCATTATTGCCAAAAATACTGTTCCTCCTTATCATATGCGTTCAAGGTATCAGCAAGTTTTCCCCTCCATATTTAACAACAGTCGCCCAGAGCAGAGGTAATAACCAAAATGTTCCAACGCGAGGCCCCGAAAGGTCGGTTGCTTACGGCTTTTGGTATGTTGGAGTTGATCTTTCATGCCTCTGTCCGAACAGTTCGCAAGAACCACGGCAATCCGATTATCGGGCTGTTGTTGAATATCCTGCAAACGGTCATGCTGGTTGCGGTGTTTTATCTGCTGTTTCAGGTGCTGGGCATGCGCGGCATGGCGATCCGCGGGGATTACTTGCTCTATGTGATGTCGGGCATTTTCATGTTCATGACGCATATCAAGGCTTTGGGCGCTGTCGCGGGATGCGAAGGCCCGACCTCTGCGATGATGAAACATGCGCCGATGAATACCTTTGTGGCAATTGCATCCGCCGCTGTGGCAAGCCTTTATACGCAGGTTCTTTCGGCGATTGTGGTGCTCTATATCTATCACGCGGCTTTTAACCCGATCAGTTTTCACAATCTTCCGGGTGTGCTTGGGATGCTGCTGTTATCATGGAGCAGTGGGGTTGCGATCGGGACATTGTTGCTCGCGCTAAAGCCGTGGCAACCGGATGCTGTTGGAATTATTACGCAGCTTTATCAACGTGCCAATATGATCGCCAGCGGCAAGATGTTTGTTGCGAATACCATGCCGACATCAAAACTTGTTCTGTTTGACTGGAACCCTTTGTTTCACACAATAGACCAAGGGCGCGGTTTTGCCTTTTTGAATTATAACCCGCATTATAGTAATTGGGAATATCCGCTCAAAGTGACTTTGGTGATCCTTGTGATCGGGTTGATGGCGGAAAACTTCACGCGCAAGCATGCCTCAATCAGCTGGGGTGCAAAGCGGTAGCGCTATTGCGGATGTTCAAATAGATGGATGGCCAGAACCGGCGCGCCGTGCAGGGATGCGGCGGGGGCGGCAATCAGAAAATCATGGCGTGCAAGCGTGATGCCACCATATTGCACCGCGCCCAAAGCGAATATGCAAAGCGTGGCGCCGTCGCGCGGGCTCAGGGCGGTATTTTCCACAACTTCAACGGCGGGTATGGGCAAGCTGCGGTGGGTCATCACATTGAAATCCACTGCGGTTGCCGTAACACCTTGCGCGGCAAGAGGGATATCACCGGGAAAGGCGACGGGTTGCAGGTGGCCGGCGTGAAAATGCCCTGCCCCGACAAGGTCAAAGCCCGGCCCGTCGATTACAGTCAGGTTCCGCTCTATATCCGGGAACTGTGAAAACGGTCCATCCTTGGCAACCGTCGCCATAGAAAACCGCCAGCGCAAACCGACATCATCTGCCGCGCGCCAGATCTCGATGGTTGTGCCTTGGCCATTCGCCCAGGGCATTTCGGTATAATCGGCGCGGGTCAGGTGGCGGGTCATCTGTTCTTACTCTGTCTGTTGGTTGCCGATCAAATCGGGGCCGGGTATCGGGTCCGGGGAAAGCTCTTCGAAATCGAAATTATCCAGCTTGGCGGCACGTTTTCCGGCACGCTCAGCGGCGGTGCTGATCCCGTCCAGATCGGCGCGGGTCTGGTTGAAATGGGTGTTCAGCTTGTCGACGCGGTTCACAACCAGCTCTACATCGCGGTGCAAAAGCCGCAATGTCGCACGAATCGCACCGGCCTGTTCACGCATCCGCGCATCCTTCAGCACCGCACGCATGGTATTCAGCGTCGCCATACACGTGGTGGGAGAGACAATCCAGACCTTTGCATCAAAGCCGTCACGCACCAGTTCGGGGAAGTTGGCGTGCAACTCGGCATAGACCGCCTCGGACGGCAGGAACATCAGCGCGCCATCGGCGGTTTCCCCATCAAGGATATATTTCTCCGAGATCGCCTTGATATGCGCTTTGACAGATACGCGCATTTGCCGTGCGGCATCCAATTGCTCGGCGGGCGTCTGTGCGCGGCGCAGGGCCTCATAGGCCTCCAGCGGGAATTTGCTGTCGATGACGATCGGGCCGGGCGGATTGGGCAGATGGATCAGGCAATCGGCCCGCTTCCCGTTTGAGAGCGTGGCCTGCATCGAATAGGCATCGGCCGGCAGGGCCTTGCGCACGATGTCATTCAGCTGGATTTCCCCAAAAGCACCGCGGGTTTGCTTGTTGGACAGGATATCCTGTAATCCCAAAACGTTGCCAGAGAGTTTCTCGATGTTCGCCTGCGCCTTGTCGATGGTTTCCAAGCGCTGCTGCAACTCGCCCAAACTGCGCGCCGTACGGGTTGAGGTGCCGTGCAGGCTTTCGGTCATGCCGCGTTGCACCTCTGTCAGCCGCTTTTCCATCATTTGCAGCATTGCCGTTTGGGAATGGGTCTGGGTCTCGGAAACATGGTGCAAGCCGCCTGCCAGCCGTTCCTGCCCTTCGGATAAATGCTGTACCCGTTGGCCCAACCAGCCCATTTCCCGCATCAGGGGTTCTGTAGCTTTGGCCGATTGCCCCAAGGCGCGCAGGATCAGCAGGAAGAACCCCAGAACAACAGCAACGCCGCCGCCAATCAGCAAGATCAGCGGATCATTCCAATTGTATATTTCCCCTGCAATTTCAATCATCTGCGCCCGAACAGCTTTTCAATGTCGGCCAGCTTCAATTCAACATAGGTCGGGCGACCGTGGTTACATTGCCCTGATAGCGGCGTCGCCTCCATTTCCCGCAAAAGCGCATTCATTTCCTCGGCGCGCATCTGCCGACCGGAACGAATGGACCCGTGGCAGGCCATGCTGGATAAAACCGCATCCATCCGCGCTTGCAACCGGTCAGAGCTTCCGATGTCGGCCAGATCATCCAGAATATCGCGCAGCAGATCGGCGGCGTTGACACGGCCCAGGATCGCCGGCGTTTCGCGTACTGCAATCGCGCTGCCGCCAAAGGCCTCGATCACAAGGCCAAGTTCGGCCAATTCGGGTGCGGCCTCCATCAGCCTTGTGCAATCACTGGCCGAAAGGTCAATGATTTCAGGGATAAGCAGCGCTTGGGTGGCGATGCCCTTATCATCCCGCTGCGCTTTGAGGCGCTCATAGACCAGCCGTTCATGGGCGGCGTGTTGGTCCACGATAACCATACCATTTTCGGTCTGCGCGATGATGTAGTTTTCATGGACCTGCGCGCGCGCAGCACCCAAGGGGCGTGCGATATCTTGGGACGGGGTTTCCTCAAAACGGGCAGAGGGGCTTTCGGCAAAGCCCATATCCGGCGCGGGGGCCTGATAGGCAAACGAATGGCGGATCGCCCCGGCTGAGGGGCGCTCCATCTGATAGACCCGCGCGGGCGCGCTCGGTTCCGGCTGAAAAGCGGCAAGCGTTTCGGCCCCCACGGTAGAGGAGGCGCGATGACCCGCCTCGGCCAGCGCATGACGGAGCGAGGACACGATAAGCCCGCGGGCAAGCGCCGGATCGCGAAAGCGGACCTCGGATTTTGCGGGATGCACGTTCACGTCAACCAGATGCGGATCGCATTCGATATTCAGCACAGCGGCCGGATGGCGATCACGGCTGAGCACATCCATATAGGCGGCGCGCAACGCCCCATAGAGCATGCGGTCCTGCACCGGACGCCCGTTCACAAACAGATATTGCGCCGCTGATGATCCGCGCGAATAGGTGGGCAATGCAGCATAGCCGATCAGTCGGAGATCCTCACGCGGGGCGTCAATACGCAGGGCGTTATCGGCAAACTCACGCCCCAGAACCGAGGCAACCCGCCCGTGCAGCGCATCAAAGAAATCCCCCGAGACAGGATCGGCGCGAAACATCACCCGCGCCTCGCCGTTAGACACATCGCGCAGGTTGAATCCGACCTCGGGTTCGGCCAGGGCAAGCCGTTTGATGACATCGGCAATGGCCATCGCCTCGGCGCGGTCCGAACGCATGAATTTCAGCCGGGCAGGGGTGGCGTAAAACAGATCGCGCAGCTCGACCACGGTGCCGCTGTTGATGGGGGCAGGGCGCGGGGCCTCCATCCGGCCACCGGACACGGTGATCATCATCCCGTCGCTGTAAGCGGTACGCGAGGTGATGGTCAGCCGCCCGACAGCCCCCAAGGATGGCAATGCCTCACCGCGAAACCCGAAGGAGTGGATGTTGAGCAGGTCACTGCCATCAATCTTGGATGTGGCATGGCGCGACAGGGCCAAGGGCAGGTCCTCTGCCGTCATCCCGCAGCCGTCATCGGTGATGCGGATCAGGGTCTTGCCGCCATCGGCATAGTCGATCGCGATGCGTCGCGCCCCTGCATCCAGCGCGTTTTCGACCAGTTCCTTCACCGCTGAGGCGGGTCGTTCGATCACCTCCCCCGCGGCGATACGGTTGATGGCCGATTCGTCCAACTGGCGAATGATGGTGCGTGGTGCTGCGCTTATGTTGCGGTCTGGTCCATTCATGACACCAGTTTTAGCACGGCACAGGGATCTAAGCCACCGCTTGCCTCGGGTTATCCACCGTTTTGATGACCTGTCAAAGCGCGCCTTCGGGCTGTCCGACGATCACGAAATGCAGATCCTCGGGGCGCAAAAGCCGTTTGGCAACCTTGGCGACATCTTCCAGCGTGACCGCCTCGATTTTGGCGTTACGGGTTGTGGCATAATCAATGGGCATCCCGTCCATTTGCATCCCGACCAGAATCCGCGCGATCTGGGAATTGCCGCTGAACCGCAGGGGATAGGAGCCGGTCAGATAGGTCTTGGTTTTCGCCAGCTCCTCGGCGGTGATGCCTTCATTCGCCGCGCGGGCCCATTCGGCGCGCACGATCTTAACCGCCTCAAGTGCTGTGGCATTGGCGCTGGAGAAACGGCCCGAGAGCACCTCGGCGTGGTCCTTATCGGCCAGATAGGTGCCAATGCCATAGGTCAGCCCGCGTTTGTCGCGCACCTCTGTCATCAGGCGGGCGCTGAACCGGCCACCGCCCAGAACTTCGTTCAGGATATAGGCGGCAAAAAACTCGGGGTCGTCGCGCTTGATGCCCTGATGGCCGAAATGGATCACCGATTGCGGGCCGGGGAATTCGACCACGGTTTCACCGCCCTGCAAGGACCACTCTGCACGTTCGGGCAAAGGTGCGCCCTTGGCGGGCAAATCGCCCAAAAGCCCATCCAGCAGCACCCCAAGATCCGCCGCAGAGATATCGCCCGTCGCCGCAACATAAAGATGTTCGCGGGTAATCGCATTCTCAAAGGCCGCTTGGATATCGGCGCGGCTCAGGCTGGCCACGCTTTGCTCGGTGCCGCCACCGTCACGGCCATAGGGGTGGTCGCCATAAGCAAGCATGTTGAAGCGTTTTGCGGCGATGCTATCGGGGTTTTTCTCGTCCGAGCGGATATTGGAAAGCACCTGCCCGCGCACGCGTTCCACGGCATCGGCGTCAAAACGGGGCTGGGTCAGGGCAAGGTGCAAAAGGTCCATCGCCTCGGTCCGGTTCTCGGTCAGGAATTGGGCAGAGATGCTGACGCTATCGTCCCATGCCTGAAAACTGAATGAGGCAGCCAGCGAATCGCGCGCATTGGCAAAGCCCTGAGCATCCAGATCGCCGGCGCCTTCCTCAAGCAAGGCCGTCATCAGGTTGACCCCACCGCGCTGATCCACCGGATCAAGCGAAGTGCCGCCGCGCATCCTGATCTCCAGCGCGGTGAAGGGGATCTCATGGTCCTCGATCAGCCAGGCAGTGATGCCACCGGGGGAGGTGACCTTCTGGATCGGCAGCTCTGCATGGGCGGGCAAGGACAGTGCCAGAAAGGCCGCAAAGAAAAAACGCATCATCATTGTGCCACCTCTATCTGTGAATCATCGTGGCGTTCCAGCCAGCCTGTCACCGCGTTGCGGCGGTCGAAAACCTTTTGCGCGGCCTCCATCACCTGCTCTGGCGTGACGGCTTGCAAGATATCGGGCCAGGCCTGCACATCGGCGACCGTGAGGCCGGTGGTCAGGGCGGTGCCATAGGTGCGGGCCAAGCCTTCGACGTTGTCGCGGGCATAGATCTCATCCGCGCGAAGCTGGCGTTTGATGCGGGCGAATGCGTCAGGGTCCACGCCATCCTTTAGAAACTGTGCGATAACACCGTCAACCGCGCTTTCCAGATCAGCAAGCGAGGTGCCGGGCGTGGGGACGGCAACAACGCCGAAATCAGTCGCATCCAACGACATGCCGGAGTAGAACGCACTGCTATACACGGCCTTCGGCGCCTCTCCGAACTGCAAGGCCTGCGCCATCACAGAGGTTGTGCCGCTGCCGCCCAAAAGCTCTGCCAAAACGCTGAGGGCGGCGGCCTCTTCTTGGGTGCCGCTGTCGCGTTCGGGGGCCAGATAGGTGCGGATCATATAGGGTTGGGCCACGCGGTCATCCGACATGGAGAGCCTGCGCTCGGCCAGTTGCGGCGGCTCGGTTGTGCGCAGGCGGGGCGCAAGATCGGGGGTGGGGGGCACCGGCCCGTAGTGGGTTTCGGCCATGGCTTTGACCTCATCGGGGGTCACGTCACCCGCGACGATCAAAACGGCATTATTCGGCGCATAATAGGTGCGGTAAAATGCCAGAGCATCTTCGCGGGTCAGGGCCTCTGCCTCATGTTTCCAGCCGATAACGGGCGTGCCGTAGGGATGGTTGAGGTATTGCGCCGCGCGCCGCTGTTCGCCGAAAAGCGCGCCCGGGTCGCTGTCGGTGCGCTGCGCGCGTTCCTCGATGATCACGGCGCGTTCGGTTTTGACATCCTGCTCAGAGAGGAGCAAACCGCGCATGCGGTCGGCCTCCATCTTCATCATCAGGTCAAGCCGGTCGGCCGCAACCCGTTGATAATAGGCGGTGTAATCATAAGAGGTGAAGGCGTTATCATTGCCGCCCTGTGCCTCGACCGTCGCGGAAAATTCGCCGGGGGCCATGGTGTCGGTGCCTTTGAACATCAGATGTTCCAGAAAATGCGCAATGCCGGATTTGCCGGGCAACTCATCGGCTGATCCGGTTTTATACCAGACCATATGGGTCACAACGGGGGCGCGATGATCCTCGATCACCACGGCCTCCAGCCCGTTTTCCAATGTGAATGTGCTGACATTATCGGCAAGCGCCGAACTCGCTGGAAAGGCCCCCAAAACAAGGGTGAGCAACAGGCTGCGCAACATCAGCAATCCTCCGTTTGGTGTGCGATGTTACACCTAACGGCCCAAGGGTCAGGGTCAAGCCTTCTTCGCGCGGATGTGAAGCTGCGTGTTACTCGCCGTCTTGTGCCGGAGGGGCCGAGACGTTGCGCACCCCGCGGGCGCGCCAGCGTTCCAGCTCGGCGTGCTGGTCAAGCGATTGTTCGTCATAGGCCTTGTAATAGACGTTCACGTTAAACAGACGTTCCATCACCCGGCCCTTATTGTCGCGGCGGTGTTCAAGATCGGCAGAGGCTAGTTCGGTGCGGATCGCAGCAGCGGTGCCATAGCGCCCGGTGTGATTGACCAAAGTGCTGTCGCCCGCAGGAACACCCGTGCCTGTGCGCAACCGTCCGCCAAGGGCGGCGACGGCGTCAGCTTCGGGGGTGGGGTCGGTCAGGTTGGCACCACCCGCAGTGGGTTCGGGCAGGGCGGCCAGATCATCCGGCATTTGCAGCGGCTTGGGCGGCAGAATCGAAAATTCATCCGGCCCATTACCGGTTGCCTGCAGGTTCATCAAACGTGGCTCTCCGCCACTACAGGCAGAAATAAGCATCGCAATCGCGGCAAGCGCCACGGTTCCTTTTGTTGCAAGCATCTCCGCCTCCTTCGCTTTGGTTGCCCATGTTTAGCCGAAAGTAATCGGCGCGTCACGGGGTCTTTCGCGCCTTTCCCTTGCTATCGGCGGCGAAAAGGACAAGCCCCGCCGCGCCGGCAAAGATCGCGATATCGGCCACATTGAATGCATAAGGGTTTTCAAACCCGCAGCAAGACATATTCAAAAAGTCGGCCACGGCCCCGTAAGCCAGCCGGTCGATCACATTGCCCAAAGCACCGCCGATCAGTACCCCGGCCGATATTTGCGCCATCTTGGGCTGTTTGCCGCGCGATACCCAGCGCCAGACCCAAGCGGTAATCGCAAGCGAGACCGCGATCAAAACCCAGCGCATCACATCCGAATTGTGGGCAAAGAGGCCGAAATTCACCCCTTTGTTCCAAGCCATGCGAAAGGTCAGATAGGGCGGCCAGATATCCATATCCCCGACCTCACGCAGGTTAAGGCCAAAGACCACGGCCAGTTTGCTGGCCTGATCCAGTACGAATATCACCAAAGCCGCCCAGAAAATCCGCATATCAGTGCCGGAAGTGACGCTGGCCGGTAAAGACCATGGCAAGACCTGCGGCATCGGCTGCTTCAATGACCTCATTGTCGCGCATCGAGCCGCCGGGCTGGATGATGGCGGTGGCCCCTGCCTCGGCGGCGGTGATCAGCCCGTCGGCAAACGGGAAGAACGCATCCGACGCGACAACAGAGCCAATGGTCAAAGGCGTGGCCAGCCCCATTGCCTCGGCCATATCCTGTGCCTTGCGGGCGGCGATACGGGTGCTGTCAACGCGGCTCATCTGGCCCGCGCCAACGCCGACCGTTGCGCCGTCTTTGACATAGATGATCGCATTGGATTTGACGTGTTTCGCCACCGTCCATGCCATCAAGAGATCGCGCATCTCAGCGTCCGAGGGCGAGCGCTTGGTCACGACCCGCAGATCCTCCATGGTCACATTTGCCGCGTCACGGTCCTGCACCAGAAATCCGCCCGAAACCTGCCGGAAAGCAAGGCCGGGGGTGGAGGCATCCGGCAAGGTGCCGGTGGTCAGCAAACGCAGGTTCTTCTTGGCGGCAAAGACGGCACGCGCATCCTCATCGGCGTCGGGGGCGATGACGACCTCGGTAAAAATCTCCGCGATCTTTTCGGCGGTCGGGCCGTCAAGCAATTGGTTCAACGCGATAATCCCGCCGAATGCCGAGGTGCGGTCACAATCAAACGCGCGGGCGTAGGCCTCGGCCAAGGTCGCGCCGGTTGCCACGCCGCAAGGGTTGGCGTGTTTGATGATCGCGCAAGCAGGCCCCTGCCCTGCGAATTCCGCGACCAGTTCAAAGGCCGCATCCGTGTCGTTGATGTTGTTATACGAAAGCTCTTTACCCTGCCATTGCTTGGCGGTTGCCACACCGGGGCGGTTTGTCCCGTCGGTATAGAATGCCGCCGCCTGATGCGGGTTTTCACCGTAGCGCAGGGTTTGTGCCAGCGTGCCAGCAAAGGCACGGCGGCGCGGCGCGGGCATTTCAAGCGCACCGGCCATCCAGTTGGAAACAGCCGCATCATAGGCCGCCGTGCGCCCATAAGCCGTCTGCGACAAACGCTGACGGAAGGCATAGCTGGTGGCACCATCATTGGCGGTCAGTTCCTCAAGCAATGCGGCGTAATCCTCAGGATCGGTGACCACATTCACAAAACGGTGGTTTTTCGACGCGGCGCGGATCATCGCAGGGCCGCCGATATCGATATTCTCGATGCAGGTGTCATAATCAGCCCCCGCCGCCACGGTGGCCTCAAACGGATAGAGGTTCACAACCAGCAGATCGATCGGCGCGATGTCATGGGTTTCCATTGCGGTCACATGATCGGCATTGTCGCGCAGCGCCAGCAATCCGCCATGAACCATCGGGTGCAGGGTCTTTACCCGCCCGTCCATCATCTCGGGAAAGCCGGTGACCTCGGCCACATCGCGGACCTCAAGCCCCGCTTTGCGCAAGGCCGCCGCCGATCCGCCAGTGGACAGCAGCTCTACCCCCCGCAGCGCCAAGGCGCGGCCAAGGTCGATAAGCCCGGTCTTGTCGGATACAGACAAAAGCGCGCGTTTTACGGGAACAAGATCAGCGGTCATGGATAAATACCTTTTGGCAGCTTGGGGTCAGATCACGCCCGGAACATCACTCCGTTCCAGATCGCGGATGGCCAGCGGAGTATCCTGTGCTTTGGCCAAGGTCCAGCCAATCACGGCATCAAAGCTGCCAACATGGCCCGAAAGTACGATTTGTTTGGAGGCACGGGGGTTCAAACGGCCTTTTTCCAGATAAACCGACGGCTCTACCGAGAGGTCATTTGCGCCGGTGTGGCGGAAAATCCAGATCTCGCCGCTTCTGAGGGCAAGCGATACGGCATTGCCGCCAAGGTCGATCGCGGCATCCACATCGGGGTGCAAGTGAAACCGGATGGCAAAGCGGACCTCGCCGCTTGGATCACGTTTCTGGACGCGGGCAAGCTGGGCGCGGTCGCGTTCAGAGATGGCGCGCAATTCATCCTGCCCGCCCATATGCCGCCCGTCATGCGACAAAAGCAAAAGCCGCGCATGGGTCAGCCCGTGGGTCGCAACCCAGCCGTTATGGGCCAGGCGCAGGGCGTGGCCGTCGGCGGTCTCACGCGGGCGGGTGCGGGTGACATGGGCGCGGTCGGCCAATACCTCGGGGGTGCCACGGTTCAACCGGCTGGAGGAGTACCCCTCAATCGTCAGGGTGGAATGGCTGGGCGTGGCACGGCCCGCGCGTAGCCAGTCGGGGCCAAAAGGTGCCCCCGATCCGCAATTCACAATCACCGGCCGCCGTCCCGATGTCATCTCGAACGCAAGGGTAGAGGCATGGGCCGTCGCGGCCCCGCGCCCTGAGGGCGGGTCCGAGGCATCAATGATCACCGATGTACGCGCCCCCGTCAGCCGCAAGAACCCCATCGCGAGGCCGGTGCCAACGGCGGCCTTTACCCCCGAGGCCGCAAGCGCATGGTCCAGCCGCCCGTCCATCCCACGCCCGCCGCCGTGGAACCGTGCAAGCGATCCATCCGCATGGCGCAGGGTGCGCAGGGTGGGGGCGATCCGCTCTATCGCGGCGCGCTGCGCTTGGGGGACGGGTTGTCCTGCCTCTGACAGGGCTTGGGCGGCCCATGTCAAAAGCGTAAAAACATCCAGCAATTCCTCTGGATTGCGGCTGGGCAATCCGCCGAATTTGTCGATCTCGGTCTCACATTCGTGCGCGAGGGCGGCGACCGCCGGCTCCACCTCATTTTCCATACCTGTCAGGGCCAGCCCGGCATAAATCAGCCCGGTCAGTGCCTCAAAACGCGGCACGCCGGGCGCAGAGGCTTGCCAGCGTTGCGACAGGAAGGTGGTCTGCGCGGAGAGCGAGTCGAAATAGGCTTGGCTCTCGGCGGTGCTGCGCCCGCTCAGGAGGAACAACGCGTGATGGATCCAGCGGATCAGTCGCCGTCCGGTGATATCAGGGGTCCAGCCCGGACCATTGCCTTTGCCAAAGCGTGTGATCCACTCCCATGTCCAGTCTTGGGCACATCGGCGCGCAATCGGATCCCCGACGGCGGCCAGATCATCAAGCCAGACAAAACCATGTGCCGCGACCCAAAATTCGGGCGCAGTGGTCGGCGCATCCCAAAGCGGTTTTCCGGGGGCCTCTATCAGATGGCCGGCCAGTAGGTAGTTGCCAATGGTCAACTGCTTGCCGCGTGCGAACAGCCCGATGCTGCGGGGTTCGGGTTGTGAGACGAATCCCGTCACGGCATGGCTGCGCTGCGCCCGCCGAGCGGCCAACCGGTTCTGCAAACGCGATATCTGCGCTGCGAGCCCGTCTTTAAGCGGGTAAGCCAAGATGCCTCATTTTGGTTGCCACTCGATCACTGCGCCCGATTTCGGGTCTGCTTGGTGCCGATCATAGCGGCCTGTCACGGCGCTGTCACCGCAAATTGAAGCCTCAGGTTGCAGGTATGCGCAGCCGCGCCATGAAAAACCCGTCCATGCCGCCGGTCTCGGCCCAATAGTCGGGACGCAGGCGCATGCCGCCGTCCTTGGTAATCCATTCGGGGGCGATGCCGTCAAGGCTCGGGGGTTCTACGGTCAGGCCGGGGTGGCGCGTCAGGGCCGCGGTCAGCTGGTCCTCGCCCTCTTCGGCCAAAAGCGAGCAGGTGCAAAACACCAGCCGCCCGCCGGGCTTGAGGAAGCCGAGCGCGCGGTCGATCAGGGCCGCTTGCAATTCGGCCAATGCGGGGACTTCGCTGCCATCCTTGGCAAAGGGCAGGTCGGGGTGGCGGCGCAGGGTGCCGGTTGCCGAACAGGGCGCATCCAAAAGCACCGCATCGTAACGCGCATCCGGCACCCAATGCAGCGCATCGGTAGCGATGATCTTGGCCGCAAGCCCCGTACGCGCAAGGTTCTCATGCAGCCGTGCAAGGCGCGGGGATGAGATATCCACGGCTGTCACCTTGGCCCCTGTGGCGGCCAGCTGCAGGGTTTTCCCACCCGGCGCGGCGCAAAGATCCAGAACCTCTTCGCCGTCTTTTGCATCCAGCAGGCGTGCAGCAAGGGCGGCGGCGGCATCCTGGACCCACCATTCGCCGGCCTCGAAACCGGGCAGGGTAGAGACTTGTACCGATTGGTTGATTCGCAGGCTGCCAGTGGGCAGGGTGGTCGCGCCCTCAATTTCCGGTGGGGTCGATTTCGGGGTCAGATCCAGCGGCGGGGTCTGTGCCTGAACCGCCTCAATCGTCGAGACGACATCACGGCCCCAACGATGGACCAGCGGCTGGCGCAGCCATTGGGGCATTTTCTGCGGCGGCATTTTGGCAAAAGGGTCGGGCGTGGCCGCGACCTTGCGCAGCACCGCATTGACCAGACCCGTCATATGCTGCGTGCGGTTGCCGTGGCGGACCAGATCGACCATCGCGTTGACCACGCCATGAGCGGCCGATCCATCAACGGCCAGTTCCACCACACCCAACCGCAAGACATTGCGCACCAGCGCGGGCGGCGATTTGCGTAGATAGGGCTTGAGGACCTTATCGGCCTGTTCGATATGGCGCAGGGTGGTCAGCACAAGCCGCTGTGCGCGGGCACGATCCGAGGGTGACAGCCCCAAGACGGGGCTACCGTCGGCCTCCAGCACTTGTCCCAGCTGCGCGCCGTCTTCCAGCACCGCCTCCAAAAGCGCCAAGGCCGCGCCGCGTGCCGATGTTCCGTTGCCCGCCATATGTTCACCCATGTTGTCTGTCCGTCCCAAGCCGCCTATATCAAAGCAGGTGCCCAGACAAGGAAGGCCGGACCATGCCCGACAAAGACAGCGAACTCCCCCCCGCCGCCCAACGTGCGCTTGCCGAGGCCGAGGCGCGCCGTAAAGAGGCCGATGCAAAGGTTGCCGCCATGCCCAAAGAACTGGGCGGGCGTGACGGGCCTGAGGCCGTGCGCTATGGCGATTGGGAAAAGAAAGGTATCGCCGTCGATTTCTGATCGCGGTCAGATACGCAAGAAAGGTTGCGCCAGACGTGGCAGCAGACCGTTGAACCGCAAAGGCGCTTCGGTGGCGGCAAGGCAGATGCAATCGGGGCCTTCCTCGGCCACGGGTTGATGGTGCAAATCATCATTGGCGATCTCAAGGTCGCCGGGGCCGAAACGGTCGGTCTCGTCACTGAACGCCCCTTGCAGGACCAGCGTCAGCTCCATGCCGCGGTGGCTGTGATCGGCCACCTTTTGACCGGCCGGGATATAGAGAAGACGCGCCGTCGCCCCCGCATCCGTGGGCAGGATCGCCTGCCGCACGCCCATCCCGATGGACCGCCATTTGACCGACGCAAGATCACCGCCGACATAATCCACCAATGGTGCGGGCAGAACCTTGCAAGCCTTGCGGCGCAGGCGCGGGGCGGGCGCGGGTTGTGTCAGCCGGTCCAATGTGGCGGTCAGGCTGCTTTCCATCATCGCCACGCTGTCGCATTCCCCCATCAAGGCGCCCCCGATGGCGTCAAAGGCCCCCAGTCGCGCGCGACATTCATCGCAAAACGACAGATGGGCGGCGATGACCAGATTGAACGCCTCGGGCAATTGGCCCGCAGAATAGCCCATAAGAAGCTGGTCAGTGATATGATGGCGGATTGTCATAGGTGTCTTCTTTCAGCTCATCTTGTGGCGCAGACGTTCCAGCGCCAGCCGGATGCGGGATTTTATGGTGCCAAGCGGCAGACCGGTCTCAGTCGCGATTTCGCTATGAGAGAGGTCGTGAAAATAGGCGCGCTCAATCAGATCGCGCTGTTTTTGCGGCAAAAGGGCCAGCGCCTCACCCAGACGTTCGGTGTCCTGGCTCAGCTCCAGCGCCTCGTGCTGGTCGGGTTCTGCCTCGGGGCCCCATGTCAGCTCTTCGGGCTCGGGGCGGCGGGATTTGCGCAGTGCGTCGATGCGGCGGTTGCGGGCGATGGTAAAGATCCATGTCGCCGCCGAGGCGCGGGCCGGATCAAACAGATGCGCCTTTTGCCACAGGGTTGCCATGACATCCTGTGCGCATTCCTCGGCCAAAGTGGCGCTGGCACCGGATTTCATCAAAAACCCTTTGATGCGTGGGGCAAAATGCCGGAACAGCGCGGCAAAGGCCGCCTTGTCTTGTGTATCGCGGACGCGCAAAATCAGCGCACTCCAATCCTCTGGTGTTGTCTCGGATGACACGGACTTCCCTTTCTGGCGCAGGCAAACCGCTGCGCTCGCCGCAGCATAATGCCGCGAGGCGGTCAGTGCATCTGCTTTTTGAAAGGGTGCTGTATCTAACATGCACTCTATACTCGCGGTTTGTGCGATTGGATCACCTTTGAAAGATTTTACCGGCAAAGGGCGCGGCGTATCGCATCAATTATGCGATTCAGGGGTTCAAGGATGTAAAGCGGCCCGCTAGCATAGTGACAAAGCATGAAAGGGTTTTGGGATGAGGGACTGGCAAGGCAAACGCTATTGGATCGTCGGGGCGGGTGAAGGTGTGGGGCTGGGCCTGGCCCGCCGGATCAGCGCGGCAGGGGCAGAGGTGGTCCTGTCCTCGAGTTCTGACGCACAGCTGGATAAGGCTGTGGCGCAAATGCCGGGCAAGGCACATGGGGTGCGCATGGATGTGGCCGAGACCGCATCGGTCGCCAATGCCGCGGCAGAGGTTGGTGAAATCGACGGCGTGGTGATCCTTGATGAGGTTTACTGGCCGGTGAAAGCGCAAGAGTGGAACGCCGCGCAGGTCGAGGAAATGTGCAACAGCAATTTCACGGGCTGCGCGCGGGTCATCGGCGCGGTTCTGCCTGCAATGGTTGCGCGCGGGTCGGGGCATCTGGTGTTGACAGGATCTTTAGCAGGCTATCGCGGGGTGCCGGGTATGAGCGGGTTTGGCGCGTCCAAGGCCGGTGTCATGGGCATGGCCGACGCGCTGCGCGCCGATTTGCAAGGCAGCGGGATTGAGGTGCAGCTTGCCAACCTCGGCTTCATCCGCGGCCAACAGGGCGGGGACGGGGTGTCCTTTGTGGTGGCGCCCGAGGATGCAGCCCAGCAGATGTTCGAGCTGATGCTGACCGAGCGGTTCAAAGCCAGCGTTCCAACCGGGTCGTCCTGGATGATGCGCCTGTCGCGCTGTTTGCCCGCCACGGCGTTCAACCGGATGTTTACGCGCAAATAACGGCTATAGGCGCTGGATGTGGTCATCAAACAGCGCCTTCGCCCGCCCCCAGACGCCGCTGTTCAGATCGTTCAGCGTCAGCAATGAGGGCAACAGCAGGCCGGCAAAATCCTGACTGCTTTCAACCGGCAGCAGGCTGGGCAGGTTGTCGATTGCGGTCACATCCAGCACAGGGTCTTGTGCCACCCGCAATGCGGGGACGTCCCAATCGGTTGTGCGGTCATAGACTTTGATCGGTGAGAAATCCGAGGTCGGATCGCAGGCAATATCGCCAATCACCGAAAGCTTGCGCTGGGCCGTCAGCGCCGATCGCGGCACAAAGACCGGACAGACGGGCCGCGCGAGGATGCAGTTGAGGAAAATCTCATGTGTCAGCACCTCGGGGAAGGGGCCGCCATGTGCGGTCTCGGCCATATCCCATTTGGTGACTTGCAGGTTCAGCGCCTCACACAGGTCGGCCGCCCCCGTGCCAACACGGCCAAGCGCCCCGATCACCAAAGCGGTCGGCAAACTGTCGGCCGTGGCCAGCGCCTCGCGCAATTCCGACAAAAGCGCATCCTTGCCGCCATAGGTGCTGACCGGTCCGGCAAGACCGCCGCGCTGCTGTGCGGCCCAGCATTTCAGCGCCACTGCCGCCCCGGCATAGCCCGCCCAATAGCCAAAGGCCGCGACACGTCGGCCTGCCTCATCCACCAGATATTCGATGTCATAAAGCGTCCCGCCCCCTGCCTTGAATCGGCGCAAAAGGGTTTGCCCCGCGGGCTGACCCTTATAGGCGTGACCAAACAGAATATGGCGGTGGTGCAGGGGGCTGCCATCCTCGGGCAGTTCCTTGAGGCCAAAGATGATCGCGTCGCGCGGGGCATCGGGCCAAGTGTTTTGCGGTGCAATCGCACATCCCGTGGCGCGAAAGCCGTCGATGGGAATGGCGCGGACATTGCTTTGCTCAACGGTGACGGTAAAGCCTGCGGCCATCAATGCGGCCACACCTTCGGGGGTGATGCCTGTGCGTTCCTCATTAGGGCGCTGCTCGGCGCGGACCCATATGTGCGTCACTGTAATCCCCCTTGATTTGTCTGCGCATATCCGCGCCGCGACGCGCGGGATTGTAAATGCTCTGCCGCTAGGCAGGCCTCCCTCAGGTTGGAAAACCAGGTGATCTTGCGATTGCCGCAACGCGCCCCCGGCATCCCCCATTCCCGCAGCACCGAGTATTCCCCAAAGAGGTTATAGGCGACATCGACACGATAATAGCGTGCGTGCCCCTTGCGGTTGCGTAGCATATGGAAACCGAACAATTGCGCCCCCCAGCTTGGTTTCGGATATAAGAGATAGCAGATTTGTACGCAGGTGACAGGAAAAAAACGGGGCAAGTAATGATATGAAAAGACGTAATTTCATCTGGGCGGGTGCCTTGTTGGCGGCAGGCACCGGGTTCGGATTGTGGCGGGCACGGGGGCCGCGCAAGCTGGACGATGCCGCATTTGCTGCGCGCTATGATCGATCGCTTGCTCCGCCCGAAGGGGGGATGTCGGTCTATCATCTTGGCCACAGCCTTGTAGGGCGCGACATGCCGGTGATGCTGGATCAACTGGTGGCGGGGCATTCGCATGCCAGCCAGCTTGGCTGGGGTGCCAGCCTGAACCAGCACCGGAAAGGCGATGTTCCGGGGCTTGCCGAGGAAAATACCCATGCCAGCCACCGTGCCCCGACAGAGGCGCTGGCTTCGGGGGATTATGACGCCGTGGTCCTGACCGAGATGGTCGAGATCCGCGATGCCATCCGTTATCACGACAGCGGGCAGGCCTTGGCCCATTGGGCGCGGACGGCCCGAGAGGGCAATCCCGATGTGCGCGTCTATCTCTATGAGACATGGCACCGGCTGGATGATCCCGAGGGCTGGCTTGCGCGGGTCGACGGGGATCTGACGGCGGCTTGGGAGGATGCGCTGATGCGCGTGGCCATGGCGCAAAAGGGCGTTGGCACCATTCACCTGATCCCGGGGGGGCAGGTTCTTGCGGCGGTAATCCGCGCAATGGAAGGCGGAAAGCTGCCGGGCTTGACCCGCCGCACCGAGCTGTTCGCGCGCGATGCCGCGGGGGGTGTGGACCCCATCCACCTGAATGATCTGGGCGCATATATCATAGCGATCACCCATTTTGCGACGCTCTATCATCAAAGTCCCGAAGGGCTGCCATGGGCCTTGTTGCGTGCTGACGGGCAGCCCGCGGTGCCTTTGCCCGATGCCGCCGTCATTCCGTTGCAACGGCTGGTCTGGCAGGTTGTCTCGCGCTATGCTTCTACTGGGGTTGCGGGCTGACGCTGCGCGGCTTGCATCTTGGTATGATTGCAAAAGGAACGCCTGCCCGATGTCATTTCTGACGCTATTGACCGATATTCTGTTTGTGGGCCACAGCCTTGTCGGCCCCTCGTTGCCGCCGATGATAGAGGGGGGGCTGCGTGCGCAAGGGCAGCAGGTAGAGGTTGCCTCGCAGGTCATCAACGGCGCGCCTTTGCGGTTTTCATGGGACAACAGCCAAGAGGGCGAACGCGGCGATGCCCGTGTGATCCTGCCCAAGGGCAATACCAAAGTGCTTGTTCTGGCCGAGGCCGTTCCGGTGGCGGCCCATGTGGAATGGAATGATAGCGCGGCTTATGTTGCCAAATTTGCCGGGCTGGCGTGGGAGGCGCGGCCCGATACCCAAGTCTATATCTATGAGACTTGGCCCAGCCTGCAAAGCGGGCCGGGTGCGGTGGTAGAGGGCGATCCGGGTGCGGATGTGCCATGGCGCGAGCGCTTGACCGCCGATCTGCCGCTGTGGGAGGGGATGACCGCGCAGGCCAATGCCGCCCGCCCCGAGGGTGCGCCGCTGGTGCGGGTCATTCCGGCGGGGCAAGCGATGGTGCAGCTGGCCGACGCGATCGCGGCGGGTGAGGTGGCAGGTATCGACAACATCAAGGCGCTGTTTTCCGATGATCTCCACCCGGATGAACGCGCGCTTTATTTTCTGGCGATGGTGCATGTGGCGGTGATAACGGGCAAGGACCCGTCGGGCCTTGCGCCCAAGCTGACCCGCCATTGGCTGAGCCGTCAGGCGGTTATCACCCCGGAACAGGCCGCCGTATTCCAGCGGATCGCATGGCAAGCGGTGTCCGGCTATCAGGCCGATGATGTCGCCCGCATAGAGGCGCTGGCCCAAAGCGGTGGCCGTGCGGCCTTGCCCGCAGCCATCACCAAGATCACGCCCGAGGCCCCGCGCCCGATCACCAACCCGCATCTTGCCCTGGGGTTGGCAGAGGTTGCCGATTGGTCGGTGCAGCAGCCTTTTCTTGACGTGATGAAAACCGCACGTCCTTGGTTCGGGCATCTGCCCGGTACATGGGGCGGGATGGAATATGAGGCGCTGCGGACGGGCGGTTACCTTGATGCAAACGGCTGGCCGGTGCGTCTTCCGCCGGAGGTGGTGGGCCTGTCGACGTTGATCCTGACCGATCTGCCTGAAAATGCGGGCAAGGTCGCGGGGCGCTATGTGCTGCGCTATGAAGGCAAGGGGCGGTTAAAGGTTGAGGGGCGTGCGACGATCCTTGAAGAAGCCCCCGGTCGCATAGAATTCGATTACAGTCCCGGAACGGGCAATGTGATGTTGACACTGATTGCGCAGGATGCCGAGGATCCGATCCGCCAGATCTCGGTCGTAAAACAGGACCATGTTGCGGCCTTTGATGCAGGGGCGTTGTTCAACCCCGACTGGCTGGGCCGTATTCGGGGCGTCAAGGGGCTGCGCTTTATGGATTGGATGGACACCAACAATTCCACCCTCGCCAAGCTGGAAGATCGTCCGAAGCCCTATGATTTCAGTTGGGCTGTAAACGGTGTTCCTATCGAGGTGATGATCGCACTGGCAAATGAGCTGCGCGCAGATGCCTGGTTCAACATCCCGCATCTGGCCGAGGACGCGCTGGTGCGAGCCTATGCGGTGGCGGTGCGGGACGGGTTGGCGCCGGGGCTCAAGGCGCAGGTGGAATATTCCAATGAGGTTTGGAACTGGCAATTCGATACCGCCGCTTGGGCCGAACGGCGATGTCAGGCCCGCTGGGACGCGCAGGATTGCTGGGTGCAATATTACGGGTTGCGCGCGGCAGAGGTGGCCGACATCTGGACAGATGTTTTCGGCGCCGAGGCCCGCGACCGGCTGACGCGGATCATCACCACGCAAACCGGCTGGTTGGGGTTGGAGGCACAGATCCTCGACGCGCCTCTGGCGGTCGCAGAGGGGCGCCGCTCCCCGAAAGACAGCTTTGATGCCTATGCCGTCACGGGCTATTTTGCCGGCGGTCTTGGCGGTGATGCAAAGGCCCCGATGCTTAAGGACCTGCTGGCCGAAAGCCTTTTGCGGGCGACGGAACAGGCCGACGCGCAATTCTTGACAGGTGCGGCGCGTGACATCTATATCGCCAAGCATCGCTTTGATATGGCAACGGAAAATGCGGCGATGGAGTTGGAGAACGGCTTTGTCTCCGGCCAGACCGATGATACGCTTGTTGCCTTGCTGGGCCATATCTGGCCCTATCACGCGGCGGTTGCGAAATCCGAGGGTATGACCCTGATGATGTATGAAGGGGGAACCCATGTGGTCGCGAATGGCACGTTGATCAATGATACGGAGGTGACGGATTTTTTCCATCACCTGAACTATTCGCCGCAAATGGGCGCGCTTTATGCGAAGCTGATAGAGGGTTGGGCTGCCCTGACGTCGGCCCCTTTCAATGCCTTTGTTGATGTCTATTCCCCGAACAAATGGGGCAGCTGGGGCGGTTTGCGCCACTTGGGCGATGAGAACCCCCGCTGGGATGCGCTGGCACAAGGATGCAAGACATGTTGAGTATAATCCTCCCCGCAAGCAATGAGGCATCCTATATCGGGCCATGCCTTGAGGCGCTTTTGGCCTCGACGCCGGTGCCGGGGGGCGGGGAGGTGATTGTGGTGGCCAATGGGTGCCGTGATGATACGGCCGCCCGCGCAAGGGCATATGCCGCGCAGGCCGAGGCTGCCGGATGGGGCTTTACCGTGCTTGATCTGAAAGAGGGCGGTAAGATCCGCGCGCTGAATGAAGGCGATGCGCAGGCGCGGGGGGATATGCGGGCCTATCTTGATGCCGATGTGATTGTCAGCCCGGATCTGACGGCGCAGATCGCGCAGGCCTTGGCCGGCGAGGCTGCGCGCTATGCCTCGGGGCGGGCGGTTATCCCGCGGGCGCAATCGGCTGTGACACGAGCCTATGCGCGGTTCTGGCAGACCTTGCCTTTTGCGCAGAGTGACGCGCCGGGATACGGGCTGTTTGCGGTCAATGCGGCGGGGCGTGCGCGTTGGGGTTCCTTCCCCGATCTGATTTCCGATGACACCTTTGTGCGCCTGCAATTCGGCCCGGATGAGCGCGTAAGCTGTGCGGCGACCTATCACTGGCCGATGATCGAAGGGTTCGGGTCCTTGGTGCGTGTGCGGCGGCGGCAGGATCAAGGTGTGGCGCAAATTGCAACGCTTCACCCCGAGATCCTGGAACGGGAGGCAAAGCCGAAGATGGGCCTGCGCGATGTTTTGCAACGCGCAGGGGCCGATCCGCTGGGTTTTGCCGTCTATGCAACTGTGTCCTTGGCCGTGAGGCTGCGGCGGGGCGGCGGCGAATGGGCGCGCGGGCGCTAGGCCTTACCGATTAGCGCGGCCAGTTTGGCGGCCTCTGTGTCGATATCATGACGTTCCAACACCCGCGCCCGTGCGGCGGTGCCCATGGCGACCAGATCGGCGTGGGGGGTCCGGGCCAGTGTCGTCATTGCTTCGGCAAGATATTGCGCATCGCCCGCCGGAATGAGCCAGCCGGTTTCGCCGCTGACAACCAGTTCCGGCACGCCGGCGATTGCAGTGGCGATCACAGGGCGACCGGCGGCCATCGCCTCCATCACGACCATCGGCAGACCTTCGGCAAAGGAGGGCAGGATCAGGGCCGTCGCATCGGCCAGGGCCTGAAGCACGCCTGCTTCATCTTGCCAGCCGGCCAGTGTGACGCGGGCCTCAAGGTGGTTGGCGGCGATCATGGCCTCGATCTCGGGGCGCAGGGGGCCGTCACCAACCAAGGTCAGATGCAGGTCGGGATTGGTAGGGGCGGCCAATGCCATCGCCTCAATCAAGAGCGAAAAGCCTTTTTGTTCGGCCAGCCGCCCGATCGCGACCAGACGCGGCCCACCTGTGGGCGGCGCCGAGGGCTCGGGGAATTTGTCCGGTTCAATCCCGCAATGGACGACATGCAGCTTGCCCCAATCGGCCAGCGCCGCCCGACGGTAAAGCTGGCTGCGGCCAAAGCTGCTGATCGCCACGGTAAACGCCGCGTGCTGCATTTTCTCAGCCAGACACAGCCCGAGCGGGGCGTCGAACTCTTCGGGGCCATGAACGGTAAAGCTGTAGGTCGGCCCGTCCATAAGGCGCGCCAGCATTGCCACAGTGGCAGAGTTGGTGCCGAAATGCGCATGCATATGTGTGATGCCCAGATCGGCGCAGCGACGCGCGACATAGGCGGCCTCTATCAAATAAATGATGTGCCGCAAACGACCGCCCGTGCCCGGCGTGCCGCCTGCACCAGCCGCCCCGCAGCGCATCGCGGCCACTAGGGCTTGTGCGCTTTGACGGGGCCGTTGCAACATCCAGCACAGGGCAGTGCCAGCTAGCCCGGCAATGCCGACCTTCAAGACATGTTCTGTCCGGTCATCCTCGGCCAGATCGGCAGGGTCCAGAAGGCTGTCGCGCTCGGACCGCATTGCGAAACGGTGGATTTCGAAACCGCGCCGCTCCAGCGCCTGAAGCTCTCGGCGGATAAAGGTGTGGGACGCGCGGGGATAGGTATTCACAATATAAGCGATTTTCATTTCGGCGCCTTCTGAATTGGGAGGGCTAAGGTCTAGGCGTGGAATTGGGCAATGCCTGTCCAAATCATTTGTGGCTTTTGATTTAGGGCGCGCGCGGGGGCGGCGAAACCCCTAAAAAGCCTAGGCTTCGCTATATATATGCCCGACTGTTGCCGCAATCCTTGGCCAAATTGCATCAACGCCGAAGCACAATATTGAGTGTGGGCGAATTGTCTGGTCCGAATTGGGCCAAACGGTGAACTGCAGCAAAGGAAGAAGATATGGTCATCGGCATCTTGTTTTCAGGCGTTCTCTTGGCTTTTGGCGGAATGGCTGGCGCGTTGTTTGCAGGTTTCCCGATCTGGTTGGCCTTACTGATGTACCCGCTTGCCGGGACCTTGGGGGCGATGGGTTTTATGGCATTGGCGCTGTTGTGCAAGAAAGGCGATGACGCCGATGATATGACCGCCCTGGCTGTTGTTGCGCGATAAAGCGTCTGGCCGATCGGCCGTGGATTCAGGGGGGACGTGCGCTCCGGTGCCCCCGACCGTGAACATCCCGCACCCGGGCTGGCAAGGCCCGTTACACCTGTTGATCCCTTCGCTGGCCTTTGAAGTGCACTGCCCTGCTGGGCAACGGATGCAATGCCCAAAACTGTAGGATCAGCGCCTTATGGTTTGAGGCCTAGACCTTCAAATGGCGGATTTTTAGGTTTGCCCCACTGTTCTGAACGGCGACACGGCGCCTGACACCCCCTTGATTAACCTATTTGGGCAACAGAGTTGGCCCAAGTTTGCATTGTGCGACTCACTTTATTAATTTGGTTAATTTCACGGACTTCAACAATCACAGCTTGTGTTATCAAAATTCTTCTTTGAATTTGGGCGGATATTGGCAAAATATCGTGGTAAATTTGACTTAAATGCGTCCGGATCATGACATTGCTCTCGCCAAACCCCATCATTTTGAGTAAAAATGTAACTGGGGGCGTAACTGCCGGGTATGCGTAATGATTTGTTTATATCGTTCTGTCAGTGCTGCGATTGCACAATGTGGTGAGGCTGCGTGTAGCGTAATGGCAAGGGATGTTGCTTTTGCCAATTTTGCCAAATTGAATCCGGGATCATAACTATGAAAATGACTTCTTCTGATATGATTGCCGCAGAAGCCGCTGCGGTTAAGTATCCCGCACGCGCCGTCGGTTCGACAGTGACCCAGAAAAGAACCTCGCGGCGTGGCGTTTATCGCGCTGTGTTCAAACGGGTTTTTGATACTGCCGCTGTTGTTGTGGCTGCCCCGATTATATTGCCGTTGATTGCCGGGTTGGCCCTGGCTGTTCGGCGCGATGGTGGCCAAGCGTTTTATACCCAGCAACGTGTTGGGTTGGATGGGCGGCATTTTCGGCTGTGGAAGCTGCGCAGCATGGTTAGCGATGCAGATGAACGGATGGCCGATTATCTTGCCGCAAATCCGCAGGCCCGTGTCGAATGGGAAAGCACACAGAAACTGAAACAAGATCCGCGGGTTACACCCTTTGGTCGGTTCTTGCGCAGGTCATCGTTGGATGAGCTGCCACAGCTTTGGAACGTTGTGCGCGGCGAGATGAGCCTTGTTGGCCCGCGCCCGATGATGCTTAATCAACAAGCGCTTTATCCCGGCAATGCTTATTATCGTCTGCGTCCCGGCATCACTGGATATTGGCAAACGCGTGGCCGTAATGACACAACCTTTGAGGCGCGGGTTGGGTATGATGAGGCCTATGATGCCGAATTATCCCTTGCGACCGATCTAAAGGTTTTGACGGAAACGATTGGCGTTGTTGCAAAAGGCACCGGCTGCTGAGGTTCCCCGCAATTTGATTTACAACAGCCCCGCCCCGATAGTCCCGGTGCGGGGTGTTTTTATGCTGCATGTGGTGCGAACGGCCTGAAGGAGGCCCGGCGACCTATGTGCCCCGTTGTGTCGGTGTCAGATCGGATTTGCGCAGTTCTGGAAGGGCGACGATCGGGCGTAGATCCAGCTCTCGTTCCAATTGGCGCTGGGTGCGCAAGACGGGCCGTAGATGTTCCAGAACGAAGGCCGCTATCATGCCGATGATCAGGCTTGCGAATGCCCCCACCAGCACCAGTTTCCGTTTGCCACCGCTGATCGGGTAATCGGGTTCGACAGCGGCTTCCAATAGGGTAAAAGTCTCTCCCTGCGCGCTGTCTTGCAGTTTTGCGGCAGTTTCAGCATCGGCGCTGCGGCGGGTGGCCACCTCATATTGGGCTTGAAGTTGATCCAGATCGCGGTCGAATTCTGCCAAGGTCCGATCGACCTCTTGGGCCTTTGACAGAATGCCGACGATTTCTGCCCGCCGTGTCTGAAGGGCGTTGCTTTGTGCCGAAAGGGTCTCGATTTGCGCGTTAAGCGTGGCGATCCGGCGTTCATCTGTCGCGCGCGGGTTTGTTTTGCGCGCTGTGGCGTCGCGTTCATTGCGTTGGCCAACCAACGTCTGATTGAGAGAGCGCAACTCTGTCTCTAGGCCCGTAAGCTCAATCTGCAAAATATCCCGCTGTGTGGGTAAAGCATCGAGGTTTTGGGATTGAAACTGGGCAATCTCGGCCTCTTTTGCCACGATCTGTTCTTTCAGGTTGCGCTGTTCTTCTTGGAAAAAAGTCTGCGCTTCGATGGTGCGGGCTCTTTGGCTGTCTGCACCGGCCTTCAGAACGCCCTGCGCAAAATCATTCGCGACATTGGTCGCCTCCGTGCGGGTATTGGCCTGCGCGCTGATCAACAAAGCAGAAACTTCTGCCGGCTGGCCGAAAGAGGCTGCGGCCGCACTTGCCACCGTTTGAAACCGCAGCGACTGCCGCAGGATATGCACCTTTTGATCGCTGGTCAGCGCAAGATCGGCATAAAGATTATGCCGCGCAATCACCGCCAGCATATTCTCGCGGGTGGTCAGCTGTTGCTGGATTGCTTGCAGACGTTGCGCGGAATTTTCATGGGGCGCGGCCGTACCGGATGCGGTGGGGGCGGTGATGGTTGGCACCTGCACCTGAATGACGGCGGTGCTTTCGAAAAGGGGTTCCTTGGTGCTCAGCTGCAACACTGTTGCGGTTATGCCCAGCAATGCGATCAGCGCAATCATCAAACGGCGGCGGATCAGCATGCCGAAAAACTCGTCAAAGCTCTGAATTTTTCCCATTTTCGTTACCTGCGTCCAAATCGAGGGCGGCGCAGGCCAAGGTCTTGCGCGCGATTCATCATCACACCGATCAAGGGGCACTGCCCCTCTAGCAGCCGTTCACAGCTGCGGACCTCTGCCGCGGTGGTTTTGGTGCCGTCGATGATCAGCAAAGCGGCATCGACATGTGGCAAAAGCGCAAGAAAGTCATCTGATCCAAGAACGGGCGGGGCGTCGATAACGACCAGATCCGGGTCAAGCAGGCGCACCAGGGCATATAAGACCGCGGCGGTTGCCGGTTCATGCAGCACCTCGGCGGCGTCTTGCATTGCGGCGCCGTTCAGGCCAAGCGCCAGGGTTCGACCATAGCGGTGAAAGTGGCTTTCAAGCGGCTGCTCGCCATTTAAATAGCTGCGGATCGCAGCGACGTCGGGCAGGCCCAACAAGGAGGCCAGTCCCGGCTGGCGCAACGCCAGATCCAGCAAAGCGGTCCGGCTGGAAGGGCAGCGTGCAAGGCTCAGGGCAAGGTTGGCCGCGACAAAGCTTTTGCCGCATTCACCGGTCGGGGAGGTGATGGCCAGTCGACGCCAGTTGTTCTCTTGCATCGCGTGCAAAACACGTGTGCGCAGAATGTCGAACGAGGCCGCAATCCTGGATTGTTGCGAGTGTAAAAACAGACCCTTTCCAAGCAGCTTTTCCGCATCCAAAGGGGTCGGGCTAAGTGATTCCCAAACCCGGTCAGGCGTAGGGTCGGGATGCAGGAATTTGCCCCATTCCCCGCTATTGGAAACGGTGCTTTCGGGCGTTGCAAATTGTGGTGGGGCGTGGCGAAAAACCGAAACTCCGGCACTGCGGGGCCGTTTTATTTCTTTGGCTAGCTTACGGAAACTTTCGTCATCATGTGACGATGTCCCCAGATCTGTCGGGCGCAAGGATGATGACAACACTATATTGCGGTCGGTCATATAAAGTCAGGCTCCTGCTGCCCGATGTATCGGCTGCTCGACACGGGCGGTTATAAAATGGGCCCCCCGCAAAGCAGTAGGCAAGCTTCCGGTTTTCGCTGCTGTTTTATGCCGTTATCGGCACGTTCTGGCAGCATTTTCCGAGCCCCCGCCCAGCCATTTCTACCTATCAGACAATTATTAAAAATGAAAGTGTATCAGCATGGCTTGATCGGTGCGCGAAGCCGTGGTCAAGGCCGGTTTCAGGGTTTATGATTGCGCCGTAGTCTGTACGAAGGAATATTCCTGGTGGTAATAGTAGATCCGAGTTTTGCGGCCCAGCCTTGTGTTGATGCCGTTGTAATTGGGCGCAATGAGGGCGAACGTCTTCGGGCTTGTATTGCATCGCTGTTGCCGCAAGTCGGGCGGGTGATCTATGTCGACTCCGGCTCGGTCGATGACAGTGCCGCGATGGCCGAGGGGATGGGCGCGACCGTGGTCCAGCTGGAGATGGGCTTGCCCTTTACCGCTGCACGGGCGCGCAATGCCGGGCTTGCGCTTGTGGCTGGCGATTATGTGCAATTTGTTGATGGCGACTGTGTGGTGCAGCCGGATTGGGTCGCCACAGCATTGGCGTTTATGGAGGCCAATCCGCAGGTGGCAGTGGCTTGCGGGCGCAGGCGTGAGCGCTTTCCCGACGCCTCTGTTTACAACGGACTGTGCGATACGGAATGGGACACACCGATCGGTCAGGCCCTGGCATGTGGAGGCGATGCCTTGATGCGGGTGGCGGATTTGCGGGCTGTTGGCGGCTACCGCGACACCCTGATCGCAGGAGAGGAGCCGGAACTGTGCCTGCGCCTTGGCCGGACCGGGGTGCAGATCTGGCGGATAGATGCAGAGATGACATTGCATGATGCGGCGATGACGCGATTGGGGCAGTGGTGGCAGCGGAGCCGCCGTGCGGGCCATGCCTTTGCCGAGGGTGCAGCACTTCATGGTGCAGGTTCCGAACGCCATTGGGTGCTGGAAACCCGCCGCGCATTGTTTTGGGGGTTGGCTGTGCCTGTCTTGGCGATTGTCGTCGGGGCGGTGCATCCCTTGGGTTTTGCGGTGTTGCTGCTCTGGCCGCTCCAGATGTTGCGCCTGACGCGGCATATGGGGGTCGTGCCTGCGTTCTTTTCGGTGCTTGGCAAGCTGCCAGAGGCGCAGGGGGTTTTGGGCTATTGGTGGGGCCGTTTGCGGCAAAAGCGTGCGCGGCTGATCGAGTACAAGTAGCTAGCGCTGCTTTATCGCCTGAATGAATTGGCCCGGCAAAATCGCTGCGCAAGCGGCATAGCGCGGCACCAGACGTTTGGGGTTTTGCATCATCCGCCACGCCCATTCCAACGCCATCTTGCGCACCCATTTTGGTGCGCGGATCTGATCACCGGCCAGAAAATCCACGCCTGCCCCGATGCAGGCAAAGCCGGCCTGCGGGGCCAGATCACGCCCCAAAGCCGACAGGATTTCCTGTTTGGGCGCGCCAAGGGCCACAAGACACAGGCAGGGGCCAACCTGACGGACCTCTTCAAGAATAGCGCGGGCCGAATCACCCGTCGGGTCAAAGCCGTGGACCGGAGCGATGCTGCGCGCAAATTTTACGTTCGGGACAAGTTTGGTCAAATGGCGTGCGGCACCTGCGAGGGCGGCATCGGTGCTCCCTAACAAAACCACGGGCTTGTTCGTGCGGGCCGCCGTTTCCACCAAGGGGATCACAAGATCTGCCCCCGGCACCAGTGACACCGGCTTGTGCGCCAGATGGGACAGCCAGACAAGCGGGTTTCCATCAGTGACGACAATATCCTGTTTGGCATAGGCCTTTAGAAATTCGGGGTTGCTGCGCAGTTTTGTCAGATGATCAAGATTGATCGTCGCAAGGGCAAATCCGCGCCCGTCAATTAACCGTGATTCCACCTCTTCTATTGTGGTTGCCGCATTTTTATGCGTAACCACAATATTTGTTGTGTCGAAAGAAAACTGCATTCTATCCCCGAAGACCATTTTAAGCGGCGCACAGTAAATGCAATTAGCGCCGTTATATCTGTTTACGCAACACTTTGTTTCTTTTATGGCATAAATTAGTTCGCTGCGCTCATGAAAGCTCTAAACCTCTACTTTTCAACGGGTTTTAGAAGAAGATTTCGCCTATTGCTGTCGATAAATGAAATGAGATACCACATAATAGGATGCAGGCCCCGCAGTTGGATATTTCAGGCTATCTATTTGTGTTAATGGGATTTGCCAATGCATTTGCACAAGATCAACAAGGAAATTTAATTAGACGATGCCCAACGGTCTTGCTTATTTAATGCTGATGCTTTGGCCGGTTCTTGCAACTGTCCTGTTTTTGCATTTGCCGCGTGAAAAGGCGCTGATATGGTCCATTCTGGCCGCCTATATGCTGTTGCCGCCACTGGCGAATTTCAATTTACCGGCGGTGCCGGATATGGACAAATTTACCATCTCCAATCTATGTGCACTGGGATTAACCATTTGGGTGCTGCGTGAAAAGGTCGATTTTTTGCCGCCCAGCCTGATTGGACGGTTACTGATCATCTTCTATATCGTCAGCCCTATTGCGACCTCGCTTACAAACCCTGACCCGATCCCGATCAAGGCGGGCGATGTGCCGGCGTTGCGGCTTTATGACTCGGCCTCTACGATCAGTTACCAGTTCATTGCACTGATCCCGTTTTTTCTGGCCCGCACCTTGTTGCGCCGACCTGAGGCGATGCGGATAATGGTTCTTGCGCTGGTGTCTGCCGGGCTGATCTATTCGGTGCCAATGCTGATAGAGGCGCGCCTGTCGCCGCAGATCAACGTTTGGGTTTACGGGTTTTTCCAGCATGATTTTTCGCAAAGCATGCGCGGCGGTGGTTTTCGCCCGATGGTGTTTATGCCACACGGTCTGTGGGTGGCGTTTTTCGCGCTTATGGCGGCGATTTCTGCCTTGCTTGTCCTGCGCACGGGCACGGCCGAGGATCGCCCCAAACAGTTGATGGTATTCCTTTATCTGTTCTTTGTGCTAGTGATGTGCCGCAGCGCGGGTCCGCTGGTCTTTGCGCTCGGGCTTATTCCGGTGATCTTGGTCGTGGGGCGTCGGTGGCAGGTTATGTTGGCCGGTGTTCTTGGGATGATCGTTATCACCTATCCGCTGTTGCGCGGCGCACAGTTGATACCGCTGGATGCGATTCTGGACTATGCCTATTCGATCAGCCCCGACCGTCACCAATCCCTGAATTTCCGTGTGGTGAATGAAGAACGGCTTTTGGCGCGCGCGATGGAGAAGCCCATTTTTGGCTGGGGGGGCTATGGTCGCAACCTGATCCTCGACCCTATTACCGGGCTAATCCAGACAATCCCGGACGGCCAATGGATCATCGTGCTGGGCACCTATGGCTGGCTTGGCTATATCGCTGAGTTCGGTTTGCTGGTCATGCCGCTAGTCTTTTTGGCGCGAGAGGGGCTTTTGCAACGCTCTGCTGCGTTTTCACCCTTTGCCTGTGGAATCGCGCTTATCTATGCGGCGAATTTGGTGGATTTGCTGCCCAATGCCACGCTTATTCCCTTTACCTGGCTGATGGCCGGGGCGCTGCTGGGCTACGCCGAGGATCTGGCAATCAAACGCCGTATCGACACGCGCGCGCGCTGGTTGGCAAGGCTGGCCAATGCCGCAGGCCCGCGTACGGTGATTTGATTGCCAAGGTCTCAGATTTGTTGATTCGCTTTGAAAAACAACCACTACGGGCATTTACTTTGCGCGTATTCCCAATCACGGGAAAGCGGTCTGGAAAATTATCTTTGATCCGCCCGCATCGAGGGCTTGGGGCTTGTAAAGAGGTAAGAAGCCGGTATTCCTGCAGCATTTAACGCATGTTTCTTTGCGATATTTTAACGCGCTGGATCGATTGATGTTCAGGGTGCCACATGTAGTGACGCCGTAATGAGTGACGCTTGAAAGGGCCTGGAAACTTAGCATGGCGATGGCAGTAAAGAATGTAGAGCTTGGTGAAAATGATATTGCGATTATCGGAATGGCTGCACATTTTCCAGGGGCCGGGTCAGTTGCGCAATATTGGTCCAATCTTGCGGCGGGCGTCGAAAGTGTTCGTCATCTGACGCAAGAGGAATTGCTTGCCGCGGGCGAAAGTCCTGCCCGTATGCGCCACCGCAACTATGTTCCCGCCGCCGCGCCGCTCGAAGGTTTCGACCACTTCGACGCAGAGTTTTTCGGCTTTTCTCCGAAAGAGGCCGCCATACTTGACCCCCAGCATCGTCAGTTTCTGGAGGTCGCCTGGGAGGCGCTTGAACACGCAGGCCATCCCCCCGAAAACTTTCCGGGCAACATCGGCGTCTATGGCGGCTGCGGCATGGGCAGCTATTTTTACTTCAACCTGTGCAGCAACCCGGGTCTGGTGGAAGATACGGGCATGTTCCTGTTGCGGCACACAGGCAATGACAAGGATTTCCTGACCACCCGTGTCAGCCATATTTTTGATCTCAAAGGCCCGAGCATCAACATCCAGACCGCATGTTCCACATCGCTTGTGGCGGTGCATTATGCGATTGAATCCCTGTTGATCGGCGAATGCGATATGGCGCTGGCGGGGGGCGTGACCATCGTGCTGCCGCAGGGCCAAGGCTACGTCTTTAATGACGGTGAGATCCTGTCTCCCGATGGGCATTGCCATGCGTTTGATGCCGCGGCACAGGGGACGGTGTTCGGTTCCGGTGCGGGTGTGGTTGTGCTGCGCCGTGCGGTGGATGCGGTGCGTGACGGCGATCATATCTGGGCCATTATCAAGGGGTCCGCCGTCAATAACGACGGGTCTGCAAAGGCCGGATATCTGGCCCCTTCGGTTGACGGGCAGGCGCGGGTGATCGCGGATGCCCAAGCCGTTGCGGGTGTGACGGCCGATACCATCGACTATGTCGAATGCCACGGCACCGGCACCTTCCTTGGCGACCCGATCGAGGTTGCCGCCCTGACCGAGGCTTTTGGTCGAACCACGGCAGAGACCGGATTTTGCCGCATCGGCTCGGTGAAAACCAATATCGGCCATCTGGATACGGCGGCGGGCGTGGCAAGTCTGATCAAGACCGGCCTCGCGCTGCATCACGGTCAAATCCCGCCCAGCCTGAACTTTACCGCACCGAATCCGTCGATTGATTTTGATGCCTCGCCCTTCCGCGTCAACGATAGGCTGACCGATTGGGCCCGCCGCAAAGGGCCGCGCCGTGCGGGCGTCAATGCCTTGGGCGTCGGCGGCACCAATGCGCATGTGATCTTGCAAGAGGCCCCGGACCGCGCCCCGTCAGGGGCCAGTGACTGGCCGTTCCAGCTGCTCGCGATCTCCGCCAAGTCCAAAGCCGCGCTGGACGGGCAGGCCAAGGCTCTTGCCGCCCATTTGCGCGCACATCCTGAACAACCGCTCGCCGATGTGGCATGGACCCTTAAACAGGGCCGCCGCGCGTTTGAGCATCGCCGTGTGATCGTCGCTGAAACCCATGACGCCGCCGCCGACCTGCTGGAAAACGCTGATCCCCGCCGGATCTGGAGCCATGCCGCGCTGGATGCGCCGGAGGTGGTCTTTATGTTCCCCGGAGGCGGTGCGCAATTTGCGGGCATGGCGCGCGATCTTTATCAGACAGAGCCTGAATTTGCCGATTGGATGGACCGCGGGCTTTCGGTTTTGCCGCCGGAACTGGATCATTTTATCCGCTCTCTCTGGCTTGCAGAGCCGGAGGATGAAGTGGCCGCGAATGAGGCGCTAAAGCGGCCATCGGTCCAGTTGCCTCTGATTATGATCACCGAATACGCTTTGGCAAAGCTCTATCAGTCCTGGGGAGTGGAGCCGACGGCCCTGGTCGGTCATTCAATGGGCGAAAACACTGCGGCCTGTCTTGCGGGTGTTCTGAGCTTTGAAGATTGCATCGGCTTGGTGCATCTGCGTGGCACCCTGTTTGATACCATCCCCAAAGGTGGTATGCTTTCCATTCCGCTGGATGAGGCAGAGATCCGGCCTATGCTGACGGCCGGGCTGGATATGGCGAGTGTGAACGCGCCGGGGCTTTGCGTTGTGTCCGGGCCTGATGCGGCCCTTGATGCGCTTGCGGCAACCCTTGCCGCGCAAGAGGTGGAGTGTCAGCGGATCGCCATTGATATCGCCGCCCATTCGCGCATGCTGGAACCGATTCTGGCGCGGTTTGGCGATTATCTGCGGTCGATACCGCTCCATGCGCCACAGATGCCGATTATCTCCAATACGACCGGGCAGGCATTGACGGCTGCACAAGCCACAAGCCCAGACTATTGGGTGGCCCATCTGCGCAATACGGTGAACTTTGCCGCCTGTATGGAAACGCTCAAAGCCCCTGACCGTGTCTTTATGGAGATGGGGCCAGGGCGCGCGATGTCGTCTTTGGCGCAAGCGAATGGGGTGTCTGCCGCGCAGGTTGTCCCTGCATTGCGCCACCCCGAACAAGTCATGCCGGATGATCAATGGCATCTCGCCACGATCGGGCGGCTTTGGGCCTGTGGGGTGAATGTCGATTGGTCGCAGATATGGGGGGATGCGGCGCGTCACCGTGTCCCTCTGCCGACCTACGCCTTTCAACGCAATCGGTATTTTATCGAACCGGGCAAAGAGGTCGCCGCCGCCCCGGATCTGCCGATGCGCCTTGAGGATATGGCTGATTGGGGCTGGCAACCCTATTGGCGTCCGCGGGCCGTTGATACCGAGTTTGACGTCGAGGCCGGGTTTGAGGGCCAGCCGCCCCAAACCTGGCTGGTGTTCATGGATGGGGACGGCTTGGCCGAAGCGGCTTTTGCCCCGCTGATCGCTGCTGGGCATAGGGTCATTCCGGTTCGTACGGGGGATGCTTTTGGCCCGGATGGCAAGGGGGGGTACCGTCTTGCGCCGGAACAGGGGGGCGAAGGCTATGCGGCAATGCTGCGGGATCTGATCTCGCAGGGGCGGGTGCCAACCCGTATCGCGCATTTCTGGCTGGTCACGGCGCAAGAGGCCTTCCGTCCCGGTTCCAGCTTTTTCCACCGCAATCTGGAACAGGGGTTTTATGCACTGATGTTTCTGGGGCAGGCGCTGGCCGAGGAAAACCTTGCCGTCCCGCCACATATTACGGTCTTTACCAATGGCGCCGCGCAGGTGCGTACAGAAGGGCTTGCCTATCCTGAAAAGGCGATGATAGCCGGGCCGGTGATGGTTATTCCGCGTGAGGTGCCGGGTGTAACCTGCTCTACCTGTGATCTGGTGTTGCCGGAAGTTCCGCGTCGGGGCAAAGCGGATTTCGCGACCCTCTTGCCCTTGGTGCAAGAGGAGCTTTTTGCCGCGCCAGCCAATACGGTTGCCGCGCTTCGCGGGGTGAAACGGTTGGAAAAATCGATCAAACCTGCGGTTTTGCCGGATGCAGGTTTGGATATGCCCTTGGGTGCGGCTGTCCTGTTTACGGGCGGCTTGGGCGGTATCAGCCTGACCTTGGCGGAAAAGCTGATCACGGATCACGGGGCCAAGATTGCCCTGATTTCCCGCCATGCCTTGCCGGATGTTGACCAATGGCCGGTCTATCTGGCGAAACTTGGCCCGAATGACCCCACGGCTCAGCGTATTATGGCGATGCAGCGGCTTCAGGCGCTGGGCGATGTTGCGGTGTTTGCGGCGGATGTGACCAATACGCAGGAAATGCAGGCGGCGGTGGCGCGGGCGACAGAACGCTTTGGCCCCATCCATACGGTCATCCATGCGGCGGGCGTGATTGACGATGGCCCGCTTCTGGACAAATCACCTGCACGGGTTGAGGGGGTGTTTGCGCCAAAACTGCATGGTACCAAAGTGTTGGAGGATATCTTTCCCGACGGTTCCATTGCGCGGCTGGTGCTGTTTTCCTCGACCTCTACCGTCACCGGATCTTTGGGGCAGGTGGATTATGTGGCGGCCAATGAATATCTCAACGCCTATGCGCAGGCGCGCAAGGGCGGCAGGACCCAAGTGACCGCACTGAATTGGGGGATATGGGCAGATGTCGGCATGGCGGCCAAGGCGCTTGCCGGTCCGGCCCCGGCACCACAAGAGCCGATAGAGGCGCAAATGCTGGATGCGGCGGGCTTTGACGCGGCAGGCCATCGTCAGTTTACCGCCCATCTGGGGCTTGATCGCTGGATTCTGGATGGCCACCGGACCAAGGACGGTCATGCGCTGGTCCCCGGCACCGGCTATCTGGAAATGGCGGCCGAGGCGATGGCCCATCAGGGCCAGCCAAGGTTTGAGGTGCGCGATCTTTATTTCTTCCGCCCGCTCGATGTGCCTGATATTCGCGCTACATTGGCACAAACCGATGAAGGCTATGAGTTTGAGCTGCGCTCTGCCGTGGATACCGACGGGCGCAGGGGCTGGCAGTTGAACGCGCAGGCACGGCTGTTGCCAATGGCGCAAACCGCCGGTGTCATTGACCCCGCCGCCATTGTGGAACGCTGTGGAGATTTGCAAACCGGCCCTCTACGCTCACCACAAGAGGCGCATCTGGACTTTGGCGCACGCTGGCAGGTGCTGGATGCGCAGGTCTACGGACGTGGTGAGGGTCTCGCATATCTCAGCCTGCCGCCCGAATATGCGGCAGAGGCAGGGCCGTGGCATCTGCATCCGGCACTGATGGATCTGGCGACCGGCTGGGCGATGGGTCTGATTGGTGGCTACAGACCGGATAGCCTTTGGGTGCCGGTGTCTTACCGTCGGGTCAGGGTCTATGATCGCCTGCCTGCACAGATCGTGTCCTGGGTGCGTGCCGCTGCGGCAAATCACGCCGGTGATCAGACCGCGGTCTTCGATGTCACATTGGCGGACCTGTCGGGCAGGGTGATTGTAGAGGTTGAGGGCTTTACCATCCGCCGCATGGATCGGGGGCTATCCTTTACCGCGCCCGATCCACGCGACCTGACCTTTGAGGATTCGCCCAAACGGCAACGCTCTGCGGCCGAGGAACGCTTTGCGCATAACCTGTCGCAGGGTATTCCGTCGCATTTGGGGGCCGAGGCGTTCGGGCGTGCCCTGTCTTTGCATGCCCCGCAGGTTATCGTTTCATCAATGGAACTGCCCATACTGATCGAGCAGGCCCAGCGGGTGGAGCCGAGTGTTCCCAAGGGTCAAAGTTTTGCGCGCCCTGATCTCAACAGTGACTATGTGGCCCCTCGAACCGATGTGGAACGTACCCTGACCGGCTTTTGGCAGGACCTGCTTGGCGTGGCGCAGGTCGGGGTGGAGGATGACTTTTTCGCCCTTGGGGGCCATTCGCTGATTGCGGTGCGCCTTTTTGCAATGGTGCGCAAAGCCTTCCATGTGGATTTTCCGATTTCGGTCTTGTTCGAGGCTCCGACGATTGCCGCCTGTGCCGCCATGATCGAGGAACACATCGGCCCGCAAGATAGCCCCGAACAGGTAGAGGAACCCAAGCGCCGTTTTACCCATGTGGTTGCGATGCATGAAGGGAATGGCGGGCCAAAGACGCCGTTATTCCTTGTGGCGGGGATGTTTGGCAATGTGTTGAACCTGCGCCATCTCGCGCAGTTGATCGGTAAGGACCGTCCGTTCTATGGCCTTCAGGCGCGGGGTCTTTATGGTGATGAGCCGCCCCACAGCACGATCCAGGAGGCGGCGGCGGATTACATCGCCGAGCTGCGTCAGGTTCAGCCGCATGGGCCGTATTTTCTGGGCGGGTTCTCGGGCGGTGGCTTGACCGCTTGGGATATGGCGCGCCAGCTTGAAGAGCAGGGGGAAAAGGTTGCGCTGCTGGTCTTGCTTGACACGCCCTTGCCGATGCGCCCCGGCCTGTCCAGCATCGACAAGGCCTATATCAAACTGGCGGAGCTGCGCAAACATGGCCCTGATTATGTGATTGATTGGGCGCGCTCGCGTTGGGAGTGGGAACGAAGCAAGAATAGCGCGGCCGAGACCGATGCCGAAGGAGCATTCCATAATGCCGCGATAGAGGCCGCATTCCGTGCCGCCTTGCCGCAATTTCCTTTGCTTTTGCGCAAGGGGCGTACTGTGCTGTTCCGCCCGCCGCTTGACCGGCATTGGGCGGTTAGCAACGGCCAGTGGGTCAGCCGTGCCAAAGAATATGTTTATCCCGATAACGACCTTGCCCGCTTTGCGCCCGCGCTTGAGGTCATAGAGGTGCCCGGCGACCATGACAGCATGGTCTTGGAGCCGAACGTCCGTGTGCTGGCAAGCGCCCTGCGCAAGGTGATTGCAAATTCAGAGATGGCAGATAAATCTGCGTCGGAGCAATGAATGAAAACTCTTTTAACGGTCATCCTGAATTGGCGCACTGCCGATATGACACTTCGCGCGGCCGAAGTCGCCCTGCGCGAAATGAAGGGCATCCCCGGTGCCTTGACCATCGTGGATAACGACAGTGGTGACGGCTCTTACGAGAAACTGTCTGCGGCTGTGGCCGAGCGTGGTTGGGACAGGAACGAGATTCCTGTGCGGGTGATCCAGTCAGGTCATAACGGCGGCTTCGGCGCGGGGAATAATGTGGGCATCCGTGCGGGCCTGCCCGATGGTGGCCGTCCCGATTATGTCTATATCCTCAACTCTGATGCCTTTCCGACGGAGGGGGCGATCCGGGCGCTTTACAATCATTTGAACGAGAATCCGCAGACGGGTTTTACGGGCAGCTATGTCCATGGCGAAGATGGCACCCCCCATCGCGCGGCCTTTCGCTTTCCCTCGATCGCGGGGGAGTTTGAAGGTTCTGTCCGCTTTGGTCCGGTGTCCCGTCTTTTGCACCGCTATATCGTGGCGCAACCGATTCCCGAGAAAACAACGCGCGTCGATTGGCTTGTCGGCGCCAGCTTGATGATGCGCCAGTCGGTGCTGGATGAGATTGGCCTGTTTGACAAAACCTTCTTCCTTTATTTCGAGGAAACGGAGCTTTGCCACCGTGCCGCCGTCGCCGGATATTCTTCTGATTTCGTACGCACAAGCACGGTCATGCATATCGGGTCGGTATCGACCGGCATGAAAACCTGGGCACGGATTCCGCAGTACTGGCTCGACAGCCGGTTTTATTATTTTACCAAAGTACATGGGCGCGGTTATGCCGCTCTTGCCACATTATCGCTCATTTCTGGGTCTATCTTATGGCGGTTGCGGCTGTTGTTTCAGCGCAAAGAGAGGGCAGATCCACCCCATTTTCTTCGGGATCTGATAGCCCATTCGGCGCGGTCCTTCTTTGGGCGTTGCGCTTAATTATGTGTGCCCCGCATGTTGCGGGAAGGAGTTAACGATGTCGGACGCCCTGATTTTTGGCAACCAATCCCTTACCATTCAATGCGCAGAAAGTGTTATTTATCAAGGTCATAGATTGGTTGCGGTGATCACGGAAAGCCCGGATGTGCGCGCTTGGGCGCAGGCGAACGGTATTCGTGTTGAGTTGCCAGAGGACGCGGATTCCCTCGATATCCATGTCGATTGGCTGCTTTCGATCGCTTATCTTCATGTAATTCCCGAATCGGTTCTGGCATTGGCGGATCAGGCGGTGAACTTTCACGACGGCCCCTTGCCGCGTTATGCAGGGCTCAACGCGCCGGTCTGGGCCATTCTGAATGGCGAGACGCAGCATGGCATCACATGGCACCGCATGGTTGCCGGTGTGGATAAGGGCGCTATTTTGGAACAGCGCCTGTTTGATATCGCCCCCGATGATACGGCGCTGACGCTGAACTCTAAATGTTTCGAGGCGGCGATTGAGAGCTTTCCTGCCGTTCTGGCCGCCCTGGCATCCAAGGCGCCGGGCACCGCCCAAGACCTGACGGCCCGCACCGAATACCGCCGCGCGGATCGCCCCGAAGCGGCTGCACGGCTGGACTTCAGCCAAACCGCCGAGCAGGTCTGTGCTTTGGTGCGCGGATTGGATCATGGTATCTATGCCAACCCTGTGGCGCTGCCCAAGCTGGAGGTGGATGACCGGATATTGCTGGTGACAGCGGCTGAGATTATTCGGGGACAGGGCGTGCCGGGGACGGTGCTTGTCGCAGCACCCGACGGGCTTTTTGTTGCCTGTGGGCAGGGCGCAATACGGCTTATGGGGTTGATGGACCTTGCCGGATATGCGGTTTGTCCGACCTCGCTGAATGCGACCAGCCTTGCCAGCCCCGGCGATGCGGCATCCGAAATTACCGAGGCCGTTGCCGCCGCCGCCCCGACCGAAGGGGTCATGCGCCGCGCTTTGGCTGCTATGACGGCGTTGGAGATGCCGCAGATCAAGGCCCCGACCACGGCAGATTGGCAAAGCCTGCCCTATGACGCCCCCTTATTTGCAACCGCGATCGGTGTGGCGCGCGCCTTGGGGCAGGATACGGTTGATCTTGCCGTCAAAAGCCCCAATCAGTCGCTGTATGTTTCCGGCTGGTCGCCGTTGCATGTCGATGCTAGCGGAACAATCGCACAGGCAGAGGCGGATTTGCCCCTGACCGCTGCTTTGCAGGCCCCCGGTTTCGCCGTTGACCTGCCGCGTCGTGATCCGGCGCTTGTCGCGCTACAAACGCCTTTGGTTGCGCTGTCGCTGGATGGTCCGCTGGCGGGTTCGGCGGTTACGGTTACGCCGGATGCGTTCCATTTTGACGCGGCCCGTATCAGTGCCGAAGATGCCGCCGCACTTGCTGCGCGCTTGACCGTTCTGGCAAAGGGACTTGCCGATGCGGACCCTGTTACGCCATGTGCCGCCTTGCCGATCATGCCCGAGGCAGAGCGTGATCTGATCCTAAACCGCTGGAATGATACGGCGGTGGATTATGACCGCAGCCTGACCATTCATCAGGCGTTTGAGGTGCAGGCCGCCAAAACGCCGGATGCGGTCGCTGTGGTGTTCGAATCCCAAAGCCTGACCTATGCAGAGCTGAATGCGCAGGCCAACCGTGCCGCGCATGTCTTGATGGAGATGGGCGTCGGGCCGGGGGTGTTGACCGGGCTTTATATCAACCGTTCGCTTCATATGCTGGTCGGCGCGCTGGCGATCTTGAAGGCGGGCGGGGCCTATGTTCCGATGGACCCTGCCTATCCGGCGGACCGGATTGCGCTTTTCATTGAGGATAGTGCGGCACCGGTGATCGTTACCCAGACGGCATTGACGGGTGGTTTGCCGGTGGGGCCGCAGGCCCTGTGCATTGATACGGACCCGCGCATTGCCGTGGCGCCTGAAACCAATCCTGACAGCGGCGTTACCAGTGCCGATCTGGCCTATATGATCTATACTTCCGGCTCTACCGGCAGGCCGAAGGGCGTGATGGTGGAACATGGCAATGTCGTGAACTTCTTTGTCGGGATGGACCAACGGATCGATCACGCCGAGGGGTCCGTCTTCTTGGGGATCACATCGCTCTCTTTTGACATTTCGGTATTGGAGCTGTTCTGGACGATCGCGCGCGGCTTCAAACTGGTGCTGACCTCGGATGAGAACCGGGCGCTTGTGTCGGCTGGGCCGGTTACGGGTGGCAAGGGGATGGATTTTTCCCTGTATTACTGGGGCAATGACGATGGTGCAGGCCCCAAGAAATACGAGATGTTGCTGGATGGCGCGAAATTTGCCGATGCAAACGGGTTTTGCGCGGTCTGGACGCCAGAGCGGCATTTCCACGCCTTTGGTGGCCCCTATCCTAACCCTTCAGTGACGGGGGCGGCCGTTGCGGCGGTCACCAAGAATATTGCCGTGCGTGCTGGCTCTTGCGTGGCGCCCTTGCACCATCCGGCGCGGATCGCCGAAGAATGGGGCGTTATTGACAATTTGACCAATGGGCGGGCGGGGCTTGCCTTTGCCTCGGGCTGGCACCCTGACGATTTCGTGCTGCGCCCTGAAAATATGCCGCCCAATAACCGTGATGCGATGTTTGCCGCGATTGATCAGGTGCGGCGGTTGTGGCGCGGGGATGTGGTGGATTTTCCGACGGCAGGGGGTTATTTTGGCGTGACGACGCAGCCGCGCCCGGTCTCCAAAGAGCTGCCCGTCTGGGTCACCACCGCCGGCAATCCCGCCACATGGCGAGAGGCGGGGGAAATCGGTGCCAATATCCTGACCCACCTGTTGGGCCAGACGATCGAAGAGGTCGGCGAAAAGATCAAGATCTATCACGCCGCCCTGCGCAAGGCCGGTCATAACCCCGATGACTTTAGCGTTTCACTGATGTTGCATACCTATGTTGCCGGTGACCGCGAAACGGCGCGGGATGGCGCGCGGGGCCCGATGAAGGATTATCTGAGCTCTGCCGCCGGTTTGATCAAGCAATACGCATGGGCCTTTCCGGCCTTCAAGAAGCCTGCGGGCATTGAAAAACCCACGGATATCGACCTGCAATCCCTTTCGGAAGAGGAAAACGAGGCCATCCTCGATTTCGCCTTCAACCGCTATTTTGAGGATGCAGGCCTGTTCGGCACGGTTGAGGATTGCCTCGCAAGGGTTACGCGCCTCAAACAGATCGGCGTGACCGAGGTGGCCTGTCTTATCGACTACGGGATTGCGACAGAACAGGTGATGGAGGGGCTGCAACCGCTGGCCGAGGTATTGCGTCGCTCAAATGTTTCGGGGCCTGCCGTGGATGACTTTTCGATCGCGGCACAGCTTGTCCGCCATAGGGTCACGCATTTGCAATGCACCCCGTCCATGGCGCGGATGATCGCGATGAATGAAGATAGCCGTGCGGCATTGGCGGGTGTCAAAACCCTTTTGCTCGGCGGCGAGGCGCTGTCGGTGGCCTTGGTGGCGGATCTGGGCGAGGCAACGGATGCGCGCATCGAAAACATGTATGGCCCGACAGAAACGACCATCTGGTCCACCACGGCCACGGCAGGGCAGGGTCCGGTCAACATCGGCACACCCATTGCCAACACGCAGGCCTATGTGCTGGATGACGATCTGAACCCTATTTCCGCAGGCGTGGCGGGCGAACTTTGGATCGGTGGCGAAGGGGTCACGCGCGGCTATTGGCAGCGCGACGATCAAACAGCCAGCCGTTTCCTGCCCAACCCGTTTCATGCGGGGCGTATGTACCGCACCGGCGACCTTGCGTGTTGGAATGGAAATGGCACGCTTGTTTTTCTGGGTCGTACCGATCATCAGGTCAAGTTGCGCGGCCACCGGATTGAGCTGGGTGAGGTCGAGGCCGTGCTGGAGGCACATCCTCAGGTGTTGCAGGCCGTCGTCATGGCGCGCGAAGATACGGCCGGAGATTTGCGTCTTGTGGCCTATCTGCGCGGCACCGCACCCGAGGCAGAGTTGCGCGATGTCATCGGGCAGTCGTTGCCCGCGTATATGGTCCCGCAGCATTTCGTGACGCTGGACAGTTTCCCGCTGACACCCAACCGCAAGGTCGACCGCAAGGCACTGCCCGCCCCGCTCAGTGCGGCACCAAAGGTCGCGGCCTATGTTGCGCCCTTAGGCGTGGCGGAGGCGCTGGCGGCCGTATGGTCGAATGTATTGGGTGTCTCGAAAGTCGGGGCCAAGGATAACTTTTTCGCTTTGGGTGGCCATTCGCTTTTGGCCGTGCAGGCCCACCGAGAGATTAGGGCCAGCTTAGGTTTGGACAAGCTATCGATTACCGATATTTTCCGCTTTCCGGTGTTGGAGAAACTGGCCGCCCATATTGAATCCACGATGGAGGCTTCCGTTGGCGCGACACCGGCCCCCGCGCAGGCCGTCATGCCGCCGCAGGTTCAACCTTCGGTTCACGCCGCCCCGCCCGCAGGTCCAAAGCGGACCGATGCAATGGCGCGGCGGCGTGCGATGCGATCTGCACGGCTAGGTGATTGACCTTAGAAAACTTTTATCTGCGGCGCGCGCGATTGCGCCGCAGGGGATCGCCATCGCGGCAAACGATCCAACCGCCCCCGCCCCTGCGCTGTGGCCGGGTGAGGTTTTAACGCGTGCGGCCCCCGCACGGGCGATGGAATTCGCGGCGGGGCGTGCCGCTGCGCGTGTGGCAATGGCGGGATTTGGCCTTGCCAGTGCCATTCCAATGGGGGTCGCCCGTGCGCCGGTTTGGCCCAAGGGCGTCAGCGGCTCTATCTCCCACAGCACGATCCTGATTGGTATCGATCTGGAAGAGGCGACCCCATTGGAATACGACCTGTGGGATCTTGTTTTAACATCGTCAGAACGCGCGGAGTTAGGTGGCGGGCTGGACGCCAAACTGGTATTTCCGCCAAAGAGGCCGCCTATAAGGCGCAATACGCAAGATCCGGAACCCTGTTGGGCTTTGACGCGCTGTTGCAGCGATGGTTTTGTCAAAGCAAGGGCCATTTTCTGACCCTCGTCACGGGGTCATCCGGCATTGGGTCAGGCCCAGACAACATCGCCCAAAAAGATATAGCCCGCGCCATAGATTGTCTTGATCAACAACGGGTTCTTAGGATCTTCGCCTAGTTTGGTGCGCAGCCGTGAAATCCGCACATCCATCGCACGGTCAAAGCTGTCACCTGCCGCGCCGCCAAGGCTTTCTTGCATTTGTGCGCGGGAAATCAAACGTTTGGGGGACTCTAGAAACAGGCGCAACACCTCACCCTCGGCATGGGAAAAGGCAACTTCGGTTCCGTCCTTGTTGACCAGAAGATAGCGGTCGAACAGGGCGGTCCACCCCTCAAAGCGCGCCTCTTGGGCAACACGTTCAGTATTGCTGCGGCCTTTGCGCAAATGGGCGCGCACGCGGGCGACCACCTCGGCGGGATCAAAGGGTTTGATGATGTAATCATCGGCCCCAAGTTCCAACCCTGTCACGCGATCCTGCACCTGTGCGCGCCCTGAAATGATGATGATAACCGCCCCCGACTCCAGCGCCAGACGGTGGACAAGCGCCAGCCCGTCACGGTCGGGCAGCCCCAGATCGACCAGGCATACATCCGGGGTCACGCGGTTCAGCGCGGCTTCGAATTCGGTTGCACGGGCATAGGCGAGGGTGCGTAGGCCGGCCTCTTCCAGCGCGTCCTGCAGCATGCGGCGAATTTCGGGTTCATCATCCAGAATGGCGACAAGGGGGGCTGTTGCGGTCATGGTGCCTCGGGGATCAAAAGGGCGGCAAGTTGGGCCGCGTCGAAAGGTTTGGACAGCACAGGAAACTGTGCAGCGGCGCGGGCACGAAGCGGGTTTGGGGGCGGCAGAGAGGTCATCAAAAAGCATCGCCCCTTCATGCCGTTCTGCGCAAGGGTTTCCACAAGATCCACCCCTGTCAGCTTACCGGGAAGGGAAATATCGCTTAGCACCATGGTCAGGCCCGGCAGGCTGGCAAGGGCAAGCCCCTCATCGGCGGTGCTTGCCTCAATCACGGAATGGCCCATGGCGCGCAGCATCTCTCGCACGTCTTCGCGGATTTCGATCCGGTCTTCGACCAGCAGCACCATTCCGGGTTCGATGGCCTTGTGAACGGGGCGCAATGGCAGGCGCAGTGTGACTATACCGCCGCCTGTGGGGCGGTTGCGCAGCCGCACGGTGCCGCCCGCCAAGGTGATCTGATCATAGATCATCGCCAATCCAAGGCCGGACCCTTCGCCGCCTTTGGTGGTGAAAAACGGGTCCAGCCCACGTTCCAGCGCGATATCGGAAAATCCGGGGCCGTCATCCTCAACCACCAGTTCCAGCCAGGTTTCGCGCAGCGCGCGGGCGGTCAGGGTGATCTTGCCCGCCTTGCTGCCCATCGCATCGCGGGCATTGAGCACCAGATTTACCAGCGCATCCTGCAACATGCCCGCATCCAGCAGCAAGGGGGCCTCCAGCCCTTCGCGGGCCATCCAAAGGGTGATCTGTTCGGGCAGGATCGGATCCGCAAGGACTGACAGATCGGTCAGAAACTGGCGCATATCGGTGACAACGGGCCGCAGCTCCCGCTTGCCGGAAATCCCCGCGATCCTGTCCAGCAAAGTGCCCCCGCGGCGGGCGGCGGCGATGGTGGCTGCCACAATCTCGGCGGCATTGCCCGGCAATGAAACCCGTTCCAGACGTCCTTGCAGCCCCAGAATGATGGTCAGCAGATTGGCGAAGTCATGGGCAAGGCCGCTGGTCAGCTGTGCGGCCAGTTCGCGTTTGCGGGTCTGCATCAGGGCAGAGCGTGCCTGCACCTCTTCGGTCACGTTCATCGCCAGAATATAGACGCCGTTTATCGGGCCGCCATTGGTTTGATCAGGGGTAAAGGCCGCGCGGATACGCCGCCCGTTCGCATCATCGGCAAATTCGAAAACCGAAGCTTCGCCATTCAACGCGCGCAACAGATAGGGCTCAATCTTGTCAAAGGTGGTGTCGCCCAAGGCCTCGCGGCCCGTCAGGCCCATAATGCTTTGCGGGCGTCCGACACCGGGCATGACGGACGACAGGCGCCGGTTGGTATAGGTATAGCGCAATTCGCGATCGACATGGGCGATATGGGCGGGCATCATCTCGGTGGTCAGGCGGGTGCGGGCCTCCATTTCCATCAGCTGGCGTTTGGTTTCCTCTAGCGCGATATTGGCCGAGGCAAGCTGCCGGTTGGCTTGCGACAGACGCTCGGCGTTGGCCAGAACCTGCCCGGATAATTCCTCCGATCTTGCGCGCAGCAAGCCTTCCTGGACCTTGATCTCGGTGATGTCGGTATAGACCGTGATCCAGCCGCCTGTGGTCAAAGGTGCGCCCTCGACCGAAACCCAGCGGCCATTGGGGCGCATCCGTTCCAGATAGTGCGGCTCAAAGGCGCGGGCGGCCTCGACCCTTGCTGCAATAGCCTCTTCGACGTCTTCGACTTCGCCGTATTCACCGCGCCCGACCAGAAAGCGGATCGTATCCTCAAACAGCGCACCCCGGGTGGACAGGGAATCCGGCAGGTTGAACATCTCGCAAAAGCGACGGTTGCAGACCGCAAGCCGCAAGTCGCTGTCATAGATCGAAAGCGCCTGCTGGATCAGATTCAATCCGGCGGCAGTCATTGCGGTGGTGATATCCTGTCCCATTGCGCAGATCCTCCTTTCACTGGTTAGCACCGCAGGTCGGTTCCGCGAAAGCGCAAATCACGTCTGTAACAATTCGCAAGGTTTGCGAAAAAGTCACGCAAGTATTGCAGGCGACCTATAGGATTAACAAGCGAGGGATGGTGAACGAATCATTTCTGCACCAAGGGGGGACTTGAATGAAAGCGACACAGGCACAGGCTGGTCTTGCCTCTATCCCTGCGCTTCTTGCGCGCAACGTGGCACAGCATGGCAGTAAGCCTGCGTACCGCGAAAAGGAATTCGGGATCTGGCAAAGCTGGACATGGGCGCAGGCCGATGCCGAAATTCGTGCGATGGCGATGGGGTTTATGGCACTCGGCCTTAATCGGGGGGATTATGTCGCTGTTATTGGCCGTAACCGCCCCCAGCTTTATTGGGCGATGGTTGCGGCACAGATGTGCGGGGCCATTCCGGTGCCGCTATACCAGGATGCCGTGGCGCAAGAGATGGCCTTTGTGCTGGACCATTGCGGCGCGCGTTTCGTTGTGTGCGGCGATCAGGAACAGGTCGACAAGATCCTTGAAGTGGAAAGCGAATGGCTGACCGAGGATCAAAAACCGAGCGTTGAGCAGATCGTCTATGTCGATAAGCGCGGGATGCGGAAATACGATCATTCGCGGATGAATGCGATGGCCGATGTGATCGCCGAAGGGCAGGCCGCACATCACCGCTTTGAGGCAGAGCTGACCGCACGCACCGCCGAGCTTGATTATAATTCCACCTGCGTGATGCTTTATACATCCGGCACCACCGGCAAGCCCAAGGGCGTGGTGCTGTCCAATCGCAATATTATCGAGACATCCAAAAACACTGCCGATTTTGACCATCTTCGGGCGGGGGATGAGGTGCTTGCCTATCTGCCAATGGCATGGGTCGGCGATTTCATCTTCTCGATGGGTCAGGCGATGTGGACCGGTTTCTGTGTGAACTGCCCGGAATCGGCGGCCACCATGATGACCGACCTGCGCGAGATCGGTCCGACCTACTACTTTGCCCCGCCGCGCGTTTTTGAGGGCCAGCTGACCAATGTGATGATCCGAATGGAGGATTCGGGCCGTTTCAAGAAATGGCTCTTCGATAAATATATGGCTGTGGCGCGCCGTGTTGGTCCCGATATTCTGGACGGAAAGCCGGTATCGGCAGCGGATAAATTCGCCTATTGGCTTGGGGATATTCTGGTCTACGGGCCGTTGAAAAACACGCTGGGGTTTTCGCGCGTGCGCGTGGGCTACACGGCAGGTGAGGCGATCGGCCCCGAGATTTTCAGCTTTTACCGCTCGCTCGGGATCAACCTCAAACAGCTTTACGGCCAGACAGAGGCTTCGGTGTTCATCACCCAGCAGCCTGACGGTCAGGTGCGCGCAGATACAGTTGGCGTGCCTTCGCCGGGGGTTGAGGTGAAAATCGCCGATAATGGCGAGGTATTTTACCGCAGCCCCGGCACGTTTGAGAGTTACTATAAAAACCCCGAAAGCACCGCCTCGACCAAAGATCCCGAGGGTTGGGTTGCCACCGGCGACGCGGGCTTTTTCGAGGAAGACACCGGCCATCTGCGCATTATCGACCGTGCCAAGGATGTGGGCAAAATGGCCGATGGCAGCCTGTTCGCGCCGAAATACGTTGAAAACAAGCTGAAATTCTATCCTTCGATCCTGGAGGCCGTGGTTTTCGGCGCGTCCCGCGATTTCTGCACCGCCTTTATCAACATTGACCTTAATGCTGTTGGTAACTGGGCAGAGCGTAACAACATCGCCTATTCCAGCTATCAAGAGTTATCGCAGCATCCGCGCGTGTTGGAAATGATCACGGGCCATGTGTCGGAGGTGAACGAATCCGTGGCCGCCGATCCGATGTTGTCGGGCTGTCAGGTGCACCGCTTCCTTATCCTGCATAAGGAGTTGGATGCCGATGACGGCGAGATGACCCGCACACGTAAAGTGCGCCGCAAAGTGGTGGAGGATAAGTTCTCCGACCTCGTGGGCGCGCTTTATGGCGGGAAATCCGAAATCTATACCGAGACCGAAGTCACCTATGAGGACGGTCGCAAGGGCGCCATCAAAGCCACGCTGACGCTGGCTGATGCCGCCGTGGCCCCCGCACAAAAGGTTGCCGCAGAATGAATATCCAGAACCCAGACGGCTATACCACCGCAGACGGTCGCGAAATCGGCGGCGTGATGATGGAAATGAAGAATATCACCCTGCGCTTTGGTGGCGTGGCGGCGATTACCGATATTTCCTTTGACATCCGCCAAGGCGAGATCCGCGCAATCATTGGCCCCAATGGTGCCGGTAAATCCTCTATGCTCAACGTCATCTCGGGGTTTTATGTCCCGCAAGAGGGCGAAGTGTGGTTCCACGGATCGCGCCGCCCGGCGATGAAGCCCTATCAGGTTGCCGCCCAAGGCATCGCCCGCACCTTTCAGAATATCGCCTTGTTCGAGGGGATGACGGTGCTGGACAATATCATGACTGGCCGTCTGACGCAGATGAAGTCGGGGATGCTTGCCCAAGCCCTTTGGTGGGGCAAGGCGCAGGCCGAGGAAACCGCGCACCGCGAAAAGGTCGAAAAGGTTATCGACTTTCTGGAAATCCAGCATATCCGCAAAACCCCTGTGGGCCGTTTGCCTTACGGGTTGAAAAAGCGGGTGGAACTGGCGCGCGCCTTGGCCGCCGAGCCGAAGCTTTTGCTGTTGGATGAGCCGATGGCAGGGATGAACGTCGAGGAAAAAGAGGACATGTCCCGCTTTATTCTGGATGTGAATGATGAATTCGGCACCACAATTGCCCTTATCGAACATGATATGGGCGTGGTGATGGATCTGTCCGACCGTGTGGTCGTGATGGATTACGGCAAGAAGATCGGCGATGGCACCCCGGATGAGGTGCGCAATAACCAAGCCGTGATTGATGCATATCTGGGGGTGTCACATGACTAACCACCAAAATCTGGGGGATTTCTGATGCCCGATACCTTCTTTTTCGCAGCCGAGGTGATGATCAACGGCCTGATGGCGGGGATTATGTACAGCCTCGTCGCCTTGGGCTTTGTGCTGATCTTCAAGGCCTCTGGTATCTTTAACTATGCCCAAGGTGTGCTGGCGCTGTTCGCGGCGCTGACGCTGGTGGGCTTGCAAGACGGGCAAATCCCGTTCTCCCATGTGATCAATGCTATTTTCGGCACAGAGTTGCATCACTTTGGCTGGACTTTGCCGGCGATCGTTGCCATCGCGCTGACGGCGCTGGTCATGGTCGGCATGGCGATTGTGATCGAGCGTTATATCCTCAAGCATCTGGTCAACCAGGAACCAATTATCCTGTTCATGGCGACCATTGGCCTTGCCTATTTCCTTGAAGGTCTGGGCGATGTGCTTTGGGGTTCCGACATCAAGAAAATGGATGTGGGCCTGCCGCAGGGTATCTCGGAAACCATTGAGACCGTTACCTATAACTGGTTCGGCTATGGCTTCTTTATCGACAAGCTTGATATCGTTGCGGCGCTGGTTGCCGCGGCCCTGGTGATCGCACTGACCCTGTTTTCGCAATACACCAAATACGGCCGTGCGTTGCGGGCTGTGGCCGATGACCACCAAGCAGCCCTTTCGGTGGGCATCAGCCTGCGGTTCATTTGGGTGCTGGTCTGGTCGATTGCGGGCTTTGTGGCGCTGGTTGCGGGCATCATGTGGGGGTCAAAATCCGGTGTGCAGTTCTCGCTGTCGCTGATCGCGCTTAAGGCACTTCCGGTGCTGATGCTGGGGGGGTTCACCTCTATTCCTGGTGCGATTGTTGGCGGGTTGATCATCGGCATGGGCGAGAAACTTTTTGAATTCGCCATCGGCCCGATGATCGGCGGGGCGACTGAAAACTGGTTTGCCTATGTGCTGGCGCTCTTGTTCCTCGTGTTCCGGCCCCAGGGCCTGTTCGGCGAAAAAATCATCGAGAGGGTGTGACGATGAAAACCACCCCTTTCAAGAAGTTTATCGCGATATTGAATGTTATTGCATGGGCGGGGTTCTGGGCCTTTGGCTATCTTGCCCTGACGGCTGAGACCCAGAACATTGACCAGATCACCACAGCCTTTGTCCTTGCGGCTCTGGGTGGGATGATCGGCATCTGGGCCTATCTGCAACTGGTTCGCTATGCGGAGGCGAGCGGTTATGCCCAGCCCCCCCAAACCGCCGATAGATCGCATCTTGAGGCCGAATTTCTAGCGTCGGAAGGGAATAACTGATGTTTTACCGTGAGGCAGGTGATTTCAAGACCACCTACAGTGAGGACAGCCAAACCTTCCCGATCAAATTTGACCGCATCCGCTATTATGCGGTGCTGGCCGTGGCCTTTGGTATTATCCCGTTCTTTATCAATGATTATTGGGCCAACGCGGTGTTTGTGCCCTTCCTGATCTATGCGATTGCCGCCATCGGGTTGAATATTCTTGTCGGCTATTGCGGACAGCTTTCGCTTGGGACGGGCGGCTTTATGGCCGTGGGCGCCTATGCGGTTTACAAGCTGATGACCGCCTTCCCCGAAGTGTCGATTTTTATCCACGTCATTCTGGCGGGCGGGATCACGGCCGGTGTGGGTGTGCTTTTCGGTCTGCCAAGCTTGCGGATCAAGGGGTTCTACCTTGCGGTGGCCACTTTGGCGGCGCAGTTCTTCCTTGTCTGGCTGTTCAACAAGGTGCCGTGGTTTTACAACTATTCCGCCTCGGGTCAGATTTCCGCGCCAGAGCGTGATATCCTTGGCATTGTCATCACCGGGCCGGACACTACTGCGGCGGCGAAATACCTGTTCTGTGCTGTGATGTTGCTTTTGGTGGCATGGCTGGCCCGCAACCTGACGCGTGGTACGATCGGGCGCAAATGGATGGCGATCCGCGACATGGATATCGCGGCCGAGATCATCGGCGTGAACCCGCTGCGCGCCAAGCTGTCTGCCTTTGCCGTGTCCAGCTTTTTCATCGGCATCGCGGGCGCTTTGTTCTTTGCGGTCTATCTGGGGGCTGCCGAGGTTGGTGAAAGCTTTGGCATTCAGAAGTCCTTTTTGATCTTGTTCATGATCATCATTGGCGGACTCGGCTCTGTCTTTGGCAGTTTGGCAGGGGCGGCGTTTTTGGTGCTGTTGCCGGTGTTCTTGAAGAACGTGCTGGTTGGCGGCTTTGGCTGGCCCACGGACCTTGCCGCGCATATCGAGTTGATCATCATCGGTGCTCTTATCATCATATTCCTGATTGCCGAACCGCATGGCATTGCCCAGCTTTGGCGCTTGGCAAAAGAGAAATTACGGCTTTGGCCTTTCCCGCACTAGGGGCAGTCCGCATTACAAAAACCAACTCTGGGAGGAGACTTGAGATGAAAATGAATTTTGCTGCCCTGACTGCTGCCGCCATGATGGCCGCGGCCCCCGCGATGGCCGATCTGGTCGTGCCGAACCTGTCCTATCGCACCGGGCCTTATGCGCCGGGCGGTGTGCCCTATGCGGATGGTTTTCAGGATTATTTCACCTTGCTGAACGAACGCGATGGCGGCATCGGCGGTGAGATTGTGCAAGTGCCGGAATGCGAAACCGCCTATAATACCGAAAAAGGCGTGGAATGTTATGAGGCGACAAAAGGCAACAACGCGCTTGCCTTCAACCCGCTTTCGACCGGCATCACCTATCAGTTGATCCCAAAGGTCACCTCGGATGGCAGCACGCTTTATACACCTGGTTATGGCCGTACTTCGGCGTCCAACGGCAAGGTATTTTCTAACGTTTTCAACTATCCGGCAAACTACTGGACTGCGGCAAGCGTTGCGATCAATTACCTGCTGGCGGAAAACGGGGGCGACCTGAAGGGCAAGAAGATTGCGCTGGTCTATCACAACTCGTCTTATGGCAAAGAGCCGATCCGCACATTGGAAGAGCTTTCGAAAAAGCACGGGTTTGAGTTGATCCAGTTGCCGGTTGAGCATCCGGGCCAAGAGCAAAAGTCGCAATGGCTGCAAATCCGCCGCGAAAAGCCCGATAACGTCATCATGTATGGCTGGGGCGTGATGAACGCGGTGGCCATTCAAGAGGCTGCGAACATCCGCTATCCGATGGATCAGTTTATCGGCATCTGGTGGTCGGGCGCTGACCATGACGTCTTGCCTGCGGGCGATGGCGCGAACGGCTATAAGTCGCTGGCGATGCATGGCACGGGGATGGATTATCCGGTCTATGCCGACCTCAAGAAGTATGTCGCCGATGCGGGCAAAGGTGCTGGCGCGGGCGATCAGGTTGGTGGCGTGCTTTATTCGCGCGGCATGTATGCGGCAATGATCATCGCCGAGGCTTTGCGCACAGCACAGGAAATGGCGGGCACATCGCAGGTGACGCCTGCACAGGTGCGCGACGGGTTTGAGAACCTTGAGATCACCGAAGAGCGCATGGAAGAGCTGGGCCTGCCAGACTTTGGCCAGGCCTTCAAAGCGACATGTGAAGATCACGGTGGCCCCGGCAAGGCGCGCATCCAGCAATGGGATGCAACCGCCAAAACCTGGACCCTGATTTCTGATTGGATTGAACCGGACATGGATGTGATCCAGCCGCTGATCCTTGAGGATTCCGAGGCCTATGCCGCGGAAAACAACATCGAGCAGCGCTGCAACTAATCAAGAAACCCCGGCCGGTGCTTATGGCGTCGGCCGGGGATCACGCCCCTTTTTGCAAAGATGAAGCCCATGCTGGACGCACCCCAAACCTCGGATACGTTGCTGGACGTCAACAATATCGAGGTGATCTACAATCACGTCATCCTCGTGTTGAAGGGCGTCAGCCTGACGGTGCCCAAAGGCCGGATTACCGCGCTTTTGGGTGGTAACGGGGCTGGAAAAACCACGACACTCAAGGCCATTTCCAACCTGCTTCATTCCGAACGCGGAGAGGTCACCAAGGGCAGTATTTCCCTTAAGGGCAAGAATATCGCCAACCGCGATCCGGCAGAAATGGTGCGCAATGGCGTCATTCAGGTGATGGAGGGCCGCCATTGTTTTGAGCATCTGACGGTTGAGGAAAACCTGCTGACCGGCGCCTATACGCGCACGGACGGGGCAGGGGCCGTCGCCGCCGATCTTGAGATGGTCTATAATTATTTCCCCCGTTTGCGCGAGCGCCGTAAATCCCAAGCGGGCTATACCTCGGGGGGGGAACAGCAGATGTGCGCCATGGGCCGCGCCTTGATGAGCCGCCCCGAGATGATCTTGCTGGATGAGCCATCGATGGGCCTTGCCCCGCAGTTGGTGGAACAGATTTTTGAGATCGTGAAAGCGGTGAACGCGAATGAAGGTGTGACCTTCCTTTTGGCGGAACAGAACACCAACGTCGCCCTGCGCTATGCCCATACCGGATATATTCTGGAATCCGGTCGTGTGGTGATGGAAGGCACGGCACAGGAACTGCGCGAAAACCCGGACGTAAAGGAATTCTACCTCGGCATGTCCGACAAGGGTCGCCGCTCATTCCGTGATGTCCGCAGCTACCGCCGCCGCAAGCGGTGGCTGGCATGAAGGATCAAACCATGACCCATTTCGATGCGCTGGAGACCCGCAGTCAGGACGCCCGTGAGGCCGATCAACTGGCGCAATTGCGTGCCCAGCTTGCCCGTGTCGGCCAGCCAGAGGTCAACAGCCTGTCCGATCTGGTCAAGCTGCCGGTTCTGCGCAAGGCGGATCTTTCGGCGCGGCAAAAGGCGAACCCGCCGCTGGGGGGTATCCCGACCCAGAATATCACCCATATCTTTCAATCCCCCGGCCCGATCTATGAGCCTTGCGGTAAAAGCCATGACTGGTGGCGGATGGGCCGGTTCTTGCATGCATGCGGGATTGGTGCGGATGATATCGTGCAAAACTGTTTTGGCTATCATCTGACCCCTGCGGGTATGATTTTTGACTCCGGTATTCTGGCGGTTGGCGCGCGTGTGATCCCCGCAGGCATCGGCCAGACCGAGCTACAGGTCCGTGCTGCCGTCGATATCGGGGCCACTGCCTATGCCGGTACGCCCGATTTCCTGAAGATTATCCTGGATAGGGCTGATGCCATGGGGGAGGTGCTGAAAATCACCCGTGCCGCCGTGGGGGGCGGGGCGTTGTTCCCATCGCTACGTCAGGAATATGCGGATCGCGGCATCCAGACCCTGCAATGCTATGCGACGGCTGATCTTGGCAATATCGCCTACGAATCCGCCGCGATGGAAGGGATGATACTGGATGAGGGCGTAGTCGTTGAAATCGTGCGCCCCGGTACCGGCGATCCGGTCGCCGTGGGTGAGGTTGGGGAGGTCGTGGTGACCACCCTCAACCCCGATTACCCGTTGATCCGTTTTGCCACCGGCGATCTCTCCGCACTGTTGGAGGGTACAAGCCCTTGTGGTCGCACCAATGCCCGCATCAAGGGCTGGATGGGGCGCGCCGATCAGACCGCCAAGATCAAGGGTATGTTCGTGCGCCCCGAACAGGTCGCAGCCTTTGTCGCGGCCCATGATGAGGTGGTGCGCGCGCGCGTGATCGCCACCCGCAAAGGGGAAATGGACGAGATGACCGTTAAGGTGGAAACCCGCGCCTCTAACCCCGCCCTCTATGAAGGCAGCGTTATGGAAACCCTCAAGCTGCGTGGCAAGGTGGAGCTGGTCCCCCCGGGGACCTTGCCCAATGATGGTTTGGTGATCGAAGACCTGCGCAAATACGATTGATCCTTGTGCGCGGGGGCTTGCTCCCCGCGCCCGAGGTTTAGGCAGAAAACGCCACGGACAAAAGAAATCTGCATCGCGGTGCGCTCTGCTTCTTGTCCCTCTGGCCCATGCCGCCTACATCTCATCCATGCGCAAATATATCCCCTTCCTTGAAAAGCCGCCCTTCGTTCCCGTAATCCGCCTGTCAGGCAGCATTGGCGGGGGCAGCCGCTTTTCGCCCGCGTTAAGCGATGCTGGATTGGCCACGCAGATTGACCGTGCCTTTTCGCGCGGCAAGCCCGCAGCGGTGGCATTGGTGGTCAATTCCCCCGGTGGGTCGGCGGTGCAATCAAGCCTGATCGCGGCCCGCATCCGGCGGCTGGCCGATGCGAAAAACATCCCCGTTCATGCTTTTGTCGAGGATGTCGCGGCCTCGGGCGGCTATTGGCTGGCCTGTGCGGCAGATGATATCTGGGTGGATAACAGCTCTATTGTCGGTTCCATCGGGGTGATTTTTGCCAGCTTCGGCTTTCCGCAACTGATGGAGAAATACGGGGTAGAGCGTCGGGTGCATACCGCTGGCACCTCCAAATCGCTTGCCGATCCCTTTTTGCCCGAAAAGCCCGAGGATGTCGCCCGCCTCAAGGCCCTGCAAGAGCCGATCCACCAAGCCTTCATCGCCCATGTCAAGGCGCGGCGCGGTGCGCGGCTTGTACAGGATATCGATCTTTTCAACGCGGATATCTGGGTCGGGCGGGGTGCGGTTGATGTTGGGCTGGTGGACGGGGTGGCCCATCTGGTGCCCAAGATGAAAGCGCTTTACGGCGATAAGGTTGTCCTGCGCCAGATGGTCCAGCGCAAACCCTTTTTGCAACGGTTCGGCATTGGGGCGGCTGGTGCGCAAATTGCCGCCGGTGCCTTGGCAGAGGTCGAGGACCGTGCGCTCTGGCAGCGATACGGGCTGTAATTGTGATAAAACTTGTCTCGCTTTTTCTGGTGGTGATCGTAGCCTTGGCTGTCTTTGGCAAGCTCGGCTGGCTTGGCTCGATCGCGCCGGGGCCGTTGCGTAAATCAGGGCGCAAGCCCGTGCAGTGCCATCGTTGCGGCCGTCATGTGATCGGCTCCAGCGGTTGTGATTGCGGTGTGAAACCCAAAAACAAAGGATAAATCCCGCCGATGCTGATGGATATTTTGTATGTGGCAATCGGCCTTGTGCTTTTGGTCTTGGCGGGGGATGCGCTTGTGCGCGGCTCGGTGAACCTAAGCTTGCGGCTTGGGATTCCGCCTTTGATCGTGGGGCTGACGGTGGTGGCCTTTGGCACCTCTGCGCCTGAACTTCTGGTCTCGGTCAGTGCGATTTTGGACGGTGCGCCGGGGATTGCCTTGGGCAATGTTGTCGGCTCCAATATCGCGAATATCTTGCTTGTCTTGGGTATTCCGGCGATCATCTCAACGATCCATTCCAGTAAACTGGGCGTCTCACGCGGGTTCATAACCATGCTTGCGGCGACGGCGTTGTTCATTGGGCTGTGTTTTCTTGGCCCGATCACGTGGTGGCATGCGGCCGTGCTTTTGGTCGGGCTTGGGCTGATGTTGACGGATAACTTTTATGCCGCCCGCAGCCATCGCCACGCCACCAGAGAGGAAGACCTTGAGGGCGCTGACCCATCAGCCCGTTGGTGGAAGATCATTGCCTTTCTGGCGGCGGGGCTGATCGGCCTGCCCATCGGCGCAGAGCTGTTGGTGAATGGTGCCACAGAAATGGCGCGGGTGTTCGGCATTTCGGAAACTGTTATCGGTTTGACACTGGTCGCGGTCGGGACGTCTTTGCCTGAACTGGCGACCTCAGTCATGGCAGCGTTAAAGAAGCAGCCTGATGTGGCGGTGGGGAATGTCATCGGTTCCAACGTCTTTAACCTTTTGGGCATCATTGGTGTGGCAGGCTTTGTCGGGCCAATTCCGGTGCCACAATCCATGCTGGCATCCGATCTTTGGGTCATGGCGGCGGCATCCTTGCTGTTGATCCCGTTCATTTTGATGCGGTTCAATATCACGCGGTGGGTGGGGATTGTGTTTGTCGCGATCTATGCTGGCTATACGTTTTCGTTGGTGGCGCTATGACCCGCGCGCTGGTCACAGGTGCCGGACGTAGATTAGGCCGGGCGATGGCGCTGTATCTGGCGTCGCGCGGCCATGACGTTGCTGTGCATTATTCCACCTCGCAAGAGGAGGCGGAGGCGGTGGTTGCTGAGATTACCGCCATGGGTCGTTGTGCCGTTGCCTTGCAAGCAGATCTGCTGAGTGAGGATGAGGCTGAAACCTTGATTGCGCGTGCCGCCGAAGGGCTGGGGGGCGCGCTGACCGTTTTGGTCAATAACGCCTCTATTTTCGACTATGACACGATCCAAAGTGCCACACGGCAAAGCTGGGACCGGCATATCGGTTCCAACCTGCGGGCACCTTTCATCTTGACCCAAGGATTTGCGGCGCAGGCCCTTCCCGCCATTTCCGACGCCAATGAGGAACGTCTGGGACAATCGCTGATCGTCAATATGGTTGACCAGCGTGTGCGCAAGCTGACGCCGGAATTCATGACTTATACATTGGCCAAGATGGGCCTGTGGGCCTTGACCCAAACCACCGCTCAGGCTTTGGCACCTATGGTGCGTGTCAATGCAATCGGCCCCGGCCCTACGATGATCGGGGCGCGGCAGTCAGAGGCGCATTTTACCCGTCAGCGCGAAAATACAGTTCTTGGCCGTGGGGCGAATCCGTCTGATGTGACGGCCGCCCTTGGGTATTTTCTGGATGCGCCGGCTGTTACGGGGCAGCTTTTATGCGTTGACGGCGGGCAGCATCTCGGCTGGAAAACGCCGGATATCCTGGGCGTTGAATGAGTTTTAGCGCCGATCCTGCGACAAGTTGTACACCGCCGCCACATTTATTACCGATTTGTTACGTTTTCCTTATACATATCAACTCCTTACCGCATGTTCAAAAAAGTTTTCCATAATAACAGCAGCTTACACATCTGCCACTTTTTTGTGCAGATCAATGAAAGGGCAGGAATACAAGGATAATTCTGGGATGGCAGATTGTTTCCAACAGAGTTATCCACAGAAAGCGGGGATAGGTTGCCCCTTGCCACCGCTGCCTCGGCATTGCAGCGCAGGCGGGAATCATAGGTTAAGAAAAGGTTAATTGAATGTGAGGCAGGACGGGCCGGAGATAGAGACGGGACATGGCGTTATTCAGGCCTATCTGAAAACGCTGGACGGGTCGCCGGGGGTGTATCGGATGCTGAACGCGGCATCCGAGGTGCTTTATATTGGCAAGGCGCGCAGCCTTCGCAACAGGGTGTCGAACTATGCACGCCCCTCGGGCCATTCGGGCCGGATCGCGCGGATGATCTCGGAAACCGCCTCGATGATGTTTCTGACCACGCGGACCGAAACCGAGGCGCTGTTGCTGGAGCAGAACCTCATCAAGCAACTCAAGCCGCGCTATAATGTGCTGTTGCGGGATGACAAGTCCTTTCCCAATATCCTGATCCCGACCGAACACCCTTTTCCGATGATCAAGAAACATCGCGGCAAGCGGTCCGAAAAAGGCCATTACTTTGGTCCCTTTGCCAGTGCAGGCGCGGTGAACCGCACGCTGAACCAGTTGCAGCGTGTGTTCTTGCTGCGCAACTGTTCGGATGCGATGTTTGCGGGGCGTACGCGGCCTTGTCTTCAATACCAGATCAAGCGTTGTGCCGGTCCCTGTGTCGGCAAGATCAGCGAGGCGGATTACGCCCGTCTGGTCGCGGATTCCAAACGGTTTCTAGAGGGCAAATCGACGGATGTGCAGGCCAACCTAGCGATCGAAATGGCCAAGGCCAGCGAAGAGATGGAGTTTGAGCGCGCGGCCGCCCTGCGTGACCGCATCAAGGCGCTGACCCAAGTGCAATCCGCCCAAGCCATCAACCCGCGCGGCGTGACCGAGGCGGATATCGTGGCGCTTCATTTTGAGGGGGGGCAGGCCTGTGTGCAGGTCTTCTTTATCCGTGCCAACCAGTCATGGGGCAACCGTGATTTTTATCCCCGCACCCCCGCTGGCGCTGAGGAGCCGGAGATCATGGAGGCCTTCCTGACCCAGTTCTATGACGACAAAGAGCCGCCACGGCTGTTGCTACTCTCGCATGGGTTGGAGGATGAAAACCTTGTTGCCGAGGCGCTGACAGAGCGGGCTGGCCGCAAGGTGACGATCAGCGTCCCGCAACGTGGCGAAAAAGCAGAGCTGGTGGAAAACGCCGCCCGCAACGCCCGTGAAAGCCTTGCGCGCAAAATGTCGGAAAGCGCCACGCAGAACAAACTTTTGCTTGGTCTGGCCGAGGCCTTTGATCTGGACGCCCCGCCCAAACGGATCGAGGTTTACGATAACTCGCATATTCAGGGGACCAATGCCGTGGGTGGGATGATCGTTGCGGGGGCGGACGGGTTTTTGAAATCGCAGTATCGCAAGTTCAACATCAAATCCGATGCCGGTGCCAATTCGGATGATTTCGGCATGATGAAAGAGGTGCTGACCCGCCGGTTTGAGCGTCTGTTGAAAGAGGACCCTGAGCGGAATTCAGAGGCCTGGCCCGATCTGTTGCTGATTGACGGCGGGGCGGGACAGGTCTCTGCGGTGGCAGGGATCATGCGCGATTTGGGTGTGGATGATATTGCCATGGTCGGCGTTGCCAAAGGCGTGGACCGCGATCACGGCAAAGAGGAATTCCACCGCGTTGGCAAGCGTCCCTTTGCGCTGCGGATGAATGATCCGGTGCTTTATTTTGTGCAGCGTCTGCGGGATGAGGCCCACCGTTGGGCCATCGGCGCGCATCGTGCCAAGCGCGCCAAGGCCGTCAGCGCCACCCCGCTGGATGATATTCCCGGTGTCGGGGCTGCGCGCAAACGCGCGCTTTTGGCGCATTTCGGCTCTGCCAAGGCGGTGTCTCGTGCTGCGATTCCCGATTTGATGGCGGTTGATGGCATCTCGGAGTCGCTGGCGCGTAAGATCAGCGATTTTTTCAACGCAAAACCTGATTGAGCCTTCCGGGTGTCAATATGACGCATATCATTTCTGGAATATGTTTGCCACTTTACACCATATTCTGAAATTTGAAAAAGTGAGCGCCAGATGCACAAGCTGATCCTAACCGCCCTGACCCTTAGCCTTGCTGCCCCTGTGGTACATGCAAATCCTGCAGAAACCGTGGCGCAGGCGCGGATCGGCTATTACCGGCTTGTCGGTTTGGAAATGGAGACCCTTGCCGCGATGGCCAAGGGCGAGATCCCCTATGACGCCGAGGTTGCCAAGCAGCGTGCAGAAAACCTTGCGGCGCTGCGCAGTTATAATGCCAAGGGTTTGTATGCAGAGGGCACGTCGAATGTGGATTTGCCGGGCAAGACCCGCGCCAAGCCGGAAATCTGGCAAGATTTGGCAGGTTTGCAAGCTAAAGGGGCGGCGTTCGGAGAGGCGATTGACGGGCTTTTGGTCGTGGCAGATCAGGGCGAGGCCGCCTTTAAACCGGCGTTTGGCAAGTTGGGCGGCACCTGCAAGGCGTGCCACGACGATTTCCGCGCGACCGATTATTAATGCGGCAGTTATAAGAATGTCCAAGCTGCCCACACCCCAGCCAAGCGATGCCTCGACGATAGTCATCTGGGATCCGTTTATCCGGTTTTTTCATTGGTCTCTTGTTGCGTCATTTGCTGTATCCTTCGGGCTTGGCAAATTCGGACCAGATGACATGTCTGCGCATTTTATTGCGGGCTATGTGATGGCAGCGCTTCTTGGAGCACGTCTGGTCTGGGGGCTGATCGGCCCCCAGACTGCGCGTTTCACCAGCTTTATCTATGGGCCGACCGCGATTCTGGCCTATGCGCGGCAGTTGGCGGTTCGTCAGCCCTCGAACCGCCGCGGGCATAATCCCCTTGGTGGGGTATTTGTGGTCGCGATGCTTGTAACGTTGTCCTTGCAGGTGATCACCGGCCTGTTTGCGGACCCCGAGGATTATTTCAACACTGGCCCACTCGCGGGATACATCTCGATTGAGATGTCACGCAAGGCGCTGACGCTACATCATACGCTTATGCCGGTCTTGATCGGCCTCGTTGTTATTCATCTGGCCGCGATTGCCTTCTACCGGATATGGAAGCGCGAAAACCTTATCCGCCCGATGATTACCGGGCGCAGACAGGGTTGACCGGAGTCGCGTCAGAAACGCCGCGCCTAATGCCCTGAATGCGGGGTCACCACACATCGCCCGCGACATAAAACAAGCGTCTTGTTGCCGGATCAACGACCATTAAGCCCGAGCTGTGCATGTCATAGACGAGTGTCGCCCCCGGTGTGTGAAGCGCTTCGAACAAAAGAGTGCCAATCTGGGCCCCTTTGAAACAGGATGCCGCCAGCGCCCCCGCCGCCAGCGCCTGTTTGCCAAAGTCTCCGTTTCCGCGCATCAACATCGCATCTGTTAGCTCGGTTGGCGTCATGTCGGCCTTGCGGATGGCGGCCACACCGTTGGCGCGAAGGTTTCAATAGCGCGATCATAATTGGTTTGAACCGCAATGCTGGGGCGCAGGTGGTCGGATTCCAACCGGATCATGGCACCTGTGCAGCGTGATTTCGATTGAAAATAGACGGTTTCCCCCAGATAAAACCAGTGGTCGAGCTTGGTGCGCAGGGTTGCCTCGGCGTCCCGTTCACAGGCAGCCAGCGTCAAGAGCGCAATAAAGGCCAAAACGGCCTGCACCCAGCGGCGCCCGCCTTTCATAAAGTCAAAGAGTACGGGATTTTGCCCTATAGGGTGTAAGGATGGTATAGTCATGAATCGCTCCGCGCAAAACATTCCAAGAGAATGCCGTTAGACCCCTTCCGGCTAAAGACCGGGTTAAGATGGGCATAAGCGGAAGCGATCTTTTGTCAGTATGGCCATTCGCCGCGTGACAAATCCGATATAGCGTTGATTATGCGGGTAAAGCTGGCTTTGGCACGGTCAACGCTGTGGCGTGCGCGCAAATAGCCATGGACCAGACCCGCCTCTTGGATATGCCGGGCGCGGCCACCGGCGGCGGTAATCGCATCACAGTAAACTGCGGCATCATCGGCCAATGGGTCACATTCGGCGCTGATCGCCACCGTCGGCGGCAGCCCGGCAAAAGAGGCCGCCTGCAAAGGTGAAAATCGCGGGTCCTCAACCGTCTGCGCGATACGGGCAGAGCGGAGGGCGGCATAATAGGCGCAATCTGCCGCAGAAAGCATGGGCGCATTGGCATGGGCAGACATGCTGTTTGTGACCCCTGCCGCTCCCAGTTGGGGATAGATCAGCACCTGCCCGACGGGCGCATCCGCAGCCCCGACCAAGGCCGCCGAAACCGCAGCACAAAGGTTGGCCCCCGCGCTGTCACCAACCAGAACCAAGGGCTTGCCCGTCTGTGCCTTGGCGGCATGCAGCGCATCATCAAAATCTTGGGGAAAGGGATGTTCGGGCGACAAGCGGTAGTCGACAGCGGTGACGTCAAGCCCGGTACGCGCGGAAATCTCGGCGCAGACACTGTCGTGGCTTTCCAAGCCGCCGACGACGAAACCGCCGCCATGTATATAAAGCACTTGTGCGGGTGCATGTTTTGCGGCGCGGTAGTGGCGCAGGGGGATATGGTCCAAGGTGGTATCATGCACCGCCAGCCCCGCGGGGTGGGGGGCGTGAAAGGCGCAGCACATCTCGTCGTAAACCCTGCGCTGCTCGGTCACCGTCAGCCCCACCGCATCCGGCGGATAGAAGCTTTCGGTTTTGCGGATGAATTCCCATGTCTGGGCGTTAAGCAAGGCATCGTATTTTGCATCATAGTTCATGGCATTACCTCAAATTTATCAACATCCACCATACCGTGATCGGTGATCTTCAGATGGGGGATGACCGGCAGGCACAGGAAGGCAAGCTGCAAGAACGGCTCTTCCAGCGTGACACCAAGGCTGCGGGCGGCGGCGCGCAGGTGTTCGAGCGCGAGGCGGACAGTTTCAAACGGTTCAAGGCTCATCAACCCTGCAACCGGCAGTGCAAGTTCGGCCAGCACACGGCCACCTTCAACCACGACAAAGCCGCCCTCAATCTGGCCCAGGCGCGTCACGGCAAGTGCCATATCCCCGTAATCCGCACCGACCACCGCGATATTGTGATGGTCATGACACACGGTAGAGGCAATCGCCCCCAGTTTCAGCCCAAACCCCTGCACAAAGCCGGTCGCGCGATTGCCGTTTTTACCGTGACGTTCGATCACGGCGATTTTCACCAGGTCGCGTGTGATATCAGGTGCTTTGTCACCGTCACGCGGGGGGATATCAAAGGTCAGATGCTCGGTGATGATCTTGCCGGGAATGATCCCGATCACCGGGGTCTCGGCGCGGTTGCCACCGGTGCGAAAATCCGTCGCTTTGATTTTTGGTGCTTTGACAGAATGGCGGGCCACGGGTTCAATCGCCTCACGCGCTGCGAAATTGGCGTCATTGGCCAATACCCCGCCCGCAAAAACCATGCTGGCACGACAGCCTTCGAGGCTGTCGATCACCACAATATCCGCGCGTTTCCCCGGAGCGATCAAGCCGCGATCCTTCAACCCGAAGGCTTCGGCGGCAGAAAGGCTGGCGGCGCGGTAGGCGGCCAGTGGCGGTGCGCCCAGTGCAATCGCCGTGCGGATCATGTAATCCAGATGGCCTTGTTCCCCGATATCCAGCGGGTTCCGGTCATCGGTGCAAAAGGCGATATAGGGCGAATGACGTTCCGTAATCAAAGGCGCCAGCGCATGTAGATCCTTGGAAACCGACCCCTCACGGATCAGCACCCGCATACCTTTGCGCAGCTTCTCCAGCGCCTCCTCGGCGGTGGTTGCCTCATGTTCCGTGCGGATGCCTGCCGCGATATATCCGTTCAACCCCTTACCGCGCAGCAAGGGGCAATGCCCGTCGATATGGCGGCCCGAAAACCCCTCCAATTTTGCCATGGCTCCGGGATCCTGCATCAAAACACCGGGAAAGTTCATGAATTCCGCAAGGCCCAGACTGCGCGGATGATCCTTGAGCGGCAAAAGATCCGCCGCCTCCAACACCGCGCCCGCCGTTTCCATATGGGTTGAGGGCACACAAGACGAAAGCTGTACGCGGATATCCATCAACGTCAGGGCTGAGGCCTCAAGAAAATACTGAATGCCCGTCAGGCCGCAGACATTCGCAATCTCATGCGGATCACAGATCGCGGTGGTCACGCCCAAAGGGGTGACAAGACGGTCGAACTCGAACGGGGTGACAAGGCTGCTTTCGATATGCAGATGGGTGTCGATAAACCCCGGCACAAGGATTTTTCCCGACACATCAATGACCTGCGCCCCGTCATACGTGTCAAAAACACCCACGATGGTATCGCCGCAAATTGCCACGTCGGTTTCAACCAGATCGCCGGTGATCAGGTCAAACACCCGCCCGCCGCGTAAAACCACATCTGCGGCGGCCTGTCCCTGACCTTGGGCGATGCGGGCGGAAAGGGGGGCGGCGGGCATATCTGATATCCTTTGCTTTTGCATAGAAAACCCTATGGCGGCGGCAACGTCCAGCCCCGGCTGGGCTTGTATCACCTTGCAAAAGATGGTCCACCTTGCACATCCAAGGAAAAAAAGGCTTCCGCCATGCGCCCGATGCTCGGCATTTTTTACAAACTATGCTCGGTCGTGAACTTTATCCTCATGGCGTCCGTGATCAAAGCCACCGCTGCCCATGTCCCCCCCGGTGAGGCTGTTTTCTTTCGCTCTTTCTTTGCGATGCCGGTCATCGTCGTCTGGCTGATAATGCGCAGAGAGCTGCGGACCGGCCTGAAGGCCAGCGCGCCAATCGGGCATGTCTGGCGCGGGGTGGTGGGGACCATGGCGATGGGGCTTGGCTTTGCGGGGCTTGGCTATCTGCCTTTGCCCGAGGTGACGGCGATCGGCTATGCCGCACCCCTGCTGACCGTCATTTTCGCCGCGATGTTTCTGGGCGAGGATGTGCGCCTGTTCCGGATTTCTGCCGTTGTTCTGGGGTTGATCGGCGTGTTGATCGTTCTGAGCCCGCGTTTGACGGTGGCGCCGGGGGCAGGTGATGATCTGGCCGCATTCGGCGCAATGCTGGTGCTGGGCGGGGCGGTCTTTGCCGCATTGGCACAGGTCTTTGTGCGCAAGCTGGTGTTGCAGGAAACCACCGCGGCGATTGTGTTTTATTTCTCGTTGACGGCAACGCTGTTGTCGTTTGCTACATTACCGTTTGGCTGGGTCGTCCCATCACCCAAAGAGGCAGGGCTGTTGATCCTGGCGGGGCTCTTGGGCGGTGTCGGTCAGATTTTGCTAACGTCCAGCTACCGCGAGGCGGATGCATCTGTTGTCGCACCTTTTGACTATGCCTCTATGCTGTTTGCATTGGCGATTGGCTATTGGGTGTTTGACGAGGTGCCCACCCTGACCATGCTCACGGGGGCGGCCATAGTCGTGACCGCAGGCGTGCTGATCATCTGGCGAGAGCGCAGGTTGGGGCTGGAGCGCGCCAAGCAACGCCGCGCGATGACGCCGCAAGGCTGACCCCTATCGCAACGCCCTGTTCAGGTCACAGGCCCGCGTCGCTTGCAATCTGGGCGCGGGATTTGCGCGCGCGCTCGGTCGCGGATTTCAACTGACCGCAGGCGGCCATGATATCCTCCCCCCGCGGTTTACGGATCGGTGAGGCATAGCCCGCCTCATGGATGATATCGGCAAAGGCATGGATACGGTTGCCCGAGGACCGCTTGTAGGGCGCGCCGGGCCATTCGTTGAAGGGGATCAGGTTCACCTTGGCCGGAATACCGCGCAGCAGCTCAACCAAACGGTGGGCGTCTTCCTTGCTGTCGTTCACCCCGTCAAGCATCACATATTCAAAGGTGATCCGCTCGGAATTGGTCAGGCCGGGATAGGCACGCAGAGCCTCCAGCAAGGTCGCGATGTTCCATTTCTTGTTGATCGGCACCAATTGGTCACGCACCTCATCGGTGGTGGCATGAAAGCTGACGGCCAGAAGACAGCCGATTTCCTCGGCGGTGCGGGCGATTTCGGGCACAACGCCGCTGGTCGAAAGGGTTATGCGGCGGCGGCCAAGGGCAATGCCTTCGCCGTCCATCACGATATTCATCGCATCGCGGACGTTCTCAAAATTATAGAGCGGCTCACCCATGCCCATCAGCACGACGTTGGACACAAGCCGCGCGGCAGGATCGGCGTTTGACGCGCCCTTGACCGGCCATTCATCCAGATCGTCGCGCGCCAGCATGATCTGGCCCACGATTTCACCGGCGGTTAGGTTGCGCACCAGTTTTTGCGTGCCGGTATGACAGAACGAACAGGTCAACGTACACCCGACCTGAGACGAAATGCACAGCGTTCCACGGTCGGTTTCGGGAATATAGACCACCTCTACCTCATGGCCGCCCTGAATGCGCACCAGATATTTGCGGGTGCCATCCTCGGAGATTTGCCGCGTCACAACCTCGGGCAGGGCCAGTTCGAACTTCTCGGCCAAAAGCGCACGGAAATCTTTGGACAGGTTGGTCATTTCCGCAAAGTCGCGCAGGCCGAAAAAGTAAACCCATTGCCAGATTTGCCCGACCCGCATCTTGGCCTGCTTTTCGGGGCAACCGGCAGCGATCAGGGCGGCGCGCAGCTGGTCGCGCGTCAGGCCGATGATATTTGTCTTGCCGCCCTCGGGCAGCTTGCGCGGGATGGTGTGGACATCTTGGGTGATCGGGGCGGTGGTCATATCTGTGATCCTAGAGGGCAAGCCCTGCCTTATACAGGATGTGCGGGCAAAAGAAAACGCCCCCGCGCGGGCTGCACAAGGGCGTTTGAAATCTGTGTCAGCGGTTTATTTGCAGCGCTGCTCTGCCTCTTTCATCGCGGCGGTAAACCCTTGCAACGAGAATGTATCCTGCGTTTGCGTGCCACGGCTGGAACGGGCGGTCACAACCGCCGAGGCCCCTGCCTTCATCGCGGCCAAAAGCCCTGCATCATCCGAGGTGCTTGCGGGCCATGCCCATTCACCATCGGTAAACAGCTCATAAGATTTGTCACCGATTTTCACATTAACGGTAGAGCCGTTGGCAAAAGGATAGCCGCCGGTAAAGGAGACCTCACCCTTGGCACCTGCGCCGGGACGGAAAGTGACGAACATCAAGATATCGCCGCGCCGCGCCGAGACAACCTGCCCGTTACGGGTGTTCACGGTTTCCTTTGGCTTGGAGACCCCCCAGCATTCTTTGGGTTCGTTCCAGACACAAACGCTCCAATCCGTTTGCGCGGATACACATTCGGTTTCGGATTGTGCGAAGGCGGCGGAGGCCCCCATCCCAAGCATAAGGCCTGCAATTGCCCCGATGATGCGTGAATTCATGTCGTTCACAGCCTCCAGCTGTTTAATGCCTCTTTAACCGGCCACATAACCCTTGGTTCAAGCTTTTGCTGTGGCACGGGTCGTTTCAACTCGATATTTCATGCATAACGCAAAAAGGGCAGGTCATAAAAGCCCCATGCGCAGAAAATCGCGCATGTTTGATCACAATCCACGAAAGGAACGGGGAAAATGGCAGATTCGGCAGCGATCGCAGAATTGTGGCGGGGCGGGCAACTGGAAAGCACGCATTTTGGCCATGCGGTGATTTGCGGCGCGGATGGTTCGGTCGAGGCGGCCTGGGGCGATCCGGAGGCGGTGATCTTTCCGCGATCCAGCTGCAAGATGGTGCAGGCCCTGCCTTTGATGGAAAGCGGGGCAGGGCGCGATCTGACGCCGCGGCAGTTGGGGCTTGTTTGTGCCAGTCACAATGGCGCGGCCTTGCACACCGAGGCGGTTGCGGCATGGTTGAAGGATATGGGGCTGGGTGAAAGTGATTTGCGCTGTGGCAACCAGACCCCGCAGGACAAGGCAGAGCGTGAACGTCTGATCAAGACAGACAGCAGCCCGTGCCAGTTGCACAACAATTGTTCGGGCAAACACGCGGGGTTCTTGATGCTGAACAAACATCTTGGCGGTCATGCGGATTATGTAGAGGCCGACCACCCCGTACAAATGGCAATCAAGGCGGCCCATGAGGAGCTGACCGGCGAGCAAAGCGCAGGCTATGGGATTGATGGTTGCTCTGCCCCGAATTATTCGACCAGTGTGGCAGGGCTTGCGCGGGCGATGGCCTATTTTGCAACCGCACGCGAGGATGGGGATGCGCGCCAGAACGCGGCCTACCGGCTGTCGCGGGGGATGATGGCGCATCCCGAAATGGTGGCCGGTGAGGGTCGTGCCTGCACCGAGCTGATGCGCGCCATGGGGGGCAAGGTTGCGATCAAGACGGGGGCGGAGGCGGTCTTTGTCGGGATCATTCCCGAACTGCAAAAAGGTATTGCGCTGAAGGTTATGGACGGCGGCACCCGTGGGGCCGAGCTGGCGATCACGGCGCTTTTGGTCAAGCTGGGCGTGTTGGACGCCGATCACCCCGCCGCCCGCAAACGCCTGAATACAATAGAACGGAACTGGCGCGGGTTTGAAACCGGCAGCCTGCGTCTTGCCCCGGGTTTCGGTGAAGGTGCATGAGGAAACGCCGCCAGCCCTTTATGGCGCTGGCGGCGTTCTTTTGGTCGTAGCGAACGACCCGGTGATCCGGTCTGGGTGGGGGCTTGAAGGCCGGACCACCGTGCCGTTATCTTTCGCTACTGAGATATGTTTGACCTATGTTCGTGGCAAGATCAGGGCGGCTATGGGGCGTTGTTGGGGTGCCGCGTTTCTTTCGCCAAGCGACTATCGCGTGCATCCCTGCCTGTGTGCGCTGCGCCTAAGGCCCAAGCCGTTCGCCGCTGGCAGGGTCAAAGAAATGTAGGTTCGCTGGATCAACGCCAAATTTGATGATCTGTCCCGCTGACGTGTGATGGACGCCGGGCAGGCTGATGGTAAAGGCATCATCACGACCCGTCATGCGCCCGTGCAGCAGCGTGTTCGCGCCCAAGGGTTCGCCCATCTGAACGCGCATCGACAACGGCCCCTCGGGGTTTGCAATAACATGTTCGGGGCGAATGCCGACGGTTACCTTGCCGGTTCGCTTGATCTGCGCAGGCAGGGACATGTCCCCAACCGTCACGCCATTGCCGGTCAATTCGCCGTCAAGCACGTTCATTGACGGGCTGCCGATGAACTGTGCCGCGAACAGGGTTTGCGGGCGTTCATAGACCTCAAGCGGGGTGCCGATCTGTTCGGCGCGACCTGCATTCATGACGATCATCCTATCGGCCATTGTCATGGCCTCAACCTGATCGTGGGTCACATAGAGCGCGGTAATCCCGAGGCGGCTTTGCAGATCACGGATTTCCAGCCGCATCTGCACCCGCAGTTTTGCATCGAGGTTGGACAGCGGTTCGTCGAACAGGAACACCGCGGGTTCCCGCACAATCGCGCGCCCCATTGCTACGCGCTGGCGCTGGCCACCCGACAGATCGCGGGGGCGGCGATCAAGATAGTCTTCAAGCTGCAAAAGCTTGGCTGCCGCTTCGACTTTGGCGTCGATATCGGCCTTGCGCAGTTTTGCGATTTTCAACCCGTAGCCCATGTTCTGGCGCACCGACATATGCGGGTAAAGCGCGTAGTTCTGAAACACCATGGCGATGTCGCGGTCCATCGGCTCAAGTTCGTTGACACGTTTGCCACCGATCCTGATTTCGCCCTCGGATACGCTTTCCAGGCCCGCCACCATGCGCAGCAATGTCGATTTACCGCAGCCGGACGGGCCGACGATAACGATAAACTCGCCGTCCTCGATCGCCGTGCTGACGCCGTGAATGACTTCGGTTGTGCCAAAGCGCTTTTTAATCTGGTGAAGTTCTACAGTTGCCATAGGTGCCTACTTTTCACTGTCCACAAGCCCGCGGATAAACAGCTTTTGCATTGAGATGACGACAATGATCGGCGGGATCATGGCCAGAATAGAGGTGGCCAGAATGACCGGCCAGTTTGCCCAGTCATCGCCCGACGGAAACATCTGCTTGATGCCCATCACGATGGTGTTCATTTTGGGGTCTGTCGTAATCAAAAGCGGCCAAAGGTACTGATTCCAGCCGTAGATAAACAAGATCACGAACAGTGCCGCGATGTTGGTGCGGCTCATCGGGAACAGTATGTCCCAAAAAAACCGCATCGGCGATGCGCCGTCAACGCGCGCGGCCTCGGCCAATTCATCCGGGACGGTCATGTAAAACTGGCGGAACAGAAAGGTCGCCGTGGCCGATGCGATCAAAGGCAGTATCAACCCGCCATAGCTGTTCAGCATCCCGAACCCCGCAATAACCTCGTAGGTCGGGACGATCCGTACCTCGACGGGCAGCATCAGGGTCAGGAAGATCAGCCAGAAAAAGATCATCTTGCCGGGGAATCTGAAATAGACGATGGCAAAGGCCGACAAGAGCGAGATGATGATTTTGCCGACTGCAATCCCGATCGCCATGATCAGCGAATTAAGCAGCATCGTCGCCACAGGGACGTTCACACCCGACAGCAATGCTTCGCGGTAGTTGTTGTAAAACTGGTCGCCCGGCCAAAGCGGCATCGGCGGGCTGACAATATCAGCCTGTGTGACGGTAGAGGCGACAAAGGCCAGCCAGATCGGAAAAAACACGATCAGAACGCCAAGGATCATGATGATATGGCTGACCCATAGGCCAAGACCGCGCCTTTCCACCATTCCGGGCGGGGGATCATTTGGGTGGGTCAATAGTGCACCCTCCGCTCGATGAACTTGAACTGAAAGATCGTGAGCGCCCCCACCACAACCAGCAAGATCACCGACTGCGCGGCCGATGACCCAAGGTCCTGCCCCACAAAACCATCCGAGAACACCTTGTATACAAGGATCGTTGTGGATTGTTGTGGGCCCCCACTGGTGATCGTGTGAATGACACCGAAGGTTTCAAAAAAGGCGTAAACGATGTTCACAACCAGCAAAAAGAACGTCGTGGGCGACAAAAGGGGCAAAACGATTGTCCAGAACCGCTTCCAAAAGCGCGCGCCATCTATCGCCGCAGCCTCGATCACGGATTTTGGAATCGCCTGAAGTGCGGCAAAAAAGAACAGGAAGTTGTAACTGATGCGCCCCCACGCCGAGGCGACGACGACCAGACCCATGGCCTCACTGCCGTTCAGGACGTGGTTCCAGTCATAGCCCAATTGCCCAAGATACCAGGAAACGACGCCAACGCGGGTGTTGAACATAAACAGCCACAAAACGCCGGCAATGGCGGGTGCGACCGCATAGGGCCAGATCAGCATTGTGCGATAAACACCCGCCCCCTTGATCAAACGATCCGCGACCACCGCCAAAAACAAGGCAGGAACCATGGAACACAATGTCACCAGCAACGAAAATACCGCCGTCGTCAGGAACGAGGTGCGGTAATACGGGTCGGATAACAGATACTCAAAATTGCCCAGGCCGACATATTGCATCGACAGTCCGAATGGATCGGGAATGAACAAGGATTGCCAGATGGCCTGCCCTGCCGGATAAAAGAAGAAGATCGCCGAAACGAGGACTTGCGGTGCAATCAGGCACAGCGGCAACAGCCAGCCCTTGAACGTAACCCGTTTTTCCATGTGAATAGCCCCTCAAGAGTAGTGGGCGGCCAATCCGGGCCGCCCACATCTCGATCGTACTTAGTTTGCAGCCTCAAAACGGCGCAACAGCTGATCGCCGCGCTTTACGGCACTGTCCAAGGCGGTTTGTGCGTCTTTGTCGCCGGCCCAAACGGCCTCCAGCTCTTCATCAATGATCCCGCGGATTTGATCGAAGGACCCAAGGCGCAGGCCTTTGGAATTGGCGGTCGGTTCATTTCTGGTCATCTGGAGGACGGCCACTTCTGTGCCGAGGTTTTCATCATAGAACCCGGCTGCGCGCGTGGCATCCGCTGCGGCACTGGTGATCGGCAAGTAGCCGGTGTCCTGATGCCATTGCGCCTGTACGTCGGACGACGACAGATAGGACAGGAATTGCCCGGCCCCTTTGTATTCCGCGTCTTCATGGCCTTCCATCACCCATAGGGACGCACCGCCAATGATGGTGTTTTGGGGTGCATTGCCTACGCCTTCCCAATAGGGAAGCGGGCGCACATCAAAATCAAAACCGGCCTCGGCCTTGATCCCCGCATAGCCCGCAGAGCTTTCGGTAAAGAGCGCACATTCCCCCGCGCGAAAGTTTGCCCCGCCCTCATTGCGCCGTCCCGCATAGAAGAATTTCCCGTCTCGCGCCCATTCGCCCATGGCCGAAATATGCGCGACCTGTTCAGGACCATTAAAGGCGAGCTCGGTGTTGAGGCCGCCAAATCCATTGTCTTGTGTGGCGAACGGCACGTCGTGATAGGCCGAGAAGTTTTCGAGGTGAATCCAGCTTTGCCAAGCCGTTGTAAGCGGGCACTCACTGCCGCCATCGCGCAATTGCGTCAGAACCTCACCGACGTTTTGCCAGGTCGACAGATCGGTGTCGGGGTCCACACCAGCAGCTTTGAACGCGTCGCGGTTCACCCACAGAACGGGCGTGGATGCGTTGAATGGCAGCGACAGCATTTCGCCGTCAGTGCTGGTGTAATAGCCCTTGACGGCACCGATGTAGGCGTCCGGGTCAAACTCGGCCCCCGAGGTTTCCATAACCTTGGTGACAGAGCGCACCGCGCCCGCAGCTGACATCATCGTGGCCGTGCCGACCTCAAACACCATCAGGATATGCGGCTGTTCCCCGGCGCGGAATGCTGCAATTCCGGCGTTCAGGGTTTCGGAATAGTTGCCCTTATGGGTTGCGACAACCTTGAACTCATCCTGGCTTGCGTTGAAATCTTCAACCTGTGCCGCAACCAGTTCACCAAGCCGCCCTGTGAAGGCGTGCCAGAATTGAATTTCGGTTTCTGCGTAGGCCGCAAATGGAGACAGCGCCGTTGATCCGGCGATCAATGCGCCGACTGTGAATTTTTTCATGTAGTCCTCCCAGTGTTTTGCGTGGGCCCATTCGCAAGCCCGATTTCGGGTAGATTATCGGAGTGATCGCATAAAGCAAGACCACGGGTGGGATTGCGTCAGCGCACCCAAAGCGCCTGAAGTCGAAAAGAGTTTTGTGTAAGTTGCGACGACCGCCGTCAGCCACAAAGCAGCAGCCGGGTTGCCCAGCGGGACAATGCCTCAACCGCCAGCCAAAGGCATAGCGAAAGAAATGCGAGCACAAGAAGTGCTGCAAACATCAGTGCGGTCTGACCCCGTCCGTTCGACATCAGCATCAGATGGCCTAAGCCCTGGGATGAGCCGACCCACTCACCGATCAAAACGGCCAAAGGTCCGTAAACGACCGCCAGCCGTAGCCCGGATAAAAGGCCCGGCACCGCATGGGGAAGGCGCAAGAACAGCAGTTCACGACACGGATTGCCGCCTGACAGCTGCGACAGATCGACAAGCCCCGCTGGCAGTGCCACCAGCCGGTCAAACAGCGCAGAGGTGATCGGGAAATAGGTGACAAGGGCGATTGTCACGATCTTGGATGGCATGCCATAGCCTAGCCAAAGCGTAATAACGGGGGCGAGTGCAAAGACAGGCACCGCTTGGGCGATCACCAACATCGGGCGCAACAGCCACCGTGCGCGCGGTGACAGGGCCAGCATCAGCGCGGTTTCGATGCCGAGAATGATGCCCGCCAGCAACCCCAAGCCCAGATTGCCCGCCGACCAAAGGGCATTTTGCCACAAAAGCCCTGCGTTATCCCACAGCGATTGCGCCACCAGTATCGGGCCGGGCAGTATGTATTGCGGAATGCCGCTCAGGGTGACAGTGGCCTGCCAGCCAGCAATCGGCACCAGCAGCACAACAAGGCCGCGCAACAAGGTATGAAAAAGGTTTTGCATCATGCGGCACCCGTTTCGGAAATCAGGCGCAGGCGTTGGAACAGGGCGGCTTGTGATGACAGGGTGCTGACGGCCTCAGGCGGGCGTGGTGGTCGTGCAGCGGGAAGCGGGCAGGGCAAAATCCCTGCGCGGGTGGCAATCCAGGCGACATCCGCCAGACGGATTGCTTCTGCGGGATCATGTGTGATCAAAACCACGGTGCGCCCGGCAAGAAGCCGGGCCGCTAAATCCTGTGTGGCGACACGTGTCATCACATCCAGCGCCGAGAACGGCTCATCCAGCAAGACGATGGTGCGATCCTCATAGAGCAGGCGTGCAAGCGCCACGCGCTGGCGTTGCCCGGCGGACATTTGTGCAGGCTTGCGACGCTCAAATCCGGCAAGGCCGACATCCGACAACAGCGCCGCAGCATGATCGGGTTGCAAGAGGTCCCCCCGCAGCCGCGCAGATATCATGATGTTGTCCAGCGCATCCGCCCATGGCAGCAGCTGGTCATCCTGCGCCATCATGGCGACGCGCGGACCGATTGGTGCGCCATCACTTGCCGCAATCTGGCCGTCCAGCAGGGCCGCAGAAGGCAACCCCGCAATCAACCGGAACAGCGATGTCTTGCCAACACCCGAAGCGCCCAGCAAGGCGCTCCAGCCTCCGGCGGCGAATGTGATCGCAAACCTGTCGATCAGCAGGCTTTGCGCCCTATGCAACGCCCCTTCGATATGGATGGCAGGGGCGGTCATGGGCTTTGCGCCATGTTCCAGAACCCGATTTCAAGCTGAGTGGCCGCAGTAAACCGTGATTGCAAGGTTTTGGCGCGTGGCAATTCGTGCCAATCCGGCCCCAGTCGCCGCAACAGCGCATCATCCAATACCGTACCGACATTTTTGCAAAGCGCCTGAAATTCAGCGCCTGCGTAGGTATCGCACCAATCAGCATAAGGGCCGGTATTGCCCGCCAGCCGAAGGCCGATCTCGCCGTATCCCAATACGCAAGGTGCCAGAGCGGCCAAAAGGTCCAGCAGGTCGCCAGAATACCCTGCCTCAAGCACATAGCGGGTGTAGGCCAGATTTCCAGGCGCCTCTGCCGTGGCCTCAAGGGCTGTGCGGTCGATGCCATATGCGGCACAGGTCTTTACATGCAGGGGCATCTCTATATGCACCAAGGCATGCACTGTCGCGCTGGCGGCGGCCATTTCGTCCAGCGTCTCCGCCTTGGCCGCAGCCAGTGCCCATGCGCGGGCGAAATGGATCAGGAAAACATAGTCCTGGCGCAGATAATGCAAATAGCTTTCTTGCGGCAGGGATCCGTCGCGCAACCCTTCGACAAAGGCATGCTGCGTATAGTTGTCCCAACTGGCACCCGCACCTGCGCGCCAAAGGGCAAAGGCATGGCCATAGTTCGGCGCGCTCATGGTGTCGCCTCGGCGGTGACATCCATCACCAGATCGGCGGCCGGGATGGCACTGTCTACGGCCCCTTGTGCAACTAAAAATGCCTCAAAACGGGCATAGCGACCCTGGTCAACCGCCGCCGGACGGCTGGCAAAGCGCGGCCAGGTATCGGCCCATGCACGGGTGTTGAGTTCGGTCCGCAACTCTGCACTTGTCGCGAAAAAAGTCTCGGCCGTGGCGTGTGGATCATTCAGGATGTCGGCCGCGGCGCGCTCGGTCGCGTGCAAGAAGCGCGCGATCTTGTCACGGTCCAGTCCGTGTGCAGCGGCAACATAAATCAGCTCGTCATAGACCGGCACACCCTCCGCTTCGGGATAGAAACAGCGCCCCGAAATTCCCTCTATATCCATTTGGTTCAACTCAAAGTTCCGGAACGCACCGATAACACCATCGACCTGTCCAGACATCAGCGCAGGTGAGATTGACCAGCCGATATTGATTTGTTCCACGTCTTGTACCGCGACGCCGCTATGGGTCAGCATTGCATTGAGCAACATTTCCTGAACCCCCGCCACGGCAAAGCCAATCTTGCCGCCGACCAGATCATCCATGGATTGCACAGGCCCATCGGTCCGCACCACAAGACAGGTCAGCGGGGTTTCAATCAACGTCCCGACGCGCACCAGATCCAGCCCCTCCCGGCGGTTCAGGTGCAGTTCCGGCTGATAGCTGACCGCCAGATCGACACGTCCCGCAGCAACCATCCGCGGCGGATCATTTGGGTCGGCAGGGGTGACGAGTTCGACTTCAAGCCCCGCTTCTTTGAAATATCCCAATTCCTGCGCCAGTATGATCGGCCCGTGATCGGGATTGATGAACCAGTCCAGCATGACCGTCATACGGTCTTGGGCGATTGCAGGTGTTGCGAAAAGGGCAAGGACGAGGGGGGCGATGAAATTCTTCACGAGCAGCTCCGTTTTGGTGTTCGGGTTAAAGATCTGGCAGGGCGAGCAGGGCGACCGGCCCCGCCCAGCGGTTTCGGAGGGCCGTGCAGGCATGATGCGCCCGCAGGCCGGTGCGGCAGGCCAGCACAATGCGTGTTGCGGCGGGCGGCAGGGGATATTTAGTCAAGTCGTCAGGCGACAGATGCAAGGCCCCGCTGCGAAACGGGAACGGCACTTCTGTTCGCAGATCGATCACCAGATCATCCGGCGTGATCTGGCTGTTGGCAATGAAGGGCGCGGGGCTGTCCGGTTCCGTGGCTCCATCGAAGCGAAACCCCGACATACGCCACTGTGCCGCGTTCAATGTCATCATCTGACCCAAAGGCGAGGGCGCCAGATCAAGCAAAACCGCCAATGCCATTTGTGCCTGCATGGTCCCGATCATTGCCACCACCGGCCCCAACACACCTGCGGTTGCACAGGTCGCGGCCCTGCGTGGCAGATCAGGAAACACCGCACGCAGCGACGGGGCCGTGGCGCAAAAGCCGCCCAGATACCCGCTCATCCCCAAAGCCGAGGCCGAGATCAGCGGCTTGCGGGCAACAAGCGCCGTGTCGGACAAGGTCAAGCTGGCCGCGAAGCTATCGGCACAATCAAGAACCACATCGGCCGCCGCTATAAGGTCGGGCGCATTCGCAGGCGTCAGCCAGTCAACCAGCGGGCGCAGGGTGACATCGGGGTTCAGGGCGGCCAAGCTGGCGGCGGCGGCCTTAACCTTGGGTTGGCCGATATCCTGCATCCGGTAAAGTGGCTGGCGGTGCAGGTTGCTCTCATCCACAGTATCACCGTCGATCAGCGTGATCTTGCCCACACCCGCCCCAACAAGATATTGCAGCACAGGGACGCCAAGCGCCCCTGCGCCGACGACCAAAACATGTGCGTCGCGCAAACGTGTCTGCCCCGCGGCGCCCACTTGGGGCAGGGCGATCTGGCGCGCATAGCGGTTCATGTCGTCACCTTCAGCCACTGGCGCATGCGCGCGTCGGGGTCAGGGTTCAGCGTGATATCGGTCACTGCGGCCACTGTGTCGGCCCCGGCGGCAAAGGCCCCGGGCGCACGTTCGACCGACATGCCCCCGATGGCACACAAGGGGATTTCTCCGATCAGCGCCTTCCATTCCGTCAAACGGTCAAGGCCCTGCTCAGCCCATTTCATCTGTTTCAGAATTGTGGGATAAACCGGCCCCAAAGCGATATAGTCAGGGGCAAGGGCCATTGCGCGGTCCAGCTCTGCGCGGTCATGGGTCGATACCCCAAGTTTAAGCCCGGCACGCCGAATGGCGGCCAGATCGGCGGTATCCAGATCCTCTTGGCCCAGATGCAGCCATTCGGCACCCAAGTCGATTGCCAATTCCCAATGATCGTTGACGACAAGGGCCGCACCATAGCGGCGGCAATCGGCGAGTGAGGTGCCGATCTCGTGGCGCAGGTCTTGTTCGGCGTGATCCTTGATACGCAGTTGTACCAGCGCGACACCCAGGCCGACGGCCCGTGAAACCCACTGCCTGCTGTCAAAGATGGGGTAAAAACGGGGTAACATCATAGCCATGCCTTGCCAATCACCGGGGTTGAGGGCACCGCCATGTCACGTTGGCCCATCGGGCCTGATACTGCGGCCAGCGCACCGGCCTGCGCGGCCAGAGCAAAGGCGCGGGCCATTTCGGCGGGGTCACCCGCCTCGGCAACCGCAGTGTTCAGCAAGATCGCATCGAACCCCAATTCCATCGCCTGTGCGGCATGGCTGGGCAGGCCAAGACCCGCATCAATCACCATGGCAACATCGGGAAAAGCGGCCCGCAAGCTGCGCAACCCGTGAATATTGTTCAGCCCCATGCCCGACCCTATTGGCGCCCCCCATGGCATCAGTACTCGGCAGCCCGCATCAATCAGTTTTGCCGCCAGCACCTGATCTTCGGTGGTATAGGGGAATACTTTGAACCCGTCGGCACATAAGACTTCGGCCGCCTCCAGTAACCCGAAGGGATCGGGTTGCAAACTGTCCGCATGGCCGATCACCTCAAGTTTGATCCAGTCGGTCTGAAAATATTCCCGTGCCATCTGTGCCGTGGTGATCGCCTCGCGGGCGGAATGACATCCGGCGGTATTTGGCAGCAGATGAATGCCAAGGCCGCGCACAATATCCCAAAATGCCTGCCCTGCGCCGCGCTCCCGCCGCAGCGACACCGTGACGACCGATGCGCCGCTCTCCCGAAATGCCTTCTCCATCACAGCCGGAGAGGGGTAGCGTGCAGTGCCCAGCATCATGGGGGTCGCCAGCGTCACGCCATAGAAATCACGCATGGCTTAGCCCCCCTGCATCGCGGTCAGGACTTCTAGCCGGTCGCCGGGCGACAGCGGCGTGTCATCGCGCGCGGCTTGGGGCACAAAGCTGCCGTTCAGCGCGGTTGCCACCCGCCCCTCGGCCCAGCCCAGTTCAATCAATGCGGTGCCCAGATGGGTGGCAGTTACGTCGCGCGGCGCGCCGTTCACTTCAATTTTCATGGATCAGATCTCCTGTTTTTCCTGTCAAAAGACATTCTGCCGCCTGCTCGGCCAAGGTGGGGGCCATTAGAAACCCGTGCCGGAACAGCCCGTTGAGGTACAAGACACGCCCCCGACGAATAACCCGTGGGACATGATCGCAAAAAGCGGGGCGCAGATCGGCCCCCATCTCGATGACCTCGGCCTCGGCAAAGCGCGGGTCGAGGGCATAGGCGGTGGATAACAGCTCCAGCACCGAGCGGGCGCGGATGGGGCCGCGTGACGCGGTTTCGATCTGGGTCGCGCCCAGCATGAACAGCCCGCCCTCACGGGGCACGACATAAAGCGGGTGGCGCGGATGCAGCAGGCGGATGGGCCGCGTCAGCACAATTTCATCCGAGCGAAGCACGACCATTTCGCCGCGCACGCCGCGCAAGCCTGACAGATCGCGCTCTGCGGCCATGCCGCGACAATCGATGACCGGCCCCTCTATGTCATCGGGAGTGACCGTCCCTGTTTCCACAAGGATGCCGGATGAGAGAAGCTTTTGCGTCAGATCGGACAAGGCCTGTCTGGGGTTCAGGTGGGCCTCTTGCGCAAAGAACAGGCCGCGGCGGTGCAGGCCGCCCAGATCCGGCTCGAGCGCGGTGATTTTCGCGCTGTCACAGCCGGTATGCCCGCAGGTGCGCGCGGCAAAGCGGTCAAGTTCGACGCCGTCACGCGAAGGCGCCAGAACCAGCGTGCCACGGCTGGTGACGCGGGTGACCTCTTGCCACAGCGCGGTTGCATTGCGTCCATGGGTGATCACTTGGGGTTCACAAATCGCGCCTTCGCAATCGGCCGCCAGCATACCGCCCGCCCACCATGAACAGCCATGTGGGCCCGGCGTGCCTGCACGGTCGATGATACGCGGCCGCAGCCCGCGTTTCAGGCAGGCATAAGCGGCCCAAAGACCGGCAACCCCCGCGCCTATGATCGTGACATCAGCCATTGTGCCAGACCGCGTGAAAATGATGGACAGGGCCGTGACCGCTGCCGATGTTTAGCTGGTCCGCGGCGGCGATTGCGCCCTGAAGATAGCGATGGGCAGCGCGCACAGCCTCTTGCATCGGCATGTTTCGGGCCAGCCCTGCGGCAATGGCGGCCGATAGTGTACAGCCGGTGCCGTGGGTATTGCGCGTCGGATGGCGCGGCGCGGACAGCCGTAAAACATGATGCTCGGTGACCAAAAGATCGACGCATTCCGCCCCCGCGCGATGCCCGCCCTTCATCAACACGGCACGCGGCCCCAATGCTAACAGGGCGCGGCCTTGCTCCAGCATCGCGGCCTCATCCCGTGCCTCGGCTGCGTTCAATAGCTGCGCTGCCTCTGGCAGGTTTGGCGTCACAAGGTCCGCCCGCGGCAACAGGCGGATGCGCAAGGCCGCCATCGCCTCATCCGGCAAAAGCACATCGCCTGATTTGGCGATCATCACCGGATCGAGGACGAGAGGCACCTGACAGTCTGCCAGACCCTCAGCTACGGCTTCGATGGTTTGCGCGTCGCCCAGCATCCCGATCTTGACCGCGTTGATCGCCAGATCATCAAAGACGGCATCAATCTGGGCGCGGACCATCGCGCGTGAGAGCGTTTCAACTGCCGTAACCGCACATGTGTTTTGCGCCGTAATCGCGGTAATGACGCTGGCACCGTAAACGCCCAATGCGCTGAATGTTTTAAGGTCTGCCTGAATTCCCGCGCCACCGCCACTGTCGGATCCTGCAATCGTCAACGCCTGAAAAACCATAGGTAGCCCCATTTAATTAAAGGGCCAAAAGCACAGGTAGACGGAGGGCATGCGGCTGCATAGCTTGCAGCTTTTCTCCGTTCCCTACGCCGGAATGACCCGGATCAGGTTCGATGGGTCAGCTTTCGCCTCTCAGCCATGACGGCACCCCAACGGATACCCAAGAGGTAGCCTTGATTTCAGGCTGTGTCAAATTGGCGGATTCAATTTCGATTTTCTGCTTCGGGATTTTTGGCCGATGCACATCACATGCGGTGGCGCGAGCATTAATTTTCCAATATTTTTCAAAAGGATATGTCGCATATCTTGTTTTTTGCGCCTCGTTCTGGTAGGGGTGGGATTCAAGGTTCAAAATGCATGACTTTATGCATCTTCAGCAAGGGAAAGCACTATGGCGGACGGCAATCAAATCACCTCGCTACGTCGCAGCGTTGTCGTAAACGAATTTACAAATTCGGTGCTGGATCCCGACCAGCCGATGCTTGGCCCGCTTGCAAATGGCGGCACGATCATCGCCAATACCGCGCCAGGGTGCTGGGGGCCAATGATTACCCCGCGGCTGCGCGGCGGTCATGAGGTGACCCGACCTGTCCATGTTGACGGCGCCGAGCCGGGGGATGCGTTGATCGTCCATATTCGCGACATCACCGTAACATCGCTTGCGACGGCATCCGGGCATGATAACTCTCCCGAGGGCTTTTGTCTTGGTGACCCCTATGTTGCGGCGCGCTGTCCGACCTGTGATGAGGTCTGGCCCGAAACCCATATCGAAGGAATTGGTCCCAAAGCCGTTCGCTGTGACAAATGCGGCAATGCTGTCACCCCGTTTGAGATCGTGCACGGCTATACGGTTACCTTCGACCCGACCGGCGCTATTGGCCTGACCCTGCCGCAAGACGCAGCAGAAGCAATTGCCAAGGATGCTGCCAACTATGCGGCACTACCCGATAATTCGCGCCAACATTCGATCCTGACCTACGCGCCGTCAGATATGCCGGGTGTCATGGTGCGTATGCGCCCCTTTATGGGGCAGCTTGGAACCTGTCCTTCGATCGCAATGCCGGACAGTCATAACGCCGGTGATTTCGGGGCCTTTTTGGAAAACGCGCCACATGCCTATGGGCTGACGCATGACCAGATCATTGCCAATAAAACAGACGGCCACATGGATATCGATGCGGTGCGGACGGGCGCGGTTCTGGTTTGTCCGGTCAAGGTCGCTGGCGGCGGTATTTACATGGGGGACATGCACGCAAGCCAAGGAGATGGTGAAATCGCCGGTCACACCATGGATGTTGCCGGTTCCGTCACGTTGCAGGTTTCGGTAAAGAAGGGCTGGCCGATCGATGGTCCGGTGCTGTTCCCTCTGCTTGAGGATCTGCCCCCGATGGCGCGCCCCTTTACAGCGGCAGAAACGGCCAAAGCGCAAAAGCTAGCGGAAAAATACGGTGTACAGACAATTGAGCAGACAGCTCCGATTTCTGTCATCGGGACGGCCGCTGATATGAACGCCGCAATTGACAACGGCCTTCAAAGGGCTGCCACGTTGCTTGGAATCAGCGTGGCCGAAGTCCGGAACCGTGCGACGATCAATGGTGCAATCGAGATAGGGCGCGCGCCCGGCGTGATTCAGGTGACATTCCTGGCACCTTTGGCCAAGCTTGACGCGGTCGGCCTTGGCGATATCGCGCGTGAGCAATACGGCATTTAGCCTGCCTGCTGTGGGGTGGCATGACGGCACCCCACCAAGAGAACAGATAATGCCCTCGCGGCCGTTCCGCTTATGTTTAAGGGTGGCGCAAGACGCATATGATTGCCGGGGTCAATGGGCCATTTGTTCTTGCGAATGAACAAGGATCATATTGTTACATACAGCGGCGCACCCATTGGTGCGCCGCCAAATCTGCCGGGGTGATGCCCCCGCAGGCATAGGCCCGGATTAAACAATGCTTTTACCTTCGATGCGTACCTGACGCCATTCCTGCCAAAAGGCGCGCAACAGGAAAAACAGTACGTCGGCCACAATGACGGACAAAATCAGAACATAAATTGTCAAAAATATCGGAACCATTGGTTTTCCTTTCGGTATGTATCAGAAGTGACTGTGTCAAAATTGCCGGTTTTGGCGCTAATGTGGGAGAAGTCGAACCTTTCACCGTCAGCCAATGACAAAACCACGCAGACGACCATACCGGCACTGCGCCCGGCGCAGCCGAAAATCATCAGCCCGGCGATCACACCCGCACCGATGACTACAATGAAAACAGACACGAATGCGGTCGCACCTTCGAGAGGGATGCAGCCAAAGCGCACCGGAAAGAATACCGCCAGTGCCGCGAGCACTGAGATGGCCAAGGTCCGCTTAGTGACCTTGTCAATAAAAGCTGGCGATGACGGGGGAAACCAGCGCACCCCAGATTGCACCGACCAGCATCAAAAGCTCCAGAATGTTGAACTTGTTCCTGGCAAAGAATAGCGCCGCACCGATCACAAGTTGCCCTGTAGCCGATTGATGCGGTCACAAAGGTCTGGCGGGTCATGTCTTCGCGCACGGCAAAGAAGCGCTGCACAATCGTCTGGTTGCCAACGGCATAGGCCAGCACCGCCGCGATATGACGCGCGCCCTCGTTAAAGAAATCATCGGAAAAAAAGGAGCTCTGTTACGGTGGCGTGAGGTTGACTGTCCCTGCGGCAAAGATCTAGGTCCCGCGCGCGGCAAAGAAAACGATCGGCAAGATGATAATCACGGCGCCGAACGAAAGCGGCGAGAGCATGGAGATCAACGCACCACTGGCAATAAAATTCGAGGTCAGGCTAAGCAGGCTCCCCCAGCAATTTGGACCCGGCAAGGATCAACAGACTGGAGCGCCCGTGCCGTGCGTGAAGGATTTTGGCCAATATATGCGCATGTGGCCCAATAGAGCGGATACGATGCCCGAAAGGATAGATGAGAAGGATCATCAGCGAGCCCCAAAAACCCCATAGGTGTAGCCCGATGTCGCTGAGGCATAAAGTGAGACGGCCGAAATCCAGGTGGCTGTCATCGAGGCCGCAGAGATGCCAAAGCCAACCGAGTTTCCCGCTGTAATATAGTTATCAGCGCTCTCGTTTTGTGCCCGATGGTGAGCGACAGAAGAAGTGTTCTTGCAAAAATAAAAGACCAGCAGCAGAAGGGTAATAGGTGCTCCGCGAGTATTCAGTTGCACAAGTCCTTGCCATATTGTTGTCGCAAGCGGTCGCTGGCGCTGCCGAAAACGACAACGCTTGGGAAAACTGTCACGGACCGCGGCTTGATCGGGGTTGGCGCGCGGGACCTAAATGTCGCTCGAATGGCGGCAAGGTGCGTATGAATGCGGCCCCGATTTCTGCCCGTGCTCGATGAGATCACGGGGTTCCTAGCCTGTTCAATTCAACGATGCAGACGCCGCTACCGACCGGTGGTAGGACAAGGGGGGCGGCCCAGACAGGGATCAGATAATTTATTAGGTTTTTCACCGCGTACATCCGTAAATATTTGATAATATTAAATGGTTGTCAGAAATGCTTAAGGACCTGTCGCCGCTTACCTATCGGGCTATGACCCGACGCCCCCGGTTACAGGATGCCCTGATGTTCGGCCCGCATGAGGATGTGGAGAAGGAAAACGCGCGCCTTCGCAAAGAGAACCGGCTACTCCGCGGGGAGAGGGAAGTGGTGAAGAAGGCGACGATCCACTGACCGGCAGGATTATGCGAAGCATAAGCCCAAGAGGCTTCTTCGCAGGCCAACAGACCTGAGGTTTGCCTTCATCGACACCTGGAAGAAGATCTGGCCCATTGCGTTTCCATGCCGCGTTTTGCGGGTTACTTCCCGTGGATTTCGCACCTGAAAGATCCGCCCTATCAGCCGAAGCCAGCGAGATGACATGGTGCTGTTGGCCCATATCACAGAACAACACCGCCTTGGTCTGTAAAGCTAGGGTCGGCCTCGCATGACGGAGGAACTGCGCGATCCCGGTCTTGTTGTCGGGCACCCGTTGTCAGGCAACGGTTTGCTTGCAAACGGTAAGAGGGGCCGGTTGATGCGTGAGAACGCGATCAAGGTATTCGAGCCCGTAAACATAACGTCACGACTGACAGCAATTACGCCTTCAATGTCGCCCCCGATTTTCTGGATCAGGACTTCTTTGCTGATGGCCCGAACCACAATGGGCCGGGGAGATTTCCTACATCTGGACGAGCGAGGGATGGCTGTATTTGGCAGTGACCATCCACCTTTACGCCCGCCGGGTCATTGGCTGGGCGGTCAGTAACCGGATGAAGCGGGACCGGGCCATCAAGGCACTGGACATGGCAGTAGGGCTGCGAAAGCCACCCAAAGGCTGCATCCAGCATACGGATTGTGGCTCTCGATACTGTTCCGGTGACTATCATAAACGTCTGAAGCAGCATGGCGTTCTCGTTTCGACGAGCGGCAAGGGACAGTGTTATGACAATTCCATGGTCGAGACCGTCTTCAAATCTCTGAAAGCCGGACTGATCTGGCGTTAGAAACGGGCGCCCCGCAGACAAGCAGAAGGAGCAATATTCCACTACATCAATGATGGGGTGGATGCGCCACCCGGCGGCATCGCAATGTGCCAGAATGATAGCAGTTTAAACTGTCATACAAAGGAAGAGCATCCATAGAGAATGTTAGCGTAGTAGGAATTGATTTAGCAAAACGGGGCTTCCAACTGCACGGAGCTTCCAACTGCACGGGGCTGCCACCGATGGTTCCGTTGTGTTCCGCAAGAAATTGTCGCGGTCTCAGCTTATTGCGTTCCTGAGTAAGCTTCCAAGGTGCGTTGTTGCTATGGAGGCTTGCGCTACGTCCCATTATTGGGGGCGTGAGATTGGCAAGCTCGGTCACGAGGCGCGTCTAATCCCACCTGTTTACGTTAAGCCGTTTGTGAAGCGTCAAAAGAACGATGCAAATGACGCAGAAGCGATCGCGGAGGCGGCATCGCGCCCGACCATGCGCTACGTCTCGGTTAAAAGCGCAGAACAACAGGCGCAGGGCATGGTCTTTCGAACACGCGATTTATGTGTCCGCCAACGCTCCCAGTTGGTAAACGCTTTGCGGGGTCATTTAGCAGAATACGGTGTCGTCGTCGCTCAAGGGATGTTT